>JABLXK010000002.1 GCA_013178095.1 Anaerolineae bacterium | reverse complement strand
GCGTTGCTCATGGAGATCAGTGAGGAGTGGCAGATCGGCAAGCGTTACTGTGCAGGCAAATCATTCAATTGTTAAAGAACTGTGGATATTTCTGACTCGAATTTACAGAAAATAGGTTGCGTAATCGAAGAGTCTGGAATGATAGAAAGATGGCAGGGGGGTGAGGGACTTGATGAATATAAGAAATCATATTTCTCATTATACTAAGTGCGAGTTTGATTTGGCATACATTAACACAATGAATCAAATTTCACCCTTGAATTCCGGGCAGGGGATTGCAAAAGGAGCGTTCTTTGTGCTATACTATTATTGCTTTCGATAAGTACTATTATAACAAGCATAGTATGAATGAGTGTTACGTTGCCTACCATCAAAGATGCGATTGAAGATTACCTGAACACCGTAAAGCTGGCGCGCAGCGAGAAGACGCTGCTGGCGTACGCCACTGCCATGAAAAACTTTACTATTACGTTGCAAGATCATCAGCTAAACGTAGAACAGGATCCTGTCAGTAATATCACGGAAGATGTTATCAGCTGGTTTGCGACAGATTTAAAAGACTACGCAGCCACTTCCGAGCAACTCTACATCACTTCGCTAAAAGGATTCCTGGAATACCTCGTGGCGGAAGAATTAGCGGATATCAACCTCTCCAAAGTCAAATTATTGATCCGCCAGCGAACGCGCAAACCTGGCAAAAGGCTGCCGCAGTTCCCTGCCAATGCCATTCAAAAAATCCTGGACCATCTGGAGAACATGCAAATCCAAAGGTCGGAGGATGAAAACGATTATCTACGCGCATTAAGGGATAAAGCTTTCCTGATAACCCTGGCTGATACAGGATTGCGCGTGCATGAAGCCTGCGGGTTACGCCGCGGCGACCTGGACTGGAACGAAGGCAAAGCCATGGTAATCGGCAAAGGCGACCGCCAGGCTGTGGTTCGTTTTTCCCGGCGTTCGCAAAAAGCGATTAAAGACTATATACAGGCGCGTTCCATCTTCGATGGCAAATCTCATAAACCCTTGGGCGCCCTGCCATTGTTTGCCCGCCATGACAAAGGCGCTGGAGAGAAAATTAAACCCATCACGCCGACTACGGGGCGCAATATTGTCGCTGAATGGGTGGAAGCCATTTTGGGGCCTGAGGCAGTGGGAACCATCACCCCCCACTCCTTCCGTCACTTTTTTGTAACCCGTGTGCTGACCAGTACCGGGAATTTGAAATTAGCGCAAAACCTCGCCAGGCATAAAAATATTGCCGTAACGCAGCGTTACGCGCATCTTACCGACGATGAACTCGATCGAGGTTACTGGGAAGTGTTTGAAGATTCACAAGGAGGTTAAATATGGGCAATAATGACATTTTGCCGCTGGTTTTGCTGGTTGCCCGGCCTGCGGCCGGCAAGAGCGAGATCATCGAGTATCTCGCCAATAAGATCGAGGATTCCGTACGCAGCAAAGAATACCATATCGGGCAGATCAATGTGATCGACGATTTCCCTTTTCTCTGGCGCTGGTTTGAGGAGGACGATCTGCTGGAAAGTATGGGGAAAGAGCGGCTGTTCACCGATCGGGATGGTTATTTTAAAGATGAGATTTATTGGGATCTATTGATTCAATTGATCAATCTGGAGTACGCAAAATCCCTGAAAGATAGCGATATTGAGAGCGGATATACGACCATCATTGAATTTTCCCGCGGCAAACAGCATGGCGGATACCGTCGCGCATTCTCGCTGTTGAGTGACGCCATACTGAAAAATCTTGCGATCATGTATGTAGATGTCCCCTGGGAAGAATCACTGCGAAAAAACCGCAAACGTTTCAACCCGCAGCATCCCGAATCCATCCTGGAACACAGCCTTCCGGATGAAAAAATGGAATTCTTATATCGCGAATGTGATTTTTCCGAGATCGCCCATGGCAACCAGGGGCTGATCACCATCAACAAACACGAAGTCCCCTTTGTAGTTTTTTACAATTATGATGACGTAACCACAAAAATGAATGAGGAATTAGGGAAACGCCTTCGTTTTTCACTGGCCCAATTGTGGAAGTTGAAATCTCAATCCCTAACTCAGAAATAAATTCTCCCCTGCCCGCTTGCGGATTGTATAATCGCAAGAAACTATACCTATGCGCAGTTCATTTATAAAGGCCGGTATTTTTGAACATCCGGCCTTTCAGTGATTTATTTTAAAGGATTGTTACACAAAACGCTCGCGAATTTCAGCGCTGGCAAAATCGAGAACGGCTACCGTGATCGCGATGAACCACACCGCGATACCGGCTGCCTTGTAATCCAGAATCCGTATCCATTGCGCCAGCAGGAAGCCGATGCCGCCTCCCCCCACGAACCCGATTACTGTGGACATGCGAATATTGATGTCCCAGCGGTAAATCGTGAAAGACACGAATGGCGGGATGATCTGGGGGATCACGGCATAGCTGATCACCTGGAACCAGTTCGCCCCGGTTGCCTGCACCGCCTCGATCGGCCCGGGATCGATGCTCTCGATTGCTTCAGAGTACATCTTGGCCAATGCAGCCAGCGAATGCAGCGTCAAAGCCAGGATGCCCGCAAATGGTCCTAATCCCACCACGATCACGGCGATGATCGCCCAAATCAATGGCTCGATGGCGCGGATGATATTAAGGATGGTGCGGACGATGTAATAGATCGCCAGGGTTAACGGTGAATGCGACATCAGGTTGCGCGCAGCAATAAAGCTGACTGGGATAGCCAGGATGATACCAAAGAAGGTTGCCATCATTCCAATAAAAATGGTCTCGATCATTTTTTCGACCGCCAGCTTCAACTCCTGGCTGGCTTGAGCGCCGCCCACGCTGACCAGTTGGCGCGCCTGGATTTGCCAGGTTTTCGGCCCCTCCCCTGCCACCGGCGGAATGGTTCGATATGGCATGATTACCGACACGTCAAAACTGCCATTTTCATCCGGTTTTATGATCAGGTAATCCCCGCCCACGCGATGGTGGAACTCATTGTTGATCGGATCTTTCCACCATATTTCGATCGTGTTGCCGGGGATGAAATTGCGGCCAATCAGGTGGAATTCGGTGCCCAATGATTTCTCAACCACTGAGGGATCGCCGCAGGTTGGATCAGCTATCAGGTAAGGTTCGTCCTCTTTGACCTCGCCTGAAGGGTATGGTTCTTCCGTGCAGGGCGATTGTACCTCAACGTAGGTCGTTCGGTATTCTTCAGGGTGTGAAATTGCTTTGTCCCAGGGCCACATCACCCTGGTTAAGGCCGGCACTGCTTCGTCCGCATCAGCAAACAGGCTGCCCATATCGATGCCGCCAATCTCCCAACCCTGAAAAAAGAATACCAGCAAGATCACAAAGATCATGCCGGTGGCTTTGGATCTTTGCGGTTTGGCTTGCTGATAAGCATCCACTATATTCAGAATATAGCCAATGATAATCAGCGCGGTAATGACGTAGAGAAATGGATTCAGATAGTAAGCTTTTTGAATAATGGTCTTCCAGTCGGAATATCGTTTCCCTGCTTCATATATTCGCCAAATTAATAGTCCGATCGATGAAACCAGGCTGATTAAAATAATGATGCCGCGGTGAACCGCGATTGCCAGCATCTGCCCCAATCCGGGAACAACACACGACGCAATAGCCGCGATGAGCGGCGGCACCAGGCTGTTCTTCTGCTCTTTTTGCACAGTTTTTCTGGCTTGCATTTTCGAATCCTCTTTTTCCTATGAACCGCCCTCAATTGAAGCGCCAATACGTTCGGCTTCAGCGCCATAAACATCTTTGAATTGCTCGTCTGTCATTTTCCTGATATCTGTTTTGGAGCCTTGATAGACAATCTCTCCCAGCCGCAGTCCGATCACGCTGGTGGCATACCGCTGCACCAGGTCGAGATAATGCAAGCTGCAAAGAACGGTAATTTTGTCTTCCTGATTTAATTTCTCCAATGTCTTTAATATCGAGTGCGCAAGCACCGGATCCAGGCTGGCAACCGGTTCGTCGGCCAGGATCATTTCGGGCTCCTGCATCAATGCTCGCGCGATACCTACCCGCTGCTGTTGACCGCCGCTCAATTCATCTGCTCGTTTGTGCATCTGGTCGCTAATTCCCAATCGTTCGACCACACCGCGGCCCATTTCCAGGTCGGATTGATCAAATTTGCCGAACATGCTGGCGAGTGTACCTGCATAGCCCAAGCGTCCAGACATGACATTCGCGAATACGGAAGAACGTTTGACCAAATTGAAATTTTGGAAAACCATGCCAATCTTCCGGCGCACCTTACGTAATTCTTCCCCTTTCAACGCGCATAAGTCAACCCCATTCCAGATGATCTCACCCTCAGTCGGGTCAATCAAGCGGTTGATACATCGCAGCAAAGTAGACTTCCCTGAACCGGAGAGTCCGATAATGACCAAAAACTCGCCATCCGGCACCTCAAAACTGACGTTTTTCAGGGCTACAGTTCCATCGCCGTAAATTTTGGTTAGATTTCTTACCTGGAGCATTCGTTTTACCTCAAATCCTGTTTAATCAGATTATATAATAGCCGACTTTTTACAAAATCAGAAAACCATTACCCCCGTGACGAATTGTAAAGAAGGGAAAGACAGCTCAACCGCCTTTCCCTTCTTGTTTGAACTAATCAGAACCCAAATTTACGCGGGTGTTATTCTTTGGCTAAGTCCTCGGCTGAAACTCCGGCTGCGTCCAGGATCTGGCGGAAAGGATCATAGAACGTATCATCATGGCGTTCCATGCCGCTCCACTGATAGGCCTCATCCATGGCAGCCAGGCCTTCCTCGGTGTTGAACAGGTCCAGGATGGCAGTGACCAATTTCTCTTTGGTTTCCGCGGGGAAACCTTTGACAAATTGAATACCATCATTCGGGATATCCGGTTCAATGGCGATAACTTTAGTCTTTTCCATGATGTCAGGATAATCTTCCTCGATGCGGGTGCGCGCGTCAACGTAAGTGGTTGCGAATTGGCAGTCGCCATTATAAACGCCAGCCGCAGCCGCTTCATGCGAACCGGCTTCTACCATTTCACCCAGGTCAGTATCCGGGTTGATCCCTACGCCCTGGAACATGATCTTGGGGATCACCACGCCGCTGGTGCTGAACGCTTCTGATACGCACCAGGTATATCCCTTCAGGTCGTCAATGCTGTCCGCTGGATCGTCAGCCCTGACTATGAATTGTCCATTATAAGATGCGCTGCCGTAGCGTGTGGAAACCAGTGCGGTCTCAGCGCAGCCCTTTTCGGAAGCAAGAATATATGAGAAAGTTGCCAGTGATGCCATGTGAGCTTTTGGCGGATCCTGGCAAAGCGCTTCGATCGCGCTGGCGTAACTGGTGGCCACGAAGGGTTTGATCACAAGGCCGGTGGACTGATACAGCAGATCAGCCATCTTATCGAACCCGGCCAGCACCCGTTCGGTTTCACCGGAAGGTACTGCCACGAAGATGATCGGGTTCTCTTCCGTTCCCAATTCTGCATCCCATTTAGGCTTGCACGCAGTTAACACGAGACTTGCCAGTAACAATATTGCGAGAGCTATCATGCATTTCTTGCTGACTTTCATTAGATCCTCCTTTTCTGTTTTTGGTCTATAGAAACTATATAACAACAGTATCTATAATGCAAGTTAATTACGTTCTTTTACTTTTCTGTAAAATAATTTCGATAATACCTGGATGATATAATGCAAGAAAACCATGGAAAATCTTAAAAAGCCCCGCCAAAAATTAATAGAACAAATCAAATCGCTCCTGATCCAGGAAAAACAATTCCTTGTTGAAGCCCGTGGCGAATCCAAAGACCTGGCATTGCTGGATGATTTGCTCTTTCAGATTGACGATCTCTTTTTATTGGTTGTGGCGGGGGAATTCAATTCCGGCAAATCTGCCTTTATCAATGCCTTGCTGGGAGAATCTGTCCTTGATACCGGCGTGACGCCCACCACAGCGGATATCACGATTTTACGCTTCAATGAACATCGGGCTATACGGCGCGACGATAAAGGGAACCTGTTGGTTGAACTCCCCAATCCCGTTTTGGAAGAAATCAGCATTGTGGATACCCCCGGAACCAATGCCATTCTGCGTGAACACGAGCGATTGACCAGCGATTTTATCCCCCGTTCCGATTTGGTATTGTTTATAACCTCGGTAGACCGCCCATTCACGGAAAGCGAAAGGTTATTCCTGGAGAGTATCCGCGATTGGGGCAAGAAGATCGTGATCATCATCAATAAAAGCGATATTGTGGAAAAAACACAGGATTTGGAAAGGGTGAAAGAATTTGTCAGCAGCAATGCCGGCAAGTTACTGGGGATTGTTCCGAATATCTTTATAGTGAGCGCTAAAGAAGGATTGCGGATAAAGGCCGAAACGAAATCATCATCACCGCAAATGAAGGAAATTGAAAGTTTCATCCTTACGACGCTGGATACTCGCAATCGTTTCAAACTCAAATTGCTTAACCCATTAGGAATTTTGGATAATCTGACCAGAAAATATGCCAAGCTGAATGCGGAACAGAAAGGGATGATCCGTGAGGATATTGGACTGTTGGATGATATTAATGGGCAAATTTCTCTCTTCCGGGAAGATACCTTGCGATCTTTCAAATTCCGCTACGCCGAAATCGATAATGCCCTGCTCGAATACGAAAAACGCGGTCTTGAATTTTTCGATAACACCTTCCGGTTGAATCGTGTCATGGATCTTTTAAATAAGGATCGTATTAAAAATGAATTCAGCCAGATGGTGGTAAAAGACCTCGCGCGCGAGATTGACAAGAAGGTCACCAATTCCATCGACTGGTTGGTGGATGAAGACATTAAACAATGGCAAATCGTTACCCGCAAGATCAATGAGCGCAGCGTAAAATACCAGGATCGCGTTTTGCATGATCCGGCCGCACAGCAGATCAACCTGGAACGCCAGAAAATCATTAGCTCGATCAATCGCGAAGCGCAGCGTATTGTGGAAGCATTCGATAAAGAAGCCGAAGCTGCGCAGATCGCCGAAGAGGCGCAATCGGCTGTCGCCACCTCCGCGGCACTTGAAGTGAGCGCTTTAGGTCTGGGGGCTATCATCACCGCCATGGCGACTACCGCCTCTGCCGATTTGACCGGCATCCTCCTGGCCGGTCTGACGGCTGCCTTAGGCTTCTTCATATTACCGGCCAAGCGCAAACAGACCAAGAACCAGTTTTCCAGGAACCTTGCCGATTTGCGCAGTCGTTTATCCGCAAGCATGCTGGAGGAATTCAGCCGTCAGGTGGACGTTATTATCGAAAATATCAATACGACCATTCAGCCTTACAGTCGATTCATCCGCGCTGAAGAAAACCGGCTCAACGATGCCGCCAGCCGATTATCCTCCTTGTCTTCCCGCTGCGAACAATGTCGCCTTGAGATTGATCAGTATTAAATCGATTTATTGAAATTATTTACAATCTTGACGAAACACCGGCAAATAGATAAAATCGTCGTCTGTGTCTATTTTAAAGCGAAGGTAGCCTTGATGAAAAAGGCAAGAGGCGCGAAAGGATAATATGGAAAAAGTTATTTTAAAGGCCGAAAAGAGAGAATTAACCGGCAAGCAAGTTAAAGTTCTAAGGCGTGAAGGTAAACTCCCGGCGGTAATCTACGGGAAAGGGATTGAATCCACCCCCATCGTTCTGGACCGTAAAGAAACAACCACAAAGCTCGGTAAGGTCTCCAGCTCAACCATCCTGACCATCGATCTCGCTGGCAAAGAACAACCCACGCTGGTGAGAGAAATCCAGAAGGATTTCATCAAAAACGAAATCATCCACATCGATTTCCTGGCAGTCTCATTGAAAGAAAAATTGCGCACTGCCGTCAGCATTAATCTGACCGGTGAATCACCTGCCCTCAAGGAATACGATGCCATGGTTGTCCCCGGAATCGAGCATATCGAGGTGGAATGTCTTCCCCAGGATTTGCCCGAATCTATCACGGTAGATCTATCAACCCTCAAAGAAATTGGCGATGCGATTTATGTGAAAGATCTTCCCGCCATTGCCAACGTTGAATTTCTGACCAATCCTGAAGACCTGGTCGTGGTTGTTTCAGCCGTGAAAGAAGAAGCGATTGTGGAGGAAGTTGTGGAAGGCGCCGAAGGTGCTGCCGAACCGGAAGTCATCGAACATGGCAAGAAGGAAGAAGAAGGCGAAGAAGAATAGTTTTTTCTCCCCATTACCGATTCAAAAAGAAAGAGCGGAAGTCAATATTCCGCTCTTTTTCTACCTTGTTTCAGGATGATTGGATCTGATATCTACAGTTCGATCAATTGGCGTGTGATTTCCGCCGTGATTCCCCAGATTTTCTCTCCATCATAATCATTAAACGACCATACCCGTTGTATTTCGCCATTGGAGCGGCGATAGTTTTCCTGATGCAGATTGTGCGGATCGCTCAGCCACGCATAAGGGATGCAGAATATTCTTTCGACTTCGTCCAGGTTCTTGTTAAGGCCGTTTAGATCTTTGATAAAACCGACAAATGGAAATATTAGCATTCCGGTATGTGACTGTATGCAATCCAGTTGGCCGAAAATTTGGATATTTTTGGAAGAAATGCCGATTTCTTCCTCGGTTTCTCGTAAAGCAGTTGATTGCATGTCTGGATCGGTTGGCTCATGCATGCCTCCCGGGAAAGAAACCTGTCCGCGATGGCTGACCAATGTATGCGAGCGGTGTGTGAACAGGATCACGAGTTCTGAATGGTGGTAGGCAAAAGGCACCAGTACTGCTGCGTTGTGTTCCAGGTAGGAAGTGCTGTTATTGCAGTTAGGGCAAGGATGTTTCCTCAGTTTTCTTTCAAATTCTTCCAGGATAGCATCATTCATTTGATTGATCAAGTCTATTAATCGGCCGTGCGAAAATCAGGTAGCCGGTGTGCGCGACCATGCGGTCAACCGGCCTGAATTTCTCGGCTTCTGCCTGGTAAAACCGCATTAATATCTCGCAAACGTCTATAAACTCAAAGTTATTGCGTTTTAATTCCAACAATAACTTGGTGATCTGATTGGTGGTTGGCAGCAGTGTTCCGAATTGGCCGCCGGGAACCAATGCCGACCTGACTTGTGCCAAATAGTCATACGGATTGGGCAAATCTAAAAAGACTGCGTCCATGTCTTTTTGGTCAAACCCCTCTTCGATATCGCGGTTGTAAAAAGTTACGTTTTCCGGCGCGCCAATTTTCGCGAGATTTTTCCGCGCCAGGTTGGTCATTTCTTCACGCCGCTCGTAGCTGTAAATGTGTCCTTCTTTCCCAACCATCAAAGAAAGGATTTGTGTGAACCCGCCCGACCCTGTTCCGGCTTCAATCATCTTGGTGCCGAGTCCGATGTTCATTTTCATCAGGATGAAACCGATATCCTTCGGATACATGATTTGCGTGTTGCGTTTAGTGGTGGAAAGGATCTCGTATATTCCAGGTTTTAAGAGATAGAAAGGACTTCCTTTGTGACTTAGAACTTCACTCCCCCATTTCATGCCGATCAATTGATCGTGAGGAATTACGCCGCGATGCGTTTGAAACAACCCTCCCGGTTCGAGCCTGAAAATGAAGTAATTGGTTTTGGTGGAAGCCAGCGCCGCCAGATCGCCAGCCTGCGCGGTTTCTTTTTCGTACGAATTATCCACAATTTGGTTCAGCAATAGTTTATTCCTCGGATTCCGTGTTTTCGCCGGAAAGCCAGTAACCGAACAAACTGGTTAATACGCTGGCTGCAATGGCCGGGGCATAATTGATTTGCCCATACGTCAGGATGGTCAACCCAAAGCGCTGCGCCAGTGAATTGCCGCCCCAAAACCCGATCCAGGCAAATACCATGCAGAAAACCAACCGCACCAATTTTCCGCCGGCGATCAGGTGGATCAATGCCCCGATTAAACCGGCAATAATACTTCCTAAAATGAGCGTTGGAAAAGTAACATTAAACATAATTCATTCAGCCCTCGCGATCATTCCGCCTCCCAGAACTTCATCGTACCGGTAAAATACCGCAAACTGCCCCGGGGTAATATCCCGCATTTTCTGCCCGAACTGCACAAGATAAGTGAATGATCCATCCTTCTTGCTGATTTTGCAGGGGACGCTTTTGGCGCGATATCTGATTTTAACATCACACTTCAAGTTTACAACATCCTTGCCTGAAATCCAGTTTACATGTTCCACCACCATTTGGGATTTTCCCAATTCTTCCAGGTAACCCACCACCAATCGGTTTTTGGGGACATCCTTGGAAATGACGTAATAAGCTTCTTTGGAAGCAATCCGGATTCCCTTTCTTTGCCCAATCGTATAGAGCGCTAAACCGTTATGCCTGCCCAATAGTTTTCCTGTGGAATCCGTGATTTCACCCGGTATCAGAATTTCCGGAGAGGCCTGCTGCAAAAATTCTTCATAATCGTAATGGTTCAAAAAACAAAGGTCCTGGCTTTCCGGTTGTTCGGAAATGGATAAGCCCAGTTCTTTCGCAATGCGCTTATTTTCTCTCTTTTCGGTGGCGCCCAGGGGGAAGACCGTGCGGGAAAGGATTGCCTGGTTAAGGTAACACAACATGTAAGATTGGTCCTTGGATAAGTCCACTGCCTGGAACAAACCGGTGTACTCCTCATTTACCCTTTTTACCTGGGCGTAATGGCCTGTGGCGATCTTTTGAAGTCCATGATTGTTTGCGTATTCTTCCAGCAATCTAAATTTTAACAATGGGTTGCAGCGTACGCACGGGCTGGGCGTCAATCCAACCGCTAATTGCCGGCGGAAATCATCGATGACAATGCCTTCCATTGCCTGGCTGGCATCGATAGAAGCAAAATGAAGCGGAGCAAGTTTGGAAATTTCAGCTGCCCGTTTTTCGATCTCGGAATGGTCGTATTGCTCTCCCCGCCATTTCCACATGCGGAAATAAACCGCATGCACCTCATGCCCGCCGCGGGCCAACTGAATGGCAGCGATTGTACTATCTACTCCACCGCTGAAAGCCAATGCAATTCCTTCAGGCATCTTTTCTCATTTTCCGCTTGTCGTAACCATCATCTTCTTACGCAACAACCTCAATTGTATTGCGGATTGATATAATAACAAGAAATCATTTTTCTGGAGGATGAATGTCCGTGAAAATCAATTTTGGCACTGACGGCTGGAGAGCGAGAATTGCTGATGAATATACATTCGATAACGTCAGGCGCGCCGCTCAAGGTTATGCATCCTATTTAAAATCACTGAAATTGAACAATCATAAGATCATTATCGGATATGACAAACGCTTTTTATCTGAATATTTCGCCAAAGCCGCTGCGGAGGTGCTGGCTGGAAATGGTTTTGGCGTTTTTCTGACCAATGATGCCACACCAACACCGGTCATCTCTTATTCGGTAATCTCACAAAAAGCCATTGGAGCGATCAATATTACCGCTTCCCACAATCCGCCTACTGATAACGGATTCAAAGTACGCGATGAAAATGGCGGCGCTGTAGCCCCTGAAGGTTTGGCGTTAATTGAAAGCCTCATCCCGGATCAGGCTTCCGAAATCGCCGCAATGGATGCAGATAAAGCCCAAAACAAAGGTCTGATTCAGGAATTCGATCCCATTCCGGCGTATGTAAAACATATCCACACGTTGTTGGATTTTGATCCGATCAGGGCGCAAGGTTTTAAAGTTTTGGTTGATTGCATGTGGGGAAACGGCGCAGGCTGGTTTCCCATGCTCCTTTCCGGCGGAAAAACGATCATCGAGGAGATCCACAACCAGCGCAATCCGATTTTTCCGGAGATGAAACGTCCCGAGCCAATCCAGCCGAACATCGATGTCGGCTTGCGGGAAACGGTTAAACGTTCAGCCGATGTGCTGCTGATCAACGATGGTGACGCCGACCGGTTTGGCCTGGGTGATGAGCGCGGGCAATTCATCAATCAATTGCAGGTTTATGGGCTGCTGGCGTTGTATCTGCTGGAAGTACGGCAACAGCGCGGAGCGATCGTTAAAACCCTTTCCACCACCGGAATGTTGGAGAAATTGGGGAAATTGTACAACGTCCCGGTTCACGAAACCGGAGTGGGCTTCAAATATATTGCCCCCAAAATGCTTGAAACTGACGCCATGATCGGTGGAGAAGAATCCGGCGGGTTTGCCTTCCGCGGTCACGTTCCCGAACGAGACGGCATTGTGGCCGGTTTGTTCATCCTGGATATGATGGTGCAATTGAACAAGAAACCCTCCGAACTGCTCGATGTATTATTCGATAAAGTCGGACCGCATTATTATGACCGCGTCGATTCGCGTTTCTCGGGTGATCGCAGGAAACGCGAACAGAAGATCCTTTCCGCAAAGCCGGAAAAAGTCGCCGGCCTAAAAGTCACCGGATTGAATACCACCGACGGTTTTAAATTCTGCCTGGAGGATGGCGGATGGTTGTTGATCCGCTTTTCCGGTACAGAACCGTTGATGCGGGTGTATTGCGAAACCACGCATGAAGACAAAACGCGTGAAATCCTGGAAACCGGCCTGAAGATTGCGGGAATCCATTAATTGATTTCGCTTACCGACACCCATTGCCACCTCTACCAGGACGATTTCGCTTCCGATCTGGATCGCACCGTTAACCGTGCGCTGGATGCCGGAGTTGATAAGATACTGGTTCCCGGTGTCGATGCGGGAACCAGCCGCCAGGCTGTTGAATTGGCCAGCCAGTACCCGGGTTTGATTTTCCCCGCGGTGGGTATCCATCCCAATTATGCTTCCACACGGGATAAGGGTGAAGTCGTTCGCATAAAAGAAATTCTGATTGAAAATCCGGGTATCACGGCTATCGGCGAGATCGGATTGGATTATTATCACGAATGGTCATCACGGCAGGATCAGACAGAAATTCTAAAAACGATGCTGCAACTTGCCGATGAGTTCAACCTTCCCGTCTGCCTGCACGTGCGCGATTCGGCGCAGGAAATAATACAGGTTTTGGATGATTGGTATATCAGCCTCGTCAGGCATAATCATCCCCTGGTGCAAAAACCGGGAATATTCCATTCCTACAGCGGTTCTGATGTGATCTGCAAATGGGGATTGGAACATGGGTTTATGTTTGGGGTCAGCGGCATGCTCACCTATCCCAAATCGCAGGCATTGCGCGATAATCTGCTGGAGATCGGGCTGGACAGGCTGCTCAGCGAAACTGACGCCCCTTATTTATCCCCGCAGCCGACTCGCGGGAAAAGAAATGAACCCGCCTTTGTAAGGCATACTGTAGAGGAGATTGCCCGTTTGTTCAATGTCTCGTTAGGACTGGCAGCGGAAAAATTAAACCAAAATGCGGAATTGGTGCTGCATTGGGATTAAAAAAACCACCGAAGTGGTTTTGTGGAGAATGCGCTGGGGGGGATTTGAACCCCCACGCCTTGCGGCACATGGCCCTCAACCATGCCTGTCTGCCAATTCCAGCACCAGCGCGAAGTTTAGCTATTATAATCGGCTATAGAGGTATGTCAAGTTTGCAGGCAAAATTTGTTTTTCAGAGGTCATCATGACAATAATTTTAGATGCAATGGGAAGCGATAAATACCCGGATCCGGAGATTTTGGGCGCAATTGAAGCCGTAAAAGAAGTCAAGGAGCAGATAATTTTGGTCGGAAATGTAGACCTAATCCGGCCCAAGTTGGAACAAGCTTCGCCCAACAACCCACTGATCTCGATTGCACATGCTCCGGAAGTGGTTGAAATGTGGGATAAACCGGTGGAATCTGCCCGCCAAAAACCGGATAATTCCATGGCAGTCGGGGTTCAATTGGTGAAAGAAGGCAAAGGCCAGGCGTTCGTGACTGCCGGCAACACCGGCGGCGCGATGTTCAATGCGCTGCGCGGCCTTGGCAGGATTAAAGGCGTGCAGCGGCCTGCCTTGACGGCCCTCTTCCCGACTCGGAAAGGAAAATGCATCGTTTTGGATATTGGCGCAAATGCAGATTGCAGGCCGGAATTCCTGCTGCAGTTTGCAATCATGGGCAATATCTATGCGCAAAAGGTTTTGAATAATCCCAAACCGAAAATCGGTCTGTTATCCAACGGTGAAGAAGCCGGTAAAGGCAATGAATTGGTAAAAGAAACATTCAAGCTGTTGGAAGCGAGCGATTTGAATTTCATCGGCAATATAGAGGGCAAGGAGCTTTTCGGCGGTGAAGCCGATGTGGTCGTTACGGATGGCTTTACCGGCAACATTATGATGAAAAGCAGCGAAGCGGTTGCCAAGTTGATCACGGATACCCTCAAGCAGGAACTGATGCGTTCCTTCAGCACCAAGTTGGGCGCCATGCTGGCGAAACCGGCCTTCTCTAAAATTAAAAGCCTGGTGGATCCCAGCGAAGTCGGCGCGGCGCCCTTGTTGGGAATCGATGGCCTGGTTTTTGTCGGCCACGGCCGCTCTGATGCGAAAGCCATCACCAGCGCGCTCTTACTGGCCGGCAGCGCTATACGCAATGATCTGTTAGGCCACTTGCGCAATGATATTTCAAAAAATCTATCCGAATAATTAGAAGGCATCCCAATGAGAATTTCTAATAATCAAAAATTTATAGATCGCAACAAAAAAATCAGCCAGATCATTCTTTACTCCGCCCTGGGTTTACTGGTGTTGGGATTCGTATGGTCGTTAAAAAACACCAATGTGGAGCAGAACCTGACAGCCTACTACATCCTGATCCCGGCTTACCTGTTGGTGCAAGTCGCCATCAGCATGGCTAATAAATGGGGGCGCTCCCCCCGCCCGGATGAGATCATTGCTTTGTCACTCAAGGGATTGAATAATCAATATTCGCTCTACAATTTCAACGCGGGTGTTCCGCACTTGCTGGTAGGTCCGGCAGGAATCTGGATCATCAATCCCTATTATCATTCCGGTGTGATTTCCTACAACGCGGATAAGAAACGCTATGTGCAAAAAGGCGGACCGAATTTCTTCGCGAAAACATTCGCCCAGGAGGGTATCCCCTCCATCGAGCGTGAATGCAAAAATCTCCTGGCGGATTATCACGATTACGTAAAAAGCAAAAAACTGGACATTGCCATTGAACCGCAAGTGGTCAACTTTTATTATTCAGAGAAGGTCGACCTTCAGGTAAAGGATGCCCCGCAATTGAATATCCAGGCGGACAAATTCAAGGACTATTTACGCCAGGCAGCGAAAAAGCCCTTATTGAGCGATGAAGAAATCAAGAGAATCACCGATCAACTGCCCAAGGAAACCGCGTAATTTAATTTCTTGAATCGTCTTTAAGTGATCTGAGCAATTCTTTTATCTCGTTTGGTTTAAGGTAGCGCCATTCGCCGGGTTTGAGGTTTCCCAGTTGAATGGTCGCTATTCTTTTACGGATGATGCGCCTCACCGGCAAACCGAGCGCGATTCCGATCTCGCGGATCTGGCGTTTCTTGCCTTCTTTCATGATCACGCGCAGCCAGTTTCGATTGCTGCCTGGCAGAAAATCAACGATAGCCGGCCGTGTGCGATAGCCGCCCTCGATCACCACTCCTCGTCGCCATGTTTTCAATTGTTCCTGGTCAGGTTCCTTGGCAGTCATGACGTGATATTCCTTTTCGTGCTCGTAACGGGGGTGCGTCAGATGATTGGCAACTTCGCCGTTGTTGGTCAGCAGGATCAGTCCCTCACTGTCGTAATCCAGCCTGCCAACGATGAATAAATGGGTGTCCACGTCCACGTAATCCGGCACAACCTTGCGATCATCTATCTTTTTTATATCTGAGAGGACTTTGCGCGGTTTGTAGAAAGCGATGTAAATATCATCGGCTGGTCTAATTTCCACAGCCTTGTGATCGATTTCGATTTTGTCGCGACTCGGGTCGGCTTTTTGACCCAGAATAGCCACTTGACCATTCACGCGCACACGCCCGGCTTCGATCAACTTTTCGCAATCCCGCCTGGAGCCCAATCCGCTGGCAGCCAGGATTTTTTGGATGCGGATTTCTTCCAATGCTTTAATCCTTTAGAATTGCGGGTCCGGATGTTATTTCCTGTTCTCCCACTTCGAATGGCGGAAGATCATCCAGGGAAGACAATCCAAAATAACTCAGAAAATCGGCAGTAGTCGCGTATAGTACCGGCCTTCCAACCCCCTCCTTGCGGCCGACTTCCTCAATCAATCCTTTGCTTAAGAGGTTTCTGACGACGCCGTCGCTGTTGACCCCGCGCACCTCATCAATCTCGGGGCGCGTGATTGGTTGGCGGTAAGCCACAATTGCCAATGCTTCAAGTGCCGCCTGGGTCAAAGTGGTTGTCACTTCTATACCAAGAAAATTCTCGATTAATTCGCCCATGAAGGGAGCGCTGGTCAGTTGGACTTTGTTATTGTGCCATTGCAGCATCAACCCGCGTCCGGATTCATAATACTTTTTCAATTCTTCCAGTGCTTCCTGAATATTTTTTTCGGACTCGTCCAATGCTTTGGCTAATTGTGACACCGAAATCGGCGAAGTGGAGATAAAGAGCAATGATTCAATGATTGCTGCCAGGGAGAGTTCGCTTTTAATTTCGTTTAAATCCTTCATGCTATAATTGGCTTTCGGTACCTTTTTGGTCGATTATACTCGATAAGGATATAAACAACTCATTATGCGAATTTTAATTACCGGTGCGGCGGGCTTTTTGGGATCTCATCTTTGCGACCGGTTGATCGCCTCCGGGCATGAAGTAATCGGTATGGATAACTTCATCACCGGCAGTAGCGAGAACCTGGTTCATCTGGCTGGAAATCCCAGGTTCAGCTTCATCCGCCACGATGTCGCCAACTTCATCTTCGTTCCGGGAAAAATCGATGCGGTACTGCATTTCGCATCCCCCGCCAGCCCCAATCCGGCTTCCCCTTTCGGATATCCGAATTTACCAATTCAAACCATGAAAGCCGGCGCGCTGGGCACCCATAATACCCTCGGGGTGGCGCGTGCGCACAACGCGCGCTATATTTTGGCTTCCACCAGTGAAATTTACGGCGATCCGCAAATACATCCTCAACGGGAGGATTATTGGGGCCACGTGGACCCCATCGGCCTGCGGTCGATGTACGATGAATCCAAGCGTTTTGCCGAAGCGCTGACCATGGCCTATCACCGGTACCATAACATCAACACCGGCATTGTCAGGATTTTCAACACATACGGGCCGCGCATGCGATTGGATGATGGCCGTGTAATCCCCAACTTTATCCAGCAGGCATTGAAACAGGAACCCCTCACCATTTACGGCGACGGCAAGCAAACCCGCAGCTTTTGCTACGTGGATGATTTGATCGACGGGATTGAAAAGATGATCTTCTCCGACGAAAATATGCCGGTCAATATCGGCAATCCGGATGAATTCACCATTATTGAATTGGCCAATTTGATCAATGAGATTTTGAAGAATCCGGCTGAAAATATTTATCAGGTCGGGAAAGTTGCCGGCGACGATCCCCTCCGCCGCCAGCCTGATATCGTTCGCGCCAGAAAGATTCTGGGATGGGATCCAAAAGTGGATCTGCGCAGCGGTCTGCTCAAAACAATCCCATTTTTTAAAGAAAAGATGGGAATCGCATGAACGTTGATATTTCAATGGAAAAAAAGCGATTCGCAAAATTCGCTGTCGTCGGTTTCAGCGGCACTGTGGTGGATTTCGGTATTTTTAACTTGCTTTCCAGCTTTCTGGGTTTCGCCACGCTTCCATCCAGCGTGGTTTCCTTTATCGTTGCGGTTTTTAACAATTTCTTCTGGAACCGCAATTGGACCTATCCCGAATCCAAAGAGCGGTCTTTTTCAGAACAATTCGGAAAATTCGGCGTGGTCAGCGTAGCCGGTTTGATCATCCGCACGCTGATTTTTTCAGCGATAGAGAATCCTCTGATTGCGGCGAGCCGCGTGGTTGCGCCCAATATCGGGATAACCGCCGAGATCATCGGCCATAATCTCGCCCTGGCTGCGGTGATTGTGATCGTGCTTTTTTGGAATTATTTCGCCAACAAAATATGGACCTATAAGGGCATTTAAAATCAATGAATAAGGCACTAAGTTCCCGCGGCCGTATGGAGGCGCTGCTCGAACACGCCCCCCTGGACCAAATCCCGGTGTCTTTCTGGCGGCATTTTCCGGTTGACGATCAAAGCGCTGAAAAATTGGCTGCCGCGACCATCCAATTTCAAAATACCTTTGATTTCGACTTTATTAAAGTATCACCGGCTTCCTCATTCTGCATCAAGGATTGGGGTGTAGTGGATGAATGGCGAGGCAATCCGGAGGGCACGCGGGAATATATCGGCGGCGTCATTTCTTCGCCGGATGATTGGTCTAAATTGAAAGTTCTCGATCCTTTCCATGGCAGCCTGGGGCGGCAATTGGAATGCCTGCGGTTGTTGAAAAAAGAATACGGTTCAGGCGTTCCCATTATCCAGACCGTTTTCAGCCCGTTAGCGCAAGCCAAACATTTGGTTGAGAATGGTAAACTCCTTTTTCATTTACGCCGCTATCCACAAGAAGTCGCGTCCGGTTTGGCTGTCATCGCGAAGTCCACTGAAGCATTCATCTCGGCCTGCCGGGATATCGGCATCGATGGCATTTATTACGCGATCCAATTCGGTTCGCATAACTTGCTCAGCCGCCATGAATTTGAGGTCTTTCAAGCTTCATTTGATCGCAGCCTGTTCCCCGCCATGCGTGAATTTTGGTTGAATGTCGGGCATATCCATGGCACCAATATCATGGCTGAGGAAATTGCAATGGAAGACTACCCTTTGCACATAATCAACTGGCATGACCGTGAAACTGCCCCGAATCTGAGGGATGGCCGGGATTTGTTCAAGCGTGTGGTGAGCGGCGGCCTGGGCAGAATGGAACCCATGCTGCTGGGTGATATGCTTCAAATAAAAACATTGATTGACGACGCCTTGGAACAAACCTGCGGCAGGGATTTCGTGCTTGGAACCGGCTGCGTCCTGATGCAGGCCTCGCCATATGGCAATATCCGTTTCGCGGTTGATTACGCGCGTTCGCTTCCGGTTTAACCATGTCCAATCCCAGGATTATCGCGGGTAAAGCCAAAGGCATGCGTCTCAAAACGCTGCCGGGTACCATCACGCGTCCAATCACGGACCGGGTTAAAGAAGCGTTATTTAATATCATTGGCAGCGATATTGTTGGTGCTAATTTCCTGGATCTGTTCGGCGGCTCCGGCAGTGTGGGCATTGAAGCGCTCAGCCGCGGCGCAGAATTTGCGGAATTCATTGAAATTAATGCCAAGGCTTATGCCATCCTGCGGGAAAATATCGAAAAATCAGGCTTTCTGGAAAAATCCAAGCTGGTCAAGGGCGATGCCTTCAAATTTATCTCGACTGAAAATGACCTCCGGTTTGACTACATATTCATCGCTCCCCCGCAATACCATGGGCTTTGGAAAGATGCCCTGCTTCTGATCGATCAAAATGCCGCCCTGCTGGCTGAAAATGGTTGGATCATCACGCAAATCGACCCGGTGGAAGACGAACCGCTTGAGTTGAACGTCTTTTCGGAATTTGATTGCCGTCGCTACGGCAGTACCTTGCTGAAATTCTATTCTTGTTCAGAATAAATATCTATACGCAATTCCTCGTTTTTATCATAAGAATACTTAACAATCCGTGGGGTTGATTTGGGAATATAGCGGTCGGTCAGGTCAATCAGGAATATCAGATCTTTTACCGTGTTGGGCTGCTCCAGTATTTCCGCGCGCGTCATCCATTCGAGATGCCCTTCCTTGGAATCTCGTGTTTCGCCTGAAAGGTATTCGGCTTTAAATACAAAGACCTCAACCCCCGGACAATCTCCGATGTCAATAAACAAAATGGCGGCCAGGTCCAGGTTTTTGACCTGAATGTTTGCCTCTTCCATGATTTCTCGTTTTGCAGATTCGAACGGTTCCTCCCCCTGCTCGATGTGGCCGCCGATGCCGTTTAGTTTTCCGAAACCGAATGAATCGCGCTTTTGTTTGCACAGGGTTAAGATTTTTTCATCTTTTTCAATGAAAACCAGGGTTCTGGGGACCATTTGATATTTCCTGCGGATGATATCGATGTTGTAATCTTGCATTTCCTTTGACTCCTGATTGAACGTACCCTGATTATATAAAAATTACAGGCAAAAGAAACGTTTCTTTTGCCTGTAAGGTATTTATGGAAAAGCCTGTTAATCAGGACAGGAACATGGGGTGATTCAGGAAAGATTTCACCTTGGGCAGATAGTTTTCTTTGTCGTAGTAGGAATCCACGTCGGCATATTTCTTGCCCGAAATGACCGATTCGAGCGGTACAGCCGTATATTTCCCGTGCTGCAATGCTGCCAGTTTGCCGGTGTCATTGGCCTTGATCAGGTTGATGGCAATGCTGCCGTAAGCCATACCGACCATGCGATCCAAAGAATCCGGCGGGCCGGAGCGAATAACGTATGCCAGTTGCTGGAACATGGTGTTGGTCTTGGTTATGCGCTTGATATCTTCCGAGATCATTTGTCCAATACCGCCCAATTTCCGATGCCCGAATGCATCCGCTTCGCCGCTTTCAACGATCGTGCCGCCTTTATAAGTGGCTCCTTCCGATACGGTCATAATGGCATAATTGGATGGATTGCGCCGCTTGTCTTCCAGGAGAAAGTCGGCCAATTTCTCGATTTCAAAAGGAACTTCTGAAATGATTGCGCGGTCAACGTGCGCCAGCAAAGCCGTTATCAGGCTGGTTTCTCCGGAATTGCGGCCGAACAACTCGATCACCCCGATGCGCTCGTGCGAACCGATCGAGGTGCGCATATCGGTGATCAGGTTGACGCTGCGTGTCACGGCAGTCGAAAAACCAATGCAATAGTCCGTACCGTAGACGTCATTGTCCATGGTTTTCGGAATGGCCACTACCGGGTAGCCTTCTTTGTGCAGGCGTGCTGCGAATGACAGCGTATCGTCGCCGCCGATTGCCACCAGGGCATCAATGCCCAATTCGGAAAGCACCTTTAAGGTGTAATCGGTGTAATCCATGGTCCCGTCATCGCTGATTTTTTTGCCATAAGTTGAATTTTCGAGAAAATCAGGTATATCTTTCGCGCGTACTTTTTGAGGATTGGTGCGGGATGTATGCAGGAACGTACCGCCGGTTCGTTCAATTTTGCGGATATCGGTGTATTCCAGCTCTTTAATGTAATAATCGTGGGTGGATGGTTCGTCAAAATCATAATGAAGCAAACCCATCCAACCCCTGCGGATTCCGTAAACTTTGTAACCCGCTTCCATTGCCCCCATGGCAACTGCCTTGATTGCCGGATTCAACCCGGGAACATCGCCTCCCCCTGTCAGTACACCAATTGTTTTTGTCATGCCTGCCTCCTGGATGATAATTTCAAAAAAAATCCCACGAAGTATAGCACATTCGTGAAAAATAGATTAGATGCCATCCAATTTGTTGACCGAATAATACGGATTGATCACCCACAACCTGACCCAATAGAGGTTCATCAAAAGAATAAGAGTGAAAACCAGGTTGTACACGAGAAAATCCGCAGGAGCGAGCGCTCGGTGGCGGATAAGCATTTGCCCTGCCGGCAGCACGATTAATAATAAAATATTTACCGCGAAAGAAAACGTCCGGAATTTAGAAGGCGCCCGATCGATCCACAGCGCGGTCGTGAAAATCAGCACGAATGCGTAACCGGTTAAAGCGTATGTCTTATCCCACATATTCAACAATGGTGTGAGCGTAAAACCCAGCGCCAGCAGCCATAATTCCTGCAGGTAATATTCTTTCGGGGTGCGCAGCCACTCGATTACAATCCACACAAGGATGAGAATTGGGAATAAATCCAGCAGTCGTGTATTGACTTCCGGGTAAATATTCTGGATATACTGGTTGAAGCTGATGAAAGGGTAGAAATCTGGTTTCAGCAGAACCACTTTCAATAATTCCAGCAGCCAGCGCGGGTCGAAAATGACAAAGGCTAACACGAATAACGTGGATGAAATCAGCATCCATCCATTCACCAAACCGCGTCCATTGTAGATATTCAGCATGAAGAATATTGCGAGGGGAATAAAAAATTCGTAAGGATTGAAGAAGGCTAACCCTAAAAGAATACCGGAAAAGATGAACTGGTTGTCTTTGGCTTTCTGGAATGCCAGCAGGATTAATAACAACTGGATGAGAGATAGATTGGTTGACAGGATGTTGGCTGTTACAAAATATGCCAGTGCCATCAAACCGGCGGCTGCCGCCATGTAGATATCTTCTAATTTCTTTTCAATTATTGTCAGGAATACGCTCAAAATAAAATAACAAATGATCTCGTTAGCTGCCAGCCATAACGCCAGCGCCCAATTGAAATCCCTAATGAATGAAAATGGCAGGTAAAAGATCATCGCGAATAACGGTAATTTGAAAACCTCTTGAGTGAGGTTTTTTATCCCAAGTTTTGATAATTCTGTTGCAGCGGGCGCGATCTCTTTACTATAAACGCTGGCACTGCCCCAGAATATTTCCTTTACCCGCTCTAGAGAAATATAGAAGGCGCCTTTGTCGGCTGCCTGGATCACCAGGAATCGATTCGTAAAAATTAAAGCGATAAATATTGCCAGGATGACCAGGATCTTTCTTCTCAGTCCAATGTACCTGGGTTCGTGGATGAGGAACTTGGTGATTTTTCTGATTTCATCCAGCATGGTGACCCGTTTCAAATAAATATTTTTCCTTATTGGCTGCTCTCGCTATTTTACCGCTGCTGGTTTTTATCAACCAGAAGTCATTCACCAGGTATACCTGACGCAGCGCAACCGCGGTACTTTGGGTGACCATTTTCCTGATCTGATCGGCGACCTGCCTATCTTTTTCAGCAAAATCCCTCTCCAGTTCCGCAATCACCACCACGTCTTCAGTCCCTTTTTCCTCATTGAATACACCGAATGCAACACAACGGCCGGGGTGGACGCCTTCAACTTCATTGACCACCGCCTCGATGTCTTGAGGATAAACGTTTTTCCCGCCGACGATGATCAAATCCTTCTTGCGTCCGCTGACGTATAGTTCTCCCTCAGCCAGGTATCCTAAATCACCGGTTTTAAACCAACCTTCGCTGAATGAATTCACTGTTTCGTCTTCCCTGTGATAATAACCCGTGAGCATGCAATTGCTTTTTATGACAATTTCGCCTACATGTCTATCTGGCAATTCCCTACCGTCGCCATCCATGATCCGTACTTGTGTGTTGGCGATCGGTTTTCCAGCGGATACCTGGTATATGCTTGGTCGGTTGTTAAAAACTTTCCGGGCAATCTTGTCCTTTTGGAAAGTCTCCTGATCGATTTCATCATATGTGACCGCTTTGTCGATGCCGTCCTGGGTGACCGCGAACACATTTTCCGCCATTGCGTAGCAGGTGGCAATGGCGGACGGCTGTAGTCCATACTGCGAAAAACGTTCAAGGAAAGCCTGATGACTGCTGCGTCGCATAGGTTCCGAACAGTTGATCACAGCCCGCAATGTTGAAAGCTCGATACCCTCCATATCGGCCGGCCGGATCTTTTGAGCACAGAAATTGTAGGCGAAATTCGGCAGCCAGCACAAAGTTCCCCTGTAATGAGAAATAGCCTGAAAAAGGCGATGCGGCGCTCGCACCCAATCGAAAGGCGACATGATCACCAGGGGAATATTGTACAAAATCGGCATCAAGAAACAGGCGATCAAACCCATGTCATGATAAAGCGGCAGCCAACTGACGATCACGTCCCGGGATGACAGGCGTATGGTTTTAGAATAACAATCTAGTTGATGGAATACTGCCTGATGCGTCAGTGCAACGCCTTTTTGCAGGCCCGTCGAACCGGATGAATGTTGCAATAAAACGATATCATCCCCGTCTCGCTCTATTCCGGGATAATTTCCGGTCCCGGCCAGCACGTCAGCGCCTGTTTCGATTTCCTCGCTGAAGAGTAATGCCTTGATGAACGCATTGTTGGCCTGGATTTCCGACAGTTCGTCAATGAAATCGCAGTATGTGAGAATTGCCGACGGTTGGGTGATTTCGATCAGTGAAACAAGATCTTTGCGATATTTTTCAGGTAGCAATTTTTCAGTAAGGAATGGCATGATTGAAGGAATGGATCCATTTAGGATTGTCCCGAAATAGGCATATACCAATTCGATGCTTTGCTGCAAAATCAGGATAACCACTTCGCCTTGGAGAACGTTCCGCGATCTCAAGGCAGCTTGATAGCGGCCGGCGCCTTCGATCAAAGCGCGGTAGGTTAAATGCTGATCGCTTTCGCCGGTTTTAAGGAAATGGATGATTTCCCTGTCGGGATAATCCCCGGCCAATTTCAATAAACGCTTGGAAAAATTCAAAGCCTATCCTTTTCGTTCCACGATAATTTCAGCCAGTTGTTCCAGATTATCGAAGGTATCCGCGTTGAGTTCGTAATCTTCAATCCGCACGCCAAACATCTGCTCCGCTATTAAAGCCAGATCCACCAGGCTGAAAGAATCGATTAATCCGCTTGAAATCAGAACCTCATCTGGCGCTAGTATTCGCCCAGTATCTTTCAGGATATCTTCGCAAATTTTCTTGCCAAGTTTTTCGATGATTTCGTTTTTATCCATTATTTATTGAATCCCTTTTAATCCTTTCCAGAGATGATCCAAAGTCCCCAGTGCGTAAGCGCTCCGTTCCGTCCAGGCGTCAGTGGAAATGTGAAATCCGTCATTCCTTTCGCTGTCCATGCCATGGTGTGGTAAAGGCTGAGCGGCGCGCCACCAGTTATACAGCGGTAGATCATATTCGTAAGCCAGTTTGGCAATGATCAGGTTAAGCTGGTGGTTTCCTTCAATATTGTCGGCTTTGGTCACCAGGATCGGCACTGTTCCGTACGCCATGATGGTATCCAGCACTATACGTAGATATTTTTCATACTGATCGGGCGGCGTGATATTCGGCCACCAGCGTTCAAAAGCGACGAAAGCGAAGCTGGGATTGGCTACCCGGAGTTCGCACGCCAGCGGGCTTTCGGTCGGCTGGCATTCATTCGGATCAGCTTGCAAGGGTGAGAGCGCGGCGGCCACGTTCAGGCCTTGTTCGATTGCCTTGCCATCCCGGTTGAAATAGCCCCGGAAATTATCGATAGTTTCCTGCCAATCTTTCTGATTTTCCGTAAGAAAATAGCGATTAAGGTCATAGATTCCCATGAAAGACTCCTTAATATTTTGGCAGTCCCCAATTTTTGAAAAAGCATTCGGGTTGACGCCGGATTGCTTTCCGAGCAAATAGACCTCCCGCGATTTTTCTGTCACTTCAGGGATGATCGGCCAGTTTTTCCAATCCTCCGGTTTCATCCGTGTATCTTCCGTGGGAGTTTGCGCCGGTGCAGGAATCGCGGTAGCTGTTGCCAGGGTTTCCAGGGCGGCTGTTTCTGTAACGGCAATTGCTTCTTCGGCTGCGGGTTGTTCAGCCGCAGGCAGCATAACTGCCTGGTTCGCGGCGCAGGCGTTCAACATGACGAATAAAAGAAATGCCGAGGTTCCCATTGTTTTAATCATTTTTTTGTTATTCATTTCTATTTTTTGCAAGTATCCTCAAGAACCGAGGAAATCCTTTCTGTTAATATTTCTTCTCCAGTGTAGTCCAAATGAATAGCGCTGTTGGTAAAGTGCTTCTCGGGCACCAGGTTCCATAAGTCATAATAATCGATCCCGGCGCGTTCCATCTCGCTTTCCATCCACGCGCGGTACTGGTCGTACGCCCAGCGCGGGTAATAATAGTTATACCGAATGTCGCTGTTCACGCCATTGCTCACCAGGATCGGTTCGTTAATCACGACGAAATCCAAATCATCATTGGACTCTATCGCTTTTTCGATTACGTTAATTGCGAGCCGCGCGGTATCCAGTTCGTTGTTTTTAAAATCGTGAAAACTGTAATCTTCCTCAAAATCACACTGCGCCGGATTGTATTCGGTCGGATATTCCTGGTCGATGCCGGTAGCGCTCCACATCAACCCGTAGAATTGCAGGCGTATCAGGTCGGCCAGCTCGCGCCGCCGCCCAATCAGGGAAAACTTCCTGTTATCAACATTCAGCCGGGGTATATCCAACCCATAAGCACTGATTAGATGATTGAGGGCTATCGCATTGTTGGCAACCAGCGGCGTGGCAGTCTGTAAATCGATTGGCAGGGATTCCAGTGTAACCATCCAGATGATCAAATCGGGGGCATACGCTTTTATTCTGTCGATGATCATCAGGTCTTTCACAATTGAAAGGCTGGGATATCCTAGGTTGTAAACGCGTACGGTTTTACCGTTACAGCGCAATTTTTTTAAATCCAGCATACTCGCCAGCGTTTTCTCCGGCGGCTGCAGGTAACCCCATACGGACGAATCACCGACCACAAAAACACGGTATTCATCGTCCGCTTTGGGTACTGCCGCAATCTGGTGCGATGCAATCATAGCGTCCAGGTTATAGATGCTCAGGTTATAGGATGCTTGCGGATTTTCCCCAAACGGGAAGCGTTCCCTGCCTGTGAATAAATGGTTGTACAGGCTCAGCTTCCCAATTGGGACGTTCATGATCAATATGAATGCGTAATTTATCAATAAAAGCAGCAGCAGAGATTTCACGATGATACGGACAACCACCGATTCGCGCAGGCTTTTGAACATGTTACTGCCCTCCAAACAATTGCGCGAATACTCGCAGCGACGTGCTGAAATCCGGAATGGCAAACCAGATCCATCCCAACGCGATGAAATTGAAGGTTGCGAAAATGGAGGCGAACTTGCGCACCGTTGAAGGGAAATCCCGGTTGGAAGTGTTATCGGATTGTTTTGCGCGATCTTTTTGCCACTCCGCCCAGCGGTTATGGATGAACAATCCGATTCCGTTCCACACACCCCACAGGACAAAGTTCAGGCTGATCCCATGCCATAAGGCGATCAAAATCATGGTGCTCAATTGGGTGAAAAGAATAATGCCCGCCGCCGGAAGCGCTTTCTCGCGCGAGCGCAGAAAGCGGGTAACCGGATTGAAATAGTAGGTGCGGAACCATTGCGTCAATGTCATGTGCCAGCGGTTCCAAAAAACGGTTACATTTTCAGCCAGATAGGGACGATTGAAATTTTCCGGCAGCCTGATCCCCATAAGCCTTGAAATACCGATCGCAATATCCGTATAACCGCTGAAATCGAAGTACAGGCGGAATGCGTACGCATAAACCATCACCCATAACCATCCGCTATGAGTGACTTGGGTTGCCGAAGCCGGGTTGATCGCGATCATCGCCAGGCTGTCAGCCAGGATGAACTTCAACAACAAACCCCTTCCAATCCGTTTGCCGCCTTCTAAAAAGTCTTCGTTAATTTCACGGCTGTTGCGGGTTGCCAACTCTTTCTGGAAATGTTCCAGCCGGTCAATCGGTCCGGCTGTGAAGGACGGGAAAAAAGTTATGTACAGGATGAAATCTTTAAAATTGGCCATGCTTTGCCGGCCTTGCTGCCATTCGCGCAGCACGTGCAATAACCGGAATGCAAAGTAGGAATAACCCACCCAGGTAAACTCAAATGCACCGGCGATTTTGGTCGATTGTCCGTTGAGCTGCCGCCAAATCCGGCTGATCTCCAGTGCGGCCGGTTGATATTTAAGCAGGCTGAAAATTATTAATAACGTGGTGACAACCCCGATTGCGTAATATTTCCGTCCCTCTGATGCCTTAATGATTGCAAATGCGAGGCAGGCAACCAACGCGCCGTAAATCAGGACTTGCCATATAGCGGGTGGATTGACGAATTTCGAGATCCATTGAATGCCGGTATAGCGTAACCCGGAAATGAGTAGAATCACAAAGCCGGCAGCCAGCACCGACCATTTATTTTCCGGTTTATGGATAATTTCCGGCGGCGTTACGATTGACCAGCAAATGATCACAATCCCAAACAAAACCGTCGGCAGCCAAAATTCGAGCGATCGGATGGAAGACACCGGCTGCAGCCAAAACACAAATATGATGCCGGCAATCATCATCACCCAACCGGAAACAGCGGTTTGCTTCCAAAGCCGTGTGATTATTGCCAGAATAATAAAAACGGCGATGTGGGTCAGTGTCATTAAAAACCCTGGTAAATCCAGAGCGGCGAATTATCTGCTGTCAGGATGATCAATCCCACCAATATCAGGCACAACAAGATCGCCAGCAGGTTTTCTTCTTTTCGATTCGGCATTATTTATAGGAGCAAACCCGCCATTGACCGTCTTCCATCTTCATGGAATAAGTGCGCTTATCCAATTCAATGGCGCGGATTTCATTGTTATAGGTGAGGTCCAGGCTGCCTGTGCAAACTACCAATACCTCATCACCATCCTGGCCGGTCTGTTCGCAACGGATGTCATTCAAAGCGGCATCCACTGACATTAACGCATCCACTTCCAGGATAGCCTGTTCTTCCGACTCTTTGCATGTCAACGAAATCACAGCATCCTTATCCTTGGATGCCAGGGCTTGCAGGTAGGCATAAGTGGCATCTGCAGCATTTGCAGTCGTCTTGGTTCCGCAGGAGCTCACCGCAAGCAAGATTGCGATTGATGCTGCTATTAACTTGTACAACTTCATGATAAAAATCTCCATTCCGTATGAATGTAACGTATCTATTATAAATAAAAAAGCGGCAGTCTTAACAAATTCCGAACTGCCGCTTTCAATTCATTAACCACAAATAAAGATTTAGATATCTTTTCCGTAGATTCTGTGGTTTTTATAAGGCAATACACCCAAATTTTGAAGGTCTTTGCGCATTTCTTTGGCTGTTTCAGCCACCTGGGTCAACTCGCCATGTTTAAAATTATGCGAATTGGCCGATTTGAAGATTTCGTTGAACAGCAGCGCGTTTCCGCCCATACCATGCAATTCCGGAAGAATTCCGATTCCGTTGAAAGATACCCAATCGGTTTTCTTTAATTCCTGCATGTAAGAGATGAGCGCCATGGGCGACAAGCGTCCCTGGTACTTTTGCAGTGCGGCTGAAATATCCGGGAAAGCCAGCAGGAAACCGACAGCTTCGTCCTTATATGTGATGATCTTGAGCAAATCAGGGACAGCCACAACCATGATATTGTTCAGCACGAACCGGATTTCATTATCGGTGAGCGGGTAATATTCCCAGTTATTCACGAAAGACTTGTTGTACGCTTGACCGATGCGCCAGGCCCACTTTTTCAAGTCGTTCTTATTATTGAAACGCACCACTTTGAATTTTCCGATTTCCTCCACGCGGGCTGCGACTGCTTTTACCTTTTCAGGTAGAACGAAATTGGGAATATCCGCATAACAGGATACCCAATCCACAATTTTTTTGAAGCCAAGTTTTTCCGCAAACTGGGGATAATTAGGCAGGTTGTAATTCATCATGGTCATCATCTGGCGCTTATCAAAGCCTTCGACCAGAAAACCGTACCCGTCAAACGATGAAAGGCCTTTGGGCCCAAGTACGTGGTTTAATTTGCGTTTCTTAGCCCATTCGAAACCGAAATTGAATAGTTTTTCGGCGACCGCGAAATCATCCACCGATTCAAACAGATAGAAACAGGCTTGTTTCTTGTCATGATACTTATTTGAGGGCTTATTCTCCAGCAGCGCGATGCGGCCCAGCATTTCGCCGTTTTCTCTGGCAACAAAAAATTCTGCATCGGAATGCTCATAGAATGGATGTTTCTGGCTGTTCAGCATCAATTTGATATCAGACAAAATCGGCGGAACCCATTCCTTGACCCCTTTATAGATCCTGAAAGGAAATTCTACAAACTCGTTGACTTGTTTTTTTGAGGTGGTATCAACCTTTTCAATAGTGATCATATAATGACTCCGATACGCATGATGTTTTTTTCCAGTATACACCCGATGATATTTAATCCATTAGTGATACTATTAACACAGTTCATAATAAAAAGAGGCGGTATCAAGGAGATCAGCAATGTCAGAAATTCTTATCAAAGAGATAAATGAGCAACCTCATATTATCCAAAATTTGGTCGATTCCGAGTACAGTGAAATTGAAAAAATCGCTGCCAAAATTCAGGGAAAGTTCAATTATGCGATGATTGCCGCTCGCGGCACGTCCGATAACGCTGCCAGATACGCGCAATATATTCTTGGCGCCTTCAATCAGATTCCGGTAGCCCTGGCGACGCCCTCGTTATATACGGTTTATAAAAAACCGCCGAAACTGGTAAATGCCCTGGTGATCGGTATATCGCAATCCGGTGTGTCTCCCGATATTGTGGCGGTACTCGAACATGCCAAAGAACAGGGCCAAACGACCATCTGCATTACCAATGAGCCGGATTCGCCAATGGGCCATCTGGCGGACTACGTTATCCCGCTTCACTGTGGTAAGGAACAATCCGTTGCCGCATCCAAAACCTATAGTGCTTCTCTGACGGCATTGGCCATGCTGTCGGTCGCGTTGGCAGGCGACCAGGACCGGAGAAATGAATTAGCCGCTCTGCCTTCAAAACTGGCAAACATCATTGCGGACGCCAACGAAACCAACACCCGTACCTGCCGCTACCGCTATATTGAGCACTGTGTCGTCATCGGTCGTGGATTCAATTACTGCACTGCCTATGAAGTGGCTCTCAAGGTCAAAGAATTATCGCGGGTTGTGACCGTCCCCTATTCATCAGCCGACTTCAAGCATGGTCCCATTGCCGCCGTTCACACCGGCTTTCCGGTTATCTTGGTTGCCCCGTATGGCGAGATGTTCGATCAAATGGTTGAATTCGCCGACAAAATGCACGATCTTGGCGCTGAATTGATTTCTATCTCCAATCGACAGGAAATCCTTAAAAACAGCAACCTGGGATTCAGGATACCCTCGGATATTCCTGAATGGATCTCTCCGATCGCCTGCGCACTGCCTGGTCAATTATTTGCCCGCCAGCTTGCTTTCGAAAAAGGGCTGAATATTGACAGCCCGGTTGGTTTATCCAAAGTTACGGAAACTTTTTAAATTCCCATATAATTATTAACTATATTCGGAATCGGGAGTGTTGATTTGGAAAAATTTGTGATTGAAGGCGGATTCCCGCTCTCAGGTGAAGTTACTCCGGCGGGAAATAAAAATGCAGCCTTGCCGATTTTGGCTGCCTGCCTGCTGACCAAAGAAAAAATCATCCTTCGCAATCTGCCGGACATTGAGGATGTGCGCATAATGCGCTCGCTTCTGGAAAGCCTGGGCGTTTCCATCACTACCCTCGACAGTCACACCTGGGAAGTGCAGGCCGATCAGGTGCGGCCGCGCGATTTGGACCCCGAAATTTGCCAGAAGATCCGCGCTTCCATCCTGCTGGCCGGCCCTATGGTCGCCCGCGCCGGCACGTTGGAATTGCCGCCGCCCGGCGGCGATGTGATCGGCCGCCGGCGGGTCGACACGCACATCCTGGCATTGACAGCGCTGGGTGCGGAAGTCAACTACAATCGTAATTTTTCTTTCAAAGCCAGGAAGCTGAAAGGCGCCGAAATTCTGCTGGATGAAGCCAGCGTTACCGCAACCGAAAATGCCATCATGGCTGCGGTCACTGCTGAAGGCCAAAGCATCATCCGCAACGCCGCTTCCGAACCCCACATTCAGGAACTGTGCACATTTTTGAAGGGTATCGGCGCGGACATTCATCACATTGGTTCGAACACCCTGCTGATCAATGGGGTAAACAGCCTGTCAGGCGGTGAGTACACCATCGGCCCGGATTATCTGGAAGTGGTTAGTTTCATCGGGGCCGCGGTTGTGACGCATGGCTCAATCACCATAAAAAATGCCGGGCCTGAATACCTGAGCATGGTGCGCCTGGTGTTCCAGCGCCTGGGAGTGGATTGGCAGGTCAAGGGCAATGACATCTTTGTTCCCAAAAAGCAGTCGCTTGTAATAGAACCGGATCTGGGAGATGCCATTCCCGAAATCAGTGTCATGCCATGGCCGGCCTTCCCCACCGATCTGATGAGTATAGCCATTGTCGTTGCCACGCAATCCAAAGGTACTGTACTCTTCCACGACTGGATGTATCCCAGCCGAATGTTCTTCACCGATAAACTGGTCGGCATGGGGGCGCATATCATCTTGTGCGATCCCCATCGCTGTATTGTGCAAGGGCCGAGCCGCTTGTATGGTGAAAAAATGGAAAGTCCCGATATTCGCGCAGGGATGTCCCTCCTGCTGGCTGCGCTTTCCGCGGAAGGCTGTTCCTCCATCCGCAGCATCGCACAGATCGACCGCGGCTACGAACGCATTGATGAGAAACTTTCCAGGCTGGGCGCCCATATCCAGCGCATAAAAATGTAACAGGCATTCAACTACAAAGCTGAATGCCTGTATTGGATAAGTTAACTTTCAGCCTGCGGTTATTCCGCGGGCTTTTTTCCGGCAACTTCCAGGAACTGCCCCAGTGTTTCGCGCAGCATCCCTTCCGGGACTGCCCCTACCTGACGGTGCAGCACTTTTCCTTCGGCGATGAATAACATGGTCGGTATTCCCTGAACGCCGTAACGACCAGCCCATTCCTGATTTTCATCCGTGTTTACCTTGGCAACGATCAATTTTCCTTCATAATCCTTGGCGATCTTGTCTAAAATTGGTGCGACCATTTTACAAGGCCCGCACCACGGTGCCCAGAAATCGACCACCACCGGAATCGTGGATTGCAGTACGGTTTTTTCAAAAGCTGCATCGGTAACATGGACTGGTTCATTCATCTCTTGCTCTCCTGATTAATAATTTTAGTGCCAGCGATATGAGTTCATTTTATCGTATTCTCATTCGCCGGCACTATTAGACTTTCATAAATTTAAGGTTTATTTCGCCTTAACAGTAATTGTCTTCGGTTTCGTCTCCTCTGCCTTGGGCAGGACCAATTTCAACATTCCGTTTTCAAATTCCGCTTTGGCTTTATCGGCAACTACCTGACAGGGCAGTAAAACGGAACGGGCAAACGATCCATATTTGATTTCGCGCAGGTGATAATCCGCGTTCTTGGTCTCTTCTTCGGATTTGATCTCCCCGCGGATGGTCAGATGGTCTCCGGTCACGGAAATATTCAAATCTTCCGGTTTGATACCCGGTACGGAAGCCTTGACGATCACGTCGTCGTCTGTCTGCATCATATCCATGCTGACTGTACCAATACCTTCATAACTGACAGGGCTGCGGCTGAAGAAATCGTTGAAGATTCTATCCATCTCGTCCCGCATGCCTGCCATTTCCCTTACGGGATCCCAACGAATTAGATTAGCCATTTCAAAATCTCCTTTCAGTTTTATTTCAAATTTCGGCTTAAATATAAAATGCCTGTGTTAGAAAAACGCAAGCATTTTATTAAAAATCTGTCAAAAAAGAGGCTTATCGTTTGTAATCTACAAAACGATACCCTACTCCTCTTTCGGTCAGGATGTATTCCGGATTGGCGGGATCTTTTTCCAGTTTTTGCCGCAGGTAATTGATGTACAGCCTCACATAGTGCGGTTCATCCCGGTATTCATATCCCCATACTCTTGAGAGAATTTGGTCATAGGTCAACACCCAACCGGCATTTTGCACCAAATGATATAACAGGCGGTATTCGGTTGGCCGCAGCTTGACAAGTTCTCCTTCCACCCAAATTTCCCTGCGGTTGAAGTCAATTTTAAGTCGATCATCCACCTGAATGGCATCTACTTCCACCGACCCTTCAGTTTCCACCCGTCGCAGCACCGCCTTAACCCGGCTGACCAACTCGCGCGGGCTGAAAGGTTTGGTAACGTAATCATCCGCGCCCAATTCAAGTCCTCGCACGCGGTCATCCTCTTCGCCTTTGGCCGTCAGCATGATCACCGGGATATTGCTGATTTCCCGCACCATTTTCAGGACTTCAAAACCATCCAAATCCGGCAGCATCACATCCAGCAGGATCATATCCGGCATATCGGTACGCATTTTATCCAATGCCTCGTGGCCTTTCACCGCCTCAATCACCTGGAATCCGTCGTGTTCAAGATTCAGGCGGATGAAACGGAGCATCCGTTCTTCATCATCCACCACCAGTATCTTTTTATTTGCTGTCACCGCTGTCATGGCTTCTCCCAAATGTTGATGTTGAATTCCTGTTAATTATAAATCGCTGGACGAATACCTTAGCTTCAATTAGAATCACTGTGGTTAAATGATAATAACATAAAATGAACATCGGCTTTCAATTATTCCAGCTTCAAGGTATCGATACTGAAATATACCGTTCAAGCAAACGGCTGCTTCAGATTGCCGCGCTTCTCGAAACGGACGCAACGGTCGAGTCGGCCCGGAATAATTTGGCGGACTTGCGAGCAAAATCCGAACAAATCCGTTCGGATTTTGATTTAATCAATCAGGACATTCAGCAAAAGAAGGTCAAGAAAAGCCAAAGCGAAGCCAGCCTGTATAACGGGAAAGTTCAAAACCCGAAAGAATTGCAGAGCCTTGAAATGGAAATTGCTTCTCTCGAAAAAATCCTGAAGGATCTCGATCAAAAACTGGTGGAGAAATTAATGTTACTGGATGAGGCGGAAGCACAGGAAAGCGCTGGTGAAGCTGATTTGAAGCAGGCGATTGCCGCCTTTGAAACCTCCAAATCCTTGTTAACGGCGGAAAAAGGCAATCTTGAAACAGCTATCCGCAATCTCAACGTTAAACGAACGACTTATGTCGCTCAAATCGACCAAAACGCCCTAAATACCTATGAAACCCTGCGCAAGTCAAAAAATGGGCTGGCAGTTGCCCATTTGCAGGATGATTCCTGTTCCGCTTGCGGATCCTCTCTGACCGCCAGCCAATGCCAGCAGGCGCGTTCCACGAGCCTTTTGTTCCTTTGCCCCTCGTGCGGGCGTATTGTTTACGGTTCCTGAGCGAGAATTTCGTCAATTTTTTGCTTGAAATCTTTTAACGAAAAACCCTGAACCCTGATGGTTTTTTGCTTCGATTTCTCCCCCATCACGATCTCTATCCGGCTTTTGGGAATATGCAGGCGCTTGCTGAGCAGGTTTATTAAACTCGCATTGGCTTGGCCTTCCACTGGTTTTGCTTTGACCTTGATCTTCAACGTCCCGTCTCCCATCCAGCCTGTGATTTCGTCTTTGTTGGACGCTGGCTGCAGGCGGATGGTAATTGTGGCGAATACGGGATTATCCATTATTTTTTAAGGTCAATACCGCCCCAAACCTGCCGGTTTGCCCTTTTTCCGCCCGATGCGAAAACCAATCTGTATTGTGGCAGGCTGTGCAAATTTGCGCCTGTTCGATCATGCGCAGCCCGGCACGTTCCAGGATGATTTGGTTAGCGAGCTGCAAATTTATAAAATATTGATCTTCCTTCTGCAGAACCACTTTTTCCTTTCGGTCAAACAATTGATCCGCTGCCGCAGCCACTTCTTGCCCAACCTGATAATGCTCCTGGCAAATGGATGGCCCGATGCATGCCATGATGTCCGCTGCTTCGCAGGCGAATTGATCGATCATGGCTTTGGCGGTTGCAGCAGCAATCTGCTTGAAAGTGCCCTGCCATCCGGCGTGCGCAACTGCCCCCACCTTTTTTCGTGGATCATAGAAAAGGATTGGCACGCAGTCGGCAAACAGCATTAACAAGGCAATTTCCGGCCGGTCAGTCAGGATGCCGTCGGCTTGTACGTGGGGTTCGCCCACCAGTCTGGGTTTCCCGGCATAGATGACGTTGCTGCTGTGCACCTGCCAGACGTCGAAAAAGGTATTCCGCTCTATTCCCAGGCTATCGGAGATGCGGTTTCTGTTTTCAATGACATTCTCGCGCGTATCCCCAACCGAAGTCGCCAGGTTCAGACTGCTCCATGGCTGCGGACTGCATCCGCCATGCCGCATGAAAATGCCGTGCAGGATTCCCTCATTGTCAAGCTGATTGAAGCTGAAATATGAAATCAATCCCTTTTTATGAATCGCCAATTTTGCCTCGCTGTTCCTGCTGTTCGTATTTATTCTGCTGGGTTTGGTGGATATGCTCGAGCGATGGGTAAATATACCATGCGGAAAATGCCCCAAATAAGCTGCCGGTGATGCTGCGCAGCATCGGCGTGCTTTCCCTCATCCCCAACCAACCGTTAATACCAATTCCGCTTCCCAACAGTTGGCTGATGCCGTCTGCCGCCAAAGGTAAAACTCCGACGAACAACCAAATCCAAAAATTCACGCGTCGTACTCTCTTCTGTGATATTGAAAAAACGATCCCAAAAAGCAAAATCGCTGCGTACATCGCCAGATCGCGCTGGCAGATGGCAATCTTATAACCCGCGGTTGCGTTTCCGATGACGGCCCGGGCAGCGTATGGGTCATTCGCTGAAAATCCGAAAACCTGTACATAACCTAGCAGGCCGCGGCTGCCCATTTTGGGGTAATAGGCTTGGCTGCCAAACAAAAACCAGGAACGGTACGCGAATTGGTGGCAAAAATTCCCATAAATCTGGTAAAGCAGCTTTCCCGCTTGATCCCACCCCAATCTCATCAGAACCGGTGCAGCGACGGTACCGCCGAGAAAAATCGCCAGCGCAGTATTGATCAGGTTCACATAATGCTTGCTCAACCACGCCGGTAAACGATGATCGGCTTTGGGGTTAACCGCCATGCAAGTCCGGTTTAATAAAGCCTTTGAACAACTTCAATCTTTGTACCCGTGTAACTCACCGGATCGCTGATGTCTCCCTGATAATAAGGCGCTTGCGGTGTCGTCCAGCGGAAGATCCATTTGGCGTCTTCGGGTGTGGTGTTCACGCATCCGTGCGATTTCGGTGTCCCGAAATCATTGTGCCAGAAAGCGCCGTGGATTGCCACGCCATCTCCCTGGAACAAACAGGTCCATGGAATCGCCATCGTATCGAAACCTTGTTCGGTTGCGCCGGCGCTGCCGCCACTCATATGCAGCGAGTATAACTTCCGCCAGACCCAAAAATTCCCTACCGGGGTAGCCCAGGTCTCAACCGGATTCCCCAATTCATCCAGTTTTTTGCCCGTGGCAACCTGACAATAATATACTTCGCTGTTGCCTTCGTAACAGGTCAGGGATTGCGCGTTGACGTCCACAATGATCTTCTTGTCGGTTACTTCAGGGTTGATCGGGGTCATCTCTTCAGCGGTGATCACGCGGAACGCGCGCGCGTCAGCCCAGAAAATATCCCCATAAGATCCGTATAATTCTTCCACCCGGTACAACAAACTGCCGTCTTCCGCCGTTTTGATTTGGTTGACCCAGATCACCTGGCTGTAATAAAGGCGCCACAGTGTGGATGAAACGGCATTCAACCACGGGGATTTGGCCGGCGGATTTTCCAGCGTCAGGTTGACGTACGGTACGGTGACCTCCACCCACATGCCCGCATCTTCGCCGCTCTGCGGCAGCGTGGATATGGGTTCGTTTGGAATGTTCCGCACTTTTTGCAGGCTGGGCGAATAAACGTAGCCTTCCGGTGTTTCCACCCACTTGCGGTTAACTCTGCCGGTCGGATGCGAACCGACCACTTCGCGCAGCCAGACCACGCATTCATCTTCGGATAAATAGCGGACCACATTGGCGTCTGCTGAAGGTTTTGCTCGAATCGGCAGTGTAGATGGCAGATAGACTGTGTTTCGTCCCAGCCATTCGCCGGCAGGAAATTCATCCAGATTCAATTTGGCATTCCTGAACATCGGCAAAACGGCCATGCCGCCCAATCCAACCAGGCTTCTCTCCAGGAAAGTTCTACGACTAATCAGGTCTTTTTTATCGAACATGCTTAATCAATACCTTCTTTTTTGAGATTTGTTAAATACCGCCGGAAAATGTGTCGCGGAAATGACCCTGCCCGAAAATAAATTCGTACAGCCGGTCGACTTCTTCTTTCCAATATGCATCGCCGTTTTGGAAAGGCACAATCTCCCGCATCATCTGGTAGGCTTTCCCGGTGGTCTTCCCTAATTTCAGCGTTCCATTTTCTCTTTTGCGCAGGTCAATTGCCCGGCAGGCAGCATAGATTTCGATCGTGATGATCCTGGCCGCATTTTCGAAAATCTGGCTGGCATGGTTTGCGGCATTGGCGGCATTGGCGTTGAAGTCTTCCTGGTTGGCTGAAGTCGGCAGCGATCGTACGGAATCCGGTGAACTCAAAGTCTGGTTTTCCAGCGCCAGCGACGCGGCGGTGTATTGCAGCATCATAATCCCGGAATTCAAACCTTCCTTATCCGCGTTCCCCACCAGCATCGCCGGCAGGCCGTGATTCAGGTTCTTGTCCATCAATCGGAATGTGCGCCTTTCGGATATTCCCGCTAATTCCGAAAGCGCTATTCCCAGGTAATCCGCTCCCATTCCAACCGCCTCGCCGTGGAAATTTCCGCCTGAAATTGCCAGGCCATCCTCCACGATCAAGGGATTGTCGGTGGCGGCGTTGATCTCAGCGGAAAGCGTATCCAACACGAAATCCAGCGTGTCCCGTACGGCTCCATGAACTTGCGGCGCGCAGCGCAGTGAATAGGCGTCCTGCACATGGGAGTGGGAATTGACGAAAGTGCTGCCCTGCAGCATATCGGCGATATTGGCGGCGGAAACGATTTGCCCCTTCAACCCGCGCGCGCTGTGGATTTGCGGATGCAGCGGATCGGTGCGCGCCAGCAGCGCTTCAAAAGTGAGGCTTGCCGCTAAATCGGCCAATTGGCACAAGTAAGCGCTGTCGAAGGCGGCTAAAGCCAGTATCGCTGTCGAGAAAGTAGCGCCGTTGATCAGCGCCAGCCCGTCCTTGTTGGTTAGCACCAACCTTTGGATGCCTGCTTGCTGCATGGCTTCACGGCCGCTGATTTTCGCGCCATTGTAATATGCCAGGCTCGATTCCGATTCTTTCTCTCCATCCATGCGGGTGGCAACCAGCGCCATTTGCGCTAACATGCAAAGGTCGCCGGAAGATCCCAAAGATCCTTTAGAATAAATCACCGGTATCACGCCGCGATTCAACATGTCCAGCAATGTCTGAACCAGTTCGCGGCTTATCCCGGAAAATCCTTTCGATAACGTGTTGGCGCGGATCAGCATCGCCGCGCGCACAATCTCCTCGGGTAGTTCTTCGCCGGTGCCAACGGCATGGCTGAGGATCAGATTGCGGTTCAATTGCTGGCGTTCATCAGGCGTAATAGACCGGTCTGCAAAAATACCGAAACCGGTATTCAAACCGTACACCGGTTTTCCTTGGTCGATGATGGCGTTCAGCCTTTGCTGTGATTTTTCAATCGATTGAATTGCTTTTTGAGATAGCTCGACCGGTTCTTTCTTGCGGGAAGCTTTGATCAGGGTACCGATATCTAACGAATGTCCATCCAGACTTATCATGCAGCCACCTTATTAATGAGATTTACCTGCGCCTTTCTCTTTCCAATTCTCTCTGGTAGTCTTTCTTCGCGATTTCTTGACGCTTGTCGTATAGCTTCTTTCCTTTCGCCAGTGAAATATTTACTTTTGCCCTTCCATCTTTCAGATAGATTTCTGTCGGGATTACGGTCAACCCCTTGCTGCGGATCGACTGCCAGATTTGCCAAATTTCTTTTCTGTGCAGCAGCAGTTGGCGTTTCCTCTTGGGGTCGTGGTTTTCCCGGCTGGCGGGATCGTATGGCGCGATATGGGCATTGATCAACCAGGCCTGGTTCTCGTCGATCTGGATATAAGCCTCGGCGATGCTGATTTGCCCGGCGCGAATGGATTTGATTTCGCTGCCTTTCAGCGAAATCCCGGCTTCGAAATCTTCAAGCAGAAAATATTCGAATCTTGCTTTACGGTTGGTTGCGATGATCTTTTTACCCATGCGACAATTTTAACATCCTATCAGACAATGTAAAACTTCCATAAATAATCTCTTCTTAGTCTTCCCTTCCTGAATTCCGCGATATTATCATTAAAGAGAACCAAAAAAGAATTGGGACGTATTAAGAAATATGAAGAAAATCACACTGGCTCTGGGAGGTGGAGGAACCAAGGGTTTTGCCCATATCGGGGTGATCCGCCAATTGGAAAAAGAAGGATATGAAATCGCGGCGGTAGCCGGCACCAGTGTCGGCGCGATTGTCGGCGCCATGTATTGCTCCGGCTTTAACACAATTGAAATGGAGGGTTTCTCAAAGAAACTCGATTTTTCCAAGTTAATCAACCGCAGCACCAGCTCCAGCCCTTCTTTGGTCGGTATTCAGGGTTTGTTTAATTTGCTGCGGGAGAAGATCGGTGACAAGAAATTCGAAGATTTGAAAATTCCCTTCATTGCCACCGCAGTCGATATCAATTCAGGGCAGGAAATCCTGCTCGATTCCGGCCGCTTGCTGCCGGCTATGCAAGCCAGTTCGGCCATTCCCGGCTTGTTCCCCTCGGTGAAATTCAATCAGATGGATCTGGTGGATGGCGGCGTGTTGGATCCTGTGCCGGTCTCCGCGGCGCGTTGGCTGGCACCGGACTACCCCATCGTGGCTGTCAGCCTTTCCACTCCCATCAACGAATGGCGGGATGCGGCGCGCATCGGGGTGCCGTCTTACGTTCCCATTCCCGAATTTATTGTTCACCAATTTTCGCAATTCCGCCTGAGCCAGGCGATGAAGATATTCATCGATTCCAACGATATCACTTCCAATATGATCGCCGAGCTGCGCCTGCGCATTGAAAAACCGGACGTCCTGCTGCAGCCGAAAATCTATAAGTATTCGATAGCCGACCAAATCAACGTGGACGAAGCGCTTGCTTACGGCGTGCAGGCGGTTGAAGAAGCAAAACAGCAGATCGAAAAGGCTTTTTCCATTACCCGGCGAGTCAATCGCTGGATGCGGCCTTCATATCTAAATGGCGTTTTATTAAGCGAGAGGATTCCGGGTTCAACGGCTGCGGATAATGGATAGCAGCGCCAGGATGATCCCGATGCTGGCGATGATCAGGATAACCAGCCCCATCGGAATTCCTCCCACGAATGATCTTTGCGAGATGTCCACGTAGGTGGGAACAGCCAGTGATTCCGCGGGGGTGTATGTAGCCAGGCGTGTGGGTATGGGCGTGGTCAGGAACTGGGCTGCCATGGTCGGGTTGATTGTTTCAGTCACCAATGGGGTTTGCGTGGGCGGTATTTCCACGATTGGCACTTCACCCGGTGAGAGAGAAACCGGCGGCGAATACACCCACCCCTGATTTTCCGGACCGCCGTAATATTGAATGAGCAGCCAGTCTCCACCTTCCGAACGGCCTAAAACGGCTGCTTCCTGACCGGCGACCAGCCTGCCAACCAGATCATACATGACACCTGGGCCTGAGCGCACGTTCACGTATTCCTGATCCAAAGGAACAGTGACCATCACCCCCTTGGGTGTTCCGGTGACCGTCGGGACGGAACCGGTTGGCTGCTGCAGCTTGACCTGCGCATCCACCGGTTGCGTGCTTGCAGATAAGATGAGAAATAAAATTGCTACAATGAACGTATATAAAATGTTTTTACGAAACATGCTCAACCTGTTAAGAGGATAAGATTATAATCCACTGGTATGGAACAAAGAATTTTTCATGGAGATTTCTCGACCGATGATTTGGCTGCCTGCCTGCTGGTGCATTTCAACCGCGGCAACCTGGCAGTCGATCGTTATCAGACCGATGATACCACGATCGTCCAGATCAGAACCCGCGAAAACCGCTCCTCCGGCGGCGATACCGCTTTGACTTTCACGTTTCAAAAAGTGACTGACGGTGTATCTGTGCAAGCCGGCCAGCAAGCCTGGTTTGGAGTAGCCGCCAGCCTGGGTATTTCGGCTCTTTCGGCTATGCGTAATCCTCTCAACTTGCTGCACCGACTGGATGATATCGCCCAGGATCTCGAATCGATGCAATTGACCGACGAGGCCTGGAAAGTCCTGAATGCCAACGCGAAAGCCATGGGCAGCGGTTATGAACTCTCCGCGCGCTTGCATCGCGTCGCTTGCGAGTATTGTTTGACCGCCAACCCGGTCGGGGCTGCCAGCTGCATGGCGTGCGGCGCGCCGCTGGGTAATGCGCAGCCCGCCACCTGCAAGAATTGTGGTTATGTTATCCTCAGTTCGGAAACGATCTGCCCCAATTGCCGTAAAGCGCTTTAATGCCAGTCAGGAAGACTTGAACCAGCGGCGATTGTCGCGCTGGATGAATGTTTCCGCTTCGGGCGGCCCCCAGCTCCCCGGCAGGTACTGCGGCAGCTTATCTACCGGGTTAGATTCCCACGAATTCAGAATATCGCTGACAAAGCGCCATTGTTCCACCACTTCATCGGTGCGGGTGAACAGGGTCTGATCGCCCTGGATGCAATCCAGCAGCAGCCGTTCGTACGCCTCAGGCGGTTCCGCTCCAAAGGCATCCTGGTAGCAGAATTCCATCTTCACCGGCGCGATTTGGTTGATAGGCCCGGGTTTCTTGGCTCCCAGCGTCAGGTTGATCCCCTCATCCGGCTGCAACCGCAGCACCAGCACGTTCGGCGCCTCGCCGGCCATATTCCGCCAGTTGAACAGTGAAAGCGGAACCTGTTTGAACTGGATGGTGATTTCCGTTTCCCGCACCGGCAATAATTTTCCGCTGCGGATGTAGAAAGGCACGCCCGCCCACCGCCAATTGTCGATGAATACTTTGGCCGCCAGGTAAGTCTCGGTGGTTGAACCAGCAGCCACTCGCTCTTCCTGCAAGTATCCTTTGATTTCCTGGTTTCCCATTTTCCCCGCTGCGTATTGTCCCCTGACTGTGTTTACCAGCGCGGATTCGCCGCGCATCGGGCGGAAACTGCGCATGACTTTCAATTTTTCGTCGCGAACGGATGATTCATTGAAAGCATAAGGTGCTTCCATGGCCGTCAGGGTGATCAATTGCAGCATGTGATTGGCGAACACATCCCGAATCACGCCGGATTTATCGAAATATCCTGCTCGGCTACCCACCCCCACTGTCTCCGCCACCGTGATCTGGACGTGATCGATGTAATGGTTGTTCCAAAGCGGTTCAAAGATACCGTTGGCAAAGCGAAATACCAGGATATTTTGTACGGTTTCTTTGCCTAAATAGTGATCGATGCGGTAGATCTGTTCTTCTGAAAAGCAATTGTGCAGGGATTTTTCCAGTTCTTCCGCGGTTGCCAGATCGCGCCCGTAGGGTTTTTCCACGACTATACGTATTCCGTCTTTTTGGTAGGCATAATCCCGGCACACCGATAGATTTTGGATGATGCTGATGTATTCGTCCGGCGGCGTCGCCAGATAGAAGATCACTTTTCGGTAACTTTTCTCATCCAGATAATGTAGTAACTGGCTGTAACCGGCGGGATTTTGAAAGTCGGATTGAACGTAATGGGAATTTTCCAGTAATTGCTCGATGAATTCTTGCTTCGCCGGTTTTTCCCTGGCAAATTCCCGGATACCGGCGGAAAGTTCGTCCTTCAATTGCCGGTCGTCCCATGGACGGCGCGCAAAACCGATGACGTGCAAGGGTTCAGGCAGCCGGTTTTCAGCCTGCAATTGATATAAAGCCGGCAGCAGTTTCCGTTTGGTTAAATCGCCGGTAACCCCGAATATCACCAGCGCCGTGGGTGGAATATTTCTACTCTCTACAGGATGATTTTCTTCCTTTTTCATACAGGTAACCGCCTCGTTAGAATCATAAAATAGTTCGTGTCATTTATAATACATATAAATCTGAATATTGATTATTCACATATTATATAAAAATGAATCTGAAAAACTCAATTACGGATGTCCCAGGTATCCAGGTCGGCCAGGCGGAGGACCCCGCTGCGTTGACTGGCTGCAGCGTTGTGCTTTGCCGGGATGGCGCGACCGGCGGCGTATCCCAGCGCGGCGGCGCTCCCGGAACGCGTGAAACCGACCTTTTGCGGCCGATGCATGCGGTGGAGAAAGTCCACGCGGTTATGCTGGCCGGTGGTTCGGCTTACGGGCTGGATGCCGCCGGCGGTGTGATGCAATATCTTGAGGAGCAGAAGATTGGTTTCAATACTGGCGTGGCGTTGGTGCCTATTGTACCGGGCGCCATTTTGTTCGACCTGGCGATCGGCAGCCCGAAAATTCGCCCGGATAAGGCTATGGGGTATCAAGCCTGTCTGAATGCTTCCACGGAAAAACCGGCCGAAGGCAACCATGGCGCAGGCTGCGGGGCGACAGTCGGAAAGATCATGGGTATGGGCCAGGCCATGAAATGCGGCATCGGTACAAGTTCACTGGAAGTCGTACCCGGTGTTTTCATCGGCGCTCTGGTGGCGGTCAACGCTTTCGGCGATGTGGTTGATTACAAATCCAACCGCATTGTGGCCGGCGTCCGCAGCCTTACGAAAGGCCCGCTTAAGGTCGGCAAAGCCGGATTTTTTGCCGATTCGCTCGAAATGATGCGTTCGAAACTGGGCCGCTTAGCCTTATCATTTGCCAGCAGGCAGAACACTGTAATCGGCGTAATCGCCGCAAATGCCGATTTGGATAAGGAAGCGGCAAACAAGTTCGCGGATGCCGCATCCAATGGCATCGCGCTGGCAGTGCGCCCGGCTTTTACCATGCTGGATGGTGATACCGTTTTCAGCCTGGCAACCGGCAGGAAACAGGTTGACATTAATCTGCTTTGCGCTTTCGCTCCTTATGTCTATGCCGAAGCGATCCTCAATGCCGCGCTGAACGCCGCTCCAGCCGGCGGCCTGCCATCCGCAAGCGCGATCTCATTATAATTCAGGAAAGGAAAACAAAATGACTCACCTGGTTGCTGATACATTATCTTGCATCTCCGTCCCCGATGCAAAAAGTTTAGGCTTGGCGTATTTGCCTCAGATCATCATTTTTGGTGATGAGAGTTTTCGCGATGACACAGAGATGGACTCGGAGACTTTTATCAGTCGCCTGAAAGCATCTTCAGTTCTGCCCAAAACCTCCGCGCCCTATCCCAGCCTTTATCATCCATTTTTTGAAAAAATGGCGCCATCCGCTGAACCGATTTTGGTGATTTGCCCATCCAAGTTGATCAGCGGTACAGTTCGATCGGCCGAAACAGCCGTTGCTGATTTTCCCAATTTAGATATCCGCATTATCGACACCGGCACGATCGGTTCAGCCCTCGGGTCCATCGTGCGCAAGGCAGTGGAGTGGCAAAAAGCCGGTTTGACGGCGGATGAGATTGAAGCTGGTATTAAAGAGCTTTCACTCCGCAGCCGAACGTATTTTCTGGTCGACACGCTTGAGTATCTGCACAAAGGCGGGCGCATCGGCGCGGCTCAAGCCCTGGTCGGCAGCATGCTGCAGATGAAACCCATCCTTTATATTCATAACGGCATGGTGGATGCGTACACCACCGAACGTACCCGTAAAAAAGCGCTGGCGAAATTTTTGGAGGTGATTCTGGCGGAATGCCCCCAATCCGAGGATGCCTGCGCGACCATCGAACATGGTGGCGTTTTGGAACAGGCGCGGGAACTGGCAGCGGTACTAAAAACCGAACTCAACGTGAAAGAAATTCCGCTCACATTCCTGCCGCCGGCGATCATGGTGCATGGAGGCCCCGGCGTCTTGGGCGTCAGTTTTTTTGCCGCTAAATAACGCCTGATTTAAAATCTGCGGGCGTTGGTCGACCATCGCCCGTTATTTTATTAATAAGACAAATCGAGTATCTCGATCATTTCATCGTGGGTTAATTGCACCGGATTACCCTTCATGCTGCTGGAGTGTCCTGCTTTTTCCACGATCTGCTCGAAATCCGAACGGTTGATGCCAAGATCCGCCAGGCGCGGTATTTTTAAATCCCGGCAGATTTGCTCCATCCATTCAGCGCCTTCTTCCGCTTCTGCGGCTGCTTTTCCGGTCATCCATTCTGCGATTTCTGCATAACGCTTGATGGCTTCGCTTTCGCTCGCGCGTTCTTTTAATGCCCTGATGTTCATGCTCATAACCGCTGGCATCACCGCGGCGCAAATCGTGCCGTGCGGTGCGTCGAACATGCCGCCGATCGGTCCGGCGAAACCGTGTGATGCGCCCAACCTGGCATTCGCCAGCGATAATCCGCCCATCAGGCTTACCCAGGCCATTTGTTCCCGCGCTGCCCGGTCTTGCCCGTCTTGATAGGCTTTGAAAAGATTCCTGGCCGCCCGCGGGATGGCATCCCGGCAGAACAAATCCACCATGGCGTTGGCGCCGTTGGAAACGTACGGCTCGATTACCTGGATGAATGCATCCATTCCGGTGGAAGCGGTTAGCGCCGGGCTCATAGACATGCTCAATTCCGGATCGATCAAAGCCACATCCGGCAGCATGGTTGCGCTGCGCATGCTGACCTTGACCCGTTTTTCAGGCACCGCGATAACGGCGTTGCGCGTGACCTCGCTGCCTGTCCCGGCAGTGGTGGGTATTGCAATGTAAGGCTTCGAGCGGTTTGCAATCTTCTTGCCCAACCCGACCACTTCCAGGTAATCCATCATATCGCCGGGGTTGGCTAACATGGCTGCCACCGCTTTGCCGGTATCGATCACCGAGCCTCCCCCGATGCCAATTACGAGGTCGCATTGCGCCGCGCGCGCCTGATCCAGCGCGTTTTTAACACTCGCTATGCTGGGTTCGCCCTGCACGACGTATTCGACGGCTTCCACGTCGATTGTCTGCAAGAGCGTGCTTATTTGCTGGGCGTAGGGATGGCTTTTCGACCGCGCAACGAAAGCTCGCTGCCCTAATCCCTGGACAAGCTGGGGCAGTTCTGTTACTTTTCCGTTGCCGAATAATATTCTGCCGGAGGTGGCGAAATCAATCTGCATGGTTCATCCGGTCCGCTGGAAATCACCACTTTCCTTCATCGGGAGGAAAGATGTTACGGTACTTGATTCCATAGCGCGGTTCAGCCATCATGTCTTCGACGGTGGATTTCCAATTTGCGTAATGTTCTGTTTTCTTATGTTCCACAGCCGCTTCTTCATCTTTATATACTTCGATCAGGACGAAACGGGTTGGGTCATCGGTTTGTTGAATGACATCAAAGCGAGCCACGCCGGGTTCTTTGATACTATTGCGGGCATTCTCAACCGTGGCGTTTTTGAATGCCTGGATCGAATCTTCCTCTACAGTGACGTGCACCTGGACGATGTACATTTCTTCCTCCTGGCTACAATAATTAACTTATCATATCAAATTTTTGCGTTTTTCTGCAATTCTTCAATCCGCGCAACAAACCTATTGTAATTCCTTGGAAAGCATTCCGGTGTCTACATACTATGTTTTATTTATAATTACTGTAAATTAATTGTAAATTCCATATTAAATATTAAATAATGATTGACATTTAAGTTTATTTTTTGTATAGTACATAATTGTGCAGTTGGGCTTGTTTCCTTAAGTACCGCTTATTTATCTTACATTTAATATATAGCTGCGTCATTGATTTTTATATTGAAAAAGTGTATCCTGATTAGAGGTAATCACGGATACTTAAGGCTGCATAAACCGGATGTGAGGTCGCTTAGCTTATCGTATGAATAACAAAAAAATAGAAGTACTGGATGATGATGAAAATTTGGAGTATTCCGCGATTTCTCGTTTGATCGAGATTGGCCATCAAAAATCGTATGTCACCATCGATGACATCCTGCATTTTTTCCCGGATGCGGAACAGGACGTGTCGCAGCTTGAAGAAGCTTTCGCCGCCCTGCTTTCGGCGGGTATCCAATATGTGGATGATGATGAAGAAGTCGCCCCCAGCCCGTCTGAAGATGAGCTGGTAAAAGATGAAATTAAAGAGATCGTCGATGACAGCCAGGATACCACCATCGATGACCTGAAGCACATCGACACCGATGATACCATCGGCTTGTATTTAAAAGAAGTCAGCCGCGTTCCGCTGTTGACCGCCGAAGAAGAAGTTGAGCTGGCGCAGCGTATCGAGCGCGGCCGCATGGCGCGCGAAGAACTGGCGCGCGGCAAAGTGAATAATAAAAGAAAAACCGAACTGCGCTTGTTGATCGAGGACGGTTGGGCTGCCAGGGAACACTTGATCACAGCCAACTCCCGCCTGGTGATCAGTGTTGCCAAAAAATATATGGGGCGCGGCGTTCCTTTCCTGGATCTGATCCAGGAAGGCAACATCGGCTTGATTCGCGCCACCAAGAAGTTCGATTACCGCCGCGGCCACAAATTCAGCACTTATGCCACCTGGTGGATTCGCCAGGCGGTCACCCGTGCCATTGCCGATCAGGGCCGCACGATTCGCGTTCCGGTTCATATGGGCGACCAGATCAACAAGCTGCTGCGCACGCAGCACCAGCTTACCCAAAAACTGGGCCGCGACCCTTCCATCGAAGAATTGGCGGACGCCCTGGACGTCATCCCGAAGAAAGTCGAAAATATGATCAAGGTCTCCCGCCGACCGCTTTCTCTGGAAACGCCGACAGATAACGAGGATGATTCCGTGTTGGGCGATTTCATCGAGGATAACGAGATCCCCGCCCCGGACGTGACCGCCACGTATAACCTGCTGCGCGAGCACCTGGAAGCCGTCATGGATACCCTGCCCCCGCGCGAGGTCCGCATTCTGCAATTGCGCTATGGGCTGCTGGACGGCCAGGCGTACACCCTTGAGGAAGTCGGCCGCAAGATGGGCGTTACGCGCGAACGCGTGCGCCAGATTGAAGCGCAAGCCCTCAGCCGTCTGCGCCATCCTACCATTCGCAGAAAATTGCGCGATTACTTGGGAGAATGATCCGGGGAAGGAACAAGAGTTCATGGCGAATATTGCACTGAGAGAATACCATCGAAAAATTGAAAGGCTGATCGAAAACCATCAGATTGAAGAGGCATTTTCTCATTGCGCCAACATACTCCGTAAATTCCCCAAGGAGATTGAAACTTATCGCAAGCTGGGCAAGAATTTCCTGGAAAAGCAGGATATCGATCTATCCGAGAGGGTATTCAATATCATCCTTTCGGTCTTTCCCGACGATTTCGTCGCCAACGTCGGCTTGAGTTTCATTCACGAAAATAAAGGTGAGATGGACCAAGCCATCGACCATATGCTGATGGCTTTTGAGTTGCAGCCGGCCAATCCCTCGCTGCAGGATGAGCTAAAACGCCTGTATCACAAGCGCGACAGCGTTGAACCCAACAAAATCCGCCTCACGCGCGGCGCTTTGATCAAGATGTACGCGCGCTCGAATTTGTTCGAGCAAGCCATCGCTGAGATCAAACTTGGGCTTTATGAAAAACCCAACCGCATCGATTTCAAATTGATCCTGGCGGATATGCTTTGGAAAGCCGGCAGCCGCATCGAAGCAGTGGAAACCTGTGTCGATATCGTCAGCCAGCTTCCCTATTGCTGGAAAGCCAACGAGATTCTGGATTTGGCTTTTCAGGATCTGCATCACGAACAGGCGGATAGCAATTACCGCCTGCGCCTGGCGGAGTTGGACCCTTACTACCGCTTTATGCTGCCGGCCACCCAATCCGTTGCCGATATTCCCGATATCGCCGTTCAGATTGATAGTGATTTGGATGAAGAAAACGGGATTAACGATTGGGGCAATTTCCTTTCCGATACCTGGGTGGTTTCGTCTTTGCCGGCGGTTGAGGAAGCGTCCGACGACGATCTGGATTGGAACGCCATTCTGGATGAGGCCGGCCAGGAACAGGAAAGCGCCCGGGAACAATCATCGGCTGGGATCGCGCTGTTTGAAGAACTCACCCGTGACCGGGACAATGAATTGTTAACGCTGAACCGTCGGCAGAGTTTCATTGAACGTCTGCAGAAACGCGGTCGCGAGCCCAAATTTGAGGGTACGAATGAATCCGGTGAAAGCAACGCGGAAACCGGTCTTTCTTCAAAAGTACAAAGCCTGCCTGAAGAGATCTCTCCGCAAAGCAATGTCCAATCCGCTCCCGTTCAAGAAGGCAATACCCCGGAGGAATTTGGCACATTTGCAAGCGGCGCGGAAACCGATCCCACCCGCGAACCGCCGCTGGATACCGGCGCTGCGCCAGGATTTGCTGAAGATAAAAACGAATCGGCGGAAATTGCTGAATCCCCGCTGGTTGATACGGTCGCCAAAGCCGGCGCTGTAGAAACCGGAGGGGCAGCCGGTGCGGATCTCACTCATGATCTGGAATTTCCGGCGGCTGAAGACGAATGCGGGCTGATCGATCATGATGCGCCAGTGGAAATTTCCGAAGTTGAAAACTCCCAGCCGGCTGCGTCTCAATGGGTCAAGGATGTCTTTGAACCGGAAACCTCTGCTGCGCCTGTAATTTCCCTGCAGGATACCCAGCAGATTCACGTTGCGCCGCTCACGCCTGGTGAGATCCTGCAGCACTCGCGCCAATTGATCGATCAAGGCGACTTCGCGACCGCCTTGCGGTTCTTGCGCGAACTGGCGGAAGAGGATGATCTTCTGGCGGATGTGCGCGATGTGCTAGAAGCAGCTTGCCGGGATTACCCGCAGGAATCCAATCTATGGTTGGCGCTGGGCAATATCTACCAGCGTTTGAAACAAAAAGAAAAAGCGCTGGAAGTGTTCACGCGCGCCCAAAAATCCATCTCGCTTTGAAAGGGTAATGATGATCAATAGTCAACGAACTCTGGTTTTGATTAAACCGGACGGTTTACAGCGCGGCTTGATCGGAGAAATCATCCACCGGCTTGAAAACCGCGGCCTGATGCTCATCGCGCTGGACCTGCGCCATGTCAGCACCGAATTTGCCGAAAGGCATTATGCTGTCCATAAGGGCAAGCCTTTTTATAACGGTTTGGTTAAATACCTCACCTCTTCGCCGCTGGTCGCCATGGTTTGGGAAGGCACCGAGGCGATAAAGGCCGTGCGCCAAACCGTTGGAGCCACCAACCCGTTGGAAGCCGCCCCTGGCACCATCCGTCACGATCTGGCGCTGCTCACCAGCCGCAACCTCATCCACGCTTCCGATTCTCCTGAAACAGCCGAAGCTGAAATCAAATTATGGTTCAAGGATGAAGACATTCACACCTGGGAACGCGGGCACGAGAATTGGATCTCCGGTTTGAACTGATCGCCGGTGGAATGGCTTTTAGGCTTGAATTCACTTGACGCAGCCTATAAGTCATGTTAAACTTTCATCTCCCGCGGGGGCGTGGTGTAGTGGCTTAACATGCGGCCCTGTCAAGGCCGAGACCGCGGGTTCGAATCCCGTCGCTCCCGCCAATAAAAATCCGGTGATCACCGGATTTTTTTATTCTCGTCATTTGCTGACTTCCCAATACTATTTCTCTGATTAAATCCATTCTCCCGTGAATTATAATGCAATATATTGCTATTGCTAATTATGGACTATAATTCATTCGTTTTAGGTGCAAAACATTTGAAAGCAAACTTTCATATTTTCATCCATCAAGAAAGGAAATCTACCTCATGCCGACCAAACAAAATGATTCCCCAATTGAAGCTATAAACATTCAACTGGAAACTCATTGCAGCCAACGCTCCAGCCTGCCTTTCATCTTGCCGATCCTGCAAAATTTATCCTTAAGTGACGCGGAATCCAGCATGATATATCTATCAAAAAAGCTGGATATTCCACCCGTTGAAATATCCAGTCTCATATCCTTTTTTAATCGTTCAAATTCCCCGTCGGGCAGGCAAACAGACGTCAGACTCTGCAAATCCATGGGCTTTCATAAAAATCAGATCAAGGATATCGCCCAGGCACTGCAAACCAAACTCAATCTTGGTTTCGGGGAAACTTCAGCCGATGGGAACTGCTCATTGCGATGGGCTGCTTGCGCGGATGATCCCCAACTTTCTCCCATGCTTTGGGTAAACGATCAGGTTTATACCCAAGTCAAGGTGGAAGAACTGGACGAAATTCTTTCAAACAATTCAAACCAGGATTCTCAATCGAAGATAATGCATAGCAGCACTTTTACGGATGGGCTTTTTTTCTCTGAATTAAAGCCTGAATTGGCAATTAAATCCATCCTGAAAAAAGTGGTCTTGAATCCTAATCGCGCCAAATCAGATGTTTTGGTGTGCAACGTGGATGAAGGTGAGCCCCTGGCTCAGAAAAGCCGCTTCTTGTTGACAAAATATTTTCCCCTGGTTATGGAAGGCATGTTGATCAACGCTTTTGTCGCCGGTATTGAGCGAGGATTGATCTATCTGCCCAACCGGTATGGCTACCTGAAAGCAAATTTGGAGCATGAATTATCAGAACTCCGAAAACGCAATCTTCTGGGGGTTGATATCCTTGGATGGAAAGGTTTTAATTTTGATGTCGAAGTATTGGTCGGATTGGGCGATTACGTCGGCAGAGAAGAGAGCGCTTTGGCAGCTTTTCTTAAAGGCTATCGCCCTGAATTCGATGCGCGCGGCATTTCCACGCTGCCATATCGGATTCTGGCAGTCGACCAGTTTTTGAAAATTGCGTATTTGGCCGCCAATTCACCGTACAATATCAAAAATGTGGAATTAGAATCCTGCCAGCTGCCCGCCATCGTTTCAATTTCCGGGGATTGCGGCCAACCGGGCATCTATCAGGTGCAAAACGGAATGCGTATCCGCGAACTGCTGCAACGCGTTGGCGCGGATGACGCTTGTGTCCTGCAAATCGGAGGTATTTCCGCTCCGTTGAAAACTGCTGAGGACTTCGATCAGATCATCAATCCTTTCGATTTGCAGCAGGCTGCTTCGATCATTGTTTACGGCCCGCAAACTGATCTGCTGGAAGCCGTCAAAGATATCCTGTCTTTTTTTCACGAAACATCATGCGGCCAATGTGTACCCTGCCGTAATGGCATTCCAGTCTTGATGAAATCTCTGCAAGCCTATGCGGGTGGCAAGAAAATGCGGCCGGCGCTTCCTGAAATTCGTTCTCTGGCCGAAACCATCCAACTGGCTTCCAAATGCCGCTTGGGACAGTGCGCTCCAAACGCCTTTCTGAGCGTCCTGGAAATTGCCGAACAAGATTTGCGTGGCGGCATGTTAGCCTGAAAGATCCGAGGAATCAATGAACCCTATGAAAACAGAACCTTTTCAAACTCCAGTTGATGGTCGTCCAGTTGAATACAATGCCGAAAGGTTGATCGATATCATCATCGATAATCAGCCGGTTAGCGTGCCGGAAGGTATAACCATTCATGAGGCTGCGGCAAGAATGGGGATTTTCATCCCGACTTTGTGTTCGCATCCCGATCTGCATCCCGATGGCGATTGCCGTGTTTGCGTGGTTGAGGTTGAGGGATTGCAAACGTTGCAGACTTCCTGCAATTACCGCATAACCCAGCCAATCCGTATCAGGACCAATAGCCTTAAAGTGATTCGCGCCAGGGAAAATATCCTCGACCTGCTCTTCACTAAGCATTGCGGTTATTGGGATTTCAATAACTGCAGCCGCAACGGGAATTGCGAATTGCAGGCGCTGGCGCGCTTCAGTAACTCACCGCTGCATCTCCCGAAAAAAGAACCGGAAATCGCAATAGATCATTCCAGTTATTCCATCATCCGCGAAATGGATAAATGCATTTTATGCCGGCGCTGCGTGCAGGTCTGCCAGGAAATGCAGGGGATCGGCTGCCTGGAAGTCAGCGGACACGGCGAGAGCACCTATATTTCAACCTTCATGGATAAACCGTTGGGAGATTCCGTCTGCATCAACTGCGGACAATGCGTCGACCGCTGCCCAACCGCCGCGCTGCACACCAACGATTCCAGCGAAGATGTGCTGGCCGCCATCGCTGATCCGCGCAAGCATGTAGTGATCCAAACCGCGCCGGCTCCGCGCGCGGCTATCGCCGAGTGTTTCGGGATCGAACCGGGCAGAGCTTTGACATTTGAATTGAACACCGCTCTGCGCCAGATCGGTTTCGACAAGGTGTTCGACACGAATTTCAGCGCGGACCTGACGATTCTGGAAGAAGGCGCCGAGTTGCTGGAACGCCTGTATCATGGTCTGGTCCTTAAGGACGATCAGGCGGTCTTTCCGCAATTCACCTCCTGTTCGCCCGGTTGGGTCAAATATCTGGAACATTTCTATCCGGAAATGATCCCCAATTTGTCCAGCGCCAAGTCCCCGCAGCAGATGTTCGGAGCGCTGATTAAAACCCATTACGCCAAACTGGCGAACTTGGATCCCGGTGATATCGTGACGGTGGCGCTGATGCCCTGCACTGCCAAGAAGTTCGAGTGTGAACGCCCCGAAATGGCCAGCAGCGGCTTTCAGGATGTCGACTATGCGCTCACGACCGTTGAAATGGCCAATTTGTTCAAGCGCCGGGGAATCGACCTGCCGAATCTGGAGAAATCCGATTTCGATGATCCCTTCGGTTCCGCCACCGGTTCCGGCGTGATCTTCGGAGCTACGGGCGGCGTGATGGAAGCCGCTCTGCGCACAGTCATCGAACTGGTCACCGGCGATCCGGTCGAAAAATATTTCTCCAACGCGGACATTCAACCAGTGCGCGGTATGGAGGGTGTGAAGAAAGCATCGGTCACGCTTCCCAAAACTGGTCCGGTGCCCACTCTCCTGCAAAACATCCTTCCCAGCTTTGATTGGCTTCAGGGAGCTACCCTTAAGGTAGCCATCGCGCATGGCATCGCCAACGCAAAAAAGGTATTGGATGACATCAAAGCCGGCGGTGAATTCGCTTCTTATCACTTCATCGAATTCATGGCCTGTCCGGGTGGCTGCCTGGGCGGCGGCGGCCAGCCCATCCCCACCAGCCCGGCCATTCGCGCGGCCCGCGCCAAAGCGATTTATGCCGAAGACCAGGCTTATCCGGTGCGCAAGTCGCATGAGAATCCGGCTATAATGAAAATCTATCACGATTTTTTGACCGAAGGTCCTTGCAGTCATTTGAGTCATCAATTACTGCACACGTCGTATACGCCGCGGAGTAAATACTCTAACTAATCAAGGATAGAAAAATATGCCTTTAAAATATCGGGCGCATGCCATCGTTTTGGGCATGCTTGTTTTGGCCGGTCTGGCCGGCTGCAATACCGCTGCTCCTGCCGCGGAAGAAGCCGCTGTCAACGAACCTGCAGCGCTTGAATCCGTTACCCTCATCAACCCGGTTGGCCCGCTGGTGATACCGGCCGCCGGACTGGCCAGCGGCGCGGTTGAAAGCAGCCTGCCCATCCATGTCCAATATTGGAAAACCGCCGATGAAGCTATCGGTTTGCTTGCCAACGACAGCGCGCAATTTGCCGTGCTGCCCGTTACCAGCGGCGTGAACATGAACGCCGCCGGCCTGGATCTGGTTTTACTGGGTGTGCATGAATGGAAGGTGTTTTATCTGATCGCCGCCGACAGGCAAAGCTTTACTGGCTGGGATTCACTGATCGGCAAGACCGTCTACACGCCCGAATCCAGGGGCCAGACCGTGGATGTGCTCACCCGTTATGCCCTGGCGAAAGCCGGCATTTCTCCGGACAAGCAGGTCACGTTTGTATACGCGCCGGGGGCTGAAATCGTGGCGCTCTTCCAGGAAGGCAAGGTGGATTTTGCCGCCCTGCCCGAACCGTTCGTCACCCAGGCGCTGGCTTCCGGCCAGGGCGCGATCGCGCTGGATTACCAGGAATATTGGGCGAAGGAAAGTGGATCACAGAACGGCATTCCAATCGCGGGTTTGTTCGTCAAGCGTTCTTTTATGAACGCCCACGCGGAAGCCGTGGACGCTGTAGTTGCGGCCATGCACGCTTCTACGCTGTGGGGCAACCAGCATTCCCTTGAAGCCATCCAGGCCAGCGCGGAGATCCTCCCGCTGCCAGAAAATATCTTGAGCAATGCGCTCGAACGCATTAAATTCGATTACATTCCCGCCTCTGAAGTGAAAGCGGATGTGCTAAACTTTCTTCAAACCATTCAGGATACTTACCCTGAAGGTGTGAAACAAATCCCGGAGGATGCTTTCTTCGCGCGTTGATGAAAAATTTCTGGCGGACTTTGGCGGGCATTGCGCTCCTGATCCTGCTCTGGCAAATTGCGGCCGTGAGACTGAACAAGGGCATCCTGGTGCCCGCCCCGTCGGATACCCTGCGCCTGATGGCGCGCAATTTCACTTCTCTTGAAATGCTCCTGGCAGCCTGGCAAACCGCCTGGAAAGTGTTCGTGGCACTGGCGCTGGCCATCCTGCTGGGACTGCCGCTGGGGCTGCTTTTGGGACTTTCGGATGGCGCTTATCACTTGCTGCGACCGCTGATCATGACGGTTCAGGCAGTGCCAGTCATTTCCTGGTTGTCGCTGGTAATCTTCACTTGGGGTGTCGGTTGGCGTGGGCCGGTTTTCATTTCCTTCCTGTCGCTTTTCCCGCTGGCCGTTCTGACCACCGTCGCGGGCGTGCACGATCTGGATAAAGGATTGCTGGAAATGGCGCGCCTGTACCGCGTACCCGCCGGCAAAGTCCTGCGTGAGATTCATCTGGGTTCACTGCTGCCCTTTATCGCTGCCATCCTGGACGTGAGCGTCGGCCAGGCCTGGAAGGTGGTGCTGGTGGCCGAATACCTGTGCGGCGGGGATGGGCTGGGTGAGGCTATCCTGACCGCGCGCATGAACGTGGACGTTCCCGCAGTGTGGGCGTTGACGCTGGGCGCCGTTCTGCTGGGGCTGCTTTCCGAGGCGCTGATTAAATCCATTGCGAGGAGGTTCCAGGCAGCATGGACGCGCTCATAACGACTCGCGATTTATGCAAATCATTCGACAGACTGGAAGTCCTGCGCGCTATCTCGCTGGATATTCAGCCCGGTGAGCGCGTGGCCTTGATGGGCCCTTCCGGCGCCGGAAAGACCACCCTGTTGAAGATCATCGCCGGGTTGGAGCTGCCCGGCAGGGGCAGCCTGGTGAATCGCGCGCAGCGCAGCGCCTTTGTATTCCAGGAATCGCGCCTGATCCCCTGGCGCAGCGTGCGCGAAAACCTCTTGTTCGTTAACGGACAGGGTGATTACCGGGAAGTGCTGCGCTGCGTGGAGATGGAGGAATTCGAGAATTACCTACCCGCCGCCCTGAGCGGCGGCATGCGCCAGCGCGTCAACCTGGCGCGGGCGCTCATCACCCACCCCGACCTGCTCATCCTGGACGAAGCTTTCCGCTCCATAGATCTGAATGTCAAGCTGCGTCTGATGAAAGCCATCGACCGGCGCTGGCAAAGCGACAAATTCACCTTATTGTGCGTCACCCACGACCCCAGGGAGGCGCTCTTTTTGGCTGACAGGATCATCCTCCTGTCCGCCCGCCCTGCCAGTATCCTGCTAACGATCGGCGTCGATATGGAGAAATCCCGCGATATCTCATCCTTTGAATTTCTATGCCGGGAAGCCAGTTTGATTCATCAATTGGCTGACCTTTAATTAAAAGCACTAAAAATAGCTGAATTATTCTCCTAATTTCTTTGTCTGACAATCCGAATATAGTAAAATGAAATTAGCATGTTCTTATATAGATTTATCTTTACCTACTTATTCTAAGGAGCAGATAAAAGTGATGGAACAAACTTCCCAACCTGAAAAGATCGCCATTACGCTTACCCTTAACGGCCAAACCCAAACCTGGAACGTACCGCCCAAACAAGTCCTGTTGGATTTCTTGCGCGATACCGCCGGGTTGAAAAGCGTCAAAACCGGCTGCCGCCAGGGGGATTGCGGCATGTGCACCGTGCTGTTGAACGGCGTTCCGGCCAAATCCTGCCTGCTGAACATGCAAACCCTGGACGGCAAGCAGATCGAGACGCTGGAAGCGCTGGGCGACCACGACCATCTGCATCCTCTACAGCAGGCCTTCCTCGAGACCGGCGCCATCCAGTGCGGTTTCTGCACCCCCGCGCAGCTCCTCACCGCCAAGGCCTTCCTCGACCGGAACAAAAAACCCACCGCGTCTGACGTGCGTAAAGCCCTTTCCGGCGTGCTGTGCCGCTGCACCGGCTACGTACGCATCGTGGATGCGGTCTTGCGCGCCGCGGCTGTCATGCGCGGCGAACAGGTCGCTCCCTACACCCCCCCGGAATTTTTCTATGATAAAGACGTCAGCGAGATCAAACTGCCCGCGGCTTACTACCGCAAGGACGGCAACGCCGACCCGCTGCTTCCGCTGGTGATCACCCCCGGCAAGATGCCCAAAACCGCTGTGGTCGGCAAGGCCAGCCAGAAAGTGGACGGCGTCAAGCTGGTCACCGGCAAACCCGCTTTCACCGACGACGTGCAGCCGGAGGGCATGCTCTATGGCGCGCTGCTCACCAGCCCCCACGCGCATGCCCGCATTAAAGATATCGACGTGAGCGCTGCTAAAGCCCTGCCGGGTGTGCGCGCCGTCATTACGTATAAGGACATCCCGCGTATCAAGTACGCCACCGGCGGGCAGAGCTACCCCCAGCCTCTGCCGCACGACCAGGTTTCCCTGGATAACAAGGTGCGTCACGTGGGCGACCGTGTGGCCATCGTGGCCGCCGACACGCAGGAGATCGCCGATAAGGCGCTCGAACTGATCAAGGTTGATTACGAGGTGCTCGAGCCTGTGCTGGATATGGAAGCCGCCATGCAGGACGGCGCTCCCGTCATCCACGACGAACCCGACACTGAGGGCATCTACGACGCCTCTCACAACATCGTGCACCACATTGAAGCCGAAGTGGGCGACCCCGACGGTACTTTCGCCGCCTGCGATCACGTTTTCGAAGGCGAATACCGCACGCCCAAGCAGCAGCACGGCCAGATGGAACCGCACGTTTGCATCACGTATTTTGACGAGGACGACCGCCTGGTGGTGCGCTCCAGCACCCAGGTGCCCTTCCACGTGCGCCGCATCATCGCCCCGCTCATCGGCCTGCCTGTCAAGCGCATCCGCGTGATCAAGCCGCGCATCGGCGGCGGTTTTGGCGGCAAGCAGGAAGTCCTGCTCGAGGACCTGTGCGGCCACCTGACCATCGCCACCGGCAAGCCTGTGCGCATGGAATACACCCGCAGCCAGGAATTCACCAGCGGCCGTTCGCGCCACCGCCAGATTATCCGCTACAAGCTGGGCCTCAAGGATAAGACGGTCGTAGCCGCCGAGCTGCGCCTGATCGGCGACACCGGTGCTTACGGCACGCACGGCCTGACGGTTAACATGGTGGGTGGTTTCAAAGGCCTCACGCTCTACAACGCTCCCAATTCGCGCTTCATCTGCGACGTGGTCTACACCACCACCCCGCCGGCCGGCGCGTACCGCGGCTATGGCGCCATGCAGGAACAGTTTGCCGTGGAAGTTCTCATGGAAGAAATCGCCGAAAAGCTGGGGCTGGATGTGGTTGCTTTCAAGAGGCAGAACTGGCTCAAGCTGGGTGAAAATATGCACTTGGCGCGCAAACTGGGCGAAGGCCGCGAGGGCTACGACCAGGCTATGGCCTCCGGCGCGTTGGATGAGTGCGTCCGGGTCGGCCTGGAAGCCACTGATTTCTACAGGAAACGCGAACTCTATAAAAACCAGAGCGGTCCCATCCGCCGCGGCATCGGCATGGCCGTCATGATCCATGGCAGCGGCATCGCCGGCCTGGATATGGCCGCCGCTACCATCAAGATGAACGATGATGGTTCCTTCAACCTGCTGATCGGCGCTACCGACATCGGCACCGGTTCGGATACCATCCTGGCGCAAATGGCAGCCGAACAGTTGGGCGTGCCGGTCGAGGACATGATCGTATACTCCTCCGATACCGACTTCACCCCCTTCGACAAGGGCGCTTACGCCAGCTCGACCACCTACATCAGCGGCGGCGCGGTCACCAAGGCCGCCAAGACTATTCGCAAGGATATCCTCACGCACGCCGCCAAGATGCTCAAGGTGGATGATCCCGATAAATTAATCATTTATGACCGCCGCGTGATCGCGCCCGATGAAAGCTCGGTGACGCTTTCCGAGGTGGCTTTGAGCAGCCTGAACAACCTCGACCAGCACCAGATCATGGCTACCGAATCCTTTGTCAGTTACGTCAGCCCCCCGCCCACCGGCGCGCAGTTCGCTGAAGTCAAGGTGAACATGGAAACCGGCGAATTGGAGATCGAACGCCTGCTCATGATGGTCGATTGCGGCCGCGTGATCAACCCGCTCACCGCGGGCGGCCAGGTGGAAGGCGGCATGGCCCAGGCGCTGGGCTTTACGCTGTGCGAGGATACCTACTACGATAAAGCCGGCCACATCACCAACGACGATTTTGAAAAGTACAAGATGTACAAATCCAACGAGCTGCCCCCTATGGACGTGATCTTCATCCAGACGGATGAGCCCACCGGCCCTTATGGCGCCAAATCCGTGGCCGAGATCTCGGTGGATGGCACCGCTCCTTCGGTGGTCAGCGCCATTCACAACGCCACCGGCGTGTGGTTCCGCGATCTGCCCATTACCAAAGAAAAATTACTGTCAGACTTGAAAGCGTAGATCTGTTTCAACGTGAAAGAATCATCCCGGCTGTTGGAGCTTGGCGCTTTGTTCTTTAAGATCGGGACCATCGGCTTCGGTGGTCCCGCTGTTACCATCGGCATGATGGAAGAGGAAGCGGTCCATAAGCGCAAGTGGGTCTCGCAAGAATACTTCATGGAGATGCTGGCCGCCACCAACATCGTGCCCGGCCCTAATGCCACCGAGATGGCCGCACATTTAGGCTTTATTCGAGCCGGCTTGCCCGGGCTGTTCACTGCCGCCATCAGCTTTATCTTCCCCGGCGCGGCCATGAGCCTGGCGCTTGCGATAATCTATACGCAGTATGGCAGTTTACCCGAAGTCTCCGGCATTTTCAAGGGCGTCAACCCGGTGGTCGCCGCCATCCTGACCGCCGCGTTCCTGCGCCTTGGGAAATCGGCTTTCACCGATTACAAGACCGGTTTTATCGCCCTGGCTGCGCTGGTAGCTGCTTTCCTGGGCGTGAGCGAGGTGCCGATCATTTTTGCCGGCGGTCTGTTGGGCATTATCCTCTATAGTCCGCCCGTGATCCAGTTCCTGCCCATGTTCATCGCTTTTGGCAGTTTTGCCAACCTGCCCCAGGCCAAAGTTATGCTGCCTTCTTTCTTTCAGGATCAATTGCTCCAGATGGGGTTGTTTTTCCTCAAGGTCGGCGCGCTGTTGTTCGGCAGCACTTACGTGCTGATCGCTTTCATGCAGCGCGAAGTGGTCAATCAATATCACTGGCTGACCTACCAGCAAATGCTGGACGCGGTGGCGGCCGGACAGATCACGCCCGGCCCGATCTCCTCCACCGCCACCTTCACCGGCTACGTGGTGGCCGGTTTCCCCGGCGCACTGGTGGCTACCCTGGGCATGTTCATTCCCTCTTTCCTGATCGTGATCTTCACCGGGAAATACCTGCCGAAGATCAGCCACATTCCCTGGGTGCAGAATTTCCTGAAAGGCGTGGTGGCCGCTTCGGTGGCGCTGATTGCTTACGTAACTTTCGGGGTTTACCGGGCTTCGGTGACCGATCTCACCACTGCCCTGTTGGCGCTGGTTTCTCTTTTCTTGTTGCTGCGTTACAAAATAGACGCGCTTTGGGTGATTATCGGCGGTTTTCTTTTTGGTCTTGCCAAAGTATATTTATTCTAAATCTCTGCACAGTTAAGGACTGATTCCATGAGCAACCCGACTTTTGAGCACCTGTTGGCTGATAAAAAATACCTGGTTTCCGACGGCGCCACCGGCACCAACCTGATGCAGCGCGGCCTGCCCCAGGGCACAACAGCCGAAAATTGGGTGTTGCATAATCCCGCAGCCATCTCCGGTTTGTACCGTGATTTTATACAAGCCGGCTCCGACATTATCCTCACCTGCACCTTTGGCGCCTCGCACTTGCGCCTGGAAGCGGCCGGGCTGGCCGATCGTTTCGCGGACGTCAACACCAAGGCTGTCCGCCTGGCCAAAGCCGAAGCGGCTGCCGGCGGCGCGCTGGTGGCTGGCTCGCTCGGCCCGCTCGGGCAGATGCTCAAGCCGCTGGGGCTGCTGGATGAAACCGACGCCGAAGCCGCTTACCGCGAGCAGGCCGAAGCGTTGGCCGCGGCCGGCGTGGATCTGCTGGTGGTGGAAACGCAGTTCGACCTCTCGGAAGCGCTGGCTGCCGTGCGCGGCGTGAAAACCGCCTGCAGCCTTCCGCTGATCGTCTCATTCAGCTATGATCGCGGCACGCGCACCATGATGGGCGTCAGCCCCGCGAAATTTGCCCAGGCCATGCGCGGCATGGGTCTGGCGGCTGTCGGCATCAACTGCGGCAAGAGCCTGGAGGATAACCTGGCCGCGCTCAAGGAACTGGCTGATGCCACCGATCTCCCCATCTGGTTCAAGCCCAATGCCGGCCTGCCCCGTTTGGATGAAAATGGCCGCCCGATCTACGATGTAACCCCTGAAGCCATGGCTTCGCGCGTGGCGGAATGGGCCGGCGCCGGCGCGCGCATCATCGGCGGCTGTTGCGGCACCTCCCCCGCCCACCTGAAAGCCATCGCCGAACAGGTCAGGCTGCTGCGCTGATCGACCCGGCATGCCCGCCGAACCCGCTTTTTTCATCGGTCCGATTCCCATCCATGGCGATCTCATCCTGGCGCCCATGGATGGCGTCTGCGACCAGCCCACGCGCCTGCTTTTCCGCCGCATGGGCTCAGCCGTCACCTACAGCGAGTTCATCAATGTGCTGGATGTTCCCGCCGAATTAAAAGATTTTTCCCGACGGGCGGCTTTTTCCCCGGAGGAGCGCCCGTTCGGCTTCCAACTCTACGGCAGCCTGCCGGAGCATTTCCCCCCGGCTGTGCGCCGTTTGCTTCCCCTGCAGCCGGATTTCTTTGATCTCAACCTGGGCTGCTCGGTGCAGTGCGTGGCCGGGCGTGGCGCGGGCGCGGGTTTGTTGTCCCAACCTTCGCTCATTGCAGCCATCATGCAATCGCTCCACGCTGAAACCGGCCTGCCGGTCACGGCCAAGATGCGCATCGGCTGGGATCGCGAGCATCTCAATTATCTGGAAGTTGCCCGTGTGTTAGAAGATAACGGCGCGGCTGCCCTGGCGGTGCACGGCCGCACGCGCCGCCAGAAATGGAGCGAGCCCAGCGACTGGCAGCCTGTCGCTGAAATCAAACAGGCTGTTTCCATACCGGTGATCGGTAATGGCGACGTGCGTACGCTGGACGATATCGACCGCATGCGGTCTCAAACCGGCTGCGACGCGGTTATGATCGGGCGCGCCGCGCTCGGCAACCCCTGGCTGTTCAGCCGCGTGGAGAAACAATTATTATCGCGCGAGGAGATTCTGAACGTGGTGCGTGCGCATTGGGAAAGCATGGCTGCTTTCTATGGGACTGAGAAAGCTTCTTTCACTTTTCGCAAGCATCTGAAAGCCTATCTGGATTGCCCGCAGTTCGCCGGCCTCGCTTACGCCCCCATTCTCACCAGCCCGCACCCGCTGGCCGCGCTGGACGACGCCCTGAAAAACTGTTAAGTGACGATCTCGGTCGGCATGAAGCTGTAGCGATTGCTGTACACCACGCTGGAACGTTCCTCATCAATGTCCACCAGTGTGATCGCCCCGTTGAACAGTTCGAACCAGGTATGTTCGGGGCGCGCGATGCCCAGCACCTGCCACATGAAATGGTTGTAGAAGCCGCCGTGACTGACCAGGATGATCGTATCGGCGCTGCCCATGTGGCGTTCTTTCAGCGTCTCCACCAGGCGCGCGGCGCGCAAGTTGGAATCTTCGCTCTTTTCAAACGGGCGCTCCCACCAGCCCTTGTCCCAGTCCAGGTCCTTGGGAAGTACCAAATCGGGATAGCGGTTCTTCAAGGCTGCCGGCGTGCTGCCCACCTCGCCGGAGTACTCCTCCGTGTCCGGGTTGTAGCTGAAAATGCCGCCGGTTTCGTGAATGTCCGTATAGGCCACCAGCGGCAGGTTCAGGCGGTCGCTGATGATCAGGCCGGACTGGATCGAGCGCACCATCAGGCTGCAGAACAGGTACACCACGCCCGATTCGCTGCTGGTGCAGCTCGGGTCGCAGGCGTTGCCGCTCTCGCCCGACAGGCAGTAATCCAGGAATTGCGCCGTATAAGCCAGTTGGCGCTTGCCCGTCTCGGTGAGCTCCGGGTCCGGCACGCGCCCGTGATGCGACTGCGTGCGCGCCCATAGCGCGTTGTTTTCCGATTGTCCGTGCCTGACGAAGAATATGCGCATGCTTTCCCTTTAAATTGCACAAAATCGCCCTCAATTGTACACGGGAATTCAATATCTTTGGAATATCCATCACCTTATCCGGCTTGCTGAGCTCGGTGAGTGTGGCTGCGAAGCCAACACCTTCTCCCTGTGGATGCACGATGAAAGAAGGCTGGGATGAGCGTGGAATGGTAAAAATCTGCGTTCATTCGCGGCTATGATGCTGTCCGGCGTGGTAAAATGGAAAACGATGCGTCCCTGTAGCTCAGTGGATAGAGCGCTAGCCTCCGGAGCTAGAAGCGGGAGTTCGAGTCTCCCCAGGGACGCCTTTGTATTTAATTAATAAAGAATTTATACTTCGATTACAACCTGCTGATTTGAAAATCGTATAATATTATAGAAAATATAGGATTCATAAGGAGCAAGAATGTATTTCGGTGGTTATGGTTTATATCTTCTGATCAGTTTGCCCGCCCTCCTGCTGGGCTTCTATGCCCAGGCCAAGGTGCAGGGCGCTTTCAACCGCTATTCCAAGGTGCGCACCGGCAACGGCATGACCGGCGCTGAAGTGGCGCGCGCCGTGCTGGACGCCAAAGGCCTGCGCGATGTGGCCGTCAATGAGGTGCGCGGCACGCTCAGCGACCATTACGACCCCTCTAAAAAGGTGCTGAACCTCAGCCAGGCCGTGTACGCCACCCCCAGCGTAGCCGCCGCCGGCGTGGCCGCCCACGAAGCCGGGCACGCCATCCAGCACGCCGAGGGTTACGGCCCGCTCAAGCTGCGCTCGCTGATGGTGCCCTCTGTGCAATTGGGTTCCTGGCTCGGCCCCATCATCTTCATGATTGGCTTCTTCCTTAACAGCCAGAACCTGGCGCTCATCGGATTGATCCTGTTCGCCGCCACCGCTGTGTTCGCTATCGTCACCATCCCGGTCGAAGTCGACGCCTCCAAACGCGCCAAGGAAATGCTCGCCACATCCGGCATCGTGTATGCCGGCGAGATGCAGGGCGTCAACAGCGTGCTGGATGCCGCCGCGCTCACCTACGTGGCCGGCGCGGTGCAGGCCCTCTCCACCCTGCTGTATTACGTCCTGTTGTTCACCGGCGGCCGCCGCCGCAGCTAATTTCCGGATTTTCGAAAATAAATTTTTGGCCGTTCCGTGTCGAAGGGAACGGCCTTTTTATAATTGATGAGATCCTTCTTGGCAGGCAGAAATGCCTACCATATGATTACATTTTTAGAAATTACGGAATCGCTCACTGAGCTTGTCGAAGTGCGCGATTCTGCTTATTACAACTATATAAAAAACCGTTCCCTTCGACTGGCTCAGGGAACGGTTTTCGCAGCTCATTGCATGAGCAATGAGCGTAGATACCTATTCCGATGCAGCATCCTGCTGCGATCGGAAGAGGTACAGTTAATAAGTTTAAAATGTCTCTTTTTGGAATTTATCGATTGACAGACCGCTTCAAATCATCCAGCATGGTCAGCGCCTTGGCTGCGCCCTCCGCCGTGCAGGTAGTCGGATTATCCACCAGATAAGCCGGGATGCCCAGCTTGCGCGTCAGGTAGCGGTCGATCCCGCGCAGCAGCGTCCCGCCTCCGCACAGCGCCACGCCGCGGTCCATGATGTCCGAAACCAGTTCCGGCGGGGTCTTTTCCAGCACGCGCTTCACCATGTCCACGATATCCTGCAAAGCGTCCTGCAGCGCGTCCACGATGTCCTCGGTTTTGATGGTCACCGAGCGCGGCAGCCCGCTCACCTGGTCCTGCCCCTGGATTTCCAGCGTCAGCGCGTCCTCTTCCTTGACCGCCGCGCCGATGCGCATCTTCACCAGCTCGGCGCTGGCTTTGCTCAGGATCACGCCGTAATTCTTGCGGATGTAATTGATGATGTCATCGTCCATCTGCTGGCCGCCCGTGCGTTCCAGCTCCGAAGAGATGATGGCGTTCATCGCCAGCACAGCCGCCTGGTTGGTGCCCCCGCCCAGGCAGATCACCATGTTGCCGGAGGGCGGCGCGATCGGCAGGTCGATGCCCAGCGCGGCCGCCAGCGGCTGCTGGATCAGGTACACCTCGCGGCTGCCGGCGCCGATACCGGCCTCGTGCACTGCGCGGCTTTCCACGCTGGTGATGTTGCAGGGCACGGTCAGCATCAGCCGCGGTCGGAACAACACCATCGGGCCGCAGATGCGCTGCACCAGGTAGCGCAGCAGGTTTTCGGTGATTTCGTACTCGGCGATCACGCCGTGCTGCACCGGGTTGACCACTTCGATGTCTTCCGGCACGCGCCCGAACATGTCCTTGGCTGCCTGGCCCCACTCGATCATCTTCCATTCGTCGACCAGGATCGCCACCGTGCTGGGTTCGTGCAGCAGCACTTCAGCGCCTTCCACAATGACCGTGTTGGAAGTGCCCAGATCGATTCCCAATTCGCGCGTTAGACTTGCCAAATTATGTCTTTCCCTTTATCTTCTACGATAGCAAACTGATAAATTTTAGCACAAAGATTCTTTATACGCGCTTTCAGCGCGTGAAGAATTTCAAAGCCAGCCGCAGCCGTTCTTCCAGGTCGTCCGGCGCATCCTTGGGCAGCGCTTGAATGGCGGTTTGCGCCTCGATCACGCTGTAGCCCAGCCCCGCCAGCGCGTCCATCAGCTCGCGGTTCACATCGCGTGCCGCGCCCAACAGTCCGGCTTCCAGCGGCTTGAGCTTGTCGTGCAGGTACAGCACGATCTTCTGCGCGGTCTTGCTGCCGATGCCCGGCACCTGGCTGAAGATGGCGGCCTGCTCCCCCAGCACCGCCTGGTAGATCATATCCACCGACAGCGTCGAAATCACGGCCAGCGCCGTGCGCGGCCCCACCCCGTCCACCGTGATCAGGCTCTGGAACAAACTGCGCTGCTCCGCGCTGTCGAACCCGTACAGGCTCAGGTTGTCCTCGCGCACCACCAGGTGCGTGAACAATTGCGCGTGCTCGCCGGTCTCGTAGCCGTTGGCCACCGCCGCGGGCGTGGCCACGCGCAGGCCCAGCCCTCCCACCTGTACCACCAGGTAGTTATCGCCCTTTTCCAGCACTTCGCCTTTGACCGATGCGATCATTTCTCTTTGTTCTTCTCCCGTTGGTCGAAAATCTCGAACAGCACCACCGAAGCGGCGCAGGCCAGGTTGAGCGAATCCACGTAGCCGCGCATGGGGATGTGCACCAGTTCGTCGCACAAAGCCAGATGCTGCGGCTGCAGGCCTTTCTGCTCGCTGCCCATCAACAGGATCATGTCCTCTGGATAATTATAACTGCGGTAGGCTTTAGCCTCCCCGCACCACGTGCCGATGATGCGCGCCCCGCGGCGTTTTTTCCAGTCGGCTAGCGCGCCCGTATCGGTCTTGACCAGCTTTTGTGTGAAGATCGAGCCCATGCTGGCGCGCACCGCCGTGGGGTGATAGGCGTCGGTTGCATCGTCCAGCAGGATCAGCCCGCTGCCGCCCGCGCCGTCCAGTGAACGTAGCGCCGAGCCCAGATTCCCCGGGTCCTGCACGTTTTCCAGCGCCAGCCACAGCCCGTGTTCCGCACCGCTGTCGTCCAGCGCCAGCCAGTGCTGCCGCACCACGGCCGCCGCGCCCTGCGGCCCGGCTTTCATCGAAAAGGAGTTGAAAACATCCGGCGTTACGTTCAGTGTTTCGATGCGCCGCTTTTCCGCCAGTTGCGGGATTTTCCGCCCGAAGTCCGATACCAGCAAATCCGAACTGTAAATGATCTGGCAGATGTCCGCACCTTTTTCCAGCGCGTCGCCCACCAGCTTAAGCCCTTCTACGTAAAAGCAGCCGCTTTCCTGGCGGCCTTTTTTTTCCTGCAGCTTGCGCAGGGCTTTGATGGCGGGGTTGGCGCTGCTGGTGATGGTTTCCTTCATTATCAAAATCATTTTACTCTTTCAGGTTGTTAAAGCGCCGGCTGTGAATGTGGCAGATGGCGATCGCCAGTGCGTCCGCTGCGTCGTCCGGCCGCGGAATCTCTTTCAGCCCCAGCAGCATCTTCACCATCTGCTGCATTTGGGGCTTGTCGGCTTTGCCGTAGCCCGCCACCGCCTGCTTGACTTCCATCGGGTTGTATTCCGCCGCCGGGATGCCGGCCTGCGCCAGCGCCAGCAGCAGCACGCCGCGCGCCTGCCCCACTGCCAGCGCCGTGCGCACGTTGCGCTGGAAGAACAAATTCTCCACAGCCCCGCTTTCGGGACGGTGGAGAACTAAAATATCGTTTAATTGGTCGTATAGCGATTGCAGGCGCGCCGCCAGCGGTTCGCCCGCTTCGGTGCGCAGCACGCCGTACGCGATTACCTTGAGTGAATGATCCGCGCTCTCATCCAGGATGCCGTAACCCGTGATGGCGCTGCCCGGATCGAGCCCGATCACTGCCATGCATTATTCGGCTTCGAGCGCCTGCAGGGCTTCCTCGCTCATCGCCATGTTGGAGAACACGTTCTGCACGTCGTCCAGCTCTTCCAGCATTTCCAGCACGTGCATCACTTTGAGCGTCTTTTCGGTGTCCAGCGTCAATTCCTGCTTGGGCTGGAAGCGTAGTTCGGCTTCTTCCACCTCAATCCCGGCGGCTTTCAGCTTGTTGCTGATGTCCTTGAAAGCCTCCAGCGGGCCGAAGATTTCGATGTATTCATCGTCGTTGGTCACGTCGTTGGCGCCGCCTTCCACGGCCGCCTCGAACACTTTGTCGAAATCCACGCCCTCCGCGGGCAGCGAGAAATAGCAGATGTGATCGAATTGCCAGGATACCGCGCCCACTTCGGCCATGCTCCCGCCGGCGTGCGAAAGCACGTGGCGGATTTCGGCCACCGTTCGGTTGCGGTTCTCGGTCAGGCAGTCGATCATCACTGCGATGCCGTTGGCGGCGTAGCCTTCGTAGGTCACGCGCTCGATGGCTTCGGTGTCCTTGCCCTCGCCCGTGCCGCGTTTGATGGCGCGTTCGATGTTCTCCTTCGGCATGCTTTCGCGTCTGGCCCGGTCGACTGCCAGCCGCAGTTTGAAGTTCGCCTCGATATCGCTTCCGCCCTCACGTGCGGCGATCGCGATTTCGCGCGCCAGCCGGGTAAAAAGCTGGCCGCGTTTGGCGTCCGCTGCGCCTTTCTTTCGTTTGATCGTGGACCACTTATTATGACCGGACATACAAAAGCTCCTTCTATCTATACCTTAGGATGGATAAATTATATACCATTCGCGCCCTGCGCGTTTTCCTTGTTTCAGAGTTTCAGATGTGCGTGTCGGCTTTCACCGGGTTGATCAGCTTGCCGATGCCCTCGATCTCCACTTCAACGCGGTCGCCCGGCGCCAGCGGCCCCACCCCGGCCGGCGTGCCGGTCAGCAGCACGTCGCCCGGTTCCAGCGTCATGAACGACGACACGTACACGATCAATTGCGCCACGCTGAACACCATCTCGCGCGTGGAGGCCATCTGGCGCAGCTCGCCATTCACCCGGCAGGTCACCAGCGCGTCCGCCGGGTCCAGCTCGGTCTCGATCCACGGCCCCAGCGGGCAGAACGTGTCGAAGCCCTTGGCGCGCGTCCACTGCCCGTCGCGGTTTTGCAAATCGCGCGCGGTCACGTCGTTGGCGGCCGTGTAGCCCAGAATGTAATTTTTGGCCTTCTCCAGCGGGATCCAGCGCCCCTTGCGCGCGATCACCACCGCCAGCTCGGCTTCGTGTTCCACGCGCTGCGATTGCGGCGGCAGCACGATCGTCTCGCCCGGTCCGATCAGCGAAGACAGTGGCTTGGTGAAGATCAGCGGCACGTCCGGGATCTCCACGCCGTGCTCGCGCGCGTGCTCGGGGTAGTTGCGCCCCACCGCCATGATCTTGCCCGGTTCGCACGGCGCTAATAGGGTTACGTCCTTCAGCGGGATGCTGGCTTCCAGCCGGCGGTAGGCCCCGAAGGGCGCGCCGCTCAACGGGCCCACCAGCCCCTCCGCGCTGTTGATCCAGCCGTACTGCGGCGCCGTGCCTTTTTGCTTGTAGCGGATGATCTGCATGCGTGAATCCTTGATAGCGAATAGTTATGCTAATTATAAATGCGCACGCTTGCATTCATCAAAAAGTCCCTGTCAAAACGGGGAAATGGTTGCCTGCCCGGATTTTCCAGTTATAATTGGAAATGCTTTGGGCGGGTAGCTCAGTTGGTCAGAGCGCATCTCTTACACAGATGAGGTCGCAGGTTCGAGCCCTGTTCCGCCCACTGGAAATTTTAATAATATATGCACTAAGTAGTAAGCTCTATGATTAATTATCATAAATGATCTGGTTATAAATTAACAGAGAACCAAAGATATAAGCAGCTTAGTTTTGCTAATCAAAGGGGAGGATTGTCTTTATGCAAAATTGGAGATATAAATTTTTATTCCTGATTCTCCTTTGTCTATTTCTTAGTGTTATCGTGTTTATTTTATTGTTTTCTTACAAACAGGGGAATATCGAATCATGGCTTAATAAATCACTTTTTAAATCCGAATTAAATAATCCTACAAAAATTATTTTTATCCCAAATCAGACTAACACTTTCATTCAAGAAAATAATAAACCAAATCTCAATGATTTTACAATTAGAGTTTGTGATTCAAATCAATCCCTATCTAGCATAAGTAGCAATTCTACTGCTAAGGATTACTTGAATTCAAATATAAGAATATGCGGTTTTATTGAAGATGTATGGTCCTATGGTGAATCAAATATAAAAATTGGTTTTATCTTTAATAATGTTCAAAATATTGGTTTCCCAGGTAACGTTACTATTACTGTACCCACAGAAATATATAAATATATTAATCCTGATTTAAATACTTTCTTAGGTAAAGAAATGTGTTTTGAAGGTAAATTAACATTGAGAGATCAAATTATCTTGGAAATGCTGGTGAATCATCCAGATAAAGTTTGTATTCCTTAAAAAAGAGAAAATATTAACGAAAGCCATTTTAGGAAAAATTCCTTATTAGCTATTATTCAAGTATTAGGTTATCCCAATCAGGGAATCCTTTTTTATCAATTATCTTGCAGATCGATTTCATTATTAAATCCTTTGTATGGCATAAATTTCTTTTTGCCTTATCTGAAATTTCCTTTTCAATAATTCCATTATGAACAGCTTTTGAGCCGTATCCATAGCTATCCTTTATATCTTTCATATTTTGTATCTTTTGTACTAAATCACCTTCAAGGAATTTTGCTCCTCTAATAGCAACCTTATAAGTAAATAAGCCATTTTCCTCATTTCTAGTTAAAAACAACGTTTCAAGTATTATTCTTGTCGAAATAGCCCATTCTGTTAGTGAATAAATTGTTCGTTCAATATCCCTAATGTGATGAAGAGCTAAAAGAATCTTTGCTTTATCCTCTTTAAGTAGACTATGACATTTTTCAATTCTTGGAATTGCTCTAATCTCGATATCTTGAGGTTGAAAATTATGCTCCCATAATATTGAGTATGATTCACTCCATCCCACGGGGGTTAGAGAAAATGGACACCATTCTTCAAACTGGAAAAAATAAATGAGTGGCAATGGAGAAATATTACAAATTAATCTTAATGCGAGACAAATCTCGTGAACAATTTCTCTATGTTCACTTTCTTCTGAAACTTCAAATTCTTTTGTAATTTTTTGTAAGGAGTGATTCTTAAATACTATTGCTGAATGAGGAGGAGTAAATGATAAATCAGTATGTGGCAGTCGAAGTGTTTCTAGATTTGTGATTAAAGATCCATAATCATGGCCTATTTTAATTTCTTCATATGGATATAAATATACATTTTCAAACAACTCGATGCGATTATCAACATGAACTCCATTAATTAATAGAACTTCTTCAATTGGAGAATAATTAATATTAAGATATTTTTCTAAATTTCGAACGGTCTCAACAACTCCAATTGTTTTAGTTTTACAAATCAAGAAATTACACAGGATTGTGTATAATCTTTTCTGTAAAAGTGATCAAGAACCTTTCAGAATTTGATAATACTCTAACTGGTCTCCATTCTCAAATAAATCCTGCCATACTCCCATTCTTCATTGAATTCCATCAAAATAGCTGAAACAAGTCGCAGGCATGAATCCTCATTAGGGAACACACGCACAATTCGAGTTCTGCGTTTGACTTCCTGGCTGAGCCGCTCCATGTAGTTGGATGTTCTCAAGCGACGTTGATATACTCTCGGGAAAGTAAATATTGTGAAGCCTTCCGGTATGTTGACCTCCATCCAGTCAGCCAGTTTGGGCGCCAGAATTGCATATTTCTCCACAGCTTTCTTGAGGTAGACTTCCGCAGTTTCCCGATCCGGGGCGTTGAAGATTGTGCGGATATCCTCTGCTACCTCCCTGCGCATGCCGACTTTGGGGACATACACTTGTGCATTTTGCTGCAGATGAAACTGGCACCTTTGCCAGGGTATGCCTGTAAATACTGCTTTTCTTGCAGCTTCCATCCCGGTGTGATCATCACTAACAATCAATTGCACACCATGCAATCCGCGTTTGACCAAATCTTCCAGAAATGCCCGCCAGTGTGCTTCTGCCTCGCTCAGGGACACGGAAATACCCAAAATAGCCCTTTTCCCGTCCCTTTTCACCCCGCTGGCCATCAAAATGGCCGCATCTCTCACACTCCCAGCCTGTCTGACTTTCTCATAACGCGCATCCAGATACAGATAGACTATTTCTCCCAAAGGTCTGTTGCGCCAACTTTCCAGTTCTTCGTCCAACGTTTGAGCTGCCCGGCTGACCTGGCTGGCGCTGATCTGCGTTCCGCATAGCCTCTCTGTGATGGCTGCTACCTTGCGGGTGGACACACCTTGCACATACATTTCCGCCAGCGTCAGCAGCAGGGCCCGTTCACTGCGAATGCCTTTCTCCAAAGAGTTAGGGTAGAAACCACCTTCGCGCACCTGCGGGATGTTGAAGGTCACTTCGCCCACTCTGGTCTTGACTGTTTTGGGTTTGTAGCCGTTGGCATGGCCCTGCCTGTCTTCACTGCGCTCGTAGGGTTTGGCGTGTAGATAATTCTCGCGTTCTATTTGCATGGCCTGATTTATCAGCACTCTCACCAGGTCTGGCAATCCCTCTAATCCTTGCTCTGCCAATTGTTCCAGGTATTCTTTTGTTAATGTACAATCACTCTTGTAGATCATGGTTCTCATCCTTTCTTTGGTTTGATCGACTTCTGAAAGGATACTGTGATCTACTCTTTTTTGAATTTACAGAAAATTTGAAACACTAACTTACACAGATTTAAAAGCGAGAAATTAATTTGTTGATATCCACAACTTAAATATTGATCCTCATAGGAAGAAATTTTTTTATTTTTTCTTAAGATCTCAATTAATCCGGTTTTATCAATTTCATTGGTTTCATTTTTTTTTGCAGTCTCCTCTATAAGTTTTTTAGTTAGAACATCTTCCCATTTCATTACCGTTACTCCAAGTTAGAAATCCTAAATTATTCCTTACTTATATTATATTTATGAACTTAAACTGATTTTTCTTGATTATTAAGAATAGCAGCGTTTTATTTCGTAGATTTAAATATTCAATCAGCCCCTTTTTTTCGATCAATAATATAAAGAGTTGCAGAGATTAATAATTTTTGTATAAAATAAATATTGGGGAGATAAATTTTTCGCCATCAAGTAGATATATGATCTTAAACGTAGATGATATGTCTGTGTCTCATAATGGTTGAGATTGCTAGGCATATTCTTATTACCCTCTTCGGTTTTTCTCCAATTTATATTAGTTTTTTTTTACTTTTTTGTCATATCTCCAGAACGAAGCGATACTAGAATGAATTTTTTTAAATGCTTCCACGGTTGGATGTGGCTCTTCTCATCCCGGTAAATGGTCTTGATAGGCACCCATGCAATATTTAATCCTTCCTTGATCGCCAGCGCGATCATCTCCACCTCGAACTCGAAGCCGGCTTCTGCCGACTGCAGCACGGCTTCCGTCTCCAACAGCCGCCGCCCGATCAGGCGGTAGCCGGACTGGTTGTCGGGGATGCGCCGCCCCACCGCCCACGAAAACAGCACCGTTCCCAGCGTGTTGCTCAGCCGCCGGATGAAAGGCATCTGCCGGAAGTCGCGCCGACCGATGATCAGGTCGGCTTGTGTGACTTCAAAAGCTTCCAGAAAAGCCGGCATCTCCGCCGGGTCGTGCTGCCCGTCCGCGTCCAGCGTGATCACGAAGTCGCAGCCCTGCTCCAATGCTGCCCGGAATCCGCTGCGCAGCGCAGCGCCCTTGCCCTGGTTGGCCTCGTGCCGCGTCACGCTTGCTCCCGCCGCTTCGGCCGCCTGCGCCGTGCCGTCGCTGGAGCCGTCGTCCACCACCAGCACCGCCAGGTGCTGTTTGGCTGCCTCCGCCACCGCGCCGATGTGCGCTTCTTCATTGTGGGCCGGGATCAATGCCAGCCCGTTGGGTTGCGTTTTTTTTGGCAATTGTTTTTTCCTTCTTTATTTTAGAGTGCCGATGGATTCGGCGGCTTTGGCCTGGCGCTTCTTTTTGTCCGCTTTCAGGTACACCATCAACCCGACCGCCAGCCCGGTTGTGGCCGTTCCCAACGCGATGCGCGCCGCGCCCGAGCTGCGCTGGATGCTGTCGGCGGCCAGGTAGCCCGCCCCCAGCAGCAGCGCCGATTTGATCACCTCGCCGATTGCCAGCGCCCACGCCCAGCGCTGCAGCCGCACGCGGTTCAACCCCAGCGCCAGCAGCGTCGGGATCGGGAAACCCACCGTCATCTTGGCCAGAAAAGCCAGCCGTGCCGCGTGCTTGCGGATGTCCTTGCCGGTGTGCCGGATCAGCCGCCGGTCGATGCCCAATCTTTCCGCGGCGCTTTCGATCCAGGCCGGCTTGCCGAAGCGCCCCAGCCCGTACCAGCCCAAATCGGCCGTCAGGTTGCCCGCCACGATGGAAAGGAAAGCCGGCAGCGGCAGCAGCGCCCCCGCCGCCACCCCCGCTCCCGCCGCCAGCAGGGTCATCGGCCCCTCCACGAAGGTGGCCATCCCCAACAGGCAGTATGGCAGCACGCTGGCGGGTGTGATCGCGTTCAACAGGTCCATCATGCGCGGCTGGGCTCCTTTCTTCCGTGATGCGGCTTTGTTTGATATACGCAATACGCTGGTGAATGGTTCTACTTGCATTTTACCGGAAAATACGCCGCTCCCGTTCGCCCTGCGGATGGAATTTTCCCCGTTTCGAGTCGCATTCTTTGGGCGCTAAAATCCGCCTGCGGATGGGTGACCGATCTGCTCTTGCGCGGGAAAATGGGCCTGTTATCCATTCTCTTTTTAACGAGGACTTGCCGTATGTCGCAACGCAACCGGAAACGGGTCATACTCTCAATCATCGCGCTGGCCGCCTGCGCCGGCGCATATCTGGCGGCCGACCGCTATCTCATCCGTCACGTTGAGATCGCCGATGTGGCTGCTTATGCCGCGTCGGCTTTGGCGCTGGCCGAAGATGAAACCGCTCCGTCATCTTCCGCCGCCGAAGAAGAGGCTGCCGCCAGTGAAATGGAACCTGCGGTTGAAGAAATAACCTTTGATGATTGGAATTACCGCAGTTCGGCGGTTTCCATTTCCATCAGCAGCCATTCCAGCGGCAGCGGCAGCGCTGCCCTCGCCTGGTTCGTGGCGGACGTGCTTCTTACGGACGCTGCGCAGCTGCAAAGCGCTTTCGCCGATGATCAGTTCGGCCGCAATATCATCGCCTACACCTCCGAGATCGCGGCTGAGCACGATGCCGTCTTCGCGGTCAACGGCGATTACTACGGGTTCCGCAGCGATGGCATCATCATCCGCGATGGCGTGATCTACCGCGATGAACCCGCGCGCGTCTGCCTGGCTTTTTATAGGGATGGCAGCCTGCAGGTTTATGACGAAACGCAGACCACCGCCGATGAGTTGCTCGCGGCGGGCGTCTGGAACACGCTCTCTTTCGGCCCGGCGCTGCTCGATGATGGCGAGATTGCCGCCAACCTCGCTAACGTGGAGATCGACACCAATTTCGGCAACCACCCCATCCAGGGCAATCAGCCGCGCACCGGTGTGGGCATGCTTGCCCCCAACCATTTCGTTTTTATCGTGGTGGACGGGCGCAGCAAAGGTTACAGCGCCGGCGTGTCGCTCATCGAATTCGCCCAAATGTTCCGCGATCTGGGCTGCACGGAAGCCTATAACCTTGATGGCGGCGGGTCGTCCGTCATGGTCTTTATGGGCCGCGTGGTCAATAATCCACTTGGCAGAAACAAGGAACGCGGCACCAGCGATATCCTCTACATCGGCGCTGATGCGTGATTGCGCTCATTTGGCTTTAAGAAAAGACGCAAAAACAGGCTAACGTTGGTTAATGTTATGGCAGCGGGATTTCAATCCCGTATCACCTGTTCTGCATCACCATCAGCACGATTGAGAACAGGATGACAAACACGCCTAATGTGATCGCTCCCTTGGCCTGACTGGTTGCTTGTTCGCCGTATACCATTCCGGTACGCTTGTGACGTAAATCGATGCCCTCCCCCGTCCGCAGCATGCGCACCCCTCCCAGGATGCACACCAATCCAAACACGATCCCGCACCACATAACGCCTCCTTTTCAATCGTTCAGAGCGCAGCGCGATGATTTTTCTTTGCAGATTGATGAATATATTTTAATCCTATCGTAAGGCTATTTTGATACTTGCAGTTGCATGGTCTGCGTCTGTATAATACCTAATATATTTTACAGATCGCATTCAGATAGAAATCCAGGAGGAAAATATCATGTCTCGCAATCGCTTGATCTTGTGTTCGACTGTATTGCTGCTGGTCGTTTCGCTGGCCTGCAGCATTTCATTTAATTCCGGCGGGGAAGAGGAAGACCAGCCAACCAGCGCCGAGATGACGCTCGCCGCCATTTATGCCAATTACACCGCTGAAGCGCTGGCCAGGCCGGCTGCCGAACAACCCCAGGCGCAGGCGCCCGCCGCTGATAGCGCCCCGCAGGAACCTGCCAAAACCGAGGTGCCCCATGAGACTGTCCCCGGCAATCCCGGCTCGCCCGATCAGGAGAAGGACGAGATCGACACCTCCAACACCGCCGGCGACAAGATCGCCCTGGGCGATTCTTACCGTTTGGGCAACTTCGAGCGGCCTTTCACCGAGGAGGAAATGGAATACCATCAGGAAGACGACCTGTTTTTCCTGGAATTGGCGGAGGATGATGATTTCTACATCTTCTCGCTGGAGCTGATCGGCCCCGACGATGATGGCCTGCTTTCCGCGTATTACGGCATCGAGTTCGACAGCGATAAGGACGGGCGCGGCGACGTGCTCCTGTGGGCCAAAGGCGGTGATCACCCCGAATGGACCATCGAGGATGTGCAGGTGTTGCGCGACGACAACGACGACGTGGGCGGCTCCAACCCGGTGGTTCCCGACAGCAACGACGGCAACGGCTACGATGAACTGCTCTTCTCCTTGGCCGATGGCGAGCTTAACGATCCTGATGCCGCCTGGCAGCGCGTCGACCCGGGCGATGATCACATCATCCAGTTGGCGATCAAAAAGAGCCTGATCGATAAAGGCAGCTTCTTCTGGAAAGGCTGGGCCGATAGCGGCGTAGCCGATCCCGCTAAATTTGACTACAACGACAGCTTCAGCGAATCGCAGGCCGGTTCCGCCAGCGAGAACAGCGATTATTACCCGGTCGGTCAGATCAATCAACTGGACAGCACCTGCTGGATCGCTTACGGCTTCGAAGCCACCGGCCACGAACTGGGCGGCTGCTACCAGATCGTGCCCACACCCGTGCCCACCAAGAAAGCCCCCACTCCGGTTCCCTGCCCGGGCACCTGTAACACCGGCACCTCCAAGAAGTGCTGCACCTGCGCCGGCTGGACCTGGACCGCGGATGGCTGCCGCCTGAAACCTCCGACGTAAACTCTGATTATAAAAAGGGCGACGCCTGAATACCATCAAAGGCTCGCTCTTTTAATAAAACGACCGATCCCTGAGCTGCCTGCCCTCAACGAAGTGTAGGGTGTCGAAGGGTCGGCCGTTCTATTTTTGAGCAAATTATATCGGGCGATCCCCGAGCACCGGGGGCAATCCCGAAGCATCGAGGGCGATCCCTTAGCCGCCTGCCCTCAACGAAGGGTAGGGTGTCGAAGGGTCGGTCGTTCTATGCTTGAATGAATTACCTTGGACGATCCCTGAGCTGCCTGCCCTCACCGAAGTGTAGGGAGTCGAAGGGTGCCCCGTAGTATGTATCTTCAAGCCCTTTTTATAGATAAGGCCGATCCCTGAGCTTTGTCGAAGGGTCGGCCGTTCTATGCTTGGATGAATTAGCTTGGACGCTCCTTGAGTGCCTGCTCTCAACGAAGTGTAGGATGTCGAAGGGTCGCCCTTTTTTACTAAATAATCATATCTGGATTCCTCTCAATCAAGCCTGGTTCATTTCAAATTCCCATTGGCTAATTGAACGCCCCCTGGATAATGTAATTCTTCACCTGGCTGTACTCCTCCAGCGTGGCGCTGATACCCTCGCGTCCGATCCCGCTCATCTTGTAGCCCCCGAAAGCCTGGTCCATGTGCCGGTACGAACTGCACCCGTTCAGCACCACCGACCCCGCCTGGATTTTGGGCGCCATGCGCAGGGCGCGCTTCAGGTCGTGCGTCAGGATACCCGATGAAAGCCCGAAGCTGCTGCGGTTGGCGATGGCGATCGCTTCCTCTTCCGTGTCGAATGGGATCACCGGGAAAGCTGGTCCGAAGATTTCCATATCCGCTGCCACGTCCATCTCCGCCGTCACGTCCCACAGCACCGCCGGCCTGATCGTGGCGCGCTCGCGCTGTCCACCGATCGCCAGTTTGGCGCCCTGCTCGACGGTTGTGCGGATTTGGTGCTCAACCTCGATGGCCGCCTTTTCGGATGCCACACAGGTCAGGTCCGCCGCTTCATCCAGACTGTCGCCGAATTTAAGCGCGTCCACTTTCGCCGTCAGCCTTTCCACGAATTCCTTTTGCAGTGAGCGGTGAATGATGAAGCGTTTGTTGGAACAGCAGATCTGCCCGTTGTTGAGCATGCGGCAGAATACGATATAATCCATCACCTCGTCCAGCTTGACGTCTTCCAGGATGATGTTGGCGTCGTTGCCGCCCAACTCCAGGAAGATGCGTTTGAGCGTCTCCGCCCCGATCTTGGAGATCTCGATCCCCGCGCGCGTGCTGCCGGTCAGGCTCACCGCGCTCACCTCCGGTGAGGACATCAGGTGCTTGCTGGAATCCTCCTGCGTGCAAACCATGAATTGGCACACCCCCTCGGGCAGCCCCGCCTGCCGGAACAGCTCCTCCAGTTTGAAGATCGCCAGCGGCGCGATCGAAGGCGCTTTGACGATGACGGCGTTGCCCATGATCAGCGCCGGGGCTACCTTGTGTGTGAACAGGTCCACCGGGTAGTTGAAAGGGATCACGCATACCATCACGCCCAACGGCTCGCGCATGGTGAAGATCACGTCATTCTCCGATCCCGGCTGGTTACCGGTCGGGATTTGCTGCCCGTAAAGGTGGCAGGCGCGTTCCACGAACCCGCGCGCCAGCCGCGCCGTCCCGCCCACCTCGTCGCGGCTCTGCGCGATGGGTTTGCCCATCTCCAGTGATAGCGTCCGCGCGATATCTTCCGTATGCTGCGTCACCAGCTCGCAATATTTGTAAATGATCTCCGCCCGTTGGTATAGCGGCGTGTTGGCCCACAGGATTTTGGCTTGGGCGGCCTTGCGGATCATCGCTTCGATCTCCGCCCCGCCGGAAAGCGGCAGCGAACCCACCAGCTCGCCGTTCATCGGATTGCGCACTTCCAGGATTTTGCTCATCTTCGGGATTCCCTTTCTACTCGATAACAGATTGTTTACATACGTGCTGCACGTATGTTCATTGTACTATAATCCGCATCGAAAAGAAACCCCTTGCCAAGAAATCAGCACCCCGAGTGTATACCCCGAGGTGCTGGTTGCCGACATCGGCTATCCGCTCAGTATGAGCGGTCTTTTTGGGTGTCAATTTCTGTCAGGTTTTGTCAGGTACGAATGCTTACTTTTTGATCTCGATCACCGCGTTCTTGATCTCCTCCACCCCCTTGAGTGTCTTCAGCATAGTCAGGATCACTTCGCTGATGATCTCGCTCGGGTAACCCGTCAGGTAAATTTCCTCGCCGTTCACTTTGATAGTGATTTGGTACATGGCTCACTCCTTCTTGATTTCCTGATGCACAATTTGTAATAAATGCTCATACACCCCGTCGTACGTCCAGAAGGTATTCTCGCGTTCTTCAATCTCGCCCAGCCGCACCTTGCGGATCAGGTCTGTGCGCGCCCCCTCCACCAGCACAACGTCCGGGTGGCGGGTCACGGCCAGCACGTCCAATATGGTCGCCATGTCCAGCGCGCCGTCCACCAGGAAAGCGGTTCCGCCCTTGCTCGCCAGCGCCACTACGCCCGCGCCGGCCTGGGTGTAACGCCAGGTGTCCTTGCCGGGTTCGTCCAGCTCCGGCTCGTGCCCGCTCACCTTGACCGCCGCCACGCGGTAGCCTTCCGCTTTCAAGTCGCGGATCAGCCGCTCGATCAGCGTGGTCTTGCCGCTGTTGGAATAGCCGTAAAATCCGATCACGGTCAGGTTGCGGTGATGTTTCGGACGATTAGGCATTCTCGATCCTTCCTATAAAAATTATTATACGGGCAAACTCGCCCAAGGCTCGTATAATACAGCCTGAATATTAATACGAATCTTATGCACGAACGTGCGCAAGAGAAATAGACTTCAAATAGAGGCAGTATGAAATCAGAACAGCAGCAATTCGCCGAGGGTGTCCTTTTCACCGACTTTTACCAGCTCACCATGGCGCAGGTTTATCACCGCCTGGGTATCCACGAAACCACCGCCCAGTTCGATTACTTCTTCCGTTCCTATCCCGATTACGGCATCCACCAGGCCGGTTACTGCGTCAATGCCGGGCTGGAAACCTTCATGGATTGGGTTGCCGAAGCGTCTTTCAAGGATAAGGAGATCGAATACCTGCGCAACCTGAAAGATGCCAATGGCCGCGCGCTGTTCACCCCCGAATTCCTGGAGTATCTGCGAGGCCAGTCGGTCGCCACCGGGCTGACCCTGAATTGCATTCCCGAAGGCCGCGTGGTGCATCCCTACGTACCCATCGCCACCGTGCAGGGGCCGCTGGCTTACGCCCAACTGATCGAGACCTCACTCCTCAATCATCTCAATTACCAGACCCTGATCGCCACCAAGGCCGTGCGCATCTTCGAAAGCGGCATGGGCCAGGTGATGCTTGAATTCGGCTTGCGCCGCGCCCAGGATCGTTCCGGTTTTGCCGGTGCGCGCGCTGCCATCATCGGCGGCGCGGCCGGCACCTCCAACGTGGGCGCTTCAGCCGTGCTCGGCTATCCGCCCAGCGGCACGCACGCCCACAGCATGATCCAGGCCATCGTGGCCATGGGTGGCAGCGAGCTGGACGCCTTCGAGGCCTACGCCGAATCCTATCCGGACGCCTGCATCCTGCTGGTTGACACCTATGACACGCTCAACAGCGGCATTCCCAACGCCATCAAAGTCTTTGAAAAACTCAAGGCCGAAGGCCACAAACCGGTCGGCATCCGCATGGATTCCGGCGACCTGGCTTACCTGACCATTCAGGCCGCCCTGATGCTGAACGCTGCTGGTTTCCCCGAAACTAAGATCGTGCTTTCTAACCAGATGGATGAGCTGGTGATCTGGCAGATCATCACCCAATTGCGCGAAGAAGCCGGGCGCTATGGCCTGGACGCCGAAGTGTTGATCAAACGCCTGGCTTACGGCGTCGGGACGCGCTTGATCACCTCCGAGGGCGATCCCGCCCTGGACGGAGTGTTTAAGTTGGTGGCGGTGAAACCCGGCGCCGAGTGGGTGCCGGCCATCAAGATTTCCGAGAATCCCGAAAAGACGCTCAATCCCGGCCACAAGAAAGTCTGGCGCCTGTACGACCAATCCCAAAAGGCCATCGCCGACGTGCTCAGCCTGGAAGATGAGGACCTCTGCCACCTGGATGCCATTCACCTGCACCACCCCACCGACCAGACCAAGCATCGCATATTGAACTGCGGTGAGATTTCGCGTGTGGAAACCCTGCATGAAACCATCCTTGATCAGGGCAGGCTGGTCTACCAATTCCCCAGCCTGGAGCAGATCCGCCATACCCGCGAGGAGGATATCCTGCGTCTGCACTCCGGCGTGCGCCGCCTGATGAATCCGCACACCTATCATGTGTCGTTGACCGACAAGCTATGGAACCTCAAGGAAGAACTGGTATTTCAATACAAAAACGGAAGCAAAGGATAATCCTGATGAATCAAATTGAGTCCCTCAGCCCTGAATTTACCCGTTTGGTGCCTTCTGATGCGCAAGTGGAAGTGATTGCCGAAGGATTTCAATTCACCGAAGGGCCATTGTGGGATTCGCGTGCGAACCGCCTGCTTTTTTCGGACATCCCCGCCGATACCATTTACTTCTGGTCGCCTCAAAAAGGTGCGGAGGTCTTCCGTCATCCGGCTGGCTTTCCCAACGGGCTGACCTTCACCCGCCAGGGCAATCTGGTCGTATGCGAACACCATACGCGCGCTGTCAGCGTTACGGATAATAGTGGCAAACCGGTGGTCATCGCAAGCGCCTACCAGGGGAAAAAACTGAATTCCCCCAATGACGTGGTCGCCGCCAGCGACGGTTCGATCCTTTTCACCGACCCCATCTACGGCCTGCGCGAAGGTCAGGGCGGACCGGCTGAAGCGGAGTTGAGCTACCAGGGCGTTTACCGCGTCACACCCGATCACACCAACCTTGAATTGATCACTGATTCCTTCGAACGCCCCAACGGGCTGGCGCTCTCGCCCAACGAGAAGCAGTTGTACGTGATCGACACCGTGCGCCAACACATCCGCGTGTTCGACGTCAGCCCTGACTGGGAAATCAGCGGCGGTCATATCTGGGTGGAATTATGGGACGACGCCAAGATCGGCCGCCCGGACGGCATGAAGTTCGACGTGCAGGGCAACCTGTTCAGCACCGGTCCCGGCGGCGTGTGGGTTTTCAACCCCAATGGTGACCTGCTCGGGCGCATATACCTGCCCGACAAGACCTCCAACCTGGCCTGGGGCGGCGCGGATATGCGTTCTCTTTTCATCACCTGCAGCGCGAAAGTCTACCGTCTGCGCTGCCTGACCGCCGGCATCCCGACGCTGGCGTAATTTCTGTTTTCGTGATCCTGCCACAGGTATTTTAAATACTCATTCTGAATCAATAAAAAACCTGCAATGCGCCAGGGGCAGGCGAGTGATCGCGAAGCATCCTCTTGAGGAAGAAACCCGGCTTAAGGTGATAATGTTGATTGATGTCCCTTAGACTGTTCTCTTTTATTGATTTCGCGCGCTTCCCTCACGGAAGCGTGGCGATCTCGTTCTAATCCTGCAAATAAAATATTCTTCGCCATTTGCTTTTTCAAATAAATAAAATGTTGGTTGAGTTCGTCAAAGCCAACGTTTTATTTATTTATATATTATTCTGAATTAAGCCGCCTGCCGCACTGCCTTGTCAATGAAATACGAGCGCACCCAGCGCCGTTCCTCCAGAGTTTGCGCCCCGTGCGCGGCTGGCGCTGAATGGAAATCCGGCCGCCTGCCATTAGCGAAATAGCGCTTGGGATCCTGCGATGGTTCCTGGTAATCGCCATGGTTCTGCGTGAACATGCGTTTGGCAAGCTCGAATTCTTCCATCAACTTGGCATCCTTATCCATCACGGCGTTACCGCTTTCCTCAACCAAAGCCGTGGAAGGCATCGTGTAGCTGCCGTCGCCCACATTGAAGCGCGCCAGCATTTCCTCCTCGGATCCGTTGAACCAGTTTAGGTCCATGTGGGTCTTGAATCCGGGCAGCGTGCCCTTGTCCGAATACTGCCAGAAATCCCAACCCGCCCATGGATAGAGTGGTGTAGGCCACAGCGTGGTGTACTGCGCCATCCACAGCGGATATGCGCGCGCCCAATCGGCGTGCACGCGCTTTTCGTACATCATATAGCTGCGCCAAAAACCGCCGCTGGTATAAATAATCGGCTTGCGGCCGGTCAAACGCTCGACTTCCGTCAGGAAGGCCTGCACTTTCAGGTTCAATTTTTCGCCCTTGCATCCGGCAGCTTCCAGGTCCAGCACGGGTGGGAGGCTGGTAAACTCCCCAACGGTCTCCACAAACACCTGTGCTTGGATGACGGGATCGATGTGCGTGCGGAAGAAATGGTATGCGCTCCAATGAATACCAGCTGCTGAAACGCCCTCCAGATTTCGGTATAAAAGATCATCGATGTACAGGGTAGTTTTTTTGTCAGGAAACTCAGTGGCCTTGATGAAAGCAAATTTAACACCGGCACGCTTGACTTCGTTCCAATCGATCTCCAATTGCCAGTGGGAAACATCAACTCCGGGTATCATCGCATTTCTCCTCTTACTTGATCACCATTTTCTTCAATTCGGTGATCGAACCGTTGAACCAGTTCAATCCCAGGTTTGTGGCAATCCCCGGCAGGCGCGCCTGGTAGGAAAATTGCCAGAAAGTCCACCCCGCCCAAGGCCAAATTTGTTTGGGCCACGAGTTGCCGGGCTTGTCTAGCCATAGTGGGTATTCACAACCCCAATCGGAATCGGAAAGATAGGTCTTCCAATAGGTTTCAGATGTATAAATGACCGGGTTCACCCCCAACCCATCCCGCAGCAACTCAATAAATGTGCGCACGCTTTTGTCCATAGCGGGCAGGTTGGTATGGTAAGTCTCTAGGCACACTACCGGCGGCAGCATGCCCTTAAAATTACCGACGGTATTTAAGAACAATTCCGCCTGCCGGCCTACGTGCAAATCGGGATGCAGCCAGTGGTAAGCTCCAGCCAGGATGCCAAATTCGCCAGCTTTCTGGATATTGGTCTCGTACATGGAATCAATGCTGTCGATAGCTTCGCTGGCTTTAATGTAGACGAAGTTAACGTCGTTGTTGCCGAACTGGCTCCAATCGACCGCTCCGTTTTTATCCGATAAATCGATTCCAGAGATCATGCAAGCGTCCTCGTCACTTAACACGTACTCACTTTAATGCAAGTAACGTGCCAGCAGCGCTTCACCGCACGATCAATGATTAATTCTTATCGGATTTTATTTAATTAGAGATAGGATGATTACAGCTTATCAAAGAAATCGGATGGAACGATCAATCCGTCCTCAGTTTGGATGGCGCCGCAATGGCGGCACTCTTTTACGCGCACGGTAGGTTGAATACATTCGCTTCCCGCGTCCGGCATGCACATGCCCCAATCCCCCGCTCCCGCTTTGAACGAACAGGTATCACAATTAGCAGAAATTTCTTTGCTCTCCCAATCATGACCGTCTTTCAGACAATCCCATCTTTCTTCTCTACTATCCGCGGTTACCATCATTCAGCCATCCATGTTTGTGATGATTTGTATTTTAGAGATTATAGCAAATATAGAATTTGATCACATAATGCAATCTTTAATTTATTTCTAACATTCATACTGTATAATAGGGTCGTCTTCGGGGATGACAGGCTTCGACGGGAGAGGCTGAACCCGAACGGCGAGCCGAGAGGTACCGACCTCGTAAAATCAGTACAAAACACAAGTGCCAATCGCACTAACTATGCTGCTCTTCCTTTAGCTGCATAAGCTAAGGAACCAGCGACTGGTCTTCGGACCACGTCTGCCTGCACCGAACTCCGACCGGTCGCGGGACAGGCGCCACAAAGTTGGAGTGCTGTGCATACGGCCGCGCAATGCACAAAAGAGGGCTTTCGGGTCCAAGCGGCTGGCTGCTGACGTTGGCTGAGGGTCTCCCTGTCAGCGGCGAGAACCAAGATCCGCTACGCTCGTAGAAGTTCGCGGCTCTATTCTTTCGGACGCGGGTTCGATTCCCGCCATCTCCACCACCTATTCCGCACCTATGTGGTGCGTTTTCTTTTTATAGATTCGAGTTTCGGTCCTCTTTCCGTCAACTAATTCGGCAAATCAGCCCTTTCAGGTATTCTCCCTCCGGAAAATTGAGCGCGATGGGATGGTCCGGCGCTTGCGAGAGGTGCTGGATGATCTGCGCGTCCACGCCCGCGTCCAGCGCGGCGTCGGCAACGATCTTCTGGAATAACGCACGCTCCACCCCTCCCGAGCAGGAAAAAGTGGCCAGGATACCGCCCGGGTTGAGCAGCTTGAAAGCCAGCAGGTTGATATCCTTGTAACCGCGTGCGGCGGCCTGCACCTGGCCTACGGTGGGCGCGAATTTTGGCGGATCCAGCACGATCAGGTCGAAGCGTTCGCGCCGGTCGCGCATGGTGCGCAATTCCTGGAATACGTCCGCGCACATCCATTCGGCTTTCTCCGCCGGCAGATGGTTAAGCTCCAGGTTGCGCTTGCCCATCTCCAGCGCGTCCGCGGAAGAGTCGATGGAAACGACCTGCGCCGCGCCGCCTGCCAGGCAGTAAACCGCAAAGCCACCCGTATAAGAGAAGCAGTTCAACACGCGCCGGTCTTTGGCATAAGCCTGCACAGCCAGGCGATTGTCGCGCTGGTCGAGGTAGAAACCGGTCTTGTGTCCTTTTTGAATGTCAACCAGAAAGCGTAAGCCGTTCTCGCTGATCTCAACCGTCTCGGGGGGTTGCGCGCCCATCAAAACGCCAGTCGTTGGCGACAAGCCCTCCAGTTCACGCACGTCCGCGTCCGATCGTTCGTAGATGTTCGTCAGACCGGTGATCTCCGCCAGTGCCTGCGTGATTTCATGCTTCCACTTCTCCGCCCCGGCGGTGAGGAATTGTGCCACCAGCCATTGATCGTAGCGATCTACGATCAAACCGGGTAGTCCATCGGACTCGGCATGGATCAGACGCATACTGTTATTTAAAGACTGATTATTTAATAAGTCCTTTTCTTTTGATATAATGGCTATGCGCATTTTATTGGAGAGAAAGAAAGTCATATCTCCGAGTTCTTCCTCGCCAAACGCCCACATGCGCGCCCGAATAGACGATTGCGGGCTGAATGCCGCCCAGCCCAGCCGCTCTCCTTTTGCCGAGAGCACTTCCAGCGTGTCCCCCGAACCAGGATTTCCATTCACCTGCTTCACTGCACCGGAAAACACCCAGGGGTGCCGCCGCATCAGCGACTTCTCGCGCCCCGGTTTTAATATCAATTTAGCCATTACTGGATCTTCTTTTCCTATTCTTTCTCTGTGATTTCTTTCAACTGCGCTTCTGTGAGAATCTCAACACCCAACTCGCGGGCTTTTTCCAGCTTCGATCCGGGGTTTTCGCCCACCACCAGGTAATCGGTTTGCGCGCTGACGCTGTCGGAAACCTTTCCGCCATGGGCGCTGATATAGTCTTTGATGCCTTCGCGCGAGAAACCGGTCAGCGTGCCGGTCACCACGAATTTCTTGCCCGCCAGGGTTTGCGGCAGATTGCTCACGTTGGACGCACGTTTCGGCCATACGCCCGCAGCCTTCAATTTACGCACGATCTCGCGGTTTTTCTCGATCCCGAACCAGTCCACAATGGCCTCGGCCATGTTAGGACCGAAACCCTGGATTTCCATGATCTTCTCGGCGTCCGCGCGCGACAAGTCGTCCAGATCGTCGAAGCGCGTCGCCAGATCTTCCGCCGCCACCTCGCCGATACCATGGATGCCCAGCGCCGTGATCAGGCGTCCTAACGATTGCTGTTTGGAGGCCGCCACCGCCTCCAGCAAATTTTCAGCTTTTTTATCGGCAAAACCTTCTAACTTGAGCAGGTCTTCTTTTCGCAAGCTGTAGAGGTCGGCCACGTCGTGCACCAATCCAGCTTCCACCAGTTGCTCCACGATTTTGATACCCATACCCACAATGTCCATCGCCCCGCGCGAGACAAAATGCTCGATGTTGCGGATGATCTGCGCCGGGCAGGAGCTGTTGATGCAGTACCAGGCCACTTCTCCTTCAAAGTTCTCAACCGATTGGTGGCAGACCGGGCAGGTCTCGGGCGGCTGGTAAGGCCATTCGCTGCCTTTGCGCACATCCACTACTGGCCCGATGATGTAAGGGATGACGTCGCCGGCGCGCTTGACCATCACGCGGTCACCGATGCGAATATCTTTCTCCGCGATGTAGTCGAAATTGTGAAGTGTGGCTTGTTTGACAATTACCCCGCCGATCTCGACCGGTTCCAGGATGGCGTAAGGCGTCAGCACGCCCGTGCGCCCCACGTTCACACCGATATCATTCAATATCGTGGTCACTTCCTGGGCAGGGAATTTTAAAGCCAGCGCGCCGCGCGGGTCTTTGCCTACGAAACCCAGCTCGTCAGCCAGGCCCAGGTCGTCCAGTTTGATCACCACGCCGTCTACTTCAAAGGGGATCTGCGCCCTCATCGCCTGCCATTCATACGTGCAGGCCAACATTTCCTCCAGGCCGGAACAGCGCTTCGATAGATCCGAAACCGGAAACCCCAATCGCTTGAGATACATCAATGTTTCCCACTGCGATTTTTGGGGATTATGGGCAACGATGGCATACGTCAAAATGGTCAGGGGACGCTGCGCCACCAATCCCGGGTCAAGTTGGCGCAGTGAACCGGCCGCGGTATTGCGCGGATTTTGGTATACTTTTTCGCCCTTCTCAGCCAATTCCTGATTCAGTTTTTCAAAATCGGAGATCATCATAAAAGCTTCGGCGCGTACCACCAGTTCAGGCGGTACGTTTACACCGGTATCTTCCACGGGAATTTTCAATGGGATGGCTTTGATGGTGCGCAGGTTGGCGGTAATGTCCTCCCCTACCTCGCCGTCGCCGCGTGTAGCCCCCTGCACGAAAATACCATTACGATAATGCAGCACCACCGTCAGGCCGTCAATCTTGGGTTCCAGCACAAAGCTTGCCCGGCAAACTCGATCGTCCAGTTTCGCGATGCGCTCATACCAGGCGCGGATATCATCTTCGGAGAAAGCATTGGCCAGGCTGAGGATGGGCGCCGGATGGCGGACTTTCTCAAAACGCTCCGCTGCAGGGGCGCCGCTGCGCTGCGTGGGAGAATCCGGCGTAATCCACTCTGGGTGGATGCTTTCCATGGCGCGTAGTTTCAACAACATCTGGTCGAATTCCGCGTCGCTGATCACCGGATCATCCAATACGTGATAGCGGTAGTTGTGAAAATGGATTTCCTTCTTCAGAGCTTCATAATCGGAAAGTGAAAAATTTTCATCCATGCCATAAATTATAGCAACCTTTGCCATCTATCCCCCGAAAACCATCTCTGTTCTTTTCCGTATATAATAAAAGTTGTATAAAACCTGGTTAAAATGGTCGTTTTTCATCGGAGGAAAATATGAAATTTGGCAAAATTACTATGTTTATTCTGGCGGCTTTTGCGCTGGTTTTTTCTTTCCTGTTCTTTTTAGGTTCCGGCGGCCAAACCGGCAGCGCCATTTACATCCAGATTGCCATCATCCTGGCTGCTGTTGGATTTGTCCTGATCTTCTTTGCCACGCGCATTAAATCAAACCCCGATGCAGCGCAAAATGTAACCGTCAATATTGATCTTCCCGGTGAAGTGGGCATGGACACCATCAAATGCAAGTCCTGCGGCGGCGTTCTTGCTGCAAAAGACGTCAAATTGGTTGCCGGTGCGCCGGTGGTCACATGCCCTTATTGCGGTACTACCTATCAATTGACCGAAGAGCCCAAGTGGTAGTTTCCTGTTACTCTTAGTTTATTAATTACGGAGTCCAAATGAAAAAATTTAAGGTTTCAGGCATCCTGATAGCCCTGTTGCTGGTATTAACACTGGTTCAGCCGGTTTTGGCGCAGGAGTATTACTTCCAGGTCCCCGAAGCACAGGTAAACGTGTATCTAGAGTCGAATGGCACGGTTACTCTGGAATACTTTTATCATTTCCAGAATAGCGCCAGCGGCCATGTCATTGATTTTGTGGATATCGGCATGCCCGGCAACAGTGATTATTCCTTGAGTGATGTCACCGCAACGATCGATGACCAGCCTGTCTCGGATATTTCCAGTTCCCCTTACGTAGATGGCATCGCCCTCGGTTTAGGCGCCAATTCCATCCAACCCGGTGGAAGCGGTATCCTGTATATGAAAGTGGAGAACATCGGCAACCTGTTTTATATCGCCAGCGAAAAAGAAACCGAAAGCTACGCGTCTTTCAACTTCCAGCCAAACTATTTCGGCAGCGAATATGTCAGCGGCAGCACTAACCTGACCGTCAATCTGCTGCTTCCTCCCGGCTTGACCGACCAGGAAGCCAATTGGATTAATCCCAAAGGCTGGCCGGGAGATGCAACTCCCGCCTCGGAAATCTATGACGATGGCCGCATTCTGTATCAATGGTCTTCTTCCGAAGCGTCTCCGGATGGTAAATACACTTTCGGCGCTACTTTCCCGGCGCGCGTCATCCCAACCGAAGTAATCAATACCCGCCAAACCGTTACCTTCAACCCGGATGAAATTCTCGGCTGGGCTATTCCCCTGGTTTGCTGCGGTGGCATCATCGGCATCTTTGTCCTGGTGATCGTTCTGGCTGTGCGCAGCGCCAAGAAGCGTCAACTCCAGTACCTGCCCCCCAAGATTGCCATAGAAGGTCACGGTATCAAGCGTGGATTGACCTCGGTTGAGGCTGCCATTCTCATGGAGCAGCCCATGGATAAGATCCTCACCATGATCCTGTTTGCGGTTACCAAAAAAGAAGCCGCTCAGGTGACCAGCCGCGATCCGCTGGAAATTAAAGTAGAAGACAAATTACCGGAAGATTTGCGTGATTACGAAAAATCCTTCCTCGAGGCTTTCCGCAAAACCAATAAATCCGAGCGCCGCAAAGGATTGCAGGACATGATGATCGCCCTGGTGCGTACGGTCGGTGAAAAGATGAAAGGATTCAGCCGTAAAGAAACGGTTGCCTATTACGAGGAAATCATTAAGCAAGCCTGGCAGCAGGTCGAAGCCGCTCAAACACCTGAAGTGCGCGCCGAGAAATACTCCGAATCAGCCGATTGGACCATGCTCGATAAGGACTACGATGGCCGCACCCGCCGCACCTTCGGCACCGGACCGGTTTTCATGCCCTCCTGGTGGTGGCGCACCGATCCGACTATCAGTCACGCCGGCACTTCTGCCCGTACCATGGGCGGCTCGGTTGCCAAAGGCAGCGCTGCAGCGCCTTCCGGCGGCGGTAAATCAACCACAGTCACGCTGCCCAGCCTGCCCGGTTCCGATGCAGCCGCATTCGTGATCGGTTCCGTTCAAGCCTTTTCCTCCGGCGTGGTCGGCAATATTGCCGCTTTCACCGGCGCTGTAACCACCAAGACCAATCCGGTGCCGGTTCAAACTTCCAGCACCTTCCGCGGCAGCGGAGGCGGTGGTTTCAGCAGTGGAGGCGGGCATTCCTGCGCCTGCGCATGTGCTTGCGCCGGTTGCGCCTGCGCCTGCGCCGGCGGCGGCCGCTAAACGTTCACACTGCGAAATCAACGGATGTATGGCGAGCATGCCAAAAAGAATGAGCCTTTTTACCAAAAACACCTTGCCGGGAGCTGATCCCGGCAATTTCAGCTATCTGCGTCAGGATGGCAAAGCCAAAAAACGCCTGCACCTGCGCGTCGAGCAGGACGGCAGCGCCATTCTACTTGTCAACGCCAATCGCATATACCACTTTAATCCCAGCGCCGCGCTGATGGCGCGCCTGATTTTGGAAGAAGTCGACGACAATCGCGCGGCTATCCATGTTGCGCGTACTTTCATGATCAAAGCCGAAAGGGCCGCCGCGGATTTGGCTGAATTCAAGCAGACCTTCCTTCCGATCATTTCGCCTGTTGAGGATCCATGCCCGATTTGTGACTTGAATCTCGAAATCCTCGAACCCTTCTCGCAGCAACCTTCCGCGCCTTACCGCATGGATCTGGCTCTAACCTACCGCTGCAACAACCGCTGCCTGCACTGTTATAACGAAGCCTCTCGCGCCGGTAATGAATACAGCAAAGAAGACTGGTTCAAGGTGCTGGACAAGGTTTGGGAAATCGGCATTCCGCATGTGGTTTTCACCGGCGGCGAGCCCACCCTGCGCCCTGACCTGCCCGATCTGGTGGCGCACGCCGAACAGCTCGGCCTGATCAGCGGCCTCAACACCAATGGCCGCAAACTGGCGGACGCCGCTTACGTGCGCGAGCTGGCGGAAGCGGGGCTGGATCACGTGCAGATCACGCTCGAATCGCACGACCCTGCCATCCACGACCTCATCGTGAGCGCTACCGGAGCATGGCAGGAAACTGTGGCCGGCATTCGCAGCGCATTGGCTTCTCCCCTGTTCGTGATGACCAACACCACTCTTTTGAAAGATAACAGCGCGCATTTGCAGCAAACACTGGATTTTCTTAAAGACTTGGACGTGCCCACCGTCGGTTTGAACGGTCTGATCCATTCCGGGCGCGGGACAGCCAACCCGCAAGCCCTGCGTGAGGACGAACTGCCTGCTTTACTGGAAATCGCCAAGGCGCACGTAGCTGAAAGCGGCCAGCGCCTGATCTGGTACACCCCCACGCAATATTGCCGCTTCAACCCCGTGGAAAGCGGCCTGGGCGTCAAAGGCTGCACCGCCGCGCGCTATAACATGTGCATCGAGCCCGACGGCGGCGTGCTGCCCTGCCAGTCCTATTACCAACCGCTGGGAAATATCCTGAATGATCGCTGGGATTCCATCTGGAACAGCGACCTGGCGCTTTCCATCCGCGAGCGCCGTTACGCGCCCACGGGCTGCCGCGTCTGCGATCTGCTTTCTACATGCGGCGGCGGCTGCCCGCTCTACATCCGAGAAAATCCACAGATCGTCCCTCAACCGGTGATCGATCTGCCATTTTTGAAATGAGACATGAGGAGGAATGATGTTCAAGAAAATTGAGAACTTTTTCGATAGTTTCTACAACGCCCCGGTTAGCATACCGGCCGGGATCTACCTCTACCAGGCTCCCCCCGAATCGGCGCTGCCTTATAAACTGCACCTGCGGGTCGAGGCGGACGGCAGCGGTATCTTGATCATCAATGCCCACACGGTGCTGCACCTCAACCAGACTGCAGCGGAATTTGCCTATCACTTGATGCAGGGCAAGGATAAATCCGCTTCAGCCGCGACCGTGGCCGAGCGCTACAAAATCCCTCTGGAAATCGCGCAAAAAGATCAGGACGAATTCCTGGGCAAGATCGAAATGTTGGTGAGCAGCCAGGACGTCGACCCGGACACCTTCCTCGACGCGGAGCGTGTAGCGCCTTATTCGCAGAAACTTTCCGCGCCTTATCGCCTGGATTGCGCCCTGACCTACCGCGTTTCCGAAGGCACGGCCACCTCGGTCGCCCCCACTGAACGCGTCAGCCGCGAGCTGACCACGGAGGAGTGGAAAACCTTGCTGAAAAACGCCTGGGAAGCCGGTATCCCGCACGTGATCTTCACCGGCGGCGAGCCCACCCTGCGCGAGGACTTGCCTGAACTGGTCTCTGAAGCCGAGAAGTTAGGGCTGGTCAGCGGGCTGCTTACCGACGGCCACAAGCTGGCCGAAAAGAAATACACCCAGGAGCTGCTGAAGCGCGGCCTGGACCACATCCTGCTGCTGGCGGATGACGGTGAAAAACGTTTTTGGAACGCGCTCAAGGTGCTTATGCCGCTGGATATCGCCGTCAGCGTGCACGCCACCCTGACGCACGAAAACTGCAAGAACTTCGCCAAATTGCTGGAAAAGATCGCCAAAACCGGCGTGAAAAACATCTCGCTTTCCGCTTCGGAGAGCGGGCTGGGAGACGAACTAGCCAAAGCCGGCCACAAAGCCGCCGAGCTGGGGTTGACCCAGGTCTGGGACCTGCCCGTTCCTTATTCCGCCTTCCATCCCGCAGCATTGGAGCTGGCCGGTGAAGAAGTACCGCAGGGCGCCGGCAAAGCCTGGTTGTATGTCGAACCGGACGGCGACGTGCTGCCCGCCCAGGGCGTCAATCGCGTGCTCGGCAATCTCCTGACCGATCCCTGGCGTAAGATTTGGAAACGCCGCTAAACGATTCTTGAAAAAAGACCGATCTTTCTGGAGCGCGCGCTACCGCAGCCAAGTCGGCTGGACCGGTGAGCTGCGCCGCTATGCGCTGGCGCGCTGCGGGCTGCCTAAAGACGTACGCTTGCTGGACGTCGGCTGCGGGTATGGCGCATTGCTAGAAGCTTTATCCGCGGACGGGTATACACACCTGGCCGGCGCTGATATCGACCTGCCCTCTTTATCGGAAATCCCCGGCTCCAATATTAGAACCTGCGCGGATGGGCTGAACCTGCCCTTTGCTTCCGGCTGCTTCGACGCCTGCCTGTGCCATTTCTTCCTGCTGTGGGTGGCTGATCCCCTGGCCGCCCTGCGGGAAATGAAGCGCGTGGCGCGCCCCGGCGGCTGTCTGTTGGCGCTGGCCGAACCGGATTACGGTGCGCGCGTGGATGAACCGCCGGAATTGAAACTGCTGGGCGAGCTTCAGACGCAAGCCCTGCAGCGCCAGGGCGCCAATCCCTTGATCGGCGCGCGCCTGCCCGATCTCTACCGGCAGGCGGGATTATCCATTATCGAGAGCGGTATTTTAGGACAAGGCGTGCCCGACCCTGCGCAGGAATGGCAGGTGCTGGCCGCCGACCTGCAAGGAAGACTCAGTCAAGCGGAATTGGATCGCTGGCGGGAGCTGGATGTGGCCGCTTGGAAAAGCGGAAGCCGCATATTGCACGTGCCGGTGCACTACGCCATCGGAAAAATCCCTTTGTGATTATTTAAGGAATTTGCGTTGACTTACACAAGAAAATGATATAATAACGGTCGTTCTCGGGGCGTGGCGCAGTCCGGTGTAGCGCGCTTGCATGGGGTGCAAGAGGTCGGAGGTTCAAATCCTCTCGCCCCGACAGACTATCAGGCACCTTTTTCGAGGTGTCTTTTTTTTATGAGGTTGGACTCCGTTTCACGTCGCATATCCTCTCGCCCCGACAAGAATCTCCATTTCTTGATGAGGATTCTTTTTCAATGAAATAAATTTCATGAGAGCGCTCGAGGATGCTCCGCGATCCTCCCGCCCCGACTTTTTTTTATTGTCATCGCGAAGCCGCGAAGCGGCTGTGGCATTCTCACTCGTAATCAATCCCATCACTTGATTATTTTTTTCTCACATATTGGCTCGACAGATAGCACATGCTTCGGAGAATGGAGATTTGCTCCCCTTTGCAGACACTGTTTGAGATGCCCTCGCTGCGAGCATTTGTGTTATTTGTTCCCGCGAATCACTCCCACATGCCTTTTCCTTCCACCCAAAGAATCATGTAAAAATCTGATTATTAATAATTCCAAATTTTTATCTTTCTTATAATCCCTGGCAAAACGTTGATTTTCTAATTTTCATCTCGTCGATTTTTTCTAAATAATCCATAGCTTTTTCCATTTTGACTGAGTCAAAATAATGGTGAAATTTTCTTTTGCTTTATTGACAATTGTTGATTAAGGATGTATAAATCAAATTAAGAGAACATTATTCTGTTTATTATTTTTCATGGAGATTTTTCTTATGGCAAGAAAAGCCGTTCTTAGTGGTGGAAAAAAAGACGAACTCATCGCAGCTGCCCTAAAATTATTTATTGCCAATGGATATGAAAATACTTCTGTCAGGAGTATTTTGGATTCTGTAAACGGCGAAGTCGGCATGTTTTATCATTATTTTCATTCCAAAAATGAGATATTTGAAGCAGCCGTCGATTTATATTTAAAACAATATGCAGAGGATTTTTCTACTGCTGCAGATGAATCCTTGAGTATTTCAGAACAACTTAATACTCTACTCAATTTGGCAGAACATTCAATCCTGAATTTTAACAAACTTGGCAGTGAACATCTCCATTGGAGTATTGCAATAGCATTACATCAACGGACCCTTCTTGCCATACTCCCAACAGTAGAAAAAATGGTTGCTTATGTTATCAAAACAGGAATAGCTACTAATCCCTTAAGATTACCTTCAAAAGATCTTTCTTCTTTTCTTCTTTCTGGAATTTCAGGTATCTTGCATCAAAAACAGTTAGCAAAGTTGTCGCAGGTTGAAATCAATGAAATTCGCGCAACTGCAAAATTATTTTTTATACACACTTTAGGAATCAAACAGGAGGAATTAAGATGAAAACATTTCCGGTTGGTTATTTTAATTTTAACGAAAACAGCATTTTCAACTTTCAAATGAATCGCTGGTATTCCTTTGGATTTATTAGTTATGATGAGATGATCGCGGCGGGAAAGAGAATTCACAATTTCGAAGACTGGATCAAAGTTTTTCATGATCTTGCTGATCAGGCGCAAAAGAACGGCAATATGTTGGCTTGTGCAACCTATCTGCGTGCCACCCAATTTTTTGCTTTGGGGGATACCAGAGATGAAAACGGAGAATTATTAACAATTAGCTTATATGAAAAATGTATGTCAGCTTATGAGCTTGCTTATAAAAATGAAGCGTTTGAATATGTACGTATTCCTTATGAAACCGGTTATTTTCCAGTCATCTATAAAAAACATAAAAATAACTCCAGGGGATCAGTCGTAATCCATGGCGGCTATGATTCTTTTATCCAGGAATTTGTACCTATGCTCTCCTATGCATACGAGCGCGGTTTTGATGTGTACCTGTTTGAAGGTTTTGGACAGGGGGAAGTCCTAAACCGATGTGGCATAAAAATGACTCCGGATTGGGAAAATTGTACATCTCCTGTTTTAGATTATTTTGGGCTCGAGAATGTAACCCTGATTGGCATTTCGCTTGGTGGTTATCTTGCTGCCAGAGCTGCAGCCTTCGAGCTAAGAATAAAACGTGTCGTACTATACGATATCATATATGATTTTTACGCATCGTTTATGTCAAAAAGTACTTCGTTATCACGCATTTTTATAGATCTTTTACTCAAACATGAAAAATGTTTTCTCTGGTCAATCATTGAAAAAAAAGCTAATCAAAATTATTTTGCCAGGTGGCTTTTAGAGCATGGCTGCCATGTATTTGGTGTCCAAAATCTACCCCAGTATCTGAATCATATCAAAGCATACAATACGAGAGACCTTTCGAGCAAAATTCGCCAAGATGTGCTCCTCCTCGCAGGGTCTGAAGATATTTATACCGTTTTCTTTGATCAACAGAAGCGAGCGCTTACATCGGCAAAATCCGTTGAAGGCAGGATTTTTACGTCAGAAGAGAGTGCCTCCCACCACTGCCAAGTCGGTAATATAGGCCTCGTTCTTGATTATATTTTTAGCTGGATAGAAAGAAAACAATAGGCAGGAGTTTTTTTATAGAAAGAAAAGCAAAGATGAATACCGCAAATCCTGTAAATTGTTGAGGAATTGTTCATCTATTTCTGAGCAGGAAGTTTACTCTCCGTTATGGTCGCTGGAAGCTTCCTAACTTCGCATACCGGTGTCTTCCGCTTCCGCAGACAATCCCGGAAAATAATCACACATCGACAGTAGAACACTTTGCAGTGTTTCTACTTATTCAAATTTTGCTTATGCAAATTCCTCGCTGCGATGAAGCTCAGGCCGTGTTCGGTCAGCGCCTGCGCGCTGCGGTTGGCCGCCGCCACCTTGTCCATGAAATTGATTTGCAGCGCATCCCAGTCGCCGCTGGCAATCACCTCTTCCTTGTCGCGGAAGTAATCCAGGATATCCGAGGGATGCGCTCGCGCCGCGTCCACTTCCGGCACGCCGCCCTCGTGCTTGGCGGCGATGTTGGCCACATGGTCGGCCGCCTCAATCAACTCCTCCAGCCGGTCGTAGGGCTGGATGATGATGCTCTTCTGCGTCTCGGTGATGTGGTGCTCGAAGCGGATCACCTGCTCGAAGCCCAGCGCTTTGCGGAACTCGGCAGTCAGATCCATGGTTTTATTGTCGATGGAGTTGGACCAGTTGAAGCCGATCAGCGGTGAGCTGCCGTCCGGGCGGCTGAACAGTTTGGCCATGGCCATGATCCACAGCGCGTGGTAGGGGTTGTCCGAGCCGAAGAACACCGAGATCTTGAACTGGATGTCCACGCCCAGCTTGTAGAGCATGAAGCCCAGCAGGATGGTGCCCGCGTTGAAATTAAGCACATGCTGCACGCCGTAATGGGTGTAGTAATACAGAAATTCGTCGATGTAGGCCAGAGCGTGCTCGTTAGGCTGCCCGATGCCGCCGAAGTAGCCGGTGATGGTGGCCGGCCCGCCCAGGTGCGGGTTGGAGCCGTCCGTGCCCTTGGTATCCAGCGTCTCCACGAAGGACGCGCCCATGATGTCCAGTGCCGCTACGATGGCCGGCAGGTCGCCGTCGCTCTCCGATTCCTTCATCTTGCGCACGGCGATGAAGCGGCCCGGCACCAGCGTGCGCTCGGCGATGGCCTGCTCCGCCATGGGGCGGATCCAGGGGAAGTATTGCAACGCCGAGACTTCCAGCGTGACCGCGTACTCGTCCTTGAATTGCGTCGCTGCGGCTTTTTCCCCCAGGATTTGCTTGCGATAATCTGCGACGGAGATGAAAGCGCACCTGTTCCGCTGGTCGATCAGCCAGTCCAGGTCCTTTATGTAGGCTGGCGCGCGCTCCTGCACCAGCTTGTAGAGGTTCTCCAGCTTGCGCGATTCTTTGTGCTTGCGGTTGATCTCCTCCGGCGTACCGTACCTGGCCACCAGGTCCATGAAGTCCTTCATCACCTGGCTGTGCGGGTCCAGCAGCACCTGATTGACTGCTCCCAGTTGGGATGCCGGGATTTCCAGCCGTTTCTGCAAATCGTCCATTCATTCCTCCATTGTTATCATCCTTAAGAGCCCCGCTCCCTGAGCTTGTCGAAGGGGCGGGGGGAGATAAACCACCGATAGCGGCAACAGGCCTTGTAATGGTGGAGCGTTATTTAAGCTTCATCACCAACTCGTCGTATTCCTCGTCCGCCATCTTGAACCAGTTCTCCGGCTGTGGGAACGTCTTTTCGGTTACTTCTTTTACGTAGCTTTCCAGGCCCGCGCGAATGACCGAGCCCGCGTCGGCAAACACCTTAGCCATGCGCGGCTTGAAGTTGGGATACAGCGCGAAGGCGTCGTGGTAAATGAGCAATTGCCCGTGCGCGTCCGGCCCGGAACCCAGCGACATGATCAGGCAGTCCCTGGCCCGTTCGGTAATGATCTTGCACACGCGGTCCGGCACCATCTCCAGCAGCACCATGAACGCCCCGGCCTTCTCCAGCAGTTTGGCGTCCTCGATGATGCGCAATGCCGCCTCGGCCGTCTTGCCTTGCAGCTTAAAGCCGCCCAGCGCGCTGACGCTCTGCGGCGTCAATCCCAGGTGCCCCACCACCGGAATGCCGGCGGCCACGATGGCGCGGATGCGCTCGACCATGCTCTCACCGCCTTCCAGCTTGATGCAGTCGCAGCCCGCTTCCGCCATGAATCGCCCCGCGTTCTTGATGGCAATTTCATTGGAGGGTTGGTAGCTCATGTAGGGCATATCCCCCACGATGAAGGTGTTGGGCGCCCCGCGCCGCACGGCCTGGCTGTGGCGGATCATGTCGTCCATACTCACCGGCAGGGTGCTGTCGTAACCCAGCATGGTCATGCCCAGGCTGTCGCCCACCAGGATCATGTCCACGCCTGCCTGTTCCTGAAAGTAGGCCGTGGGGTAATCGTAACAGGTCAGCCAGGTGATCGGTTTGCCCTCCGCTGCTTTCTTGAACAAGCCCGTCAAGGTCAGTTTCTTGCGTTCTTCGCTCATGGTCTCTCCTCGGTATTTCGAATGATTGTTTCTATTCCCTTGTATATATCATATATCGACTTTGCCCGCCTTCGCAATTATTAATATAACCATTGTTGCGGAAGGATGCACGTTGGTTTGGCTACCCTATAATCAAGAGAATTTATCAAAAGGCTGATGAGAGAAAATCCGCCGCTGGTTAATATTTCTTATTATTTTTTTAACAACTTTCCTAAACTTTTTGAATATGCTTGGACGTTATCGGCTTTGGTTAGTTTGCAGGAATTTATCAAACTTCTCCAGCCCCTCCTGCAGGTTTTCCCGCCCGAATCCCACGCGTACATGCTGGTCGTCGTAATCATATACTGTGGAGGGCAGCAGCATGATCTCCGCTTCCCGCACCAGCCGCTGGCATAAAGCATAGGCGCCCTCTTTCCCTTTATAGCGCGGGAAAGCGATCGTGCCGGCATGCGGCCGCACCCACTCGAACAAGTCCGCGTGTGCCGTGAAAAACTCGTCCAGCAGCGCCAGGTTGCGCCGCACGCGCGCCAGATGCTTCGCGACGATTGCATCCCCGTTGCGCAACCCTATGAGCGAGAGGATCTCGCTGGGCGTGCTGCTGCAAATGGTGGTGTAGTCCTTATAGGCAGCCAGCTTGCCGTAGAGTTCGCGGTCGCGCGTAGCCAGCCAACCGATGCGCGCCCCGGCCATGCCGAAGGTCTTGGACATGCCGAACAGGCTCACGGCTTTTTCGTATTCCTCGCAAGCCGAGGGCAGCCGTTCGACCGCGTCCAGTTCCAGCAGCCGGTACATTTCATCCGAAAAGACGTACAGGTTGTGTTCGCGCGCGATCTGCAGGATTCTGGCATAGTCCTCCTGCGTCGGCAGCGAACCGGTGGGGTTGTGCGGGAAGTTGAACACGATCAGGCGCGTGTTATCCCGAATATTGTTCTCCAGAAATTCCGGGTTGAAACGCCAGCTGTGCTCCTCCTCCGGCATCCAGCGCGTCACCTCGCAGCCGGCATCTTCCGCCACCTGGTACAGCGACTGGTAGCCCGGAAAAGTGCAAATGGCGTGATCACCTCTCTTTAAAATGCTCTGCATGGCAATGTAGATACCCTCTTCCGGCACGATCACCAACACGTCTTCTGGTGCGATTCCTTTATAAAGGCTGGCGATCTCTTGCCGCAGCAGCGGATGACCCAGCGATTCAGTGTACCCGATACGCAGTTCGTCCCATAGCTTGCGGCATTCTTCATCCGCCATCTCGAGCAGGGATTGCATAGGCAGCCCGTCGCAGTCCGAGCTGGAAAGCAGGTAGCGCGTGCTGAATTCATATTGGGCAAAATAGCGTTCCAGGGTAAAGGGTTTCATATCCGTCATTTCCTCATATTTTTGGATCAGTCGTATTCTTTCGCTGAATTATACAAAAAGAATCCGCCACAAATCGGCGGATTCTTTTTTTTTATTGGAGAAAAAGTTTTCTACGCGGATTGCTTTTTATCGAGGATCCTCCCGCGTTTTTCAAAGGGGCTGTCTATACCGTTCATTTGCCGGTAGATGCGCCACTCCTGGATAATATTCAACATCGATATGTACAGGTAACCGGCGGTGTAAAACAACAGCCAGAAAATGCCTCCGAAACCCAACCTGGGTAGAAGCAAATATGCGCTCAGCAGGGAATAAACGGCCAGGAAGAACTCGCCCAAAACCATCGGGCTGATCTTGACCTGGTAACTGCGGTCAATTTTCTTGCGGCTGTATCCCATCATATTCAGCTTGGGAGTGCGTGTAAACGTTCCGCTGCTCTTGCTGAACAGGCCGTCCAGCAGTGCCACGCTCGAATTGAGGGACATGCCGAAACCGATGATAACCACCATGAAAATCAGGCGCGCCTTGCCCCAAAAACTTTTGCAAGTGTCGCTTCTGGCAATCGCATATAGAAAAGGCGGACCAAACGAAGCCAGAATAGTCAGCGGGAAGACCCGGAAAACACCGGGAGCATATAATCCCACCGGCAGAAAGCTCAACAAGATCACTACCATTAGTAATTGACCGGAGTAAGCCGTCAGGTGCAGCATACCCATCAATTTTGAGGAAGGCGGCAGCGTGGAATCCAGCAGCGCAGGGATCAACTTGCGGGCGGTTTGGATGCCGCCTTTAGCCCAGCGATATTGCTGCTGTTTGAACGCAGCCACCTCGGTTGGAAGCTCGGCTGGCACGACCAAATCTTCGATGAATTTTACCCGCCATCCGCGCATTTGCGCGCGGTAGCTCAGATCGAGATCCTCGGTAAGCGTATCACCTGACCAGCCGCCGGCATCCTCAATACATGTCTTGCGCCACATGCCTGCCGAACCGTTGAAGCCCATGATTAACTGTTTGCGGCTGCGCGCGTTTTGTTCCACCGTGAAGTGGCCGTCCAGTGCCAACGCCACCGCCCGCGTGAAATTGGAATGGTTGGAATTCAGGTGGCCCCAACGCGATTGAACGCATCCAACGCTTGGATCATTGAAAGCGGGAAGCATGCGTTTAAGCCAGTTGCGGGGCGGGATGAAATCAGCATCAAAAATACCGACAAATTCACCGGTAGCCGTATTCAGGCCATGTTCAAGTGCCCCGGCTTTGTATCCATCCCGGCTTCCGCGGTGGATATAGGTCATATCAAATCCGGCGTTGCGATAGGCTTCAACCATTTTTACGGTTATCTCGCGGGTATCGTCGGTTGAATCATCCAAAACCTGAATCTGCAAGAGTTCCCGCGGGTAATCGAGTTCGCTTACAGCTTTCAACAGTCTGCCGACCACGTACTTTTCGTTATAGATCGGTAGCTGAATGGTAACCCGCGGCAGCATTGCCGGTAAATCCTCCGCTGCCTTCAGCAGTTTTTGGTTTTTACGGGAGGATAGATATAAGCCGGCCAGTGCCAGGCTGTTGTATCCGTAAAATGAAATCCAGAAAGTGCTAAACAGGTATAAACCAATACATACATCAATAAAAATCTTGTTCATAAGGCAACATCTCTTCTTCTCTTCTCTGCGCTAATTAAAACTTTTCACCGCCAATCGGCTTTGGCGGCGAATGACTCGCGTCGGAGCGAGGAGAGATTATACTCAATTTCAATTTTTATGTATAATCGATTTTAATCACGAATTGTGTGGACAAAAATGAGGAACAGGAAGAACCTTCAAATTTCGTTGATCATCCTGGCAATTTTTGTACTCTGCCTGTTGTTCTATCTATTCATCCGCAATCACATCACTTCTTTTCAAATCTGATTTCAACACCCGAATCCACGTTTGCGGTAATCCCGCTGCATCCGGTTTTCTCTTGTACAATCAACTTATGACAACTGTGATTTGGTGGATACGCCGCGATCTCAGGTTGCATGATAATCCGGCTTTAGCACAAGCGCTCACGGGAGCTGACTGCGTTATTCCTGTTTTTGTCCTCGACCAGCGTTTTAAACCCTCATTCGCGCAGGGAAGGTTTTCATTTCTTATCCAAAGCCTGAAAGCACTGCGCACTGATTTACAAACACTCGGCTCTTCTCTCGTTTTACGCGAGGGTGATCCTGTTCATGAACTGTCGCGTTTGATCGTTGAATGCGGTGCCAGTAAAATCTACGCGGAAGCCGATTACAGCCCTTTCACGCGGCGCCGTGATAAAGCGGTCGCTTCCGTCCTGCCATTGACTCTCGTACATGGCCTCACCATTCATCCTCCCGGTTCAGTGGTGAAAGGCGACGGAACGCCTTATACCATTTTCACGCCGTTTCGAAACGCCTGGTTATCCCTGCCTTTGGATTTCCACGAAATAACACCCCCGGTCCATTTGCAGCCTCATCAAGATCTTTCATCCATTCCGCTACCGGATTCCCACGAAAATCCCCTGTTTCCTGCGGGTGAAGCTGCGGCCCGTCTTCGCCTGCAGGAATTTTTGAAAACATCAGTATCAAACTATGCGCTTGAGCGTGATCGCATGGACCTGGAAGGGACTTCACGCTTGTCCCCGTATATCCGTTTTGGGCAATTATCCATGCGTTATGTCTATGCGCAAGGTTTACACTCTGCTGCTTTTTCCAAAGAAAATTCCGGTATTTCATCCTGGCTGAACGAATTGATTTGGCGGGAATTTTTCATTCACATTATGGCAGCTTTTCCCCAAGTGATGCGCGGCGCATTCCGTCCTAACCTGCGTGCAGTCCCCTGGCGGGATTCATCCGCGGATTTGCAGGCCTGGCAAGCCGGTTTGACCGGCTATCCGTTGGTGGATGCCGGTATGCGCCAGTTGGCTCAAACAGGTTGGATGCACAATCGCGCGCGCATGATCACGGCCTCCTTCCTCGCCAAACATCTGCTGATCAATTGGCAATCCGGAGAAGAATGGTTCATGCGGCATCTGCTGGATGGGGATCCGGCCAGTAATAACGGCGGTTGGCAATGGTCTGCCGGCACCGGCACGGATGCAGCGCCATATTTCCGCATTTTCAATCCTGTCCTGCAAAGCCGCAAGTTTGACCCCTCAGGGGATTATATTCGCGCCTGGGTTCCGGAACTCGCCAACGTTCCACCAAATTACATTCATGAACCCTGGTTAATGCCCATGGCCGTCCAATCAGCCTGTGGAGTCCGTATCGGGAAGGATTATCCCTCGCCTGTCGTGGAGCATACCGCGGCTCGCGCGCGCGCTTTGGCGGCATATAAAACCTCAGCCTGAGCGTTTCTGCCCAGGCTGAAAAAATATCATAATTTATCTGGATCATGCAAGGATCATGCGGCAATCCAGCGCCAGCGCTCCCTGTCCTTTCGGGAGCACCAGCAGCGGATTGATCTCGATTTCCTGGATTTGCGGGAAATCCACCGCCAGTTCGCTCAGGCGCAGGATATTTTCAATGATCGCATCGAGGTCGGATTCCTGACCACCGCGCCATCCGGAAAGTAAATGAGCTGCTTTGGTTTCTGCCACCATTTCTTTCGCATCCGTATAAGTCAGCGGCGCCACACGGAAAGCCACATCTTTGAACAATTCCACGAAGATACCGCCCATCCCGAACATCATCAGCGGTCCAAACCCGGGATCGCGCTTCATGCCGATGATTACTTCCAACCCTTTAGGCGCCATTTTTTCCACTAGTATGCCTTCAATCACTGCGTTTGGCGCGTGTTTTTTAACATTTTCCAGAATTCGTTGATAGGAAGATTCCATCTCTAAATCATTGCCGATATTCACCGCAATCGCGCCGAAATCCGATTTATGCAGCATATCTTCCGAAGCCGCTTTAATTACGACAGGATATCCCAGGCGGGCTGCTGTTTTTTGCGCTTCTGGTAAATCCGCCGCCAGTTCGCCTTCCACCAGGGAGACGCCATATGTTTTCAGCAGCGGCCGCGTGACGTGTTCGCCCCAAATTTTTGACTTTGAGGAGTCTAATATTTTTTCCGCAAGTACATGGTCCTTTTTTACGCTAAAACCACTGGTAGTTTCGTTCCGCTGTCGGATTTGTGCATATTGGCGCAGCGCGCCAAAAACCACGCCGGTTTGTTCGGGATAATCGGTCATCGGCAAGTGATTCTGGTGCAGCAAATCACGCGCTTCCTGCACGCTATAGGATCCCATCATGCACGCCAGCACCGGTTTATCGCTTTTCCGCGCCGCATCCACAAAAGACTGCGCCACTTTCACCGGATCGACCAGGGCCTGTGGCACCAAAACTGCCAGCACCATATCCACCCCCTCATCTGCCAGCACACTTTCCAGTGCGTGCCCGTATTCCAGCTCCGTCGCCCCGCCCAACATGTCAATCGGGTTGGAGACCTGCGCGGCGGGATTGAGTTTCTCGCGCAATTTCGCCTGGGTAAGAGCGCTGATCGACGCCAGTTGAATGCCATTTTCCGCCAGGCTATCGGATGCCAGCGCTGCCGGTCCGCCTGCGTTGGTGATGATGGCGGCGCGGCTGCCTGTGGGTAATTTCAACCAATCCAGTGCCATGGCAGCGTTGAGCAGGTCGGTGGCGTTCTTTACTTCGATCACGCCGCTCTGCCTGAAAGCCGCCTGGTACGCGGCGTGGGAACCGGCCAACGATCCGGTATGAGATGAAACCGCGCGCGCGCCTTCTTCGCTTCGTCCCGCTTTCAGAATCAACACAGGTTTCCGGGCGGTAACTTTCCTGGCTGTGTCGATAAATCGCCTGCCATCGCGAATACCCTCGGCATAGATCGCGATTACGGTAGTATCCGCATCATCCGCCAGGTATTCCATCATATCGGTTTCGGTTACATCAGCTTCGTTTCCCAGGCTGAGAAAATGGGAAAAACCCACTCCCTTGCCCAACACATGATCCACAATCCCGCCGCAAACAGCGCCCGACTGGGATACAAAGCCAATTCCGCCTCTCGCCGGCAGTCCCTTTATGAAGGTGGTATTCATGCCCGTAACCAGGTTGAAGGTGCCCACGCAATTGGGTCCGATCATGCGCATATTAAACTTCTTCGTAATCTCCAGAATTTGCGCTTCCAGTTGTTTTCCGTTTTCCCCAATTTCTTTAAATCCGCCGGAAATGACTGTCACCGCTTTGATACCTTTTTTCCCGCAATCCTCCAGCACGGCAGGTATGGCGGGTGCGGGCAGGATAATCACTGCCAGATCAACCGGATCAGGTACTGAAAGAATATCCGCATAACAGGGCTTTCCCAGGATCTCGGAATTTTTGGGGTTGACCGGGTAAATGCCCCCGGTATATCCGTATTGAATCATATTCTTCAAGATTCCGTGGCTTAATTTATCCGGTCGATCGGAAGCGCCGATGATCGCCACCCCGCGGGGTTCAAAAAAGGGTCTCACAGATGACATTTTCTCTCCGAGTTTCGTTGTAAATGAATGAGTTTTTAATCAGTTGCTGCTGGAGGGTTTTGGTAACCGGGGCAGCAGCCAATCAAGGAAAGCGCCAACGCTGCGTGTTTGCAGTAATATTTTCCCGGGACCGGTCAAATCGATCACCAATCCTTCGCCTCCAAAAATCGTGGATTTCAGTCCGCCTATTGTGCGCACCTTAAATCCAATTTTTTCCGAAAAAGCCACCAAATGGCCCGTATCCACCGTGAAGGTTTCGCCGGCTGCCAGGTTAATTTCGTGGATCGCGCCGTAACTGGAAAGGATCAGGGTTCCGCTTCCTGAGCATCGCAGCATGATTAGTCCCTCACCGCCGAAAAAGGTCCTGGCTCCACCCCATTTTGTATCGGTTGCAACTCCTTCGCTGGAAGCCAGGAAAGATCCGGATTGAACGAGGAAAGTCTCTCCGTTGATATCCATATTGAAAACATCTCCGGGTAATGTCGGGGCCAATTGGATCTTTCCGCCGTTTCGGCCTGCCCGATATGTATTCATGAAAAATGATTCCCCGCCCAACACCGACCGCGCCAGGGATTGGAATAGACCGCCTTTCATCCCGGTTTCAACCTGCATGTCGCTGGACATGCCTACCATTGAACCGGATTCCACGACAATGGATTCTCCACCATTCAGACTGACATCGGCCAGGGAATAGGAGGGTTTGTATAAAATATCGACTTTCATGGCTGCTCCTTGTGGAAAATGATTGGATTTCTAGGTAATTATAAGAGATAATAATTCCTACACAAAACAATCGCTTTGTGTTAAACTATAACCCGGTAAGTTAACCTGAAGAATAATCGGTTACCTTTCCGCTTCTGAGTTAGCCCACGGCCAACATCAGGGGCATACCCATGGAAAGGAGGAATCCTGCGTGAATAATTATGAATTGATGGTCATTATCCATCCTGATTTGGATGAAGAAGCAGCCAATCAAGCCCTCGAGAAGATCAAGGACTGGATTGTTAAATCAGGTGGTAAGATCGAAAAAATTGATAATTGGGGCAAGCGTCGTTTGGCTTACGAAATTCAGAAACAGAACGAAGGCGTTTATTTCTTGCATTACGTCAGCATGCCTGCCTCCGCGATCGCAGAATTGGAAAAGAATTTACAAATTCTGGAACCAGTCATGCGATTCATGATTGTTGCGAAATAAGTTTTCTTAATAATTCGCTGCCGGTTTTCCAAGGCAGCAGAAGGAGTAAAAATGGCTGAAGATAATTATCAAGCCGCGTCCGATCAAGGTCCGCGTGGTGCCAGCAATCGCCGCTACACCCCCAAACCGCGTTTTTGCCAGTTCTGCTCGGATCAGACTCTGGAAATTGATTACAAGAACCATGGTCTTCTGCGAAAATTCACAACGGAAGAAGGGAAAATTCGTCCGCGTCGTCAAACGGGTACCTGCGCCAAGCATCAGCGTGCGATTGCCCGCGAAATCAAACGCGCCCGGCATATTGCCCTGCTGCCATTCGCAGGCGGAACTTGGGAAGAACGTACCCGCTAAAGGAAACCGGAGTCTAAACCATGTCTTCCACAAAAAACGAGGAAGTCGAAAAAAAACCTTCCATTCATTCCCTGCGTGAACAAAAACAGAACCGCTTGATTATCATCGGTTTTATTGTAACAATTGTTTTAATCGTGGGAATGGTGGGATATGCCTTGCTATACGATTCGGTGATCAAGAATTTCATCCCGGTCGCCAAAGTAGACAGTTCCAGAATCGATAACGAATATTTCGTTAATCGTGTACGCCTGGAACGCAACGCCTATATTCAACAATACAATTACATCTACGCTGAATATCAGATGTTCGCCAGTTCAACCGAGTATCAACAGTATTTTGCCAGTCAGTTGAACCAGATCAAGAGCGCGCTGGACGATTACGAAACATTCGGCAGCACTGTCCTGGATAACATGATCGATGACCAGGTGATCGCGAACAAGGCAAAGGAAATGGGTATCGAGGTCACAGATGCGGAATTGAATGATTTCATTCAAACGCTGTTCTACTATTATCCCAACGGTACACCCACCCCCGAACCGACTTCCACGCCCTACGTGACGCCTTCCCCCTCCGCTGAGCAATTAGCCTTATTGGGAAATTCTCCCACTCCGGTTGCTGAAACCGAGGACGCTGCGGTCGCTGAAGCTGCGGATTCTGAAGCGGAAGTGACACCCGAAGTCTCTGATGATGGAACGCCCTCTCCAACGGCTACCCCGTACACTGAAGAACTCTACCAGAAAAGCTATCAGGAGTACATCACCAGTCTGCAGGAGATTGGTGTCAGCGAAAAATATTTACGTTTGTATGTCTACCATTACCTTTTAGATCAAAAAGTCCAGAAAAAGATTTTCGCGGATACTCCCCTGGATCAGGATCAGGTTTGGGCTCGCCATATTTTGGTTGAAACCGAAGATGAAGCCAAACAGGTCAAGTCCCGCCTGGATGCCGGTGAGGATTGGAATGCAATCGCTGCCGAGGTATCGCTGGATACCAGCAATAATACCAACGGCGGAGATTTGGGTTGGTTTGCTCACGGCACCATGGTGCAGGCTTTCGAAGATGCAGCCTTTGCAATGCAATCCGGGCAAATCAGCGATCCCGTCCAAACCGATTTCGGTTGGCACATTATCCAGGTGATCGGCCACGAAGTTCGGCCTCTCTCGGAAACGGATTATCAGTATGCTCAGCAAAACGCCTATAATGATTGGCTGACGGCTGCAAAAGAGGAAATGACAATTAAGAAGAACGACGTCTGGAAAGATATCGTTCCGGAAGAACCGAAAATCTCGCAAGATATGCTTGTGAATTGATCGTTTGGTTAATCAACTAGAAACGGCATGGATAAATGAAATCCATGCCGTTTTTTTTTACATTATTATTCTTTTTCTCTGCGTTTATTGAACCATCTCGTCCGTGAGTTCATCCATGCGCAAGCTGATCACCTGGCTGACAGTATCCTTGCCCATCGTCACGCCGTACAGTACATCCGCCAATTGGACCGTGTTGCGGTTGTGGGTGATCACGATGAATTGCGTCGTCTCGCTTAATTCTCGCAGTAATTCCCCGAACCGCACCACGTTGGATTCATCCAGCATGGCGTCGACTTCATCCATGATGCAAAAAGGCGTGGGGGAGATCTTCAGCAGCGCGAAGATCAATGCCACCGCTGTCAGGCTGCGTTCCCCGCCGGAAAGCAACCCCAATTCTTGCTTGCGTTTGCCGGGCAGCGTGGCTTCTATTTCAATGCCGGATTCCATGATGTTTTCTTCATCTTCAATAAAGATCCTCGCGGATCCTCCGCTGAACAACTGCCCGAATATGGTTTTAAATTCTTCTTCGACTTTTCTGAACGTCTTCAGGAATTCCTTCTTCATCAAATCATCGAGTTCGTTGACTACCTGGCGCAGATCCTTTTCCGCTTTTTCCAGGTCTTGCAATTGTTCGGTCAGAAACCCAACCCGTTGGCAGACCTCATCGTATTCCATTTCTGCGTCGGGATTGATCGGTCCCAACCGCCGTAAATAGGATTTTTGCTGTTTGATCTGTTCGTCTAAATTTTCCGGCAGTATCTCAATTTCCGGCAGCATGGCGATCATCCCATCCAGCGGTAAAGGTTTTGGCCCAATCAACCCTTCCTCGGTTTCCTCCGGAAGCAATCCAAAATCTTCCTGGATTTTCTTGCGCAGTTCTTCCAGTCGGTCGCGCAGCTTATCCACTTTCATTTGAGCCTGCAGCGCGTGCCTTTCCGCGATGGAATATTGGTTGCGGCTGGCATCGACTTCTTCCAACAGGTTGCCTTGATGCTTGATACCGGTTTCGACCTCTTCTTCCAGAGGTTTTACTTTTTCTGATAAGCGATCGATCTCGCCGGTTACCCGGTTATCGGTTTCTTCCAATTCCTTTTTCTTGACCAATAATTCCTGGAGCGCTTGCGTCATTTCAGCCAATCGATTGCGTTGAGTTTCGATCTTGCTCATCGTTTCATTGATGGCTTTTTCTTTCTCGCTCACGCGGCTGTGATGCTGATTTGCCATTTGTTCAATCACAGCTTTCTCTGATGTCAATTCCATCACGGAAGAGCGTAACTCTTCCACAGGCAGGTCATTGATTTTCTGAAAATGTTCTTCAAGGACCTTCTGTTTCTCGGCCAATTGGCTTTTGAACGCTTTCAAATTTTCCTTCAGTTCCCTGCTCTCTTTTGAACGATTTTCGGAAGCTGCATTGATTTGTTCCAGTCGTTTGCGAATGTCGCGTAATTGGTCTTGTTTTTGGGATTTCTCGATTTGGGCCTTGTGACTATCGATGCCCAATTGTTGGATCTTTTTCTGTTGCTGCTGTTCAAGTTCAGCTAATTGGTGAATTTCATCGTTCAATTGCGCCATTTTTGCTTTGTAATCATCCAAGTCTTTCTTTAAGCCATCCGCCTCGCTGCGGAAAGTTTCGATCTCTTTTTCAGTACTTTCCTTTTCGCGTTTGCGCGAGAGGTTTTTTACCCTGAATTCGTTGCCGGCTGTGATCGTGCCGCGCGTATCAAAAACCTCGCCCTTGAGCGTGACAACTTTTATGCCTTGTGGAAGCTGCTTCACTAATTTTTCTGCCTCTTCGGCATTAGATGCAATCAGAGTCGCCGAAAGGATATTTCTGATTAACTGTGCGTATTCATCATTTCCCTTGACTAGTTCAGCAGCGGGCAAAGCATTCAAGTTTTCACCAAGCCGTGCATACGGTTTTACTTTCCACCATTTGGGCAGAAAAACGGTGCGGGAAGTTTTATTTTTTTCCAGGAATTCCAGAACTTCATGAATGGAACTGCCTTCTTCCAGAATAATGCCCTCGATCATCTCTCCCAATGCCGCGCTGAATGCTAATTCGTATTCCTGCGGGACTTTCAGGTGATCAAGCAGCAAAGCAAAACGTGCCTGTACCTTGTTTCCACGCGCAGCTTGTACAAACTCCTTTGATCCGGAAGTGAAACCTGCCAGGCTTTCCTCAGCTTCACGCAGGACCTTTAACTCTGCACCCAATTTCGAGATCGTTAAATCCACTTCCTTAAATTTCTTTTCAAGGTTATCGATCTTCTCGCGTATTTCATTGCGAAGCGTACGCTTGGATTCTAGGTTTTTTTGATTATTTAGTATCTCCTGCTGCAGGTTCGAATTTTCTTTCTCGATATCGGAAATTCGTTTATTAATCTGTTCAATCGATTCGTTGACCGCGGATTGGTTATTGTTCAGGATCTGTAAATCGTTGCGGTCATTCTCAGCTTGATGAGTAAGGTATTCAATCCGCGATTCAGTTTTTAATATTTCTGATTCATTGGCTATGATTTGCTTTTGAAAATCCTCCACCAGTTTTTCAATACGCCCGCGTTCGCTGTAACGTTCCTTCAATTTTAAATTGGCGGTATTCAGAGCCGCGCTGGCTTTAGCCAGTTCTTGTTGGATTTTTTCCTTGCTTTGCTTCAAGGCATCGAGTTCCACTTGTAGCTGTGCAACTTCATCGTTCATGACCAGGATTGCTGATTCCAATTCCTGGCTGCGTTCGCGAATTGACCTTTCGCGTTCTTCCGTAACCGCAATCTCTCGCGTGGCGTCTTCTTTGATTGAATGCAGCTTGGATAACTCCAGGTGCCAATTCGCCAATTGGTCCCTTTTTTCGTTCAGGTTTGCCTGGATTTTGTTTACCTTGGCTTCCAATTCTTGTTTTTCACCCCGCCGCGCATTCAATTGCTCATTTTGCTTGTTCAGGAATTCACCGGCATATTTCAATTCTTTCTGAACGGAATGCCAGTGGTAACCGTACCAATCTTTTAAAAGCAGGTTCAAATCATTTTGGACTTGCATGTATTGCTTGGCTTTTTCTTTGCTTTTTTCCAGGTAACTTAATCGCGGGTGAAGTTCCTTCAAAATATCGTTCACCCTTTGCATGTTTTGCAGCGTTTTATCCAGTTTTTGGGTTGCTTCCTCACGCCTGGATCTGTATAGCCCAATTCCGGACGCCTCTTCAAAGAAACGCCTGCGTTCCTCAGGTTTCAGGCTAAGGGCGGTGTCCACCAACCCTTGCCCGATTATCGTGTAAGTGCGTTCTCCCAGGCCGGAATTGGCTAACAGTTCATTGATTTCTTTCAGACGTACGCGCTGGTTGTTTAATAAATACTCGTTTTCTCCATTGCGATAAGCCCGCCGTGTAATGGTGACTTCCGAAAATTCCACCGGCAGCCAACCGCTTTGGTTATCGAAAGTGATGGATACGGATGCCATGGATGCGCGCGGCCGCTGCTCCGAACCGGAAAATATCATGTCCACCGTTTTCTTGCCGCGCAGTAAACTATACGCTTGTTCGCCTAATACCCAGCGGATAGAATCGGAAATATTGGACTTTCCTGATCCGTTTGGTCCAACGATGGCAGTGATTTGCCCGGGGAATTTAAAATCGGTTTTACTGGCAAAAGTTTTATAACCGTGCAGTTCCAGGGATAATAGTTTATTAGCCATATCGGGATCAGGCGATGCTCTCTAGCGCTTTTTGCGCAGCGTTCTTTTCAGCGGATTGTTTGCTCTTGCCAATTCCATATCCCATGATTTTATTATTTACCTTTACCTCAATCTCGAATGTTTTTGCGTGGTCCGGGCCTTTAACAGCCTTGGTTACATATTTCGGCGTCGGGTAGCCATTTGCCTGCGCCCATTCCTGCAGCTGGGATTTGGGGTCTTCGTTTTTATGCTCTTCGATTACTTCGTTGATCGCCACTTCAAGCATGGGATTGATAAAATCCCTGACAACCTCAATTCCCTGGTCCAGGAAAAGCGCTCCTATAAATGCTTCGAAAACATCACAAAGCAGCGTGTTGCGCAGCTTGCCGCCTGATTTGCTTTCTCCTTTTCCTAATCTTATCGTATTTTCGAATTTAAGTAACCTTGAAAAGGCGGCCAATTGGTTGGTTTGCACCAACGCGGACCGCATTTGCGTTAAAGCTCCTTCTTCCATCTCTGGAAACCGGTTATACAACCATTCACCGACCAGAAAATCGAGAATGGCGTCGCCCAGGAATTCAAGCCGCTCGTTATCCTCCAGCGCTTCAGGATGCTCGTTCAAATAAGAGCGGTGTGTCATGGCGCGGGTTAACAATAGGATGTCGTTGAATTGAAGATTCAAGCGCGTCATCATTTCCTGCGGTGTCTCTACAAAACTCTCTTCTGTCATATTCTCTACATTTTCACTCCTTTCATATTTTTTTATCTTAGCACCACTCTGCTATAATTGCACATATGGCTTTACCCGCACTTTGGTATTCATCCCTTAATTATAAAATCACGACAGAGGTTTATGAAGGCCCTCTGGATTTACTCCTTCATCTGATTGAGCAAGCTGAGCTGGATATCACCAAATTATCGCTGGCCAGGGTGACAGACCAATATCTGGCGCATTTACAATCACTGGTTGATCGTGATCCGGTTGAGGTCTCTGCGTTCCTGGTTATCGCTGCCAAACTGGTTTACATCAAGTCCTCAATTTTACTCCCTTCAAACCAGACAACCCAGGAGGATGAGCAGGAAGATATTGGCGATCAGCTTGCCCGCCAATTGATTGAATATAAAAAGTTCAAGAAAGCCGCTCTCTGGATGAAGGAACGGGAACAATCCAGGCTGCAAAGTTTTTACCGCGTGGGTGCGCCGCCGAAATTCCGTGAAGTGTTGGATACCACCGGCTTGTCCGTAGATGATTTGGTGGAAATTCTGATGGAAGTGTATTTCCAGAACGAAAACTTCACCCCATTGAGCGATGTGGTCACCATCACAACCCTGACAATAAAAAATAAAATCCGGGAAATCATTGGTTACTTTAAAGATTCCCGGCATAACAATTTTCAAGCCATCCTGGGGGAGCATCCATCGAGATTGGATTTGGTCGTCACCTTTCTGGCATTGCTGGAATTAATAAAACACCATTCCATCGAGGCTTCGCAGGAAAATCTCTTCGGAAACATCGAACTGGATTGCGTTGGCAATCTGGATGAAGAATTTGAAACCGAGCTATAAGAACCATAACTGGTAGGAAAGCTGTTCATTCATGTCCGCAATAAATGCCACACCTATTCGACAGCAATACCTTGATATCAAGAAAAACTATCCGGATGCAATCCTGTTTTTTCGGTTGGGCGACTTTTACGAGACCTTCGATGAAGATGCGGAAATTACCTCGCGTGAATTGGATTTGGTGCTAACCGGCCGAAATGTAGCCAAAGGCCAAAAAGTGCCTATGGCCGGAATTCCCTATCATGCCGCTGACAATTACATTTCGCGTCTTATTGAAAAAGGGTATCACGTCGCCATTTGCGAACAAATCGGCGATCAGCCTCAGAAAGGGTTGTTTCCCCGCGAAGTGATTCGTTTGGTCACTCCAGGTACAGTCATTGAACCGGGTTTGATTAAAAATGAAAAAAACAATTACCTGGTTTCCGTATTCATCCAGGATCATGCTACCGGGCTGGCTTATCTGGATATTTCTACCGGTGAGATTGGTATTTCCTGTTTTGAAGATCAAGATTTCCATAACCGTTTAAATGCCGAGCTATCCCGTTTACATCCTTCAGAGATCATCCTGCCTGAATCATTGAAAATCGATCTGCCTTCCAACTATCACCTCACCCGTTTGCCGGATTGGAAATTCGAGATTGGCCGCGCTGAACAAATTCTAAAAAAACAATTCAAGGTCGCTTCGCTGGATGGTTTTGGGTTAAAAGGTAAACCGGAGGCAATCGCCGCCCTGGGTGCAATCCTCGGTTATGTTAAAGATAGCGATCCGCAGACATTGGCTTTATTCACGGATTTGAATTTCTATTCCATTGAAGATCACATGGTCTTGGATGAATCCACCCGCCGGAATCTGGAACTTACAGAAACGATTTTTAAAGATACTGAATCGGGTTCGCTCTTGGACGTGATCGATAAAACTCGTACACCAATGGGGAAACGCATGATCCGCAGGTGGTTGAATCAACCTTTGATTGATGCCGGTGAAATCAACGCCCGATTGGACGCGGTGGACTTCTTCGTCAAGAAAGGTTTGGATCGCCAGGAACTGCAAAAACAATTGAAGTCGGTTTCAGATATTGAAAGAATTGTGAACCGGATCATTTCTGAACATGCCGTCCCGCGCGACCTGGTCGCGCTGCGTGATACGCTGGAGGCCCTGCCAGGTATTCTATCCAAACTTAATAGTACCGTTGCAATATTAAAGCATGATTCTTCGTCCTTCGATGATTGTTCCCCGGAAGCTGCGCTTCTCAAACGAAGTATCGTTGACGAGCCGCCTGCTACCCTGGCGCACACCGGCATTATACGCCCAGGCTTTTCAGCCGAGCTGGACGAGGTCATTCAGTCAACGAAGAACTCGCGCGATTACATTGCTAATCTCGAGAAAGTTGAAAAACAGCGCACCGGAATTAAAACGTTAAAAGTAGGGTACAACAAAGTATTTGGGTATTATATTGAGATCAGCAATAGCTATGTCGATCAGGCTCCGCCCGAGTATATCCGCAAACAAACTCTGGTTAACGGGGAGCGATTTATCACTCCCGAGCTCAAGGAATACGAAGCCATTGTGCTGAATGCTGAAGAGAATATCCACGCGATTGAAAACCGTATTTTTAAAGAAATCTGTGCGGAAATCAAGAAATCCTCAGCGAAGCTCTTGAACGTTTCACGCTTCTTGGGAACGCTGGACGTATTGCTCTCGTTCGCGCAGGTTGCGGTCGACCATAATTATGTCAGGCCGCTGTTATTCCTCGATAAACGGCTTCTGCTGAAGAACGGCCGCCATCCTGTGGTGGAGAAAACCCGGGAGGATATTTCGTTTGTTCCCAACGACACGGAATTCAGCAATGGCGATAACATTCAGATCATCACCGGTCCCAATATGAGCGGGAAGAGTACGTACTTGCGTCAAGTTGCCTTGATCGTGCTATTGGCCCAAATCGGTTCGTTTGTTCCTGCGGATTCAGCGGAAATTGGGATTGTCGATCGTATTTTCACGCGTATTGGCGCCCAGGACGAGATCCACGCTGGTCAATCGACTTTCATGGTCGAAATGATTGAAACGGCTAACATCTTGCATCATGCCACCGATAAAAGCTTATTGATTCTCGACGAGATAGGCCGCGGTACCAGCACGTACGATGGCCTGTCAATCGCCTGGGCAGTTTTGGAATTTATTCACAACCATCCGCGTCTGAAATCCCGCACATTGTTCGCAACGCATTACCATGAATTGACGCAGCTCCCGGATATCCTGCCCAATATTCGGAACTACAATGTGGCAGTCAGCGAGGTAGATAACCGCGTCATCTTTCTACACAAAATCGTTCCGGGGGGCGCTGAAAAATCTTTCGGAATTCATGTTGCGCAAATGGCAGGCATCCCCTCGCCTGTTATCTCCCGCGCATCAGAAATTTTAGCTCAATTAGAAGGCCACGACAATCAATTAGAATTAAAAGACCGGCAGCAGCTTGCTCAAATGACATTTTTCCATGAAGAAAACCCGGTATTGGCAGAATTAAAACGCACCGATCCGAACTCGCTCAGTCCGATTGAAGCATTAAACAAAATCTACCAATGGAAAAAAGAGATTGACCAGGAGTGATCACTCCTGGTCATTTTTTTTATTTTTCTTGCGCCTTTTTTCTGCCTGTTCAACTTCTTCAAGCGTTTCCGGGATCACGGTTTTCTGCATCGCAGCCGGTTCTTCAGCCGGAATTTCTTCGGGAATTTCCACTGGTTCTGTTTCCGCTTGAACCTCAATGGTGCTTGCCGCCGCGGCTGCCGGTTTGACGAATTTTCCCGCCAGGAGCAGCATGATGCCGAAACCCATCACTACCAGAGCGGAAATGATTACCAAGATAATCATTTGAAAACCAACATCTTGCACCGCGCCTAAAAGGACGGATCCAAAACCGCTGATCATGTTTTTCAGCAATGGATTCAACAGCATCGCGATGAATTGATCAAAACCGATCATCAGGATCACCAATGCCAATAAAGTCACGCCGGAAACAATTATCAATAATCGCCCGCACCATTTCCACATGACGTCACGTTGATTGCGGAGCAGCACTGCTACCAGGATCAGTAACAGAATTGTGACAATTGGCAGCAGACGGAATCCCCAGCGGACAAGGCTGTAGGCATTGAAATATCGATCAGGTAAATTTTGGTCTGGCGCGATGACGTTGGCCAAATAAATCGACGACGGCAAGCGATTAAACATGTCTTCGAAAGCCATCCCCCAGGCTCTTTCGAACTGATCCAGGTTCTTCCCAGCCGGTTTGCAGAACGGCAAATCTTGAATGGTCAAATTGCTGTTTAAATTCAAACCTTCCAGTGCATTATCCTGGCAATTAGGCAAAGTCGCCAGAAATTCTTCGCCGATTTCCGAACTTGAAGTCGCTAAATGCGTTTTCAGGTCGGTAATGTTTACTTTTAGATCCGCTGTTGGTATCCTGAAATTGAAGTAAGAAAACATCTGCCCAATGACTTCGTCAAAAGTGGATTGCACCAGTTCAACCGGGATATACCTTGCGATTATGCTGCTGATCGTGTCCTTGTTGGCAGTCAAATCAATTTGCGTTGTGGCTTTCGATGCGGCAGCCTGGAAAACCAGCGTTTCGGATATCACGCTAGGCAGAACTTGCAGATACTCATCCTGGGTAACCAATGCCGAGTAACTCAGTGGATTGAACAGTTTCAGCTCAACCGGCAGTGCGAAGAAAGAAAAAAATAAAGCAAAAATAAATAGAATGGAGATTAGGAATGCCAGGATTCGGTTTTGAAAAGGTATTTTCTTATTCATCAAATTCCCTATTTAATGGTAATCATGTTCATCATAACATATACGGATATTACGCCTGAATGGTTTTTTCAAGCAAATCCGGATTTCGGGAGTACTCTTCCCGGCATTTGGGATCTTCGAGTATCAAATTGAAAATGCGCACCAGCGCTGCATTCACCGGAGTTGCAATCCCTGTTTCTGCTCCCTTTCGGACAATTGCGCCGTTCAGGAAATCCACCTCGCTCATTTTTGAACCCTTCATCTTCTCAATGTAAAAAGAAGGCATTTTCTCTCCGCGCCCCTTGGCAATTAACTGAATCAATAGTGGCTGTAACAAAAAATCCGGAAGGTAACTTATAGCAAAAACCAATAGTTTCAGCGGCAGTCCCGGCAGATTGACAATCCGGTATCCGCTTTTTTTCATAACATTTAATCCCTCCAAAATTTGGTTTTTCTCGATTTGAAATAAGCCATTTCTTGAATATATTTCCATTGGCGTCATATCCAGAATTCCGGAGGTGGCGTTCGAAAATAAGTTAGAGATCATCTTGGACCATTTCATCGATTCAAGCTGATTAAATATTTTGGGTTTCAAGCCTCCCGCCTTTAACAAATCAAATAATTGCTCCATCACCGGCCCCTTTCCGCATAGGCCGATTCCACGATTTCTTTCAACTCTGACAGTAGTTGCATCCAACCGGCTAACCGCGCTGACCATCGAAGCACCCATCACATTTACTCGCGGGAAAGCCTTTTGCAATTTGTCCTCATTCTCCACACCGTTTTGCAGACAAAGGATATTCTTGAAATTGATCCCGCTTTGTTTGATTTGATTGATGACCTGATCGGTATCAAAAGCTTTTACGGCAATCAGTACGCAGTCAATCAATTCATTCCCCAATTCCCGATAATCGGATATCAAACGGTAATCCGTGGCTTTTAACGAAAAACCCTGATTATGAATTGTGAGCATTTTCCCTTCCAGGTCTTTTCGTTGTTGAGGTCTTTCCAAAAAAATAACGTCTGCGCCCATCGCGGAAATACTCCCACCGATGCAAATCCCGATCGCTCCCGCTCCGATACATAAAATTTTCATACTTGCCTTTCCGGTTTGAAAATTGATTTTCCTAATTATCCCAATTGCGAGCACCATTAAGAAATTCTGTCCCGCTCATAACGCGTTTTCCAGCGGGTTGGACCTGGACCAGTTTCAGGTCGTAACTGGCTGTCCCGATGACCGGAAACTTTTCAACAACGCCTCTTTGTCCCGGTTCAAATACGCGACTGTCCATTACCTGTGCTTTCCAGACTCGCAGCGGAGCACCATTCCATTGGAAAAAAGCGACCGGCCAGGGATCGCAGGCTCTGATTTGTCTTTCCAGAGAGTGCGCTTCCTGTGAGAAATCCAATAAACCATCCTCTTTTTTAATTAGCTGAGAGTAGGTTGCTCCGCTTCCCGGTTGGCGTTCCGGTTTTATCCTGCCATGAAAATATTCAGGCAGTGTCCGGATTAACAGATCGGCGCCCAGATTGGCTAAATCGGCTGTCAGGCTCCCGGTTGTTTCCTGGCCAGTCAGTTGGATCTCGGCCTTGCTTAAGGTTGAACCGGTATCGATACCCTCATCCATTAACATGATCGTAACACCGCTTTTTTCATCACCATTGAGGATTGCGCTGTAAATTGGAGAAGCGCCTCGCCACCTGGGCAAAAGTGACGCGTGTACATTAATACAACCCAGGCGAGGAAATTCCAGAACTGTTTTGGGCAGGATTTTTCCGTACGCGGCAACGATAATCGCATCCGGCGCCAGTTCAGATAAATCCCGAATGAAATCCTCCCCACGGATTTTGGCAGGTTGCATTACCTTTAACCCGCGAGATTCTGCGTATTTTTTAACCGCAGGTGCCTGAATAAGTTTGCCTCTCCCGACAGGTTGGTCAGGCTGTGTGACAACCGCAGCAATTTCGTATCTATCGTTAAGTTCTTTAAGAATGGGTACCGCATATTCAGGCGACCCCATGAAAAGGATTTTTTCCATGCGTTTATTTCCTGTTCTTACCCGTCAGTGTTCGGATAATTCGGTTGATGAAAATAACCAGGATCAATCCGACAGCCAAGCCGGATCCGAGAATGATGATGATCAGCAGATAATTGGGATATTCAATTGAGACGTTCGCTCTTGATACCAATTTTTCCTGCAAATTGGCGATAAAAGTGGAGTTGGGTGAAACCGGTTGCAGCAGTTTTTCCAACTTTTCATCCATTTTCTTTTCAATATCCAAATCTTTGTTTTCCATATCACTACCTTGTCATTTCTCATCCAGATAATCGCGCAGATCGAGTAACGTGCGATGATACAGGCTTTTTACCGCTCCCTCGCTTTTTCCCATAATATCGCCGATCTCTTTATTGGATAGATCTTCTACATATTTTAAAATCAATACCATCTGGCGATCGCTGGGTAGTTTGCGTACTGCCCGTAAAAGCACCTCGACTTCCTGTTTTTTCTCGTATTGATCGTCTGGAATATCAGTATGCGATCCGAGGTCTAAATGATCCTCGATGGGTACTTCCTTGCGGCGCTGATTGTCCCGATGCCAATTCGCTACTAGGTTGTGCGCAATCCGATACAACCACGCAGAGAAAGGTACATTTGTTTTCTTATATCGCGTGATGTGTTTCAATGCACGCTGGAAAACACGGGCGGTTAAATCTTCCGCTTCGTACGTATTCCCGGTTCGATAATAGATATAACTGTAAATCTTTTTTACATTGTCTTGATATAAGAGACTAAATGCTTCTTCATCTCCGTTGATTGCTCGATCAAGAATCTGGTCTTCGTTTGGATTCTGTATATTCATCAGTTATAAGTAGTATTGATTACTGACCTTTATTGATCTTCTGCACTTGATTATATTCAATTATCCGTTAAACTTGTGTTGATTAACACCAAAGGCGTTGGGAGGTTCGGATGAAACACGAGGAAGGTAATCTTCAACTTCATGGATTTGAGAACATTTATTACCAAATCTGGCAGCCTGATAAAGAAACCAGGTCGGTAATCCTACTCATCCATGGCCTGGGTGAACATGGCGGCCGTTATGGGGCTGACTTCGCCCAATTTTATATAGACGCAGGTTTCGCGATCATCGCCCCCGATCTGCCAGGGCATGGGAAAACGCCCGGTCCGCGTGGCCATATTGCCGATAATTCTTTCTTCCTCGACCACATCGATCACTTCCTGCAAAAAATCAAGGAAATCTTCCCCGGCAAACCAGTTTTTATTTACGGGCACAGCATGGGCGGTTTGCTGGCTCTTTGGTTCGCCCTTGCACGTAAACCTCTTATTAATGGGATGGTTGTTACTTCCCCGGGCATTCATACTAAAGATCCAGTTCCCGCTGTGAAGAAAACGCTTGCCAGGATTATGAACAAGATCATGCCATCCTTTAGGATGGATAATGGATTGGATGCCAATTTACTTTCGCGAGATAAGAGTGTGGTGTCTGCTTATGTGAGCGACCCGCTGGTCCATAAAATGATCTCAGCCCGTATGGGGCTTTTGTTCATTGACCAAGGCGATTGGATTTTGGAACACGCCGCAGAGAACCCAGTCGATATTCTCCTGATGATAGGTGAGAATGAAGGGATCGTCGACAAGGCATCTGTCGATCAATTCGCCAAAACCGCGCCCCATGTGGATTACAAAGTCTGGCCGAATCTCTTTCATGAAATTCACAACGAACCGGAAAAAAAGGATGTCTTTGCTTATACCTTGAAGTGGTTGGAAAGCCATCAGAGGCTATGACTAAATTACATAATAACTTGAGAATTCATGTGCATTTGTCCTTGACCTGAAGATTACGCAAGGTTAAAATGAATTTGATGATTGGATTCTTAAATTTCCTATTGTTGGCTCTATCTAGTCCACTATCAGTGCCGAACAGGAAACACACATAGCCACTTGTTAGTGTTAACAAGTGGTTTTTATCTTAATTATGGGAGTATTTAAAATGCCTGGTTTTTTCATCTCTGATCCATTGTGCAAAATCGATCCGGCGGTTGAGCAACTAATCGCTTTGGAGGCTGCCCGCCAAAAGCATAAATTAATTTTTATCCCCAGCGAAAGTATGGCGCCCGCTGCAGTTCGTGAAAGTTTGGGTTCGATATTGCAGAATATCTATGCTGAAGGGTATCCCAGCGAAGAAAGCCGGTTATTCTCTCAAGAAAAAATCATGAACATCGAGGACCACCTAGCTCATTTCCGGCGTTACTCGGATCCGCGCTATTACAAAGGTGTTGAATTTGCGGACGTAATCGAAGAATTGGCTCGCCGTCGCTGCGCGGAATTATTCGCGGCCAATGGGGTTAATGCAGATGACATTTTCGTGAATGTGCAGCCTTTGTCCGGCGCTCCGGCCAATAATGCCGTTTATCACGCCTTAATCAATCCCGGCGATGTCATCATGGGCATGAATCTTTTCCATGGCGGCCATCTAACGCATGGTTCATCGGTAAACCGCTCCGGCAAACTCTATCAAGTCTATCATTATAGCGTGGATGCGCAGACTGAACGGATCAACTATGACGAGGTCGAACGTATCGCATTGGAGCGCAAACCCAAAGTTATAATCTGTGGATATTCTTCCTATCCCTGGGTGCCGGATTTTGCCCGCTTCCGCAAAATCGCGGACGCCTGCGGCGCGTACTTGTTGGCAGATATTTCTCATATTGCCGGTTTGGTCGCCGCCGGCGCGCTGCCATCTCCGGTTGGATTCGCTCATGTCATTACCTTTACGACCCATAAAACCATGTGCGGTCCACGCGGCGCGGTGATTCTTTCCTTTGATGAAAGTATCTCAAAAAAGATCGATAAAGCTGTTTTCCCGGGCGAACAAGGCGGGCCGCATATTCAAGTCCTTGCTGCCATGGCCACCACTTTCAAGTTGGCGCGTGAAAAATCTTTTATCGAATTTCAACAACAGATCATCAAAAATTGCAAAGCTCTGAACGACCAGCTTAAAGCCAGGGGTTTTCGCATTGCCTACGGCGGCACGGAAACTCACCTGACAAATATCGACTGCAAATCGGTTGTCGGACCGGATGGCACTACCCTTAGCGGGGATATGGCCGCCAGGATCATGGATATTGCCGGGCTTGTCGCCAATTCAAATGCCATTCCGGGCGATAAAGCGTCACTTCGTGCAAGTGGTGTTCGCTTGGGAACTCCCTGGCTGACTCAGCGTGGATTGGTTGAAAAAGATATGGTTGAGATCGCAGATATCATCGCAGACTTGCTGTTTTCGGCTAAACCCTATTGCTACACAGCGGGAAATAATCTTCAAATTCGCGCGAAATTCGATTTTAACATCTTGGAACAGGTAAAAATTCGCGTCCGCAAGATTACCGAGCGTGCCTTATCTGATGAAAACATTAACGGTTCCGGCTATCCTCAGTTCAGCTATCTGGACGATCCAGTGCAGTCTGACGATGCTGGTCAGGTCGCCTTTGAAATCAGCGGCGATCACATCCGCCAGGTTTTGAACTTTGTTTTCAGCAATAACATTGAGAATATTCAGATCGGAGAGAGTCAATCGACCACCTTGATGGTCGCAAAAGAGTCTATCCCGGCAACCTTGACCTGTGTGGACGAAGACCACTATCAGCTCAGCTTATCATCCGGGAAAGCTTCTTTGGCAGCCGCCTGGCTGCGCGGCCTCTCAGATGGTTTCATAATTTTCGACGAAGATTTGTTGAAACGTATCCCAGGGCCGTTTATTGTAAAGCCGAGTCCAAAATCTCAATCGGTGAAGATTATTAAAGAAATTGATTCAGCAAATAGAAAACCGTATTTTGTCGGGATGGATCACCTGGAATTGAAAAAAGGCGATTCCCTGCCGGATTTTTTCTGGGAATCGAATGAAGAAGCTGCCATAAAAGAAACAGTTTTACACCAGCGTCACATCGAATTGGGGGCAAAAATGGTGCCGTTTGCTGGATGGGATATGCCGGTTTGGTATTCTTCGGTGCTTGAAGAACACATGGCTACGCGCAATGCAGCCGGTTTGTTCGACGTCTCGCACATGGGTGTTTATCAGGCTGAAGGCCCAGATGCTTTAGCATTTCTGGATAGTGTCTGTGCCAATGACATTGCCTCACTGGCAGTCGGCGAATCGCTTTATACCCATTTTCTCGATCCGGACGCCAACGTACTGGATGACCTGCTGGTTTATCGTCACGCAAAAGATCAATATCTGGTTGTCGTAAACGCAGCCAATGATGAAAAAGATTGGGCTTGGTTGAACGCGGTCAGGGATGGGTTGGTCAAGGTTGATCTTGCGCGGCCCTGGGTGCGCGCTTTTGGTTCAGGCGTTATCCTGAAAAATTTGCGCGATCCCAAGCTGGGGAATGAGATGCGCGTGGACATAGCCCTGCAAGGGCCGCTGTCGCGTGATATCCTGTGCGGAATCGGTTTGTCCGATCTGGATATTGCCCGCTTGAAGAAGCTGAAACGCACCCAGCTCTGCCACATAGACTGGAATGGTCAGGATCTGATTGTTTCGCGTACCGGGTACACCGGGGAGAAAATCGCGTTTGAAATATTTATTCATCCTGAGAAAGCCCTGGAATTTTGGAATAAAGTGCTGGAAGTTGGAACACCGCTGGGGCTGAAACCCTGCGGATTGGGTGCACGCGATTCACTGCGAACCGAGGCGGGTCTACCGCTTTACGGGCATGAAATGGGCGGTAGCGCGAACCTGAAAGTCGGTGATGCCGGATTCGGGTCATACGTGAAAACATACAAACCTTGGTTCATTGGACGTCAATCTTTTATTGAAAACGAAAGCAGCCGTAAAAGTGAAGTGGTTCGTTTCCGTTTCGCTGAAAAACGCGTGCGCATGGCGCATCACGGGGATGCTGTTTTGAACGGTAAAGGCAAAGTGATCGGTTTTGTCACCAGTTGCGCCATCGATAAAGAAGAATTCCTGACAGGCCAAGCTTATGTGGAAAAGACGAGCATGACAGAAGGCAATGAACTTTTCATTTACCAGAATATTCAGGCCATGGAAGGCATCCTTCCCCGGGAATTAACTATGGGAAAGAAAATCCAGTTGCCGGATAAAGCAATTGTGCTGAGTCGTTTCCCGAAATAGTAGTTTAAACAATAACCAGGAGGTTGGTGAATGCAGACTTTATGGGATCACCGTTTCGCGCAGAGAACACAACGGATGTCGAATTCGGCTATCCGTGAATTATTAAAATTCACGGAGAATCCGGACGTAATCTCCTTTGCTGGGGGCATGCCGGCTCCTGAAGTGTTTCCTATTAAAGAATTCAAAGAAGCGTGTTTGCGCGTTCTTGAGAAAAACGGCCCTGCCAGCTTGCAGTATGGTTCTACGGATGGTTACACGCCCTTGCGGGATATGATTGCGCGGCATTCAGCGCGCTACGGTATCAATATCACCCCGGAGAATATCCTGGTAACATCAGGATCGCAACAGGCCCTGGACCTCTTGGGTAAGGTTTTTATTAATCGCGGTGACCATATTTTAGTGGAATCCCCCACCTATATCGGCGCACTGCAAGCCTGGCGCACTTACGGCGCCGAATTTGTCACTGTGCCTCTGGATGAACATGGCATGGTAACCAGCGAGCTCGAAGCCCGCCTTCGCGCAGGGATAAAATTTATCTATGCGCTGCCGAATTTTCAGAACCCTACCGGTTCAACCCTTGCGTATGACCGGCGCCTGAAATTGATCGAGCTGGCTGAGCGTTACGGTGTTCCGATTATTGAGGATGATCCTTATGGGCAATTGCGGTTTGAGGGCGAAAACCTGCCGACCTTGGCTGTTTTGGACAGCCAAACGCGCTCCCAGAATGAATGTTATTCGGGCAATGTAATTTATCTGAGCACGTTTTCCAAGACGTTGGCTCCCGGTATCCGTCTGGCATGGGTGATCGCCCCGGTAACTGTAATAACCAAATTGATCCAGGCTAAACAAGGAACAGACCTGCATACCTCAACCTTCAACCAGATTGTCGCCTTTGAAGTTGCGCACGGTGGTTTTCTGGATGAACATGTGAAATTGATCCGCAAGGTTTATAAAGAACGCCGTGATGTGATGCTGGACACGTTGGAGGAGAATATGCCGGATGGCGTGAGTTGGACGCATCCCAAAGGCGGGCTTTTCCTCTGGGTGACTCTGCCGGAGTGTCTGGATTCCGAGCAATTATTTCCGGATGCGGTTGCTGAGAAAGTTGCGTTCGTCCCTGGCAGTTCTTTCTTCGCAGAGGGCGGCGGCCAAAACACAATGCGTTTGAACTTCTCCAATGCCTGCCCTGAAAAGATCAATGAAGGTATTTTCAGATTATCAAATGTGGTAAAAAAACATCTTACCAAAAACGGCCATTAACCCTCGTGAGCCGAACCATGCTGCCATAAATTGAAATCTTCCAGGATCGAGTTTCCGATAAATTCGCGCAAGATGGAATTATCGGGTATCAATCCGCTTTCAATCGGCAGGAACCAGTTTAGAAAAGCCAGTAGGCGTTTCGCTTCCAGGTACTCGGGTGATCCGAATGAAATCTGGCGCAGTAGTGGTTCTGCATATGGTTTCAACGCGGCCAATTCATAAACCAGCGCTGAATTGAAGATCTCGTTCGCATTTTCCTGGTGCTTGAAAATATATTCGCGTTCGCCTTTTCTTACCGAATCCCACAAATCGATTGTGCGTTGGGGTGAATACCCGCGTGTCTGGGCATCGCGCACAATCCGGCGCAGCATGCGGGTGTCGGTGGTCGAGATGCGATTGTAATAGTCCATATTGAGCTGCGTCAGACAGGAAACGTAGATTCGGAAAGTGTTTGACTTGGAGATCTGCGGTAGCAAGGCAGGATTCAAGCCATGTATGCCTTCCATAACAATGATCTGGTTTTCATTCAAGCGAATCTTGCGCCCCTGCTCCCGTAATCCGGTCTTGAAATTGAATTTCGGTAGGGTGACTTCCTCGCCTCTTAATAAACTGCGGACGTCTGATTCGAGTAAATCGGCGTCCAAGGCTTTGAAGGATTCGAAATCGTATTTTCCGTTTTCATCCTTCGGGGTCTTTTCACGATCGACAAAATAATCATCCATTTCAATCGCGAATGGCGAAATGCCATAGGTTAATAATTGAATCGCCAACCGCTTTGAAAAAGTGGTTTTTCCGGACGATGTTGGACCGGAAATCATCACCACCTTGTATTGATTACCCCTTTTTGCGATTTTCTCCGCAATCTGGGAAATTTTTTGCTCGTGCAAGGCTTCGGAGACCAAGATGATTTCGCGTATGCTCCCATTCTTTATGGAATCATTTAATGCGCCCAGGCTGTCGATATCCAGGCTCTCAAGCCAGGAACCGTATTGTTTGAAGATTCCCATTAATTTACTGTAACCAGGCATTGGGTATAAAACTTTTGGTGAATTCCTCCGCGGGTATTGCAGGATGAAACCCTCACCCCTCGGAAGTAGCCGAAATACCTTCAGGTATCCGGTTGACGGAACCATGTAACCATGATGGTAATCCCGATGAGATTCCAGTTGATATAAAACCAGGTAGGGTTTTTGACGATACTTCAGCAACCGAATTTTGTCTTTGTAACCCTTTTTCTCGAAATATGCTCGGGCTTTATCGAGGGAGACTTGTTCTTTTAATATTGGGATATCCGCGTCAACCAACTCGCGCATCCGGGATTCGATCGCCTTGATCTCGTTGCGATCCAATGGTTGGCGGCCAATGATTTTGCAGTAATAACCGCCGCTGGGTACGGAGTGATCAACTGTCAAAAGATAATCAGGGTAAAGGTCTTCGAAGGCTGTTTCCAGAAGAAAGGTCAGGGAACGCCGGTAGATTTTTGAGCCGTCCGCCGTGGACATGTTCACGGGAATGACATCATATTCTTTATCCAGGCGAAAAGTTAATTCCTTTAATATTCCTCCCACAACGGCTCCAACAATCTGCGATCCATCCCATTCCGGCATGATCTGGAAAAATTCTTCTAATGTTGCCCCGCGCTTGCCGCACATGATTCTACCATCAGGTAAATTGATGTTAATATTTTCATCCGGTTTGGCTACGAATTTAAAGTCTGTTGGATTACTCATGATCGTTTTTCATTATCCTGTCCTAATTTTAATGTAAAATCATTGCCAATTCGTACGGTTGTTAGGTGCAATAATGGAGTCTTGGCGTTTAATCATACACCCCCCCTACCCGGGAGCCTGGAATATGGCTGTCGATGAGGCGATTTTGGAAAGCACAATTTCAGGTGAAACCTCTGCAACCTTGAGGCTCTATGATTGGCAGCCTTATACACTATCTCTGGGTATCGCCCAATCCTTCTCGGATGTGGATAAGAAGGCGTTGGGCAGTAGAGGTTGGGATATTGTTCGCAGGCCAACCGGTGGGAAAGCCATTCTGCATGCTGACGAATTAACTTACTCAATCTGCGCCCAGGCAAACAATCCCTTGGTCAGCGGCAATGTGCTGGAATCTTATCGGAAATTATCCACTGGTCTGCTGCAAGGATTGCAAATTGCCGGCATTGACGTTGATTCAAAACCCAAAGATAAAACCTTGTCAGCTTCATCCATTAATCCGGTATGTTTCCAATTTCCCTCGGATTATGAGATCACTTACCATGGCAAAAAATTGATCGGGAGCGCCCAGGCGCGCCGCGGTTTGGGTATTCTGCAGCACGGCGCACTGCCTTTAAACGGCGACATCACGCGTATTGTAGAGGTTTTGGTTTTTCCGAGGGAAATTGATCGCCAGCTTGCGAAAGAAAATCTTCGGCAACGCGCGATAACACTCTCGGAAATTGTCCAAAAACCCGTCAATTGGCAGGAAACCGCTGACGTTATTATCAAAGGTTTTTCTGAGTCATTGGATATCGCGCTGGTACCGGATAAACTTTCCTCGGCTGAATTGAAACGCGCATACACCCTTTTTAGAGAAAAATATAATAACCCTCAGTGGACTGAAAGGATCTAGTATAGCTTGGTAATATATACCTTTTTATCGTTATTATCACTTTTGGTGATTATTTATGGAATTATTTTTATTTTCAGCAAACAGTATATTCTTAATGGCAGCAGTGATTTCCACTTTCGTTATGCTTTAGTTCTGGGCGCGGGGTTGGAAAATTCCAGTGAGCCCTCCGATATCCTATTAGACCGTTTATTGACCGCTATCCAATTATACAAAACGGGAAAAACTGATTTTCTGATCATGAGTGGCGCTGCTAAAAAAGAAAAAAATGAAGTTGCGGTCATGGCCTCGGTTGCCGAAGCAAATGGCGTGCCCTCTGCTGCAATCATTCTGGACGGGTGTGGATTTTCCACTTTCGAATCCTGTCGTAATTTTAAATCGGATCATGCTCCCGCTTCAGTGCTGCTCATCTCGCAGTTGTTTCATCTTCCCAGGGCGATTTCCATCCAGCGGCTCGTTGGGGATGTACAGGCCTACGGTTATGCTGCCCGTATTTTTCATTTTTCGTTTCTGAAAACCTCTTATTGGTATTTGCGGGAAGTGATTGCAATACCATACAATTTCATTAAATATCTCCTTTTTCTACTCAAATAGACGTTCACAGCTATAATTAATCTCGAATATGAAACGTTCCGAAGCCCTCGCCATCCTCAATCAATTTGTAAAAAAAGACAGCCTTATAAAACATAATTTGGCGGTTGAAGCTGCCATGCGTTTTTACGCCCAAAAATTCAACGAAGATGTTGAACTCTGGGGGATTACTGGCTTGCTCCACGATTTCGATTATGAAATCCATCCGGATTTGGAAAGTCATCCCCAAAAAGGCGCCCCCCTTCTTCGCCAAAAAGGTGTCGCGGAGGAAATTGTGTTGGCAATCTTGAGCCATGGCTGCAACACGGGGATTCCCAGAGACAATTTGCTTCGGAAAACACTCTTTGCCTGCGATGAAATAACCGGGTTGATCACAGCAGTGGTATTAGTGAGACCTTCCCGCTCCATATTGGATCTGACCGTTTCATCAGTGAAGAAAAAATGGAAAGATCTGCGATTTGCTGCAGGCGCCAATCGTGACGAGATCACCCAGGGCGCTCAAGAGTTGGGCATCGATCTATGGGAACATGTCGGAAATGTAATCGAAGCCATGCGTGTGACAGCCGGCGAATTGGGGTTGATTGGGAATATTGAAAGTGATTAATTGAGATGGCGGCACCACAAGGAAAGGGATTCTATATTTGGAAAATTCCCAGCTGTGAAGGCGGCGACCCTGTAAAAATAGCATACACAGCTCATCGCGCCGGCTTAACTCATGTATTGATCAAAATTGCCAATGGCATTTACGACTATAACTATGACACTACCACCAAAGCCGATCTTGTCGGTCCCTTGGCTGAAAAATTGCTTGAAAAGGGGATAAAAGTTTGGGGATGGCATTATATCTTTGGAGATTTGCCAAAGGAAGAGGCAAAAGCCGCCATTCGCCAGATCAACAAACTACCGCTTGATGGTTATATCATCGATGCTGAGGGTGAGTGTAAGGGTAAATACACACCCTGTCGGACTTTTTTAAGTGAATTGCGTAACGCCCTTCCAGATTTTCCTATGGCGCTCAGTTCATATCGCTATCCGGATTATCACAACGATTTACCCTGGAATGACTTTCTTGCGAAGTGCGATTACAACATGCCCCAGGTATATTGGGAACAGGCGCATAATCCTGATGAACAGCTCACGAAAAGCTTAAATCAATTCAAAGCAAATTGGTCACCTTTCCGCCCAATCATCCCCACCGGCGCGGCTTACGGCGGCAGTGGATGGTATCCAACACCCGAGGATATTGTTAAATTCATGGACAAAGCCGTCGCGCTGGGCATGACCGGCGTGAACTTTTGGAGTTGGGATTACTGCCGCTTAAAATTACCGATAATCTGGGAAACAATTGCTAATTATGAATGGCCGGGTATTCCCAATCCTGCTGCGGATATCACGGAAAGCTTATTCAGTGCCCTGAATAAAGCCGATATTGAAGCATTAATTGCTCTTTATGCATCCGATGCCATTCATATCACAGCCGATCGCACCATTCAGGGGCAAAACGCTCTCAGATCCTGGTACACGCAGGTATTGAATACTGTGTATCCGGGCGCAGTTTTTTCCCTTACTGAATTTAGCGGTAAAGACCCAACGCGTTACCTTTCCTGGAAAATTACCCTTTCAAATGGCAGTGAAAAGACCGGTTCGGACACGATCGGGCTTTCAAATAACAAGATCATCTATCACTATTCAACGCTGTAAATTAATATGTTTCATAAAAAAATCCCAGGCTGGCTTGCTTGGGATTTTTCTCTCATTGTTTATCTAGAACCTTACTCGATAGGAGTTGCTTCTCCAACCGCTCCTTCTTCATGAGCGGGTTGGTCGAAACGGTGTTCGTTAACTTCAACCATGGCATTGATGGTATCGATGCGTTTATCGGAGAAACCTGTGCCGGAGGGGATCAGTTTGCCGATGATCACGTTTTCCTTCAAACCGAACAATGGGTCTTGATCGGCGGCAATTGCAGCCCCTGCCAGCACTTTGATCGTATGCTGGAAAGAAGAAGCCGACAACCAGGATTCCGTGTTAAGCGAAGCCTTGGTGACACCGAGCAGCATTTCGATGAAACGTGCGGGTTGTTTGCCTTCTTCCCGTAGTTTTTCGTTGAGCAGCCGGATCTCCATGCGATCGACCATATCCATCGGCAGGAATCCCGAATCGCCCGGGCGGATGATTTGGACTTTGCTCATCATCTTGCGGATGATGACTTCAAAGTGCTTGTCATTGATATTTTGTCCTTGGGCGCGGTACACGTTCTGAATTTCACTCAACAGGTAAAGCTGGCAGGCTTCGCGTCCTTTGATACGCAGGATGGTGTGCGGGTTCAATGATCCTTCAGTTAACGCTTGTCCGGCTTCCACTTTGTCGCCATTTTTGATGATCAACCGCAGCATTCCCGGAATTTCAAATTCTTCTGTTTCAACAAGGTCGTAAGACACCACAACCTTGTTTTTCTTGACTTCAACGCGTCCGCCATGCTGCGCCAAAATGGTAGCGTCTTCATTGGCTGCGATAACGTCAGCGTCCTTTACCTCGGACTCATCAGCCACCTTGATTTCCCAACCTTCAGGGATAGCGTATTCATCCTGGATCAATTCGCTATGTTCCACTTTTACGCGGTTCAATTCGTTGGATGAATCACCGGTCACGATGGTAGCTGTGCCGGTGATGGTTGCCATGATGGCTTCACCCTTCGGCATGCGCCGGGCTTCAAACAATTCTTCCACGCGAGGCAGACCGGTAGTGATATCCGAGCCGGCCGCTACACCACCAGTATGGAAAGTGCGCAAAGTCAATTGCGTACCAGGTTCGCCGATGGATTGGGCGGCAATGGTGCCGACTGCGGTGCCCTTCTCAACAACTTTTCCACGTCCCAGGTCCATACCATAGCATTTCTGGCATAATCCATGTTTCAGTTCGCATGTCAATGGGGAGCGAACGCGTACTTCTTCTATTCCGGCGGCCTTCAATTTAATCAGGTCGACATTGCCGATCATCTGATCGCGCTCAATGATAATTTCACCAGTCTTGGGATCGGCAACATTATCGGCGGATGTCCGTCCATACAGGCGGGATTCCAAAGATTGACCGGCCACATCATCGCTCTTGCGGATCCAGATTCCTTCGTTCGTGCCGCAATCTTCTTCATTGATAATCATATCCTGGGCAACGTCCACCAGACGGCGGGTCAGGTAACCGGCATCCGCTGTGCGCAGGGCGGTATCAGCCAAACCCTTGCGCGCGCCGTGAGTGGAAATAAAGTACTCCAGCGCGGTCAAGCCTTCGCGGAAATTGGATTGGATCGGCAAGCGGATAATGCGTCCAGCCGGATCAGCCATCAAACCGCGCATACCAGCCAATTGAGAAATAGGGCCGAAACCACCCTTGGTTGCTCCAGAATTTGCCATTGTGGAGAGGTTCCCTGTGGGATCCATGCTTCCGCGCACGGCGTCTGAAACCTTTTTAGTAGTATCCTGCCATATTTCGATAACGCGTTCGTTCATTTCCTGTTCAGTCAAGCGTCCGCGTCGATAAGATTTTTGCACTTCTTCGACGTCTGCATTCGACTGAGCAATGATCTGTTGCTTTTCTTCCGGTACGGTAATATCGGCAACCGACAGAGTTGTGCCTGAAAGCATGGCATATTGGAAACCGATATCTTTGATCTTGTCAGCCACATCTGTGGTGACGTCCTCTCCACACAGGTCGTAAATCTCGGCAATTAAATTCTTGATGCCGCCTTTTTCCAGGACGTCATTGTAAAATCGGATTTGATCAGGGAGAATATAGTTGAACAGGACACGCCCAACTGTTGTATTAATTACGCGTTCCTCTGGTTTTGCCAGCCGTTTATTTTTCTCGTCAAACCAGGTTATGGTTTTCAGACGAATCTGGGTTTCAACTTTTACCCGATCCAGTCGGAACGCCATGTCAACTTCATCGAGACTGGCGAATGCGGGTTCTTTCCCAGTATAGCCATTGCGAGGTTCGCGCGTCAGGTAAAACACACCCAACACCATATCTTTCGAAGGTGAGATGATAGGCTCTCCGTCAGCCGGCTTCAGCAAGTTCTTGGAAGCCAGCATCAAATTCCGTGCTTCCCAAACCGCTTTCTCAGAAAGCGGCACATGCACAGCCATCTGGTCGCCGTCGAAGTCAGCATTGAACGCAGTGGTTACCAAAGGATGCAGTTGAATGGCGCTGCCTTCAATTAACACCGGCTCAAAAGCTTGAATACCCAGACGGTGCAGGGTTGGCGCACGGTTAAGCAACACCGGTCGATCCTTGATGACCTCTTCCAAAACCTCCCAAACCTCAGGTCGATTTCTTTCCATCAATCGGCGCGCGCCTTTTACGTTGGCAGCGTAATTTTTCTTGACAAGCCCGGCAATAACGAAGGGTCGGTAGAGTTCCAACGCCATAGTCTTGGGCAATCCGCATTGGTACAATTTCAGCTTTGGTCCAACTACGATCACAGAACGGCCTGAATAGTCCACACGCTTACCCAGCAGGTTGCGGCGGAAACGGCCTTTCTTGCCCTTGAGCATGTCGCTCAGAGATTTCAATTCGCGCCGCCCTCTGCGCGAAAGTGCTTTACCGCGCTGCGAGTTGTCAATCAGCGAATCGACAGCTTCCTGCAGCATACGTTTTTCGTTGCGTACGATAACATCCGGCGCACCCAATTCCAGCAAGCGTTTCAACCGGTTGTTGCGGTTGATCACGCGCCGGTAGAGGTCGTTCAGGTCAGAAGTAGCAAAACGCCCGCCATCCAATTGCACCATTGGGCGTAAATCCGGAGGAATAACCGGTAAAACCGAAAGGATCATCCATTCCGGCCGATTTTTAGATCGACGGAAGGCCTCCACAACTTTCAATCTGGTTGTGCTCTTTTTGCGTTTCTGTTTGCTCTTTGTCGTCTTTACTTCCAGCCACAAATCCTCAGCCAGTTTATCCAGATCCAGGCGGCTCAGGATGTCCACAAAAGCTTCGGCGCCCATCTCCGCGCGGAACACTTGCCCGTAGCGGGATTTCAGGTCGCGGTATTGATTTTCACTCAGGAATTTAAAAGGCGCCAGTTCTTCCAATTCATCGCGCTGCTCATCGATTTTGGAACGCACGTCTTGCCGAATTTCGCCCAGTTCGTTGCTTAAATTGGTAATGTTCAGGTCGGCTTCTGCCCGCACCTTTTCGATTGCCACATCCACCTTGGCCATTTCGTCTTTCACCTGGCTGCGGACTTCGTTTTCAATCTCTTCCAATTTCGTCTTCACAGCCTCTTGAACGGCAGATAATAACTTGGCGTCAATGGTTTCGCCGGCGGCCAGGATGGTCACGTCCGCCGATTTGAAGACCATATCCTTTCGAAGAGTTGTTCCTTCCTTTTCCTGGATGGTCTGTTCCAGTGCCTGGCCCTCTTTGATAATCGGGTCCATTTGCTGCCCGATCATGTCATCGATCTTGTTCTCCAGGTCCTTTTTCTTTTCTTCCAGGGTTTTTATTTCCTGGTCGCGTGCGGCTTGGATTTCTTTGATGCGGTTTTCCAGGTTGGTCATTTCTTCCTGGTTGACGTTATCAATTTCCTCCTCCAGGCGATTCAGTGCTTTTTGTTTGGCATCTTCATCCACGAAAGAGACAATATACTGGGCAAAATAAAGAACCCGGTCTAAATTCCTGCGGGAGATATTGAGAAGCAAACCAAGGTAAGAGGGAACGCGGCGGGTATACCAAATGTGGGCAACCGGTGAAGCCAAATCTATATGACCCATGCGTTCACGGCGCACTGATGAGCGGGTAACTTCAACGCCGCATTTGTCACAAACGATTCCTTTATAACGGGGGTTTTTATATTTACCACAATAACATTGGTAATCGCGAGTAGGTCCAAAAATTGCCTCGCAGAACAATCCGTCTTTTTCAGGCCGCAATCGGCGGTAATTGATTGTTTCAGGTTTTGTTACTTCGCCATATGACCATGATCGGATTGTATCGGGAGAGGCTAAACTAATTCGGAGTGCTACCAGGCTTTTTGTTTCCACTAATCTACCTCCTTGGGAAGTCGAGGAATCTTAATAAGATTAATAATTATTAACAAAATTCATCCTATACGCAGACAAACTGACATTATAACATAAATTAATGATATTTATTATCCAATTACCCCCATTTTAGGTAGTTAAGAAACGCGGGGAATCCAAATGCTGAATTTCGAACCTTTTCCCAGTTCGCTCTCGATCTTCACTCTCCCCTTGTGAAATCGGGCGATACGGTCGACTAAAGCTAATCCGGGCCAATCGTCTGCCTGAAAGTGGGATTTTTCCAGCATTTCGATATCGACCTGGGAGATTCCTTTTCCTTCATCTTTAATCGAGACTTCCCACCCTTCAGCTACCAGTTGCTCATTTATACTTATCGACCCGCTGATGTGAGAATTTCTGACAGCATTATTCAACAGAATATGCAGCGCTGCCAAAATAAACACTCGGTCCATCATTACCGAAGCTGTTGTATGGGAATGGATGCTAATCTCCAATCTCTTTTGCCGGGCTTCTGCCTGGATGAGATCGACCGCTCGCTGCAGGATTTCTTCCGGCTGGTTCAGCGATAATCGTAAACCGCCTTCTGCCTCCATGCGGCTGATTTCAAATAAATCGTTGACAATAGTGGCAATATCCTCCACGCCTTTTCCGATCAAGGAAAGGTATTCGTTTTGTTTTGGGCTCATCTCCCCTACCATGCCTAAAAGCTTTGAAAAGCCCTGCAGATTAACTAAGGCAGATTTAAAATCGTGGCATACGGTATCAATGGCAAGTTCCAAATACGCCCGTTTTCGGAAAGAGTCAGATTCGTCGGTTAAGATCAGAAACGCAAGTGTCTGGTCCATTTCCCCTTTTATTTTTTGTCCTTTAACTCGAAAAATGTGGTCCTGCACCGGGATATCCAACTGAATTTCATCGCTTGCCTCCGCCAGCCATTCCTTCAATTTGGGATGATTGCGGATGCTATCCGAATCCTCTGCCGTCCAGGTATCTCCTGCCCGGTTAGTATAAAGAAGGTCTCCTTTAGGAGAGATGACAAGTATGGGAAACTCAGCGATATTCAATCCTCGAGAAAATACGTCGGATTGCTCGAAATTTTCCAATCGTTCCCGTGAATATTTACAGGTATATTTCAACGCCGTTGATATTTGTGTGATCATTTCCAATTCAAAATCGGTAAATTCCTTTACAGCTTCATACGTCAATCGAAAATAACCATTAATTTTTGGATCTTGTAAAAAGTGAAATGCGGCAATTGTTTTGGGATATTTTTTGTCCGGGACGAACTTGATGGAATGGATTTTTGCCGTGTCGGGGATAATCAATTGCGTTTTATTTTCCAATTGTTGTGTGAGCTGATCATCCAGATATGCATATTCACCTGAAAAATCCCCGCATTCAGCACTGAATTGGCTCAACCCGCCAAATATACGCTCTTCATTAACCCATAAGCGGATACTGCTGCCTGCCAGGCGTATATCATTTATGATCGAATCTAAAAAAAACTGGGTGTTCTCCGATTCGAAGAACTTTCTAAATATCTTCTCTCTAATAGATTGTATTTTTAAATCCTGGTTCTGCCTGTTAAGAGAATCTTCCAAATGTTGAAAATATGCACGCAGGTCTGGGTCTTTGATGGCACTCGGATTGAATATTGGGTTGCCCGATTTCCTTTGCATATTTTATATTTGCTCCTATACAGGTATTTTAGCTTCTCTGTTTAATTTCCGCCATTCCCAATCATAATAACAGGCGTTCTTTTTTCCCGCCGCCAGGTACCGGATAGATTCAAACCATTGTCGGGAGAGGGACCTTGACATTGAAAACGCATTTTCGCTGAATGCTTTCCGCCTGATAAAGTCCGAATACGGGATTTTTACAATTTGGTCCAACCATTCAGTTTCGATTGCATCCCGATTTTCGCGGATAATCCTGGAACGCCTGGGAAAATCTTTTAACGCAGTCCGATGCAATAGCTCATGCTCCCACCAAAGCGAATCGCTATCGAAACAAGCACCCGGCTTGGGGCCTGCAGTTTCAGGCAATCCGACATCCAACCAGATCGGTTTAAAAAGGCTCAGGCAGGGAGTTGAAGTTCCTGTTGCATAATGTTGATCTCCTTCAACACTCAACCTGCTAACGAGAGAACCGGTCGTTTGGCTTTGGCGGATTGGGCCAAAGCCCTCATGCACGCATACCGTCCATTCGGTTAACGACTGATCAGGCGCCCAAGTCTCATCACCGGCATGCTGTCGCAGCAGTGAAAACATGGATTTCAAATCGATCTTTCCCTCATTTGCCTGCAGAAACTTATAAGTGCAATTTCTGCGATTTCGTGCGCGGCTAAAGGTTGAAAAAATAAAGTCTGAATAACAATTGGCAAAGTGAAATTCCGATTTGTTCTTGCACCATTTCCGGTCAATTGCGATCCTCACCAGATCCTCGGAAGCCATGTCCCAATGATTCCCGATGGTCAACCGATTTGAAATGGAATAATAATCCTTTACTTTGAGTGCAACCCACTGCTTGTCAGCCGTCTCCAAAACCCAGGCTTCCGTTCTGTCAGCAATCAGGAAACTATTGTGATAATACAATCCGTGTGTCGCGCTGCAGTTTCCACTTTGCCCGTATTTTTCCAATAAACCCACAATTACGTGGAGTGCTTCCTCTGCGCTGGTTGAACGTTCCAGGGCAAGCCGCAGGATATCCATCCCGATCAACCCGGGTTCCTTTCCAGCTTTCAGCTTGGTGAATACCGCTTCGTTTCCAATGGCAACGCCATGCTCGTTTACCCCCATTTCCGCCCCCCAAATCCAATACGGTTTTGATAGAAGTACAGAAAAAGTTTTATTAACTTGAGGAATCTCAATATACGTGCATTTTACTTTATCGTTCGATTGGTATTGACCGCCATGGATGACCTCCAGATATTGCGCTTCGTTTGGTTCCCGGTCGGAGTTTTTTGCAAAATATGTCTTCTTGTCTTTGGTCACATTCGGCAGGGCAACAGCAGTATCGCACATAAATTCCTCTTATTTGAGTGCTAATTGAATAATTTCTTCAACCACTTCCTCTTTGGTTCTTCCATCCGTATCAATCATCACCGCATCTGGAGCCGCCACCAGCGGCGCTACCTCTCGGGATGAATCAAGCCTGTCTCTCATTTTCATGTTTTCAAGAATTTCTTCATATCCAATTTCGTTCCCGCGCGCTCTTTCCTCTTCAAAACGCCTTTTTGCTCGTTCTTCAGGAGATGCTTTTAAAAATATCTTTATGTCGGCATCTGGCAGCACCACTGTTCCGATATCCCTGCCGACCATCACCACGCCGCCTTGCTTTCCGAAAAGGCGCTGTTGTTCGGTCAACACCCGTCGTACTTCCCGATATGCCGATACTTGCGACACTGAGTTATTTACTTTTTCTCCCCTGATTTCCCAGGTAACGTCTTCGCCATTGACGAAGATGTCATTGCTGCGGCCGTCCTCGTGACTAGGCTTATGAATTTCGATTTTCAATTCACTTGCTAATCGGGATACCGCGATTTCGTCATCGATATTCACCCCAAATTTCAACGCTGCCCAGGCAACAGCGCGGTACATGACCCCGGTATCCAGGAAAAGGAAACCTAACCGTTTGGCCAAAGCCAGACCAACGCTGGTTTTCCCGGATGCCACCGGACCGTCAATTGCGATCATTCGTACCATTATTTATAATCCTTTTGTAGAGATAATTAGAATACCTTCTGGTTAACCCAGATGGTTTGATATCCGTCACACATTCGCGCTTGTCTGAAGATCAACCAGGACCAATAATCGCTATCCAGTAGGCTTTTCAGCGGTTGCCAGGTCCACATCGGATAACTGTCTGCGATGAATTGCTGCCCCAGGTAGGATTCGAAAGTTCTACCAGTTAATTCATCGTTGGTCGTCGTGATCACCACAGCATGGCTTGCTTCACCCAGGCTGAGCGGTTGTTCCTTTATCGGATAAGTGCGACTGACTCCCCACTTAACCGCGTCATTGGATTCAGCAAGAAATGCCACTTGATGATCCAAATGCGTTTTTACAGTGTCCAGGTCTGCATTTTCAATGATCTGTCTCACGACATCCGCCCCTTGATAGTACCCGCCCCATAAAATCTCTGCTGAAGGATTGCCATTCAATCCCAGCGCGCGCCAGGAAAATCCAACCTGGATTACCAGAAATACAATCAGGGCGGATAAGCGCGCTGTGGACGCAGCCAACGAAACCGATTCGCTGTATGCAAGAAATATAAACGCCATGGTAATGAAGATCAGAAGCGTGATGGTTGATAGCAATCCGCTGATCACTGACAATCCCCAGTTGAATTGATAGATGACCATTACGACAGTAATTGCCAGGCTGACCAGTAAACTGGCAAAAATCGTTACATAAATTCCTTGACGGTTGGAACCTGCCTCCTGATCAGTGATGATTTCATCCAGTTTGAGGGCGCCTAACAAACAGACCGGCAAGCTGACCCACACCAGATCGATCATCTGGTGGCCTGGATTCAAAGCAATCATGATCAGGCTGACAAGAATCCATAAATTTAACTGGGTTGACGGCGCATTTTTATTATGACTTCGCTGAATGATGAGCAAAATAATTCCCATGGGAAAATAGCTCAGCAATGCAATTGGATAAAGCGGGGGAGTATCGCCCAGATTGTACGGCTGACCCCATCTTTGCAGTACATAAAGAAAATTTCCGGCGAAATCTGAAAGAGGTATTTGCAACAAGAAGGTTGAAACGGCGATTATCACGAAAATCAAACCGAGTAAGGAGAGGTGCTGTCGAAGATAATCCCACAATACAGCTCCAGTATTCTTCAGTGGATTTCTCTTTGTGTGCAATACTCCGTAAATAGTTAGAAAAATCATCAACAGTCCTGCGTAAATCAGGCTAGCGCCGGAAAGCAATAATCCAATCAGAGATATTGTCCCCGTTAGGTATCGCTGCTTCCGCAAGCAATCTGCTGTCAGGACAAGCAGGCAGAGCGTTATGGTATTGCCGCTAAGAATGATGGAATTTACATTTACAAATGGATCCAGCGCGATCAGGAAGCAGAGGATTACTGCCCCCCTTTTGCCAAGTATATCTTCAAACAACAATGGCAGGAGAATTAATAAACTACCCGCTAAGAGCGGCCAGAAGCGTACTACCAGATTTGAATTTCCGAAAAAGCGCATCAGGGGAATGGTCAACACCTGATACAAAATGGATGCCTGCCCGTTTAGTCCTGCATTTCCCTGTGTGATTTGCAGCAAGATTTGCGCTTCGGGTTTGGTAATCTCCAATTGATGGGCAGTCATTAATCGAAAAATGAGGGCTGCTAAAAAAAAGAATCCGGCAAACAAATGCTTGATTTTCAGCGGATAGTATACCGTCTTCACATTCATCATAAGTTGGTCACCCTGCATAAGAATATATCACGGCCTCGTCATTTTTAAAAACAATCGTCAAGTTCCGGGTAAATTTTTCCTCATTCACCTGATAAGTATTTCGTTCCAATGCTCCCAGGAATACGTAATCAATCTGGTATTGATCTAAAACCCATCTGGCGGTTTCCCACGAATCGGTTTCGTAAAGCAGTCGCAGGTCGCTTTCGCGAGAACCGATTTCCGCGCTGCCTCCCCGCCATTGCAATTCATGCCCCGGCCAACCCAGCACGGTGGGGTAACCGGAGAGTCTGGACACCCGGCCATAACCGCTGTAACTCCCACCGATTGCCTCTGCAACCGTTCCATAGGGTAAGGTGCCCAGAAACTTGATGGCCTGATCATCCTGTGGATTGGTAACCTCGTAGAAATAATTGCCATCCATTGACCATTCAATATTGCGGAATGAGTTGGTTTTATCCTTGATCGCGAAGATCGGATATACCAAACCTGTACCGATTGCGATCATTACTGCTCCCACGAGAAATGACTTCCCCAACCCTCTTTTGAAAAAAAGAATGTTTCCAGCCGCATATGCGCTTGCAATTGCCAGCAAGATCCAGACCTGAAAATAGAATTTAAAAATGGTGTTCATGCGCCAGCCGAATTGGTCGCGCAGGTAAAAGAACTCCGGTACCAACGCCAGTAAAATCGCCGTAAGCATGACCAGCCAAATAAATTGGTCCGCATACGATTGGTTTGTATGGATCGCATCTTCTGATTCATGTTTTGTGAAGATCAGGATAACTAATGCAGCCGAAATTGCCACCAGCAATATGATCAGCCAGGGATTTGTGATGAATTCGCCCAAAGAGGCGGAAATTAATTCCTGTGAATCGGCAGCGCCGAATATTCCCAGCAGGTTTTGGAGGGCATTATTTCCCAGCGCAGGCAGCCAGCGCGGCAAGTTGGCTGCGGCTGCGGGAATAGCCAACCCAACTAAGGATAGGACAATGGCGGTAATCAAACCGTAAAGAAAAATAACCAGCCATCTTTTCAAATTTCCCCATTGGTTGATATCGATCAAAATGTAGATGGCAGTTGGGACAAGCAGCGGAAAGAACATCACCATAAAATGTATAGCTCGGGTGCGGAAAACCAGGCTGGGTAAAAACCCGCCGGCCTGAGAGGATAATCCCGCCAGGAAAGGTAGATACAAGAAAATGCACAATACGCCGAAAGGAATCGCAAAAGTCAGGAAATCCCGCAAGCTCTCACTTTTCCATCCCTTTTTATGGATCACCGGGATAATGTAGGCCAACGTGATCAAACCAAAATAAACAGGGAAATCCCAGGTGTTCAAAAAGATCAGACTACCGGTGGTAAACGCCAGAAACCAGGAATTGGGTGATGTGAATACTGTCAATAATCTGTTGCGGCTGTCAGGCAGGTCGAATGAATGCAGAAAAACACAAAAAGCTGAGTAAATCGCCAGCAGTACAGCGGGCATGGCCAATACGTGCGGGTGCAGATCAGCCAGTAGATATGAAAAAAAAGGAAATTCATCGATGATTTCGCGGGATTGACCGGAAACAGTGTAATCCTGCAACACGCGCGATCCGCGCCACCACCATGTACCGCCCAGCCGGCCGGGGTTCCAGGATAAAGGCAAGGCAGGCGGATTGGTCAAATCCTGGATATCCAGCCATTGCCAGAAGCGGGATACTGTCAGGTTCGCATCCCAAAATAATCCCCGGGCATGCAGCATTTCCAGAAATCCTTCCGCATTGCCCAGAATCAGAAGAAATACAGGTGCCAACAACGCAATACGCATGATTCGTTTCAGGTTTTTTTCGGCTGCCGCAGGCTGTTGAGTATCCTCGTTTTTTCGAGCTAACAAATTGACCATAATCCCCCACGATCCAGCAGCTGTTAATCCGAAAGTCAATGATATTGCCAAATTGAACGCCGTTCCGGAAATCGTTCCGGTAAGCTGCATCATTGCCGCCGTTATCAGATAACCGAAATAATAATAAGAAATTGCGTAGCCTGAAAGCCAAGGATCATTGGGTGGAAATGCAGGCGATCGAGCGATGGCGTTAATAAATGCCAATTCCATCGGTTTTTCGGTACCGCTGATCTCGGGATTGGCAGCGCGTACGATTGCCCAGCCCAGGAAGGCAATCACGAACACCAACTCATACGCAAATAATAAATTCTTATGGCCTTTTACCCATCCCCAAAGGCTTGAAAATCCGGCTTTTCGAGTAAAGAGAAAAGATACAGCACCTAAAAACAGAATTGCGCTGATGACGCCAGCCCGGTTATTGGTAAAAATTCCCCAGCTATTCCCAGTCCAGTAGAGATACCCCCATAAAAGCATACCAACCACTTTCGAAAAACTATAACCGCGATCGGTTGCTTTGCCGAAAATATAAAAACAGATTGGAAATGCCAGCCAACCTATTAATGAAATGGCAATCAGCCAGTATAAGAAATCAACCATGCGATCCTACTTTTTCACCCGGTAAATGGACGTATCTTGCGATGCGTAGACCTGCTCCCACATTTTTCCGCTTTGCTCGGAAAATTTCGCCAGGGCGTCTCTTCCATAGACTGCCTGCTCCAATTGCCCAACGATGATGTAATCGATACCGTATACCTGGATAATTTTAGCGCAACGTTCAATTTCGCTGGTGCTGTAAAATTCATTTACGTCATCAATCCGTTCGTAAACCCAATCGTCCGGATTGATTGCGCGCTGTTGGCGTTGGTGCCAATTCCAGCCGATCACGCCCGGCAATCCCGTGTAGATCGTATACCGGCTGCCCCATTTATACTCGCTGACGTAACCTTCGATGATCACAGGTGTACCGCTGACGTTGGCCTGTATCCAACGGATGGCGTCATAATCCTGGTTGAGATCCATCACAGAATCGCCTTCCTGGTAGGTTGAGTATCGCATATATTCCATCCCATTCAGTGTAAGCGGTACATTCTTGCTCATTCGATCGGTTATTTTGTCGGCGCTGGCAAACAGAGGGAAGAGCGCCACAGAGAAGACCAGCAAGCTGAACATCACCTGCCATGCTTTACGCCAGTTTAATGTCCATTGGGAGTGTATTTGTGGAACCATCCTGAATAAATAAAAGGCTGAACTCAACGAAAGGAAAGTCCATGCCTGTAAATAAAACTTGAAAACCGTATTCATACGGCCGATATCGCCGCGTAAGGCAATCAACTCTACCATCAGAGTCAATCCTAATCCTGCCAAAGTGATCAGGATTACAAAGCGGTTGAGATCCTGATAATCGCGGCGGAATATGAGGAAAATCAATAAGATGGCTGCCGGTGCGATCACTACCACAACCTGTACGCCCGCAATCAACAGGAAGATGATCAATAACGTGATAATACTCATCGAAAAAGCGATCAAACTGCGGCGTTCATAAAATGGCTTGAGCGCGGAAATTGGCGTGACCGCCAGCCAATTACGGACTTCCCAAATCGTAAAAGTGTAGATGATGAATAAGAAAAATCCCCAATGGGTAAGGTAGGAAGAAAGCGGGGTATGATCTCCCTGCCAGATATCAACCGCAGCGTACGCCTGTCCATAATGCGCGCTGAAAGGATAGTAGAGTAAATATGAAACTGCGATGAACCCGGCCTCAATGAACAGCACCCATAGTATTTTCCGTAAGTTTGTTGAAAAATAGTTGAAGAACTTTTCAGGGACGCTCTTGTACCGGAGCAGTATGTAAGCTAACACAATTGCGGCGACGAACAGGAAGACCGGATAATCCCAGGTATTGGTTGGCTTCAATGACCCGATGAAAACCGCTCCGCAGAGCAATTGTAGAACCACATGGACAATTTTCCGTTGATCCAGGTGGTTCCGTAAAAGAGACATAATCCAACACAAGCCTAACAGAGTAATCGGGTAAGCAAACAAATGCGCATGCGGATCGCCGTAGAGATAAGTGAAATAGGGAAATTCCGTGATCGCTTCTCCCGGAATTGCCCGGCTGGGTATCCAATACCAGTCCCCGGGATAATAGGTAAATCCTTTGCCTTTCAGGAACAATCCGATCCCTTCGAACAATAAACGGGTCCGCTGCAAGATACCACTGGTTTCTAATGGCAATCCTGATGCAGCGATTTTTTGAAGCCCTTGCACGATCATAACAATCGTTCCTAGATTGCCGATCAGCAAGACAAAAACAGCAGATGCGAGGGCCAGCGAAAACGGATTCGCAATCCACTTCTGCCAGGCAATTCTGTTCTGGCTTGAATGTTCCTGATTGCTGAAAGTCAAGCTGTCATGGAGATTCCAACCAACTGAGAAAGCTCCCATGGCCGTGAAAGAAAAGAATGAAGGCAAAATCAGGTTATACGCAATAGCCGGCACTATCCCCAACAGTTTTACCGGCATTGCCGCCAATACAAAACCGTAATAATAATAATTAATATAACCACCTGCATACCAAGGATCATAAGGTGGGAAGGTTTCGCTTTTCAGGACTGCATTGAAATAAGAGAAATCCATCGGTTTCTCGCCGCCTTTGTAAGGATGCCACAAGTCCGGATTTCCCAAACGGATTGCCAGGAAAAACAGAAAGAAGCCTAAGGCTGTCAGCTCAAAGCTTAAGAATCTTTTGTAATTTACGCGCAACTCGGCTCGGATCGCTGACCAGTTTTTCCAACCTAGCAGCAGATTGAATCCGGCCAATCCCAACAGTGCAAACAGTATTATCGACCGGGTAACAGCCACTCCCGATGATCCAAACCACCAGACTGTCAACGCCCACAGGATTAATCCTGTTAATTTCAGAAGAGGAACACCTTTATCGCTGAGCCCCCTGAACACAATCCTACCGGTCGGATAAAACACCCATCCAAGAATTGTGATAAAGCAATACCATATCACTATCGAGGCAAGCGGATAGCGATTTTGAAAAGCGGAATAATCGAACAACTCCGACCAGGTGCCCGCGGTCTTTTGTTGATTGAAAGTCGTTTCCGAAAGCATCAGACTGCCGGCATGTTTTTCCGCTTCGGCCCAATTTAAATTTCGGATTTTATCCAAATCGACGCTGTAAAGAATATCCGCTGCGCGGGTGAGGCTGAAATCGTTTGTTTTTTTGAAAACCAGCACCTTGGGATGATCATATACCGTGAAAGCTTCCTCGGCAAACTGCGAATTAAAATCTAAGCCAAAGATTTGCGGATCGGATTGGAAAACCTCAACCAATTCATATCCGAGGTTTCCCTGATACATCCCCGGTTGTGCAACCCGATAACAATATTGGACATCATCCAATGGACAACCAATTAATTCTTTATAAAATAGCGTGGAAAGCGGAAATTCTTCCGGGAGTTGCGTAACGCTGCCCCATTGGCGGTTTGAAGTCATGATGATCGTGTCTGCCTGGTCTAGGATGGACAGAAATCGCAAACGTTTGGCTTCGTCATCATTCCAATACATCTGGAAATTCAAGTCTGATTGGTAGATACCCTCATAATTATCAAAGGGATTAAGGCCATACATGTATAGCGGAAGAGTATCATCCCAATCGGTTTCTTTGGCCGGCTCGCTGCCGGAGATCAGAATTTTTGAATCTTCTCCGTTGATGCTGATACGCAAACCATAACGTATGCCTTCTTCCAATTTTAATAATTGGTTCAGTTTTATCTGAATATTCTGACCGCGATAATCCGCATCCGTTCCTGTGAAAATATCGCTGTCACCTCTGGTGAGGATAGCATCTTCGCCATCTTTCCAGATGGAAACGTTGATTCGGGTTCTATTCTTCGTTGCAGAAAGGTCAGCAACGCGGAACAGATTGATGGCCGACAGGGTTGCTTCGCGCTTGGGCGTGAAGAAAAAATCATAATGGTCCCCGGAATTAATAATATTAGTTGCTTCAAAGACTGCTTGTCTGATCTGCCGCCCCTCTTGATCGAGCACTACGCCCATTGTTCCATAAAATTTTAACGCTGATGGTTCCGTCGGCAATGACAAACTGATTTCATATTCTTTTTCGCTTGAAACCTGCAGGGGTTCTTTCAATTTCGGATTGAACTGACCTCCACGCGCATCATTGATCGGTAAAAAGCTGTCCGATACAATAACTTCCGCCAAAACATCCGGTGATCCTTTTTCACGAATACGGATAGCTAAGGTCTTTTGGTCATTTGAATAGATTTCGCTGACGATATGGTCGAAATCCAGCGCTGTGATTGTGCCATCCATTTTCGGCTGGAACGTGATCGTGAAATCCTCTCCCGAATTCAGCGTGGCGACATGCGGGTATGGCAGCGCTTGAATGAAATCCCCCGTGCCATCTGTCAATTCGAGATTGACCGCCCCTTCAATGTGATCGTATATCCATTGGCTGGCAGCAATGCGCGTCATTGGTTGATGGTAAATTCGAATAAACGCCAGCGACCAACAAACCGCCCCGCCAATCAAAGTTATAACCAGGAGAATGGTCAATCCACTTTTCAATACCAGCCTGATTTTCAAAAAAGAAATCGCGTTGATTTTCTTTACGGTTTGAAACAAACACCAGGCGGCAATGATCGCCAGGGTGGGATAAACCAGCAGGAAATAGCGCATGGTGGGATTCCAGCGGATGGCCTGCCAGGCAGCATACCCGAAAGTCCAAATCCAGATCAACGAATACTTCTGCCATTTCCCCTTAACGATCTTCCAGGCCATCCAGGCTAATCCGCTGAAAGCAAAAATCGCAACAGGAATTCCAATCCCCCAAACAGCCAGATTTTTAATCGGGAATCCGATTGACCTTCTAGCCCATTGCAGTGATGGCGGATAGTTGCTGATTCCAGAGCTAAGCACGGATAACTCCTGCAAGTCGGAGAGCCATTCTTTATTAATCGCGATATTAAAGAATCCGGGCCCTTGAAACGCGTAAGGTTGAAAAATTCTGAAAATGAAAAAGGAGATCACCGCAGCTAATACCATGGAATGAAAGCGCATAGTCCATCCGGTGGAGGCAGGTTTGAAGAAATCTTTTGGATTTTTAAGGAACACGGCCAGAGGCAAAAGCACCGCGAGTGCCAATGCGTTGATCTTGGAGGCTGCCGCTAAGCCCAATGCCAGCCCAAAAAAAGCATAGGGCGCCAGGCGTTTTTTGTTTAACCCGATCCACTGGAAGAGGTTGGATGGCCGGACCAGTGAGTAATCCTGCTCCTTCTGCTTTAACACCGCCACCGCCGCCAGGAAAGCCGCCATGGCAAAAAAGGTTGTGATGTTATCGACTATGAAATAGTGGGAAATCTGGATAGGCAAAACTGCGCAAGCGTAAAGGAAAGCAGCCAGTGTGCTCAACCAGAATTTATTAAAGGATTTGTTTGCAATGAAAAAGACTATCAGGATCGTCCCCAGGTCAAATAAACCGGAAAGAAATCGACCCAATAGATAAATCTCGCCATAACCGGTCATTCCAACCCACTCGCCGATATATCGCACCAGGAAGATAGGCAAATCGCCGTAAACGAAAAATGGATAGGACTGATTGCCGTTGATGTCTAAAATATTATGCGGGTTTAAGCTTGAAGCGCTGGTGTCAAAATATTCGCGAACCGATGCGACTGGGGATATCGACGTTTCGACCATCGTCAGGAAACGTTCATCTGGATGCAGATGAAAATCCTGGTCCCATTTCAATCCGGTGAATCTGAAATACGCACCCAAAGCCATGATCAGGATGATCATGCATATTTGCAAAGATTTGGAATCTGCAATCTTTCCCAGCTTTTCCTGCATTTTCTTTTCCATAGAACCTTCAATCAATTTTGGCTAATTGTATAGATTATAAAATCCTTGCCGGCAGTTTTGGAATGGAATATTTCATCTTTTCCTTCAGGAAATAATTGTTGAAGCAATTGCAGGTTTTGCGTATCCTCCGGGTATAAGATCAATAACTTGTTACCCGGATCATTCAAAACCTGCTCAAAATCCTCAGGCCAAAGGGCGTAATCTTTTTCAGGTACGCCGGCATTGATCCCCACCAGCCTGGTATCCACCCAATAAGGATACGGCACCACATAAGCATGATCGTAGGAATTCCCTTGGGATGCAAACTGGGCGATCACCTGTCCGATTTCGCTGGTATTCCATGCGTTAGCCAAAAATTGCTGGTTATATTGTCGGAATACCAAATCATAATTCTGAAACAATGAATAAACCGCGAGGGTGATAATGAATAAACTCAGGATAATTTTTCTTAACAGCTTTTCCTTTTTCGCAAAAATTCCGTGTGCGCATTGAAATAATCCAATTGCAGCAATGATGAAGACCGGTACGATTGCCCCGCCGGTACGGTTAAGCGATGGATTTTCTTCCGGAAAAGCCAGCGATAGAATGGATGGCAGCAGGAGTATCGGAACGGCAATCAACAGCGCTAAATCTTCCCATTTATGCAGTTTTATATAACGTTTGATGACATAAATGAGGCCGGTAAAAAAGAAGGCCGCGCTGATGATATCCAACGCAGGACGATGTGGAATGGAATGCACCCAGATTTGCCCATTGTCGTAAAAAAACATGATGGATGCTTTCCAAAAATTACCCAAAAAAACAGAAAAAGGCGATCCATTGATTATTTGCTCAGAGAATGTTAATCGGGTTAATGCCCGATAGCTGACCATCTGCGGGTTTTCCAAGAAATAGCGGAAAAGGGGCAGGAAAACGAGGAATGATGAAAAAGCCAACAATCCCAATGCCCAAATATCTTCAAGTCGATTTCGGATTCTGGATTGATGCCATTCGTAAATACCAAAAACCACCAGGACATAAATTGGAACAATGCGAGCAGGGCTGTAGCCTTGCAGTCCCAAACCAAGAAATAATCCGCTCAACACCAGGTCATTCCGATTCCGCTCTTGAAGCCCGCGGAAGAGGAAGTATAGAACCGGCGCGGTTAATGCCGGATAGAAAGTAAAACGCAATGCGACTCGCGATATTACGTTAGGCCAGTAAGCAATCCCTGCCATGAACATTGCCGCCAAACCCACCCACCTGTTTCCTAATTGTCTGCCAAGCAAATAGATGAATGGCAAAGTTGCCAAACCCGTAATTGCTGTCCCAAGTTTCAGGCTGATAAAGCTGATACCGGTTTGGAACAACTTAATAATCGCAGCGGTTAGGTAGAATTGCAATGATTCACGGCCGGTATTTCGCGTAAAAAATATGGATGTTTTCCCATTCAAGACGTCCATCACATCCAATAATTTTTCCGCGTGATCGCTGAACATTTCCCCCGGAACTTGATTCAGCCGGTAAAAACGGTAGAACACACTGATTCCCAGGATGATTAGAAATATGAGAATAAAACCTGGTTTCGCTTTGCATGCTTGTACTCTCTCATCGGTTTTTTCCCAGACTGCAGCAATAAAAAAGATGATCCCCAGCAACCACAAAGTTACGTTGAGAAGCGTAAAAGTGTTGTCTCGGAAAAAAACAAATGCGGCAACCACGAATACAAGAGAGATTCCGAAATAGAGCAGACGGATGTCGCTCGAAAATGGCTTATCCTTTTTTTCTCTATCGAATTCGGTTAAACTGGATTCCCGATACCCCAGCCAAACCAGCAAAGCTGCCAAAGCGTACAGACCGATAGCCGCAGCGATCCATCGCCTGCCTGGTTCAAGCAGGAACTGCCCCGCGATTGCCAATGCGCAGCCGGCCACTACCTGCCAGTTAATTCGCGCTTCTTGATTAACTTTCGTCTTTTTCGAGGGTTTTTTTCTGCGATCGCGTGAGGAGCCAAAATAATCCCTCAGCACAATTTTATTATCCTGTCTGATCAGGGATTGAATATATTCCAGGATCGTTGGTTCTCTCATACGCCGGAAAATCAGACTTTCTGCGCAACGAACAATGAATAAGCGCCGTCAGGAGCTTTTTGCTCTTGTGAATAGATCTTCAACAATTTACAGTAGATTATTCGGTTGTATCCAATTCGTGGGAATACCACCCATCTTCCCAGAATTTTCTTATTAATCCAGTTCGGCAATCCAAAATAATGCCCCCATTCCAGGATACGCAAGGACTTTGGAGGAAAATAATTCCATTTTTCCCTGATTTGAAAACCGGCATCTTCCAGGCGTTTCTGCCACTGCTCCGGAGCATCCGGGTGGTAATGGCGGGAGATCCGGTTAAACCATCTGCGATATGCATCAGCCATTCTTTTCAACCCGCACTTCTCAAAAAAAAGGGCGATGCTCAAATTCTGGGTAAATCGATCGTTTGGCACAGTAATCACCAATTTTCCACCCCGCTGTAGTATCCGGTAAATTTCGATCAAAACCGCATCCACGTCCGGGATATGTTCCAATACTGAGTTGCTGATCACGCTAGCGAAACAACCAGCCTTGCATGGAATCCGATTTCCCAGGCTGTTGATTAAGAGGTCGTATGCGTCGAAACCCTTGGCTTCATTTAATGAAACCAGTGCTGGATCCAAACCAACTTCAATTTTTCTCTTGAATGTCCTGGCTGCAAAATGGCCGTCTCCGGCACCCATATCCAATACCGGTTGGGGCAAATCAATAGCTTGATAGAACCGCGCTTCTACCGCCCTTAAAAAACCTCTAAAATATGGCAATTCGGCAACATTTGCCTCAAGCAATTCCGCGTAAATTCTTTCTTGACCTTGATCCATTATTTGATTTCCGTTTTGATCCGCTCAAATAATTGCTCATATTCTTGCGCGATGGTATCAGGAGCATACAACTCCCGTAGAGCTTTCGGTGTGCTTCCATATTCTTTTTTCTCCGCGATCAATTCAGTCACCGCCTGGGCTAACGCGCCCGAATCGCCGATTGGGATCACCCTGCCCATTTTATGCCGCAGCACAGGTTGGCGCACCCCCGGCAGGTCGGAAGCAATGGAGGGTACGCCGCTCATCATCGCTTCAATCTGAACCAGGCCGAAGGATTCGGTGGAATTCAGGCTGGGGATGACCAACACATCCAAATTGGGATAAAAAGCTGCCATAGAGCGTGGTGATAGCAATCCGAGAAATTTCCATTGTCCGTTATTTTGCAGGAGTTCAATGCGCGGTTTTAAACGCTCGTAATATTTTTCTTCTCCGATAATATTTTCATAAGGCCCGGCAAACCAAAAAACGGCTCGTGGATAGCGCTTGATGATTTCCGGTGCTGCATTCAGCAAGACTTCCACACCTTTTTCCGTTGCGAAACGGGCAGCCATACCGATGACCGGGATTCTTCTTTCACCATTGAATTGCACCTTGAATTGTTTGACCTCCTCCGGTTGAACGTTAGAAATGATCACCGGCGGATTAATTACTTCCAACTTGCTGGTGAATTTGCTGATAAAAGGCGAATGTTCGGCATAATCCCTGGTATATGCCACAATACGGTGGGTGAAGATTCCGGTTATCCGATTCATCAGGTGAACAGCTTGATTGACCAGCCAATTAATAAATCCCTTGGGCAGCAGCAAATCGCAATGATAAGTTACGACAGTCGGTTTTCTAAATAATCTTCCCCGGATGGCTAAACCAGCGGCGTCAAATTGCGGTAAATGCAAGTGAATTACATCGTTTTCAAGGACAAGACGGGTTGCCAGGAAACCGAACGTCGGCATAATCACACCTTTATTAATGCGCAGCAGCACTGGCGCGCGCACCACCCTGATCCCATCCATCACTTCCTCGCGCGGGAGCTCCTTTAGATATTGCGAGGTAAGAATTGTCACCTGATGGCCTCTTTGCGCCATCGCTCGCGCTAACCTTTCGGCGTATATGGTGAGACCGCTGGTGTGAGGCCGATAATAGGTTAAAACAACCAGAATCTTCATTTTATCTATGCGAAAAGCTGCTTATTTTCCTTTACCCACCGGTAAAGCGTCTCGATCCCTTTTTGCACATTATATTTTGGCTTCCAACCCAGCAAGTTCTGTATTCGGTCGATATTGGAGATGTAGACCTTTTGATCCCCCGGCCGCCATCCAAATTTTTCGATCAACAGAGTTTTCCCATGGATAGTCTCTAAAATGGGCGCAAATTCACTCCAGATGGAAATCGCGTTTCCGATTCCCCCGCCAATGTTAAAGATCTGTCCTCCGCTGATGTCCGGGTGAGCAACTGCAGCGTCATACGCATCCATCAAATCTTCCACAAATAGCAAATCCCGTACTTGCTTGCCATCGCCATATATTCTGATTGCCTTTCCCATCACTGCGGCAATAATGAACCAGGCCACCCAACCCTGATCCTCCACGCCAAACTGACGGGTGCCGTAGATGCAGCTCTGGCGGAAGACGATTGTTGGGATGCCGTAGATTCGGGCATAGTCGTGCATGTATTGGTCGCCGCATCCTTTGGAGCAGCCGTACGGCGAGTGAAAATCCAATGCGCGCAGTTCATCGATACCGTTGGGGTATTGGCTGATGCGGTAGCGGGTTGGTTCTTCAATAATTTCCAGGTCTTCCAAGCCTCCATAGACTTTATTGGTTGACGCATAAATTATGACAGGCTGCCGGTCATGCCTGCGGGCTGCTTCGAGGACATTGAATGTCCCGCCGGCGTTGATCGCAAAGTCCGTAACCGGATCTTCCACTGAGGTGGTCACCGCCACTTGTGCCGCCAGGTGAACGATCACATCCTTTCCCTTAACGACTGTGTGCAGCGCCTCAGGATCACGGACATCGCCTTGAACAAAATCAATGGAATCATTTCCAAGCTCTTCCCTGATCCATTCCAAATTACTCACTGCTCCCTTGCGAGAAAGGTTATCAAAGATGGTTACGTTTTCACCGCGCTTCAGTAATCGAAGTGCGTAATTACTGCCGATAAAGCCTGCCCCACCTGTAATTAGATAATTCTTGCTCATTTTTCTCCATTGAGTTTTTCAGAGGGAGTATTCCTGCGAATGCAGATTCGATCCATCAATGTTGAAATGGATTGCCCCTGAACCATCAAGCCGTAAATTCCAAAGAAAGAAGTTACGATTATTTGAACAAAATGTAGGACCAGGGCTATACTGAGCGCTGCGCTCTGGTCAATACCAAAGACAGTCAATGCAGCAACCATTGTCCCCTCATAAACTCCCAGGTTGGCAGGTGCCGATGGCAGTGCAATTCCCAAAGCCAGAATCCCCTGAGTGAATATTCCCCACAACAACGGAATTCTCCCGGTAATGCGGGTGATCCCGAAAAACAACAAGCTGGTCCAACAAACCCAAGAGCATAAAATCCAAAAAACGCTTTTAGCAAACTTAACCGGGTTTTTCAAGGTTGCCAACCCATCCAGAATGGAACCGAATTTTGGAAATATTTTTTCTTTTATGAATTCAGAATGGATATTCGAAGCAGCCAGCCATTTTTTCACACTTTCGGAGTGTCTGGCAAGGATCACCATGAAGACGATGCCCATCAGGAAACAAACAAACAATACCCAGGCTATAGGTTTGACCCACCCCATTTCGACTACAAACGGCAGGGTCAGCAGGAACATAGCCGCCGCGATAACAATATCCAAAGCGCGTTCCACCACTACGCTGGAAGCGACTTGAAAGGCGCTGATGCGCGTAAAGCCGCTCACCAACAGCGTACGAACGATCTCGCCGGAACGGGGAATTAAATTGTTAAATAGATAGCCTTCGTTGACAATCAGAAAGGCTTGTTTAATCGAAACCCCTTCCAGTAAGTTCCGCCAGCCGAGTGCTCGCGCGATGAACGACAGGATATTCAGAAGCAGGATCACCAGGATGTCCACCCAGGTAAATGACCTGAAAGCATTGACCAGGTCTTTCCCGGTGATGAATTTGGACAGGATGTAAATCGCCGCCAGGCTAATGAGGATGCCCGGCAGCCAGCGCAGGACTTTTTTCATTGCTCTTCTTTGCTCAATCTTCTTCTAATTTTAAGACTGCCATGAATGCTTCTTGGGGTATTTCAATATTGCCAATCATCTTCATGCGCTTCTTGCCTTTTTTCTGTTTCTCCAGCAGTTTTTTCTTGCGGGTGATATCCCCGCCGTAGCATTTCGCCAGCACGTCCTTCCGCAGAGCTTTCACGTTGGCGCGCGAAATGATCCTGCCTTCCGCAGATGCCTGGATGCTGACTTCAAATAGCTGCTGGGGAATCAGACGTTTGAGTTTGCTGACAAGTTTTTGTCCTTTAAAGTAAGCCTGGTCCTTATGCACGATGGAAGCCAAAGCATCAACAGGGTCCGCGCTGATCAGTACTTCCAGTTTCACTAAATTTCCCGATCGGTATTCTTTAAATTGGTAATCCATGGATGCGTACCCGCGGGTTTTTGACTTCAATTCATCGAAGAAATCCACAATGATCTCCGAAAGCGGTACTTCGAATTTTAATTGGACGCGGTTGGGAGCCGGGTAATCCTGCTCCAGAAAGCTGCCCTTGCGCTTTTTAACCAATTCCATCACCGCCCCGTAAAAATCCGTGGGGGTGATGATCCACAGATCCATCCACGGTTCCAGGATATCCTCAATTTGTTCCTCATCCGGCAAGTCCACTGGCGAGTCGATAAATTTCGATGTACCGTCTCTGAGGATCACCTCATATTCCACTGTGGGTGCTGTTAAGACAATATCCAGGTCATATTCCCGTTCCAGGCGTTCCTGGATAATTTCCATGTGGAAGAGCCCAAGAAATCCGCAGCGAAAACCAAAATTCAAAGCCTGAGAAGTTTCAGGCTCAAATACCAGCGAGGCATCATTTAATTGCAGTTTCTCAAGGGCTTCTTTCAGATCGTCATAGTCTTCCCCCTCCACCGGATAAATACCAGCGAAGACCATCGGTTTCGGGTTCTTATACCCATGCATGGGTTTTTGAGCCGGGTTGGCAGATTTTGTGATGGTATCGCCTACGCGGCAATCGCGTACGGTCTTCAAACCGCTGGCGATGTAACCCACATCTCCCGCCTCCAAACTCTGAACCGGGCTCATGTTGGGATTGAAAATCCCCAATTCCACCGGCTTGAATTCAGCCCGTGTGGACATCAATTGCAGAACGTCATTTGAGTTCATGCATCCATCGAAAACACGCGCATATGCAATCACGCCCTTGTAGGAATCGTAATGGGAATCGAAAATCAGAGCCTGCAGCGGCGCATCAGTCTCCCCCTTGGGAGCTGGGATTTTTTCGATAATCGCCGGCAGAATTTGCTCGACGTTTGTTCCGACTTTTGCAGAAACGCGGATCATCTCATCCACCGCCACCCCCAACAAATTACTGAGGTCGGTGGTAATTTCGTCAGCATGCGCTGAAGGGAGGTCGATCTTGTTCAGCACCGGAATGATGACCAGGTTTGAATCAAGCGCAAGGTACAGGTTTGCCAGTGTCTGAGCTTCAATGCCCTGTGTGGCATCCACCACCAGCAGCGCACCCTCACAGGCCGCCAGCGCTCGGCTGACTTCATAATTAAAATCCACATGTCCGGGTGTATCGATCAGGTTAAGTTCGTAATCTTCGTCCCGGTATCGATAGTTCATGCGGACGGCCGAGGCTTTAATCGTCACGCCCTTTTCACGCTCCAGATCCATGCTATCCAGGATCTGCTCTTTCATATCCCGGTCTGAGATGGTTCCGGTAATTTGCAACAGTCTATCGGCCAGTGTGGATTTGCCATGATCGACATGGGCAATAATGCAGAAATTGCGAATGTGGTTGGTCAGCATAGCAATCGATTAGTATACACGAAATCCAGTATTATCCATCTCACTAATTGTAATTGACAATGAAAGATCGCCTTAATTCAATGCTAGATTGATCAGGAACTCACGATTCCCTTTCGGCCCGGTCAGCGGTGATGATTGAACCCCTTGCGGAATAAAGCCTTCACGCTGCGCGAAATCCAGAACTTCCGCAACCAATTTCTCGCGCACTTGCTCGTCCCGGATAACTCCCTTCCCCTTCGCAGCCAATTCCCGCCCGGCTTCGAATTGCGGTTTAACCAAAGCGATCACGCGCAATGGGTTACCGGCAGCCCAAATCCGGATCACGGGTAATAATACTTTTAATGATATGAAAGACGCATCGACGGTAACCAGATCGATTGCTTCCGGAAAGGCAGTAATGCTGCGGGCGTTAGTCCTTTCCATATTGATGACCCGCGGATCCTTGCGCAGCTTCTCGTGCAATTGTCCGTAACCCACATCCACGGCGTAAATTCTGGCAGCCCCATGCTGCAACAGGCAATCTGTAAAACCGCCGGTTGAAGCGCCAACGTCCACGCATACAAAACCATCCAGATCAGTTAACCGGAATGCTGTCAGGGCAGCCAGCAATTTCTCTCCACCGCGGGAGACAAATGGCGGTTTGGTTTTTAAACTGATCTCCGCATCTGCATTCACGATTTGGCCGGGTTTGACCGCGAGTTGGCCGTTGACCAATACTTCGCCGGCCATGATCATGCGAGTTGCCAGGCTGCGGCTTTCGGTCAGTCCTTTTTCTACCAACAGAATATCCAGGCGTACTTTTTTCATGCGTTTCTTGTTATCGATCGCTATTTTATTTATGATAAGATTCAGAAATGCTCAAAGATATTATTTCAAGCTTGCGCCTTAAACAATGGTTGAAAAACAGTTTTGTATTAGCGGCTCTGGTTTTCGACCGTCAATTGACCAACCTTCCGGCTGTCCAGCGCACGGTTGCCGGTATATTCGTTTTTTGCTTTTTATCCAGCAGTGTTTATGTCCTGAATGATATTTTTGATATACAAGCCGACCAAATGCATCCGGTGAAGAAAAACCGCGCGATAGCATCCGGCCGCATTAGTGTTCCTCTGGCAATTTTACTCGCTATTATCCTGGCTGGCAGTTCGCTGCTTTGGGCTTGGCAGCTTTCTTCTAATTTCTTTTATGTTTGCACTGTTTACCTGTTGATGAATCTGGCTTACTCTAAATGGCTGAAACATGTTCCGATCCTGGATGTGATGATCATCGCTGCCGGTTTTGTGCTGAGAGTGGCCGCTGGGGTTTCATTGATTCAGGTAGAACGGTTCTCCCCCTGGTTATATGTGGTGACCACGTTGTTGTCGCTGTTTATCGGTTTCGGCAAACGCCGGGCGGAACTCAACCTGTTGGCAGCCGAAGCCAACCAGCACCGCGCTGTTTTCGATGGGTATACGCTGGCATTTCTCGATCAATTAATCGCAATTGTATCCGCCACGACCATCATTTCATACAGTTTATATACTTTTTCCGCTCCCAACCTGCCGGCTAATCATTCCATGATGTTGACCATTCCATTTGTGCTGTATGGATTGTTTCGTTATTTATTCCTGTTGCAGGTCAAGCACTCCGGCGGTGCACCGGAAGAATTGGTGATCAATGATCGGCCGCTCCTGATCGCACTGATCCTTTGGGGAATCAGTGTTATTGTCATTTTCTACCTGTCATAAGCAACACACCATGCCTGTATTTATCAGCCAAGCTCCCGCAAAAACAATTTTGTTCGGCGAACATGCGGCGGTCTATGGCTTTCCGGCCATTGCTGTTCCGCTCAATTCATTGAGCCTGAAGGTCAGTTTTTTGGCGAAACCCGATCAACCGCAAGGCACGTGGATGATCCGAAATAAGGATACCGGAATGACTGCGTTATTATCCGAATTGCCTGAATCTGATCCTGTGAGGAAGATCATCCAATTCACAGCTTCCGAATTGAACGTGAGACAGCTTCCCGCAGCCGAGCTCCTCATTTCTTCGACCATTCCTGTTGCTTCGGGTTTGGGATCGAGCGCCGCGCTTGCGGTTGCGCTGATTCGCGGCGTAAGTCAATTCCTGGGTTTCAACCTTCCTCCTCAACGCATTAGCGAATTGGCTTTTGAGATGGAAAAGATCCAACATGGCAATCCTTCAGGAATCGATAATAGCGTGATCGCCTTCAACCAGGCGATTTTCTTTGTAAAGAATCAGTCAATTGAATTTCTGTCTCTTAAATCGCCGTTGACAATCGTGCTAGCCAACACCGGGATCCATTCACTGACCCGTGAGGTAGTTGGGGAAGTACGATCTAAACGCGAGTGCGAACCTGAAAGAATCGACGCGCTGTTGTCCGAAATTGGACAAATCGCATTAAAAGCCAGAGAGAAATTGGTTCAAATGGATCTTGAAGCGATCGGCAGCTTGATGAACGAAAATCACGCCCTATTGCAGCAATTGGGAGTATCCTGCCCTGAATTGGATCGACTGGTGGATACCGCCCGGAAGGCTGGTGCGCTGGGAGCCAAGTTATGCGGCAGCGGCAAAGGCGGAAATATGGTTGCGCTGACCACCCCCGAGCGGGCAGAATCTCTGCAAAAAGCGTTCCTGGCAGCCGGAGCCGTTCAAGCTATTTCAACCGAAGTAAAATAGGCGGGATGATGTTGATATTCTTAAAATTAGGCGGTTCGCTGATCACGGACAAGGATAAACCTTATACCGCGCGGAAAACAGTCATCGCTCGCATCGCCGGAGAAATCAATGCTGCCTGGCAGGAACAAAGCGATTTGCGAATCCTGCTGGGGCATGGGTCCGGATCGTTTGGGCATTTTGCTGCCAAAGATTACGGCACTCGGGAACGCGTGACTAATTCCGCGGAATGGCAGGGATTTCAAAAAGTTTGGAATGCCGCCCGCGCGCTGAACCAGATCATTGTCGAGGAATTCAGCCAGGCAGGATTACCGGTGATTTCGCTGCCCGCATCCGCCTCCGTGTTTACAGAGAATCGCAAAATTGTTGAATGGAATACAAAGCCTATTCAATCCGCGTTGGAAAATGAGCTGATGCCCATCATATTTGGCGACGTTATATTCGATAAGAGTCTGGGGGGAATCATTTTCTCCACAGAGGATTTATTCACCCAATTGCTGCCAATCGTTCAACCGGATAGAATCCTGTTGGCCGGCAAAGAAGCAGGCGTTTGGCGGGATTATCCCAATGTTAGCGAGATTATTCCGGTTATCGACGCCGCCAGTTTCCGTTCCGGTCGGGTCGGCGTGGGCGCTTCCGCTTCCGTGGATGTTACCGGTGGTATGGCAGCCAAAGTCCAATTGATGCTGGAAGTGGTCACCGCCTACCCGCAAATTCAAGCGCAAATTTTTTCCGGCGAGGAGCCTGGCAACATATACAAAATGCTGACTGGTGCATCATTGGGAACGCGCATTCAATCCTGAATCCACTTTATAGTAAAATCAGCAATCATTACAGAGATGGACCAAAACGAATTATGGATAATGTTATCTACCTAACCGCCGAGGGTATTGAGAAAGTAAAGACCGAGCTGGAATATTTAATCACGAAAAAAAGGCCTGAAATCGCACAAAGACTGCGCTCTGCGATCGAGATGGGCGACCTTTCCGAGAATGCGGATTACTCAAGCGCCAAGGAAGACCAGGCTTTCATGGAGGGCCGCATCCTTGAATTGGAGCACATCCTCAAAAATGTGGTCGTGATCGAAGAGAAGAGCAGCGGGGACCAAGTCGAAATTGGTTCTGAAGTTGTGGTCCGTGAAGAAGGATATGACGATGAGGAAACATTTTTCATTGTCGGATCAAAAGAAGCCGATCCCGATCAGGGAAAGATCTCTTATGAATCCCCAATCGGTAAAGCTCTGATCAAACATCGGGTGGGAGAGATCGTCCGGGTTGTGACGCCGGCTGGCGATACCAATTTTAAAATCATCAAAATTAAATAGACTGCTGTGTGCTTCACCGCCAATCTGATCCCTATTATCAATAACACGCAATGAGCCCGGATCAACCGGGCTCATTTTTTTTGCATAGAGTGGGGCAATTATTTCGCCCAAACAGAGATTTCCATGGTCAAGCGCGAGAAGTAGCTGTTTTCGGGAAGCGGACCGCGGGCGTATACCATATCGATCACTTTGGCTTCCAGTTGCAGTGTGGCCGTTTCCATCAGGAAAGTCATGCCGGGTTCGACCTGGACCGGTTCGCCTTTTGAGGTCAGCCGCTGGCGGATGGCCGCATCTTTGCTGGCATGCTCGCTCATCAGGATTTTGGTGACCGTCTGGATATCATTTTTGTCAAACAACCACACTTCCAGGGCAGTCACCTTCTTGGGTTCGCCCACACCGATGGTTTCAGCAATGCCTACTCCGCATTCTCCCAGGAACTCGCCGTTTACGGAATCGATGCTGAAAGAATCATCATACAGGTCGTCACCCTGCCGGTAGGTGGTCATGAATTGGGCCAAAGCCGGTTCCTTTTTAGGAGCTGCTTGCATGGAGGGAGCCATGCTCACCTGACTCTTGTTGATCGGAGCCGTTGCTCGAGCAGGTCGGGACGTGCGGTTGCCGCCGGCAGGTTTACTGCCTCTGCGTTTCACCAAGAAGATGAAGACCCCGCCAACTGCCAGCGTCAGGACCACAAGGATCAATAAAGGCAAGATTGAGAAAGTGGATTCGGGTTCCGGAGCCGGGCTGATAACAACAGGTTCCTCTTGAGTGAACAATTCGCTTGTCCCATTGCCGTTCAGGGCTTGGGGTTGGTAATTGACAATACCTTTGAAAGCCTCGATTTCCTTAGAAGACCCAAAGCCACATGCCGCGGGAGTCAATGAATCGAGAACCGCGGACGCGTTTTCGCCCAGACTATTCCAGCGCAGCTGTACCAATCCTAAATCCTGGTTCTTGATATAGGAATCGATCGTCATGCAAAGATAATCGCGTTGGAAATCCACCTGGAGGTCGGCAGGAGATGCATCCACCCATTCCAAAGGCCAGATACCCCAGCCAAGCACGACCAATCCGAGGATAATCCCGATGATCAAAGCCGCCACGGGCAAAACAATCGGTTTGCGTAATAACTCTTTTATCTTTTCCATAGTAACCTCTCCTGCAATTAACCAATTATTAGTTGAAATTATTAATGCAAGTTCTATGCCGTTTCTTCCTGGGTTAGATTACTGATCAGGAAGGTTTCTTCGCAATTCAGGCACTGGAATTCATTCTTGTTCTTGACGGTTAGCAAACCGGAACAAGCCGGACAGGGAATGTTCACCGGCTGTTTCCAGGAGGTAAAGTCACAATTGGGGTAGTTCTCGCATCCGTAAAATATCCTGCCTTTGCGGGATTTTCTTACTACAATCTCTCCGCCGCATTTGGGGCATTTAACGCCGATCTTCTCGAGATATGGTTCGGTATATTTACAATTGGGGTAATCGCTGCAACTGATGAATTTTCCATACCGGCCCCATTTGATCACCAGGTCGTGTCCGCACTGCGGACACAGCTTGCCGATTTTTTCGGGTTCCACCTTGGTTTCTGGCATCTCAGCTTGTGCGTGTTTTAATTGCGGCTCAAAATTCTGGTAGAACTCCCCGATCACATTCCGCCAATTCTTCTCACCGCCGGCAATTTCATCCAGGTCTTCTTCCATGTGAGCTGTGAAATGAACTCCCAGCACTTCGGGGAAATACTCCACCAAAAGATCGTTTACCGTGAATCCGGTTTCTGTCGGGATCAGCCGTTTTCCGTCGCGTTCAACGTAGCCGCGCGCCTGGATGGTGGAGATGATTGGCGCATAAGTGGAAGGACGGCCGATACCCAATTCTTCCAGGGTTTGCACCAGCGACGCTTCCGTAAAGCGAGGCGGTGGTTGCGTGAAATGCTGCTCGGGGTTGAGCTTGATTAGTTTCACGTGCTGCCCTTCAACCAAGTCTTCGGGAATTTTTAATTCCTTGTTTTCTTCCCCCTCTGCATCCTCGTCACGCGCTTCTTCATAAACGACCAGAAAACCCGGAAATTGCAATTGAGAGCCGGATGCCCTGAAAAGCGAGCTATGCACGCTTCCTTTTCCGGCCACCTCGATTGAGAGGGTTTCATATACTGCCGCTTCCATCTGAGATGCGACGAAACGCCGCCAGATTAATTGATACAGTTTGAATTGTTCCGGTGTTAGATAAGCTTTCAGATTTTCAGGCACGCGCATTACGGATGTAGGCCTGACTGCCTCATGCGCTTCTTGCGCTTTCATGGCTTTGGTTTGATGCTTATTCTCGGTTTCCGGTAAAAACTGACTTCCGTGAACCTCTTTGATATAACGGCGCACCTCTTCGATCGCAATCGGGGAAATATTGGTGGAATCTGTGCGCATGTACGTGATCAAACCGGTTGCGCCGCCTTCCCCGATGTCGATGCCCTCATAAAGCTGTTGGGCAATGCGCATGGTGCGCTTGGCGGTGAAACCCAATTGGCGGGATGCCTGCTGCTGCATCGTGCTGGTTGTGAAGGGTGCAAAGGGCTTGCGTTTGCGGGTTCCCCGCTTGATCTTTGAGACATTGTACGATGATGTCTGTAAATCCTTTAGCAGCTCCTCGATCGCTTCTTTGCTGGGCAGTTTAGGTTCCTGGTCGTCGATGCGGACCAGCCGGGCGGTGAAAGTGGTCTTGTGGTTCTCCGGTTTGAATTCGCCGTCAATAGTCCAATATTCCTCGGGAACAAAAGCCTCAATTTCCCGTTCGCGTTCAACAATCAATCGCAAGGTCACCGATTGTACGCGTCCGGCGGAAAGGCGCCCGCGCACTTTTTCCCATAACAGGGGTGTCAGGTTATATCCGACCAGGCGATCCAGAATACGCCGCGCCTGCTGCGCGTCCACCAGGTTTCCATCAATTTGGCGGGGATTGGCAAACGCTTCAGCAATTGCCGGCTTGGTGATTTCATGGAAGACTACGCGCTTGACGCGCTGACCATCCAGTTCCGCTGCTTCCAATAAATGCCAGGCAATCGCCTCACCTTCGCGGTCAGGATCAGTCGCCAGGTAGATCTCTTCCACTTTTTGAGCGTCGGTTTTTAATTCTTTCACAATCGGCCGTTTTTCATTGGGTACTCGGTACTTGGGTTCAAAATTGTTTTCTATATCCACGGATAATTGAGACCGCAGCAAGTCGCGCACGTGCCCAACCGAAGCTTTGACGATATAGCCTTTTCCAAGGAAGTTCCCAACAGTGCGCGCTTTGGCAGGAGATTCGACAATCACCATCTTCCCTTTGCGTTCAGCAGGTGGTGTGGATCGTTTGCCGCTTTTAACATGCTCGGGGGGTGTAAGGCCTTCGTGTGCGGGGGTTGCGCCCATACGAAATAGCTTCGTACCGCAAACCCCGCAGGTGCCGGTTGTGACCGGAGTTCCTCGTGAATTGAAGCCTGGGGTTGGATTTTGAATTTCCCTTTTTTCCTTGCACTTCATGCAGTAAGCTTCCAAGTTATACTCCTACAGAAAAGAATCTAAGTTCCTTTTTTTGATTTCTTCAACGACTTGTTTTACTTTTTGCGTCTGGCCTTTTTTGCACACCAGCAAAGCCTGATTGCTGTCGATGATCACCAGATCCTCTGTGTCGATCAAGGCGAGCAATTTATCCGGATTTTCCGTATGGAAAAGTGTATTCTTTGAGTTGATGCGGATATTCTTTTCATTAGTAATGACGTTGCCGTCTTCATCGGCCGCCAAAATGTCAAACAAAGAATCCCAGCTCCCCACGTCATTCCAGCCCAGTCCTCTGGCTGGCAGGACAACAACATCTTCGGCGTTTTCCATTATTCCATAATCGATGGTTTGCGGATGAATGCCGGACCAAATTTCTTTTATGACATTCCCATAATCGCCTGCCTGCAGGTGATTGCGTATTTCATCCAAACTGGCGTACAGATCCGGCATCTGCTTTTTAAATTCCGTCAGTATCACAGTGGCTTTCCATATAAACATTCCGGAGTTCCAGAAATAACGACCGGATTCCAGGTAATTGCGGGCGGTAGCTTCATCCGGTTTTTCGACAAATTTCTCAACCCGCCCGCACTTTCCATCAATCAGCGCGTCACCGGCGCGAATATACCCATATCCGGTAGAAGGATAAGTAGGTTCGATTCCCAGGGTAACCAGATGATCCTGTCTGGCTTGTTCGAAACCCTGCTCCAATAATTCATTAAACAATGGGATGTTCTCAATAATATGATCAGCAGTCAAAATCGCCATCACTGCCGCCGGATCCTTCTCAAGCAAATGCACAGCCGCCAGGCCGACTACGGATGCCGTTCCCTTTGGCATTGGTTCGATGATGAAATTCTCAACGGGGATACTGGGAAACTCCTGGTGCAATCCTTCCACCTGCGGAGCGATGGTGACAACATAAATATGGTCAGCGCGGAATAAACGTAAAATACGCTCGATTGCGATTTGGTACATGGATTGATCGCCAACCAGCCGCAGGAATTGTTTTGGGCGCTCTTTACGGGATAAAGGCCACAATCGCGTGCCGCCCCCGCCGGCCATGATCACTGCATAGTAGTGTTCCATCAGAGACCATACCCCGATTCGGTTTCATTGATCGATAAATAGGTCAGGTTTTCAGTTTCCTTGACCAAACCCTTCAATTTCATCATAACCAACGCAGCTGATATTTTTTCCATTGGCAAACCCAGAGTTGCTTTTATTTCATCAATATGCATGGGTTCGTTCTGTAAAGTCTTCATTAATAGCAATTCTATATCATTTTCCGGTAGAACTTGCTTGGCATACCGGAATTCTTCCACTTGTGAAAGATTGAGAACTTCCAGCAGATCGGAAAAATTCAACAAAGGCAACGCTCCATCCCGAATCAGGCGATTGGCTCCTTTGCTCCTGGGAGCATAAATGGATCCGGGCACCGCAAACACTTCCCTGCCCTGGCTGGCGGCAAATTCAGCCGTGATCAAAGCGCCGCTTCGCTCACCCGCTTCGACTATCACTGTCGCCAGGGATAATCCTGAAATGATGCGGTTTCGTGGAGGGAAATTAACTCCTTCCGGAGGTGTTCCAGGATAATAATCGCTGATCAGGGCGCCATTCTCGATGATGCGGGCTGCCAATTCACGGTGTTCCGGCGGATAAACCACATCCACACCGGAACCCAATACAGCTATCGTCCGGCCGCCCCCCTCCAAAACTGCGCGATGGGCAACCGCGTCAACGCCGCGGGCCAGGCCGCTGATCACGCAGATGTGATTCTGCGCCAGGAAACGCCCCAATTCCCCAGCCACCTGGCTGCCATACGAAGAAACATGGCGGGTCCCAACCACCGCCACAGCATACTCATCGGTCTCAACGATTTTTCCCTTAACAAAAATCACGGGCGGGGGAAATTCAATACTTAATAATCTCTTGGGGTATTCATTGTCTTCAATTGTGAGAATGCGAATCTCTGAGCGCAGGATATGATCCAGTTCGCGGTCCAGATCGATGTTTTTCCGTACATCCAGGAACGCTTGGGTGATTTTTGGACTCAGCCCCGCCTCGCGCATTTGCTCCCCAGTGGCATTCCAGGCGCTGGAAAGATCGCCGAAACGATCCAGCAGCAGCTTGGTTCTGGCTGCTCCGATGCCTTTTACTTTGCTGAATCCCACCCAATATTTATTATCTGTTGCATCCAAGCTTAAACCCACTCCTGCAATCTGACCATCATGGTTTTGGTTAGTATATCAATGTTGATAATACTTGATTTTATCGCAGGGATAAGGGTTTCTTTGGTTGTATCTTTTTCATCGACCACAACGTAAACGTCGTTCGACCCGGTTTGCAGGATTTCAACCAGTCTGCCGATCTCTTTCTGGTTTTCATCAATGACCATCATCCCGATCAAGTCGTGATGATAGTATTGACCATCCGGCAATTTGGGGAGATGATCAGCCTTTACGTAAATTAATTTGTTCTTAAGCGCATCCATGCTTTCGGGGGAGTCTATGCCATTTAAGCCAATCAATCCGCGCGAACCATTTATTGAAAAGGAACGGATTGTTTTTGGTTGATGGTCTTTTCCGAGATAGATGATTTTTCCGGGAACCAGTCTTTCAGGAAAATCGGTATATAAATCCATCCAGGCAGCGCCACGCAAGCCATGAGTTTTCCCGATCTTCCCGATTTCTAAAAATTCAGGCTCACTTTTTTCCAGCGAGCCTGAGGGATTTACAACTTGGTTATTGCTCTTGCTTCTTATTCGGGGCATTTTCAGGGTTCAACGATATCCAGTGTTGCGCGTTTATTTTCCCGGGCAGCAGCCACTCTCAACAAGACACGAATGGAGTTGGCTACTCTGCCGCCTTTACCAATCACACGCCCCATATCGTCCTTGGCGACTTTCAGCTCAATTCGAATACGACCATTCTCTTCCATTTCGGTCACCGATACCTGGCTTTTATCTTCAACCAACTGATCGGCAATGTATTCAATTAGTTCTTTCACAGCTTCTCCCTTCCCAAAAGGCGATTCCGCTTATTCCTTCGGAGCACTTTATTTTCGGGTTTTTGGTGCAACCAGTCGAGTTTGATAGTAGCTCTTGGCTTCTTCCAGAACCTTCTCAACAGGTTCGCCCGCTTTGACTTTATTGAAGCGATCCATCAAACCCACCGCATGGAACAATTTCGCGACGGATTCGCTGGGTTGAGCGCCGTTTCCCAGCCAGTAGTAAATACGATCTTCAGCAACCTCAAAGGTGAAAGGTTCTGTGCGTGGATTATAGGAACCCAAAATTTCCAGGAACCGTCCATCACGAGCCCTTTCCTTGTCAATTGCCACGATACGGTAACTGGGTTGGTTCCGTAAACCAATTCTCCTTAAACGCAGTTTAACCATGTTTGCTTCTCCTGTATATTTTTCCTATTTACTGGATCATCAGAAGCAATTATCTCTGAGGGACGAGAAAGGAGTCGTTTTTCAGATTCTTGCTTTTCTGTATGAAACACAACTGATTATTATAACGCCTTGATGCTCAAAATGGATATTTAATATCAAGCCGAGAAATTTTATAGGATTCCGTAAACCCCGTCAAGGTGGCTGGCGAACTGAAAAATCGTGAATGTTATAATGTTTTAACCTCACCGGGAACCGGAAGAAGGAATTCTAAACAAGAATGAAAACATACCCAAGTATCGGCATTCAAGCTCCGGAAGTTTATCTTCCGGCAAAAAACATCGATTACTCAAAATGGGCCGTGGTCGCCTGCGATCAATACACATCTCAACCGGATTACTGGCAAAAGGTGGAAAAATTGGTTGGCGACGCTCCCTCAACATATAAAATGATCCTTCCTGAAGCATATTTAGGTACGCCACGGGAAGCCGCGCATCAAAAGAACATTGACGCAACCATGCGCAGCTACCTTGAACAGGGTGTCCTAACACCCGTAAACGGCTTTATTTATACCGAGCGGAAGGTGGAACATCACACCCGCAAAGGATTAATCGCCGCTCTCGATCTCGAGCAGTACAGCTTCAACAAAGGTTCCCGTTCGATGATTCGCGCCACCGAGGGCACGATCATCGAACGCCTGCCTCCGCGCATCAGGATTCGTAAAACGGCTTTACTGGAAATTCCCCATATCCTGGTGTTAATCGATGACCCTGAAAGAACCGTCATCGAACCGCTGACAAAATACAAAACAGCTATGGAACGGCTTTACGATTTCGACCTGATGCAAAACGGCGGGCATCTTGAGGGCTTTCTGGTAAATGACGCTGGAATTGAAAAAAATATTGTGAAAGCGCTGGAAAACCTGGCGGCGCCTTCGTCTTTCAAGCGTCGTTATCACCTTGAAAAGGACGAGACACCCTTCCTGTACGCGGTTGGCGACGGGAATCATTCACTGGCAACAGCCAAATCGATCTGGGAAGAGATCAAGTCCGGTGTTTCCGCTGATCACCCCGCCCGCTTTGCCCTGGTGGAACTGGTCAATATTCATGATGAAGGCATTGTTTTTGAACCGATTCACCGCTTACTGAAGAATGTCCATGTGGATCTCCTTTCCGCGATGTGCGAATTTTGGCAGGAAAAGATCGATTTCGAAATGCAGGATGATTTTTTATCCATGAAGAATGAAGTAATTGCCCAATCGCCATCCTCCCAAAAATTCGGGGTTTTCCATTCCGGCATTTGCGGATTGGCAATATTGAAAGATCCCCGGCATGCGTTGACAGTCGGCAGCGTCCAGGAATTCCTGGATCACCTGCGGAGTAAGGAAGGCATGGACGAAATTGATTACGTTCATGGAGATGATGCCATTAGCCAATTAGGAACAACCGGGAACAATGCCGGCATCTACCTGCCTGCGCTGGCTAAATCACGTCTCTTCGAAGCGGTGATCAAAGATGGTGAACTCCCGCGCAAGACTTTCTCGATGGGTGAAGCCAACGAAAAGCGGTTCTACCTGGAATGCCGCAAAATTCAAACGAGATCATGAGTATGCGCAAGATTATTTTCCTGTTTCTAACGATTTTACTATTCAGTGCTTGCGCAGCACCTGCCGCCAATGTCAGCGCCACCTCAACTACTATCCCTTCGTTAGAAGCGCCGACCGCCACCGTAACGCCGCTTCCGACCGAAACACCCATTCCGCCCACCCCAACTACAACATACATTGAAAAAGTGTGCTCGCCGCTTGATGGTATTGAATTAAACGAATTAACCGGTATTATCACCCAACCCTACAAGACACCTCATCCAAAAAACGACGACGGGCATCACGGGGTGGATTTCGCATTTTATCGCTTCAAGGATCTGGTTGGCATCGAGGGGATACCTATTACCGCTTCGTTGGCGGGTGAGGTGGTGACTGTCCTGGTTGATAAAAATCCTTACGGCTACGCCGTGATTATCGAAACACCTCTGAATAATTTGAATCCCGATCTGCTGGCAAAATTGAAATTACCGGAAATTCAACCCACGGTTGTCTCCGATCCGCGCGTAAATTGCCCGTCCAATGGCGAGTTGGGTTTCACGCTGAGCGAGTCGGATCGCTCGCTTTATCTCCTGTATGGCCATATGAAAGAGATGCCGTTGGTAAAAGTAGGTGATATTATCACCTGCGGGCAGCAATTGGGGTACGTCGGGAATTCCGGCCAGTCCTCCAATGCGCATCTTCACTTCGAAGCGCGCGTGGGGCCGTCTGGTGCAAGATTCGAAAGTATGGCATACTATACCGTTCAGTCGACCGAGGCAGAAAGGTATAATTATTGTGTCTGGCGAGTCAGCAACCGCTTTGAGTTGCTTGACCCGATGATTCTGCTCTCGGTGCAGAACTAAACATAAAAAAGGTAGTCAAGAGATGAAAAAGAGAGAGCTTGTTTATGGATTATTGGCCGGTGCGCTGATTCTTACCACCAGCGCCTGCGGGCCCAGAGTTGAACCCACACCCACTGTCGATCCCAATGCAATCATGACCCAGGTGGCCGAAACCGTGTCAGCCCAAATGACGCAGATTGCGCTATTGACGCCATCGCCCACTGCAACCCTGGCGCCCACTCCCACCCTGCCCGCCACGCCCACTGTGGCAATGACAGTACCGGCTTCAGGTTCAACGCCAGGAACTGCCGTGACGCTCCCGGCAGCAGGGACAGCAGCGCCAACGCAACCGGTAACCACTTCTGACGCCGCAGCATGGGTTGCCGATGTCACCGTCCCGGATGGGGCAAAATTCTACCTGAATGAGCGTTTTACCAAAACCTGGAAGGTGAAAAACACCGGTGTGACAACCTGGGATTCTTCATATAGCCTGGTCAACATCGACGATAACACCTGGGGCGCCAATGCCGTGATTCCATTGAAAACCACCGTCACGCCCGGACAGGAAGTCGATCTAAGCATCTCGTTTAAAGCCCCCAATGCTTTTGGAGAGCATTTTTCCCGCTGGTTCCTGATGAATCCAAATGGACAGCTTTTTGGTCAAGAACTTTATGTTTACATCGATGTAGACCCTGAAGCGATCAAAACAGCCACTCCCGCAGGTTAATTTCGCGCATCCTCTTGGTGAGAGATGCAAGATCTGAAAGAAAAAATTAAAGCCGAGGCTGCCAGCCTTGGCTTTTCCTTTTGTTCCTTCACAACTCCGGGGCGTCCTTTGCATTATCCACAATATCTTGAATGGCTTTCCGGGGGATATGCAGCGGGTATGGACTATCTAAAAAATGATAGAACCCGGGCAGCCCGCGCCAATCCTGCCGCTTTGCTACCGGGTGCTCAAACCTTGATCGTCCTGGGATATCCATACAAATACCAGACATCTTCCGGGATACGGATCCAGAACAGCAGCGCTCCGACCGGCCGGATTGCATCATACGCGCTTTATCAGGATTACCACCATTACTTGAGAAAAAAAACCAAATTATTCGCCGCTGCAATCGACCAGGTCAGCGGCCGGAAAAATCGATTTCTCTTTTTCATCGATTCATCCGCAATTCTGGAAAAGGACACAGCTTTTATGGCGGGCGCGGGGTGGATTGGGAAAAATTCGCTTCTGATAACCCCGAGTTATGGGTCCTTTCAATATTTAGCGGTTTTATTAACCGACCTGCTAATCGAAGCTGACGAACCTTTCACCACTGATCTCTGCGGACAATGCCGCCGCTGCATCACCGCCTGCCCATCCGGCTGTATTACCGAAAATCACAGCGTGGATGCCAATCGCTGCATTGCTTATCTGACAATTGAATATAAAGGGGTTATCCCCGGCGACCTGCGAGCGGTGATTGCAGATCGGATTTTTGGCTGCGAGGAATGTCAACTCGCCTGCCCACATAATGAGTACATTCTCCGAAATTTGACTGATCAGAATTCCAGTTTGGTGATTGAACCAACGGTTGATTTAATCCGCGAAATGGAATTATCCGTCGAGACATTTCAATCGAAATACGGCGGTACACCCATCACCCGGGCGACTTTCCAGGGATTCAGGCGCAATCTCATCATCGCCATGGGAAATTCCCGCAGCCAGGAATGCCTTCCGATCCTGGAAAACACGCTTTTTCACGATCCTTCCTGGCTCCTCAGGCTGCATGCCGCCTGGGCAATTGCGTCAATCATGGGGCAGGGTTCGTATCAGATATTGAGTGAGGTCTGCCGCCTGGAAACTGACTATCGTGTGGAAGCTGAAATTTTGTCCTTAATCAATGAACAGAAATAGCGTTACTAAAAGAAAATAATAAGGCTGCCAAATGAAAATGGCAGCCTTATTATTTTCTTTAAAAATCACTCAGGACGCTAATGTACTGGTTGGCGCGAAAGTCGGCGTGGGAGTGACGATATTCACCCTGACCGTTATTTCCATCCCGATGGAAATATTATTGGAATCTTCGGTTAATTTACCCGGATTCTGTTTGACGATATCGGCCACCGTGGTGTTAAATTTTTGGGCAATGGTTGCCAGCGAATCGCCGGATTGGATCTTGTAGGTGATCTTGGTGCCGGCTTCCACATCCGCAGGAACTGGAGTGGTGGTGGGCAGGGATTGCCCTGGCGCAGGAATTTTTATTTTCTGCCCCGGTATGATTGGGCATTGCCCATCCGGGAAATTGTTGATTGCCAGCAAAGTCGCCAAATCCACATCGAACCTTACAGCGATTCCATAACATGTATCCGCTTCCTGAACTTCATATTCCGTTGGCCCCGATGGAGTTGGCGAGATGGTCACTGTTGGGGTGGGAGACTCGGTTGGCGGAAAAGTGGGTGTAGCCGATAAAACCGGTGTGGGCGGCATAGTGCTGGTAGCGGTGGGTTCCTTGCTGAACAGGTTTAATTTCAATCCGCCGCCGCTTATGCCCATAATGATGATCACCAGACCTAATATCACCAGGATAATGGACATGATCGCCAGAAATACCGGCAGGGATGGTCTCTTTTTTCGGTACGAATCGATTACATTTTGAGGTGATTGCCTTCCTAGCATTCTTATTCCTTTTCTCTTATTCGGTTTTCAAATTCATCAGCTATTTCGGCTTACAGGCCTATTCTAACTTAAAAAAAACCGCTCGCTTTCGTTCACTCGCCAAAGAAAAGTTCCCACCAGATCTGCCATTTTTCTTCCTGGCTGGGGGTTGGGGTTTGCACATAATTCATCTCAGGGGTAAATTCCTGAGGAGACAGCGGGATGATCACCTGGTCTCCGGGTTGCACATGCCGCTGGTATGTCCTGGCCCATTCTTCCACCGCCTTATCCGATTTAGCGTAAGCAATTTCAGTAGCCAGGGCATATTGGGTCGCCTTGAGATTTTCGATCCGGTTTTTCATCTGCCCACGTTGGCCGGTTAGCTGGAAATATTCCGTGAGGCTCGAGTTCAATCCCATCACCATGAAGAACAGGAGGACTATCAGCCCAAAAAAAATCCAACGCTTCCAAAATCCTTTGATCTTTGGCATATTACAATCTTACCCCATATAAATTGGGTTTTCAATTAAATAAAAATACCCTGCAACACAGGGTATGAATGCCGAAGGTGGGATTTGAACCCACATGAGCGTATTGCTCACTACGCCCTGAACGTAGCGCGTCTGCCAATTCCGCCACTCCGGCATAACAATGGTGCAATTCTATCAAAAAGGCAGGTTTTGTCAACAGCAGGTCGGCTTTTTTTAAGACGATATTGGCAAAGTGCTATAATGCAAACGTGATTTTGTCTTTGGCATCGATATTGCAAGTTAATTATTAAGGTTGGATGCTGCGTGAACAAAAATGAATAATAACCGCCACACTCTGCTTCTTTCAGCATTGATCATGGTATTTATCCTCGCCTGTTCCCTGCCATCGCTTGGAAACGAAGGCGGGAAAATTCAGCTTTTAGCGGATGCACTAAAAAACCACTCCGCTGAGCCAACTGCTTTCCAGCCGTTTTACTCGACTGCTACGCCAACCAATGACGCGCAGCCGATCAACGATGCTTTGGTTCCCAATCCCGGCCTGGTTCCACCCAACGGGCAAATCAATATTCTGATTTTGGGATCGGATTGGCGCGCCAATAGCGGTTATCGTACGGACGTGATCCTGCTGGTTTCGATTTACACCCGCGAGAATAAGGTGAGCCTGCTTTCTTTTCCGCGCGACCTGTACGTTCAAATTCCGGGACTGCAGGAGGAACGGATCAATACTGCCATGGGTTACGGCGGCTTTCCCTTACTGGCTTCAACTTTTGAGCATAACTTCGCCATTCATGTCGACCACTATATCATGACCAATTTTCAGGGATTTAAAAACATCGTAAACACTTTGGGCGGTATTGAAATCGAAGCTTCGCAAAACACAGCCGACCGCTGCGACCTATCCTACGCGCCCCATTCCTGGTGTTCCGTTGGCCCGGGTACGGAAACGCTGGATGGGGAAAAGGCATTATGGTACGTTCGCTCACGCTATACCTCCAATGATTTTGATCGTACCCGCCGGGCGCAGGAAACGTTAATTGGTTTTTTCAAAGAACTCATGTCCCTGGATGCGGTATCCAACGCCCCCGAGATTTACAATGAATTCATCAGCAGTGTTGAAACGGATATGACCTTGAGCGATTTCGTCGCGTTCATTAATGTAGCCCCAGCCCTGATCGCAGATCCCAACCGCATCCAACGCTACGCCATTGGTACTTTCGAAGTGACCCCTTATACTTTTCCAGATTCAGGTGCATATGTGTTGTTGCCGAATTACGAAGCGATCTGGGAAATTGTAAAGCAGGCAGTGTATACACCCTGAAATCTGGCTTGACTTAATCATCCAAATCCTTTAAACTCCAATTAACCTATACGAATAATGGGAGTTTCCTATGAATCAAGCAAATATTCCCAACGCGCACGTTGACAGCCAATCTTCAATCATGGCTGCCATGGATATCTGGGAAATCTACTTACTGGATCAAGGTCGTTCACAATACACAGTTAAATCCTTCCGGGGTGATTTGCGATTGCTTTCTAAATATCTTCCGGCGGATAAAACTGTCGGCAATATCACCACCACTGACCTGACGCACTTTATCGAGTGGTTGGAAAGCGGGCGCGGTAGAAACATTCCCTGCAGCCCCAAGAGCCTGGCCCGGCGCATCACGACGCTTAAGTCGTTCTTTCGCTGGCTGGCTGAACATGGCCGCATTGGTACCGACCCGGCAGATGCCATCCTGCAGCATTCCGTCATCAGTCCACTGCCTGAAATCCTGACGATTTCCGAAGTTGACCGGGTAACCGAAACGGCCCGAAAATTCGCTGAAGGCGAGAACCCGGATCAACGCCCGCTGGCTTTGCTGCAATTGATCCTGGAAACAGGTATCAAAAAGAGTGAGTGCTTGAACTTAAAATTGGCTCACGTTTTTAATGAAGAAACGGGAAGTTATATCTTCGTCCGCTACCCGGACCAAAAGGACCGCAATAAAGAGAGAAAAATACCGGTCTCAGCGGAATGGATGGAAATTTATCAACGCTACCTGCAGCAATACAAGTTGGAGAATGCGGTATTTCCCTGGTCACCCCGCCGTTTGGAGTACGTACTGGAAGATATTGGAAAGGCAGCCGGGATTGCAAAACACGTATCATTTTCCATGTGCCGCTGGAACTGCGCCCTGGCAGATCGCCAGGCTGGCATGGAGTCGGATGCGATCCGCCAAAAACTGGGTATTTCCAAGATCCAGTGGCGTGAAATCAGCCTGAAATTGAAGGAATTATCCCGGACGTACGTCAGCGGGGATCATCAGGTTTAAATAAATTTAATAACAGGATTTCCCGGGTTTGTTCGGTGACCCTGACCGATTCGGAGGGTTGGAATCCGGGAATCCAAATCAGCTTGTTTTCTGAAAACACCAAAGGCCAATGGTCTTTGGCGCGCAACGGTACTTTATGGTTTACCCAGAAATCGGATACTTTCACCCATTTTCCTTTCATTCCCAATGGGTCATAACGATCCCCCCCGCGCCAGGTACGCAGGTTTAACTTTTTGCTTAACCGCCCGGCGTCCAGGAAGGCTTGAAAACCATCCCTGTTTTTTCGATAATTCTCGCCACAGGTCACCTTGGATAAAATTTCCAGTTTAATTCTCCATCCGCTTGAAAGAACAGTGATTCCAGGTTGAACCGCAATTTCCAAATCCTTTTCCAGGTTCGGCCAATTCGGATCACTCTTGCCGGAACGTCCCGCGGAGAGGAATTTTCCCTTTTCTTCCTCAATACGGATCAGAATGACATCATTAAGCTGCATATTCAATGTTCGTATTTCGCGGTTGAGTAATCGGCGGCAGTCTTCAATTTGCTGGCTTCCCAGGTCTTTCTCTTGCGGAAAACATGCCTGCAAATAATGCATTACAACCCGCCGCTGCAGCGCCGGATGCAATTCCCCAAAAGACTTAAGGTCAATCTCCCCATATCCTTCTTCACTGCGCAAACCGCACAAGTCCAGCGCATCCCGCAGCACGCCTTCCAGGAGGTCCATATCACCGGCCGTTAGCCAGGCTGTGCGCAGGAGTTGCTGTTTGATTCGTGGGTTATATTTTTCCAAAATCGGAATGAGTTCGAGGCGGATGCGATTCCGCCGGTAAGCTGTATCCTGGTTGCTTTCATCCTCGACAAAACTGATTTTCTCCGCCTGGCTGTATCTCGCAATCTCCTCCCGCGAGCAACTCAACAGTGGACGGACCAACGGGATGCCGGGGTGGTAAGCGCTGATTGCGCGCGGCCGCATGCCCGCCAAACCGTTCAATCCGCTCCCCCTCAACAAATTCATCAGGACAGTTTCAACCTGGTCATCCGTCTGATGAGCTGTCAGGACGGCCGCTGCCTTGCGGTTTTGCGCAACCTCAAATAAGAAGCGGTAGCGGTTGTTGCGCGCTGCCTCCTCGATCGTCTCTCCATTCAGTTTTGCCAACTCGGGAACATCGGCCGTACCCAGGACAAATTCCAGCCCATATCGGGCAGCGCTATTTCGGACGAACTCCGCGTCTGCTTTCGCAGCCGGTCGAATGCGGTGATTAAAATGAGCAACGACCGGTCTGAATCCGCAATGGATCAGGAGATGCAGCAGCACCATGGAATCGATGCCGCCCGATACCCCCACAACTACCTGATCGTTTGGTTTCAACTGGCATTCATTGTGCAATTTTGCTTTTACATTATCCAAAAGCATGCGAAAATTATAGCATCGCGGTTGGCCTTGAACTCGCGACTGACGGGAGTGATAGGAATCATGTTAAAACGTGATGAAGAATTGATCCATTCGGCAGTTGAAAAAATCCAGGCTTCGAAGCGGGCAGTGGTTTTCACCGGTGCAGGTATCTCCACGCCTTCCGGTATTCCCGACTTTCGCTCTCCCCATTCCGGCTTATGGGAGCAGTATGATCCTTTCGAAGTAGCCTCGCTATCCGCCTTCCGCCATCACCCTGAAAAATTCTATGGCTGGATCCGCCCGTTGATCGCCATCGCCAGAGCTGCCAAACCGAACCAGGCGCATCTCTACCTGGCAAGAATGGAAGCAGCCGGGATTATTCAGGCTGTCATCACGCAAAATATCGATGGTCTGCATCAAAAAGCCGGTTCAAAAGAAGTGATCGAATTGCACGGCAACGCGAAAACCGCCACCTGCCTGGCGTGCGGAAAGCATTACGAAGACAACTGGTTGATTGAAGAGCAATTGGAAAAGTCGCATTACCCGCGTTGTTCGGATTGCGGGGGTGTACTCAAACCGGACGTAATTCTTTTTGAAGAACAGTTACCGCTGAAAGCATGGATGCGCGCCCATGATTTATGCGACCAGGCGGATTTGATCCTGGTAGTGGGGTCATCGCTGGAAGTGTATCCGGCAAATTCCCTGCCCGAGAGCGGCCTGGCTCATGGCGCATGCCTGATTATCAACACCATGACTGATACGCATCTGGATCATCTGGCGGATATCGTCATCCATGCAGACCTGATCGAGACTCTACCGGAGATCTGCCGCCGGCTGCTGCCTTAATAGACTCAGCGGCTGCCGCGCCTTCCGAATTGCCGCTCCAGCAGATCCACGGAAAGGTGGATCATGGTGGGTCTGCCATGCGGGCAGGTGCGCGGCGATTGGCAATTTTCCAGATCGCGGATGAGTCTTTCCTGTTCCTCGTTTGAAAGTATCTGTCCGCCTTTTACGGCAACGCGTTTGCAAATGCGCGTGATCAATTTATCTTCCAGGGCGCTTTCCACCAATGATTCATCCTCCTCATCCTCTTCGAGCGCGCTGAGAAACGCCTCAGCAGGATCGAAATGGCTGATGACCAGGGGGATGGCGGTAATCCGGTAAGTTGAAGGCCCGAAATTCTCGGCTTTGAAACCAAGATGGTTGAGCGTTTCCACCTGGTTTTCCAGGTCCTTGTCCAACCTGCCGGGGATTTCCACAACCATAGGCTCCAGTAGATATTGCGATTCATTTTGGGTGTGAAGGGAGCGGAAACGCTCAAACAAAACGCGTTCATGTGCGGCATGTTGATCGATTAAATACAACCCATCCGGCCCTTCGGCAACCAAATAAATCCGCCCGATCTGCCCCACCAGACGTAATAAGGGTACTCTTACCAGAGTCGGTTCAGCACCTTGAACATTTACGTCCTTTGGCGCTGATGGCGGAAATGGCTGCGATTCCGGCAAGGCTGCGCCGGCTTGGGCGGCAAACGACCAGGCCGGGTCTATTTGCGCTGTGCGGCTGGAACTGCCCGACCAGAATGTTGGGGACAAACGGGGAACATCGGAAAAAGCCGAGACGGTTTTACGCACCGCGCTGTGCACCAGGCTGAAAATCCGGCCGGGTTCGCGGAAGCGCACTTCCGCCTTGGTTGGATGCACATTCACGTCCACCTCTGCTGGATCAATAGTGAGAGAAATCATCGCCAGCGGGTAACGCCCAACCATCAACAAATTCTGATACCCCTGGGTCACGGCCGAAACCAATGCGGTATCGCTGATCAATCGGCCGTTGATAAAAAAGAAAATCTCCTTACGGTTGGAGCGTGAAATACCGGTGGGACTGATGAAGCCATCGATTCCCAGGAAATCATCCACTACTTTTAACTCCAGCATGGCGCGGGCGGTCTGCAGGTCGTAGATCCGCGCGAGCACCTCCCTGCGGTCTCCATTGCCATTGGTTGCCAGTACTTCTTTACCTTCCATTTGCAAATGAAAGCGAATCCCGGCATAAAACAAGGCGTAGCGCGAGACCAGGTCAATGATGTTGCGCCGCTCGGTTTGTTCGGATTTCAGGAACTTCCTGCGCGCGGGTACGTTAAAAAACAGGTCTTCCACCACAATGCGTGTACCCTCTTTTAATCCGGCCGGTTCCTGATGGACCGTTTCGCCGCCTTCCGAGATCAATTGAACGCCCACGCTTTCCAGCCCGCTGCGCGTGAATAATCCGAAACGCGAAACTGCTGCGATTGAAGCCAGCGCTTCCCCGCGGAAACCCAGCGTTTTAATCCGTTCCAAATCATCGATTTCACTGATCTTGCTGGTCGCATACCGCTGCAGCGCCAGGCCGGCTTCAGCTTGCGGTATTCCAACGCCATTATCTTCCACTTGAATCAGGCTCTGACCTGCGTTTTCGATTCGGATACGGATCTCGCCGGCTTGCGCGTCAATCGCGTTTTCCATCAGTTCCTTGACCACCGACAGCGGCCGTTCCACCACTTCACCGGCGGCGATTTTGGATGCCACATTTTGCGAAAGAATTTTGATCGTCATGATTTGTTAGGAATTATATATAAAGAATGTTTTTAAAGTTATACTTGCGGTCGAATGTTTCATACCATATTTTTCGACCTCGATAATACAATTTATCCGGCTGATTGTGGATTATGGGAAGCCATCGGCATGCGCATTGAGCTTTTCTTGATTGAAGAGATGCACATGCAGTTGTCTGGCATCCATGAATTCCGCCTGTATTGTCGTGAGAATTACGGGACGACTTTACAGGGGTTGAAAAGTCTGTATCAGATAAACGAAGATGATTATCTGAAGTATGTGCATCATGTGGATCTGTCACAATACCTGGTTAAAGATCCCAACCTGGCTGGCATGCTGCGCTCGCTCACCCATCGCAAGATCATCCTGACCAATGCAGATGAGGCGCACGCGCGTAACGTGCTGAGTTATCTGGAAATTGAAGATCAATTCGCCGATATCATCGACGTAAAAAAAATGAGCCCCTTCGTGAAACCGGAACCGGAATCATACCAAAAAGCTTTGGATTTGACCGGTTTATCCTCAGCCAGCGGATGTGTTTTTGTGGATGATTATCTGCCAAACGTAGTGGCGGCTGAACAATCCGGCTTCTTGGGCATTTTGATTAGTACAAATCACCACTCCGATTTCCCCCACAGAATCGAGTCGCTTTTTGATTTGCCTGATTTTTTAGAGAAACAGGTGGCCGAAGGATAATCAATGAATAACCCAAAAATTAGAAAAGAAATTCCACTTCAAATCAAAATTCTGCTGGGCTTGCTGATTTTCTCATTGGGTGGATTGGCTGGTTTTCTCCTGCGCATCAACCTGGTGAGTTCGGAAAGCGCTGAATTCGATCAATTATTCCAGCCATTCTATCAGGCATGGAATATCGTACACGACCAATACTTGGAACAACCTGTGGATGATGAAAAATTGATGCAGGGAGCGATCAAAGGGATGATGGACAGCCTGGGTGATCCTTACACAGCTTACATGACCCCTGAAGAATACGAACAGCAGAACAAGCCGCTGCTCGGCGAATATACCGGCATCGGCGCATACGTAGACACCTCCGGCGATGCCCTGATTTTCATCAGTGCCATGCCCGGTTCACCCGCTGAAGCAGCCGGTATCAAACCGGGCGATAGAGTGGTGAAAATCGACGGCGAGGATATGACCGGTATTGATCCTGCACTGGTGTTAAACAAGATCCTCGGCCCTGCCGGGACATTGGTAAAAATCACTGTCGAGAGGGAAGGTCAATCCGGACGGTTTGATTTTGAAATCACCCGCGCAGTGATCGCCATTCCGACCGTCGAAAAAGAGATGCTGCAGAACAATATCGGATATATCCGCCTGTACTCCTTCAGTTCCAATTCTGCGGATGAATTCAATAGCGCTCTTACCAACCTGCTGAACGAGGGTGCCACCAGCTTGATTGTGGATTTACGCAGCAATTCAGGGGGTTTTGTGGACACTGCCGTTGAGATCACGTCAAACTTCATTCCCTCCGGGACGATCCTGATAGAGGAATGGGGTGATGGATCACACGACGAATATTTTGCCAACGGAAAACCGCTCGCGACAGATATACCTTTGGTTGTATTGGTGGATGGCGGATCTGCCTCCGCTTCCGAGATCATGGCAGGTGCGCTGCAGGATAGCGGCCGGGCGAAATTAATCGGTACCACCACCTTCGGGAAAGGTTTGATCCAAAACTGGATACCGTTAGTGAATAATAACGGCGCAGTGCGGGTGACCATTGCCCGCTGGCTGACGCCTATGGGCAGGCAAATCCAGGAAAACGGTCTTACACCGGATATCGAGGTTGATTTCACTGAGGATGATATCCAGGCGCGCAGGGACGTGCAACGCCAGGCCGCAATCGACTACTTGCTGCAATCCCAAACAGCCACCATAACGGAAGAAAAATTAAATTGACAGGTTATTTCCACGCAGGTATAATCAACGACTGCTTAAGTCCAACGGATAGGAGAACAGGTTAATGACTTCGGATGTTGCTACTGGTATCACATCGATGAATCAACTGGAAAGGAAAATGCACCTCAAGGGTAAAGTCTTGAAGACGACCAAGGCGGGTGCCATTGTTGATGTCGGTGTCGAAAAGCCAGCCTTATTACACGTATCACAAATCGTAACTGATAACAAACAGCCCATCTTGCGCGTTGAGGATACTTTGAAAGAAGGCCAGGAGGTGGATGTCTACGTTCGCAATGTGCGCGACGACCGAATCGAAGTCTCCATGATCGAACCTCTCCAGTTGGAATGGCGCGAAATCGATAAGGATATGGTGCTGAAAGGTAAAGTCGTCGAGCTTGAGAAATTTGGCGCTTTCGTCGACATTGGCGCCGAACGACCGGGTTTAGTTCACATCAGCGAACTCACCCAGGGCTACGTCAAGAATGCCTCCGAAGTGGTGAGCGTCGGGGATGAGGTTGAAGTGAAAATTCTCGATTTTAACCGCCGCCGCAAACAAATCAAGTTGAGCATGAAAGCGCTGCAGCCCGGTTTGGATGAGATCGAAGGCGTCAAAATCACCCCGGCTCATACCGGACGCAGAAAGAAGAAAGCTGCGCGTAAAGAGGTTGAGATCGAATCCGCGGAAACCGCAGCAGAACCCGAGCCTACATTCATGGAAATCGCCATGCGCGAAGCAATGGAAAAAGCCGGATTGGCCGCGCCCGCGAAAACAGTCAAATCCAGGAAGGGCAAAAAGGGTTCCAACGAGCAGGAAGACATCCTTTCCCGAACGCTCAATACCCGCGCCTAATATTTTAAGATTAAACAACCCCCGCCCATATGCGGGGGTTGTTTTGTTGTGGTACACTACATTTAGGTTTTTTCGAGGAGCAAAGTGAGCATTTGTCAGCATCCAAAGAAAAATAAACCAAACACTCGTCCATTCGGGGAGGGTTTTTCCAACAACCCTCCCCGCTTCTCTTAAATACACCAGAAGGATTTATAAATTATGGTCAATCCAAAACCCAACCTCAAATCTAAATTTGTTTTTTTTACCGGCGGTGTCATCAGTTCCGTAGGAAAAGGTCTCACCGCGTCTGCCATCGGACGTTTGCTGAAAGAACGCGGCTTTTCCGTTACCGTGCAAAAATTGGATCCCTACCTGAATGTCGATCCCGGAACCATGAGCCCTTACCAGCACGGCGAAGTGTTCGTTCTGGATGACGGCGCCGAGACTGACCTCGACCTCGGCCATTATGAGCGTTTCATCGATATCCGGTTGAACAAAGCTTCCAACCTGACCTCCGGGCAAATTTACGCGGAGGTGATCGCCAAGGAACGTAGGGGAGATTATTTGGGGGGTACCATTCAGGTCATTCCCCACATCACTGACGAGATTAAACGACGCATCCTGTATGTGGCTGAATCCACTCAAGCAGATTTTGTGCTGGTTGAAGTCGGCGGTACGGTGGGTGATATTGAAAGCCAGCCGTTTCTGGAATCCCTGCGCCAATTGCGCCACGAACTTGGCCGGGAAAACACCTTTTTTGTGCATGCCACCTGGCTGCCGCACATTGGCGCGACCAATGAACTGAAATCCAAACCCACCCAGCATTCCGTGCGTGAGCTGCGCTCGATCGGTATCTCCCCCAATATGATCATTGCCCGCTCCGACCACCCGGTGCAGCAATCCATCCTGGACAAAATCTCCCAATTCTGCGATGTGGAGCCGGCCGCAGTGATTCCCCTGGTCACTGTCCCGCTGATTTATTCCGTACCGCTGGTACTGGAAGATTTTAAAGTTGCCGAGTACATTCTGAAATATTTTCATCTTAAAGCCCGCCAGAAAGCGGATTGGTCGGAATGGAAGCGCATTATCAAATCGGAAGAAAAACCCCGGTATCAGGTCAAGATCGCGTTGGTTGGGAAATATGTCGAGCTGCACGATGCCTACATCAGCGTGCACGAAGCGCTCAAGCATGCGGCTTTGTTCAACAATGCCCAATTGGAAATCCGCTGGATCCACTCCGGGGAACTGGAAAAAGGCATCGGCCGCGAAGAAATGGAATCCTGTGATGGGATCCTGGTACCCGGCGGCTTTGGGCATCGCGGCATCGAAGGCAAAATCCTGGCGGCCAAATACGCCCGTGAACACAAGGTGCCTTATCTGGGGCTCTGCCTGGGTATGCAAATGATGGTGGTTGAATTGGCGCGCGTTTGCCTGAATGACCCGAAAGCCAACTCAACGGAATTTGACCCGCAAACAACCAGCCCGGTGATTGATCTGATGCTGGAACAGCGGCATATCACTGATAAAGGCGGTACCATGCGCCTGGGTTTATATCCCTGCAAATTGACCAAGGGAACGGCAGCTTACCGGGCTTACCAGGCAGATTTAATCGAAGAACGCCACCGTCATCGTTATGAGTTGAATAACGATTACCGCGCAGCCTTGCAGCAAGCCGGTATGGTTTTCTCCGGGCAATCCCCCGACGGCTTGCTGGTGGAGATTGCCGAGTTGAAGGATCATCCTTTCATGTTGGGGTCGCAGTTTCACCCGGAATTCCTGTCACGGCCCAACCGTCCGCATCCTTTATTCGTCGAATTCATCAAATCCGTGATTGCGGAGAAAACCGGTAAAACTCAGGCGTAAAAACCGCGCAATTTTTCAGGGAGCCGGCCGGCGATACTACGCATCATGCGGCTAGTAAATTCGCCGGCTGTTTCTTTTTCGGCTGCCGCGATTGGTTCGCAAAACGTGATTTCCACTGTTGCCCTGCGCAATCCGGATTTCAGGATCTTCTCGCTGCCGGAAATAGCCACCGGGACAATGGGGCAGCGATTGCGCATGGCGATATAAGCTGTTCCGTTGCGCGCCTCAACCATACCCTTACCATACGTGCGGGTTCCTTCAGGAAACATCATCATGGCCAGCCCCGCGTCCAACACGCTTTTGGCGTTAAGGATGGATTGTCGGTCGAATTCACCTCGTTTCACCGGGAACGCGCCCAATTGGTTAAAAAACCAGGCCACCAGTGGATTCTCGAACAATTCGGCTTTGCCCATGAAGCATAAAGGGCGTTTGATCACCGATTGCAGCACGACTGCATCGAAAAACGACAAGTGGTTGGCCGCAAACATCACCGCCCCATCATTGATCATGTTCTCGGAATGGTAGATGTGAAGATCAGCCAGCAGGCGTATGCCGAACCGGATAACACCCACGATTGCTTTTCTGAATCCGCTATTTTTAAAAATGAACATTCCTTTTCTATTATCCATGCCACATAAAACACCTGATAGAGTAAAAAGTATTATACTTAATCGGTTGAATTAAAATCATCTAATGAGGTAAATAAATGTATACATTCATTGAATCCATTAACGCCCAGGAAATCCTGGATTCGCGCGGCAACCCCACCATCGAAGTCGAAGTTGTGCTCGAGGATGGCAGTTGGGGACGCGCGGCAGTACCTTCCGGCGCTTCCACCGGCATCCATGAAGCCCTGGAATTGCGCGATGGCGATAAAGGCCGTTATCTGGGTAAAGGCGTTTCCAAAGCGGTCGAGAATGTCAACTCCAAGATCGCTGACGAACTGGTCGGCTGGGACGCCACCGAGCAGATTGCGATCGACCGCACCATGCTCGAGCTGGACGGCACCAAGAACAAATCCAACCTGGGCGCCAATGCCATTCTCGGCACCAGCCTTGCGGTTGCCAAAGCAGCCGCCAACTCGCTCGGCATGCCCCTTTATAAATACATCGGCGGCATCTACGCGCACGTGCTGCCCGTCCCCATGATGAACATCCTCAACGGCGGCGCGCATACAGCCTGGCAATCCACCGACGCACAGGAATTCATGGTCATGCCTTTGGGCGCACCTTCTTTTGCCGAAGGGCTGCGTTGGGGTGCAGAAATCTATCACTCCTTGAAAGCTGTCCTGAAAGCCCACGGTTACGTGACTCTGGTTGGCGATGAAGGCGGTTACGCCCCCAACCTGAAGGCCAACGTGGAAGCGGTTGAACTGATCTTGGAAGCCATCGAGAAAGCCGGTTACAAAGCCGGCAAGGATGTAGCCATCGCACTCGACCCGGCTGCTTCCGAACTCTTTGATGAGGAAAAGAAGGTCTACAACATGCGCAAAGAAGGTAAGCAGCTCGACAGCGCGCAAATGGTCGCTTTCTGGAAATCTTGGGTGGACCAATTCCCGATCGTATCGATCGAGGACGGTCTGGCTCAGGACGACTGGGAAGGCTGGAAAATGATGACCAAGGAAGTCGGCGACCGCATCCAGATCGTCGGCGACGACTTGCTTGTAACCAACCCCGAACGCATCGCCAAAGCCATTGAGCAGAAAGCATGTAACTCGGTTCTGATTAAGTTGAATCAGATCGGTTCCCTGACCGAGACTATTGAAGCTGTTGAGATGGCTCATCGCAATGGTTGGACCGCAGTGACTTCGCACCGCTCCGGCGAGACTGAAGATTCCACCATCGCCGACCTGGCAGTGGCGTTGAACACCGGCCAAATCAAAACCGGCGCTCCCGCCCGCTCCGACCGCGTTGCCAAATACAACCAGTTGCTGCGCATTGAAGCCGAACTGGATGACGTGGCTAAATACGCCGGTTGGGCAGCTTTCAAGTCTGTCAAGAGATAATCACCGGATTCAAGAGCAACGGGTTGGGAAATCTCCCAACCCGTTTTTTTATTAATTGTCTTTGCGAACCTTGCGAAGCAAGCTGTGGCAATCTCATTTCAAGCTAATCTCTTTCACCCCTGCGAGATTTAGCACATCATCTCACTGTCATCCTGAACGAGCGCCGGCGAGTTGAGGATCTCGGTCGGAAATCCAATCCAGGCGGATTTTCTAGCTGTTTCAACCGGGATACTTCATCCCTGCGGAGTTCAACAGGACATTTTTATCTAATTCAGCAATTCCCCCGCTTTCCGCCAAACCTCAGCGAACATGGTTTTAGTCAACCGTCCGGTCTGGGTATTCTGGCGGCTGGGATGATACGAAGCCAGCAGCCAGGGAATATCGTTGCCGAATTGGTAGAAACACCCATGCACGAATACCGGTTTTTCGGAGAAAGGCAGATTGTGTTTTCTTTTTATCAAACCCAGGCTCTCATTGAACGCCAGGCTGCCCAAAGCCACAATACCCTGCAGATTGGCCAGTAAATCCATCTCCTCCATCAGAAATGGCAAACAGTTGCGGATCTCCTCGCGATTCGGTTTATTATCCGGCGGTGCACAGCGGCAAACCGCGCTGATATACATGCCGCTCAGCTTTAGCCCATCCGCCCGGTCAGCCGCTTGAACCTGGTTGGCAAAGCCTGCCTCGTGTAACGCCGGATAGAGAAAGTCGCCGGAGGCATCCCCGGTGAACATGCGCCCGGTGCGGTTGGAGCCATGCGCGCCCGGCGCCAGCCCCACCACCAGCACACGCGCCTGCCGGTCGCCGAAACCGGGCACCGGCTTGCCCCAATATTCCCAATCGCGGTAAGCGCGCCGCTTTTCGCGCGCCACCTGCTCCCGCCAGATCGTCAATCGCGGGCAAGCCCGGCAGGCGATCACTTTCCGGTCATGAATTTCCCATGTCGCGTCAACAGCCATATCCGATTCCTCACTCGATCAGCATGGCGTCACCGAAAGAGAAGAAACGATATTTTTCCGCAACGGCGCTTTGGTAACAACGCAGGATATTCTCGCGCCCGGCAAAAGCGCTCACCAGCATCAATAAAGTGGATTTGGGCAGATGAAAATTCGTTATCATGGCATCCACGATTTTGAAGGAATAACCCGGATAAATGAACAGGCTGGTTGAATCGGCATAGGGTTTCAGGCGATATCCGCCGCCTTCCGCCGCCGCGGCCGATTCGAGCGTGCGTACGCTGGTGGTACCAACCGCGATCACGCGCCGCCCTTCCTGTTTGGCCTGATTGACTATTTCGGCGCTGTGCGGGCTCACCAGGCACCATTCGGTGTGAATCTTGTGCTCTTCGAGATTATCCTCGGTGACGGGCGCAAAGGTATCCAGCCCGACGTGCAGCAGGACGTCGGTGAAAATGATCCCGCGCGCGCGCAATTCAGCCATGATTTCCTGTGTAAAATGCAATCCGGCAGTGGGCGCCGCGGCCGAGCCTTCTACTTCCGCGTACACGGTCTGGTAGCGTTCCGGATCGTCCAGTCGTTCATGGATATACGGCGGCAGCGGCATTTCCCCCAGCGTTTTCAGATGCGGTCCAACCGGTTGATTGAACCGGATCACCCGTTTAGCTCCTTCCAATGCTTCGACCACTTCACCTTCAATACCATCTGCGAAAGTCAGCTTTTTTCCCTGGGTCACGCGTTTACCGCCCACCAGCACTTCCCAGCACTCCTCTTCCAGTTTTTTCAGTAAGAGCACTTCCACCTTACCGCCGGTCTCTTTTTGTGCGTACAAACGAGCCGGAATGACCCGGGTTTTGTTGATCACCAGCACGTCTCCCGGATGTAAAAATTCGCTGATTTGCTTGAAGCGCGTGTGAGTGATGCTGTCATTACGCCGGGAATACACCAGCAGGCGCGAATCATGCCGCGTTTTCAGCGGCACCTGCGCGATCAACTCAGGCGGTAAAGGGTAATCGAAATCTGAAGTTTTCACGTTACTCGATCAATTTGGGTTGCGCGGGATTTTCTTTGTATGTGATTTTCAAATGCTCGTAAGCTTTTTTGGTAGCCACGCGTCCCTGGGCAGTCCGTCCCAGAAAACCCAATTGCAGTAGATACGGCTCAACCACATCCATGATGGTATCGGATTCTTCGCTGATAGAGGCGGCGATGGTGCTCAACCCTACCGGCCCGCCATTGTACTTCTGGATGATGGTCATCAGCACCATGCGGTCGATCTCATCCAAACCCAGTTCGTCGATGCTCAACAAACCCAGCGCTTCCAGCGCCACCGCGCGGGTTAATTTTCCGTCCGCCCGCACTTCGGCAAAATCGCGCACGCGGCGAAGCAGCCGCAAGGCCACACGGGGTGTGCCGCGCGCCCGGCGCGCGATCTCTTCGATTCCCGCCGCATCCACCTGAATGCCCATCATATCCGCAGCGCGGTTGATGATTTGTCCAAGCGCCTGCTGGTCGTAATAATCCACGCGGTAGACAGCGCCAAATCGCGCCCGCAGCGGCGCGCTCAACAACGCCAGGCGCGTGGTGGCGCCTACCACGGTAAAATGCGGCAGCTTCAACCGGATGGATCGGGCAGACGGGCCTTTGCCGATTACGATATCCAACGCGTAATCTTCCATGGCCGGGTAGAGCACTTCTTCAACCGCTTTACCCAGGCGGTGGATTTCGTCGATGAAAAGGATATCGCGTCCATTCAGGTTGGTCAGTATGGCGGCCAGGTCACCCGGCCGCTCGATTGCCGGCCCTGAAGTGACGCGGATGGCTGCGTGAATTTCGTTGGAAAGGACGTGCGCCAGCGTAGTCTTTCCCAAACCGGGAGGGCCGTAAAATAATACGTGATCGAGCGATTCATTGCGCTGCTCGGCTGCTTCGATCAGGATGGCCAGGTTCTCGCGCAGTTGATTTTGCCCGATGACTTCAGTTAACAGTCTCGGCCTCAAGGAATTGCCATACTGGTCTTCGCTGGTGCTTTCCGGATTGCTAATGCGATGATTATCCACACAAATATCCTGAACTCGTTTTCTTCAATTATAACTTCTCTATTTTCTTGCCAAATCCATTTGACCTTTGATATGATAAACGAAAGTCAGATTTTCAGGGAGCAGGTATGGACAATGTGTTTGTGTCGAATCATCCATTGGTTAAGCATAAATTATCGCGTTTGCGCGACGTGGAAACTTCCCCCAAGAAATTCAGGGAACTAATCCGCGAGATATCCGGTTTACTGGCGTACGAAGCCACTGCCGATCTGGCGGTTAACCCGGTCGACGTTCAAACCCCGCTGGCAGTCGCCAGGGGTTGCGAGTTGACTGAAAAAATCGGACTGGTGCCGATCCTGCGTTCGGGGTTGGGGATGGTTGAAGGCGTCTGGGAATTAATGCCCACTGCGGAAGTCTGGCACATCGGCTTATACCGCGACGAAAAGACACTCAAACCAGTTGAATATTACAACAAGTTGCCGATTGCTCCCTCAGTCGGCGTCTGCCTGATCCTGGATCCCATGCTGGCAACCGGCGGATCAGCGGCGGCCACCATTTCTATATTAAAAAAATGGGGAGTCAAGCGCATCAAATTCATGGGAATCATCGGCGCGCCGGAGGGTATCCAGGCGGTTCATGCCGAACATCCGGACGTACCGCTCTACATTGCCGCGGTAGACGACCACCTGAACGAGGTCGGTTACATTGTTCCCGGTTTGGGGGATGCCGGCGACCGGCAATTTGGGACCGCTTGATCATTTCGCTGCTGCCTGAACTTATCCAAGGCAGCACGGTTGTTGTATTAAAATAAAAAAACGGCAGTTGTGTGTAAACTGCCGTTTTATTTTTTGATTTATGCCGCTGCTTCGACGATCTTGACAAAATCGCCGGCTTTCAGGCTGGCGCCGCCCACCAAGCCGCCATCAATGTCGGATTGGTGGAAAAATTCGCCGGCGTTCTCGCTCTTGACCGAGCCACCATAGAGAATGCGAATCATCTGCGCAACGTCATTGCCGAACATGCCGGCCAGATTCTTGCGAACCACGTTGCCGATCACATCGTTGGCTTCTTCGGGGCCGGCTGCTTTACCGGTGCCGATCGCCCAGATGGGTTCATAGGCTACGATTAGTTTTTCGGCCGTTTTCGGATCGATATCTTTCAATCCTTCTTTCACCTGTCGTTCGACCACTGCGCCGGTCTTTCCAGCTTCGTATTCGGCCAGCGTCTCGCCCACGCATACAATCGGGGTCAAGCCGATGGCGAAAGCGGCTTTGGTTTTCTTGTTGACGGTTTCGTCGGTATCGCCAAAATACGCGCGCCGCTCGGAATGGCCGATGATCACGTACTGGCAGAATTCTTTCACCATCGCGGGCGATAGTTCACCCGTGAAAGCGCCCGATTCCTCCCAATGCAGGTTCTGCGCGCCCAATCCCACTTCAGTCCCGGCTAACATGCCGGAGATGACCATCAAGGATGTGGCTGGCGGGCACACAACCCGGTCGACTGTTTTAACCGCTTCCAAACCCGGCAGCATATCGGCAACCAGCAGGGTGGCCTGATCCACAGTTTTGTTCATTTTCCAATTACCAGCAACGAATGGCTTTCGCATATCAGACTCCAAATTAAAGATGAGGCAATTATAACTACAAATTGCAGGATAATTCCCATTTGCCAGCCAGTTGAGATATTGATTTCGCGTTTGACGGATGATACGGTTTTGGTTATGATGAAAGCAGACCGGGTTGGCCGGATGATCGCGGCGTGCTCGTCACGCCGAGGAAAGTCCGTACTCCAAGGAGCGCGAAACCGGGGAAACCCCGGGACGGGGCAACCTGTCGGAAAGGGCCACAGAAACATACCGCCCGCGAGGGTAAGGGTGAAATGGTGGTGCAAGAGACCACCGGGACATGCAGCAATGCGTTCGCCGGGCAACCCCTTTCGGGAGCAAGGTCAAATAGAGGCTTGCCAGTCACAGGCAGCTCACCTGGCCGGCTCGCGCCGGCGGCCTCAGGTAGACCGCGTAGACAGATGGTCATCCAGGCGGGTTTATCCTGCCGGACAGAATGCGGCTTACAGGTCAACCCGGACTTATCTGACCAAAGGAGCATAAAAACATGTCAATTGTTCATAAATTCACAGGCAAACCGAACGATTTCAGCTGGCAGGGAGTTGACGGCGAGGTGCTGTCCGATGAAGGCTTGGAATTCATCACCAAGCATGTTCTGATTGGACCCAAGGAAGACGCCCCAAATTACATCATGCGCTATTTCCGCGTGGATGCCCGCGGCCACAGCAAACTCGAAAGACACCCGCAGGAGCATGAAGTTATCATTCTTCACGGCAAAGGCCAGGCGCAGATCGCCGATCAGATTTTCGACGTCGAACCCTTTGATGTTGTCTTTGTCAGCGGCGGGGAGCTGCACCAGTTCAAGAATACCGGCAGCGAACCCTTCGGTTTCATTTGCATCATTCCCAAATAAAATAAGGTAGAAGAAGATTGAAAAATCCGGCGCTTAATAACACGCCGGATTTTTATTCCAATTTTTGAAACCTGCTGCCGCTGATAAACGTATACAAAAAGATAAAATTGAAAAACAAGGATATATCTCATGGCTGCTGATAATCATCTCAATTCCTGGAAAAAACCATTCTTTGCATTTTGGATCAGCCAGGCTTTTTCGTTGTTCGGTTCCACACTGGTGCAATTCGCCTTGGTCTGGTGGCTGACCAAATCCACCGGGTCCGCTTCAATTCTGGCTACCGCTTCAGCAATCGCCATCCTTCCCGAGATCATCGTCAGCCCATTTGCAGGCGCCATTGTCGATCGCACCAATCGCAAGACAGTCATGATGGTTTCCGATTCGCTGATTGCCGTCGCAACGATCATCCTGGCAATCATGTTTTATTTTGGGATCGTTCAGATTTGGCACATCTACGTGTTGATGTTCATCCGGGCAGTCGGCGGGGCATTCCACTTTCCTGCTGAACAGGCTTCCGTTTCTTTAATGGTGCCCGGCGAGCAACTCTCGCGTATCGCCGGGATGAATCAGGCGCTGCGCGGCAGTGTCAATATCGTTGCACCGCCTTTGGGAGCGCTTTTACTGGAATGGCTTGACGTTCAGGGAACACTTTCGGTTGATTTCATCACTGCATTTTTCGCTGTTGCTATCCTGTTCTTTATTCACATCCCGCAGCCGGAAAACACCACAGAAAACACCTCAATGACTTTTAAATCCCTGTTGGCAGACATGTTCGGCGGGTTACGCTACATCCTGAACTGGAAAGGCCTGGTCGCTTTGATCATCATCGCCATGGGATTCAAAATCGCTCTTTCACCGGCGTTCTCTCTCCTTCCTCTTCTGGTCAGCAAGCATTTCAATGGTGAAGCCGGGCAATACGCCCTGGTGGAGTCCGTAGCCGGGATCGGGGTTGTAATCGGCGGCCTGCTGCTGGGAATTTGGGGAGGATTCAAGAAGAAAATTTGGACCATTTGGTGCTCATTGACAGCAATCGGGATCTGTTTCATCCTGATCAGCTTTCTGGGATCCAATCAGTTCACCACTTTTATCGTGATGATCTTTGCCCTGAGCTTTGTGGTTCCATTCATCGACGGCCCATTCCTGGCAATCCTGCAAGCCAGCGTGACTCCCGAATTCCAGGGACGCGTCTTAACCATGACAACCAGCCTGCTTTGGTTAACCACTCCGATTGGTCTGGCCATTGCCGGGCCGGTGTCAGACCGTTTTGGGTTGCCTATCTGGTTCTTTATCGCAGGTGTTCTGTGTTTGCTGGGCATGGCGGCTGGGTTGTTGCTGCCGCAAGTCCGCAACATTGAAGGATAAGGATCGATCTGCCTATGTCAGGGAAATCGTAACGATTATTATTTATTATTATTATGATATATATCTTGCATATATTGGGATTCTCTACTATACTTACAGTTCAATCTCAATATCGTGCCGGTTTTTGAATACCGGCCAAGCGAGGTATTAAATAAATCATGAGTACCATTGGTCCTAAAGTGAAACTTGCCCGGCGCTTTGGCATTGGCTGGACGCCCAAATCTATTCGCATCCTGGAAAAGCGCCCGACTCCCCCCGGTCAACATGGAGAAAACCAACGGCCAACCCGTGATTCGGTATTTAAACAACAATTGCTGCAAAAACAGTTGCTGCGCTGCCAATATAACATCCGGGAAAAGCAATTGAGAAATTATTATCGCAAGGCATTAAAAAGCCGCGGTAATTATGATGAGCGCCTGATCCAGTTCCTGGAGACCAGGCTCGACGCGCTCGTATTACGCGCCGGCTTCGCGCCGACCATCTATGCTGCCCGTCAATATGTCTCGCATGGTCACGTACTCGTCAATGGATTGCGCGTGAATATCCCTTCCTACTCGGTAAAACCCGGAGACCGCATCAGCATGGCTCCCAAAAGTTGGAATTTCCTCAAAACATTGAACCTTTCGCCGGTTTCGAACCCGGTTGCATATTTACAGGTACAACCGGAAGATTTCCAGGCGCAATTGTTGAGCCTGCCGCAAGTTGCCGAGGTGCCGATTATCTGTGAACCCAAGCAAGTGATCGAGTTTTATTCAAGATAGTATTTTTTGAACTCAACACCGATACCTGATTTCTTCCGGTGTCAGATCTGCGTATAATTCTCCTGAATCATCGGAGAGAATTTTCAATGTTAATTTGGGCTTTCGCGGGTGCGTTTCTGGCAGCGGTATTCGCTTTTGTTCAATTTGCCGGTTTGCGCCGCAACGGCGCAAAGGATCCCCAGAGAATGATCTCGAAATCGATGCTGCACTCAGGCATTCGCATATTGCTGGTGGCTGCCCTTTTGTATTTTGGTTTTTCATCGCACATTCAACATGGGCTGGCTTGCCTGATCGCTTTCCTGCTCGTTCGTTGGATTTCTCTCTTCCTGCTTGCTCATAAAATTAAAACCTGAAATCCCGAATAAATTTTTTCGCAGTTTGGCTAAATCCCTAAACTAATCTTAAAAACACTTGACTTGGTCTTTGGATTTTGCTATTATATTGCTAAAGCGTTTTAGCAAAGCGCATTAGCAGATGGGACTTATGATCAAAAGATCAACCGCACAGGATGTGGCCAAAGCCGCAGGCGTCTCTCCTACGACTGTCTCTTTCGTACTGAACAATATCGAGGGTATGCGCATCAGCCCGGAGACTCGCGATCGCGTGCTGGAAGCTGCCCGAACGCTTAATTACCATCCTGATTCTTCAGCTCAAAAAATGGCACGCGGCAAGACTTCCGTGATCGGTCTGGTGCTGCGCCAGAATCCCGAAAAGGCATACGCCGACTTGTTCATCCAGGATGTCATGCAGGGTATCAGCAGCGTGATCCGCGAAAACGGATACCAGTTGCTCTTCATTCCCCTGCCCCCTGAAGATAAAGAAAAAAGCTACTCCAAGCTCATCAATGAACGCCATGTGGATGGATTGATCGTTTCCGGTCCAACCGAAGATGATTACGAACTGGTGGAAGCATTCAATGATGGCGCCAAAATTGTCCTGATGGGCAAGATTCTCGGTTCTCACATTCCCTTTATCGATATCGATAATCAAAAAAGCGCCGAAATGGCGGTCGCCCACTTGGCAGCGCTGGGGCATGAGCGCATCGGAATCATCACTAACGCACCGCTGAATTTCGCCAGCAGCAAAGACCGTCTGCAGGGGTATCGGAATGTGCTGGAGAAAAATGACCTGCCCTTCGATGAAAAATTGGTGGTATTGGGTGATCGCACACCCGAATCCGGTTATCTGGCTATCCAAGAATTGCTAAAAGTCGAACCGCTGCCCTCGGCGGTGTTCATCGCGTCCGACACGGTCGCCTTGGGCGCCATGAATGCTCTTTACGAAAACGGGATTCACGTCCCTGACGATATGGCGGTAGTCGGCTTTGATGACATTGCTCTGGCGCGATATGTGATCCCTCCCCTGACTACCATCCACCTGCCAGCCTACAGCCTGGGGTTAGGCGCCGCCAATATGCTCATTCAACAAATCAATAACGATTTTAAGGAAAGCAGCGAAATTATCTTGCAAACGCGTTTAATTATCCGTGAATCAAGCGGCAGAAATTTATAAAAATCGAAAACAGGAGGTGGAAAAAGAAAAAAAGTAAAGAAAATGGAATATCCGGACAATCAGAAAAAAATAAGAGGAGAAAAAATGTCTAGAAAATTTTGGTATTTGGTTTCTATTCTTGCGATCGCATCTTTCGCAATAGTAGCTTGCCAACCGGCCGCCGCAGAAACAGCGGTTGAAGCAGCACCGGAAGAACAGGCAGAGGCAGTCGAAGAAGCAGCTCCCGCAGAAGAGGCTGCACCCGTAGCGGGGATCGACTGCACCGGTGTTTCCAAGGGGGATGAGATCAGCATGCTTTATCAGTGGTCGGGTACGGAAGAAGAGAAATTGAATCAAATCCTGCAACCATTCGTGGATGCTTGCGGCGTTGTGATCGTCCCTGAGTCCACCCGCGATCAGGCCTTGCTGGATACCAAGGTGCAAGCCGGCACCCCGCCCGATATTGCTTTTTGGAATGTGGCGCAATTGGTCCAATACGAAGATTCCTTAAAAACCATGGATGAACTCGGCGCGCATGGCGAGAATTATGCCGATTTCTTCAAGGATCCCGGTACGGTCAATGGCAAATGGCTCGGCTTGCCCGTAAAAGCGGACATCAAGACCATCATCTGGTACAGCCCGGCTGTCTTCGAAGCCAAAGGATACAGCGTTCCCACCACATGGGAAGAACTAGACGCGCTGGTTGAAAGCATGGTCGCCAATGGCGATGTGCCGTGGAGCATGGGCATGGAATCCGGTGATGCCACCGGATGGACCGGCACCGACTTCGTTCAGGATATCCTTTTGGTCCAGCAAGGTCCGGAATATGTGTTGGGCATCATGGACGGTTCAGTGCCTTACAACGATGCGGGGGTAAAGCAGGCTTATGAAACCTACGGTAAATGGGCCATGGATCCCAAATATACTATCGACGGCGCCCAGGGCACCCTTTCCATCGGTTTCAACGACGCGATCTTCAAGGTATTCTCCGACCCGCCGGAAGCCATGATGGTCAAACAATCCGGTTTTGCCGGCGGCAACGTCGCTGCGCAATATCCTGACCTGGTTTACGGTACCGATTACGATTTCTTTGCGGTACCTGGCGCCAAGGGCTTGCAAGGTGGAGCTGACTGGTTGATGGCTTTCTCCGACAGCCCGGCTGTTAAAGCCCTGGTGAAATACCTGTCATCCGTTGAAGGCGGCGCAAATTGGGCAAAAGCCAGTTTCGACTTGTCGCCCAACAAAGGCGCAGACGGCAATTACGTTGATGCGGCATTGGTCAAGAAAGGTGCTGCGCTGGCCTCTACCCAGGGATTCACACCGGATATCGGTGATACCATCCCCGGCGGCTTCGGATCAGCCGAATTCAAGGGCATATCCGATTATGTCAATGGCGGCGACCTGGACACCATTCTCAATGAGCTGGCAGCCGTTCAATCAGAGGCTTTGAAGTAGAAACGTTGGAATGACTTTGCTGTCAGTATATAAATCTCTTCAATAAAAGTAGGGGGTGCCGGCAACAAAACCGGCACCCCAGTTAAATTTTGGAATTATTCTCCCTATTTTTGGAGGGGTGAAGCAATGAGTAAAAACGGATCCGGTATTCTGCGTCAAAGACCAGCCACACCCTGGCTTTATCTATTGCCCTCCCTGATCGTGATGACTATCTTCATTGTTTACCCGGGCTTGAACACTTTCTATCTGAGCCTGCGTAATATTGACAATACCAGTTGGGCTTCTACCGCTTGTAAAGCCGGTGAAGCTTGTTGGGGCGTTTTTGAAAATTACCACTATGCGTTGACATCAACGATCATGCAAACCGCTTTCCTGAATAATATCAAGTGGATTTTATTAATGGTGAGCGGTACTGTCGCGATGGGTTTGCTGATTGCGGTGTTGGCTGACCGGGTGCGTTACGAAGCGTTTGCCAAAGCGATCATTTTTCTGCCGATGGCGATCTCTTTTGTCGGGGCGGGCGTGATCTGGAAATTCATGTACAACTACGATACCGGCCAGGTGCAGATTGGTTTGTTGAACGCCATCGTTACATCTTTCGGGGGAAAGGCGGTATCCTGGTTGACCGAACCACAAATAAATACGATTGCCCTGATCATAGTCGGTGTTTGGATGTGGACCGGTTTCTGTATGACCATTCTGGCGGCTGCCCTCAAAGGCGTGCCGACCGAGATACTGGAAGCCGCCCGCGTGGATGGCGCGAATGAATGGATGGTCTTCTGGCGCATCATGGTGCCCCAGATATTACCGACAATCACCGTTGTGATCACGACCATGGTGATCAACGTTCTGAAGATTTTTGACATCGTTTACGTGATGACCGGCGGCAATTACGGGACTGAAGTAATCGCCAATCGGCTCTATACGGAAATGTACAAGAACTTTCAACCCGGGCGCGCTTCCGCTATCGCGGTAGTCCTGATCCTGGTGATCATTCCTGCCATGATCATGAATATCCGCCGGTTCAATGAGCAGGAGGCCACCCGATGAAAACCCCTTCCCGCTTCTTGAACTGGCTGCGCGGATTGCCCACGCATTTAATCTTGATCGGTTTATGCCTGATTTGGATTCTACCCTCGCTGGGTCTTTTTATCACATCCTTCCGGCCGGTCCAGGATATCAATGAGACCGGCTGGTGGACTATCCTGGCAAAACCCAAAGGTTACGAGGAATTCCAGGCGTACTGTGCTTCCTGCCACGGCAGCGACGGCAAAGCCATTTCCAACGCCGACTTGACCAATCCTGAATTGGTGCAAAACTACCGGCGGTCATTTGCTTTGCTTACTTCTTTGAATCGGGAAATTGACGGGCAAATCCACATGGGCGATACCCCAATTCCTGATGATAAAACCACGGCGACGATAGCATCCTACATGCGCCGCATTTCCGGCATTGAAGCCCGGCCAAAATTTACCTTGAGCAATTACATCGATGCCATTACCGGATACCGGGGAAACAGCACTTATGTGACCGATTGCGCCGCTGGTAATCAATCCGTCGACTTGTATTGCAATATCCGCGACCTGACCAACCCGCGCGGCATGGGACGCGCATTTATCAATAGCCTGTTGGTTGCTATTCCCTCCACCATTCTGCCTATTCTCTTTGCCGCCTTCGCGGCGTACGCATTCTCATGGATGGATTTTAAAGGCCGCCAATGGATGTTTGCGTTGTTGGTCGGTTTACAGGTCGTTCCGCTGCAAATGACGTTGATTCCAATTTCCCGCTTATACGCCCAATTGGGTATGAACGGCACTTTTTGGGGTATCTGGCTTTTCCACACCGGTTTCGGTTTGCCCTACGCGATCTACCTGATCCGAAACTTCATGGGCAGCCTGCCGCACGAAATTTTTGAGTCGGCTTACCTGGACGGCGCTTCGCATTGGACCGCCTTTACCAAACTCGCCATCCCGCTTTCAGTTCCTGCCCTGGCTTCACTGGGTATCTTCCAATTCTTGTGGATCTGGAACGACTTGCTGGTTGCGTTGGTTTTTCTGGGAGGGAAATACCCGGTGCTGACCTATCAGATCGGCAATATGGTTACTTCGTTGGGGAGCGGATGGCATTTACTCACGGCAGCCGCTTTCATTTCAATGGCCTTGCCGATGATTATTTTCTTTGCCCTGCAGCGCTATTTCGTGCGCGGCATGCTGGCAGGATCCGTCAAAGGATAATTTATAAAAAAACACTGTGCTAATTGCAGCACTTGATTCGCTACGGAGATCATGTTGGAGAATAACCTCTGGTATCAAAATTCGATTTTCTACGAAGTTCATACGCGTGCGTTTTCTGATTCCAATCAGGATGGCATCGGCGATCTGAACGGGCTTACCCAAAAATTGGACTACCTGAAATCCCTGGGGGTAGATTGTATCTGGCTGCTGCCGATTTATCCATCGCCTTTAAAAGATGATGGCTACGACATATCCGATTTCTATAATGTGCACCCCGACCTGGGCACACTGGAAGATTTCAAGAAGCTGGTTGAAGAGACTCACCGGCGTGGAATGCGCATTATCGCTGATCTGGTAGTCAACCATACCTCAGATCAATGCCGGTGGTTTCAGGAAGCGCAATCGAACCCGGATTCGCCTTATCATCAATACTATGTCTGGAATGATACGCCTGAGAAATATAGAGGCGCCCGCATTATCTTTATCGATTCCGAAACTTCCAATTGGACCTGGAGTGAAAAAGCCGGAAAATATTACTGGCATCGCTTCTATGCCTGCCAGCCCGATCTGAATTATGATAATCCGGCGGTGCGTGAAGAATTGAAATCGATTATGCGCTTTTGGCTGGATATGGGGATCGACGGTTTCCGCGCGGATGCTGTACCCTATTTATTTGAACGCGAAGGCACGAATTGTGAAAATTTGCCTGAAACACATGCATTTTTAAAAGAATTACGCCGGCTGATGGATGCGGAATATCCGGGAAGGATTCTTTTAGCTGAAGCTAATCAATGGCCGCGCGACTTGCGCGCGTATTTTGGGGATGGCGATGAATTTCATATGGCTTTTCGCTTCCCCTTGATGCCCAGGATGTTCATGGCGATCGCCAAAGGCGACTCTACTGCCATTGTGGATAACCTGGACCAGAGTCCGGAAATCCCCGCCAACTGCCAATGGTGCACCTTCCTGCGGAATCACGATGAATTAACTGTAGAAATGGTTACCAGCGAAGAACGCCAGTTTTTATGGGATTTTTACGCGCCGGAACCCCGAATGCGTCTGAACCTGGGTATTCGACGCCGGCTGGCGCCTTTGTTGAATGGCGATATTGACAAAATAGAATTGCTATACGCAATCCTGTTCTCGCTGCCGGGCGCCCCGATAATCTATTACGGAGATGAGATTGGCATGGGCGATAATATTTGGTTAAATGATCGCGATGGCGTTCGCACCCCCATGCAGTGGTCTGCCAAAGCGAATGGCGGTTTTTCGGAGAAGCTTACAGGAAATCTTTACCTTCCCGTGATACAGGAAGGCAAATTTGGGTATCCGCAGGTCAATGTAGAAGCGCAAATTAATGATCCGAACTCGCTTTTTAACCGCCTGCGCCGCCTGATCACAGTACGGAAAAGCCATCCAGCTTTCAGCCGGCAGGAAATCGAGATCCTCTACCGTGATCAGCCGGAAATTTTTGCAGTTCAATTCAGTGAAAGCGGAGGGAAGATCATTTGTATCCATAATCTCTCATCCCGGGTACAGGACATTGTCCTTCCAGATTTACAATGCAATTTGTTAACTCAATCCACTAATCAAACCAAATATGGGATCGACCTTCCTGCAGGTAAAATCTCTTTAGAACCCTATGCGTATGTCTGGCTGTCTCATTGCCTATAAAGCTGAATGGAATATAAAATAAATCCGGAAATCAGCGCCCGTATAATAATTTCATCTGCAAAGTTATTAGGTAAGGTTTTTTTACCGGAATAAATTGAGGATCGAAGCGCCTGTGTAAGAAAACACCAGCATCTTGAGGGTCTTACCCAGCAAGCACCAAGTCAGGAATTTTACAAGCGGCATCTTCAACATGCCCGCCGCCATGCCGGTCAGGTCGAAAACCGGGTTGGGAATGAAAGCCAGCACCAGTATGGTGATCTCACCATATTTGCGCATCACCTGCACCAAACGGTCATACCATGCGCGATTTTCTATGATTATCTGGCCGCTGAAGCCCGCCAGGTATCCAGTTAATTCTCCAACTGCCGCACCGCTGCCGGAGGCAACCGCGACCCAAAAGGGATTGAACACCGCGCCCATCGCAGAAGCGAACACCACGCCGGGAATCGGAAAGATCAGCGTTGCGTTGGAAAAGAGAGAAACTAGAAAAATACCGGGGTAGCCGTATTTGCCAAATTCCTGTACCTGGTCGCGGAATTTGATCAGCAATATCGTTAAAACGCATAATATGATTAAGATTCCCGATCGCAAGACAATGGCGCTTGTCTTTTTAGTCATGGACGTTATTGGTTTTTCTGCAGCAGCGCTTCGATGCGCGCGATGATCATATCCATGGCAACCTCGTTCAGCCCTCCTTCGGGAATGATCACGTCTGCGTAGCGTTTGGATGGCTCCACAAAATCCAGATGCATCGGTCTGACGGTGGATAAATATTGATGGATTACCATATCGGTGGTGCGGCCGCGTTCAGCAATATCGCGTTCCAATCTGCGAATAAAACGGATATCCGGGTCAGTATCCACAAAAATTTTCACATCGAATATCTTCCTGAGTTCCGGTTCTGCAAAAATCAGGATTCCTTCCACAATGATCACCGGATGCGCCTGAACGTGAATGGTTTTATTAGTACGGGTGTGGATGCTGAAGTCGTAAATAGGGATATCAACTGATTTCCATTGTTTTAGTTGCAGTACGTGTTTGATCATCAATTCGGATTCAAGTGAATCGGGATGATCGAAATTAATAGCTGCACGCTGCTCGTAAGGGAGATCGTGCAAATCACGATAGTAAGCGTCATGCGGCAAGTAAGCGATGCGATCCTTGCCGACTCGGTTCAGAATTCCATTCGCAACGGTGGTTTTCCCGGAGCCTGTACCGCCGGCGATTCCAATGACGATGGGGGTGGGTTTGTCTGCCATATGTGTGATTATACCTTATGCCTTTTTAAGCCTACTTTTGATAAAATAGGGGCACTTATGAATATTAAAGTCACCCTGTACTATCACCTGAAAGAAAAAGCCGGAACAGGAAGCTTGGACATAGCGCTGCCTGACCGATCTACCATTAGGGATTTAAAAATCATCCTGGAAAGCCAGCATCCAGCCCTGAAAACTCACATGGATAATGTGATGATGGTGATGGATAAAAAAATTGTGCTGGATGAAGATTTTTTAAAGGACAACGCTGAAGTGGCATTCCTCACTCCGGTTGGTGGAGGATAATAATAAGATGAAAAACGTACGCCTTATTAATGCCATCCTCTGTTTGACAGCGCTATTATTCTGGACTGCCTGTTCTAACCCATCCGAAATTCCCGCGCCAACGGAAAGAGTTGAACATGCGCAATCAGCCACGACGGCTGCAGCTCCATTTTGCGATAATATCTTCTACCCCCTGGCCGCCCAAAACAGCTGGAGCTATCGGTTAAATTTTGACCAGGTTGCGGCGGATGGGAATCCGGACCTGGTGGTGAGCGTTTCCGAAAGTACGCCTGATTCCGCTCTCATTACAACCTCCGACTTAAGCACCGGTCAGGTCACTCAATCCTTGGCGACATGCCGTCAGGGAACGGTTGTTGATTTTCCGGTCACTGAATTAAACCTGGTTTTGGGATTGTTCTCGGGCGACCTGGACCTGAAATATGAAAGCGGAATTTTTATGCCCTCCCTGCAAGAATTCGAGACCAACGATTGGGCGCTGGAATGGGAAACCACCTACCGCGCCAACGGCAAATTACAGGGTTCCTACGAGGGAGATACCATCACCGCCGAATTGATCGATAGCCCGGTCAAGATGCATTGGAAGGTAATCGGCACGGATGAGCCTCTGGATATCCCCGCCGGAAAATTTGAAAACCTCGTCAAGGTCGAACGCGTGATCACTTTTGAGATCTCCAAACTGCAGACCACCATTGAAGGCAGCGAAGTGAACATTTCCACAACCCTGAATGTGAACATGGTCTTGTGGTATGCCCCGCACGTCGGGTTAGTGAATCAGGATATTGAATCGGCATCGGTAAAATTCTACGGTATCGGCATACCCGTAGAAATTAACGGCTCGCTGGAATTGCTCGAATACTCCGTTCAATAGACAACAATATTTGCATCCAAAACTAGAATTTTCTTTTTATTGGGCTGCTTTCTCAAATAATTCATGGCAGGCTGTATCCGGTGGATATTCCCTGGCTTTGGCAAATCCTTCGCGAACCAACTCCAGGTTGACAAAAGCATCGTCGGTTAGAACATATCTCAGCAGACGCCCATAGTTATCCGTATTAGAGTGATCCCTGAACATATAAATGGTTTTACCCGCTACAAGTTTTTTATTGGCGTCGGTGGCCTTAATGGCAGCATCGCGTTCATCCGAATAATATTCCGGGGTGTTGATCCCGATGTATCGAACTTCAAACTTTTCCCCATCCAGCAGTACTTCGATGGAATCCCCATCGATGACGCGCACCATTTTGGCTTCTTCGACATCAGCCAGATCGGGTATGCACCCAATCCCTTCCAAATCGGAATAATCGGGGATTTGCTCTTCAGGCGCGGTCATAAAAGCTTCCCATGCCGCGGATAACCGCTCCGACAAGCTGCAACTTGTGGTTATCAAGGAAATCAAGATACAAAGGTGGATGGTTTTCTTCATGGATTGTTCCCCATTCAGTGGTTTGGGAGATATGAAAAAGAGAAAAGCCACCGAAGGGAATCGAACCCTTGACCCGCCGCTTACGAAGCGGCTGCTCTGCCGGCTGAGCTACGGTGGCACGCGCTAGATTATATCAGTTTACCGTTATAATCGACAAGAATAAAACCATGAATATCGCGATCCTTTCCTACCATACCTGCCCACTCGCTACCCTGGGCGGCAAAGATACCGGCGGCATGAATGTGTACGTCCGTGATCTCACCCGCTATCTGGGTATGCATGGTATCCATGCAGATGTCTTTACGCGCTCACAGGATGAACACGTCCCGCACGTACTGCATGACCTGGGCAGCGGCAACCGGGTAGTTCACATACCTGCCGGTCCGGAATCCCCGCTTCCCAAGGTTGAATTGAAACAATACATACCGCAGTTTACCGCGGGTATTTCTGCGTTCGCTGAACAAAAGAACATCCGTTACGACCTGATTCACAGCCATTATTGGTTATCCGGCCTGGCTGCAGAGGAATTAAAGAAAAGTTGGAAAAAACCGGTAATTTCCATGTTCCACACCCTCGCTTTGCTAAAAAACCGCATTGCGAAGAGCCCGCAAGAAATCGAGAGCGATTTGCGCATCGAGGGAGAACGCGAAACGATCGCAATCTCGGATAAAGTCGTGGCAGCCACCAGCGATGAAAAAAATCAGCTGGAGAAGTTGTATCAAACTCCATCCGAAAAAATCGCGGTTATCCCGCCGGGAGTGGATATCACCCGCTTTTATCCTATTCCGGCGGATGAAGCCAAGGAATTCGTTGGGATTCCCAAAGATGAACGTATGCTGCTGTTTGTGGGGCGCATTGAACCGCTCAAGGGGATCGACATCCTCATCCGGGCGATTGCCCAACTACGCCATGCGGATGTGCTTTCGGAATGCCCGCACTACCTTTACATCATCGGCGGCGAGCCGGATGCAGACAGTCAAAACATGAATCAGGAAATGCGCCGGCTCCAAAATTTATGCCGGGAACTGGGTGTCGGCGACCTGGTTCTTTTCCTGGGCAAACGCGATCAGGATACGCTGCAATATTATTACTCAGCCGCCGAGATTGTGGTGATGCCCTCGCACTACGAATCTTTCGGCATGGTTGCGTTGGAAGCTATGGCGTGTGGAACACCGGTGATCGCCACCCAGGTCGGTGGTTTGCAGCATCTGGTCCAGAATGGCGTCACCGGGTTTACCATCCCCAACGATAACGTTGAGGTTCTCGAGGAACGCCTCACGCAGTTGATCTGCAAACAGGAAATGCGCGCGGAAATGGGGCGCAAAAGCATCACCTACGCGCGCTCATACGCCTGGGACGTTATCACGCCCCGCGTGATTGACCTATATAAGCAGACAATACAGGATTACGCATCCTTCCAGGAGCGGTAATTGTCCGACTGGATGCCCTTCTGGATGGCATCCTTACCAAAACGTTCGTGCAGCGCATCCAGCGCATCCAGCAGGTTCTTTTCTTTCTCGTATGAATGATCCAACAATGAAAGCTGCTGGTAATCATCCCCGATCTGGGCTACACCCACCCCGATCAGACGAACTTTCTTACCGGGTTTCCACTCTTTCAGGAATAATGTGGATGCGGTTTCGTAGATCACTTTATCCTGATCGGTTGGCTGCGGCAGGGTAATCTGCCGGGTAATGGTTTCGAAATTCGGCCAGCGGATTTTTACGCGCACTGTCTTGCCGGAAAGTGCTTTATGGCGCAGCCGCCTCCCTACTTTTTCGGATATTCCCCGAATGGTGCGCAGCAGCAACTGCCGGTCGCCCAGGTCCTCAAAAAAAGTCACTTCATTACTGACGGATTTCACACCCTCATATTCCTCCACCAATCGGTTGTCGATACCTTGAGCGCGTTCCAGCAAATCCGACGCGAACTTGCCAAAATGCTGCTGCAGCCATGGCAGCGGGTACTTGAGGATGTCTCCTATCTTTTCTATCCCTAAAGCCCTAAAGCGCTCCGCGGATTTCGGTCCGATTCCCCACATTTCGTTGATCGGTAAAGGCGCCAGGAAATCCTTTTCAGTTCCCGGAGGTATATACAGAATCGCCATCGGATAGTTGCTGCCTGTATGTCGTGACTTGCCGATATTGGTTGCAATCTTCGCCATCAGCTTGTTTGAAGCCACCCCGATCGAACAAGGCAGACCCAAGGTGTCATATATTTTTTTCTGTAAATCCCTGGCGATTTCAACCGCTTCTTGCGGTAAATCGGTCACATCGAGAAATGCCTCATCAATCGATATCTGCTCCACCAGCGGGGTGAGCTCCCTGATGATCGCCATCACCTGTCTGGAAAAGTCGGTGTAGTCTTTATAATGCCCTCTGACAACCAACAATTCCGGATATTTACGCAAAGCCTGGATCATCGGCATGGCGGAATGGATGCCATGCTGGCGCGCGGCATACGAGCAGGAAGTCACCACCCCCCGCCCTTCCGGAGACCCTCCGGTGGCAAAGGCTTTCCCTTTCAGAGAGGGATCAAATTTTTCCTCCACTGCGCAAAAGAACGCATCCAGATCGACATGCAAGATTTTTCGGCTCATTATCCATATTATAGAGTCGCTTTCATTTTTTAGCAATTATGTTCTACATCGGCAGAAAACTATTTAATTATTTTTCTTTTCTTAAGCAAAATGAGGCCGGAGAAATCCCGGCCTCCATTTATTATTGAATACCAATTCTCTGATTTTTAATTATTTCTTCATCGCCCGTTTAAAATCTTCAAGCGCCTCCACCGGGGTTGGATCAACCTCGTATAACATGGCAGTGTAAAAAGAGATCAGATCGCCCAGCAAAATCGTTTTCCAGATCTCTGCCAGTTTGGTGGAACCGGAACAGGTTATTTTATCGATGCATGCGCCGGAGACCATGAATGTCTCAGCTGTCAGCTCATACCGTTTTTGGTTCCGTTCCAGGTACCTCCGGGATGTCAGGAATACCGCGTAAGTTTTATAGACCAGATCCTCCGGGCAAACCAAACCTGCCAGGGTGTTGTGGTCTGCTTCGGGGATGAATTCAAATTGCGCCGGGCATTTGCCGATCTCATTCCATTGCGTTTTCCATCGCCGCGCGACTGGCTCGAGAAATTCCGTTCCGAAAACCACCGGTATACGGCCGACCGCTTGGCCGGCAATGCGTTTGGCAAGGTTTTTGGTTACAGGCACAATTGCGTCGATCTCTTCGAGCAGCTCCCGCATTTCGCTTACTGCTTGCTCTACCTCACCGGATTGTTCTGGTAACAGATTCAACCTTGTGAACAGGTTCAACAACAATCCGAAAGAAAACCCAACCGCTGCGCGAGGTTGACCTTTATGGTAGAAGACCCATGCCACACAATTATTTTCTTCTGCCAACTCCGTCAAACGGCCGCCGGTCGATATTGCCATCAGGGTGCAATTCTTTGTGAGTGCCTCTTGAAAAACAGCCAGGGTCTCTTCAGTGTTACCCGAATGAGAGGAGCAGATCACCAAATCATCAGGACCGCCTGCCCAAGCCGGAAGTTGATATCCGCGTAAGATGATTAAAGGAACTTTGCACTGATCAAAGATGTAGGAAGCAAGAATGTCGGCGCCGATTGCCGAACCACCCATACCCGCCACGATAATCCTCGAAAAATTTTTCTTCTCAGGCAGAGGCAGGCGATTGGCTGTCTCCCAGGCTTTCAATAATTGATCCGGTAATTCTTGAATCGCGCCCAGCATATTGCTGGCATCCAATTCGCTAAACTGCGATGCGTTGTCCAGGTTCATTGTTTCATGTTCCGTTCTCTATTTCATCTTTTTTGAAGCAGCCACGACTTTCTCAAGGAAATCGAGGGCTACTTGCCATTCTTCAGTGAAGAAATGCATGGTTACATTGTTAAATTGCAGATGGTAGGTCATCTCTCCATCTGGTTCCTGCGCTTTGTAGAAAAAATTATCCTCGGTTTCCACGATACTCTCAATGTTCGTTTCAGGTTGCTCGCTCATTTAGTTCTCCTTCTTACAATTCATTTCGTTTTATTCTTGTTTCTATTTTTCGATATTGTTTTTTTAACCAGGAATAGACCGCTTTAAATCTTCTGCCGAAAACCGGCGGCTTTTTTTCCAAACTCTCGCCCGTTTGGGAATCGGCCCAGGGATCCTGGTCGGTTAATTTCTTCCCAACATAATTCAATAACAGTTTCAGGGTTGCGATAGTCGGAGCTGCCAGAACCATGCCCCAAAAGCCAAACAGGTTTAATCCGACGAAAACACCCACCAGGATTGCCGCCGGATGTACATCCAGCACATTGGCCAGAAATCTGGGGCTGAAAAAAGTATCATATATATTGTCAGTGATCCATCCGGTACCCATCACGATCAATGCATAAGGTAAGGGATTGAGTCCATAAGCCGTACTGCCCTGCAGCAGGGCAACCAGGAATATCGTGATCCATGAAATCGCAACGCCCAGATATGGAATGAAATTACCAATAGTCGCAATCAAGGCCATGCCGAACACGAACCGCACCCGAAAGATGCTGAGGATGATCAGGTACATGATAAAGCGCAAAAAATACACAATCGATTGCCCGCGGATGAATACGTTCCAGATCGTATTGATCCGAGTTTTCAGGATCGTGTAATCTTCCTGATATGCAGGCATGTTAAAAGCCAAGATGTTACTGCGTTTGCCACCGCTCTCATTCAACAGCAAAAAGGAAATAACCAAAGCCAGGAACAATGAACCGATAAAGCCGGCTGTCCCGGAAGCAATTCCGCCCAGGAAATTACCCAGATTGGAGAGGAAGGGTTCCAGCGTGGAAAGCAGTTGGTTGCTGATATCGGTCCAGTTGATGTATGTGAAGTCAAGCACAAACGGGCCGATGGTTACAACGGTAGTGGTTAATCGATCGAAAAATGACGCGATCGCTCCCAGGCTGTCCTGCAAGAATAGAATAAAACTTTGGATTTGATTGACTATGGCAATCCCGCCCAGAGTAAGCAATCCGAAAGTGATTATGAGGGTGATCAAATAAACAATGGTGACAGCCCAACCCCATGATATCTTCAATTGACGATTGATCCATTCAGCCAATGGATAAAGCAGGATAGCGATTACGATGGCAGTTACCAACGTGGACATCAGGCTGGAAAACCGGATGATCAACGTTACTGCCGCCGCCAGGATCAACAGCGAAATAATCGCCTTAGTGGTGGCGCTCCATTGGGGAGAAGCGGATTTTCGCTCAGGTTCTTTCATTCTTTTTTCAGTTTCTATGTTCTACGTAATTATAACAACGCGGATTCCATTTATCGCGTCTATTTCAGGCCCTGGTTCCATTTGCACCTTATTTACGCGCCTGGCTGTGGAATTGGGCGATCAGGATTAGTTATGAATCCCGTTTATAAATCCACTGACTCGATTAATAAATGATTTTAGAACATTTTCAAAGCAGGTAAACCACGAAAGTTCTTATTTTCAGATACAGTATTTGACATGCGATAATCTACCGTGAGTCTTTTGTTCCCACGCCCTTCAGCAGGATTGATTCTATTCAGTGCGCCCCGTCCTGTGAGGAGCATGTCTGAAAAATCCGGCTGGGGATATGAATTTTTTCAAATTCCGCCTGCATAGCCTCCCCGATTTTTTCCAGTTTCTCGTCTCCGAATGCGAATAAGCTCGGTCCGGCGCCGGAAAGCGCCGCCCCATAAGCCCCCGCGTGATAGGCAGCGCGAATGGCTTGCTCAGCTCCCGGTATGAGGCTTAATCGGTAGGGTTGGTGCAAGCTGTCCTGCATGGCGTTGTAAAGCAGATCCTTGCGGCCTTCCCGCAGAGCATGCACCAGAAGAGCAGTGTTCGCCAGGTTAGAGACAGCGTCGTGGTACTTGACTGTTTGAGGTAATGCCGCCCGTGCCTGGCGTGTACTTAAGTTAATCTTGGGCAATACCACCACAAGGTTCAAAGGATGGATGGGGATTTTTTCCGTGATCCAGCCATTGGTTGATGAGGTAGCAATCACCAACCCGCCCAACAGGCAAGCTGCCACGTTGTCTGCATGCCCTTCGAATTCCACCGCCAACTCAAGTAGATCCTGGTTGGAGACCGCGCTGTTTAGCATTTTCTTCGCCCCCAAAAGGCCGGCGATCACCGCTGCCGAACTCGAGCCCAAACCGGAAGAAACCGGCACCTGGTTGCGGCATTCGATTTCAATGCCTTTGGGAAAGATCTTTCCTTCTTTCTCATAAAGACGTTCAGCGGCTCGCAAGATCAGGTTGCTGTAATCGAGCGGCAGCTCCTCCACACCCTCTCCTTCAATAGTGATCGTAATGCCGCTGTCAGCCGGCCTGAAACTGACCTGGTTCCAGATATCCAACGCCAATCCCAGGCAATCGAAACCCGGTCCGAGATTAGCCGCGCTGGCCGGCACTTTTACAGTGACAGCGCCTGCTTTATCCATTAAGGATGATCCTTTCCAATTCTGTCAATTCCGCTTTTACTGCCTGTGGCTTGGTGAATTGACCGGTGATTACGTCGGGGTCTTTCAAGCCATGTCCGGTACAAATGATAACCACTTTTTTCCCGCACAGATTAAGCTTGCCGGCATTCACTTCTTTGACCAAACCGGCCAAACCGGCAGCCGAGGCCGGTTCCACCCAAATTCCACTGGAAGCCAGGATTTTTTGCGCTTTCAAGATCTCGTCATCCGTTACGGCCATAATATAGCCATTGGATTCACTGGCAGCAATGAGCGCTTCTTCACCGCGCGCGGGTCTGCCGATGCGGATGGCGGTGGCGATGGTCTCGGGTTTCTCGACAGGATGGCCGAGCACCAAGGGGGCCGAGCCGGCCGCTTGCACGCCCAGGATGCGCGGCAGGCTTGTGCCCTTTACTTCATGGTATTGCTTGTAACCCATCCAGTACGCGGTGATGTTCCCGGCATTTCCAACCGGTAGCGCCATCCAGTCCGGCGCATCCCCCAAAACATCGCAAATTTCAAATGCCGAACTTTTTTGACCTTCCAGACGGAAAGGATTGAGGGAATTGACCAGCGCAATAGGATGTTTTTCAGATATGGATACTACCAAGCTCAGTGCATCATCGAACGATCCATCGATTTGGATGACATCAGCTCCGTAAGCGATCGCGCCCGCCAGTTTGCCGGCTGCTACCTTCCCAGCGGGGATGATCACTATGGCTCGCATGCCTGCACGGGCGGCATATGCAGCCGCAGATGCAGCAGTATTGCCGGTTGAGGCGCAAATCACAGTTTTTGCCCCTCGATGGGCCGCTTCACTGACCGCGACAGTCATACCGCGGTCTTTAAAAGAACCGGTTGGATTTAAACCTTCGAATTTCACCCGCAGGTCAAAATCCCCGCCCAATTGGTCGGCAATGGCCGGAACCGGAATGAGTGGCGTGTTGCCTTCCAGCAGTGTAACTGCCTTCATTTCATCCGGTATTTTTAGTAATGCCTTATATGTTTCAATAATTCCCTGATAGCTCATTTTTCTCCATTGCTGCTTTGCTTGTTGATCAGTTCAAATATTGATGCAGAAGAAATCCCGCCCTCCCGCAATATTTCGACAGGTTCCCGGCTGCAATCGATCACAGTAGACGGAATGCCGCCAGCGCAGGTTCCGCCATCTACGATCAGGTCGATTCTGCCTTCCAATTGCGCCAGTACTTCCTGTGCGCTGGTCGGGCTGGCTGCGCCTGAAAGATTGGCTGAAGTGGCGGCCAGCGGACCGCACGCGCGCATCAAGTCCAGCAGCCAGCCATAATCCGGCATGCGGATTCCCACGGTGGGGTACATGGTCAATTCCTGCGGCAGTGCCGGATTTTTGCTAACCACGACAGTCAACGCGCCCGGCCAAAAATGTTCGATAATCAATTTAGCTTTGGAATTGAACTCAGCCGCGATATGGGCGAGCTGATTGAAATCGCCTATCAAAACCGGAATGGCTTTCAATGCATCCCGTTCCTTGATGGAATACATTTGGGCGATCGCGCGCGGATTATCCACGGCGCAGGCAATACCGTAGACAGTATCGGTCGGCAGCGCTACAACCTTGCCATTCCGAATGGCATCCAGTACGCATCGCCGGGTATCCGGGTCGTTTTGAAGTATGATTTGTGTCTTCATTTATGGTTATCTTTGAATTATCGCCAACCTGGGCAAATGATTCAGATCGTCGACAATTGTAATGCCAGCGGCTGGAAAAATGCCATGAATTAATGCCCGAATAGCCTCCGGTTGCGAAAACTCGATTTCCAGGAGCATCAATCCTCCGGGATTCAAGCGATCAGCACTCTGGGTTAACAAGTGTGCGATCACTTCCAATCCCTGTTTCCCACCATCTAAAGCCAGGCGCGGTTCATGGCGTGCTACTTCCAGCGAATTGAGTTTCTCGCTTGGTATATAAGGCAAATTGGCGCAGATTAGATCAAAACGCGCGCGCACACTGGAGAGCAAATCGGTTTGAAGCAAGAAAACACGGTCCCGAACCTGATGGTTCACGCAATTCCGCCTGGCAACTGCCAGGCTTTTGGATGAGATATCAGTCGCAAGGATACGCGCTATTGGATGATGAACAGCCAGGGTAACGGCAATGCACCCGCTTCCGGTTCCGACATCGGCAATCAATGCCGGCTGCGGGTGATCGGCCAGGTTATCCAGCGCGATTTCAATAAGTATTTCTGTCTCGGGGCGGGGAATCAACACATCCGGGGTAACGTAAAAATCAAGGCCAAAAAATTCCTGGTGGTGAATAATATAAGGGAGGGGTTCTCCTCCCATTAATTTCTTCAACTGCAGGTTTAATTGAAATACCTGGCCTTCATTAAGTTCAAATTCAGGATGCGCCTGCGGCCAATAAGCCGGTTTTTCCAGATAATGCGCGATGATGGCATACAGGCTGGTTATCGGTTCTTCCGGCAATGCCCTGATGGCGGTACGGGCATTCTCCAGCCATGCTCCCAACCGCATTGGATTGGTTATTTCATTCCGACTCTGCCAATCGTTCGGCTTCATCTTGCAGGGTCAGTTCATCGATAAAAATGTCCAGGTTGCCTTCCATTACGGATGGCAGGTTATGCGAAGAGACGTTGATGCGGTGATCGGTCACGCGCGACTGGGGGTAATTGTAAGTCCGAATTTTTTCCGATCGTTCACCGGTACCCACCTGTGAGCGTCGCTGGGCAGATTCTTCCGCCTGGCGTTTTTCTTCCTCGATCTCGTACAGCCTGGCGCGCAGAATGCTCATCGCGCGCAGGCGGTTCTGCAATTGCGAACGCTCATCCTGGCATGCCACCACGATGTTGGTTGGGATATGGGTAATACGCACAGCAGTCATATTTTTTTGCACATTTTGTCCGCCGGCTCCCGCAGATTTATAGACGTCAATGCGCAAATCGGATTCCGGGATTTGGATGTCCACTTCTTCCGCTTCTGCCAGCACTGCCACAGTAACTGTCGATGTGTGAATGCGGCCTGAGGATTCCGTGGATGGAATGCGCTGAACGCGATGGACGCCGGATTCAAACTTGAACTTCGAATATGCACCGCGTCCTTTGACCATGAAAATAATCTCTTTATAACCGCCGATGCCGGTTTCATTTTGCGAAAGAATTTCGATTTCCCAGCGGTGAACTTCCGCGTAACGGGAATACATGCGGAAGAGGTCAGCCGCGAATAATCCGGCTTCGTCGCCGCCCGTGCCGGCGCGTATTTCCATAATCACATTGCGCTTATCGCGCGGATCTTTGGGAACCAGCAGGCTTTTCAACTCACCCTCCAGTGCCTCAGCTTGAGGGCGGAGTTTTTCCAGGTCTTCCTGCGCCAGGATGCGCATTTCTTCATCCTCGCTGTCCAGAAGGGTTTCCGCTTCTTCGATTGATTTCAAAGTTTGCCGGTAAAGCCTGGTTTTATCGACAATCTCCTCCATATCCGATTTCTCCTTGGAGAGTTCGGCAACTTTTTGGTAATCATCGATATTTTCCTCGATGAGTTTCGTGATCTCAGTAAAACGCGCCTCAATGGCAGCCAGATTGTCCAGCAACATAAAAATCCGAATCCTTGCTTGAAATTTAAATATTTGGATGATTAATCCTTTGAATTATACCAGTCAAGTTTTACGACATTTTTACATGCTGCAGGTACGGTAAAATGATTGCGTGTATATAATAAAGAATTGACAGGAGATAATCATGAGCAAGCCCAATAAAGAAGTTATCGGTTCACCCAACGCCCCGAAAGCATTAGGTCCTTATTCCGCAGGAATCAAAACTGAATCGTTCGTCTTTTTATCCGGGCAAACCGGTTTGGACCCGTTAACCGGTAATTTGGCAGATGGTGGTTTGGAAGGGCAAACCCGCCAGTGCCTGAAAAACCTGCAAAGCGTACTCGAATCCAACGGACTGGGGATGGGCAACATTGTCAAAACGACTGTGTTTTTAATGGATATGGGTGATTTTGCGAAAATGAACGCAATCTATGCAGAATTTTTCAAAGAAAATCCCCCTGCCCGCTCAACCATTCAGGTAGCGGCTTTACCCAAAGGCGGTTTGGTTGAAATTGAAGCAATAGCCGTGATTTAGCTTTTCCTTTTCATTTAAAAAGTAAAGTATGGAAAATGACCTGATTTATGTCGTAGATGATGAAGAAAGCATTATCGACTTCGTGCGCCTGTATCTTGAGAAAGACGGTTTTCAGGTAGAAGGTTTCAAGGACGGAAAATCTGCCTTTGACGCTATTATGCAATCCCCGCCGAATTTGGTCGTTCTGGATGTCATGCTTCCCGGCATGGATGGTTTTGAAGTCTGCCGCAATCTCAGGCTGGAGGAAAACCAGGTTCCGATTATCATGTTGACCGCCAAGGACGAAGAAATCGATAAGATCCTTGGTTTGGAATTGGGGGCGGATGATTATCTCACCAAGCCTTTCAATCCGCGGGAACTTGTCGCGCGGATTCGGGCAGTACTGCGCCGGGTGACATTACAAAGAAAAACCAATGATGAAATGATCCGGGTTGGAGATATTTCCATCGATATGCGGCGGCGCGAGGTAAAAATTAAGGATGAATTGATCAAACTGCGCACACAGGAATTCGAGCTCTTACGGGTAATGGCGGAAGATCCGGGACGCGTGTTTTCCAGGGATCAACTGCTCTACTTGGCCTGGGGGTATGACTTTGCCGGGCAAACACGTACGGTGGATGTCCATATTGCCCAATTGCGCCGCAAAATTCAAGCATCCAAAAACCAGATCGAAACCGTCACCGGTTTCGGTTATAAGTTGATTCCCTGATGCAGCCTTCATCAATTAATTTACGCCTTTGGTTGACATATTCACTCATCATCCTGCTGGTGCTATTTTTTGCGCTGGCAGGAATCGTTTTTGCTTTCCAAAGCAGCCCGTTACTGTATCGCCAGGTTTTCCTCCGCATGGACCTTGTTTCGCACTTGTTGACCAATCGATTGTCCTTTGTGATCGCAGCCGATTGGGATCCGACGATTGATCTGTTTTTCAAGGAGGCCGAGCTGCTGGATGTCGAGGTTGCCATTATCGATAACAAAGGAGCCTCGGTTTTTCTGTCGGATGGGTATCTGGAATCCGAACTACCTCCCATGACCACCCTGGCGCAGGACGCTGAAAACAGCCAGGAGCATATATTAACTTTTCGTGATGAAGAGAAAATTATCTGGTTTTATAAGATCAGCAAAATTAACGACAATTACTATCTACTGGTAGCCGCGGAACGCCCGAATGTGGCGATCGGATCGCTATTCCAGGACGAGTTGGTCAAACCGATGCTCAAAACCGGCTTGTTTGCGCTAATAGGCGCTTTCGTGGTCAGCTGGCTTATGGCTGAGTGGATCACCCGGCCATTGAAACGGTTATCCCAATCAGCTAATAACATTGCTGAGGGGAAATACGAACCGATCCCAATTGAAGGACCGCGCGAAGTTCAACAGCTTGCCCGTTCCATGAATGACATGAGCGGTAAAGTTGAAAACAGTCTCAAATCGCAGCGGGATTTCGTCGCAAACGTCTCCCATGAATTTAAAACCCCCCTCACCTCCATACAGGGTTTTTCCCAAGCAATTTTTGATGAGACTGTTCACAAACCGGCAGATATAAAACATGCTGCTGAAGTTATTTTAAAAGAAACCGATCGGTTGAACATCCTGGTCAACGACCTGCTCACATTGGCAAAGCTGGATGCCGGCACAATGGCCATGAATAAAGAAAAGATTGAAATCAATCATTTGATAAAAAGCCTGATTGAGGATTTTCGATTTGAGATTGAGAAAAGCGGCGTGCGCATCAAGGGGGTTTATACCAAACCGTTGTATTTATTTGCCGATAGCACGCGTTTATCTCAAGTTTTCTTGAATCTGATCGACAATGCCATCAAATTTTCTAAATCCGGTTCGCAAATCCTGATCACGATTAGCCGAGAAGGTAATTATGCCTGCGTGGGAGTGAAGGACCAAGGGGCGGGAATTTCGGAAGAAGAGCTGGAACGGATTTTTGAGCGTTTTTACCAGGTAGACAAAGCCCGAAAAGGCGGCAGCGACCATGGAGTCGGTTTGGGATTGGCAATCGCCAGGCAAATCGTCGTGGCGCATGGTGGTGAAATCTCAGCGACAAGTCAATTAGGCGAAGGCAGCACTTTTATGGTAAAACTACCCATAGAAGATGCAACCCAGAACCAATAACCAACCCGAAGTTAGCATAATCGTCCCTTGTTATAACGAGGGGGAAACCATTCAACTTTTACTGGATGCTCTGCTTGTGCAGAGTTATCCGACTGCCCAAATGGAAGTGGTTATTGCGGATGCCATGTCGGAAGATAGCACCCGCGCCAAAATAGCCGATTTTGCCGATGCCCATCCGGAATTAAAAATAGTCATCGTCGATAACCTTGCCAGGACAATTCCTGCAGGAGTGAACGCCGCCGCAAAAGCTGCGCGGGGGATTTACCTGGTTCGCATGGATGCGCATTCCGTCCCGGACCGTGAATACGTCGCTGCCAGTATTCGTTTGCTAAAAGATGGTATTGCAGATAATGTGGGGGGAGTTTGGGAAATTTACCCGGGAGAAGATACCTGTTTGGCCAGGGCAATCGCAGCCGCTGCAGCGCATCCTTTGGGAGCCGGCGACGCACTTTACCGTATCGCCAAAAAAGCAGCCTATGTTGAGACTGTACCCTTTGGCGCTTTCCTCAAAACTACTTTTGAAAAAGTGGGAAGGTTCGACGAAAGTTTGTTATCCAATGAAGATTATGAGTTCAACACGCGCATTCGCCTCAACGGGGGTAAGGTTTGGCTTGATCCGCGAATTCATTCTAAATATTTTGCACGCAAGAACCTGCGTCAATTAGCCAGGCAATATTGGCGCTATGGATTTTGGAAATACAAGATGCTAAAAAGATATCCCGATTCTCTGCGCTGGCGTCAAGCCATACCGCCTGTTTTTACCTTCTTTATCTTTCTACTGGCATTGTTATCCATTTTCTCCGGTTTTGCTCGTATAATACTGGCTACCGGTCTTGGTTTTTATTTTGCCGTTCTGCTGCTTTTTAGCAGCATAGAATCACTAAAAAGAAAGAACATCTGTTATCAACTAATGGTTTTGCCAATTTTGATCATGCATTTTTCCTGGGGCGGCGGTTTTCTATCAAGCATCCTCGACCTTTCCGAAGAGGCGTAATTAAGATTTATGAGTGAAAACAGACTTTACCAAAAGCCGCTATGGCGCATAACAAACAGCGAAAGACGCTTTATTCTTCTTATGGGAGATCTGATCGCGGCTGCGCTTTCACTGGTTTTCGCACTTTATTTTTGGGCCATGAAGGACCAGTGGATGGACTTCACCTGGCAATTCATGAAAGAACGACCCCCGGAATGGTATTACTTTATCCCTTTCATCTGGATTACGCTGATGTTGGAACTTTACGACGTCCGGCGGGCCAGCCGGCGGGCAGATACCATCAAAGGCGTGGCAGGTACTGCTGCCATCAGCACCATTATCTATCTGTTCGTGTTCTTCATATCAGAACCCAATTCGCTGCCCAGGCGCGGCGTGGCTGGATTTATTGTCGCCGCCACAATCTTGACACTGCTTTGGCGCTTGCTTTATATCCGCATTTTCACCGCACCTGTCTTTCTTAAAAGAGTCGCAATAATCGGAGCAGGCAGAGCCGGCTCAACGCTTGCCAGCATGATCCAAAAGCTGACCCCCACACCGTTTTCGCTGGTTGGTTTCATCGACGACGATCCCAAAAAGGCGGATAAAAAAGTTGCCGGACTGCCGGTACTGGGAAATAGCCTGGATTTGTTCAGGATTATTCAAAAAGAACGGATTTCTGATTTAATTTTTTCCATATCCGGCGATATGCAATCTTCACTGTATTCTTCAATCCTGGCAGCTGAAGAACAGGGAATCGAAGTGACGACCATGCCGGTTGTTTATGAGGACTTGTTTGGCCGGGTACCGATTGCGTTGCTTGCTGATGATTGGTTGCTGCGATCGTTTGTAGACCGCGCGCATGCCAGCGGCAGCTATGAATTGCTTAAACGAATCATCGATATTTTGATTGCGTTGATTGGTCTGTTGATCCTCATTCCGCTCTTTCCTCTAATTACCATAGCGATCATTTTGGACGATGGTTTTCCCATCATTTTCAGGCAAACTCGGGTTGGAAAAAATGGTGAACATTTTCGCTTGCTGAAATTCCGCAGCATGCGCCGCGATGCTGAGGAAGATGGTATTGCCCGCTTTGCCACGGAAAATGATGATCGCGCAACTCGAGTTGGTAAATTCCTTCGCAAAAGCCATTTAGATGAGCTGCCTCAATTCATTAACGTGCTGCGTGGAGATATTTCCATGGTCGGCCCGCGTGCCGAGCGTCCGGAATTGATTGAAAAGCTGCAAAAAGAAGTACCTTTTTACCGCGCGCGATTGTTTGTTAAACCCGGCGCCACCGGTTGGGCGCAAATCAATTATCATTATGCTTCAAATGTGGAAGAGACTTCGGTTAAACTGGAACATGATCTTTATTACATCATGCACCGTAATATTGCGCTGGACTTAATGATCATGGTCAGGACTATTGGGGCTTTCGTAGGATTGCACGGCCAATAAAATGAAGATCGCATACAACATTCGAAACCGTCATTTGTTTGTCGGTGATCTGGGGCTGACAGTCCTCTCGATCATCGCGGCCTATATTCTTCGGCTCGAGTTGATTGAAATTTTCGCCAATTATTATTTATCCCTGATTTGGATGACCGGTTTATCGTTGATTATTAAACCGGTCGTTTATTACTTGTTTGGTCTTTACCGGCGCATGTGGATTTATGCCAGCATGCGCGAGTTGCGCTTGATTGTCATGGCGGTCACAACCGCGTCAGCCATTATCTCCCCCATCATGCTGGTCCTGTTTGCAAACCGTCTTTTTGTTTCCTTTCCGCGGTCAGTTTTAATAATCGATTGGGTGACCTCGCTAATGTTGATAGGAGGGTCGCGCTATGGCCTGCGCATGCTGGCGGAGGCAGTTAATAAAAATAGCTCTTTGAAAGCGCCGATTTCCAGCAAGCACATCTTGATAATCGGAGCAGGAGATGCCGGCGCGTTGGTAGCCAAAGAATTGCTGAAAAATCCTACCATCAGCCGCAAACCGGTTGGTTTTTTAGATGACAATCCGGAAAAACAACGCCAGCAAATTCACGGCATTCCGGTCATCGGTCAATTGGCAGATCTTCCCAAAGTGGTTACCACACAAAGGATTGATGAGGTCGTTATTGCCATTCCCAGCGCGCCCGGCAGCGTGATCCGCACGGTATCGGAAATTTGCCGTAAAAAACAAATTCCATATCGCACCATGCCGGGGATGTACGAACTGTTGGGTGGAAAAGTCAGCGTAACGCGTTTGCGCGAAGTGGATATTTCGGACTTGCTTCGGCGCGAACCGGCGCACATTAACGACGAAATCGTTGGAGAAATCATCAAGCACAAAGTCGTAATGGTTACCGGCGCCGGCGGTTCGATAGGAAGCGAACTTTGCCGCCAAATTGCACGTTGGCAGCCCTCCCGCCTGGTGCTGCTGGGGCATGGCGAGAACAGCATCTTTGAGACGTATCTGGAATTAAAGCAGAATTTTCCGGCTTTGTCGCTTTATGCGGCGATTGCCGATATCCGCGACCTGGAGCGCATGAAACAGGAGACCGCCCGGATCAAGCCTAACGTGATCTTTCACGCAGCAGCGCATAAACACGTTCCTCTAATGGAACACAACATTGAGGATTGCGTTCTCAACAATGTTCTTGGTACGCGAAACGTGATTGAATGCTGCCAGCTCTACGATGTGGAACGGTTGGTGTTGATCTCCACGGATAAAGCCATCCACCCGGTCAGTGTTATGGGTGCCACCAAACGGTTGGCTGAAATGTTGGTGTTGAAAGCAGCAGAACAAAGCGGGAAACCGTATTCCGTCGTCCGGTTTGGTAATGTTTTAGGCAGCCGGGGCAGCGTTGTACCTTTATTCAAACGCCAAATTGCACAGGGAGGTCCGGTAACCGTCACAGATCCTAAAATGAAACGGTATTTTATGACCATCCCGGAAGCGGTTCATTTAGTCCTGCAGGCGGCCGGTATGGGTAAAGGCGGCGAGACTTTCGTATTGAATATGGGTGAGCAAATAAAAATTGTAGACCTTGCGGAGGATTTGATCCGCCTGTCCGGTTTTGAGCCTTATAAAGATATTGATATTGTCTTCACCGGTATTCGCAAAGGCGAAAAACTCAGCGAAGATTTGTGGAATGAAGGCCGGGAATTTAAACAGACAGCACATCCTGAGATTTATTCTGAAGAAGGCCAGGATGATTTGAAGGGAAGAGATCTGGACGAAACCGTTGACAGCCTGATTGGAATGGCTTATTCCGGTTTGGGTGAAGAAGCGATCGAATTCATGAACTCGGTGATCCCTCAAGCAAAAATCAAAAGTGTTCGTTCCGAAGATATTACGAAAATTAATTAATGGCGATTATCAATCAAAATCAATGGGATGAATTTCTGGGAAGCTTCCCCGATGCCCACTTGCTGCAAACCTCGCGCTGGGGAGATTTCAAGAAAGCATTTGGCTGGCAGCCTTTGTACGTCCAAAATCAGAATAGCGGTGCGCAAATCCTGTTTCGACCATTACCATTAGGCTTAACGATTGCATACATCCCCAAAGGTCCGGTCGGATTGGATTGGAGCGCCCTTCTGCCCGAGATTGAAAACATATGCCGCAGACGGCGCGCAATCGTTATCTACATTGAACCGGACGCCTGGCAGGATGACTCACCAATCCTCGCTCAGAAGCTGACCAAGTATAAACCTGCCTCGATCTCCATTCAGCCCCGCCGGACAATTACCCTTTCTCTTGAGGGTAGAGAAGAAGACTGGCTGCAGCGCATGAAGCAAAAAACCCGCTACAATATCCGCCTGGCTGAAAAAAAGGGTGTAATAATTGCCAAGAGCTCCGACCTGGCAGCGTTCAATGATCTTATGAAAGTTACCGGCGAGCGCGACCAATTCGGCGTGCATCAGGAATCCTATTACAAGACTGCCTACCAGCTATTCCATCCGGATGGTTCTTGTGAAATGTTCATGGCTGCTTTTGAGAATCGCCCCCTGGCCGCGATCATGGTATTCAAACGTGGAAGACGCGCCTGGTATTTCTACGGCGCATCGGATGAGAAAGAACGGAACCGCATGCCAACCTACCTGCTGCAATGGGAAGCTATGCGCTGGGCAGCCGAGGCCGGTTGCACGGAGTACGACCTGTGGGGCGTTCCCGACCTGGATGAGGATTCTCTGGAAGCAAATTTTGCGGATCGCTCGGATGGATTATGGGGAGTGTATCGCTTTAAACGCGGCTTTGGAGGTCAATTGAAGCGGACAGCCGGGGTGTATGAAAGGATTTTACAGCCGGGCATTTTTCAGTTCTATTCCATTGCCATGCGAATGCGCAAAAAAGGAATGGCCGGTTAGTTCTCGGCAAAATCAAGCTTACAAATATGGACCAGAACGCACCGCATTGGAATCAAATTCTTCAACAATTTCCTCAACCCAGTTTTCTCCAGACCTGGGAATGGGGTCAGGTTAAAGCACGGTATGGTTGGGAAGTTGATACAAAAATCTGGCAGGATGAAAAGGGAACCGTCCAGGCAGCCGCTCTGATCCTGATCCGCGAGCAGAAGCTCCCGGTGATCGGCAAAAAACTTCGTATTATGTATGTTCCCAAGGGGCCGCTTCTTAGGAACTGGTACGAACCTTTACGTAAAAAAGTTCTCGATGACCTGCGGGTTTACGCTCAAAAAGCCGGTGCAGTCTATATCAAAATCGATCCCGAAATCATCACCGCGCGAGGGTTTGAGGGCAATCCGGATTATGAATCGGATAAAAGCGGTTGTGAAATTGTTCAACAGCTGCAACTAGACGGCTGGAGAAAAACGGATCAGCAAATTCAATTCAAAAATACCTTCTGGATCGATCTGAAATCATCTGAAGAAGACCTGCTGGCGGGGATGAAACAAAAAACCCGCTATAACATCCATTTGGCCGAGAAAAAAGGCGTGAGCGTCCGCGCTGCCGGTTTGGATGACCTTGATGAAATATATCGGATGTATGCCGAAACCGCGAACCGCGATGGGTTTATCATCCGCCCCAAAGAATATTACCTGTTCGTTTGGGATTCATTCATGAAGTCGGGTATGGCTACGCCGCTGTTGGCAGAGGTCGAAGGCATTCCTGTCGCGGGTTTGTTCCTGTTCCATTTTGCAGATCGCTCCTGGTACGTCTACGGTATGAGCACCAGCCAGCATCGCGAAAAAATGCCCAACTATTTATTGCAATGGGAAGCTATTCGGTTAAGCAGAACCCTCGGATGCAGGGTTTACGATCTATGGGGCGCGCCGGATACTTTGAGTGAGGCAGATCGCATGTGGGGCGTATACCGTTTCAAAGAGGGATTGGGCGCACGGATCATCCAAACCGAAGGCGCGTTTGACTTTCCCTTAAAACGATTTGAATATAAAATAATACAGGAAGCTTTACCGCGTATATTGGCTGTAAGCAGTAGTATTCGCCGTCGGCAGATACAGAACGAACTTACCGGCTGATTTTTAAAGGGAAAATGAACCTCGACATCGAAACAACCGTAAAAACGCTATTCTTTATGCTGCTTGTGGCTGGCGCAGCATTGTTGTTGGTTGCGCTGCGGGCATTCCGCGAAGCCAGCCGCCTGAGGTTCTTTCTAAAACGAAGAGCATTGCTTGGCAGGGCATGGCAATTTATCTTTTTTTCATTGATTATCGTCGTGCTGGCTTTCGTGATTAACAGCTATGCTGAACCTGTGACGTATAAAATTTTCCAACCCTCACCGACCATCACACAAACGCCCACCATCACGCTCACACCAACGATTACGCAGACACCTACTGTAACGAACACTGCGACTGTTACCCCTACCCTCGAATTTACTGTCACTCCGCAGATGCCGGTGGTGATCAGCCAGGATTTCACCTCGCAGGTCACTCCCAATCCGAACGCAGTTTTCAGCAGCCTTTCTTTCTCGCGCCGCTTGACCGGCGAATACCAGCCCATTGATCCGGCGATATCTTTCGCCAATCCGGTGGAAAAAATCTTTGCGTCCTTCTCTTACAATAATATGTCGGTCGGAACACAATGGACTGCATTGTGGTTCAGGGATGGAGAGTTGGTATATTACGAAAGCAAACCCTGGAATGGCGCCTCCGGCGGTTATGGTTATTCGGATTGCGTTATCCCTGCCGAAAATTGGCTGCCAGGAAATTACGAAGTGCAAATGTTCGTGGGTGAAACCTGGAAAGTCACCGGACGCTTCAGCATTACCGGTGAACCACCCACTCCGACGGTTACGCCAAGTTTGACGCCTACTTTTACATTGACGCCAACCCTCTCGCCAACTGTGACACGCACGGCAACCATAACGCCAACCGGGACAAAAACGCTCCAGCCCAGCGCAACCCTGCCGCCCACTGCGACATCAACCCGGACGAATACAGCCGCACCCTCCGCAACGTCAACGAAAACGCCGCAGCCCAGTCAGACCTCCGCCCCCACAAAGACGACAGCCCCAACCGATACGCCCGTTCCCAGCCAGACCCCAACCCCTAGCAGGACGCCAACTGTCTCCCTCACCCCCTCAGCGACCATCATCCCGACGGCTACGCGGCGTTCTACGATTTACCGGTAATTCGCGCTAATTCCTCTGCGATCAGGCCGGCCACGTAGGCATTATTTTTCAACAGCGCAATGTTGGTCACCATGCTGCGCTCATGGCTCATCTCGCTGACCTTTGCCAGTAAAAATGGCGTCACTTTTGCCCCCCTGATTCCTTTTTGTTCAGCCTCTTTGACGGCGTTCAGAATAGTACCCTCAATTTCCTCTGAAGGAATAGCCAAGTCAGCCGGAGGAGGGACAGTTACCAGAATGGTTGCTTTCAGTCCGAATTCCCATTGCGTTTTAGCAATTTGCGCGATTTCTGCGGGGGAATCGCAGCGGTAATCGACCGGCAGTCCGCTGCTGGTTGAATAGAACGCTGGAAAATCATGGGTTTGATAGCCGATCACCGGAATTCCGGCGGTTTCGAGATATTCGCGCGTTGCGGGCAGGTCCAGGATCGCTTTAGCTCCCGCGCACACCACGACCATGGGAATTTGAGAGAGTGTCGGCAGATCGGCTGAAACGTCCTGCAGGTTTCCGCGATGAACGCCGCCAATACCCCCGGTTGCGAAAACACGTATGCCTGATTGATAAGCGATTTCCATCGTCCCGCTGACCGTTGTTCCGCCGTTTTGTTTCGCCACCAATGCCGCGGCGATATCCCGGCGGCTGATCTTAACCGGGTTTTTCACCGTCGCCAATGTCTCCATTTGGACATCATCCAGGCCGACTTGAATGGTGCCGGCCAGCATGCAGATCGTTGCCGGCAACGCGCCTGAGCGGCGTACTTCATTCTCCATCCCCACCGCCGTATCACGGTTCTGTGGATAGGGCAAACCATGTGTGATCAAGGTGGATTCCAGAGCAACAACCGGATGATTGGCAGCGACCGCATCTTGAACGGATTTTTGAAGATTTATAAACTTATTCAACGGTAATCTCTCCTGAACTGATGATGCGTGGATTTATAATCGCATTATTGTAAATGCGTTTACAGTTTTGAGTCAGGTATTTCTGCAATTCATCTAAAATATCGGCGCTTTGAGAATCGGTTTCTTTTACAATAGTTGAAGCAGACCGTAATTCCGGCAACAGGCTGCGCCGGCGATTGCGCGAAAAGGATCCCAGCCTGTTTCCATGAAAAATGAATCCACTCATTGGATAATGACCAAGGTGGTGGTATTGCGAGTGATACTGCTGCTTTTTATGATGATTTGTGGAAGAATTCCCAGTTTCGATAGATAAATATCTTTCCATAGCGATTCTGTTTGATTTCAAGAAAAATGATTTAACTTCGGATTGCAGGCTTTCTTTGGCAAAACTATACCAGTTGGCAAGAATATACCGATTTATATCATCGAGGTTTGTTATAGAAATTTCAGCAGTCTGACTATCCTCAGTCTGGCTATCCTCTATGCCCGACACTATTTCGGCCATCGGGTTGATAGCCGTGATCCGCATATCCTTTATTGATAAGCGTGTACCATCTGCGCAGATTGCTGTAAAACACAACTTGAATTCCGATTGACGAACCGGCAGGATGCCGATCAATTTTTCCAGGTGATCAATCCAGGCGTGATCACCTCCGGCAGCAGCCTGGAGATATTGATATTCGTGTTTCCGATTTTCAATAAGCGCGCCATAACCGGGATTGAGTATGATCAAACAAGGGCCGCCCAATTGTGTAACAATCTTTCCTGCGTCGGAATCCTGGAAACCCTCAACGGTAGTATCGACTTCACATGGTGTTTGATTGTAAAAAGCGCGTTTGCGCAGAAATTTTCCGGTAAAACGCGGATTGGATAGCTGTAATGCATCGGTAATAATTGTTTTTGCGGATTGAAATCCAAGCAGCCAAAGCGTGGCCATAATCGTCAGGTTTATCAAACTAAACACCGAGAAAAAATGATCGAGCAGGGATCGAGAAATTCCCGCATCGAAGGCTTTACCCGACCATAATTCCGCAAGCGAAGGGACGTCCGGCAGAGGATTGAAATAGTAATCCAGAATTGCCAGAAGCGACCAACAGAATAACAAAAACGCAATCGCAAGAGCCAAGCGAAACCTGCCGCTTTGAGCATCAAACCCTATTAAAGGCGAGGCAGTTCCGATGGATACATTGGAGGAGCGATTTCTTTTCATGTTCTTTTCACCACGGACGAATCCTGTTTGGGCTGCAGCCATAGCATATCCAGATAGACCCGGAAAAAGGGAAGAGACCATTCATCACCAGGATCATTATCTTCAACCGTATTACTCTCCTGATGCAGGGCTTGCCTCGCTGAAGGTCGAGCTGAATTGCGCATGGCAGAATTAATTTCAACCATGATTCGCTCCACTTCTCCATCTTTGTAAATTTCTTCACTATTCAATTGGGAAATCTTCGCGATCCAGAGATCAATGATTCGCCGGGTAAAATACTCTTCCAAAATCTGGGCTAGTTCGCCTTCCCGGTTCATTTGCTGAAAGTCTGCTGAAATTTTTTGAAACAAGTCGTTTCCTGATTCTTCGCCCTGTTTCCCTGAACTACTCAGAAGGTACACAACCCGAAGCGAAGCAAATATTACGCGTGAGTCTTTGGTATATGTCTTCACTTTTTGCGCGCGCAGGCGTCGTGAATGATAGGCAGTATAGCTCTCGCTGCTTCTCTTCTGATCGAAAGGGTTCTCTTCAGCCAACGGACCGATCACAAACTGATTGATTCCCGTCTTGAAACATAGTGAAATTTCCTTATGGCAGCCCAGATAATGAAATCCGGATTGCAGAACCCATTTTTGTCCATCTTTCGCCTGTATCACGGCTGCGCTATCGGGATAAATATACAATAATCTAATCCGCGGCTTATTTTTTAGTAGAAAATAATCACGCTGTAATTTTCCGGATTGCACGATATAAAGCGGGGACAAAAATCCAGCAATATTCCAAATAAAAGGCAACCGGGAAAAAATTCCGGATGGGTTGAGCGGCTGTGAAATGACGTCAGGGAACCAAAAACAGAATGATATTGCACCAAACACCAGCCACGTGGGAACCAGGAAAAAAAGCCAACCTGCATGACCCGCCTGAACGAGTAGAATTATGGCAGCAATGATGATTATTCCTAAAAATAGGAGAAGGGTTATTACGTCTTTTTTACCCGTTCGTTGCATACCCAGATTTTATAATAAAAAAGAAATGGGAACAAATGCGGATTTCTTAAAATGGCCCTAAAATGGAAAACCTTATTCCGTTTTTTTATTTCAATCATCCGATGGGATGAAGTCCTGACAGGGATACTAATGCTCTCTCTCGGCCAGGCTTTCAATCAATTTTATGGTTTCCGTATTAATGCCGATATTTTTCTTAACCTTGTTTTTTGGTTCTTCCTGATCAAGGTTTCCACTTCATTTTTAGAAGTTGCTTTATCCGGCGAGTCAGGGAGAAGCATTCCGATAGATCTCCTTCATAATGGATCGTCCAGTAATCTTCGTTTGCTCATCAATCAGATCATTTGGATGCTTTCCATCCTGACGGCTGCCATGAGTTTTATCCCGCTGATACACATTCATGACAGCGCAGGTTTCAACCACCTTTCAATATGGATCCTTTCTTTTTATTATTTTGTCAATTTTGTCTTCTTCCTCGAACCGGTTCAGCGTGTGATGGTGGGCATGCATGAATTTACTTATGCATTTGCAAACGCTTTTTTGCTGCCGGCGTTATTATTCAGCATCCCGCAGGATTTCCTCAAGCCTGCATTAATCCTGACCGCTTTTCCCGTTTTTTTGCAGTTAATTGTGCTGAAAGCAAGTGAAAACATGGAGAACTGCCTTGAAGGGAAAAAAATTCCCGCTGACAGCCTGATAGCGCGCCTTGGATCACCCGGGGCTTTGAGAATGATCGCTCTTCTTTCAACAATTTCCGGGTTGACGCTGTTTTTGGAAACCGAGATTAGTGGAATTTGGTACAAAGCCTTCATTTTCACGCTGGATTGCGTAACCGCCGGTCTATACATTCGAAGCATCGTGAAGCAGACGCCAAATTGGAAATATGCCTATCAATTAACCAGGCTGCTGAGCATAGCGATGCCGGTATTGATGATTGCGGCTGTGTGGCCATTTTAATAAATCGCTAATGCCATAAATTACGAATTACCAATACCATTGGATCATGCAAGGAGGATCCACAATGACTTTACAGGAAAAAACAAAAGCTCCCAATTTCACCCTGAAAGATGAAAAAGGGCAGCTAACCAGCTTGTCTGATTTTTTGGGAAAACCGGTAGTTCTGTATTTTTATCCCAAGGACGATACTCCAGGATGCACCACAGAGGCGTGCAGTTTTCGGGATGATTACAGTTTATACACCGATGCGGGCGCGGTAATTCTGGGCGTCAGTCCGGATTCTGAAAAATCTCATGCCAAATTCGCCGGCAAGCACCACCTGCCCTTTGCGCTGCTTGCGGATGAGGGTCACAAGGTATGTGAACTTTATGGTGTGTGGGGCCGGAAGAAATTTATGGGCAAAGAGTATGACGGAGTATTTCGGACGACTTTCCTGATCGATGACAAAGGTATGATCGCCAAAGTCTTTGAGGGAGTCAAACCCGCTGAACACAGCGCTGAAGTCCTGGCAGCATTGAAAGAAATGTAACGAATTATTTGACCTTCAACAGCGTCTTCCCCGAGGACCATAATTCCTCGAGTTGGTAATAACTGCGTTGTTGAGGTGAAAAAACGTGCAGGACTATATCGCCGAAATCAACCGCGATCCATCCATTGGATGGCGAACCAACGATTTTGCCTTTCAACCCATAGGATTCCGCCATTGCATCGTTGGCGGCATGCACCAGACTGCGAATCATCCGGTCGCTCGTGCCGGAACATATTACAAAATAATCCGTGAATATTGCCACTCCCTGCAAATCAATTAGGACAATGTCTTCGGCTTTTTTATCTTCAAGCGCACTTACCAAACTGCGCGCGATTTGTATTGTGTCAAGCTCTTTCAGCATTCACCTCATACCCACGAAATTGCGTCCATTTTAACATAGTTGCAGTTTATCCAGAAAAGGGCAAAATAAAGATATCCGTATAGTGAGCCCCGCCTGGGGTTAAGTCGCTTTTAATAAAATGCAGGTCTTTCACTATCTGCATACCAATATCAATTTTCTCCCGGCTCAGTATCGTGGATTTTATTTTTGCGAGGTCGGCGGGCGAAACATCGGATTTTACTCTGCCAAGCGTGATGTGCGCAGAAAACGGCCGTCCTTCGGGAGGGTAACCTAACTGCTTCGTTTGAGAGGTCACCAGGTGGAACAAATCGACCAGCGCCGGCTGTGAGTCAATCCCCAGCCAGATCACTTTCGCTCTAGATGTTGAAGGAAAAGCGCCCATTCCTTGAATATGCAATCCGAAAGGTTTTATCGAAGCCAAAGCTTGCTGCAATTGGTCCTTGATAATTGGAATGTCAGATTGTTTGAATTCCCCTAGAAATTGAATGGTGAGGTGCATATTCTGCGTGCTGACCCATTTGACCTGCTGGACAAGCGTTGTCTTTAAGTCAATTGTGAGATCTCTGATTTTTTTTAGAATATCAGGTGAAAGCTCGCAGGCAAAAAAAGTTCGAATCACAGGTTGATGCATGCGTCCAGTATATGAGAGCCGGATTTTGGTGTCAAGCCTTCACCCGGATCGGCGAACCTATGCACTTGGTTTAAATTATGGTATAAGATGAATGCCCTGCTGTGCTCGTGATGCGGCATTCATCGTTTTGAGCCAACACTTTAAAAAAAGGGCTCTGTTCTTACGGGTGCAACGCGATAGGCGTGAGCCAAGGCGAAGCTTACGAGGCAAAGCCCGTCCTGCGTTAGCAGGTTCAAAACCTCGTCGCACACGACATGGCGGGGAGTTTTTTTGCAGTAACGTCAAGTCAAATCGTTGGCTTGACTTTTTTTATTCATTCGGCTATTAATTGATGTACAGGAGAACCTACGGTATGGATGAAAAAATTATCTTTCAAGCCGGAGTTCAAGCGGGTAAAGAAATTCCACTGCCTGAAGAAGAACTCAGCATTGGCCGAGATCTGAAGAATATGGTCGTCCTGGACGATATTCAGGTATCACGCCATCACATGCGGATTTTTCAAAAGGACGGAAACTTCTTCGTTGAAGACCTCAAATCCACCAACGGCACGATGCTGAATGGCAAAACCCTGACAAAAATTCAAAAACTGAAAAACGGCGACCTGATTGCCCTGGGTGAAAATAATGTCTTGAAGGTGAATATTCCATCGCAAAAATCAGCGCCGTTTGTTGAACAAAATAACTTGAAAGCTCAAGGAAAGTTCAAAAGACCGGAAGCGAAATCCACCGAAGAACCCATTGAATATGTTGAGGATTTACCGGAGGAATTATCCGAGAAAAAAGCCCGGCGCAGCACAACCGGAAAATACCCGACTTGGGCTATCGTTGCCATGATCGTGATCGGGTTTATCATCATTTTTTGCATCGTGCCAACGGTGATCATCGAGACAACCAACCAGTGGTGCAATTTATTTTCGGGATTGTTTAATGCCATCAGCCCGGGGGTTTGCCCGTAAAGGTAAACGCGGTATATCTTTTATCGTTTCTCTGAATCGATAATTCTATCGTTTTTTAAGACAAAAAGACCTCGAATGATTCGAGGTCTTTTTCTTTCTAATGAATATTTCAACCGACAATATTGATCAACCGACCAGGCACGTAAATCACCTTGCGCGGTTCTCTGCCCGCCAAAATTTTCTGCACCGCTTCGCGCGCCAGGGCTGCTTCGCGTGCTATATCTTCGGTAACTCCCACAGGCAGCACGATCTTATCGCGCATCTTGCCATTGACCTGGATGACCAGTTCAATCTCGTCTTCAGCTGCTGCGGCTTCGTCGTAAACCGGCCAGGGCTGCAAGTGGATTGAATAGGGCTTGCCCAGGCGCGCCCAGAGCTCTTCGCTGATGTGCGGTGCGACCGGCGCCATCATGCGCAGGTAAATATCCACTGCCTCCTGCCAGGCGGATGTATTCCAACCGCCATTCTCCTTGATCTCGGCCATGTCATTAAGCAATTCCATCAAGCCTGAAACGACCGTATTGAATTCAAAATGTTCAAAATCGCCCGTCACTGAACGTAAAGTTTGGTGCACCCTGCGCCGCAACTGGCGGTCCAGCCTGGTTGTATCTGCAGCGGTTTTCCCTTCCTCCAGGAAGATGGTCCACACGCGGCCTAACCAGCGATGCGAACCCTGGATGTTACCCGGATCCCAGGGGCCGCCCACCTGCCAGCGGTATCCAAACATCAGGTAAGACCTCACGGTATCCGCCCCATACAGGCGCACCTGCTCGTCCGGGTCGATCACGTTGCCGCGCGATTTGCTCATGCGCTGCCCGTCTGGTCCGAGGATCTGACCCTGGTTGCGCAATTGCAGCATGGGTTCGGCTTCCTTGGTCACGCCCAGGTCACGGAACGCCTTATGGAAGAAGCGCGTGTAGATCAGATGCATGGTGGCATGTTCCACCCCGCCGGTGTAGCAATCCACAGGCATCCAGTAATCATATTCGTCCTGCTTGAAAGGCCAATCCGGGTTCTTGGGACTCAAGTAAGCCAGGTGGTACCAGGACGAGCACATGAAGGTATCCATGGTATCCGTTTCGCGTTCGGCGTCCCCACCGCACTGCGGGCATTTGGTAAAGCGCCAGGAAGGATGCAATTTCAGCGGGCTTTCACCGGTTGGGCGCCATTCCACATCATCCGGCAGCATCACCGGCAATTGATCTTCCGGAACCGGCACCGCCCCGCAATTCGGGCAGAATACCACCGGGATGGGAGCGCCCCAGTAGCGCTGGCGTGAAATCAGCCAGTCGCGGATGCGGTATGTTACCGCCCCTTTACCGACTCCCTTTTCCTCGATTAACTGGATGGCTTTATGAATGGCTTCGTCGCCGGGGGTGCCGGTCAGCGGGCCGGAATTGACCATGGTGCCTTCAGCCGGCACGGCTTGCGCCATGCTGGCTCCATCCAGCTCTTCCATATCCTTCGGTTGAATGACTACGCGCACATCCAATCCGAACTTGCGGGCAAAATCGAAATCGCGTTGATCGTGCGCCGGAACGCCCATGATGGCGCCGGTGCCGTAAGTCATCAGAACATAATCCGCTACCCAGACAGGAACGCGTTCACCGTTGACGGGGTTGATCGCATACCCGCCGGTGAAGACGCCGGATTTTTCCTTATCGGTCGCTTCGCGTTGGATTTCAGTTTGCCGCACGGATTCCTGCACGTAGGCTTCCACTTTGGCTTTATTGTCCGGCGTGGTCAGTTTCTTGACCAAAGGATGTTCGGGCGCCAGCACCATAAAAGTTACGCCCCACAGTGTGTCCGGGCGCGTGGTGAACACCTCCAACGGATCGCCTTGTTCAGTTTTAAAGACCACGGAAGCGCCTTCGGATTTACCGATCCAGTTGGTTTGCAGGATGCGCACCGGTTCAGGCCAGTCAATGGTCGAAAAATTCAGTAATTCATCGGCATACTTGGTGATGCGGAAAAACCACTGGTTCAGGTCTTTCTTGATGACGGGTGTGTGGCAGCGCTCGCAATGGCGGTCTTCACCCCAGACCTGTTCACGCGCCAAAGTAGTGTTGCATTTCGGGCACCAGTCCACCGGCGACATCTTGCGGTATGCCAGGTCGTTCTTGAAAAGCTGCACGAAGAACCATTGCGTCCAGCGATAATATTCCGGATCGGCAGATACGGCTTCGCGCCGCCAATCGAACATGGCGCCCATGCTGCGCAGTTGTTTGCGCATGTTGGCAATGTTATCGTAAGTCCATTCTTTTGGATGGATATTGCGCTGGATGGCGGCGTTTTCCGCTGGCAGACCGAACGCATCGAACCCCATCGGGAACATCACGTTATAGCCTTGCATACGCATAAAACGCGCGTGCGCATCGGAGGGCGTCATGGCGTACCAATGGCCGATATGCAGGTTTCCGGAAGGATACGGAAGCATGGTGAGGGCATAGTACTTTTTCTTGCTCTTGTCGATATCGGAGTGGTAGAGCCCATCCGTCTCCCATTTCTTCTGCCATTTAGCCTCAATATTTGCCGGTATATATCGTTCTATTGGTTCAGCCATTCTTCATCCTTCTTTATCGATTAATAAAAAAACCTTCGTCCTCAGGGACGAAGGAATTCTCCGCGGTACCACCCTGGTTGCCCTATAAACAGGCCACCTCAGTTCGCTGTAACGGGCTTTCCCGGGCGCGGCTACTTGATTTTCACTGCGCCAGCCTGTCCCGCAGGGCATAAAAGGCGAGTTCGGCTCGCGGTGCTCCAGTGGCACCCCTACCGGGCTTGCACCTTTCTTTCCCGGTTCGCTGCTGGATAGCCTACTACTCCTTTTACAGCTTTTCTTCAGTGGACCCAGAGAGATTCGAACTCTCGACCTTCTCAATGCCATTGAGACGCGCTCCCAACTGCGCTATGGGCCCGGATTGTACCCAGTGGACCTGGAGGGATTCGAACCCTCGACCTCGTCAGTGCGATTGACGCGCGCTCCCAACTGCGCTACAGGCCCTTCTTGATGGGCAGGGGAATTCTACCCAAGAGCACGATGCATGTCAAGCAAATCGTGCAGATTGCCAGTATACCATAGGAATAAGCTACATGTTTAAAAACCGGGTTATTTTTTTGATCGCACGCGCTCTATCCTGGTACCACACGGTTTTTAATCCAAGGGCTGCCGCGCTGTCGATGTTCGCGCGGAAATCGTCCACGAAGATCGCCTCGCCGGCAGCGACGCCCATTTGCCGCAGGGTCAGATCAAAGATGCGGGGATCGGGTTTGCGCAAACCCACCTCGGAAGAGAAAATGGATACGTCGAATATATTGATAAAATCGTGCCGGCTGGTGAGGTTTTGGCGTGCGTGTTCCCAGGCGTTGCTTAGTAATCCCACCTTCACCTTTGGCTTCAATGTGCCGATAAATTTGATCAATTCCCGGTCAATTGCATCGCCGGAAAAGAACTCGCCGTACCAATCCTGATAACAATCAAGCGGCTGGTTGAAGTACGCCAGTACAGCCTTCCAATGCCCGGCTTCGGAAAGCTGACCGAGTTCAGACTGCAGGGACGTTTCGCTTTGGAAAACGACTGCCTCCAGTTCGGAGCGAGTAACGCCCAACCGTTTTGCCATAGCTTCGCGCTTGGTTGGGTCGACAGTGCGCAAAATAACGCCGCCCATGTCAAAGATGACCGCTTTTATCATTGGACCTGATTGCCTTTCGATCTCTTGTGATCGACCTATTATAGCGATATTTTAGAATCTTCCCATGAATGGAAGCTGCCTGCCATCTCTTCCATTTGGTGGAATCCCGCTTGCTGAACATGCGGGAATCGCCTCCGGCTGCTCTGGATGTCGGTATAATTTGTGTCATGCAAGATTTTTCTAATTTGGTTCTTACTAACTTGAAGGTGGAATTGACCGCAGATCAGCTTCAGCTTTTCAAGCGCTACGAAGAGTTGTTGACGGAATGGAACCAGAAATTCAACCTGACCGCCATCGCCGACCCCGAAGGCATCCGCCTGAAGCATTTCTACGATTCCCTCACCTGCCTGCGAGTGATCCAGGATATTTCCGCCGCCATCATCGATGTGGGCTGCGGAGCTGGTTTTCCGGGCATCCCTCTCAAAATTGTTCGGCCGGATTTCCGACTAACATTGGTGGAGTCCGTGGGCAAGAAAGCGGAATTCTGTTCGGAAGTCGTTAAACAGTTAGGCTTGAGGGATGTTGCCATACTGCACGCACGCGTTGAAGACCTGGGGCAGGATCTCAGCCACAGAGAGAAATACGATTGGGCGGTGGCGCGCGCCCTGGCGCCCATGCCGGTGCTGGCTGAGTACCTGCTGCCGCTCGTACGCATCGGCGGCAGCATGCTGGCGCAGAAAGGCTCCAGCGCCAGATTGGAATTGGAACAAGCTGCCGGAGCAATCACGCTTCTGGGAGGAGAAGTAGAACAGGTGGATGAATTCGAATTGCCTGGCTTGAAAGAAAAACGCGCGCTGATTAAGATCGGCAAGCGCAAACCCACTCCCCCAAAATTCCCGCGCAAAGCCGGGCTGCCCTCAAAAAATCCGCTAACCTGAGTTGGATTTTTCCACACGCCCCTCAGCGACCTGCCACACCTGGCAGGTTTTGGCGAAATCAGGGGAAAACAATTTCAGGTCCGTGGTTGTCAGAATGGCCTGCTCATCCAAACCCAGGCTGTTCAACAAATCAGCGCGGCGCAGTTCATCCAGCTCCGCCAGGGTCTCGTCCAGCAGCAGAACGGGCAATTCGCCGGATTTATCCTTTAACCATTGTGTTTCAGCAATTTTTAACGCCATCACGGCTGTGCGGATCTGCCCGCGCGAGCCGAACACACCCAGATCAATATCGTTGGAAAAGAACCGGATCTCATCGCGATGCGGGCCGATAGTGGTGACGCCGCGCCGGATCTCTTCCCTGCGGAGCGTTTTAAGCCGTGCGAGAAAATTTTCACGGATTTCTGCATAACCGAACGGATTACTTGCAGATTGATTGATACCCAGCTCCAATTGGCGGTTGGCCTGGTTTTCACCATTATAGGAGGGCTGATAATCCAGGCGGATTTCCTCGCGGCTGCCGGTTAAGCGCCTGAATTGTTCCCGGAAATATTCTTCAAAATCGGAGATGGATTTAATGCGGGCTTCGATGATAGTAGCTCCGTTGGTGGCAATCATTTCGTCCCAGTATGCCAATTGCCCCTCATCCCCGCCTTTGTCAAATAACAACTTCAACAGCGCATTACGGCGTGATAAAGCCGCCTGGTAATCGCTCAATGCCCGCACGTAACCTGGATATGCCTGGGAAAGCAGTTGATCGATATACTTCCGTCGCTCCTCCGGTCCGTCTTCAAGAATACGGGTCATCTGTGGCAGAAAGAGTACGGAATTGAAAAATCCCACCGCGTCGAACAACTTCTTTTTAACGCCGTCAATCAATACCTCTTTGCGCAGGCGCCCCGATCCATTTTGCGCAGGATTTAAGATCAACCGGATCTCCAGCGTATGTTTTTTACCGGCTTTTTGAATCCCGCCGACGATACGCCCGACCGGAATTTCCTCCTTCAAGGCTAAAAGGTTAATCGCCTCACGATCGCTGGAGGCCAGCGGCGAGGTAAATATGGATAGAAAATGAATGGCTTCCAGAATGCTGGTTTTTCCCTGTGCATTATTTCCGACCAACAGGGTTAACCGTTGGGGAAAATCCATCTCCAGACGTTTAAAAATACGGTAATTGGACAGGGAAAGCGACAGGATTTGCATGGCATTCGAAGTTAGACGCTGCTGCCTTCTTCGACTTCTTCCGGTTGATATAGTTTCTCGGCGCGGTCAACGAACAGAACGCCGTTCAGGTGATCGATTTCATGCTGGAATATGCGGGCCAGCCATCCTTTGGCATGAATCTTTTGCTTCTTCCCCTGGCGGTTCAAGCCGGTAACTGTGATCTCCAAAGCACGCTCCACCTCGCCAAACAGGTTCGGAACCGACAGGCAGCCTTCAATCCCTTTCACGGTTTCCGGAGATATTTGCGTGATCTCGGGATTGGCGACAACGAATATCTTTGGTTTGGCGTTCTCTTTTGAATCATCCAGCGGGTATTCCACCACAATCCATCGCAGCGACACATTCACCTGCGGAGCCGCCAATCCCACTCCCGGCTCGTCATGCAGGGTGTCGATCATATCGTTAATTAATTTTTGGGCGTCCTTACCGAAATCAGTTACTTTATGCGCTTGTTTACGCAGAATTGGCTCCGGTAATTTCACAACCTCGCGAATTGCCATGAACTCCTATACCTTTCAATTTCGACTTAATTTATAGCATTTTACTCTGATTTATCTAATTTATTCGAGCCGGAAGTATCCTCGGGATGATCCTTGTTGAACTGCTGATAGGTATCCATCCATTCCGCCATCTGCCGGCGCTGCTCCACCAGGTTGGCTTGTTTCTCAATCAAATTTGCCTGTTCCAAATAACCAAACAAGGTCTGCTGAACCTTTAATGGATGATGAATATTATTGAAAGTGAAATCCTCGTTTCCCACTTTTATGTAAACCGTTCCGTAATCGAAAAGGATTCCCAATAAGCCCTGGCGCTGGTAACGAATGGATTGAATGCTTTCCAAAGGCGCCGTGCGCTTGTCTTCCATACCCAATGGGTGACGGTACACATCGATGATCTGTTCTGGAGTGATGATGTATCGATCGTTGCGCCAATCAATGAACTGATAAATCCACCAACCTGCTGCCGCCGCGATCAGAATAGAAACTAAACCCCTGACTATTGCATTTTGCATCGCAGTTGGAAAATATGTTGATAGAAAGATAAATGCGAGGACGGATCCCGCCGTCACAAGGAAAGGCAGGATTGTTTTACGCAGCAGGAAAAGCCAATGGGTATGATAGATATGGGTTTTTCTACTGAACCGATCCCGGCCACTCCCCTGCATATCAGGTTTTTCTTCGACTGGCTGCTCAATATTCAAACCCCGTCGACCGCGCAGCAAATTCTCAAAATCCTGTTTTTCTTCGATGTAATGGTCTTCATGAGCCCGCTCGATCAGGTATTCCAACATCTTCTGGGCACTCTCGATCTGCGGTAAATTTCGCAATTCCATTATTCCGGTGAAAGTATTGATTGCCAGGTCGCCAAATCCATATTGCCTTCCCAGAAAATTAGCTTGACTGGTAAAACTAACCACGGCATCCAGGGGCGTTTCTTCCCGGCTTTCATAAAGAAATAGCTTGCGGTCGAAATTGATCACACGCCGGTTCGTGAAGACAAACACGTGATTAACCCATTCCAAAATATTCCAGAATAACCAAATGAAATAAACCCCGATTATTGCCGGGAAAGCCCCCATGGTTATATCGGAGGAGAGGATTCTGACCGACGCCAGATATTGCACAGTACTGATGGCCAAAATCGCAATGATAAAAAGGAAGCACGCCCGCGCAACAAGAAATATCTTGTGCGGCTGTCCCATGAAGTACACCGTCTCATTATCAAGGTCAAAATTCTGCTGCCTGGACTGCAAATTCGCATACGTGTCGGAAATAAATTGGAAATATTTTCGCAAATCCGGATTTTGTTGGATAAATCGGGCCAGGACCGGTAAAGCAATGCGGATCAATAAAGAGTCTTCCATAGCTCTTGCAGCAGTTCGGCGTTTGTTCTTTTCAGAAAGGATATCTTCGCCGAATAAATCGCCTGCCTTCATGATATTTTTCTTTTTGAATGAGTGGCCGATTTCCTTGATCACTTCGACCTGCCCCTCAAATACCACATAAAGAGATCTGGCGGCAGCGCCTTCATGATAAATCACATCACCCCGCTTGAAAAATACCACCTCCGTACGATCGGCTAATGCGGCAATTTGATTCCTAACCGCTAAATTGAACGGGAATGTTTTCCCAAGGCTTTTGATTAAATTTTCCCGATTAACGATCATACCGATAAGTATAACGTATCCATTTATTGGAGTGATAAAATCAATACTTGGCGCTTCTGGTAAAATTGGGGCGCTCTTCAAACAAGCAAGGAGATTTTATTTTTGAAAATTAGCCGCATCAATCTTATTCGATGGATTTCTATCGGCTTGATTGTCCTTTCCGCTGTCCTGTTGGTCATGTCGCTCATCCAGTACAGCCGCCTCAGGGCTGGTTTTCCCTCCGGCACGAAAATTGCCGGTATCGCTGTTGGCGGTTTAAATCAGGAAGAAGCCGCCGAACGGGTCAACCAGGCTTATAACACCGCTATTGAACTCGTTTACAAGGACCAATTCTTCCAGGTCAAGCCCTCGCAGATTGGGTTCGAGCTGGATATCGAGTCTATGATTGCCGCCGCGGACAAGCAGCGCGTGCAATCGCCTTTCTGGTCGGGTTATTGGAATTACCTGTGGAATCGCGCGCCGATGGCCAACGACACACCACTCGTTGCCAGCATCGATGAAAACCGTCTGCGCCTGTACCTGATGGACGAAGTGGCTGCGCGGTATGACCAAGTTCCAGAGGCGTCTATCCCTCTGGCCGGAACGATCAATTTTCAATATGGAAAGCCCGGTTACGTCCTTGATATTGAAAAATCGCTGGCCGTGGTCGAGAAAGCGCTGCGCTCGCCCTTTGAGCGAACGGCGGCTTTGGTCATAAATGAAGTTGCGCCTTCCAGACCATCGTTGAAAAACCTGGAAATTCTTATCAAGCAAATCCTGGATAAATCCAAATTCGACGGATTAACTGAAGTTTACATCCTTGATCTAGAAAACCGTGAAGAAATTAACTTCGCTTACGAGAATGGCACTGATATTAAACCTGGTATCGCTTTTTCCGCCTGGAGTACCATCAAGATACCGATCATGGTATCCATCTTTGAAGCGCTTAACGAACCCACACCCCAGTATGCGCAGACGTTGATGGAGCAGATGATCGAGATTTCCGAAGACACGCCTGCTGACACACTTATGCAAACCTACCTCGACCCCAATCTCGGCCCGATCATGATGACCGAGGACATGAAAAAATTGGGGTTGGAAAATACCTTTATGGCTGGATATTTTTATTACGGCGCCCCCCTTTTGCAGCGCTACCTGACGCCCGCCAATCAACGCTTGGATTACGACACCGGACCGGATATCTATAATCAAACCACAACTGCCGATCTGGGTATGATTTTGGATGATATTTACCAGTGCGCCCAGGATGGCGGCGGTACTTTCGCGGCGGTTTTCCCCGGCAGGATTACCCAATCCGAATGCCAAAAAATGATCACGTATCTTTCACTGAACAAGATCGGTCAATTACTCGACGCCACCCTCCCCGACGGCATTCAAATCGCCCATAAACATGGTTGGGTGGCTGAGACGGACGGCGTGATCCACACCATGCTGGATGCAGGCATCGTTTATTCACCAGGTGGTGATTACATTATCGTAGTCGCCATGTACCAGCCGACGCAACTGATTTTTGATATCGGCAACTATTTATTTGGACAGATCTCGCGGGCCACCTATAACTACTTTGATATCCAGGAACAATAAAAGTATCCAATATTGAGGAACGGCGGGCTGCATTCCACCTGTACTCAGTAGTTTTGAGTATTGCCGCCGCTTTATTTTAAAATCTGCCCACAATACTGTCTTCGCGAACCCTGCGTTAGCAGGGTGACGCGATCTCACGGATTGAGATCGCCACAGCATTCCACGCCCAGCAAAATCCTGATTTGTCTTCGTGAACCCTGCGCCAGCAGGGTGACGCGATCTCATAGCTGGAGATCGCCACGCCATTCCGCTCCCCGCGAAATCTTAATTTGTCTTCGCGAACCCTGCGCCAGCAGGGTGGCGCGATCTCACGGCTTGAGATCGCCACAGCATTCCACGCCCAGCAAAATCCTGACTTGTCTTCGCGAACCCTGCGCCAGCAGGGTGACGTGATCTCACGGCTGGAGATCGCCACAGCATTCCGCACTTCGCGAAATCCTGATTTGCTTTCGCGGACATGTGATTTTAAATTAATAAAATCAAGACGCTATTGCTTTTCAGGGAAAATGATTCGGATTAACGGCAGCGTCGCCAGGTTCAATACCGCCAAAATGAGGAAGGTGGCGTTGAATCCGAGCGCGTCCGACATCACCCCAGTCACGCCCAACCCAATCCCGGTGCCAATATTGGCAATTGCCATCAGGATGGAGAACATGGTGGCGGCGATGCGCCCGTCGGTGACGCGCATGGAAATGGCAAAAAACACCGTTTCATAGAAGCCGAAAGCTAATCCAAAGATGAAGATTAAGACCCACGCCATCCAGGGAGCAATGATGGCAGCCAACAAAGCCACCGAGATCATCGAGATAACCAAAGCCGTCTGCACCGAACGTTTTTGGCCGATCTTGTCGGTAATCCTCCCGCCGAACACGCTGCCAAGTACAATTCCCAGGCTTAATACGGTTGAGATAAAACCGGCGGTGGAATAATTTATGGAGAATTTTTGTACCAGAGATGGATTAACGATCTGGTTGGCGCCATAAATAATCAGCGAGTACAACGCGCCTAAAATACCCAGGGAGATCACGTTGGGCTTTTTAAAGCTGCTGAAAGCACCCCAATCAAATGTTCTTTCGGGAGTGCGCTGGATCTCACGGGCAAAGAAAACGAAAGGCAGAGGCAGCAATGAAACCAGCGCCAGGAAATAAAAACCAAGCCGCCAGGAGGTATTCTGAACAATCAAACCAAGCAGGCTGGAAACCACCACCATCCCTGCCGCGCGTCCGCCTCCCATGAAACCTTGAATAATGCCTTCTTCATCCCGCGCAGTGGTGTCCAGCGCCAGACCATCTGTGCAGGTATCATAGAGAGCCATACCCGTGACGGTAATGAATGCCATGCCGGCGTAAGCCCAAAATTCCCTGCCCGGATCGATAGATGGTATCAAGATCAGACAAATAACCTGGATTGCTAATCCTAAAATAATATATGGCTTTCGATGGCCCAATCCAAAAAAATTGACCTTATCGCTCAACATTCCCAGAAAAATCTTGATTACGAACGGGATCATGGCAATCGTGCCAATGATACCCACCTGACTCATGTCCAGCCCAAAGGATTGCAGGTAGAGCGAGTTCAGCGAAGTGAAGTAACTCAGGATCGCCCCCTCCGCAAAATACAGTAATGCGAACATCGTGTAGCGCTGTGTTTTGGTCATTGCTCCTCCCAGTGTTGTTGATGACTATATACAGGTTAATATCTGCGGCCCGTTGTTTGTGATCACAACTGTATCTTCAAATTGTGCGGATAAAGAACCATCGGCAGTCTCAACCGACCATTGATCGTTCATTAAAATAGTATCCGGTTTGCCGATATTAATCATTGGTTCGATATTTAAAACCATGCCTTCTTTCAAGACCGGTCCTCGATCGGCTGGGCCGATATGCGGCACAAAGGGATCCTCCCACAGATTGCGCCCGATGCCATGGCCGCCATATTCGCGTACGACAGAGTATCCTTTGCTTTCTGCAAAAGCCTGGATCGCCGCCCCGATTGCGCCGAGGCGGTTTCCCGCTGCCGCCGCTGCGATGCCTTTTTGTAATGCTTCGCGCGACGTTTCCACCAATCGATGTGTTTCGGGCGCCACTTGCCCGACCTCGAAAGTGCGGCACATATCACCGCACCAACCTTTGTACCGCAAGCCGATATCGATTCCCACGATATCACCCTCTTTCAATTCACGTTTATCCGGGATTCCGTGGCAAATTTGCTGGTTGACGGAAGCGCAGATCACACCAGGGAATGGGCGCTGGTGCGGTAATTGTCGGATGCCTTTGTAAAGTGTTTCCGCCCCATGTTTTCGGATAAATTTTTCCGCAACCTGATCAATATCGCATAATGCCGCCCCCGGTTGGATCAATGGCTCGATTTCGACGAAAGTCAGGGCCACGATCTGTCCGGCGCCTCTTAGCGCGTCTATCTCGTGTTGGTTCTTGATTTGGATCAAAAGTTACTCCTTTAAATGTTATGGACAGCATGCCCACCAATACTATAAACAGAAGTTATGCCAATATGTCTATAAAGGATTGATTATACTCTTACTCATTTTTATGGAAGCTAAGGATAAGGCAGGTTTCCCCGATGATAAAATTCTGATCATCGCCGGCGCTATATCTCGTATAATATAAATCTTAGTATATGCTAAGTGTGAAACCATGACTGAAAAAATTCCCACCCCGACAATCGAAGATTACCTGGGGATCATCTATACCTTACAGCGCGATGGCGAGCAGGTGATCGGTGCCCGCTTATCCGAATTGCTGGAAGTCTCCGCTCCTACTGTCACCATTACGCTGCGTCGAATGCAAAGAGATGGCTGGATCGCCCTTACCCCCTCAAAAAGAATTGAATTGACACCAGCGGGCGTGGAATCAGCCAAAGCCGTGATCCGCCGGCACATGTTGACGGAATGGATGCTGGCCAAGATCCTAAAGCTGCCCTGGTCAAAAGTGCATGAAGAAGCGCACAAGATCGAGCATTCCATCTCGGACACGGTGGAATTGGGTTTGATCGACAAATTGAAAGATCCCTCCCAATGCCCGCACGGCAACCCCATGCCGGGTTTGGAAGCGATGTCCGAAAAATGGCAGCCGCTGGCCGAACGGGCTGTAGACGAGGTGGTGACCATCAAACGCATCCACGAATTTTTGGAAGACGATCCGGAATTGATGGCCTTTCTGGAAGCCAATAACGTCCTTCCCGGGGAAAAAGCCAGGATCCTTGAGATATTGCCCTTTAACAGTACCATGACACTGGAAATAAATTCAAAATCCGTGACGTTGGGTTATGAAATTGCGAAAAGTATTTACGTCGAAAAATAAATCGCTGATCGGAGAATGAGAATGATCTACACGAGCAACCTGGGGATTCCAAGGATTGGCGCCAACCGCGAATTGAAATTCGCTCTGGAAAAATATTGGAAAAACCAAATCACGGCGCAAGCGCTGCGGGAAACCGGCGCGGTCATCCAAAAAAACAACTGGATCCTTCAGAAAGAACTTGGAGTTGACTTCATTCCAAGCAATGATTTTTCCTACTATGATCACGTCCTGGATACCAGCATCCTGCTGGGCGCAATTCCGAACCGATTTTTAAATGAACCTGAATTAAAAGATCTTGATCTTTACTTCGCCATGGCGCGCGGCGCACGATCCAAAGCAGGCCAGGTTTTACCAGCCATGGAAATGACCAAGTGGTTCAACACCAATTACCATTTCCTTGTCCCTGAAATCAACGACAACACCAGGTTCAAGCTGGATGCATCCAAACCCTTGAACGCCTATCGGGCTGCGCGCGATTTGGGGATTGAAACACGGCCAGTGCTGCTCGGCCCGGTTACTTATCTGCTGCTCGGTAAGAGTGAAAAGGAAGGTTTTTCGCCGCTTTCCAGGTTGGGTGACCTTCTTCCTCTTTACTCACAATTATTTGGCGAATTAGCAGCCGCCGGAGCGGCCTGGATTCAGCTTGATGAACCGGCTTTATGCACCGACCTGGATTCATCCGGTAACGCCGCTTATCTTGAACTTTTTTCATATTTCTCAAGAATTTCTAATCGTCCAAAAATAATGCTGGCCAGCTATTTCGGCGATCTCACGGCAAACGCCGAAGTCATACTCCGCTCACCATTTGAAGGTCTGCACATCGATCTGTTCAATTGTCTCGATCCTGATCCCTTGTTGAAGCGGCTCGACAAAAAGACGACCATTTCGCTGGGAGTGGTCGATGGTAGAAACGTGTGGAAGAATGACCTGGGAAAGTCACTGGGCGTCCTTAAAACCATCCAGGATCGCCATGCATTCAATGATCTGATAATCGCTCCCTCCTGCTCCATGCTGCACGTACCGCAGGACCTTGAACTGGAAAATAATCTTCCGGCGGAAGTTGCAGTCTGGTTGGCTTTTGCCAGACAGAAGTTGGGTGAAATCGCTGAATTGAAAAAAGCGGCCTCTCTGGATTTCACTCCAACGCCAGCCTTCGCAGACAATAGGAAGATCATTCAAAAAAGAGCGGACAGCCTTCATAATAACGCCGGCGAAGATGCTAGCTTTTCACTCAAGCGAAATTCACCTTTCGCGGTGCGTAAAGCGATCCAAAAAAGGAAATATAACTTGCCCCTGCTGCCCGCCACCACCATTGGTTCTTTTCCCCAAACTATCGAAATTCGCAGCCTGCGCAGCCGTTTGCAGAAAAATGAAATCGACGAAGCGCAATACCAGGCCGCCATCAAAGCAGAAATCGAAAAAACTATCCGCTTCCAGGAACAAATCGGCCTCGATGTGCTGGTTCACGGCGAATTTGAACGCAATGATATGGTGCAATATTTCGCCGAAAAGCTGGAGGGATTCGCGTTCACCGAAAACGGCTGGGTTCAATCGTTTGGTTCGCGCTGCGTGCGCCCGCCCATTATTTACGGGAATGTCAACCGCCCGGAACCTATGACCGTAGACTGGGCAGCTTACAGCCAATCACTCACCCAAAAACCAGTCAAGGGCATGCTAACCGGGCCGGTTACCATTCTGCAATGGTCATTCGTGCGCGACGATCAACCCCGTTCGCAAACTTGCCGCCAGATTGCCGCTGCCATCCGCGCAGAGGTGGCAGATCTTGAAAAAGCCGGTATCGGAATCATCCAAATTGATGAACCAGCTTTGCGTGAAGGACTCCCTCTGCAGAAAAAGGGCTGGGAGGAATATCTCAAATGGGCAGTGGAATGTTTCCAGATTGCGTCTGCTGGCGCCCGGGACGCCACCCAAATCCATACGCATATGTGCTACGCCGAATTCAACGATATCATCGAAGCCATCGGCAGGATGGACGCGGATGTGATCTCCATCGAAGCCAGTCGTTCCAAAATGGACTTGCTGGAAGCTTTTGAAAAATACCATTATCCCAACGATATCGGACCGGGGGTTTATGACATCCACTCCCCGAACGTACCCGAGGCAAATGAGATGGTGCAATTGATCCATAATGCTTTGAAAGTCATTCCCGCCGGGCAATTATGGATCAATCCGGATTGCGGCCTGAAAACCCGCAGGTGGGAAGAAGTCATTCCATCTCTGGAGAATATGATCGAAGCGGTCAATATCGTACGAGCTGAATTGAATCAATAAACCATTTCATGGAGGTTTCATGACAACCCAACGTTTAGAACGTGTTTGCGCATTAATGCAGCAATACAAAGTTGAAGCTCTGGCGATCAACGCCGGGCCGGATTTGAAATATCTCACCGGTTTGGACTTTCATCTTTCCGAAAGGCCCGCGCTTTTGCTGCTGACCGCGGCTGGCAAGGCGGCTTTTGTATTCCCGGAATTCGAGCAAGACAAAGCTTCTCATTCCGCCATCCCTGTCGATCTTTTTCCTTATCCGGAGGACGCAAAAGTTTGGCCGGCGGTTGTTTACCATGCGCTAGCTGACTTGAACCTCATTAATATCCCCTTGGCTGTATCGCCGGTTGCCATGCGCTTCCTGGAAATGGACTTGCTGCGCCAGGCTGTTCCTGAAACTGAATTTATCTCCGGCGGGGATATTTTCCGCGATATTTACATCTGCAAAGACGAACAGGAAATCCGGGCGGTACGTAAAGCCATAGAAATCGCCCAGACCGCGCTGCTGAACACCCTGCCGCTCATCGAACCCGGAAAAACAGAGAAAGAGATCGCTAATCAATTGGTGGTCAACCTTTTATACGCCGGATGCGAACCGGAATTGCCTTTCAGCCCGATCGTAGCCGGCGGCCCTAACTCGGCTAATCCGCATGCTAACCCGGGCGACCGCCCGTTGCAAACTGGCGATATCCTGATTATCGACTGGGGTGCGCGCTTCGATGGATACGTCTCCGATCTCACGCGCACTTTTGCCATAGGCAGCATTCCCGAACCATTCAAGGAAATCAGCGGAATTGTGCTTTCCGCCAACCAGGCTGCCCGCGCCAGGATCAAACCCGGCGTGTTGGCTGGAGATGTCGATGCGGCTGCCCGCGATACCATCATTGACGGCGGTTATGGAAAACAGTTCCTGCATCGCACCGGTCACGGCATCGGTCAATTGCCGCATGAGGAACCCTATATCTCTTCCGTCAGCACTACTGACCTGCAGCCCGGCATGCTTTTCACCATCGAGCCGGGTATCTACCTGACCGGAATCGGGGGTGTCCGGATCGAGGATAATGTATTGGTTACGGAGAGCGGTGTTGATACGCTTAGCGATCTACCGCGAAATCTGGTAATCCTTTAGCGAGGTAAGATGAAAGAGACACAAATCATCCCCACAGCTGAACCCTTCCTTTTTCCCGGCGGTCGAACAGGCGTCGTTCTCGTGCATGGCTTTACCGGTGCTCCCAAAGAAATGCGGCTGCTGGGCGAGGCTCTGAATCAAAAAGGTCTTACTGTCCTGGGTGTGCGCCTGGCTGGTCATGCCACCCGCCCGGAGGATATGGCGCGTTCGCGCTGGTGGGATTGGCTGGCGTCTGTGGAGGATGGGATCAACTTGCTGGCAAATTCCTGCGATCGTATCTTTTACGCAGGATTGTCCCTGGGCGGTGTGCTATCACTGATCGCTGCCGCGCGCATTCCGCCTGCCGGTGTGATCGCTATGTCCACGCCCTTCGCAGTGGATGCGCGTGTGCGCTACGCGCGGCTATTTAAATATATCCTGCCCTGGATTAAAAAAGAGAAAAAAAACGGTCAAGTTGAGCTCTCTTATCAGGACCACGTGGAATATCCGGCATATTCCGCCGGCGCGTTGGCGGAATTATACGATGCCATACAAGCCATGCGCCAATTACTGTCGCGGGTCACTATTCCGGTCCTGTTGATCAATTCGAAAACCGACCCAACCGTACCTATTGAACATGCCAGCCGCATTCGCGCGCTATTGGTAAACAGTCCGGTGCAGCAGGTGTTATTGGAACGCAGCGGCCATGTAATCACCGAGGACGTGGAACGCGAAACCGTATTTAAGGCTGCCGGCCAATTCATCAATTTGCATTCCGGAAAGAAATAAAATCGCCATGTCAATCTCTGTTCAGACTTTTATATTAGGACCCATCCAAAACAACACATATCTGGTGATCGATGAAGAAAGCAAACAAGCTGCGCTGGTCGATCCTTCAACTCCCAGCAAGCAGGTTTTGGATTATCTCGAAAGCAATACCCTCGACTTGCGGTTGATCCTCATCACGCATGCACATTTTGACCACATCAGCGGCGTGCATTGGTTCCGCAATCGGAACAACCGCGCCATTCCGGTCGCCATGCACGCGCTGGATTTGGATCTTTGGCGGGATGGCGGCGGTTCAAAGGATTTCGGTTTTGAACTCAAACCCGGCGCCGACCCGGATTTTCTGGTCTCCGATGGGCAGCGTATTCCTTTGGGCAAGAACTTTTTTAGAGTACTGCATACTCCCGGTCATTCCTTTGGACATGTAACTTATGTCGCTGACCATGATCGAATGGCTTTTTGCGGTGATTTGATCTTCCATCACGGTATCGGCCGCACGGATCTGCCGGTAGGCAATGAAGCTGATCTTTTTTCCAGTATTCGTGAAAAGATCTTCACCCTGCCCGAAGACACCATCCTATACCCCGGCCATGGGGATAAAACCAGCGTTGGAGAAGAGAAAGCCAATAATCCATTTTTGTAGAATTTTTATCGCAAGGATTTCATTAAAAAAAAAGGTGCTGCCCGGGATTTGCTCCAGCAGCACCTTATTAATTTATTAAATCACCGAATTACTTGGCGAATTCAACCGCGCGCATTTCGCGGATAACGGTCACCTTGATCTGCCCCGGATATTGCATGGTTTCTTCAATATTTTTAGCGATATCGCGCGCCATACGAGTGGATTCCAAATCGTCCACCATTTCGGGTTTGACGATAATGCGGACTTCGCGTCCGGCCTGGATGGCATAGGCCTGATTGACGCCCTTGTAAGCATGCGCCATTTCTTCCAGCGCGCGCAGGCGTTTGACGTATTGCTCCAGGTTCTCGCGGCGGGCGCCGGGGCGGGCGCCGGAAATGGCGTCTGCCGCTTCCACGATCACAGCTTCCAGCGATTGCTGCTCGCTTTCGTGGTGATGCGATTCGATTGCGTTAATCACAGCCGGATTCAAGCGATAGCGCCGGCAGAATTCTGCGCCGATCACGGCATGGGTGCCTTCCGTGTTATGGTCCATGGCTTTGCCGATATCGTGCAGCAAACCGGCCGCTTTGGCTACTTCGGTGTCTGCGCCAATCTCAACGGCGATCAAGCCGGCAATCATAGCCGACTCAACCGCATGCGTCAGTTGGTTTTGCCCGTAAGAAGTGCGGAATTTCAGGCGGCCCAACATGCGCAGCACGTCCATCGGCAGTCCAGCCACGCCCGCATCAAACGCAGCCTGTTCACCGGCTTGTTCGATAACGCGCTGGACTTCCTTTTCCTCTTCCGCCAGGATCTTTTCAATGTGCGCCGGATGGATGCGGCCGTCTGATATCAGGCGCTCCAGCGAACGCCGGGCAATCTCGCGCCGGGTGGGATCGAAGCAGGAAATCGTCACCGCTTCGGGTGTGTCGTCAACGATTACATCCACGCCGGCAGCCTGCTCGAAAGCGCGGATGTTGCGGCCGTTGCGGCCGACGATGCGCCCTTTCATCTCCTCGTTCGGCAATGAAACCGTCGAGGTAGTCACCTGTGCTACCTGGTCGGAAGCCACTCGCTGGATGGTTTCCGTGATCAATTCACGCGCCCGTTTTTCGCCTTCCTGGCGGGCTTCCGCTTCGATCTGGCGGATGATGCGCGCCATATCTCCGCGGGCTTCTTTCTCGACTTCAGCTAATAATTCCTGCTTAGCCTCTTCCACAGTCATGTGTGAAACCTGCTGGAGTTTCTCCAACTGGTCAGCATATAGCTTTTCTACTTCATTCGCGCGTTTATCTACCGCACTCTGGCGTTTGTTGACCTGGATTTCACGCTGCTCCAGCCGCTCGATGCGGCTATCCAATTCCGCTCTGCGCTTTTGCAGTCGTTCGTCCTCGTGTGCCAAATCCATTCGGCGGCGGCTGATCTCGGCTTCGCTCTCCTGTTTTATCTTGAGGGCATTATCGCGCGCTTCCAGCTCGATCACCGTTGCCTTATCCTTGGCTTCCTGTAGAATTTGCTCCGCTTTTTCGTGCTCGGTTTTTCGCTGCAGTCGTGCGATCAACTGACCACCGATAAAAGACAGAACCAGGACAGCCAGGACGCTGATGATAATCACCGTTCCCATATTATCCATATTTTCCTCTTTTACTTCCTTCCAAATTTCGATTTTTAACCAATTGATTGATTGTTTCCTTGATTACGTCATACGAGAATGCCCTGCGGGCTAATACTCCCTGCATTTTTTTCGCAAATTCCGCATCATCCAGATTCGAAAACCGGTTCAGATATTTAACCCCCAAAGCGTATGCTAATTCTGCATCTTCGGGTGCGGTTTCGATCGCTTGTTGAATGGCAGTCTCTGAAATACCTTTGTTTTTCAATTCATACAAATAAAAACGTCTGCTGCGTGGCTTGGATTGCGAGCGGCTTTCCACCCAATCCCGTGCAAAGCGTGCGTCATCCAGATATCTTTTTTCAATCAATTCATTCAAGACTCTCTCGATGACTCCCTCTTCGAAGCCATATTTTGCTAATTTGGCGCGCATCTCTTTTTCGGAGCGGGGTTGAAAAGCAATAAAATGCAATGCTTTCTGCAGGGCTTTTTCGTAGAGGTCTTTATCAAGCAGCAATTGGATTCGGTTTTCATCCAACTGCTCGCCTTTTTTCAACCATGCGCCGACAAATCTGCTGATGCCAAACGCAAATTGGTAATCAATATAAACATTGATCCTCTGTGGATCGTTCTTTTGCGGTTCCAGTGCAGTGATAATATGATCCATAATAAAAAACCATAACCTTTCTCAGGCTACGGTTTTGCGTGGATATCTCGATTGAATAAGCGTTGAAATAATTTCAGGATTATGACCAGCGTTTTTTTATGCGCTGTCTTTTGATTGACACAAAGACAAAATCAATAAATCCTTGAAGTATTTCAAAATCATTATTTTTCAGATCCCAGCTGCCCAATTTTACGCGGGCAGGTTTATTCGCAAAAATCGTCAGCCTTGAAAAGGCGAAAATCCTAAGTTGATACTAGCTTAAATTATACAATATTTTAAGGAATTTTGATGCTTTTCAGAAAATTTCATTAGGCTATAATTTCACTACACGGGAATTTTTTTTAAAAGATATGAAAAATATCCTCATCACAGGCGGCGCGGGATTTATCGGGTCGAATTTCATCCATCATATCCTGAACCATCGCAGTACTTTGCATATAACCAACCTGGACGACCTGACCTATTCGGGAAACCTGGATAACCTCAAGGATATTCAGAACCTGGATCGCTATCATTTCATCAAGGGAAATATTTGTGACCCTGAGGCAATCAATTGTTTATTCCAAAAATACACCTTTGATACAGTCGTCCATTTTGCGGCAGAATCGCACGTTGATCGTTCGATTCAGAATCCAATGCAATTCATTGAAACCAACGTGGTCGGCACTGCCAATCTTTTACGCAACGCCTTGGTTTTTTGGGAAAAATTGGAACCTGGGCAAAAACGCACTTTCCGCTTTCTGCATGTATCCACCGATGAGGTTTTCGGTTCCCTTGATGCAGGCGATCCTCCCTTCTCCGAAACCACTCCCTATGCGCCCAATTCTCCTTACGCGGCGTCCAAGGCAGCCAGCGATCACCTGGTGCGATCTTATTATCAAACTTACCATTTTCCCGCCATCATCACCAATTGCTCCAATAATTACGGGCCGTTTCAATTCCCCGAAAAGCTGATTCCCTTAATCATTCTGAACGCAATCGCCGGTAAACCTCTGCCGATCTATGGCGACGGCCGGCAGATCCGCGATTGGCTCTACGTTCTCGACCACTGTCAGGCTCTTCTGGAAATTTTGGAGAAAGGGAAAATCGGCGAAACCTATAATATCGGCGGCAACAACCAACCCGCCAATTTGGATATTGTCCGCCAGATTTGCTCTATACTGGACGAGCTCTGCCCGGAGTCTCCATTTAGACCTCACAGTCAACTCATCCAGTTCGTTCCCGACCGCCCCGGCCATGACCGGCGTTATGCCATGGACACCCGAAAAATTGAAAAAGAAATCGGTTGGCAGCCCCGCGAAAATTTGGAAAGCGGGTTGATGAAAACGGTAAAATGGTACCTGGATCATCCGGATTGGGTGGAAAATATCCAGCGAAAACCCGATTATCAGGCATGGATGAATGTAAATTACTCGCAGAGAGGAGCAGCCAAGCGATGAAAGGGATCATTCTGGCAGGAGGGAAAGGCACCCGGCTTTATCCGGTGACCAGCGGCGTCAGCAAGCAATTGCTGCCAATCTATGACAAGCCCATGATTTATTACCCGCTGTCTATGCTCATGTTTGCGAATATCCGGGAAATCCTGATCATTACCACTCCCGAACATCAAAACAATTTTATAAGTGTTTTAGGCGATGGCAGCCAATGGGGTTTGAAATTCACTTACGCCGCACAGGAACATCCACGCGGCCTGGCGGATGCGTTCCTGGTGGGAGAGGACTTTATCGCAGGCCAACCGGTTGCCATGACGCTGGGCGACAATATCTTCTTCGGGCGCGGCTTGATCAGTTTGCTGCAGAACGCAGCCAAACTAAAAGAAGGCGCAGCTGTCTTCGCTTACCCGGTCAGGAACCCGCGCAATTTTGGGATCGTCGAGGTAGATAAAGACGGTAAGGCAATCAGCATTGAAGAAAAACCGGAAAAACCAAAATCGAACCTAGCTGTGCCCGGCATCTATTTTTACGATCAGCATGTCTGCGAATATGCAGCCAGCCTGAAACCATCCGGACGCGGCGAATTGGAGATCAGCGATTTAAATCGCATTTATCTCGACAAAGGCCAGTTGCACGTCGGTATTCTTGGACGCGGTATCGCCTGGCTGGATGCCGGTACGCACGAATCGCTCTTGCAGGCTTCCGTTTTTGTGCAAACCGTCGAGGAGCGGCAGGGCTTGATGATTTCCTGCCCGGAGGAAATCGCTTATCGCCAGGGATTCATCGATAAAGCCCAACTGCTGCGCCTGGCCGGCGATCATAGCAATAATCAATACAATCAATACTTAATGGATTTGGCAAACGAAAGCTAAACCGCGCTCTGCATTAATGACCATGCTCGAAAAAATCAGAAAACACGATCTGTTTCCATTATTACTTCTGGGGTTGAGTTTTACCGTATATGGTTTATTGATTCCTTTCCTCGGTTTCTATTGGGATGATTTCCCTTACTTATGGTTCAGACACGTATCAGGTGTTTCCGGTGTCATGCAGGCAATTGCACTCGATCGGCCTCTGCTGGCAGTTTTCTATGGTCTGCCCATGTCCATTTTTGGGGAAACTCCTTGGGTCTGGCAAATCGCTGCGGTTTTTACCCGCTGGCTGTTTACGCTGAGCTGCTTTAAGCTCTTGCTCGCTCTTTGGCCCGAAAAAAAGGACGAGATGAAGCTCGTCACCTTGCTGGTGTTGGTTTTCCCGGGATTCAGCCAGCAGTGGATATCCGTTATCTACACCCACGTATTCATTGTACTGGCGCTCTATTTCTATTCCCTGGCGTTATTTGTCAACCAGGTGCGGGCAAGCCGTTTTCAGGGGTTCGCATTTATCCCGCCGATCTTATTATCAATTGTATGCATGACCGCTGTGGAATATGTAGCCGGGCTGGAATTATTGCGTCCGTTTATGATCTTTTATATTCTCAATGAAAATCAGGGGGGCAATCTGAAAGGGAAACTGGGGCGAACCTTGCGTTTATGGCTGCCTTACCTGGCTGCTTTCATACTCTTCCTCATTTACCGGGTTTTTATCGCTTCTTCAGTCTTATATAAATTCCAGCAAATGGATAGCATTACCGGCAGTCCGTGGCGCGCTCTGGCCAGCCTGATCGCCCGTCAGTTTTTAAATCTGCACGCCAGCACTTTACCGGTCTGGGGGCAAGTATTCAAGCCATTTTTTGATTTCAATTTTTCCACCATCTTCTGTAAACTCTACATCGCAGCTTTCATCCTGTTCTTTGCTGGCATGTTTTTTATTTCAAGCAAATTGAGTCAATCGCGCGCTTCGGAAAAAAAATGGATCACTCCCCTGGTGATCGGTTCGCTCTTGTCGCTTTTAGCTGCCGGTTTGCCATTTTGGGCTGCCAATTTGAGCCCAAGCATCAATTTTCCCAGCGATCGCGTGCTGCTGCCCTTTATGCTGGGTTCTTCAGCTTTGCTCTTCTCGCTGCTTTTTTTATTGGGCAGCAATAAAGTTTTGTTCCGAGTATTGTTCAGCCTCATATTCACTCTTGCAGCGACTTTCCAGCTTTATCAGGCCAATCAATTTCGCGCGGATTGGGATTATTTTTCTCAATATATGCAACAGCTCTCCTGGCGCATCCCGTCATTGCAGGATAACACGCTGCTCGTTGCCGAGAAGTTACCGCTGCGCTTCTACAGCGATAATTCGCTTACAGCCGCCTTCAACTGGATATTCAACGTCGATGCGCCCGGAGATAACGCTGATTTGCCTTACCTGATTAATTACACCGAATCCCGTCTGGGTTATAGCTTATCTTCATTAGAGCCCGGTACGGAAATCAACCATAATTACCGCATATTGAATTTCAAGGGTTCCAGCGATCGGATGATCCTTTTCTACGTCCACACACCCGGCTGTGTTCACATCGTCGATCCGCGCCTCGATGGCGAAAACCCATTGCTTCCAGCCGTGCTGCGGGATTACGCTTCCAGCTCACGCGTGGACCTGATTGAAGAGGATTTCAAGCAGAATGACGCTTTCTTCCTGTCCAGTGATTCTGAAAATTCCTGGTGTTATTATTACCAAAAAGCCAGTCTGGCGGCAAGTAAAGGAAAGTGGCAGGAAATTGTCAGCCTGGCGGAAACTGCTTTCACCCTGGACGATCATCCCAATGACGCTTCTGAACGTTTCCCATTCATTGAAGCCTACGCGCGCACCGGAGACTGGAACCGCGCGGTTCAACTCAGCCGTGATACCGCCCAAATTTCTGAACTTTACCAACCCATGTTATGCAAATTATGGAACATTCTAAACGAAGAAATCTCCGGGGATGCGAAGAATGAGGCCGTGGCACAAATTTCAAAAGAGATCGGTTGCATCTTGAATTAATTATATGGCTATCCGCAATGGTTAAATCTATACAATCCTTCTTTTCCACTGAAAAAAGGCAGTCGTTTCTAATCTACGCTTGGTTCTTTTTCCTGTGCGGGTTAAGTTACGGAATTCTCATTCCGAAACTGGGCTTTTATTGGGACGATTTGCCAATTTTGTTTCAATATAAAACTTTCGGTGCGGGTGGTTTCCCGGCGTTTTTGGCTTCAGACCGGCCTTACTCAGCCTGGATTTTTATGTTGACGACGTCTTTGTTTCATTACAATCCCCTGGGCTATCACCTGCTGGTGTTTGCTTTGCGTTTGGCCAGCGTGATCCTGTTTTATCAGATCTTTCTCACGGTTTGGCCGGAGAAAACCCAATCGGCGGCAGTCGCTTCCGGGATATTCGCGATTTATCCGGGTTTTCATCAACAGCCCATCGCGTTGATTTATTGTCATCATTTCAGTGTCCTGAATTTTTTCCTTCTCTCAGTATGGTTGATGCTGAGAAATGCCCAACAAGAAAAATTTAATTGGTATTGGGGCGTCCTGTCCTGGCTGTTGACTTTCGGCATGTTCTCTATTGAAAATTTTGCAACATTGGAGATGATCCGCCCTGTTTTGTTGGGATTTGTCTTATTCCCAAAATTTTCAACCGTCAAGGATACGCTTAAGGCTGTCCTGAAAATCTGGCTGCCTTACTTGCTGATTTTTTTCGCATTCATGGTATGGCGCGTATTGATCTTTCAATTTCCGACTTACGAGCCGGACTTATTGGAAGGTTATGCTTCCAGCCCCGCTTCTACCCTGTCTGCGTTGCTATCCCGTATTCCGAAAGATTTCTACACCGCAACGATCGGTGCTTGGATTAAATCCTTCCAACTTCCGCAAATCAGCCATTTCGGAACCGCCGCCACTTATTTATTCTGGATTTTGGTTGCCGTTTCTTTGCTCGTTTCCTGGTTTCTACTCGGCATGCTTACTCCCGATCAAAATAGCCCAGACGGCAACCCGAGAAAATACCATGCGGAATGGTTTCTAACTGCTTTTGTCTTATTTTTTCTGGCCGGTTCGATTGTATGGGTGCTGGAGATGCCATTCGAGATCGAGTTTGCCTGGGACCGCATGACCCTGGCTTTCATGCCCGGTATCGCGCTGCTGGCCGCCTGGCTGTATTCCCTGCAGCACAAAACAAAAATCTTCGCGAATATCCTGGTTTGCACCTTGATCAGCATGGCGGTTGGCGCCCATTTTGAAAACGGCATGAGCTACAAACGCGATTGGGAAAATATGCAGGACTTATTCTGGCAGTTTTCCTGGAGAATGCCCGAGCTGGAAAAAGGCACCACTGTTCTGGGTTCCGATATCGGCATCAATTACTACAGCGACAATTCATTAACTGCCCCTCTTAATTTGCTCTATTCGCCTGACAACCACAGCACTGACCTGGATTATGTCTTCTATTATTCCGAAGTTCGCGTCGGTACGCATCTGCCATCGCTCGACAAAAATTTGCCGATTCGTCAGCGGTATCGGTCATTTCTATTCAATGGATCCACTAATCAGATCGTAGCCATAAAATACAACCCTCCAGCTTGCCTGCAGGTGATGGATCGTGTTTATGCCAATTCCATAACTTTGCCGAACCTGTCAGAAATGCAAACGGCAGAGTTGAAATTGACTGACCTGTCGCTGATCCGCTCCGAACCCGTGCATCAACCGCTGGCAGAAATCTTTTCCAGCCAACCGGAAACAGGTTGGTGTTATTATTTCGAAAAAGCCGACCTGGCACGCCAGCTCGGAAATTACGAAGAAGCGGTTTCTCTTGGGGAAGAAGCCATTCAAAAAGGTTTTGCCCCGCGCGCTGCCTCCGAATGGCTGCCATTTTTAGAGAGCAATATCCGCTTGGAAAATTGGGAACGCACGGAATACATCGCAGACGAGATCGTCCGTTCAACAGGCAATTACCGCGATGGATTATGCAATACCCTGAAAAGACTCTCAAAGGATACGGAAATCGCCAACAGCGATAAACTAGTAGAATATATGCAAGGATACAATTGTCCCTGACAGGCAGGCGGTCAATGAAAAAGAATATCTCCATTGTCATTCCCGTATATAACAGTGAAAAAACACTGGTCGAATTGATCAACCGTATTGACGATGCCCTATCAAAAATATGCGCTCGTTATGAAATCATCCTGGTCAATGACGGCAGCCGTGACGGCAGTTGGCAGATAATCCGGGAATTGGCGCGCCGTCAGCCATCGATTGTAAAAGGTTTGAACCTGATGCGTAATTACGGTCAGCATAATGCCCTTTTATGCGGTATTCGATCGGCGCAATATGAAGTCACCGTTACGCTGGATGATGACCTGCAGCATCTTCCGGAAGAAATTTACAAGCTCATTGATAAGATGGACGAGGGCTTTGACGTAGTGTACGGTATTCCCCAAAAGCTGGTCCATTCACCCTGGCGGAATTTCTCTTCCAAGGCAACCAAATATTTTCTGGCGAAAATCCTCGGTCTCAACCGCATAAAATATATGAGCGCATTTCGCGCGTTCAAAACCGATCTGCGCCGTGCATTTGAATCGTTCAACAGCCCCAATGTCATCATTGACGCGCTGCTGACCTGGGGTACTGAAAATTTCACTACCGTCGATGTCATTGAACAACCGCGTGCACAGGGCCGTTCCAATTACAATTTAGTAAAACTGGTTAAATTGGGTATGATCGCCCTGACGGGTTTTAGTACTTATCCTTTGAAATTTGCCAGTTACACCGGCTTTCTCCTTACGCTTTTCGGTATCTTCATCCTTATATATGCTATCTTGCGCTCCTTTCATGAAGGCAGCGTCCCCGGATTCCCCTTTCTGGCATCCATCATCAGCATATTCAGCGGCGCCCAATTATTTGCGCTGGGTATATTCGGCGAATACCTGGGCAGCATTTTTAACCGTTCCATGAACAATCCGGCTTATGTTTTGGCTGAAGATAATGTCAACAAAAAAGGAAAAGAATGATCCCTTTCAACAAACCGTATATCGCCAAAAACGAATTTGATTACATCCGCCAGGCCGTCGAGAGCAGCCACACCGCCGGGGACGGCGTCTTTACGAAAAAATGCAATCAATTTCTTGAGTCAACCTTCAACGTGCCCAAAGCTCTGCTCACCACCAATTGCACGCATGCGTTGGAAATGGCTGCATTGCTTTTGGACCTTAAAGATGGCGATGAAGTCATCACGCCGTCTTTCACATTTGTTTCCACCGTCAATGCTTTTGCGCTGCGCGGCGCCCGCCCCCGGTTTGTCGACATCCGCCCGGATACGCTGAACATTGATGAAAAATTGATCGAGTCCGCCATCAATTCCCGCACCAAAGCCATTTTTGTCATGCACTATGCCGGTGTGGGCTGCGAAATGGACGAGATTTTGCGCATTGCCCGTAAGCATGGTCTGCCGGTGGTGGAAGACAATGCGCATGGACTATTTGGAAAATATAAAGGCCAATACCTGGGCACGTTTGGTCAAATTGCCACGCAGAGTTTTCATGAAACCAAGAATTTTTCCTGCGGTGAAGGCGGCGCGTTGTTGATCAATGATCCGTCATACGCCGAACGGGCGGAGATCATTCGTGAAAAAGGCACCAACCGCAGCCGTTTCTTCCGCGGGCAAATCGATAAATACACCTGGGTGGATGTCGGATCCAGCTACCTGCCGTCCGAGATCCTGGCCGGTGTTTTATTCTCACATTTCGAAGAAGCCGACTTCATCCAGAACAAACGTAAGCAGGTTTGGGAAACTTATCAGAAACACCTGCAAGGCTGGGCGGACGAAAACGATGTGTGTTTACCTTTTATTCCCGATTATTGCGAGCAGAGTTATCACATGTTCTATATGCTCATGCCCGATCTGGATACACGCGGTGCGTTCATTCAATTCTTGAAATCGCGGGATATTCTATCCGTCTTCCACTATGTACCTCTGCACACTGCCGATATGGGCCGCATCTACGGTTATCAGGCCGGCGATTTGCCCAACACTGAGACCTATAGCGACCGTTTGGTGCGCCTGCCATTCTACAACAGCCTCAGCGACGATGAACAATCCAGGGTAATACAGGCTGTGTTGGATTTCAAAGTTTGATTTTCTTTTCATATGTTAGAATGAGCGTATGGCTGTAGAAAACGATACTCCGGCTACCATTCCAGTGCAGCGCCATCGCAAACAAATTCTTTGGCAGATTTATTTACCGATGGCAGCAACATTCGCGGTTATCGGGCTATTCCTGTATCTCCTAATAAGAGGCGGTCAATCGGGAGCAACAGATTTACGCGTTTGGGCGGATATCGCAGCCATCTGGATCGTATTGCTGTTGTCCCTCATAGTGCTCATCATTTTTTTATTCGGTTTGCTTGGCATATTCGGTATCCACAAAATTGCGCAGGTAGCGCATGAAAACCTGGAAAAAGCGAACATATTGGTTGCCCGCTTGACTGGATGGATCCTAACCGGGTTCAAGCACGCTCAAAAAGCTGCGATCGAAGCAGAAGTCTATTCTTCGATCTTGGGCATAAAAAGAAAAGATTGATCCTTGAGAAAACAAAATGAACGAAAAAAACAGCAAAATTCAAATCTATATAGCCGGGGGGTTGATTGGGGCAGCAATTGGCGTGACTGCCGCCTATCTACTGGATAAATCCGCTGAATTCGAAGGCAAAAGAATCGGGATTACCGGTAAAAAGGTTTCGAAAACCGCATTAGGTGTGATATCTCTGCTTTGGTCTTTGATTGAAAAAGGTAGATAGCTGGCTGCGGTATTTATAAATATTTTCGTTAATTTTTTTCAGTTTTAAATGAATAATGGATTTCCGGTCAATACACTGATCGTTGGAAAGTTGGCGCAAGAGACGATCATCAATAACCGCCGCGAGTTGTCACTGGACCGTTGCGGAGGGAACCTTCTTTATACGGCTTATGGTTTTAATTTATGGCGGCAGGGAGCGGGCCTGTCTTCCAAAGTCGGCATGAATTTTCCTGAAAACTGGCTGGCTCAAATTGCGGTAAATGCATTTGATGTCTCTGGGATCAAACGCCTCCCCCACGAAATTGACTTGCGTGAGTTTTATGCATTCACGAACGAAGATGATTATCGCACTGACAACCCCCAAAAATACTTCGGGGATTTAGGATTGCCTTTTCCCAAATCACTTTTGGGATATTCTCCCAAAGCGGAGCAACTGGATAACCGAAAAACGGCGTCAGCGCTATCCATGCGGCCGAATGATTTACCGGTTGAGTTCCTTGAATGCCGCTTCTCTTATTTCTGTCCAATGGATTTTTTTACCCACAGCTTGCTGCCCCCGGTTTTGCGTTCTACTACGAATAGTACTGTATTCATTAATCCGGGAACAGGATACATGCATCCATCATTCTGGTATGATTTACCGGCTTTATTGCGTGGATCGACAGCCGTCATTACCACCCGCAATCGATTGGAAAAATTATTCCTGGGCCGCAGTAAAGATATCTGGGAAATGGCGCAAACCATTGCCAGCTTTGGCGTCGAGTTCGTGGCGGTGACAGCCGGTGCTGACGGCCAATTTTTATATGTCTCTGCGGCACAAAAAAAATATCACATACCGGCCTATCCAACCAGGATAATTGACACCATCGGCGCCAGCGATGTATTTGGCGGAGCGTTTCTGGCCGGTTACAGTCAATCCTTTGATCCGTTATGGTCTGCTTTGATGGGTAACATTGCTGCCAGCATTAAAGTCGAAGGGAGCGGTGCTGATTATCTTCTTTATGCCCTGCCGGAACTGGCAAAAGCCCGTTTGGAAAATTTGCGCGGGAAAGTAGAAGAGTGTTAAGGGGATGCTTTTACCTTTTTTACGTACTAATAAATGATCTCCTGTTACGGGTACGTTATAATCAAGTTCATCGGAGAAAACGCACATGAAAAAATTTTTTAATTTTCTGGCTGGAGCTTTCATCGGGGCAGCCGCAGGCGCACTGGTCGTCACCCTGCTTGCTCCTGAAAGCGGTGACGAAGTCCGCCTGGCAATCAAAGAAAAGGTAAAAATTTTACGGGAACAAATGCAGGAAGCCGCCAAAGCCAAACGCGAAGAATTGGAAGCGGAATTGGAACGGTATAAACAAGCTGGTTAATCCGGGATTATTCTAATTCGATAATCCGCGGGAATGTGGGTAAAGCGGGCCAGGCCGTTGATAGCCAAGGTGATACTGCCGTTTGAGTCATTGCTTTCCACGGCAATTGTTTGTTTCAGCCCGTTAGCGGGCATCCATTTTTTGACTGCCGATGAAGAATCGGATCGAATTTCAGCAATTGCGTAAGTCTGCGGAAGTAAATTACTGATACGTACAAATCCATTCCCTTCCCAGCCGCCCTCATCCTCTTCAAAATTGGAGAAGTAATCAACCGCATTCACTGAAATATCATCAATCAAAAATCCTTCTCCATTTACTGCGGCATCTGTCAGATATTCGAACTGGATTTTTACTTTTTGTCCGGCAAATGAGGAAAGGTCAACCTTCTCATTGATCCATCCAGCAGTCAAACCATTGTACCCACAGCTGTAATTAGCTCCGGTGGGATTTTCCCGCGTACAGGATGTGGGTTCCAGAATTTGCCAGTTGATTCCATCGATTGAAGCGGTCAGATACAGATAATCGTAATCCCGTTCGATGTCGTACCAGGTCCAGTAACTGAGTTCGATTGGTGTATTGACTTGGGTAAAATCGAACTCGCGGCTGAGCGTCATATGCGATTCGTCGCCTGTATTCGACCAAAAATAATATTGACCGGAGTAAGGATCAACTGGCATTAATGGAATCGTCGATTCGCCTTCCAATTCGACTTTAAAATCGCCTTCACAGGTGATGTGAATATAATCCGTTCCGTATTGGTTGACTGTCCTTTCCAGCCACACGGTATCGTCAGTGCAATTCAGCTCATCGCTTGGATAAAAAACCGGCAGGCTGCCTGCCTCTTCCCCGTACCCGTATATGCCATTGAGCAAATCATCGTTTTGCAGGATATTAGCGATCACCCAATTCTGAAAGACCCGATCTCCCGGTTTAATTGCTCCATCCCCTGCAGAATCATAACTCTCCATTTTGTCCGCTAGTACATCATCCAGTCCCTCAAATCCATTCTTGGGGTTGGCGACAATCTCCTTGATCGTGTCCGCTCCAAATTGCGCCAGTAGGTAACGCGCGAATAAGTAGGAGGCGCCATAATGCGGGGCTGAATCCCCCTGATCATTTCCAGGCCAGAAGTTCAATTGCAGGTCAGGTTCAAATGCGAAGTAATAATCGAATCCGCCGATATCATAACCATTCAAAGCCGCTGCAAGTTCCGAAAACCCTTCGTTTATCCAGGAAGTCTCGTTCCGGTCATGATTCCAATGAATCATGTGTTGTAACTCGTGCGCCAGTACGCCATAAGTGAAAGAACTCTTCAGGTCGGTATAATCGGCTGATAGGTAGAACATTTCCGCCACGTTGGAATATGACCTTACTTCCGGCATAAGGGAATCCGACCCGGCGAAATAACCGGCCGCGCCTCCCATTTCGCGAGCATAAATGATCACCAGGTGAGGATCGTTATCCACACCCGGCGACCATTCGCTGCCGAAATACTTATGGTCGATCACGTAAATTTGGTTCTCGAATGTTTCTGAAAGGCGGGTAACATCATCCAGGTCGTATTCAAGCCCATCTTCCACCCAAAAATACAGGTGCGGTGTTTGATAAACCAGCTCCGCGTTGACTTCCCGGTAATAATTCTCGTCGACCTCCAACACCCAGAATTTTCGTTCTGCGCCATTCTCGATCGCGGCTGGTTTTTCTTTGAGCTGTACGCGTGGATTGGCAACATGGTTGAACCTTCTGGTTAAATCCAGCGGGTCGTTTTCCGGTACTTGTTCTGACTCCAGGCTCAGCAGCGTCTCATTGCCGGTTTGTGCTGCCAGTTCAACCAGCGTGGCTGCGGGTGTTGCGGGCGCAATGGTTGCTTCCATGCTGATGGTTGGTGTGATTGTCGCGATCGGCTGGTTCTCAACTACAGGCGTCGCAGAAAATATTTCATTGTTCGCCATCCGTGTAAATTGCCTGGCCAGTAAAACGACGCTGGCGAAAAGAATGACCAATCCACACATGAGAATCGTGATGAAAAAACGCTGCAATCCTTTGCCTTGATCTTCCATAAAGCAATCGCCTTACTTTTTTACATATGGGTGTTGTGACTCGGGGTTGACCGTGGAAACTGCCAAACCGAGGGAGATCCACCAATATGGCATGGCAAATGAATCGATGCTGAATCCTTCCAAGACCAAGGCCAACAATACAAAACAACCCATGAAGCCCAATGCCGATATAGTCAAGGAACGGGAACGTACTTTCGTTATTAAGGCCGGTATTAACGAAATTAACCAACCGGTAAATAGCGCAAACCCAACCAGTCCGGTCTCGGCTAACAGGCGCAGCCATAGACTTTTAATATTCAGCAAAAGTGTGGTGCGGTTCAACAGATTTTCCACTTCCACCAAAGACCAGCCATAAGCCGGAAGGTATTTCGGAAAATAAAAACCGGCATTTCCGAGTCCCACCCCAAGCAAGGGATAGGCATTAAAAATATTCCATCCGGTCAGCCAATAGATCACGCGGTCGCCGAACTTCAATTCATTGAAAAAACGCAACAGCGAATCCTCTTGTGCAAAAGAGAATGTGAACAGGTTCTGCATGCGCGGATCAACTTTGGTGAACGCGTAAGCGACTCCCAGGAGAATCAGGAAATATACCCCGATGATCAAACCCGAAATCACGCCTCGCCTGGGGTTGGTGGCATTATTTTCCTTTTTTGTCCGCAGCCGATTTTGAATGGCAGTTACGATCTTTCCGTGCGCCATGACACCGATCAGCATTAGAGTAAGGAGGAAAGCAGCCACGCCCACGCGCGAGAGTGTAAGCAATAAGGCGCCGATACCGCCGAGCAGCAGTATATTCTCAAAAGTGAGAAATCCCAACCGGAAGGGATGAAACGAATGCCTATTCCAGGTGCAGGCCAGCCATAATGGCAGGTAGAGCATGTTCAATTGGTGCGCCAGCCAGGACGGTTCCAACGCAAAACCATTGATGCGCTGACGGTAGAGAACGCGCGCGGAGACCATTCCCTGGAAATCGAACATCCATTGCGGATAATGCCCCGGCCCGTACCAAAAGAAGGCTTGCATGGCGCACCACACAAGCATTATTAACCCGCTCCAGTTGATGATCCTTATGGTAAGCTGCAGATCCTTTTCGGATTCCACAAAAGAGCTGGCTGCGATGAAGAAGCAAAAGCCGATCAGCAGCGTGGAAAATGCTGAAATGGTCGGGGCAAATTGATCGATTCCTTTGAAAGCCGGAACATAATAGAAGAGGGAAAGCATGGTCGCAATCAGAGCGGCTATGCAAAACAAGAACAGCGGAAAAATATGGCCAGAAAACCGCTTGTTGTTCCGGAATCCGGGTAAAAACCAGGTCAGCATGAGGACAATTAGAAACAGGATTGCCGGGCTGGCTACGGAATCGGAACCCAGCATTCGCGCTACAAACGGCATGCTGCTGATCGGAAGCACGGCAACCAGCGCGAACCAGCTATATCGGCTGATCGTCCGAAGAGCGTCACCCATTGCCGGAGGTTTTCCTCATTTGAAAGCGGATACTCAAGATCAGGATCGCGCTCAACAACCCGATCACCATGCCGCTGAGTACCTGGATATTGGTTTGGTATCTCACCGGCTTGACAGGCAGGTCACCCTGATCGGATAGCACGACCGCCAAAGCCGAGAACAAGCCGCGGCTCTGCGCCAATTCCGTCTCAACCAAGGAGCTGGCATTGCTGATCGCTGTGGTTACTTCATCCAAATTTTCCACCGAACAATCCACCAACGCTTCGCTGGTTTGCGTGCTGCGCTGCAAGCAAAATTCCAATCCATTTAGCACGCGTTGATAAGAAGCCGCCAGCCGCGCGTGCTCCAGCGAACTTTTCAGAATACGATCCGCTTGCTCCTGCCAGGCCGTTATAACCTGCAAAGCGATCTCGGGGTTTGCATCCCGATAACGAATTGCCCAGCGGAATTCCTCGCGGTCAAAGACTGCGTCATCGAAAAATTCGTCGCGTGAAAGTTCCAATCCTTCTTGCTGCAGAGCCGCCAGCGTTGCGCTGACAACCTCATCCGAGAAGATAATGTCTCCCACCCCGCGCATCGCCTGATCCTCTTCGACGTCCGTCAATGCGCCAGTTTGGGTATAATCGATGGTTACCGTGAAAACCGCGTTGGCTTCGTAGATCGGTTTCTTGAGCGTCGAGACGCCCCATCCCAACAAACCGCCAATGATCATCGCGGTAACCAGCCAATACCAGCGGGCTGTTACGGTTTTTAGCAGGTCCAAAAAGCTGAGAGTATTCACAGTTTTTCCCTTTATCGGGCAGCAAAATTGATCACGATCAGGTTTTGCGTGCAATCCGGGTAAGTATCGAAAGCATACGCATCGGAAAGCGCGTTGCCATTTAAATCATAAACCTGGATGCTCAAGCTTTGCGTGCTTGCGGAGGGTTTATCCGCCAATTGGATCTCGTATCCTCCCGGACCGTATATATCCGCTTCGGGGATTCCGCTGACGCCTGCCAGGTCAAGGTTGTTTTTACCAAGCTTGCCTTTGACCACCACCACCAGGTTGAGCTGTGGTTTCCCATCAGCGCCGAATATTTGCCCGGCCACTCCCATCCATTCGCAGCCTGCGTCGGGATGGGCGAAATTTTCAATATACGCAGGCGTTTCCTCCTGCAGCACGTAAGGCGCCGGCGTGGCGGTTTGGGTGGGTGTCGCCGTTCTGGTTGGTGTTGCCGTTCTGGTGGGTACCGGTGTTTGCGTTCGCGTTAGTGTGACCGTTGGAACCAACGTTTGGGTGACAGACGGTATTAAAGTCGCGGTACCGGGAACCGTGGCAGTAAGCTCTATCGCCGGTTCAGTGGTATTGGTTCTTTCAATCGCCGGTACGGCGGTTGGGGTAAGGGTTGTTTCCGGCAGCAAAATGCAGCCCGAAAAGAACACGGCAGCCAGGAAAATGATTAGGATCGTTCTTCTCATCTTATCCTCGTGACAATTTCATCAGATCGACAATTCACTTCAATATTTTACCGGTATTTATTAATCGCTTTCATCCTGATACAGGTTTTCCGCTTTGATGATCTGAAATACATCGATGGGAAGATAATAGCGGTAAGGTTTTTTTTGGCTCACCAGAGAACGAATCTGATTGGAGGATATTTCCAGAAGAGGCGCATCGATGAATTCAATCTTTTGCGAAATTCCCGGCAGGCGTTCTTCGATGTCGCGCATATTGATCACCTCGCCCGGCCGGCGCATGACGCCCAACCGGTCGCAAGCCTGGATGAACGATTCCGGCTCCAGCCAGGTTGGCAGGTTGCGCAGTGAATCTCCGCCCATCAGGAATACCAGATCCTCTTCAGGGTATTGCTGCCTCAGCAAGCGCATGGTATCCACCACGAAATGAGGCCCCGGCCGGTCAATATCCACGCGGGATAGTTCGAATTTTTCATCCTCGTCGATTGCCGCTAGCACCATTTCGATGCGAATATCAATCGGGGTTAGCTTTTTTCCCGCCTTGTGCGGAGGATTGGGTTCAAGCACCCACAGCACCCGATCCAGGTGCAATTGATCGTAAGCTTCCATGGCCAGGATCAAATGGCCTACGTGCGGAGGATCGAACGTCCCGCCGAAAATCCCCAATCGTTTTCTCTTGCCGCTCAATCCTGCCAATTTTCACTCCACACCAATTCGTGCCGGCCAATCATCACCCGATCACCCTCCTGAACGCCGGCCTCGGTCAGGGCAGCTTCCGCGCCCATCGATTCAAGGATACGGTGAAAACGGCGCACTGATTCGAAATACTCCCAGTATGTCATGGCGGCGGCGCGTTCAATCGCCTCGCCTTTGATCTGCCAGCCATCCGGCAGGCGCACAATTTCGAATGCGCTTTCTCTGGCTTCGGGACGGTAAACCGGCAGATTGGGTTCGCTTATTTCCTCCGGCAAATTGACCAATTCCCGATGCGCTTTCCAGAGGATCTCAGTCAGATTTTGCCGCGATACCGCCGAAACCGGGTTCAGACAGACATTTTTCTGTTTGAATGCTTTTTCAATCAGGGGCAGCCGTTCAGCCACCTCTGGTAAATCGATTTTGTTCAAGGCCACCACCTGCGGTTTCTTGCCCAATTCGGGATCGAACAATGCCAGTTCAGCGTTGATCTGGGCATAGTCCGCCAATGGGTCGGCCGAAGTGCCGTCCAGTAAATGGATCAATACCCTGGTTCGCTGGATGTGCTTGAGAAACGCGTCTCCCAAACCGAGTCCGGTGTGCGCGCCTTCAATCAAACCGGGTATATCCGCCAGTACCAGGGTGGCTTCGTCGTTCAATACAGCCACGCCCAGGTTGGGTATCAGGGTAGTGAAAGGGTAATTGGCAATTTTCGGTTTGGCATTGGTGACCGCCGCCAGCAGGCTCGACTTGCCGGCGTTGGGCATGCCGATAATACCGATATCTGCGATCAGCTTGAGTTCCAGGTGCAGCGTCTTCTCCTGTCCCGGCTCGCCTTTCTCGGCGATACGCGGCGCCTGACGGCGGGCATTGGCAAATCTGGAGTTTCCCCTCCCGCCGCGTCCTCCCTGGCAAGCCACAAAAACATCTCCGCTTTCAACCAAATCAAATAACACATCCCCGCTGGACTTGTCGCTTACCAGCGTTCCGGGCGGCACCTCGATCACCAGATCGGGTGCTGACTTTCCGGTCATATTATTCACACCTCCGCGTTTGCCGTCTTCCGCTTTGTATACGCTGCGGTGGCGGAAAACTTCGAGCGTGTTCATGTGCGGGTTAACTCGAAAAACAATATCGCCGCCCTTGCCCCCATCCCCGCCATCGGGGCCGCCGCGGTTGACGTACTTTTCCTTATGGAAATGGACCATGCCATCCCCGCCTTTTCCGGAACTGACTTCAATTTCGACTTCATCAACAAACATGGGCTTATTATAAAGCAGGTATTATTTATCAAAAAAAATGAGGAGAGGCAATCGGTATGACTGTCTCTCCTTAATTTTTTTCAACTGTGATTTGGGTGAATTATTTTCCGAATTTCTTGGCCAGCAGATCTTTCAAGGTCGGAGTGCCAATCTCCTGCAGTTCGTAGCGCACGCGCTGCATGGGTTTGTTGATCTTGATCACGCGTGTCAAATCGATGGGAGTAGCCGAGATGACCATGTCCACGTCGGAGCGATTGATGGTTTGTTCCAAATCCGCGATCATGGCGTCGCCGTAACCCATGGCCGGCAGGATCGGCCCTGTGCCGGAATACTTCTGGTAGGTCGCCGCAATGCTGCCCACCGCGAAGGGCCGCGGGTCGACGATCTCGGCCGCTCCGAAGCGCCGCGCCGCCACCCAGCCTGCGCCGTATTTCATTTCACCGTGAGTCAGGGTTGGCCCGTCCTCGATCACCAGCACGCGCTTGCCCTTGATGCCGGAAGGATCATCCACGAACAGCGGGGAAGCCGCTTCGATGATGATCGCTTCGGGATTGATGCGGGTGAGCGATTCGCGTACTTTGATCACGTTTTCCGAGTCGGCGGTATCGACTTTGTTGATCACGAAAGCATCCGCCAGGTGCAGGTTGGTCTCACCGGGATGGTAGCTGACCTCGTGTCCCGGCCGATGCGGGTCGGCAACAACGATGGAGAAATCAGGCACGTAGAATGAGAAATCATTGTTGCCTCCGTCCCATAAAACGATATCGACCTCGCTTTCCGCCTGGTGCAGGATATCCGCGTAATCCACGCCGGCATACACGATCACACCGTTATCGAGGTGCGGTTCGTATTCCTCGCGTTCCTCGATGGTGCATTCGTGTTTATCCAGGTCGGCGTAGGACGCGTAACGCTGTACACGCTGTTTAACCAGATCGCCGTACGGCATGGGGTGCCGGATGGCCGCGACTTTGTATCCCATTTCGATCAGGATTTTGGAAACAGCGCGCGTGGTCTGGCTCTTGCCGGAGCCGGTGCGCACGGCGCAAACCGAAACCACCGGTTTGCTGGATTTGATTTGCGTGGTGCGAGTGCCCATCAGGCGGAAATCCGCCCCGGCTGCGAGAACTTGTGAAGCTTTGTGCATGACGTACTCATGCGGTACGTCGCTGTAGGCAAAAACGACTTGATCGACATTATGCTGCTTGATCAGCGAATTCAACTCGCTTTCCGGATAGATCGGAATTCCTTCCGGATACAGCTCTCCCGCTAATTCCTTCGGATACTTGCGTCCCTCGATGTTCGGGATTTGTGTGGCTGTGAAAGCAACGACCTCATACTCCTGATTGCCGCGGTAATAAGTGTTGAAATTATGAAAATCTCGCCCGGCGGCTCCCATGATGATAGTTTTAATTCGACCCATTCATTTCTCCTTTTTTTGTTTATTTATTTTTACATCACTTCGGGAACTTCAATTCCCAATAAACTCAAACTGTTGGCGATCACCTGCCTGGCCGCTGCCACCATGCGCAGGCGGAAATTCCGCGTGCTGCCCTCGGCGGTCAAAACCGGGCAATTATTGTAGAAATTGCTGAATACTTTGGCAAGTTCGAAAGCATAATTCGCAATCAACAGCGGACGCATGTCTTTGGCAGCGCGCTGCACTTCCTGCGGAAAACGCGTCAGATAATCCACCAATTCCACTTCATCTTTGGATAATGTATACCCCACATGCGTGCTTTCGGGTATGGAGAATTGTACTTTTCTGAGTATGCTATTTGCCCTGACCGCAGCGTATTGGATATAAGGCGCGGCCTGACCGTTGACGTCCATGGCGGCGTTCCAATCGAAAGTGATAATCTTGGTGTTATCACGGTTTAACAGCGAATATTTAATGGCGCCGATGGCAACCGAGCGTGCGATTACTGCCTTGAGGTCATCAGCCAAATCCGGGTTTTTCTCCTCCACAATTACCCGCGCGCGTTTTTCCGCCTCAGTGATCAGGTCCTCCAGCAGCACCACCGTTCCCTCGCGCGAGGCAATGGTGACATTGCCGGGCAGGTTCACGATCTCGTATGCCAGATGATAGCAATTCTTTGCCCAGGAATAACCCATCAGCTCCATCACTTTGAAGATCTGCTGCATATAAAGAGACTGGCGCACGTCGATCACGTAGACGGATTGGTCAAGCGCATATTCATCGAATTTTTGAATAGCCAATGAAAGATCCTTGGTCGAGTAAAGCGAAGTGCCATCGGAGCGTAAAATGACCAGCACGCGGTACTTTTCTTTTGTACCCATGATGCTGTCCAGGTCCACAATCACGGCGCCTTCCGGTCTTTCATCTTTCGCCAGCCCTTTTTCAATTAATCCCGCAACGATGTCCTTACCGGAATCTTCCACATCGCTCTCGAAGTATATGCGTTCGAACCGAATGCCCAATAAGCTATATACCTGGTCGAACGCATCCAGCGACCATTGACGGGTTTTCTTCCATAGCGCCACGATTTCGGGATCGCGTGCGTCCCAGCGTTTGAACAGCGCCCGCACCTGTTCGTCCAGGTCCGGATTTTCCTCCAGCCGCTTGACTGCCTCGGCATACAATCCGCCCATCCAGTGCGTCATGCCTTCCCGGGGCGGGATTTCGCCATTATGGTAGGTCATGTAATTCCATAACCATTTAATCACATGCAGCCCGATGTCGCCGATGTAATTGGCGCGGATCACTTTGCTGCCGGCAAATTCGATGATGTCGCAGATCGAAGAACCCAGCACCATATTGCGCAAATGACCAACGTGAAAAGCTTTGTGTGTATTGGGCTGCGAATATTCCACCATCACGGTCCGCCCGTTTGGCTCTCCCTGCCCAAAATCCTTGCCTTGCTCGAGTACCACATCGACAGCGCGGCGCGCGAAAGTATCCGAATTAAAATAAAGGTTGACGTAACCATTCACCGCTTCGATTTTTTCAAATTCAGATGGAAGTTCGATTTTTTCACGCACCAGTACGGCGATCTCAGCTGCGCGTTCTTTCACGTTCACCTTTTTCCCGCTCTTCGCTTCCGCGGAGGCTGTGCCGAACATGGAAGTGGCAATGCCCCAATGGCCGCTGAAGGGTATCCAGGTCCATTTCAGGGGCTCTTCAGGCAATCCGTTCTGTTTTAATATTGATACGATCTGTTGCTGGATGAGGTATTGTTCTTTTTCAAACATACTGTTATTTTATATCTTTTGAAAACAAAAGCGGGCAGATGCATCATCTCCCGCTTTCCAGGTTAATATTTTGTTTGACTATAACTTGCAGCTATTTCATACTGTTTAGCTGCCTCATCAGGCGGCTCTTGCGTCGGGCTGCGTTGTTCTTATGAATGATGCCCTTGGTTGCAACCAGATCGAGCTTGCGGATGGCAGCGGCGACTTCAGCGGTTGCTGCTTCCTTATTCCCGTCAGCAATCGCTTCGCGCGCCTCTTTAACCAGCGTGCGGGTGCTGCCGCGGTAAATTCGATTTTGCACACGGCGTTTTTCATTCTGCCGATTTCTTTTAATAGCGGACTTAATGTTTGCCAAGACTTCCTCCAAAACTGATGTTAAATGACGAGTTATTTTACTAGACAGTTGAATAAATGTCCAGAGAACCATATAAATGGTGAAACGTACTGTTTGCCCTTATTTTCCCGGCATTCCTGTTATTCGATATTCCTTGACATATTTCATGCACGTGTTAAAATTGCGCCATTATGTTTCAGACTGGTGCATTATTACGCGCTCGACGACCGCAGCCCTCTTCTCCCCGGGAAGGATGGGAGCTTTCGTCACGTCTGAACATTGCCGTTTCTTAACGGCAAAGGTCCTCGCAGGTCATGCAAAGCCCTCCTTTCCGGAGGGCTTTTTGTTTTCCCGGCCTGCGGAAAAACGCAATCAATTCTTATTTTTCAAGGAGACAAAAATAAATGAACACGGTAAATTGTACGGAATGTGACGCAGCCATCACCCTCTCAACCGGCACGGAGGTCGGCGAGATCATTGTCTGCCCGGATTGCGGCGTCGATCTGGAAGTGACTTCGCTCGATCCCGCCCAGGTCAGCCCGGCGCCCATGGAACAGGAAGACTGGGGCGAATAGCGTCCTCAGATTCAGGCAGCCATGCAAAACAACCTGAAAATCGGCGTGTTGTTTTCCCGCCTGCGCGTGGAGGAGAAATGGATCCTCAGCTCGCTCGAATCCTCCGGCGTTAATTACGACCGCCTCGACGATCGTGAAATTACTTTCGATCTGGAGCACCCCCAACCCTGGCGGCAATACGACGCCGTGCTCGAACGCAGCATCAGTTACACCAGCGGCTTGTATGCACTGCGCTTGCTGAACAGTTTCGGCGTCCCCACCGTGAATAGCGCCGCCGTTGCGGAAATTTGCGGCGATAAGCTGGCCACCAGCGCACGCCTGAGCCATGCGGGCGTTCCCCAGCCGCATGTCGCCACGGCCTTTACTCCGGAGGCTGCGCTGCAGGCCATTGAGTCCTTTGGATACCCGGTGGTACTCAAACCGGTGACCGGTTCCTGGGGGCGCCTGCTTGCCAAGGTCAACGACCGTGAAGCCGCCGAAGCTCTCCTCGAGCACAAAGCCACGCTCGGCTCGGTGCAGCACTCCATTTTTTACATCCAGGAATACATCCAAAAACCCGGGCGCGACATCCGCGCCATCGTGATCGGCGGCCGGGTGTTGACAGCCATCTACCGCAATGCACAGCACTGGATCACCAACACCGCCCGCGGGGGCGGCGGGGAACTCTGCCCGGTTACTCCCGAGATCGAAGGACTCTGCCTGCGTGCAGCGCATGCCGTCGGCGGTGGGGTGTTGGGCATCGACCTGATTGAGCATCCTGAAAAGGGACTGCTGGTCAACGAAGTCAACCACACCACTGAATTTCACACCGCCCAGCCCCTCAGCGGGGTGGATATCGCCGGCGAGATCGTAACCTATACCCTGGAAGTCGCCCGCAAGGGGATGTCCCCTGCGCATTCGAAGGAGGAAGTATGTTGAAAATATCCATTGTGGGCGGTTCCGGTTACGGCGGCGGGGAATTGCTGCGCCTGCTTTTAGGGCATCCCGAAGTGGAAGTCTGTCAGGTAACCTCGCGTTCTCACCTGGGTGAGTACGTTTACCAGGTGCATCCAAACCTGCGCAAACGCACGCAACTCACCTTCTGCGATCCCGCCCAGTTGGAACCTGTCGACCTGCTTTACCTGGCCTTGCCCCATGGCGAAGCCCAGCAAAAGATCGAAGAATACGCCGCGCTGGCCCCCCGTATCATTGATCTTTCCGCCGATTTTCGGCTGAAAGACGCTGCTGCCTATGCGCAATGGTATAGCCACGCGCACGCCGCCCCCGCTTGGCTGGGAAAATTCGTTTATGGCTTGCCGGAATTGCATCGCGTAGAGATGAAAGACGCCCGTTACATCAGCGGGGTTGGCTGCAACGCCACCGCCGCCAACCTGGCTTTGCTGCCGCTGGTGCAGGCCGGTTTGATTGAAAAGGATGCGCCCGTCCTCATTGAAATAAAGGTGGGTTCTTCCGAATCCGGGGCTGCCGGCAACGCCGGCTCGCTGCATGCCGAACGCGCCAACGTCATCCGCACTTTCTCGCCCTTCGGCCACCGCCACACCGCGGAGGTGCTGCAGGAAAGCAAGCTATCGCGCGTCAGCCTGACCATGACCTCGGTCGATCTGGTGCGCGGCGCTCTGGCTACCGCCCACGCGCAGGTCAGGGAGGGCGTTGCCTTAAAAGATCTGTGGAAAGCCTATCGCGCCGCCGCCGCTCAAAATCCGTTCATGCGGGTGGTGAAGGAAAGCCGCGGCATTTACCGCGTGCCCGAGCCTAAAATTCTGGCGGGGTCCAATTACGCCGATATCGGTTTCGACTTGGATGAATCCAGTGGGCACGTGGTATCCATGTGCGCCATCGACAACCTGATGAAAGGCGCTGCCGGTTCGGCCGTGCAGTGCATGAATCTGATGCTGGGTTGGGAGGAAACCTGCGGTCTGGAGTTCAGCGGGCTGCACCCCTGCTAAGCGGAGTGGGACAGAGTATGAGTAATTCCTCGATCATTGTTGTCAAGCTGGGCGGTACCGAAGGCCTCGATTTTTCCGCCATCTGCGCGGACGCCGCGCGCCTGGTAGCTTGCGGGCAAAAGCTGATCTTTGTCCACGGCGGTTCCGCAGAAGCCAATGCCTTGGGCGATGCCTTGGGCAAACCACCCAAATTCATCACCTCCCCTTCCGGCTACACCTCCCGCTATACTTCCCGCGAAACCCTGGAAGTATTTCTGATGGCGGTCAACGGCAAGGTCAATTCCCTGCTCACCGAACAATTGCGCTCGCTGGGCGTGAATGCCTTCGGTTTAAGCGGTCTGGATGGCGGCTTGATGATGGCCGCGCGCAAGGATTCCATCCAATCCGTCGAGAATGGCAAGCGCAAGATCATCCGCGATGACTACACCGGCAAAATCGACTCCGTTAACACCGGTTTGTTGAATGCCCTGCTCGACCTCGATTTATTACCGGTGATTGCCCCCGTGGCAGTCAGCACCAAAGGCGAAGCGCTCAACGTGGATGCCGATCGCGCGGCGGCCATGCTGGCTGCCGCCTTGCGTGCCGAAACGCTTATCCTGCTAACCGCTGTGCCGGGTCTGCTGGCAGAATTTCCCGATGAAAGCACTTTAATACAAAAGCTTTGCCGGGCACAGCTTCCGGCTGCTTTGGAAATGGCTCAGGGTCGCATGAAAAAGAAAGTCCTGGGCGCGCAGGAAGCTTTGGAAGGCGGTACGGCGCGCGTCATCATCGCCGATGGGCGCATCCCGCAGCCCATTACCGCCGCGCTGGGCGGCGCTGGAACGCTCATTCAATAGGAAAACTATGGATATTGTCGAAACCGAAGCCAAACATACCTCGGGCGTTTACGCCAAGCAGCCGCTGGTGATCGTGCGCGGCCAGGGCGCCGTCCTGTGGGATGAAAACAACGTTGCTTACTTGGATTGCTCCTCCGGGCATGGCGTGGCCAATCTGGGACATGCACACCCCAGGGTGGCCACTGCCATTTACGAACAAGCCTCCAAACTGATAACGCTTTTCGAAACTTTTCCTAACGATCAACGCGCCGCCTTGATGGAAAAACTGACCGCCTTTACGCCCGGATTGGAGCGCGTTTTCTTCTGCAATTCTGGCACGGAAAGTGTTGAGGCAGCTCTGAAATTCGCGCGCGTCTCCACCGGCCGCACTGCCATCCTGGCTGCCATGCGTTGTTTCCACGGCCGCACGCTGGGCGCGCTTTCCGCCACCTGGAACAAGCATTACCGCGAACCTTTCACGCCGCTAGTCCCAGATTTCAGCCATGTGCCCTTTAATAACATCGAGGCGCTCGATCAAGCAGTTTCCGCCAAAACCGCTGCGCTGATCCTGGAGGTTTTACAGGGCGAAGGAGGTGTTTATCCCGCTTCCCCGGAATTTGTGCAGGCTGCCCGGCGAATTTGCACCGATCGCGGCGCATTATTGATCATTGACGAGGTCCAGACCGGTTTCGGCCGCACCGGCAGGATGTTCGCTTACCAGCATTTCGGCGTTACCCCCGACTTGCTGTGCTGCGCCAAATCTCTGGCCGGCGGCTTGCCGATGGGCGCCGTGCTAATTGGAGAAAATGTGAAAAACCTCACTCCCGGTACGCACGGTTCGACCTTCGGCGGTAATCCCCTTTCCTGCGCGGCGGCTTTGGCCGCCCTTACCGTGATGGAGGAGGAAGACTTGCCCCGCCAGGCTGCCGAAAAAGGGGTTTACCTGATACAAAAATTGAAAGCCATCCCCTCCCCCTTGATCCGCGAGGTGCGCGGGTTGGGGCTGATGGTCGGCATCGAACTCAAGCAGAAGGCTGCTCCGTATCTGAAAGCCTTGCAGGAAAAGCACGTTATTGCGCTCAACGCCGGCTTGAATGTCATCCGCCTGCTGCCGCCTCTGGTGATTTCGTATGAACAGATCGATCAGGTTGTTGACGCTCTCGAGGACGTATTGACTCCAGGTTCCAGCGAAGGCATAGCCTGATGAACGAGACTTTATCTGGACTGGTTTCACGTTACAGCCCTTCGGGGAGTGAGAAACCCGCCGTGGATTGGCTGGTCGGCCGTATGCAGGCGCTGGGATACACCCAAAGTTTTGTGGATGGCGCGGGAAATGCGGTTGGGGTCATGGGCTGCGGTTCGCGCCAGGTTGTGCTGCTCGGCCATATCGATACAGTCCCCGGCGAGCTGCCGGTGCGCGAAGATAAAGGGGTTCTCTATGGGCGCGGCGTGGTGGATGCCAAAGGGCCTCTGGCCGCATTTGTAGATGCCATCGCGGCCTTGGGTGAAATAGAGGGCTGGCAATTTGTGGTGATCGGCGCGGTGGATGAGGAACGAGATTCCTGCGGGGCGCGCTTTGTGGCGGCGCAGTATCGGCCTGATTTCGCTGTGATCGGCGAACCCAACCACTGGCAACGTGTTGCCCTGGGGTACAAAGGGGTCGCCTGGGCGGAATTAACCTTCCTGCGCGCCCAGTCCCATTCCGCCAGCCGCAACCAGACCGCTTGTGAATCTGCTTTTGAGACCTGGTCTTTACTGCATGGCTACGCCTGTCAATATAACGCAGGTAAGCCGCGCGCATTCGACCAATTGCTCTTAACCTTGCGCGCCATCCGCTCTGATGAAAATCACCTGCGCCAACGCGCCATCCTGCAGATCGATACCCGTTTGCCGCCCGCGATTACTCCCGAACAGTGGTATGAGCAGTTGCGCATCTTCGCGGGGGATGCCGAAATCACGCGGCAGAGCTACGCTGTGCCCGCCTGGACTTGCGAAAAGAACACCCCCCTGGTGCGTTCCTTTCTCGCCGCCATTCGCGCTCATGGGGGAACTCCTTCTTTTGTCTACAAAACCGGCACCGCCGATCTCAACACGGTCGCTCCCATCTGGCGCTGTCCCGCGCTGGTCTATGGACCCGGCGATTCAGCCCTGGACCATACGCAGGATGAATGCCTCTCGCTGGAGGAATATCAAAAAGCAGTGACCATTCTGGTTTCAGCATTGACCAATCTGATTAATAGAACTGAAAATAAACTACAAAATACGACTGCCGATTAAAACGGTAGTCGTATTATTTAAATATGCTTTATGGCGCGGGCGGAATCATACCACTGCCGCCCTGTCCTCCGCCGCGTCCACCGCCCTTTCCGCCACGCATTGTGTTACCGGTTGCACCCAACCGCGTCACCCGGTCGGTTAACGTGAAGCTGGTTAACTGCGTACCGGCAGTGTACGCACTGTTTACATACAGTCCATCTACTCCTTCACCGCTGGCGCTGCCGCCGCTGAACAATGTATAGGTCATTCCTTCAGCCAGATCCGCGGAAGAAAACAGGATCGACTGATAATTTTTGGCGGGTGCAAAGGTCAGGACTTCTTCTCCATTTTGGTTGATGATGTGGATTAGAGTATCCGCTGACATTTCCTGGTCGAAGTTATATAACAGCGAATATTGGGTTGACGAATCACTGGCAGATTGCGCCATGCCGGAACTGCCTGCTGCTATAATGAATCCGCCGCTGATTTTAAATGTACCCAAATAATCAACCGCACCATTGCCGTCATTGGTCGGGCCATTGACGATAACCTGGCCGCCGCTTATCTCGATTGAGCCGTTAGCATCCAGTCCATCGCCATCCGCATTAACAACGAGGTTTCCGCCGGTAATAACCAATTTGGAATCTATGTTCAAGCTGAACTCATTTTGGCCAGGCCTGCCGTTGGCGGCAGAATCGTCATTCCCCCCGGCGACGTTGATGCCATCATCGCTGGAAACCACGCGAATCACGCCGCCGTTGATCATCACTTGCGAACTTTCGATTCCTTCGTAAGATTTTTGAATTTCCAACGTGCCTGCGTTGATCGTCAAGGTGGAATTGGCATGCAAACCATCATCCCCCGCGGTGATTTGAATGGATCCGCCATTCACGGTCAAGCTGTCATTGGAATTCAGCGCGTCATCCGCCGAGTCAATCTGGATGGTGCCGTTTTCTATCGTGATTGCTGAACCGGCTTTCAGACCCTTCATGCTTTCAATTATTGCGGATGAAGAATTTTCAGTTTGATCGTTATTGCTCATATCCCCGCCCGGCAGACCCCAACCAGCCTGTGTGCTGCTGTTGACGCTGCCGCCTCCGGAAACAATGGTGATTTCCCCTGCACTTATATTTAAATTGGTCGCTGCCTGGATGCCATCCAGGCCGGCAGTGATCCTCAGGGTGCCGCCCTGGATCGATATGGTTCCCTTTTCAGGATCACTGTCGTTGCTGGATTGGATGCCGTCGCTGCCCGCGGAAACCGTCAATGTTCCATCCAAAATTTCAACTGAATCATTTCCCTTGATCCCATCCGCAATGGCTTTCACCAGGATGGTCCCGCTCTCAATGAGGATATCATCTTTGCTGTGAATCCCGTTTTGGTAATTGGCGTTAACCGTTAAAGAACCGCCGCCTTTGATCGTAAGATCGCTGACGCTGTAAATGGCTGCGTCCTGCCCCTCGTTATCGGTGTCTGCTGACAAATATATTTCCCCATCGGTGAGCGTGTTTTGGCTGCCTTCAGCCAACTCAAGCACCACTTCCTCGGCGTCAATGACGTAAATAGCGGCTCCAATGGAATTGGTGATATTGGTGGAATTCAAGTATAACGTTACGGTTCCCTGGCTGCTGCTATTTACGATGATTTGTCCATCAGCGAGGGTTCCGCTGATTTCATACCTTCCGGGTTGTGTAATCACCAGGGAATTCAGGTCTACCATGGCTCCCTCACCCTGCACAGTCATTGTATCGCCGGTCAATTCGATTTCTGTCATATCCTGAATAACAGTATTGTTTTCCTGAGATTCAGTCTCGGATTGAAGCGTGTTAGATGACACACTCCCATTCGTACAAGCTGATAAAGCGAACAAACCGATCAGCGCAAAAATTGCAACTTTATATTTCATTGTTCCTCTTTTTTGCCTTCATTCAAAAACATCTTATCATTTTTGGACTTGAATCTTCATCATTTGATTCGTTTACCGAAAAAGATACTTCTCGGGGAGGCTTTTTAAGCAGGCTTAAGATGGATAGGGGGAAAAAGTAAGCGTATAAAGAATGGATCTCTTGGAATGGTAAAAGTTGCCGTGTGTAGATGAGAATCAATCTGTAAATACAGATTGAATTGGATGGCTTGGTTGAGATCGAACTTGCACCAGTCGAATTCTGTTGCAGTCAGATCCGCGTTTATCCTGTCTTTGCTTTTAGAAGATTTTTAATGAGGATAAAGGGAGCCATTACGAACGGGCCGAAAATAACCCCCAATTCCTGCCCTGCGGTCAGGATATTGGCTGGCTGTCCCTTCAGGCGCAAGCGCATTGAATCGAATGCATTGCCCCACGCATTACCGATCATGATTGCCCGGATGTATCCGATTATTGCCCGGCTTTTTTCATTGCCGTATATTGCTATTATCTGGTTGACTATTTCAGGTTCAGGTTTGCCGGCATTTTCAGCATAATGCTGGGCGAAGTACAAAGCGGGCAGCTCATCCGCAGGTGCTTGCGAGAAGTCTCCCGAAAGTGTTTCGCGGATTTCAGCGCCTTGCATGCCGGCCTTTAAAGCTACCTGCGTATGAAAATAGGAGCAGTATCGGCATCCATTGACCTCTGTTACCGCCAGCATGATGCGCTCGCCAAATTGAATTGTGATTAAGTTTTTACGGCGTGCCCCGCGCATATCTTTCACGTTCGAAAGCATATCGTTCATGAAACGATAAAAGTCGCGTGGAGTGTATAAGCGTTTCATGAATTTTGGACTGGCGTGATGATCTCGTAAAATATCGCTCATTGATTAATAAAGGTACGTTTCTTACTTGAATTTTATCGGCAGCCACATAGGCACTTGCTGCTGATAGTTTTGATACGCTTTACCAAATAATGCCAGCATGCGCTTCTCTTCATAAACCGCCAGCCACTGGTAAAGCACTAACACACCTATCCATACAATCAACGCCAATGGCGAAAGGGTCAGGATTAGAACTGCGAGGTAAAAGAAGATTGCGCCAAGATAAATCGGATGACGCATATATCGGAACAAACCTTCTGTCAGAATGACCGGTTCCTCCCGATACTCGCTGAAAACTTCGTGAATTCCCCGGAACGATAACCAACCGCTAGATATGAGGAAAAGCAAAGCGAGAGGAAATCGGACCCAGATGGATATTAATCCACTGTTCTTTTGCGGGTTTTTTAATAAGGAATAATCTATAATAATTGCAGCAACAAAAATGATCGCGGCTATGAATTGCCACGTATCTCCCTTGGGATGCTCCCCCGCCAAATCCGGCCTGCTTTCGTGATTTTGATAACGCGGATCATTCCGAAGGTCTTGGTTCACTTTTCCCATTTCAGCTTGACCTTTCTTAAATCTTGATAAATATACACGAAATTTATCTTTGTCATAAATTCATAGATATTTCTTAGAAAGGTTTTGAAGAGAAAAATATCTTGGGCAGAAAGGTTTTTGATATCGGGAAAATCGTCTATGCTTTCTCTGTCCTGGTCGGTTCTACGTGCACGTAAGCCCGATCGACCTGAGGCAGCGTTTCCAGTTGTTCCGTCACTTGATCGCAAATTTGATGTGCCTCATTCAGGCTGATATTCCCATCGACATTGATGTGCATATCCACGATTAAACGAGGGCCGGCATATTCAGTAACGATGCGGTGAACATCCTCAACTCCATGAATACTCCTGGCTGACTCCATCAGATCATTTCTTAGCTGTTCATCCGCGCCGGCTCCGGTTAAATAGCCCAGGTTTTCTTTAGCTGTTTGATAAACAGCCCTGAATATCCACAAAGCGACCAGAACTCCCGCCAGTGGATCCAAAACAGGATTAAGAAAATTCGACCCCAAAATACCCAGCAAAGCAGCCAGGGAAGTGATTACATCACTCAAATTATCCTTTGCCGCCGCATCCAGTCCCGGGCTGGCAATTTTTTGGCTCACTCGATGGACCAATACATACATTCCGGTTTTAATTACCATGCTGAGGATTATCGCGATTAAAGGTATTCCCAACGGGACAGCCGTTCCCCCTTCAATCGTGCGAACAATTGACATTCGCATGGCTTCTACGCCCGCGAGCGTCATGGAGACCGCCACTATTAATGCCGCGAAAGGTTCAAAACGGCTGTGCCCCTGTGGGTGACTGATATCCGGCGGCCGCTGGGAAAGCAGCAATCCAATGATTAAAAGCACCGAATAAAGTACGTCGGAAATAGAATTGATTGCGTCGGAATAGATCGCCGTGGATCCGCTGCTCATTGCAGCCGCAACTTTAATACCAGCCAGGATCAAATTCCCGATAAAAGTGACTAAGAGAGCTTTTCGGAAATTTTTTTTAAATCCCTCGTCTGGTTCGTAGACTCTTATCCACCGCATGAAGTAACCTCTTTATTATTAGCACGTATTTTATCAAATTACGATGATCGGTGTTTTTTAGATTTGTTGACCTTTGAACTGGCTTATATAGAGGTTGTAGAAAAAGCCCTTCTGATCCAATAATTGTTGATGCGTGCCCTGCTCGATGATCTCGCCATGATGGATCACCAGCACGTGATCCGCATCGCGGATGGTGCTCAAACGGTGCGCGATCACGAAACTCGTGCGCCCTTCCATCAACTTCAACAAAGCCTTCTGGATGCGCGCCTCCGTGCGGGTATCCACGCTGCTGGTAGCCTCATCCAAAATGAGGATGGCCGGATTAGCCAATACCGCCCGACTAATGGCTAAAAGCTGGCGCTGACCCTGGCTTAAATTACTGCCGCGTTCCGAGAGAATTGTCTGATATTCCATTGGAAGCTGCCGTATGAAATGATCGGCTTCCGCAATCCTGGCTGCTTGAATGCATTCTTCATCGGAAGCTTCCAGCCGCCCATAGCGAATGTTTTCCATAACGCTATCGGAAAACAGGAAAGTGTCCTGCAGCACAATTCCCAGGCTGCGCCGTAAATCTTCTTTGCGCAAATCGCGGATATCCGTACCATCGATCAAGATTGATCCGGATTGGATATCATAAAAGCGGCTGAGTAAATTAATGATGGTTGTCTTTCCGGCGCCAGTCGGGCCAACCAATGCGATAGTTTGACCGGGCTTGGCTTCCAAAGACATTTGCTTGATTACCGGTACATCCTGCCGGTAGCCGAAATGAACATCGACAAATTTAACAGCGCCATTTATCTTTCCGAGGGTAAGCGCTGAAGGCGAATCGGTCAATTCGGGTTCCGTATCGATAATCTCAAACACGCGTTCTGCGCCCGCCAGGGCGGATTGGATGGAATTATATAATTCCGATAATTGACGGACAGGCTGGATGAATTGCCGGCCGTAGCTGATAAATGTTGCAAGCAAGCCAACTGTAACCAGGCCTTTGATTGCCAGCCAGCCTCCCAAACCCGCCAGACAGATCACAAACAGATTACCGATCTGGTTGGTGAAGGGCATTAATAGAAATGCATAGGTGTGGGCATACTTGCCGGCTTCATAAACAGCCTCATTTGCATTCTTGAAGGTCTCGTATGCAGATTCATTCCGCCTGAAGGCTTTGATCACTCTTTGCCCGCTGATCGTCTCTTCGATATTGCCATTCAACTCACCCAATTTGGTTTGCAGGGAGCGGAATCCCCGCCGGGAGTACTTGGCGATAAATGTTGTGAACCATATCGTAAAGGGTACAACCAGTAAAGAAGCCAAAGCCAGCCAGAAATCGAGCATGAACATGGCAACCAGTATTCCCGCCAAAGTTAATACACTGGCCATCAAAGATGTAATATTCATCGAAACAGCCTGATTGATCGCGTCGATATCATTCGTCAGGCGGCTCATCAGATCACCCGAGGGATTCTGGTCATAAAAACGCAGTGATAGCATTTGCAATTGGGTGAAAAGGTCCGTTCGAATTTTTTTAAGCGCTCTCTGGGTGATCGTTGCCATCACCCAATTGGAAATTACCTGCAGCACGTTTGTAGAAAAATATGCCAAAATCATTAACACTGCTGTCTGAGTTAATCCCTGCAGGTCCTTCTTGATAATAAAACCATCGATGGCCCTGCCCAGCAGGTAGGGGCTGGCTAATCCGGTCAGGGTATATCCCACCACCAGTAAAAATACAATCAGCAGTGTGAATTTATATTCCCACAAATATTGCCCCAAACGATAAGCGGTACTGCGCACATCCTTGGCTTTTTCGATCCGACCGGGATTGCCCGGCCCTCCCCTGCGCATCGCCTGGCTGAAGTTCATGCTGCTTTTTTCATTTTCAGCCATTGGCTTCCGCTCCTGCAAATTTTTTCTGTTTCAATAGATCGTACACAAGGTGATTGCCATCACCCAATTGCGAATCGTAAATTTCTTTATAAATTGCGCAATTTTTAATCAATTCAGCATGGGTCCCTTGCGCAGCAATTTTGCCTTTTTCCAATACGATGATCTTATCCGCGGAGAGAACGGTGCTGATTCTTTGCGCCACAATGAAGCAGGTGCTGCCTTTGATATAATCGCGCAATGCGGTCTGGATCTTGGTCTCGGTCTCCACGTCCACCGCGCTGGTGCTGTCGTCCAATATCAATATTTTTGGCCGCCGGAGAACCGCACGGGCTATCGAGATGCGTTGTTTCTGCCCGCCGGAGAGATTGACCCCCCGCTGGGCAACCTGCGTTTGGTACCCATCCGGAAGTTCCATGATGAAATTATGCGCTTGCGCGATTTTGGCAGCAAGAATTACATCATCGAGATCCGCATTCGGTTTGCCGTAAGCAATATTCTCTCTGACAGTGCCTGAGAACAGAACAGTATCCTGCGGAGTGATGCTGATGATCGACAGCAAGGATTCCTGGGTTATTTGGCGAATATCGCACCCATCAATCGTAATGCTTCCGGTAGTCACTTCATAAAAGCGCGGAATTAAATTGACCAACGTAGATTTTCCGGATCCGGTCGCACCCAAAATCGCAACTGTTTGGCCCGGTTTTACGTAAAAATCAATGTCATCCAGAATATTTTCACCATCCGCGCCATCATAATAAAAGCTGACATGATGGAATGCAACTTCCCCATTTATCTCCTCAGGGAGTGGAAACGCGGAGGGATCATCCAGGATAGCCGTTTTCGTATCGAAGACTTCGCTTAATCTTTCAGCCGAAGCAATCCCGGCAGCCAGCGCATTCGACAGCATGACCAGCAGCGTCAAGGGAGCAAGTGCCGTCATAAGGTAATCGGTAAACGCCACGATAGCCCCCAGTGATAAATTGCCTTTAATCGATTGAAAACCTCCCATCCATACTACCAACACGATCGCCAGATTGATCAACATGGTCAATGCCGGCGAAAAACTTGAGTGAAAGCGCATAATTCGGATATGCATTTCTGTGAATGCTTCATTCGCGGTTTCAAAACGTTCTTCTTCATGTCTGCGCTGTGCGAAAGCTTTCACCACCCGCACGCCGGCGATATTCTCCTGCAACACCATATTTAAATTATCCAGACGTTTTTGTACACGTAAAAACAAAGGTCCCAGACGGGAAATAAAGAACCAAACAACCACTATCGTAAGCAGCAATAACGGAAAGACCTTCAACGCCAGCGCAGAATCCGTTGCAAACATCAACGCCAGGCTGCCGATAATGATCAGGGGAGCGCGGATGCCAAACCGCAGCGACATGCGAATGGTGTTCTGCAATACACTCACATCGCTGGTCAACCTTACGATTAAGTTGCCGGTACGCAGCGAATCCAGATTTTTGTAGGAAAAATCCTGGATCTTTTGAAATACTGCCTCGCGCAAGTCCCGCGCAAAAGCCTCGGATACATACACGGAAAGGGTGTTGTAAATAATCGCCAATAGCATATTCAGGAAAGATACGCCCAACATGATCAGGGTTGTTTGTTTAACAACAGTCAAATTTCCGGGAGTGATTCCCTGATCGATGATCTGCTGCACCAAACGCGGTATGGCCAAATCAAGAAAGACCACACAAAGTAAGAATATTGTCGAGAAGAGCGACTTTAACCAATACGGTTTCAGAAATCTTGAAATACGAATCAGAGCTTTCATTTTTATTTTATGATATTTGTACTTAGTAAAATATTATCCATTACGTGCAAAGCAGCCAATAGTTTTTCAAGTTCATCCTGATGCAAATCCATGAATAACGCCTGCATGACCTGATAATTTTTTTCATGAACTTTATCAATCAATTCCTCGCCCTCCATGCTGGGGGATAGATACACGATTCGTCTGTCCGAGGGATCCACGCTTCGTTCAATCAATCCGGCGATGACCAATTCGTCCACAGCGCGGCTCACCCCGGGGCGGCTGATCATCATGCTATCGGAGAGTTCACTGACAGTCCGTTTGTTTTCCTGCTTGATACGGCGCAGAATTTGAAATTGAGCCGGCGTAATTCCAAACTCTTCCCTGGCAATATTGTGAATAATGGATCGCATGAAATGCCAAATCGGCGGTATTGTTTTCCAGATTGATTCTGTGGTTTTTCTGACCAAATCCTGATGCGACTGGTTGTCATCCATAAAACCTTCCTGAATATTTAGTTAACATAAGTAACTATTATAGATGTTAACTATACATTGTCAATCCTGCAAAGTGATTTTACGGATGATCTTTTTTCTTCCCCGAAAGACCAAATTATTTACAATCATTTTACATTTTGGTGAATCCTTCGACGTATTGCGTGTTAATATGAATAACAAAGAAAGTCGCTGGTCGGTTTTACCACAGAAAATAGGTCGAAATGAATGTCCTGCTGATTTACCCCAAATTTCCCGATACTTTTTGGAGCTTCAAGCACGCTCTGAAATTTATCCACAAAAATTCGTCAGCCCCTCCTTTAGGTTTGTTGACCATTGCATCCATGCTGCCGGATCGCTGGAATCTGCGTCTGGTGGATATGAACGTGAGAAAACTTACACGCCGGGATTTAAATTGGGCCAATATGGCCATGATCAGCGCCATGACTGTCCAGCGCGACTCGGCGAGGGAGGTGATCGAGCGTTGCAAATCTGCCGGGGTAAAAGTTGTTGCCGGCGGCCCGCTTTTCACGACCGAAGCTGAGAATTTCACAGCAGTCGATCACCTCGTCCTTAATGAAGGTGAAATTACTCTGCCGGCTTTCCTGAATGACATGGCTTGTTCGCAGCCGAAATCCGAATATCGAACCGGCGAGTTTGCAGATCTGCAGGAAACGCCTGCACCGCGCTGGGATCTTATCAATTTGAATGATTATGCCAGCATGAGCATCCAATACTCCCGCGGCTGCCCCTTCAATTGTGATTTTTGCAACGTCACCGCCCTGCTCGGCCATCGCATGCGCCTGAAGACCTCGCGCCAAATTATCACAGAACTCGATGGTCTTTATCAAGCCGGTTGGCGTGGAGGCGTCTTTTTTGTGGATGATAATCTCATCGGTAACAAGAAAGCTCTCAAGGAAGATTTGCTGCCGGCCTTGATAGATTGGCGCAAAGATAAAGAGGGTATGACCTTCAATACCGAAGCATCCATCAACCTGGCGGACGATCCGCAATTGATGGAAATGATGGTCGCAGCCGGTTTCAACAAAGTGTTTATCGGCATCGAAACGCCGGATGAGAGCAACCTGGCAGAATGCAACAAAAAGCAGAATCTCAATCGCGATCTGGTAGCGGATATCCATCGGATCCAAAAAGCCGGTATGCAGGTACAGGGAGGGTTCATAGTCGGGTTCGATAACGACAACTCCGCCACATTCCAACGCCTCATCGATTTTATCCAGCATAGCGGAATTGTGACCGCCATGGTCGGTATCCTGCAGGCGCCAATCGGAACGCAGCTCTATGCCCGCCTCGAAAAAGCGGGGCGTATCCTGCGGAACATGTCCGGTGACAATGTCGATGGCTCAACCAACATCATTCCCGTCATGAACGCCAGCTTGTTGAAGGAACAATACAGGAATTTATTGAACCATATTTACTCTCCTCAAGTGTATTACCAACGTGTGATGACTTTCCTGAAAAACTACAACTTGCCGAAGGTAAGAGTTCACCTTGATTTAAAAGTCATCCATGATAATTTCCTGGCTTTCGTTCGCTCGATATTTCAATTGGGAATCTTTGGAAAAGAAAGAAATCAATATTGGAAACTTTTTTTCTGGACCCTGTTTAAAAAGCCGAGGCTCTTCCCGCTTGCGATTGAGTTTTCAATTTATGGCTACCATTTTCGCAAGATCAATGAGCAGCATATCGCCTGAGTATGTACGAATGGTTAGTCCAATACTCCCCAATCAAAGATGGGGAGTTTTTATTTAAGGAATCGCCGTTGGGTGTAAACTAAAAAAGTCTAGGATTTAATCAAAATAGGTGAGTGGATGGCAGTTGAGAATTATTGGAGTATTTCGATCGAAGAACTATCCGGTTACCTCGATTGTTCGATCACGGGGTTAAACTCGGAGCAGGCTGAAAAGCGCCTGGCAGATTTTGGACATAATTCTCTTGGCGGCAAGAAAAAACTCACCGGTTTCTCTATCCTAATTAATCAGTTCAAAAGTCCAATTATTTTGATCCTGCTTTTTGCCACGTTTGTGTCGGCTATCGTTCAAGAATGGATTGACGCCATCATCATTCTGGCCATTATCCTCGCCAGTTCCCTGCTCAGTTTTTTTCAGGAATACAACGCGCACAATGCCGCCCAAAAGTTGACTAGCCAAATTTCCATCAAAACCTCGGTATTCCGCGATGGCGAAATGCTTCAAATTCCTACTGAAGAAATCGTCCCGGGTGATGTAGTCTCTTTGTCAGCCGGGAGTTTGATTCCAGCGGATGGAATCATTCTGGAATCGAAAGATTTATACGTCAATCAATCAGTCCTGACCGGTGAAACTTTCCCTGTTGAAAAAAATCCCGGTGTCGTCAAAGTTAATGCCAGCCTGGCTGAAAGAACAAATTGTGTTTTTATGGGCACCAATGTCCGCAGTGGAACTGCCAAAGTCCTAATTGTCCATACCGGCAAAGGAACTGTCTTTGGATCGATCTCGAAAACTCTCAGCCTGAAACCGCCTGAGACCGAATTTGAGCGGGGTATCCGCAGGTTCGGCTCCATGCTTTCCCAAATTATGCTGGTCATGGTTTTTATCGTCTTTTTCTTTAACATCCTGCTCAGAAAACCTGTCCTCGATTCATTATTATTCTCAATCGCCCTGGCTGTTGGATTGACCCCCCAGCTTCTGCCGGCAATTATCGGAATCAATCTTTCTAGAGGTGCCCAAAAAATGGCAGAGTCGGGGGTGATCGTACGCAAACTGAATACCATTGAGAATTTCGGCAGTATGGATGTGCTATGTACCGATAAAACCGGGACGTTGACAATGGGGGCAGTCAAACTCGCTCGTGCGGTCGACATAAACGGTAAACCATCCGATGAAATTTTCCGCCTGGCATATCTCAACGCCAGTCTTCAATCCGGTATGGCAAATTCGCTTGACGAGGCCATCCACTCAGCTGGAAAGATCGAATACGACCGATCGAATAAAGTTGATGAAATTCCATATGATTTCATCCGCAAACGCCTTTCAATAGTGGTCTCCGAAAACCAATCCAACCTGATCATTACAAAAGGTGCTTTGCAAAAAATCCTTGAAATATGCACTTACTTCGAGGTTGATAATCAAGTCGAATCCCTGAACGACAGCCAAATTAACCAAATATTGGAAAAATCACGCCAATGGGGAGAACAGGGTTTTCGCATTCTTGGCATCGCAAAGAGAGCCGTTAAACATCAACAGCAATTCTCCCGCCTCGATGAAACCCAAATGACTTTCATCGGGTTCCTGCTCTTCTACGACCCCCCCAAGCCGGATGCCTGTGAGGTCATCAATGATTTAAAAGATTTGGGAGTCAGTGTAAAGATCATCACCGGCGACAGTAAAACGGTAACTATGCACATCGCGAATGAGATTGGGCTGGAGGTTTACGGCGTTCTGAGTGGTGAAGAAATGAATGCCATCAATGACGAAGCATTTTGGAATATCGTTGACCGGACGAATCTTTTTGTGGAAGTGGATCCCAACCAGAAAGAACGCATTATCAGCGCGCTGCAAAAACGCAATCATGTGGTCGGATATATGGGCGATGGGATTAATGATGCACCTTCACTTCATAATGCGGATGTCGGCATCTCGGTAGATCAGGCAGTGGATGTGGCCAAGGAAGCCGCGGATTTCGTCCTGCTGAAGCACGATCTGAAAGTGCTAAAGCAAGGTATCATCTTGGGCCGCAAGACCTTCGCCAATACGATGAAATATGTCAATGTCACGAACAGTGCTAATTTTGGAAATATGTTCAGCATGGCTGGAATTTCGATCTTGATTCCTTTCCTTCCGCTCCTACCCTATCAGGTATTATTAACCAATTTCCTCACAGATATGCCAGGGATGATGATCGCCGATGATGAAGTCGATGTGGAGTTGATCCAAAGCCCACACCGTTGGGATATCCACTCCTTGCGACAATTCATGTTGGTTTTCGGTTTAATTAGTTCTGCGTTTGACTACTTAACCTTCTTTATCTTATTAACCATATTAAATTCCACACAGGATGTTTTCAGAACCGGATGGTTCATTCAATCCGTCTTGACAGAATTAATGGCGATGCTGATCCTGCGGTCACGCAAACCTTTTTTTCGCAGCAAGATCGGCAAGGGATTGCTCTATTCATCTATCGTAATTGGCGTATTTACTTTAATACTTCCCCACATTCCCAAATTTTTTAGCTTTCTGAGCCTCCAGCCTTTACCTTGGCAGTTAATATTGACACTATCCGGTATTACCCTGTTATATACCATTGTCAATGAAATCGCGAAAAAATTTTTTTTCCAAAAAAACCATAATTAACTTTCAACACAAAAAATTTACATTGGGTTAATAAACTGTAACGCGCGCTGAAAAGCCAGGAATAGAAAAGCAACGTTACAAAACCATTATTCAAAGAACATTAGTATTGGGTGTTTTTTTATTTTCTTCCCCAGATTGCCTCCCTGGAAAACGCATTCAAAGTTCTACTCTCGTTAAAACCATGGGCAATCGCCCTGGCTATAGCTGGGCAATTAATTAGTTATTATGGCAGTGGTTTGACAATTAGTAGGAGCGCCGGCTTATCAGGAAAAAGAACTTCTGTAATGGATTGCATCTTGATCTTTACCGCCAGCACATCAGTTTGGTTGGTGGCCGGGGGCATGCTCGGCAGCACCGCCAGTTTGTTTCGCTGGATCAAGGCCAAGGGTGGTGATAATAAGAGCGCATCGCTGGCGACATCCCTGCCCCAAATTTTTATTGATATTGTGTTGGTACTGATTTCGTTAGCCGGAATGGTGTTCCTGTTAATCATGCATGATTTGACAACCGGCCAAGCTTTCACCTTCTTTGCAATTACATTTGGTTTAGCAATATTTTGTTTGTTGTTCATTCTGGCAGTCCGATATAAAGATCAAGCAACCGGCTTGCTGACTGGAACCTTTTCCAGGTTTAGCCGATTAATTAAGAAAGACCTTCACGAGGAGAATTTCAGCAGGAATGTCAAGCATGTTTTCACGACATGGGATTATCTAATTCATCGAGGCTGGAAAGGATCTCTGCTTGGTTCCACCTTGAATATCTTCTTTGATATCCTGACGATGTATTTCGTGTTTCTTGCTGCCATTAAGCAGGTCTTACTAATTGTATTGATTACGGGTTAAGGGCTGCCTTGGCTTTTTGGACGCATGTCTTTATTATCCCGGGAGTAGTAGAGGTGATTGAAAGCACCATGGTGGCTTTGTATACCAGCCTGGGAATCGAGAATTCCCTTGCCTCGGTTGTCGTATTAATCTACCGTGTGATTTGTTTCTGGCTGCCTGCAATCATCGGTTTTCTGCTGCTCCCCTTATTGAACAGGAATAGCGAGAAGGTTGATCCTCTTGCTTGATGAAATAAAAACGTCTTTTTTCTATGTATAATTGTTCTCATTCATAGCTATTTTTTTTGTGCAATATTTAATTCAATGAATAATTCATCACAACCCGTGCCGGGACCCGGGAAGAAGAAAAATAAAATCGACCTTGGGTTCATCAGGATCCCTCGATCAATTTTGCCAATCGTTGAGAAGGTGTTTTTACTTTTCATAGTTGCACTGGCAATTTATTATTTTTTTCCGAAAATTTCTTCTTTTGAAGAGACTCTTTATATTTTTAGTTCGTTAAATTTTTGGGCAGTATTATTAGCCATTGCAGCTCAGATTTTGCGTACCTGGTATGGGGGGTACACACTAAAAGAATGTGTCAATATTTCTGAAAAAAAAATCTCCACCTTGCAGGCTACTCTGATCAGCATGGCCAGCTATTCATTCGGCCTGGTGGCAGGCGGAATGGTGGGGGGGACTGCTACAACATATCGCTGGGTGGTTGTCAGCGGAGGTAATAAAGAAGGCGCGTCACTTGGATCAATCATCCCGTCAATATTCCTGAGCTTTGCTTACACAGCGGTTTCGATGATCGGGATGGTTTTTCTTCTAACGATCAATAATTTGTCCACATTCCAGATCGTTACATTCTCTATGATTTCAATTTTCCTGGCGCTGATCGCGATTGCTTTGGTGTTGATCGTAAAATATCAGGATAAATCCGTCTCAGTGATCATCAAAATTGCTTCCGTCCTTTATAGAATTTTCAAAAAAGATTTATCAGAGGAAAAATTAACCCGGGAACTCCAAAAACTGTTCAACGCCTGGAATCGTTTGGCACACGGCGGTTGGAAAAAACCGGTCATCGGTTCTTTTTTGAATGTGGGATTGGACGTTTTGACGGTATTTTTTCTTTTTTGGGCAGCCGGGACCTATCCTTCAGCATTGGCTGTCATCACCGGTTATGGCCTGCCAAACCTTTTCGGGCGCATGGCTTTCATGATCCCAGGCGGCGTTGGTCTAATTGAAAGCACCATGGTTGCCCTTTATAACAGTCTGGGGATCGATAATTCGGTTACTACAGTAGTCATGTTGACTTACCGTTTTCTTTCTTTCTGGCTTCCTTCCATTCTAGGATTTTTCTTTCTGCCATATTTCAACCGCTTAACCGACAATCATTACAAAGAACTAGCCGAGGAATAAATCATTTCTCGCGGGTATAGATTTCCAGGAAATGCTTTAATTTCGGCGAAATGACAGCATAGCAATATGGCTGATGAGGATTTCGATTGAAGTAATCCTGATGATATTCTTCCGCCGGATAAAAAGTTTCCAAAGGTTGAATAAGAGTAGTCACTGGTTTTGAGAACTGTCCACTCTGATTAATTGCTTTCAATGAAAGTTCCGCCTGCGTTTTCTGGAGTTCATTGGAAAATAAGATGATCGATCGATATTGCTCCCCAATATCATTACCTTGCCGGTTTAGCGTAGTCGGATCATGCGCAAGCCAGAACACTTCCAATAAGTCCCTATAAGTGATTACCTGCGGGTCATACTCTACCTGGATCACCTCGGCATGGCCGGTATCGCCATTACATACCTCTTGATAGGTTGGATCTGCTTTCCAGCCACCCGCGTAACCGGGCATTACGGAGATAACACCCCTTACCTGCTTGAAGATAGCTTCCGTACACCAAAAGCAGCCACCGCCGAAAACGGCAGTTTCGTTATTGCCCATTCGACCTCGGGATAAATTTTATGGATAAGGAATTGACACAATGGCGCGTGTTTTTGGGTGTAAGTCGTTCACCTTCAAAAACATGCCCCAGGTGGGCGCCGCACGCGGCACAGCTGATTTCTGTACGCTGTCCATCCGCGTCCAGGCTGCGGCTTACAGCGTCTGGGATTTCCTCGTCGAAGCTGGGCCATCCGCAACCGGAATGAAATTTAGCTTCCGATTGGTAGAGTGGTGTGTTGCACCGCCGGCAAACATAGGTTCCGGCCTTGAAAAAGTCATCATATTCACCGCTGAAAGGCGCTTCGGTGCTTTTGTGTTCGATTACATAAGCCTCTTCAGGGTTAAGTCTGTTCCAGGTCATTTGAGTTCCTTTCTTGATTGCAGTATAAGAAGAAAGGAACCTTGCAAGTATTATAGGTTTATTAATCAAGGTGGAGCAGAAATTCCGCCAGGCACTTATTTATATTTCAGCAGCCTTTAGCGTGTTACTCATCAACATGGCAATCGTCATCGGGCCCACACCGCCCGGGACAGGCGTAATTGCGCCTGCCACCTGGCAGGCCTCATCGAAGGCCACGTCTCCCACCAACCGGTAACCCTTCTTTTGACTGCTGTCTTCCACGCGATTGATACCCACGTCGATCACAACGGCTCCGGGTTTGATCCAATCGCCGCGGACCATTTCAGTCCTGCCAATGGCGGCTACCAGAACATCCGCATTGCGTGTAATTGTGGGGATATCGCGCGTCCGGGAATGGCAGATGGTTACAGTGGCATTGGCGCGCACCAGCAACAGCGCCACCGGCATGCCGACAATATTCGAGCGGCCAAGCACAACGGCATTCATGCCTTCCAATGAAGGTAAAACTTTATCCAATAAAACCATTATCCCTGCGGGAGTGCAGGAAACAAATAACGGATCGGGGCCTTTCTGCGCCAACCGCCCGATATTGACCGGATGAAAGCCATCCACATCTTTTTTTATCGACATGACACTCAAGGCTTTTTGTTCATCCAGTCCTTTGGGGATGGGAGATTGAAGCAGAATTCCATGGACGCGTTCATCCTGGTTCAACTCGCTGATCAAGCCTTCCAATTTTTCCTGCGGGGTGTCGGCCGGCAAGGTAAAACCAAAAGAATTAATACCGGCTTCCTCGCAGGCGCGATGTTTGGAACGCACGTATGTTTGCGAAGCGGGATCTTCCCCCACCAGTACTGTTGCCAAACCGGGTATGGACAGCCCAGACGCTTTACGCTGAGCGACTTTTTGCGCCACTTCTGCCCGAATCCTGGCAGCAATTTCAGTTCCGTTGATTATTCCGGCAGTCATCCTGCGCCTCTCTTATCATAATCGATTACTTCTATTTTAAACGAAATAAGAATGAATTCGGAATTAAAATGAGGGAATGGAGATCACATTCACCCCTATCGGACTGATTCACTCGCCTTTTTTTAAACTGGAAGAGATGCCCATCCAGCCAGCCGGAGCCTTCGGCGTCCAGGGCACAATCGACCTGTATCCGGATTACGTTGCGGGGCTGCAAGATCTGGATGGTTTTTCACACATTTATGTGATTTATCACCTGCACAAATCCAACGGCTGGAAACCCAGGGTGATCCCCTTTCTGGATAAACAGGAACGCGGCGTGTTTGCCACACGCGCCCCTCACCGCCCAAACCCGATCGGCTTATCCGTTTTGAAAATCGAGAGCATCAACAGCAGCCAAATTTCGGTCAGCAATGTTGATATCCTGGATGGCACTCCGCTGCTGGATATCAAACCTTACGTGCCGCAATTCGACAGCGCCCAGGATATCCGCATCGGTTGGATCGCCGATACCATTCAACAAGTAAAAAACGTGCGGACTGACCGTCGTTTTTCAGGGTAAGGTCTGCCAGCAGTAGGATAAAGGAATAACGGCATCGTAGTTGAATTCATAGTGTACAATCTTTTTAATATAAACAGGAAAATATGCTGCTCACAATTGACCTCGGGAACACCAACCTGACGATCGGGCTGTTCGACCAGGCTGAACTAAAAGCCCATTGGCGTTTGGCAACCGATCATCAACGCATGCCGGATGAGTACGGACTGCAAATCCATAGCTTACTGCAAACCTGCCAATGCCTGGATGAGCAATTGGATGGAATCGTGCTCTCTTCCGTAGTCCCGCAATTAACCGAACGCCTCGAACAAGCCTGCGCCGACCATTTGGGAATGGATCCATTGACTGTTACGGCTGACTTAAAACTGAATATCAGCATCCTGTATGACGATCCTTACTCGGTAGGTGCTGACCGCATTGCCGACGCAGTCGCCGTCCAGGAGTTTTACGGCGGACCGGCTTGTGTGATCGATTTTGGCACTGCCACCACTTTCAATGCATTGAGTTCAAAAGGAGAATACCTGGGCGGGGCCATCCTTCCCGGTATCGGTACTGCCGCGGAAGCATTATTCACGCATGCCGCCAAACTCCCGGCAATTGAGCTGAAGGCGCCTCCCTCGGTGATCGGCAGCAATACCCAGCACGCCATGCAGGCAGGGCTGATCTACGGTTATGCTGCCATGGTTGAAGGACTGGTAACCCGATTTCGTGAGAAATTGGGGAAGGAAATGAAGGTCATCGCCACCGGTGGACATGTATCAAAAATTACCGGTCAGACTGCTGTGATCGATCACATCGATCCCTGGCTGACGCTCAACGGTTTACGCCTTATTTGGAACATGAACAGGTAAATTATGGCCAATCCACTCAATGGAAAACATATCGCTTTGGGGGTGACCGGATCGATAGCCGCCTATAAAGCCGCCGATCTGGCATCCAAATTAACCCAGGAAGGCTGCACGGTAAATGCGGTATTAACTGAAGCGGCTTGCAAGCTCGTCAGCCCGCTGACATTCCAAAACGTCAGTGGTCAGAAAGCTTATACTGAAGCCGATCTGTGGGGGGGTATGGGGCACGTGGTGCATATAAACCTTGCACATACCGTCGATCTTATGTTAATTGCCCCGGCTTCAGCCAATACTATTGCGAAATTAGCGCACGGCATTGCTGATAACCTGTTGTGCGTCACCGCCCTGGCTACTACCAGCCCGATTGTGATCGCGCCAGCCATGGATGGGGGGATGTACGCCAATCTCGCCACGCAAGCGAATATCCAAGCTTTGAAGGAGCGGGGCATGCATATCATCGGCCCCGCCGAAGGTCATCTGGCTTCTGGCTTGCAAGGCCCGGGAAGGATGGAAGATAATGAAAAAATCATCCAATACCTGCGCTTTCTGCTCTCCCGCAAAATGCCCCTGGCCGGTAAGAAGATTGTGGTAACCGCAGGCGGCACCCAGGAACCTATCGACCCGGTACGGGTGATCACCAATCTCTCTTCCGGCAAGCAAGGGTATGCTCTGGCGCAAGCTGCCCTGGATTTGGGTGCGGATGTAACCCTGATTTCGGCGCCCACCCAATTAACCATCCCCCTGGGTGTAAAGCTGATCCACGTTACCCAGGCTGAACAAATGTATCACGCAGTGATGGACGAAATCAAAGATGCCCAGGCATTGATCATGGCCGCCGCAGTGGCCGATTTCACACCAGCCCAGCCCTCAATGGAGAAGATCAAAAAGGATGCGCCTTTGTCCGCGATCAAACTGAAACCGACCGTAGACATTCTTAAAGATGTCAGCGCATTTAAAAATGAAAAAAAGCTGGATTTACGTGTGATCGGTTTCGCCGCCGAGAGTCAGAAATTAAAAGAGAATGCGATTAAAAAAATGCAGGAAAAAAGTATGGATATGATCGCGGCCAATAACATCACCCAGCCGCAAGCCGGTTTCGGCGTGGATACTAATCAGGTTCTGCTGATCTTTTCCGATGGCGCAACCGAACAACTGCCTTTGATGAACAAGATGGAAGTCGCCGAGCAGATCATGCAGCATCTGGTTCCCTGGCTGACAGAAGGAGCTGAATAAACTATGCGCATTTTGGTTTTTTCCGACATACATTCCAACCTCACCGCCCTTGAAGCCGTTTTGGCAGCCGCGGGTAACGTGGACGCTTATTGGTGCCTGGGTGATTTGGTTGGTTACGGCCCGGATCCCAACGAGTGTATTGCCCTGGTGCGTGATCTACCCAACCTGGTATGTGTGCGCGGCAATCATGATGCCGCCACATTGGGCGAAGTCGACCAGAACACTTTTAACCACGAAGCCAGCCTGGCGATTACCTGGACCAAACGCAACCTCAACGCTGAGAGTCAGGAATTCCTGCTCAGCCTGCCGGAACGCCTGCTTATCGACGACATCACCCTGGTGCATGGCAGTCCGCGCAATCCGGTTTGGGATTACATCATGGACGCTATGACCGCCGAACGTATGTTCCAATTCTTTGACACGCGGATTTGCCTGGTTGGCCATACGCACGTACCGGCCATCTGGAAAGAAACCGAGAGTGAATCCCCCAAAGGATTGGTGCTCGATTACCAGAAAGTAAAAATACTGACCAAATCGATCCTGAATCCCGGTTCTGTAGGCCAACCGCGCGACCATGACCCGCGCGCCGCGTTTGCCATTTTCGATCCACAGGAAAGTCTGTGGGAGCTTCGACGGGTTCCGTATAAAATCGCTGAAGTCCAGGCACGCATAAAAAAATCCGGTTTGCCATGGCGTCATGCCTTGCGGCTATCCGAGGGTTGGTAAAGGGAACTTTCCCGCCATCATTATCGTCATTACAACAGATCTAAAATCGATATTTCTTTTAGAAGGAGTGGACGATGAGAAAAAATAAAATTTGGATGATCGTGCTATCCGCTACGATCCTGCTGGCATCCTGTTCGATGGCCCGTAATATGGCAAGCGGTGCAACCGCGCAAGAATCCCCGGCAATGGAATCCATGCCGGCTGCAGCCCCCAGCGAAGATATCGCAAAAATGGGTTTCGAAGAATCCATGGACGCGGTCGAATATGATACGGCTGCGGCAGAATCCGCATCCAGCGAGCGCATTGTTATTAAAAATGCCAACCTGTCGATTGTGGTTGTGGACCCGGTTGCGTCAATGGATGCCATCGATAAAATGGCAGTTGAAATGGGTGGTTTTGTGGTCAACTCGAACACGTATAAAACCACCACTTACAGCGGCAGGGAAGTTCCCACCGCCACCATCACCATTCGCGTTCCGGCCGAAAACCTGGATGAGGCGATGAGCCGCATCAAGGGAATGGTGGAAGATCCCGAGATTGACATTATTAGTGAAGATGTATCCGGCCAGGATGTAACCGGTGAGGTAAACGACCTGGAATCGAAGCTGCGCAACTCGCAGGCGGCAGAAGCGCAATTGCTGGAGTTGATGGATAAAGCAGCTTCAACCGAAGATGTGGTAGAAATTTTCCGTGAATTAAAAAGTGTTCGCGAGGAAATCGAAGTCACTCAGGGCCAGATCAAGTATTACCGCGAATCCGCCAGTCTCTCCGCTATCAGTGTTTACCTGCAAGCCAAAGAAGCGGTAGAACCGATCACTGTGGCTGGATGGAAACCCGGACTGCAAGCGCAGAAAGCCCTGCAGGCCCTGGTGAAAGGCGGCCAATATTTAGTGGATATGTTGATTTGGCTGATCATCTTTGCCATACCATTTTTGGCGGTCATCTTCCTGCCGATTTACTTCATCGTAAAAGCCATTCACAAGCGCCGCCAGAAGAATGCCGCTGCGCAGCCGAAAAAGGAAAAGTAAAGAATTAATCAAACCCCGTAAAATAGACATCCCCTGCAAGGCTGCAGGGGATGTCGCTTAGTAATTCAGGTTTAGTCTTCCGTGCTGCGAAATATCCACCTCAAATCGATAACATCGATCGTTGAGCTTTTTATAACTAACCGGTTTATCCTCAAATTTTGCCTCACCAGGTTTTTTGGGAAGAAATAAATCGATCTTAGCCTGGGTTGATCTGCCAGGGGAGATTTTAATAGAAAGTGAGTTGATACCCTCTTCCCATTCATCAATTTCCAATCCCTGGGAAATATGCAGAGAACTTCCCAAATATACCGCGTAGGCCTCGCGCGCTGGCCTGACCGCTAAAAGAAGCGAATAGTGTGGACCGAGCCGCCCGTGAAACAATTTGTTTCCCTTTGCCGCGCTCCATACCCGCTGATCCCAGAATGACCGCACCCAATAATCATCTTCAGGAAGCCGAAAATCCGCCGAGGACAGAGCTGTTTCTTTAGGCAAATCTTTCCAATTGAAGTAAGCAAGCACATGCCATTTACCGATCGGCCCATTCAAATCAATACGCAATTTTTGAGGCGTTTCAGCATCCAGCCAATCCAAAACCTGAACGTTTTCCTGCATGGGCGGCAGGAGTGTTGCAGCCAGCTCGATACGCTCATCCGGCAGCTTGGTGATGTCATCTGAAAGCAATACAGAACCGCCGGTCATGCCGATGGCTGTTGCCAGCGATCTCACTTCGTCCGGATTCAGACGTGAATCCGGACGGACCAGCAAACAATCCGGATCATTGATCCACCATTTGCGGTGCAATCCCGCACGTACCAGAATATTTTGGATTGAATTTCGCGCCGAAGGCATGTGCGGTTCTTTTTTGAAAGGAAATCCCATTCCAAAAAAGAAGGGTCTCCATGAACCACTCACATCAGCGCCGATCCGCATGGCTTGCACCAATCCCAGAACCGAACCCAGAGGTGCTCCGCAACCAAGCAGGATAGTATCCCGGCCCGCCGATCGTCTCAGCGCTTCCATACCACTGCGCAGCACTTGCGCCCGCGTCCGGGTTGGATCATGATACGCACATTTTACAGCGGCTGCATAGAGGAAATCCAATTTCAAATATGGGAATCCCCATTGATGAGCAGCGACATCGATAACTTCGCAGGCGTATTCCAGCGCATCCGGAACTGTCAGATCGAGCGCGACAGACAGCGAATTCCATCCAAATCCCGCGCGCGCCAATTGTCCGTTCTTTTTGCGCAGCAGCCAATCCGGATGATCCGCCGCCGTGCGCGAATCGGGATGCAGAATAAACGGCGCCAGCCATAACCCGGGTGTGAATCCGTCAGCGCGGATTTCCCGCGCCAGCGGCGCCACCCCATTCGGAAAACGCGGTTTGAACGCAAACCAATCTCCGGGGCTGGCTTCGAACCCATCGTCGATTTGCACAAGGTCCAAAGGCAAGCGTTCCCTCACCGAACTGATCCGTTTCAAATTGCCGGTGATTATATCCGGGGAAATATTCTCGTAATAGTAATACCATGAACACCAACCAGCCGGGGGTGGCGGCAAAGTTCCAATAGCATGCTCGCGGGCAACTGCGTCAATATAAGGAGCCAACGGTTCAGGGTCATCCATACGGATCGGGCAGCAGATTGCCCAATCCGTTGAGACACCGGTGCCCGGCCGCAGAATGGTCTCATCGCCATTTGCCCATAACCTCAAGTTTGGTCTGGAACGTAAATCGGCAGAAACACTGCCGAAATGCTGTTTTTGCGAAAGGAAGCCTAGCAGTATGGCCCGGCGGGAGTCTAAATCGCCGATCACTCCAAAAAAATCACCTGAGAATACCCCGCGCGTGCGGTATTCGGGAGTACCGGGGTTGATCACCATCGGGTTCTGCAGCAATCCCAAATTTGACCTGCGCATGCGGCTGCCGGACAGGTAAGCACCGCTGGATGACCAGGATTGCCAACCATTGGCGAAAAATGCGAATTGATTTAAATCTTGATTTTCTTTAATGGATAAGTTCGGCGCATTCGCTTCGGATGGCTCTAAAAGGGTGATCTCATCCAGAGTCACCTCCTGCAAGGAGGTATTGATCAAATCGACTTTCCAAAGAAGGAAAGGAGATTCCGCCGGCGCAGAAAAACTCACCTTCAACTTTAAACCGCTATATTCATCCCATCCCATGAATACCCATTCACATTCTCCTTCGCTTTCGGGAAATGTAAATTGCGGGCAGAATGTAAATTTTTTCCCGTTCGGAAAGCTGCCGCGAATACGAATATGATTCCCTTGCAAGCCTGGTATTCCATCCTGGATGGATAGGAAATCAAACTCTGATCTCCCCTCATGGATGGTCAGCTTCAGGTGCTTATTTTCGAGAGAAATCAAGGTTTTCTCTTCCTATTGACAGATTTGAGTGCAATATTGATAGAAACTGAATTGCGACGTAGGCCGGGAAATTAACCTGAGGTGATCGGTGAACACCCATCGATATGGGTCGCTGTCGAGCAGCACCTGTTCCTCACCGTAGACATAATCCATCCCGGCTGCTGAAAGGTATTCACCTGCCCGATCATTTTTAAGGCTTTCAAAATATGCGCTGCTATTGATCAATCCATCCAGGTTAATAAAAACTCTGTCCGGCATGAGATATGCTGTTACACCTCCCCCGGTCATGCCAATCACATCACCCGGTTGTGTGTTGTATTCCAGAAATTGCAGGTCTGCATCATAATCGTAAAGGTCAACCGGTTCTTTATTCATGGGGTAATCCCGCAGGATAGTAAAACCGAAATTGAAGAAAATTCCGAATACAATGATTGCAGTTGCGGATTGAATTAACCAACGCTGCCTGGATTGGTTTTCCCAATCTTTGATCAGAAACGCCAATATGATCCCCAGTAACAGAACGATGAGAATCATTTCCTCCAGCCAGTACCAGTATTTGGCGTGCATATATCCGGTCGCTTTGTATGAAATCACATGAAAAATACATCCAATGGAAAGCGGAAGGAGGGCAAATTTCCTGGTAAGCGCGTAGAAATCCCTCGGCCTGCGGGAAAATATGGCTAACGCAACCGCCAGGAGAACCAGCCAGACAAATCCACTTAGAAACGCGCTGATGGTTGGCCCGGGAGAAAAGGAAAACAAGTCTCTGATCCACACAGAGGCCTGATCCAGGGGTCGCGTAATCAGCCAGAATGGTCCGGTCTCCTTGTTCGTGCTGAAAATACCGGTAATCATGGCTGTTAATGTTTTTATCGGGCGGCCGTAAACGGTATTCGGAAGTGTTCCCCACCAGCGCTTGATCTGACCACTAACCGGCATGGAGCTGCCGGCGTAGATCTCATTGGCAGTCATATATAACAACAGTAAAGAAAATAGAGGTACAAAATAAGCAGCTGCGTTTTTCAACCACATCAGCAGTCTTCTTTTTAAATTATTCTCCTGACTGCCGAATAAATTGTGTTTTTTCCAAAACAAGAAAATCCGAAAAAATAAAACAAAACTGGTAGAGGTCAGCCAATCCAAAATGATCACTGCGCGCGAAATACCGCGGAAGGCATGCAGCAAATCATGCAAAACAAAGAAAATAAGGCCGATCAACAAACTGGCTGCGGTCATCGCCACTATTGTTTTCAGGATAAAACGTTTGAGGGTGACTTTTCCATTCAGCTCGTACAAACCGCAAAAGAACAGGCAAACTGGTTTCAAGACCAGGGAAAAGCCGACCAGCATATAAAAGAACGGCAGAAAGTTGAAAATATTATCGGTGGTTTGGATCCGCGAATAATAACTCAATACAGCGGCGGCAAAAATCAACAAGAAATCCACCTGCGAAATCCAACTCATTTTGCTGCCGCGAAAGACTAGCCATAAGCCCACCATGACCAGCATGAAGATGTTATCCAGACGGCTGAAAAGGACTAAAGTCCCAGTCAAACCAAGCAGCAGCATATCGACTATTCCTACCTGGCTCTTTTCGGACTTTTGCATGAATTTTGAAATTCGATAAATGAAAAAAATGATACAGAAAATACTCAATCCCGATTCGAGGCCCAACTTAGAACTAATGGCATGGATGGATGGAATGAACATCCAGCAGAAAGCCAGAAGCCAACCGGCTTTTTCAGAAATATGATCGGCAAATAACCGGTATAGAAAATAACCGGAACCCGCGTTAAGGATGGCCTGCACAATGATCAATAACCGCAACGGCAAATAAAGGTCAAGGCGCGCCAGCGCGAAGATTGGAATGCAAACCAGCATCCAAAGCGGATGGAACCCATTGGTGGGGGCGATCCCGTCAAAGGTAATGCCGCGGCCTAAACTGATATTCTGCGCGACTTTAAAGTAGTAAAAGGCATCGTCGGTGATATACCAATTCAACAACCCTTTCGAAGTAGTCAGGGCAACATATGCATGCGGAATTAGATTGAGAACCAGGAAAATAAGGAATATGAGGTAAGGTTTTTTCTTCATAAGCGTGATGATTTTTAGTCATCAATCCGCAGGCAATGCCTGCGGATTGTTTTTTTATGACAGACCTAATATCTTTCCTGTGACGGGATCGATATCGATATCCATAAAAGCCGGGCGCGTGGATAAGCCGGGCATGGTGCTGATCTCGCCCAGTAAAGGATAGAGAAAACCCGCTCCGGCGGAGGCACGCACATCCCGGATGGGGATGCGGAATCCCTTCGGTACACCTTTCAATGCCGGATCATGGCTCAGGCTCAGATGCGTTTTGGCCATGCAAATCGGCAAGGTTCCCAAACCCAGGCGGGTATATTCCTTGATGCGTTCCTCGGCTTCTGGCGAGTAATCTACGCCATCCGCGCCATATACTTCTTTGGCAATGGCTTCGATCTTTTGCTTGATCGGCCAATCCAGCGGGTAAAGAAATTGGAAATTGGATGGTTGGTTGGCGGCTTTCACAACCGCTTCGGCCAACGCCAGCGCGCCTTTTCCGCCCATCTCCCAGTGATTGCTGATCACCGCATCAAACGCCCCGCCTTCCTCCACGGCAACTCTGCGGACAAGTTCCAACTCTGCCGGGGTATCCGTAAAGAAGCTATTGACCGCCACCACAACCGGCACTCCAAATTTCTTTACAATCGAAATATGATGCAGCAGGTTTTTCAACCCTTCCCGCAGCAGATCCAGATTTTCTTCGCGGTAAATTGGATCCAGCGGCACGCCTGCGGTCACTTTCGGGCCGCCGCCGTGCATTTTCAGCGCGCGCACCGTGGCGACCAAAACGACCGCTGACGGAATCAAATCGGAGTAACGGCATTTGATATCGAAAAACTTTTCCATGCCCATATCCGCGCCGAAACCGGATTCCGTCACCACGTAATCCGCCAACTTCAAGCCAATCCTGTCGGCGATGATTGAGCTGTTGCCGTGCGCAATATTAGCGAAAGGACCGGCATGCACAAAGACCGGCGTGCCTTCCAAAGTTTGCATTAAGGTAGGTTTAATGGCATCCTTCATGAGCACGGTCAGCGCCCCGGCAACTCCCAAATCATCAGCCGTGACCGTATTGCCCTTGCGATCCAGTCCAATCACAATGTTTCCCAACCGGCGGCGCATGTCCTGCAAATCGGTGGTTAATGCCAGTACCGCCATGATCTCGCTGGCGACTGTGATGTAAAAACCGGTTTTACGTGACAAGCCCTTGTCTTCCACGTCCTGCCCCACAGTAATCTGGCGCAAGTAGCGGTCATTTGTATCAATACCGCGCATCCAGGTGATGGTGTTGGGATCAATATCCAATCGCACAAATCGGCTGCGTTCTTCAGGCGTCATCTCGTTCGGATCGTTGGTTGTGATCCCCAATTTTCGCGCGCGGTTCATCATCGCGCGACCGAAGTAACGTTTTCCGGTTTTGTCTTCTGGAAAGAGACGTTTGAACAATGTCTCGTCCGATTGAGTGCTTTCATGATACATACGCACGTCAATTGCCGCCGCCATCAAGTTATTCGCAGCCGTAATGGCATGAATGTCACCGGTCAAATGCAAGTTTAGGTCCTCCATCGGGATCACCTGCGAATAACCGCCGCCCGCAGCGCCGCCTTTGATACCAAAGGTCGGCCCCTGGCTGGGTTGGCGAATACAGGTCATCACGTTTTTTCCGAGATGGGCGCCTAATGCCTGGCTCAAACCTACCGTCGTGGTGGTTTTTCCTTCTCCTAATGGGGTGGGTGTAATGGCAGTGACATCGATGTATTTACCATTGGGCACATTTTTCAATCGTTCCAGAACATCCAGCTTTACTTTTGCCTTATACGGACCATAAAGCTCGACTTCGTCCTCCAGCAAGCCTAATTCCGCTGCGATCTGGGCGATCGGCTTGAGTTTCGCGCTTTGTGCAATCTCGATATCGGAGGGAACCGGTTTTTGAAGATTTAACTCGGTCGGTATAAATTTACGTCCTTTAGAATTGCCTTCCATTACGTTATTTCACCCTTTCACCAGATTGAATGGTTTTATTATGCCACAAACCGATTGAGTATTATCGGACTAATCTGATGTAATCCCGTTTTATGTGCTTACCGCAGGAGTGAGAAATTTTTCACCTGCCTTGTTTTTCAAGTATAAGTAACCTGTTGCAACCAAAATGCAAATTATCCCACCCGCATACCAAATCCATTGCGGATGGTTGCCGTCCAGAATGACTCCTGCGGCTACGGGTCCGACCGCAGCTGCAACTCCTCTGCCCAATTGAAATGCAGCCATATAACGGCCGCGCATATCCCTGGGCGCTATAAACGCAACTAACGTCTGAATGATGGGCGCAATCACCATTTCACCAATCGTAATGACAACCATGGCTGCGAGAAACAATCCATAACTCGAAACAAACCCATACATCGCAAAACCCAAGGCATAGAAAAGGTTGCCTAAAGCCATCATATGCAGCGGCTGGAATTTTTTTACTTGACGCGTAAATGAAAATTGTAAAACGACAACTAAAATGGCATTAAGGCTTAATATGATGCCGTATTGCTGGGGAGTAATGCCATGCAATCTTTGGAGGAAGACCGGAAGAGAAGAGCTCATCTGTAAGTAAACCATAGCAGTCAGGGCGGTGAGGAAAACGACCACCATGAAAAGGCGATCCTTAAAAACCTTGCTATAACCGGTAATCGATTGTATTAAAGGCGGTTGTCCTTCAGCAGAGTCCGGTTTTGTTTCCGGGAGCGAGGTAAAAACAAGGAATGCAGAGAGATAACTGATCACGCAATCCATGATGAAAAGCCAGAGATACGAGAAACCGGCCAGCAAACCCCCAATGGCAGGCCCAATAGTCACTGCCAGGTTGATCGCCACCCGCAAGATGCCATAACCGTCAGTACGTTTCTCAATCGGCAGGATATCGGCCATCATGGCAGAAGCGGCAGGGTCGCCAATGTTTGAAACAAAACCCGTCAACGATATCAGGACAAAGAATACTTTCCAATCTTGCACCAAACCCATTGCCAGCGCCGAGCTGGCGCTGCTGATTAATCCGAAGATCAACATCGATTTCCGCCCGAACTTGTCAGTCAGTGCGCCGCCCAACAGGTTCCCGATAAACGCGAAAGTGGAATGAATCCCCAACAGTACGCCTGCCTGGGTCATGCTCACATTAAATTTCCCTATGATGTAAAGCGACAGGAATGGAAAGATCAGTGCCGTGCCAACCCGGTCGATGAAATATACGGTAACCAACACCCAGATTTAGGTGGAAACTCTCGATAGATTTCTTCGAAATTTCTATGCATCGAAAATAGCAGCAATGATTTTACTAGGCGGCTTCAATCTCTATCGGTTTGGCAGCTTTAAATCGATCGCGCGTGCGGACGTAAAGGATCCAGAAGAAAGATACCGCCACAAGCGATAGTGCGCCTGCGATATACCAGACCATCTTTGGATTGTAGTTATCCATTACCAATCCAGCCAATAACGCTGCGACACTATTCGGTATCGCCCAGCCCAAACCATAAGCCGCCATATACCTGGCGCGCATATCATCTGGAGCAAATGAAGCTACCAATGCTTGAGCAACGGGGATGTGCACCATCTCACCAAGCGTGATAGTCGCCATTGCAATCATAAAAAAGACAAAATCGCTCACAAAACCGAACAAGAAATAACCGATTCCGTATAATAAGCTGGCGGCCATCATCATCAGCATGGGGGGATATTTTCTAATTCTACGGGTGATGCCGAATTGCATAATGACCACCATCGCGGCATTCATACTCATCAGGTAACCAAAACCCTGAGCAGAGAGTCCATGAACTCGATTGAGAAAAACGGACAGGGTGCTATACATCTGGGTGTAAACCAGAACCATCACAATTGTCGCTGCAATAAACGCCATAAACAACCGGTCTTTTGTAACCTTGCCATACCCAATCAAGGTCTGCGATAAGCTTTCACTGGGCTGGCCCTCAATCTTTTGCGGCTTGGTTTCCGGGATGGTCTTGAATACAATAAAGGCCGTGATCAAGCTGGCGCAAGCGTCAATAATAAATAACAATAAATAGGATATGCCAGCCAGAATTCCACCGATGGCCGGGCCGATCGTCATTGCCAAATTTCCCACCACCCTGATCAGTCCGAATCCTTCAGCGCGCTGCTCGCCTTTAAGAAGGTCTGCCACCATGGCTTGCTGCGCCGGTCCGCCAATATCGGTAAAAATACCGGCGAACGCAGCCAACAGGTAAAAAGCGTGCATGTTATTCACGAAACCCATGAACAGTGCAGAGGTGGCGCTGAAGATCAACCCGCAGATCAGGATGATCCTGCGCCCGAATTTATCAGCCAACGCGCCGCCGATCATGCTGCCGATTAAACTGCTCACCGACCAGATTCCAAAGAGCAGCCCCACCTCAACCATGCCAACGTTAAAACGCTGCGCTACGTACAATGACAGGAACGGGAAAATTAATGCGCCGCCGATGCGATCGATGAATGTCCCTGCAACCAGGACGCGAAATGTCAGCGGGTAGGAAAAGTATTGTTGGCGAATTTGATTGAACATAAGAACTCCGGATTTGGGACGGAACGACAATTATATCCCTTCCCCCCGGTTTGGGCATTGGATAATCATCACCAGGCAAGATGATTTCATCATTTGAATGCGCTGGGATATAATCGTTTTTAATGAAACGTCGATCCTATCTGCCCCCATTTGGAAAACTTTTCTTGACCAGCCTCATTCTGGGTATCACAGGTTTTATGGGGCTGATGTTTCTAATATTCTTTTCTGAACCCACACTGGGACCGCGCTGGTTGTTTTTCTTTTTCCTGACGATTTGCAGCTCTGGTCTTGCTTTGCCGGCTGCTTATATCCTTCAACGTCGGTTAGCCAGGCAATATGTACCCATCGGCGTGCTTTTACGCGAGGCAATTCTTTTCAGCATCTTTATTGATCTCTGCGCCTGGCTGCAGCTCGGCCGGATTATTTCAAATCTGATTATATTAATCCTGGCAATTGGGCTTATTCTCCTGGAAGTCTTTCTGCGAATGGCAGAAAAAGCAGCTTTTAAACCCGAGGATGATGAACTTGCCTGAACTCAGCACATTGCCTTCGACAGATGCCATGCTCCAGCAGGAATCGGTGAGGTTGTTAATTGAGCAATTCGGCCGCAGTGTGGTTCTGCAAGGAATTCATTTAATACTCGACAAAATCCGCACCGAAGTCAAGGATGGATGCCCACCACCCGGTTTGGAAATAATTTGCGCTCAAGTGGGACAACAAATTCATGAATGGTTTCAGCCGTCATTATTGCCCGTCATCAATGCCACCGGAATTATCCTGCACACAAACCTGGGCCGCGCGCCGCTCAGCCGCGAAACCCTGGCTGCCATGCAAACAGCGGCCGGTGCTTATTCCAATCTGGAATACGATCTGAAATCAGGCAAGCGCGGCAGCCGCTTGGTGCATGCGGAAGCACTTTTGCAGAAGCTCACCGGGGCCGAGAGTGCACTGGTAGTCAACAATAATGCTGCCGCGGTCCTATTAACTCTCAGCGCCTTGGCGCACAACAAACCGGTGGTAATTGCTAATTCCCAACTGGTTGAAATTGGCGGCGGGTTCCGCGTGCCGGACGTGATGCGCCAGTCCGGCGCCAAACTCATTCCCATCGGTACAACCAACCGTATCCATATCTCGGATTATGAACAAGCTGTGCGCGATCATCCCGCGATGATCTTGACTGCCCATCATTCAAATTTTAAAATCATCGGTTTTACCACCGAACCCGAACTCAAGCAGATCGCTTTACTTGCACATCAGGCCGGAATTCCCCTGGTGCACGATCTCGGTTCTGGCGCCATGCTGGATACCAGCGTTTTCGGTTTGGGGCACGAACCGACTGTCCAGGAAACATTATCAGCCGGAGCTGATGTGGTCTGTTTTTCTGGCGATAAATTGATGGGAGGCCCGCAAGCCGGGATCATCCTCGGCCGAGCGGATTTATTGGCGAAGATTAAACGCCATCCGCTGGCGCGCGCAGTTCGAGCAGATAAACTATGCCTGGCGGGGGTATCGGCAACCCTGGTTCATTATTTAAAGGGAGAGGCACTTGAAAAGATCCCGATCTGGCAAATGATATCCATGGATGTTGATTTTATCCACCGGCGGGCGGAACGCTGGCAAGCTGGGTTAGGCATGGGAGAAATCATCCCCGGCTTTTCCATGGTAGGCGGGGGAAGCCTGCCCGAAGAAAGCCAACCAACCTGGTTATTATCCCTAAAAGTGGGCAAGGTTAACCAATTTTTATCAAAATTGCGCGCAATGCCGCAGCCCTTGATTGCCAGGATTCTGGATGATCACATTGTTCTTGATCCGCGTACGGTTTTCCCCGAACAAGATCAAATTGTTGTTTCTTTGCTGAATCAAGCACTACAGTCTTAATTCCATTTCAGGAAAGTGTATATCATTACCAATGAAAAGCGATCTCGATCAAATAATGCAGGAAACCAACGTCGACGCGTTGTGGGTATGGGGTGCTATGTACAACAATCCCGACATGGTCTATTTCACCGGCATACACCATGCCAACCAGGTTGACCTCTTTAAAATCCGCGGCCGCGAGCCGTTGCTTTATCATTTCGTAAGCATGGAGCGGGAAGAGGCCAAAAATTCCGGCCTTGAGACGCATGCCTACGACGAAACCCATCCCCTAGATTCATATTTACAGAAGTTCGGTGGAAATTTGGTGGATGCAATTGCCTACCGGATGCGAGATGTATTGAAGGAAATTGGATTAGTAAAAGGGAGGATTGCCATTTCCGGTTGGGATAACCTCGGCAGCGCGCTGGCGATTATTTTCCGAGTAAAAGAACTATTACCCGAAATCGAGTTCTTCAGCTTTGTCCAGGATAGCCCTATCCGCCAGGCGCGCTTAACCAAAACACCTGAGGAAGCCGCACACATCCGACAAATGGGAAAATTGACCACTGAAGTGGTGGGCAGAACAGCGGAATTTCTGTCGCTCTGTACTGCTCGAGATGAATTGATCCACGATCCAGCCGGAAATCCGGTAACGGTTGGCAAAGTAAAAGAAAAGATCAATTTGTGGTTGGCGGAATTGGGCGCCGAGAATCCCGAGGAAACCATTTTCTCCATCGGACGGGATGCTGCTATTCCGCATAACACTGGAAATCCTCAGGATGTCTTGCGGACAGGTCAGCCGATCGTCTTCGACATTTTCCCGCGCGAGAAAGGCGGAGGATACTTTTACGATTTTACCCGCACCTGGTGCCTTGGATATGCTCCGCAGGAAATGCAAGACATGCATCAGCAGACACTGGAAGTTCATCATAGCATCATTGCTGCCTTGCAGCCCAACACACCATTTAAAGTGTATCAGGACATGGCCTGTGATATGTTCGAAAAGATGGGCCATGCAACCATCCGCCAGCAATACAATTTATCCGAAGGCTATACCCACAGCATCGGACATGGTTTGGGTCTGGATATTCACGAAAATCCATTCAGCGGAATGACGGCCACAGAAAAAGACATTCTTGCGATCGGTTCAGTTTTCAGTATTGAACCCGGGCTGTACTATCCTTCCCGAAATATTGGCGTGCGCATTGAAGATACGGTATATTTAACCCCGCAAGGCAAATTTGAAATCATGGCAGAATACCCATACGATCTTATTTTGCCCATTAAGTAGAAAAAATGAATCCCAAAAAACCATCCCAGCAAAACACCCGCATTTTGGCAGTAGAAACATCCTGCGATGAAACCGCCGCGGCTATCCTGGTGGATGGCCGCAAGATCTTATCCAATGTGGTTGCAACTCAGATCGATTTACATGCTAAATTTGGTGGCGTTTTCCCGGAAATGGCATCCCGACAACACATCCTGACTATTTACCCGGTGGTTGAGGAAGCACTCAACCAGGCGCACTTGAGCCTGGAAGAATTGGACGCAATTGCAGTCACTCGCGGTCCGGGACTGGCCGGTTCGTTGGTTGTGGGGATGAATATGGCCAAAGCTCTGTCATTGGGAAGTGGACTGCCATTGATCGGCATCAATCACCTTGAAGGCCATCTTTATTCAGCCTGGATCCAAAGCGAAATGGATGAACCGCAGAACCCTCCGGAATTTCCGATCATCGCACTGATCGTCTCCGGCGGACATTCCACACTAATGGTCATGAAGGATCACCTTCAATACGAATTTCTGGGCAGCACACTGGATGATGCCGCCGGTGAAGCTTTTGATAAAGTCGCCAGATTATTAAACCTTCCCTATCCCGGCGGCCCCTCCGTACAAAAAGCAGCCGAGAGGGGCAACCCGGCGGCTTTCAACTTTCCCCGCTCCTGGCTGGAAGGAAGCTGGGATTTCTCTTTCAGTGGATTGAAGACGGCCGTATTACGCGAAGTTCGCACTCTGGAAGGAAAAGGTATTGTTATTCCTGTTGAAGACATGGCTGCCAGTTTTCAGACAGCGGTTGTGGATGTGTTAACCAGGAAAGCTTTCCTGGCAGCCGAACATTTTAATGCAAAGCATATCGTTGTAGCAGGCGGCGTATCAGCTAATCGCGCTCTGCGCAACGCCTTCACCGAACAAAATCGATTCATCATTCACATTCCTCCTTTGAAGTATTGCACCGATAATGCAGCCATGATCGCAGCCGCCGGATACCAACGGTTCATACATGGATTTCGAGATGACCTGAGTATGGATGTTTTTCCAAATTGGCCCTTGGTTTAACTCAACTTCGAATTTTCGCTCGGATTAATTAACTAACTAACTTATTGTGGAATTTGTGCGTTTTTACGTTGCGAGAACTAAAATATAATGAAATCCGCATTTCAGCCGATTCAACTTCGGGAAAGAGCAGGTCGTTCGATTTACGAGATGAAGTCGCTGTTTAAATTCTGCAGATCTTGATTAAGGAGAAAGATGGACGCGAAAGTAGTTTGGAAAAAAAGGATGAGCTTTGAAGGTTCCTCGGATTCCGGTTTTACTGTGCCATTGGGAACAACCCCGGATGTGGGCGGTGATGACGATGGGCTTCGACCTTTGGAATTGTTGGCAATTGGATTAGCAGGCTGCACAGCCATGGACGTAATCTCAATCCTTGCGAAAAAACGGCAGGAAGTTACCAGTTTTGAAGTAAAAGTCCATGCGGACCGGCAGGAAGAACATCCCAAAGTGTTTAACCACCTGACGATTGAATACGTCCTGGGGGGAAAAGACCTTTCCAGAGAAGCCGTGGAAAGAGCGGTCCACTTATCAGCGGAAAAATATTGCCCGGCCCAAGCGATGTTCGCCAAGATCGTTCCGATCGATCTGAAAATCACAATCCTATAGTTGCGATAAGTCTTTAAAAGCAGGTGCAGATCTCTGTTGATTTATCCCCTTTTTCACGAGAGATCTGCACCACTAAAGAAGAGAAGAGATTACCTGCTCTTACTTTCCACGACGTCGCGTGCTTACGTCAAAGATCACTGCAATTAGTAACACCAATCCGCGCACGATATATTGTGAGGATATGTCGATCCCCATCAGGTTCATTCCACTAGTCAATGATGTCATTACCAAGGCGCCAATCAATGAACCGGTAACCTTTCCGACACCGCCAGCCGCAGATACGCCGCCCACGTAAGCCGCTGCGATTGCATCCATTTCAAATAGTTGACCCGCAATTGTAGTGGCGGATTGCAGACGGGAGGAAAATAGAATCCCGGAAAGCGCGGATAGCATACCCATTGAACCGAATACGACAAATGTCAGTTTTTTGACGTCGATACCGCTTAGCTCCGCTGCTTCGGGATTACCACCGATGGCATAGATATACCGGCCCAAGACCGTCTTTGTAGTGATGTAATGATATACGGCAACCACTGCCAGCATGATCACAACTGTCCAGGATAATCCATTATAGCCAGCCAGAACCCAGGTAATCCCAAGAATTACCGTGGATGTAAAAAAGAGTTTCAGAATGAACATATCCATAGTCAATACTTCGAAGTTATATGCCAACTTGTTCTGGCGATTCTTTATCTCGTTGAAAATATTTAAAACAACGCTGATAATACCCAATAACAATGTCAGTTTGTGCATTCCAGGCAGAATATTTAGATTCGTTATGTCAGGAATATAGCCATTCCCAATCGCGTTATAGGCATCGTTGGGAATGATGATCGTCCCGGTTTTTAAGGTAACCAGCAATAATGCACCGCGGTAAATCAACCAGCCAGCCAAAGAAGCAACGAAAGAGGGGATTCCTAATTGCGCCACCGGGAAGGCCGTTATCAAACCAGCAACAACACCCATACTCATGACCAAAGGAATAACGACCACTACCGGCAGATGCCATTGAACCATGGCAATGGCGGCCATCGCTCCCAAAAAGCCAGCCAAAAACCCAACAGAAAGATCAATATGGCGGATCACAATAACCAGTGTCATACCGACAGCCAAGACTGCAATATAACCGGTTTGGTTTAGCAGATTGCTGATATTTCTTGAGGAAATAAAAATTCCGTTCGTCATTGTGGTAAAGAAGACAATAATAGCCAAAAGGGCAATATACATGCCATATTCACGGACATTTTGTTTTAATATTTTTTGCACATTTTGAATAAATGACATAGCAGATCTCCTTAATTTGTAGCCATATGCATGATCTTTTCCTGGGTTGCCTCTTCGATGGAGAGCTCCCCGGTAATTCTTCCTGACGAAACAATATAAATTCTGTCGCTCATGCCAAGGATTTCCGGCAATTCGGATGAAATCATAATAATGCTCTTACCTTCAGCTACCAGTTGATTCATGATAGTGTAAATTTCGAATTTCGCACCAACATCTATACCACGAGTTGGTTCATCCAGGATAAGTATTTCCGGGCTGACAAACAACCATTTAGCCAGCGATACTTTTTGTTGATTTCCGCCACTTAGATTAAGGACTTTTTGCTCAATGGTGGGAGTACGGATATCCAAAGCTTTCCGGTATTCAATTGCTTGCTTAACTTCATTATTTTCGTTGACAATCCCGCGTTTGGAGATTCTTTTCATGTTAGCCAGGGTGATGTTTTGCTTGACATCCTGAATCAAGATCAATCCGTTCCCCTTGCGATCTTCGGTTACGTAAGCCAGTCCGGAATTGATCGCATGCCTTGGATTTTTAAAATCCCGCTTTTTTCCTTCAACGATAACCTCACCGCTAATTTCAAAACCGGCGGGGTTGCCAAAAAGGCTCAACGCAAGCTCAGTCCTTCCCGACCCCATCAAACCTGCAAATCCTACAACCTCTCCTTTTTTTACGTTGAAATTGATATCCTTCAGGATCGTGCGGCCAATCTTGGGGTTATAAGCATTCAAATTCCGGACTTCAAAAATCACTTCTCCATGTTTCGACCGTGGCCGGGGCGGGTAGACATTATTGATCTCTCGGCCAACCATGTGTTTGATCAAAATACCTTCCGAGACCTGCCCATTCCTCGCATCGAGTGTGCAAATTGTCCGACCGTCGCGTAGTACGGTTACGGTATCGGCAATTCCAATGACTTCTTTAAGTTTATGTGAAATTAAAATGGAGGTAACCCCATGCTGCTTTAACTCACGCAGCAAGTCAAAAAGATTTTCGCAGTCATCTTCATTCAGTGCTGAAGTAGGTTCATCAAGGATTAATAATTTCACATCCTGGCTGAGCGCTTTGGCTATTTCAATTAGTTGTTGTTTCCCGACTCCCAACTCCATAACTTTCGTGGCGGGATTGATCTCCAACCTTACCTTTTTGAGCATTTCCACGGATTGTTTAATCGTTTCATTCCAATCCACAATGCCCTTTTTCTGGATCTCGTGGCCAAGAAAAATATTTTCATATACCGACATTTCGGGAACTAGCGCAAGTTCCTGATAAATAATTGCAATTCCCGCCTTTTTACTATCGCTAATTCCCGAAAATTTTTGTTCAATTCCATTGAAATGGATTTCACCGGTATATTCACCATAGGGATAAACCCCGCTCAGGACTTTCATTAATGTGGATTTGCCAGCGCCATTTTCACCAACCAAACAATGAATTTCCCCTTTGGTTACTGAAAAACTGACTTCGTCAAGTGCTTTCACCCCTGGAAATTCCTTTGTTATGGATTTCATTTCCAAAATATGGCTATTCATTGATAATCCAACTCCACAATAACAAAATCAAAATCATCATTCAAGAAAAGTGATGGTAAGGAAATACCATCACTTTTCTTTTTACCAAACTGACAGATTTACTCTAATCCAGTGAATTGATCAGCGGTGTAGTAACCACCATCAATTAATTCGGACTTTACGTTATTCTTGTCGACAGTAACCACGGCGGATTGAATCGCGGGTACATCCTTCACACCATTGTTATAGCTGCCTTTGGCTTCCGGTGTTCCGCCCTCAAGCAAGGCAACTGCAGCAGAGATCGCATCCTTTACCAGCGTGCGGACATCTTTCCAAACGGTCATAGATTGTTTACCGTCGATGATGTATTGCACGGAAGCGATTTCTGCATCCTGGCCGGTCACAAAGTAGCTGGTGACATCCTTGTCAACACCGAACACGTCTGCAATTGCACGTGCGGTGCCATCGTTCGGAGCCAGGATAAATACATTGCCCTTATCAGCAGCAGAAGCGGCAGTCAGGTTAGCCTCTGCCAGGTTCTTGGCAGTGTTGAAGTCCCAGTTGGTGGTGACCTGGCCGATGATCTTGCTCATTTCATCGCGGGTTAATTCTGCCTTGTCCTGCAGGGCAACCGCTTCGCTTGAGTTCTTAATTACGAAGGTACCGTCTGCAATCTTGGGCTGCAAGACACTCCAGGCGCCCTCAAAGAAAATAAAGGCGTTATTATCAGAGGCTGCACCTGCATACAGGTACAGAGGATTGCCAGTGCCGGTTGCATTGTCAATCAGGTATTGACCTTGCTGGGCACCCACTGCGATACTGTCGAAAGTAACATAGTAATCAACTGCTTCAGTGTCGCGGATCAGGCGGTCATAGGAAATGACTTTCACACCTGCGGCCGCAGCTTCTTCCGCAGCGGCTGCAGCAGCGGTTCCATCCTGGGGGCAAATAATGAGAACTTTTACGCCCTTCGAGATTAGGGATTCCACATTGGCTTTTTCCTTGGCAGAATCACCCTGGCTGAACAGGATTTCCACATCATAGCCGGCAGCGGTCAACGCTTCGGTGAATCTGGTTTCATCCTGAATCCAGCGCGGTTCATCCTTCGTTGGGAGCACAATGCCGACAGCCAGCTTGGCTTCCTCAGCTGGCGCAGCTTCTTCGGCAGGAGCAGCTTCTTCGGCCGGCGCTTCGGTTGCTGCCGGTTGGCAGGCTGTTAATACAGAAGCAGCAACAATCAACGCCGCTAATAAAACAAACAATGTACCTTTTTTAAACATTTTCATTCCTCCTTGATAGAATGATTTTTTAAGTGGATTTTTTTTATCAGTCTATTTTATTGATCTTTTTTCCCGACGCACCTCCTGTTACGCATTCTGGCATGATTATTCCATTGCTCAAAAAATAAAAAAACTCACAGTTTCTTAATCCTGTTGAGTCAAAATATTGCCTATTTACTTTCATAACAAAAATTGAGTTCTTTTCATATAACGGCGTAGGATTAGGATAGCAAAATTATGATTGGTTAATTTAGTTTCTTTCCCCTTGTTTCGATAGGGGAAATCCCCTACTTGGTTTCTAATTACTCTATTTGATTGCGAGAGTTCACCCGCGGGTGAGGAATTTCCACCAATAACAAAGACCCACCTTCAGGAGATCGCTGGAGATGAAATCTGCCGCTTAAAAGAGAAACGCGTTCACTGATACCGAGAAGTCCATAATGGCCGTTATTTGCCAATGCGGTCAAGTCAAAATCCTCTTCCAATCCCAACCCATCATCGCTGATGGATACAATCAGGGAGCGTGGAGTGGAATGCCGTAAGTTTAGTTGTACATTCTTCGCTTGCGCATGACGCCAGACATTATTCAACCCTTCCTGGATGATCCTGAATATTGATAATTCTGTTTCTTCCGGCAGCCGTCCTAGCATAGGATCCAGGTTGAGCTGGATATTAATTCCGGTCCGGTTGGACCAATCCTGTGCGTAGGATTGCAGCGCGGCTCCCAACCCAAGGTTATCGATGGTTGGGGGTCGCAGGTTCCTGCAAATATTCCTTAAATCATCGACAAGGTCTCGGATACTCCTGCGAACGTTAGCCAAATTGTCACTCAGGTGGGAAATCTGTTCACCTTCTGCTTCCAGCCCTTCCAATTCATAATTAACGCTTAACAAATCTTGAATAATTTCATCATGGAGTTCTCGAGCTAGAAATTTTCTCTCTTCTTCGCGTTCAGACAATAGTCGCCTTTGGGCTTCGCGCAGTGCCAGGTTAGCTTGATCCAGCGCTTGTAATTGTTCTGCCAATTGTTCTGTCAATTGACGATTCAGAGTTCCTTCAGCGGCCAAATCCTTTTCCAGCAGCATTTGATGGTAGCGGAGTCTTTCGGCATTTTCTCGGATATGATCGTAACTATCATAATCCCAGAATGTTGGGGTTGGTTCCGCAGGATTTCTCATACCGAGCAAAGCACTAACCACTTCTTCTCGGGTGGTTTTGTCGGTATTCAGGTTGGCAGTTTTCTTCCCCTGATTCAGAATAATGATCCGATCCGTTACAGCAAATAAATGATCAAGGTTATTGCTGCTGAAAAGCACGGAGACGCCATCTTGTCGCCATTCTTGAATTAAGCCGAGCAATCGCTGTTGATTCGGATAACTGAGAGAAAGCGTCGGTTCATCCATAATGATCAATTTCACCGGTTTGGTTAGTATCCTGGCAATCGCAATCATTTGGCGTTGCTCGCCGGATAAGTTGTACACTTTTTCATTCAATGATTTGAATTCAATACCCAGCTTATTTAATAGCTCAAGCGATTTCTGGCGCATTTGGTCATTATCCAAGGTTTTCAACCAACCCAGACGATCGGGGGAGCCAATCTCATTCCCCAGAAAAATATTACTGATAACATCAAAATGATCTTCAAGCGGCGGACGTTGATGAATCACGCCAATACCCAGTTTTTGAGCGATGAAAGGGTTGGTTAGTTTTTTCCCAAGGTAATAAATGTCACCTTGGTCGGGAGCATATAAACCAGCCAGGAGCATGACCAGCACAGATTTACCGGAACCGGTACTACCGGTTAACCCTACCACCTCAGCTTCGGAAATATCAAAACTGACTTGTTGAAGAACCGGAAGGGTGCCAAAAGATTTGGATAAATTCTTTACCTGCAAGAGTGTTTGCATAGGGTTTGAGTTATCTTGATCGTATTTTTTGGGATAAGAGACAATATCCTTATTGAAACACAAGCAACTCCCTGCCATATTAAAAACGTTTGAACCTTATTGCTTATTTGGCAAGTAAAAAGATTATACATGATTTATATCTACGCCTATTTCTACAGGATTAATAACAGAGGACGGTTCAGTGGTATAAATTGTTTATGTCGAAGACTCACATTCTCCTGGCTGATGACCATGCGATTGTTCGTTCCGGTATTCGCAGGATGATTGAGCAAATGCCGGAATTGGAAGTGATTGGAGAAATTGGGGATGGCAAGCAATTATTTGATTTCCTGAAAAACCATCGAGTCGATTGCCTTATCATGGACGTCACTATGCCGGAATTTCAGCCAATCCAGGCAATTCATGAAATCAAATCCCGTTATCCTGAAATAAAAATCCTGGTCGTAAGTGCTTACGACGATGATATCTATGTCAAAGGTTTGTTGAAAGCCGGCGTAAATGGCTATCACATGAAAGATCAATCCTTGAACGATCTAAGGCTGGCAATACAACAGGTTCTGGCAGGTGAACGCTGGCTTTCCAGTTCACTGATAAGTAAATTAACCGATTCTCCAGCGGCGAATCTAAAAATACCCGAACTTACCGAGAGGCAGCGTTCTATTTTAAGATTTTTGCATCAAGGATTGGATAATAAATCCATTGCGAAGGAGATGGATCTAAGCGTAAAGACAGTTGAAAACCATCTGACACGCCTGTATCAGCAATTGAATGTCCAAAGCAGGCTGGAAGCAGTTAACTTTGTTGCGCGACATCCGAAAATTCTGGCTACCCCGGGAAATGAAGCCGCAGAAATTATTATCCCAACCCGCCGTGAAACTGATTACTCGCCTGCCATTTTGGTTGTGGATGATAATGTCCGTTATCGAAAACAACTGCTCAAGATGATCGGAAAAGTCCAGCCCGAAGCTTTGATCTACGAGACGGATGACATTCAGGGTTCGATGCAATTAACTCAAACCATCCATTTTCAATTAGCATTAATCGACGTCATTCTTGGCGAGGAAGATGGCATTTTATGTGCCCGTAAAATAAAAAGAGTCAGCCCGCAAACCCGTATTGTAATGATCAGTGCGTATCCAGACCGTGAATTCCATCGTTTGGCGCTTGAATCCGGCGCTATTGCATTTCTCGACAAGAAAAATCTTGATCTGGCGGCTATTAAACAAGTCATTAATGACGTAATTACCTTCTAGCTTTCCTCTTTCAAATAAACAAATCCTCAATAATTTAAATTTAAGACAAGGGAATACTGAAATTCTCTTGACTTTTCTTGAGATATTTTATATCATATAGACGTCTATACCTCTAAACAACTAAGAGAATCTAGCATATTATTTTACGGAGGTGCAAATTTAATATATATAAAGAAAAAATATTTTTAAACAAAAATTTACTGAGGAGAGATACAAATGTTTACAAAAGTTTCAAAGATCCTTGTGTTAGCTTTAGTTTTAGGCTTAGTCTTTTCAAGCTGCCAGACTGCGGCAGCCGCCGAGCCAGCCGCTGCCGCTGAAGAAGCCGCACCTGCCGAACAAGCCGCCGAGCCAGCCGCATCCGGCGAAAAGAAGGTTATCGGCTTGGCCAGCTACCAGCTTGGCAATGACTGGAATATCCAGGTTGCTGAAGGCGTGAAAGCAAAAGCAGCCGAAATGGGCTGGGAAGTGATTCAAACCAATGCCGAAACCGACAGCGAAGCTCAATTAACAGCTCTTGAAGGATTCCTCAGCCAGGGAGTAGATGGCGTTGTTGTTCCTGGCGGTGCTGGACCGACTCTCGAGCCCGTTATTGCTAAACTAAAAGCAGCTGGTATTCCTGTTGTTACGGTCGACCTGACAACACAGAATTCCGTCACGGATATCTTCCCTGACAATTATATGACCACTGAATTGTTGAGTGTCTTTGCAGTCAACAAAATGAATGGCGTGGCAGGAAAATATGTTCATCTAACTATCCCTGATTTTGGTTGGAAGACAGTCGACATTCGCGATAAAGTTGCTGACCTGGTTTTTGAAATTGAAGGATGGACCTACCTGGGTGTTTTGGATTCCGGCTTAGCTGATGCAGTTAATCAGTCAATGACCGCCGTTCGCTCTGCACTGCTGGCAAATCCTGATATCAATTTGGTTTATTCTTCGTGGGGTATGCCCGCAGTTGGCGCTGCAAAAGCGATCCGCGAATCCGGAATGCAGGATAAAGTATTTGTCGTTTGCACGGATGCTGACCGCATCGTCCTGGCAGAAATGGCAGAAGAAGACTCCCCCATCAAGGGTGTAATTGGACAACGTCCGTTCGACATGGGCACGATGGCAGTTGATTATCTGCAAAAAGCATTCAATGGCGACACCAATATCCCCAAAACCGCTTTCGCTCCCTTCTATTTTGTGACCAATCATCCTGAACTTCTGCCACCAGGGGTTGAAACAAAGACACCTGAAGAGGCGTGGGCAATTCTGTATCCGGATGTTGAATTCGGTAAAGTAAACTAATAGAAAGCTTTTTATAAATCCGGAGAACAGGAGAAATCTCGTGGCTGAAACTGTATTGGAGATGCGCAACGTCGATAAACAATTTCCCGGCGTGCATGCTTTGAAGAATGTGAGTTTTGATGTGCGGAAAGGTGAAATCCACGCCCTGGTTGGTCAAAATGGCGCAGGAAAATCAACTTTGTTGAAAATCCTTGCCGGAATTTACCACCCTGATAAAGGCACAATCAAGATTAACAATACAGAATTTTCAAGATGGACTCCTCATCAGGTGATGAACAAGGGTATCAGTTTTATCTATCAGGAATTGAACCTGTTTCAGAACCTTACAGTTTCGCAGAATCTATTTATTGGTAGAGAGCTTACTCAATTCCCCGGATTAATCAATAAAAACGAAATGCGAGCCAGAGCGAAAACGGCTCTGGCTCGCCTGGATGCCACCGATATCGATGTTGATATATTGGTAAAAGATCTATCGGCAGCTAAACAACAGATCGTAGCAATCGCAAAAGCTTTGGATCAAAACCCATCCTTACTGGTGCTTGATGAACCAACCAGCCGCTTGGGACTTGAAGACTCCAATAAACTCTTTGTGATCCTTGAAAAAATGCGCAGTAATGGGATCAGTATCATTTACGTTTCTCATCGGCTAAATGAAATCTATCGGATCTCAAATAGAATAACGGTCCTTCGAGACGGCAATTTAATAAAAACTGATGACGCAAAATCCATCTCGCCACGCCAATTAGTTCAATACATGGTTGGTGAAGATGTTCAAATGAAAAAATATTCCAGAAAGAAGAACTTGGGGAATCTTCTTCTTGAAACAGAGGCGCTTTCTGGTTCCGGTTTTGACAATGTTACTTTCCAACTCCACGCTGGCGAAGTACTGGGATTAGTAGGTGCAGTAGGCGCGGGGAAAACTGAAATGGTTCGCGTAATATTCGGTATTGACCCGTCTAAAAGTGGCGTAATAAAGATCAAGGGTGAAAAGGTCCAAAATATCCAACCACAAAAGGCGATTGGGAGGGGAATCGCTTTGTGTCCGGAGGATCGAAAATATCAAGGATTGATCCTCGATCATACAATCAGGGAAAATATTACGCTATCCGGGTTGAATAGATTCTGTTCTTCTTTAGGTTTAGTGAATAAAAAGAAAGAGAAACAGACTGTGGGTGATTTAGTTGAAAAATTAAAGGTCGCCACCCCATCAATCAACAAAAATGCAAAGGAATTGAGCGGGGGAAATCAGCAAAAAGTAGTCTTGGCTAAATGGTTATGCACAGAAAGTCAAATTTTTATCTTTGATGAACCGACCGTCGGTGTTGATGTGCAAGGCAAATCTGAAATATATGACCTCATGCACGAATTGGCTAATAATGGGGCAGGTGTTTTGTTTGTCACGAGCGACACTGAAGAAGGACTTCAAGTCAGTGATAGGTTGTTGGTCATGTACAAGGGTTCTATTATTACTGAACTTGATCCACATCAAACAAATCTGGAAGAAGCTTCGTTATTTTCCATGGGAGGTATCTCTTAATGAAAGTAAATAGTCAAGTACTGCAGAAATATGCAGTTTTTGGAATGCTTATTCTGCTATTCATTATTTTCTCAATTTTCGCGAAATCATTCCTGCTCTTGGATAATTTGATGAATCTCCTGGTTCAATCAACCATTCTTGGTATTGTTGGATTTGGTTTGGCATACATTATGATCGCAGGTGAAATAGACTTATCCTATGCCGGGTCAATTCCATTGGAAGGTGCAGTTTTTGCTGCCCTTTTATCAAGAAACACCTCATATGGTTTTTCGATTATTTGCGTAATCGGAATCGGGTTATTGATTTCCTTAGTAGTCTCTCAATTAGTGACACAATTTAAATTGGTTTCTTATATCACCACCATTGCCATGATGTTTCTTTTGCAGGGAATTTGGTATGTATTGACCGGGGGGAAGAATGTTTTCCTGGCCGAGGAACAGCTCAATCGAGAGTGGATTTTCGGGAATGTGGGCCCTTTTCCCCGTATCGTTATCTTTTACATAATACTTTTCGTGATTTTGTTTATCATCAGTGAATACTCAGCCTTTGGGCTTCGGTTAAGGGCTGTCGGCACCGATCCTGAATCCACCAGGGCATCAGGATTGAATCCCAAAGTCTACAAAACCTGCGCTTTCCTAATTGGCGGTGCAATTTTTGCGATTGGCTCAATTTTAACAACCGCCCGAATGTCGGGGGCGCTTGCTACTTCAGGTTCCAATTTGTTGATGCCGGTAATGACGGTGGCGTTTGTAGGCCAGACCTTTCTCGGAATGGGAAGGCCGAATATTCCGGGAGTCTTTCTTGCTTCGCTATTATTGGCCATGATTGACAATGCTTTTGTTCTTATGCAGCTTCCAATCTGGTCTGTACCTATGGCAAACGGTGTCATCCTGATCTCGGCAATCTATCTGGCCAATTTTGGTAAAAAAGAAATTATTCAGATCAAGTTCTGAAGAGCAAGCGAGCAGCGAATATGGAAACCTCAAATATGAAAATAACAAATCAGGCAAAAAGTACCTTGGCTGGGAAAAAAGCGCATATTAATTACGGACTAATTTCCGGTTTCATTGTTTTTGCCTTAGTCTTTACAATTTTTACAATCAAGGCGCCGAGTTTTTTAAGTAAAACAAACCTGGTTCGCAATTTAGCCATGCCAGCCTCTATCTCAGCCGTGATTGCCATGGGAATGACTATCGTTATGACCGGCGGCGGGATCGATTTGTCGATAGCCAATATTGCCGGCTTGGCTGGATTGGCTGCCGCCGCTTCCTCTGCTCAATTTGATCTCCCTTTCCCATTGATGTTGCTCACTGCATTAATTATAGGAGGGTTAATAGGTGCAATAAATGGCGGATTGGTAGCCTATGCAGGGATTAGTCCCTTTGTCGTAACACTATCCGTAGTGTTTCTTGCACATGGTCTGCAGTATTTAATTTCATTAGTTTCTGTTTCCGGCACCTACCTGATGCTTCCTCGAAATGTATCGAATTTGGGAGTGAATCCTTTATTCCAGATTGGAATTTGCTTAGCTGTATTCCTCATTCTTTATATTTTTCTGGATCATTCGATGTATGGCCGCTTTATTAAAGCAGTTGGCATGAATCTCAACGCTTCCAATTTTTCCGGTATTCCTTATAGATTCTATACCTGGTTGACATACGTTATTTGCGGTTTCTGCTGTGCATTAACTGGAATCATGTTAACCGCCAATGAGGGATTGGCCAGAGTAGGCAGCGGAGAAAGTTACCAGATTGATGGTTTCTTACTTCCAATTCTTGGCAAGACAATCTTCGGTAGATTTTCCGTACAAGGTACGATTTTTAGCGCATTGTTTATCTATATGATCATCAATGGGATGTTCATTCTTGGTGTAACGCCCGAATACGTCAAGATTATTAAAGGTGGTTTGTTATTAGGAATCATCCTGGTAAGCGGCATTCAAAAAGTCGTTCGTGGGGAGAACTAACTTGCAGCGAAAGGATTTAAGATGACTCACAAAGAATATCTCCTCTCTCTGGATTTTGGAACAGGCGCCGGCAGGTGTTATCTGGTTTCCACGGATGGCAAAATCAGCTTTGAATCGTATAAAGAATGGGAGTATGAATACCCCCCTGAAGCTCAACCGGGTGGTTCAGAATTCAATCCCGGAGTCTTCTGGAAAATTCTCTCATGCTTAATCCAGGAGACGCTGCATAAATCGGGAATATCTCCTTCCAGCATAATCGCCATCAGTTCCACCAGTCAACGCGAGGGTGTTGTTTTTCTCAATAAGAGTGGCGAGGAAATTTATGCCGGGCCAAATTTGGACATGCGATACCCCGATAATAAAGATGATTTCGAAAAAAGGTTCGCCGAAAAAATCCATAAAAATTGTGGGCATTGGCCTTTTCCGATGTTCCTGCCTTATCGATTGCTATGGTTTAAACAAAATAAACCAAAGATATTTGATGCAATTTCATCCGTTGTTTTATTAAATAATTGGATTCTTTACCGCCTCTGCGGCGTTACGGCAACTGAACCCTCCAATGGAATTGAAACTCTATTCGTCAACCTGAATAGCCGAAAATGGAACAATCACCTGGTCGAAGAAATGGGCATTGATTCTCGCATTCTTCCTCCGGTGTATGAATCAGGAACTCAAATTGGGGTGGTCACTACAGTTGCAGCTGAAGAAACAGGGCTTGCTGTTGGAACGCCAGTGATTCTGGGCGGTGCTGACAGCCAATGTGGATTATTGGGATCAGGAGTGATTGAAGATGGTGGCATGGGAGTTGTACTTGGTACTTATGGCCCTTTGCAGATGGTCGTCCCCAATCCTGTTTTTGCCAAGCCCGAGTTAATTTGGAGCGGTTGCCACATCATACCTGATAAATGGGTTATTGAATCCACGAGCATGGAAGCCGGGCAAACATATCGTTGGGTTCGCGATGTATTTTATTCCGAAGATACCGGCGACGTTTACACCAAAATGTCGCACGATGCTTTGGAATCCCCGATTGGCGCCAACCAAATAAGAGCATATCTAGGTCCGCGCTTGCCGAATTACCATCATCTGGAATTTGAATGCCCCGGTGGTTTCACAATAAAATTGCCAACCACCCCCGGAAGAAATTCGCGCGGCGATTTTAGCCGTGCCGCAATTGAGGCCGTCAGTTTTGGGGTGAAACTGAATGCTGACCGGCTTCAAAAGGCAGCTAACAGGAAAATGGTTTCTTTGCATGCCAGTGGTGGTTTATCAAAAAGCCCGGTTATGGTTGAAGCCCTTTCCAACGTCCTGGAGACAGTAGTGAGAGTTCCTGAACAAAAAGAAGGCAGCGCAATTGGTGCTGCAATTTGTGCAGGAGTTGGAGTTGGAATCTACTCTAACATGTCGGAAGGTGTAAAAGCCCTCGTTCGATACGGAAAAATCCAATCGCCTGAAATTGAAAGAGTTCATCAATATCAGGATGTTTTTTACGATTGGAAAGAACGATACGTAGAAATGTATGGGAAAAACATTCTTGTGGAGTGACCATGATTATTGATTCACATATGCACATTGGTCGGGAGGAATTGCTGACTCCTGATATGGTGCAGTTCCTAAAGCAAAAAAATATTTGGAATGATATCCGACAAAAAATCTCGCCCGAAGGCGTTATCGCTAACCTGGATCGCTGCGAAATCAATCGAGGTGTGGTCTTCCCGCTTACATTCATGCCGCCGAATGGTGAATGGCAGAAGCTGAACGATATGACTGCGAGTTATATCCGAAGCTATCCGGATCGGTTGATCGGTTTCGCTATCATCAATCCTGACAAAATACAGGATTCACTCAGGGAACTCAACCGCTGTCAAGTCGAATTGGGATTTAAGGGTTTGAAAATCCATCCCAGCCTGCAGGAGTGCTTCTGCAATTCTGATACCCTTTTCCCCATCTATCAATATTGTCAGGATCACAACTTTCCGGTCTTATTTCACACCGGCGCAAGTTTACCCAGCCATTCAGACAAATACAGCCATCCCATCCTGTTGGATGATGTGGCTGTCAAATTCCCTGAGCTAAAGATCATCGTTGCCCACATGGGCCGGCCGTACTATCAAGATACTGCCCTTTTACTTAGAAAACATAAAAATGTTTACGCTGATATTTGCGCAAATGAAGGCCGTGTTGGAGGTACTCTCCTACTCGAAAATGCACTAGCCTGGATAAAGATTTATGCAGATGGTGTTAAACGTCTTCTATTTAGTAGCGATTATCCGGTGTTCGATCCATTAATAGGCCTAAATGCTTTGAATACAATTCGCCATGAGAGAACGCTTCCAAATTCGAATATACCCATCATTACCGATTCAGAATACGAAGCAATAACATCGCTCAATCTTTTACATATCATCAACGATTGATTATTAAGGAACTTTATGGACATTTTTATTTCATCACGAATTAGCACACATTGGTTGGAGAAATTGTCTCCATATTTTGAACATATAGATCATTACGAGTGGTCAGAAAAAGGTTTGTTATCACCCGAAGATTTTCGAGATCGTTCTAAAAATGCGCATGTGATTATTACCGAATCAGACATGATCAGTAATGAAACCTTACTGCAAAACCCTAACTTATTCGCTATTGCGGATTTTCGCGGTACTGTCATAAACATTGATGTGAAATTGGCAACTGAGCTTGGTATCGTCATTATGAATACTCCAGGTAGAAATGCAGATGCTGTGGCAGATTTAACAATCGCCTTCATGATAATGGCATCAAGAAAGGTTATTCCTGCAATTAAAGCCATGGAAGCAGGATTATGGACTAAAGAGGGGAAATATTGGATGTATAACACGCATCAGGGATATGATCTTCCTGGAAAAACAATTGGATTGATCGGATTGGGTGCAATCGGAAAATTAGTCGCTGAGAGATTGGCTGGATTCAAGACAAGAATAATCGGCTACGATCCCTATGTTAAAAAAGATGAAATCATCAAATATGGGATCGAATTGGTAAGCAAAGAAGATGTTTTCCGTCAATCCGATTTCGTTTCCCTGCATTTACCGCTTAATAATGAAACAAAAGGAATTTATGGTCTAAAAGAATTATCGCTGATGAAATCCAGCGCTTACCTGATTAATACCTCAAGAGCAGCAGTATTCATTGAGAGTGAGCTGATTGATTTCCTGAAATCAGGAAAAATCGCTGGAGCGGCAATCGATGTCTATCACACTGAACCCTTGGACGCGAATTATCCATTGTTCCACATTCCTAATGTTATTTGTACCCCGCATATTGGTGGAGCGACCTTGGATGTTGTAAACCACCAATGTGAAATTGGCGTGAATTCATTGATCCAATTTCTCGAAGGTAAAACGCCCAGTAATATAATCAACCCTGCTGCACTTGAGAAATCCAGAGAAAAATTCAACAAGTGCAGATCGAAATAAATTCGCTGGGAGGAAGTAGATGTTTAAGGAGCTCAATAAAGATAATCTTAAAGGTGTCCCCCTTTATGTACAGATTCGGGAAAAAATTCGAGAGAAGATCAGAAAAAACGAATTGACAATAGGTTCATTTCTCCCTGCCGAAACAGAGCTGGCAGAGATGTTCAATGTCAGCCGGATGACTGTACGTAGTGCAATTGACGATCTTGTTACTGAAGGTTTGTTGATTCGAAAGCAAGGCACTGGTACTTTAATTGCATCAAAGCGGGCAGTCCGTGATTATTCACGTTTAACTGGTTTTCATGAGGATATGAAATCACGCGGGATGAATCCTTCCTCTAAAGTAATTAAAAAAGAGTTGATTCCCGCATCAGAGGAATTTGCAGATAAACTAATGATTCAACCCGGGAGTAAAGTCTTCCATATCCTTCGCCTGCGTTTTGTTGAGGACAATCAAATTATTGCCTTACATCGGTTGTATATTCCCCAGGGACTTTGCCCATGGATTGAGGAAGCAGATTTAAATAAAGAATCATTGTATGAGCTTTATACAAAAAACAATCTACCCGTGGAATGGGGCCGTCAAATTGTAGAAGCTCATTCAGCGATGGATCTCGAAGCAAAATATCTGGAAATTGAAGTAGGCACACCAATTCTTTATTCTGAAAGAATTTCCTATTCCAAGAATAATATTCCTTTAGAGCACGCAACAGCATGGTGCCGCGCTGATCGATACTCAATGAATTTTATACTAAAAAGATAGAGGATTGAAAAAATGAATTATTTAGAATATAAGCAGCAAGTTTACGATACAACCTTATCATTAGTCGATATTCAACTTATACGTCTTTCCGCCGGCAATGTCAGCGTGCGTTTACCCGATGGCAATGTTGCAATTACTCCCTCCGCAATTCTGTATCGAAAAATGGTTCCCGATGATATTGTTATAGTGGATATCAATGGAAATTTAATTGAAGGCGATAAAAAACCATCTTCCGAGAAAGCATTGCACACAGATATTTATAAAGCTCGACCTGATGTTAATGCTGTTGTCCATGCCCATTCGGTATATTCAATTGCTTTCTCGACGGTGGAAATGGAACTTCCGCTTGTATGTGTTGAGTTATTTTCAGTTGGCGGGCCAGTACCGGTCATGGGATATTATTGCCCTGGAACCCCTGAGGTTGGTAAAGTTGCGGCAGAATTCTTCGCAACCCGTCCAAGGTTGAAGTCATTATTAATGAAAAACCATGGAATGGTTGCAGTCGGTAAGGATCTGGATGATGCCTATCAGAATGCATATAAAACCGAAATTGGAGCTGAAATTTATCATTTAGCCCTACAAACCGGAAAGAAACCCCAAGCTCTGACTGAAGAAAATATTCAGGAGATCATGGCTCGTTACCAGAAACCTCAAGAGAAAAAATAGATCTTTCTTTAGAAAAATTAAATATAAATGACTTCGCAAATAATAATTCTTATTATTGTTAGTATCTATTTACTATTTACTACCTTGCTCGGATTCATCCAATCAAAAAAGGTTAAATCCTCCAACGATTTTGTAGTCACCAAGATTTCGCCATTCCTGGCTGCCACTTATTTAGCCGGTTTTACCCTGGGTGGCGTATCGACATATGGCGTTGCCGGCGATACGATAAAATTTGGGTTCACCTATCTTGTATGGTTCCCTATTTCTATGGGATTGGGTTGGTGGCTCACCGGATTGTTATTTGCACGCCCCTATTTTCAAAATAAGGGCATTACACTACCTGCCCTAATCGGTAAGCGATTTAGCGAACGAACTCGTGTTGCGAGCCTGGTGAGCCTTTTAATTTATTCTGTATTCGTCATCGTTGTCGAATTATATACACTAGCCACAATAATCAAGGCAATTTCCCCTCAAATGTCAATGATGACTGCAGTATTGATCAGTTCTTTTGTTTGCATCGGCACGGTGGCATTCTCCGGAATTCTTGGAGCTTCGGTCACAAACCTCATCCATAGTGTTACTATGATCGTCGCGTTTGGATTAGCGTATATTGCCATGAAGCACATTGTCGGTGGATGGGAAACCGCAATGAATACAATCCCGCATTTTCTTCCACAAATCGCCGGAGAAAATGTGAATCCAGGCATGTGGCTCTCACCCATTGGAATGGGATGGGGAGTCATTGGGCAAATTATCCTGGCAAAAACAACTCGTTTAGGTGGAATTTCAACAGTCTCCAATTTAGCAGCTTCTTGTCGTTCTGAAAAAGATGCCAGATTGGCTTTTTGGTTTGCCGGGATTTTTTCTGCAATTCCACCCTTCCTTGCTTGTTCAGTTGGAATTTTCACTGCCGCCTATTTAGGTCCAAGAATTTCGGAAATGCCCATATACTCTGCAATTGGCCAGGCAGTGAATGAAGTGAATCCGATCATTGCTGGAATTTTCTTTTCGGCAGTTTTAGCTGCGGTTATTTCAACGTTTTCGCCTCTGGCAATTTCCTTTGCACATATTTTTGTAGAAGATTTGTTATGCAAAGCCATAACGATTTCCGAGAAGTCAAAGAGATGGATTTATCCCTTCTTCATAGTAACCACAACAGCAGTGTGCGCCTGGTATGTTATTGTATTTGGCATAGAAAACATCATGCCATTTGTTTTTTCCACAGCATTCCCTTGCACAATCCCAAACACAATTGTCTTGTTATACGGATTGTACTTTGATAATACTTCTGACTTGGCTGCTTTTCTCAGTATCGCATTTGGGGTGATTGTGTCCCTTGGCTGGGGGTTGATCTTACATGATCCATTTAATATTCCTAATATTTACCTTGCGTTTTTAATCCCATTGATCATCATGAGTCTAGACCAGTTGGTATTTAAATTCCATCCTCATAGTAAAGCACAAGAAGCAGAGGCAGATTAGGAGCAAGTAATGATAGATCTCTTTAAATTAAAAATAAATCTCAATGACTCAACCTATCATCATTCTCCGATATCGGAGGACTGGATCAAATGGGGAGGAAGAGCATATACATCCAGAACACTTTATGAAAGAGGCGTTTATGCATGCGAGCCTTTTGATTCCAAGAGTCTATTGGTTATCGCCACAGGTTTGCTTGCAGGTAGTGGTGCATCCTCCACCTATCGAATATCAATTGGTGGGAAAAGCCCCCTTACTGGCGGAATCAAAGAAGCCAATTCAGGTGGTACTGCCGGATATGCATTGATCTCTTTGGGTATTAGAGGCATTGTAATTGAGGGTATTTCTCCCGAGTGGATTTATCTTGTTATCAGCGATAATGAGGTTTCGTTTCATTCAGCAGATCAGCTTATCGGGTTGGATATTTTTAAAACAGTTGAGACATTATTATTACGTCATGGGAAAAAATCGGCAGTAATGGCAATTGGCCCTGCAGGGGAAAAATTATACAAGACTGCTTGCATCGGTATAACTGACACGGAAGGTATTCCTGCCAGACATGCTGCGCGAGGTGGGCTGGGTGCTGTAATGGGATCCAAAAGGTTAAAAGCCATTGTGGTCATTCCCTCACAAACTAACAAAATTCAGCCAACAAAACAGGAAGATTTACGAGCTGCGAACAAACGTTTTGCTGCTGCTTTACTCAATCACCCCACTACTGGAAAAGCATTACCGAAGTATGGAACAGCAATTATCGTTGATTCCATGCAAGCTTTGGGTGGTTTACCTACAAGAAACTATAGTTATGGAACCTTCGAGGATGCAGATCGGATCAATAGTGAAGCGTTGTATAACCTGATAATTCAGCGCGGCGGTAAACCAACTCATGCTTGCATGCCCGGTTGTGTAATCCGATGCTCGAATATTATCCCATCCAAAAATGGTGAGGAATTAAATCGCGCGCTTGAATATGAAACCATTGTCTTATTGGGATCAAACTGCGGAATCAATGATCTTGAAACGATCTGTAAATTGAATCGCCTGTGCGATATGGTAGGCGTTGATACTATCGAAATCGGAGCGGCAATTGGGGTAGCAATGGAGGGGGGCTTATTACAATTTGGGGATTGTGAAAAGGCATTAGAAATATTAGAAGAGGTCAGAAAAGGCAGCCGAATCGGGAAAATGATTGCAGGGGGTGCAGACGAAACAGGAAAAACTTTAAAGGTATCACGTGTACCGACAGTCAAAGGCCAGTCTATGGCCGCCTATGATCCACGTACAATCAAAGGGACAGGTGTTACGTATGCAACCTCCCCAATGGGAGCCGATCACACAGCAGGAAACGTACTCCCAGGGACAAAATTTCCGAATGGTTTTGCGCCTCAATGCTTCGATAAAGAACATCAAATTGAATTATCGCGTTATATTCAACTATTTGCGACCATGTTCGATTTTCTAGGTATGTGTTGGTTTGCGAAACCTCCGATTTTCGATGATTTTTCTCTTGTTATAGATCTGCTGAATTCACTCTACGACGAATTATGGACCTATGAGGATATATTTACCATTTCCAAACAGGTGATTGATATGGAAATTTCTTTTAATCGATTGGCAGGATTAACAGCAGAGAATAATGTCCCCTCATTTTTTCGCAATGAACCACTCCTGCCAAATGGCTATACATTTGATGTTGAATCCGATAAATTACAAGATATTCATCAAATCAATGAATTTAGCACCGATTCGGATAAATAATCTTTTCCAGGTCATGCATCCCTAATATCTTAATTTCAAACCGCATCCAACTTCAATAATATTCGCAACTGAGGCCATTTGAATCTTCGACTGCAAGTCGGTGCAATGACAGGCGTGTAATTGAACAACGTTGTTTTGCCTAAAATAATCCAAAGTTCCCTGCATCTGCTCGATCGTTGGTCTTTGTAGATGCAAGCCTCCAATAATATCCAGAATCCGGGTTTCACCTGTAATTTTTTTTGCGTGTTCAACGATATTACAAATTCCTGCATGCGAACAACCGGTAATGATAACCAATCCTCCTTCGGAGAGGTAAACCAAAGCGCTATCATCCATGACCATATCGGGAATTTCTTCCCCATTTTTTAAACGAACAGTGCCGATATTTTTCTGCGCTTCAAAGTTGTTTTTGCGCTGAATCTCTCCCAGAAAGATCAAGCGCTGGGTCAGGAAAACCGGTCCAGAACTTAATTGGATATCAAAAAAACCAGCAAGATTTTCTTCTTTTAGCAGGGAACCAATTTGTGGATCGTTCTTAGAATGCCGGTTCGCAAAAACCTGCGGATGAGCTATCAATTCAGGTTTAACGAATGAAGGATTCATTGACCATCTTTCGGCAAGCATTCTTACCAAATACTGCAATCCCCAAGTATGGTCCAGATGCCCATGGGAGAGCACAATAGTGTCGAGATTCGAAAGATCAATGCCTAGTCGATTAGCGTTGGTTATGAACACTTCCGAGTATCCTGCGTCAAACAGGATCTTCCGGCCGTCGCTTTCGACAAAATATGAAACCGCGGGTTCGCCAACCAAATACTGATCAATAAATGTATTGTTATCAACCAGTACAGTAAGATTTAACATTGCCTTGAATCCCTATATGTTCAACCAACGTATTGCATCGTCCGGCAAATTCTCGATTGAACTCTCAACAACATGGCAACTTGGGAGCGATTGGAGAAATAATTGTCCGTATTGTTTGGAACGGACGCGACGATCAAGGATCGCAACCACTCCCCTGTCGGATTGCGTGCGAATCAGCCGGCCGAATCCCTGCCTGAAACGCAATATTGCCTCAGGCAAGGTGTATTCGCTGAAGGGATTTTCAAATGTCTCTGCGCGGGCAGAGATAACGGGGTCGTTGGGGACATCAAAAGGTAATTTAACAATCAACAAGACTGAGAGCGCTTCACCGGGAACATCCACACCTTCCCAAAAAGATTTGGTGCCGAGCAGAACTGCATGATCTGTGCTGCGAAACGAATCCAGGAGAGCACTGGTTGATGCACCTTCCCCTTGTTCGTAAACCTGGATACCATCCTTTGCTAAAAGAGGGGAAACAACATGTGAAGTGGCTTTTAATTGCCTATACGAAGTAAAAAGCACCAGCATACGCCCACCGGTTGCGCGCGCGGTTCTCAGGATTGCTCTTTCAATTGAACGTTGGTGGTTCAAATAGTCTGTTGGCTCCGGCATGTCGGTTGGTAAAAATAACATTGCCGAATTTTCATAATCAAACGGCGAACCAAGGATCAGTTCGTCCGCTTCGTCAGCATTTAAACGCGCCCGAATGTAATCGAAATTATTATTTGCAGTCAAAGTGGCGGAGGTAATCACCACGCTCTCCTTGGTATGCCAGAGATATTTCTCCATTAATGGGCCAATTTCAAGAGGGGCAAAATTCAGCGATAAGCGGTTATATTTACTATCCAGTTCAATCCAATAAATGGTATTGCTGTCCAACTCGGAAACCATGGCATGAATATTGTTATGCATTTCCTGAATGTTGTGAGCGATTGATGACAATTCACCCAATACACTTTCAACCTGTTCTATCGCATTTCCAGTTTCCTGGTCGGTCAGACCGTTGATCAAACCTGTCAATGTTCTTTGCAATGCATCTAATGGTTCGGCTACTTCATCCCAGGCGATCATGACATCATCCCAGATTGGTTGATGCTGCGTGGAAGACATAACTCTCACCTGCTGCCCATAGTCCCCCACTTCATTACCATTCCGTTCCTGAGATAAAAATTCTTCGATGCTTTTAAAGAAATCACGAAAGCGTGCCTGAGCACGGAATACCAGGTCGGTTGCTTTTTCTATAACCTTTGCAATTGCGGAGTATTCAGCCGGCTTTATTTGGTTTGAAAGTGCAGCCAATAACTGACCGAGATTCCCGTTGTTTGTACCCCCCAATTCATCAAACATCCGCTCAATATCAGCCTGTGTTACTCGATAACTCAAGGCATTGGTGGAAGCGTCCTCCAAATGATGAGCTTCATCCACGATTAGGTATTTATACTCAGGTAAAACACGGTTATTCGCCACTACATCCGATAACAAAAGCGCATGGTTGACAATGATGATATGAGCAGCTAAAGCAGCCTGGCGAGCACGGAAATATGGGCAAATCCCGCCCATGCGATTAAGACATATTTCAGCACTGCAAGCCTCATCCTGGGCGGAGAGCCGTTTCCAGGTTTCATTCTCCATCGGTCCGGTCAGGTTCAGCTCATTAAGCAGCCCATCGCCGCCACTCTCAAGCCACACCAGAATCTTCGCCAATAAACGCATCTCGCTGGCATCTCGCGGTCTACGATGACGTAATGCCTCTAACCTTCGGGGGCAAAGATAATTCACTCGCCCTTTCAGAACTCCCGCTTTTAAATCGATACCCAGTGCGTTCTTTAAATCCGGAATATCTTTATTGATCAATTGGTCCTGCAAGTTCAGAGTGTTGGTTGAAATCACAACCCGAGCGTTATTGCGCATGGACCATAAAGCAGCCGGAACCAGATATGCATACGACTTGCCAATCCCTGTTCCCGCCTCAACCATCAAGTGTTGGCTATTGGAGAGAGCTTTTGTGATGGCTTGCAGCATTTCAAGCTGTTCATTGCGGCTTTCAAAATTTTTGATATATTTTGAAAAAGGACCACCAGGGCTCAGGATAGCAGATGTTTCTTCAACATCCAGCGGTTGCATGGTGGGGTTGGGTTTCAATGGTTGAGCGAGAAGTTCAGAGGGTTCACCAAACAGGACCCCATAATCCTGCTGTTTCGCTTGTCGAGCCTGGGGTGTTTCCTGCGAGCGTTTTTTCAGGACCTGGGAAAAAAACCAACCCGCATCCCAATCAACGCCTTGAGCGTCCTGTACAATCTCTGCCAGCAGGTGTAAAGGCAGCTCGCAGGCTTTTTCAAACAAGCGGATGCACACTGCTAAAGTAGCCTCGGCATCCTCTTGGGCGCGATGAGGCTGCTGATTGGAAACCTGCAGGGTATCGACCAATGCACTGAGGCTATATCTTGGCGCACTCGGTAGAAGCACGGCAGCGATCTCGAAGGTATCATTGACTATATTGTGGTCAAATGAATGTTGGACCTTTAAAAATCCTAAATCAAAATTTACGTTATGCCCCACAACTGGAAACTCACCAACAAAATCGGCAAATTGTTGAATAACCGCTTTGATCGGCGGTGCGTCCCGCACCATCTCATTGGTGATACCCGTGAGTTGGGTAATCGGGGCGGGAATCATGCGTTGGGGATTAATCAGCGAATGCCAGTGATCGACAATTTGACCGCCGTCAAATTTAACTGCACCGATTTCGATAATGGCATCTCGTAAGGGGTCCAGACCGGTTGTTTCAATATCCAGGGCAACGATGGGGAACATTCAACGGATTATACCAGAGAGGGTATTTTAATAATCAATATCATCAAAAATCCACTTCTGAAAAAAAGAAGTGGATTTTTCGTGGAACTTTCTATTTTTTTTCATTATTATTTTCGTTGGCCGTCAAAGGAACGCCAAAGATCAATGCTGTTCCAGCGCCAAGGAAAATCTCCTCAAGCACCCAGATCAAGCGGTGCATTATGGCATAAATCGCAACCTCCTGGCTCGAGAAGAAAGACGCAAGCATGATCGTGATCAGGTATTCTCGCACCCCAATACCACCAGGAGCGAAAATCGCAACATATCCGATTGCCCAACTCAGGCTGAAAGCACCCGTGATGGGAACCAAAAAACTTGTACCAATTTTAGGGAAAATCAACCAGAAACTGACTCCAAATGACAGCCAGATCGCAATCATCACAAAGAATTTAATTACGAAATCTTTGATAATGACGTCGCTGCCTTTGAAAAACATTTTTTCAAAAAAATGCAGCGCTGCTACCCAGAGAACAGGCAAAACAACCGTTATCAATAATTGAACATTGACATCACAAAAATGTTGATCCAGCGTACATAACACATCCCGGCTTGACATCATTAAAAGCACCACTCCGATTACAAACGCAGATGAGAGCAGCCAAACATTTTCGAATATGATAGCTTGTGTTGCTTTTTTTAATGAAACCTGGCGTGCTTTATAAATCCCGAGTTTCCCGGCAATATGCCAAATTCCACCCGGTAAATATTTTCCTAATTGCGTTACCGATGTAATCGTTAACGCATCGCGATAATCTACTTGAACGTCTATCTTTTTTAGAGAGTAGCGTGTCATTTCGGAAAGCGCGAGTTTTCCAATCATTAAAAAACAGAAACTGGCAACAAGACGAGATATTGAAATGGTTGCCAAATAATCAGAAATCTTTTGGTAATTCCTATAAAAATAAATACCGGCAACAACTACGACAATTACAACCCATGCCCATTTTACAACGTCAAGGATTTTTCTTTTCATTTAGAAAGCTCACGTTTAATGAAATTGAATTGAATTTCAGCTTTCTTTATCACATTTCCAATATTTTGTTTAATCTGGTTATGGATGGCGCCTTGTTGATCCAATGCGTCTTTTATGATTTGAGTCAGATCCAGTTGTTTATCGCCAAAATCCAGCGAGTACTTGCCCAGACCGAAGTAATCCATTGTTTCTTTATATTTATGTCCCCAGCCGATTACAACAGTTGGCACTGCCAGGCATAGCCCGGAAATCATGGCATGATACCGTGATGTGACCAGAATATTGGCTGCAGACACAATCGTACGAATCGAGGATGTATTGATATCATAATTTATCCAATCAACAGCCTCCAACATTTCTGCAGATAAAGCACCATTTTCTGCTGCAGCGCGCATTCTTCCTATGGTTAGCAGGTCGTTATTGTGAGTCTTGTCAGAACCTTCCCGGGTGGCGTTGGGCATGAAAACAAAATGATAATTCACTGTTCCCAAATCTTTTATCACGTCGAAAAATTTTCCGGAATAGTCAAGGCCAAGTTTCGTTGACTGATTCTCAACCAGGATGCTGGGAGTAAAGACCACAATTTGTTTCTTCGTATGCTTAAGTCTATCAATCAAATCGGCAACACGCTTTTCGTTTTCATGTGAGAGTGAAAACCTTTTGTCGTACAGGAACGCTACATCAGCAACCGTATCTGTTTTTCCCTCGGGGTAACCCAATTCTTTGAGAAAGCCAGCGGTCTTCTCACCGCGCGCGAAGATATGCCGGCAAGGCATTAGAAACAACCTGGCGCTAATCCGGTTGAGAAAATGATGAAATGGACCAACCGCCTGCGCCAGTTTAATCACCGGGACATTCAGTATCATTGCCGGCCAAATTGTCAGAATATTAAAAGGAAGGTATTTTTCTCTGCCATCCGAGAATGTAATTCCGCCGACATCTAATAATAAGTCGGATTCATCCATTGCTTTGGCAATTTTGAAGAAATCTGATCTTGGAATTTTTATAGAAAGACTCTTCATTAATGCAGCCAGCAATGCACCGATGAAATGACGGGTTACCATTGAGACCGGTTTACCGCTGAGAACGAAAATATTTGGATCAGAAATCAACTCACGATCTTTTTTGGGGAGATAACTGTAGACATAGAATTTTGTATCCGGAAAACTTTCACGGATCATTCCTATGGTCGTCGTCAACATGGATTCCGCTCCACGATTTCCCCAAATCGTGCCGCCAATGATGGATATAACTGGATATTGTGCTTTCATAGGATTTTCTCTCTCTATTTCATAATTCCGAAACAAAAAATTGGTTACCGCAAATTACATCCCAACCACAATCCAGATTGATTATTCATATTTCTTTTTCACTAGTCGATATCTCGTTCATCAACTCTCATATATTACAGTTGACTATTGCGGAGTGGATTTTTATTTACTTTTTATTAATTTTCTCGATTTTTTCATCGAGGCGTTGAATCCTATATTCAACGTTTTCCAGCAACTTTCGGTTAACCGATATCAGGTCTGCCAGTAGTCCGAAAACAAAGAAAATTCCACCCAGAATTAATAGTACTGCAGCCAATATCAAGGATTGAATATGGCCGGAACTATTGCCAGTGACAAACACAAAATATAAGAACCGCAATCCCAGAATCGTACCTAAAGAGAAGAAAATCGTGGCAGGGATTCGAAAGAACTCCATCGGTTGATAGGTCATGAAAATGCGCATGATCGTGTTGAAGGAGCGCGATAAATAAGCCGGAATACTGTGGATCAATCGTGATTTACGCAGAAAATCGTTGGTGCGAACCGGAACGGAAACGATCGCCATTCCTTTTTGCCCAGCCTGGATAATGGTTTCAATGGTATAGGTGTATTCAGAAAAGACATGCATGCGCATGGCCGCTTCGCGGCTGATTGCACGAAAACCGCTTGGGGCATCCTCAATGTCTGTTTGGCTGATCCTGCGCACTACCCATGATCCTAATTTTTGGAACAACTTTTTTAATGGCGAAAAATGTTTGATTTCGCTGATTGGCCTGGCGCCGACAACAATTTCCGCTTTACCATCCAGGATCGGTTGTATCAATTTGGGGATATCCCCCGCATAGTATTGATTATCGGCATCGGTATTTACAATGATGTCTGCACCCAATTCCACGCATGCCTGTAATCCGGCCATGAATCCCTTCGCAAGCCCCTGGTGACGAATCAAATGGACAACGTGGTCCACTCCCAAATCCCTGGCTACTTCAATTGTCCGATCTGAACTGCCGTCATCGATAATTAACCATTCAATTTTTGAAACACCCGGTAATTTCCTCGGTAATTCTTTTAATGTTACAGGAAGCGCTTTTTCTTCATTGAAACATGGAATTTGAATAATTAATTTAGTCATGGATTTTTTTGAATGAAAAATACCCTTCGCTAACGGATGGTTGTTATTCTGAGTGTAAAATCGATTTTGATTTTATCACAAAGAGGTCTTTCAATTTCTTTCGTGAAAACAAATGGTTTTCATTCAACCCTGCTTTTTTCGATTATAGTTAATCTCCAGAATGGGAGAGTTAGGTACCTATCAAGTAGTTGTGGTTGGCGGTGGTCCTGCCGGTTTGATGGCTGCAGGCCAAGCCGCCCAACTTGGCGCGCATACACTTCTGTTGGAAAAGATGGATCAACCCGGATTAAAATTGCGCATCACCGGTAAAGGCCGATGTAACCTTACCAATACAGCCCATCAAGAAGATTTTATTTCTCATTTCGGCCGTGAAGGGCAATTTTTACGCCAGGCATTCAACTCCTTTTTTAACCAGGACCTCATCGATTTCATGACCTCGATTGGAGTGAACACCATCACTGAGCGTGGCGGACGTGTTTTTCCGGCCGAAGGCGATGCCAGTTTGATCACCAAAAACATTGCCGTTTGGACTGCCAATCAAGGTGTAAAGATCCTAACCAACACCGCCGTTCAACAATTATTAACTGAAGATCAGAGAATTTGCGGGATAAAAGCAATTTCCGGAATAATTATTCCATGTCAACAAGTTATCCTGTCAACCGGTGGAGCTTCTTTCAGCCATACCGGTTCGAGCGGAGATGGATTCCGCATCGCCGCTGAAATGGGCCATACCATAACCCCCATACGGCCTGCATTGGTTCCTTTGAAGACAGGCGGAGATATGTGCCAGAGAATGCAGGGATTATCGTTAAAAAATATCGAAGCAACCGTTTTTATCAATGGGAAATCCTCTATGAAAGATTTTGGCGAATTATTATTCACCCACTTCGGTATCTCAGGGCCAATCATTCTAAGCATGAGCGGAAAAATTGTGGATGCCTTGAGAGCTAATAACAAGGTTGAACTCTCGATCGATCTTAAACCTGGATTGGATGAAAAGAAATTGGAGGCCAGGTTGTTACGGGATATCGATGAGCATGGTAAACGTCATTTTCGCAGTCTGCTTGAAAGCTTACTACCCCAAAAAATGGTAGCGGTCATGGCGGATGTTTGCAACATTCCGCTTGATAAACCATGCCATCAAATTAGTGCCCAGGATCGCGCCCGTCTACTTCAATGGATAAAAGACTTTCGCGTGGAGATCAACGGCCATCTGCCATTGGATGCTGGCATGGTGACTGCAGGGGGAGTGTCGTTGAATGAAGTGGATCCAAGAACCATGCAATCCAGGTTGGTTCACGGCTTGTATTTTGCCGGCGAGATATTGGATCTGGCGGCAGATACCGGGGGCTATAACTTGCAGGCAGCTTTCTCAACAGGCTGGCTGGCGGGAAATTCCGCTGCCAAGGTAGTTCTTTCCCAAGGTTTTTAGCCGATACATTTATATAAAAATTCAGCCATCTGTTCAGGTTTATATTCATTTGGGTTTTCCAACCACCAAATCAATAATCGGAATAATGCGCCTGTCAAAATTTGGGCATATATTTCCTGCGAGACGTTTTTGTTGCTATAGATTCCATATTTCATATTGTCTTGTACGAAATCGGCTGCCAAATAATCTTGAACACGCTTCGTTAAAACCGATGAACCCTGCCCCCCTAACATAACCATGTACAAATCGCGGTTTTGCTGCGCATGGCGGAAAATATTGACATAACTATAGTATTCAGGAGCTTGTGGCATTTTTCCATCGGCCATTCGTATGGCTTCCTGAGTTGTATGTTCAAACCCATCTTTAATAATATCCCATACAATTTCTTCCTTGTTGCGATAATAGATATAGAAAGTACCCCTGCCGAGATCAGCCCGATCTGTTATCTCCTGAATAGAGATTGCGTCATATCCTTTTTCGAGCAACAATTCCATTGCAGCTTGCTTCAATTGTGATACTGTACGTAAACGCCTCTTGTCATGTCTGGTTTTGATTTTGTTTTCCATAATTATTCACCTGTTCAATGATGACAATAAGTAAAAAGTGCTTGCCCTTTTTACTTGACTTCAATCCAATTTAATTTTATCTTAATTATGACAGTATGCTCATTTATTACACTATGTCATATCATGGAGGTTGAAAAATGAGAAAAAGATTTTTAGGCGCGGCCCGATCGCCTCATGGGCTGGGTGTTTTTACAGATCACGAGACCGATTGGGTTTTCAAGCGCACGCTGGAACAAATGAGTGAAAAAGCTGCGGAAATTGGGGAGTGTCTTTTTGCTGCCAGCCAGATAAAAGAATCTGATGGCGAAAGCTGGATCAATGCCTGGGCTGACCTCGGTGAAAATGTATTCCTTCATGCTCAAGAATCTTACGAGAATGGATGCAAAGTAAGTGCACGGGAATCGTTCATCCGCGCCAGCAATTACTTTCGCACCGCAGAGTATGGGTGTTCGCCCAATCATCCCCGGTTTCATGAATTATGGCAAAAAAGTTTCGATGCGTTTCATGCTGCCTGCCCCTTATTTGACCCCCCTATTCAAATATTAAAGATTCCGTTCGATGACAAATTTTTACCGGGATATTTTTGGCACCCCGCCGATCAATCAGCAAGCCGGCCTACGATGGTCAGCGTTGGGGGTAATGATTCATCAGGTGAAGAAATGTTTATCACAACCGGATTTGGCGCTGTCCGACGAGGATACAACTATGTCACCTTTGAATATCCTGGTCATCGTGGAACTGTTCATCTTTACCCGGATTGTGTGAAGCGTCCGGATTACGAGATACCGTTCAAAGCAGTTTTGGATTTTCTTGAAACTTTACCAGGAGTAGATGAGCGTATTGCCTTAGGCGGTTTCAGTTATGGGGGATACGTTGCTGCCCGGGTAGCCTGCTTTGAGAAAAGGATCCGGGCGGTAATTCCCGACTCCCCTGTTGTGGATATTCCAGAACTAGTGCTTTCGGGTTTTCTTGGACCTTTGATCAAGGGTGTTCCAAACGCTTTTCTGGATAGAGCGGTTCAATATCGACTGCGCAAATCTCCTGTAACCAAAGCCTTGCTGGATTATTCTGCCTGGACTTGGGGAGCGAAAAGTCTGTCGGAAGAATTCGAGCTGGAATCATTCAATCGTCATAATATACGGGAAGAGATTCGTTCAATCAGTTGCCCAGCATTAGCTTTAGTGGGGAAAGACGAAGGGGTTGAAATGGTCAACCAGGCGAAATTCTTTTATGAGAACATTTCATCGGAGAAAAAGACTCTATATATCTTCAGCCGGGAAGTGGATGGTTCAAACGATCATTGCCAGTTAGACAATTTTTCAAGGGCACATCAAGTAGCGTATGATTGGCTGGATCACATATTCAAAAATTAATATAAAACACACCTCTTATTCATCGCTATAAGAGGTGTGTTTCTTGAAATGCGAACAGTTTCTTAAAAAATCTGCTGTCCGCAATGTGGGCAAACAAGATGCACGTTCACATCTCCAGTTGCCGTGAAGGTTGTGGTTGACGTTAACGTAATCGTATTGGTAGTATTGGATGAATCGCCACCTGAACCATCATCATCGGAAGAATCATCATTCTGAGTGGTCTCCGGATCAATTTTGAATTTTGAAACAAATTGACTATGCGTGCCATTAAAATATACACTGTTACTCTTATACTCCCATAACAGCCAATTATTGGTCCACCACATAGCAGGAAGTTCGGGTGTCACCAGGTTATAAAAATCAACTATAAACATATCGATATGAGAAGGAACATTATCCAATAAACCCGATGGATCTTCGTGTTTATCCCACATCTTGCCATTATCCATTGCCGGGCTGATCACATGAACCAATGGGGTATGTCCGCGGCTGCGCCAGGTATCTCCGAATTCCACGATCTCCTCGAGAGGTTTATTGCCGATGATGATATGCAGATTGTTCTTCACCCACGTCAGACCGCCTGGTACATTATAATAACTTGCCATAGTTGACTCCTTCTCGCTTACCAACTGAATTGTTTCAAAATATCTGCTCTTATTATTGCAATATTTGTGCCATTTACGCCCTTGCTGAAACATAAATGCAGATTTTCTTTAAGCCCGGTTTAATTTCAAATATAATTAACCTGATAGTTGTAGAATGAACTGCATTCTTAACCAACCACGGGTCCATTAACGCCTTTATAACTTTTATTAATAAACCCACATCAATTTTTTACTTCGACCTTACATCTCACTTTGGAAGGTGAAATAGAATGGGTTCCTAATCGTTGCCGATAGCGAGAAGGGAGTCTGAAAATTTGAAGTGGTGGAGGATCCTGCTTGGCTTTTTGATACTTGATCTTGTCATTCTGATTATTTTTAACTTTAAGACCGGTTCCCAACCAGAAGAGCAATTATTTTTCAATTTATCCCCTTTCCGTTTGTCAATAACTCTTCTAATTGTAATAATGACAGCCGGGGTTTTCGCAATATTTCTGCAATCGTTTTTTAACGAGAAAATCCTAAAAAAGTTTTTCACAAACGATCGCAACATATTCTATTTATGCATCCTTAGTTTATGCGTTTGCATTTTCAGTCTTGTACTGCTTTGTAAAAATTCGCAGCAAATGGGTGACCTGCAACAAATCTATATAAATTTGAAACCATTTCTTGCATGGGTTTTCTACACAACACTCCAGGTCTTGTTTTGTTCTTTAATATGGTTTTTCAGATTTTTTTTTCATAAAGATACCCTAACGAATGAAAGAGACAGCGATGATGAGCTTGCTGCCCTATTATTCATCTTTATATTCCTGATCGCCATTAAATTATTTTTTGTCATTCCAACGGCATACGGACCAGTGATTCAAGGCGACGAGCAGCGGTATTTTAATATTGCCAGATATCTGTATAACGGCGTCTTCGATGTACAAGATTTGGATCATTCTCCTTTACTCTACCCGTCCATGCTCACACCCGCTTTTTTGTTTGGTCAAAAGGCATATGCGATCATAAAAATCCTGAATGTTATCTTTTCTTCCAGCATGGCATTCCCATTATTCCTGCTTTCCAGGGAATATTTCACCAGAAAAACTGCACTCATGATCACGCTGACAGGATGCCTATTGCCTTACCACCTTATTTTTCCTCGGCTGGTGATGAGTGAAAATCTATATTTCTCGTTATTATTATGGGTCATTCTTTTTCTTCTAAATAGACCGCAAAATGAAAGGCATTTATTACCCTGGAGCTTCATTACCGGTGTAGCCATTGGGTTGTTATATTTAACGCGATTCATCACTTTGGCTCTCATCCCGTTTTTCATTTTCATATGGCTCTATGTTCATGAGAAGAAATTATCAGGTCAGGGGGGCAAAAATAAGAATATTCGGGGAATTTCACGACTGCTTATGCTTTTATTGGGAATCTTCGCGGGTTTCAGCCCATGGCTGATCACAGGGTTAAAAGCACGCTTGCCCTTGAACCTCATACTTGGCTTTGACGTTACTTCGCAGACCACCTCCAGCCAGTTGACAGTTGGCAATTTCATCATATGGATATTTCTTTATATCTGTTATCTCATTCTGATGGCTGCACCGGTACTCCCTTTCTATACCAGTTCAGCAATAACAACATTCAAGAAATGGGAGGTTAATACCCGAAATTGGATGGTGATGTTATTTTCGCTGCTGGCGGGATTTTTAATCGCCTGCGCCCGACATTCCTGGAGAGCTTTATACAACAGTGATGTCCCTTCAAAAATCATGGGAAGATACGTTCTATATTTCACACCATTATTCATTATCGGTGCACTCCTGCTGGCTCAGGAAAACAAAAATACTGACCGGCCAGCTCTCAGGAAACTTATATTCTGGCGAGGAATATTCCCGTTTGGCATCGCTGGACTGGCTTATGCAATCCTATTCAACAATCTGTTTCACTTGCATGACGGTGATCTGATTATCATCCTGGGCTCAGTGGATGGGGCATATTTCCGATACTTGGGTATCTACTACTTCCTGATCCTCGTGGCTATCTATCTAGTAATTCTGTGGTTGACCTGGGCAGGAGAATTTAAAATGCTTATTAAGGTTATGTTCGGTCTGTTGATTTTGTTATATACAATCGGAATTCCCGCATATTACCGTGAATTGCTGACCTATCAGGATTATCAATATCTGGCTGACTATATTATTAAAATGCATCAGGCGGGGAATACTGCAATAAGCGATACGATCCAAATCCTGACACCGCCTGATACGACCGGACGAGATCGCAATTTAATGTTTAACACAGTCCTTTTTAATAACTACAATGCGCTTGAAGTAACACAAATCAGGAATTATGCTGATGATATAACGCTTGATAAGGCTACGGAAATTCAGAATGTCATTATTGAGAAAATCGACGGATCAAAACCCCAGATCAGTGAAGCAGGTCGAATCATTGAATTTAATAATTCAAAATATCAATTGCTTTTCAGATAACTTTCTGCTAAAGAATTTGGAAACTTATCCCTGAAGCTTTTTTTTGAATATAATCCAGAAGGGCATAAATTGCGATTACCATACCGGTCATTTCGAGTGTCTCTTCAAGCGTAACGAAAACATTGTAGCCAATATTTTTTATTCCATTTATCTCTGCATAATTCGCGCTGATCATCTCCATTCCCAGCACACCACTGATATAAACAAAGACTGAAATGAAAAACAGAATCTGAGTCCGGCGAGGCAACGAGAAAAAGAATTTCAGAAAGAAAGCGAGAATTACAATCACAAGAATTGCTGCCGGAATAACCCAGGCGAAATGAAGATAACCAGGCAGATTTTGGCCAAAAATTTTTTGAAGCGGCTGTGTTGCCAATTCATGAATGGAAGCTCCCTCATCGAAAGAAAAAACTAACGACATGACAGCCAAGATTGACCAATACCGATGATCAGGATTATTTGTTTGTTTTGTTATTCTTCCCACAATGGCCAGTAGAAAAGCGAGAATATAGAACTGCATAACGGATAGCAGAGAAGCTATCGATAATTCCTTATCCGCATTTACAAGCGGCAGCCACCATCCGGCTTTGGCTGAACCTGCAACATAGAAGAGGGTTTGCACTGAAAGGCTGAGCAGCACCGTTAGTATGGCGACCAACTCCAAAAAAATACCAACCTTTAGTGGTTCAATGGAAATTTTTATATTTTCACGAGGCATTATTTAATCCACTCTGTTTTCAATTGGGTTTATCAAAAACCTCTACGGCAATTTTCCACGGTCGTCGGAAGAAAACGCAGTCTCGATCTGATAATGACTTAAATAATCAAACAAGGCCTGGATACAAAGAATCAGCCCAAAGACCTCGAGGGTTTTTCCCACGGTAACCAGGATGTTATATTCAAGATTTTCGTATCCATTCACAGCAGCAAAGTGATCGGAGAAACGTTCAATAAATAAAAAGCCGGCATAATAAACGGCTAAAGAAACAAGCGCCTGTTTTTTTGTTGCCGGCGGCAATGATTTAATAAAAGCGAGGTAGAAAACAACTATCACGATCAGTAGAATAACCGCAGTTGTAACCCATTTTTGGTTGGGGTAAGCGGGAAAGAATCCACGCATGAATCCACGAAATTGCTTGAAAAAATAGCTGCTCAGAGCTGACCCTTTATCCAAAGTAAAGAGAAAAGAGAAAATTGCAAGGCCCACCCATTGAAAGCGAAATTTGTCTCTTTCGCGGAATTTTATGATGCTGATCAGGCTTATTAAGCAGGTAACGACAAAGACAACCATTACCGTAAAGATGGTAGGGATGGATAGCGCCTTGGCCATATTGACCAGCGGGATCAGGCCGAAAGCTTCTTCATAATTTGTGGTGTACTTCAAAGTCTGCCCTGCCAGGCTGAGGATCGCCAAAAACACGGTAATCAACCCCAGGTCAATCGTTATTTTCTTTGATGATAAGTTCACTGTCAGTGGTTTGGAATTCGCCATCCGACCCTCTAAAGGTTTTTCACTCATATGGTTATATTATCCCATTTCGCTTTACAGGGGAAGATTATACAGCTTGTAAGATGAATTCCCCCAATTTCACTATTTCAATTCAGAAATGCAATTTATGCAAAATCAAAATGATTTCTTTGACTTTTCCACGATTTGAGGGGGAGAGGAGAAGAGAGGAGAGAATAGATAATCCCAATAGGGCGGGTGGGACTCGAACCCACAAGGTATCACTACCGGAGGATTTTAAGTCCTCTGCGTCTGCCTAATTCCGCCACCGCCCCGGGTTGTGAGTTATTTTATCTTAAAACCAGCAGCTTTCAAGGATTTTGCCCTACCGAAAAGGATTGACCTTTCCAAAAGCGATCTGCGTGCTGGCTTTGAAATGATCCCAGGGCGAAAGCAGCGATCCACTGATCCGGCCGGTCTTCAACGCCTCACGTAATTCTTCAGCATTGTTGAATTCAGGAAGTTCAACCGTAGCCAGACCCAATTCAACCAGCGAGTGCGCATCCGAACCAGCCTGCATCAACGTATGGTGCTGTTGGGCGAAATGCAAGCATCGAGAATTAAGCGATTTTCGCAAACAGCGCGCATTAAAGACCTCCAGCGAATCCACGTAAGGCAATATCTTTAGAAGTTTTTCATTGCCCCAGCCATGCCGGCGAATATCAAACGGATGCGGCACGGCTATGAATGCGCCCTGCGCTTTAAGCCTTTCGATCACCTGCATGACCGGTAAACGCGCAGGAATTTCTTCTTTCAGGAAGTATGCCAGCAATTCACCGCTCTGCGTCAGGATCTCCTCCCCGACAACGATCAGTTCGGGATCCATTTCCTTGGCTTTCAAGGCGCAACCGATCTTGTTATGGTCGGTGATCGCCAGGCGGTTAATTCCCCGCTGCCGAGCCGTCTCAATCAATTGGGGCAAGCGATTGCTGCTATCGTGAGAGCAAACCGTATGACAATGAAGCTCTGCCTTGATCACATGCCCGGAGTCATTCTTAGCCAATTCCAGCCTACTTTCGCGGTGTGGGAGTATAAAAGAATTCTTCACGACTCTCCGGGCGGATGATGCGCGTCCAATAGTTCCCGGCGGTATTGGCTACCACTGTCGTGGCTCCATTTTCCAGCGTACCTTCATAATAATCTTCTCCATTATGAGCACGGTATCCGGACATAACAAAAGGCAACCCGCCATCCGCCTCGACCCATTCGCCATTGTACTTGCGGGCGACATGCACATGAATGCCGGAGGAACTGCCCCCTTCACAGGAGGGATGCCCGATCAGATCATCCTCTGCCAGGATGTCATTTACCTGCACGCGATCCGAATTGGCGATGTGCATATACACCAGCACCCAGCCGGTCTGCTCGTATCCGTCCATATCGAGGTCGAGCACGACCACACCGCCGCCGGCGCGGACGACGCGGCCGGCAGCCATGGCCGTGGCGTAATGCGTGGAATTGCCGCATCCGGGGCTGCTCAGAGGCGGCGCGAAATCCAGGGCAGCCAGCGATCCATCATTATCCCAGCCTGATCCCCAGGCGGTATGCGGACCCCCGGTGAGGTTCCAGACTTCATTTACAGGAAAAGGCAGGTTGAGCTCGGGCTGCTGCAGGCCGGCCGGGAAGAGCGGATCAACGCCTTTACCTTTTTCAAAAGCGTCTCCAAAATATTGGGCATAGACGCTGACAAGATTATGCTCGCCGTATAAAGCCTGTTCCCATTCCGCGCGGTTATGGAGCTGCGCCAGGACATACATGACCGCCACCGTGCCGGCATTCAGGTGCGGCGAAAGGCGCAGCATGGAACCATCCGGGAAGGTCAATTCAGTCAGCGTACCGATACGCCAGAGATAATAGCCGCGGGTCAATTGCTTGATGACCCAACCGGTTTGAAAATACACGGAAGTCCGGTCGGATTTTTTCCAACCCATCGGATATGACAATTGGTCGCCGGTCGGCTTGGGATTGGAAAGCCACCCGCTCTCGTATTCCATGAAAGCCAGCAAAATCTGAGGGTTGATGGAATAATCGCGCCCCAGTTCGAAGATAATCTGGGCTGCCGAGGTGGCGCCGCGCGTCATGGTTTCCGTATAGGATTTAATAAAACCGGTCTGTTTTTCGGTGAAAACCACCGGATCGAACTGCACCGCAACAGGTGAATAGACAATCGCCGAATCCGGGAACAGGATATCCGGCCGGGTAGTCTCACCCAAGGTGTCTTTCACCAGAAAATGAGTACCCGGATCGATCATCAAACTTGAGCGGCGATCGGAAATATCGATAATCTGTCCAACACCGACTCCGAAATGCCTGGCGATCACTTCCAGCGTGTCACCGGATTGCGAAACATATTCGACATAACCCTCCGGCAGCGGTGTGGGGGTGGATGTGGGAGTAACCGTTGCAGTCGGCGAGGGCGTGGGCGTTGGAAGCGACAACCCCGGCACAATTGTACAGGCATTTATTAAGAACGCGAATAAGAGAGATACTGCCAGAGCAGTTGTGATCGATTTCTTAGTAGACTCTGTTCTCATCTGTCGGAAAACCTGATGCATGAATTTCGCTGCCGCCCCTCGCGAGAATGCCGTCATATTCTACCCCAAAGCCGTGGGAAACCCAATCATCCAGAAAGAAAGGCAGATCCTGATCGGCCGGGATCCACTCGCCGTTGTAGCGGCGGGCAATGTGCAAATGGGTTCCATTAGCCGGGCCGCCCTCGCAGGAGGGATGCCCCAATGCATCGCCAGCTTCAACCCAACTGCCCAACGCGACACGATCATTTTCGGATACATGCATGTAAAGAATAGTCCAACCGGTGCCTTCAAACCCGTCGCCATCCAGATCCTCAACCAGCAGGCCATCCGAAACACGCACGATGCGGCCATCAGCCACAGCGCGCACCCAGGCCGGGCTATCATAACAGCCCCAGGAGTCTTCATCCGGAAGCGGAGGTGCGAAATCCAACGCCGCCCAAGCTGCCCCGCTACCCCAGGCGGAATGTGGGCCGGAGGTGAAATACCAGCCTTCGCTGCGGTCATACGGCAGGTGCATGAGCGGTTGAACCAAATCACCGGGTATCAGGGGCTCGATGGCAAAAACGCGCGGAGAACCAAACAGGACGGCATAATCGGCAAATAATCCCAAAGGACCGACCGCAGCCTGGAAATCTGCATAACCCAGCAGGAAACTGTAGAAATATTGCACAGCGGCCGTTCCGGCCACCACCTGGTCGGGAATGTTCACCAGCGTGCCATCCGCGAGCGTGAGCTGATCCAGCGCGCTCACTCGGCTGGCATAATAACCGTAATTGAGGGTATCAGCCGCCCAGGAAAGCTGGCGGAAGAGGCCATGATGGGACACATCCGGCAGGAAAGGATCGTCGAGATTCAGGCCAACGCCGCCGCGATTGCGCAGCAGCGCCAGCAGCAGGCGCGGATTGACCGAATAATCCCGGCTGACTTTCTCGAGAATTTGCGCACCGCTCCATTCACGCCCACCCACTTCTTCGCGGTAAGCATCCATTTCCGGAAAATGTTCCGAGACAAAATCCCGCAGGTCAAAATCCTTGAGGGCCGGGCCGTAGACCAGTTCGCTGTTGGGGATGATCTCAAAATCGGTACCCGGTTGCGGACCGAGAGGAAGTTCATGCGGCTGCGTAGCACGTTGAAAGCCCTCAAAGGGCGAAGGACCTTTATCCGGCCGGACGCAGGCCCCTGTTATCCCCATCAATATCAGCAGAAGCAGGAGCGTGCGCCGGCAGGAAGGTTTCATTATTATTCGCGAAACACGGGCAAGCGGCGCCCTGCAATGAGATGCAGGTGGATATGAAAGACGGTCTGCCCGCCATCCGGGCCGACGTTGAGCACCAGGCGATAACCGCGTTCGTCCACTCCCTGTTCTTTGGCCAGGTCGCGCGCTTTCAGGATCAGCTTCCCTAACAATTCAGCGTCCTGAAGATCGGCTTCATTGACCGAGTCAATGTGCTTGTTGGGCACCACCAGAATGTGCACAGGCGCCGCGGGGCGGTGATCCCAAAAAGCGGTGATTTGATCATCGCGAAAGACGATATCCGCGTCAGCCTGACCGGCTATGATCTTGCAAAAAATGCAATCGTCCGGCATAGGTTATTCGACGGATTCCCCGCGGATGAAAGCTTCGGTTTTGGCGAGCGCGATATCATCTTTATACTGGCGGGGAGGGGTCTTCATGAAATACGAAGCAGGCGCATAGAGCGGACCGCCGATGCCGCGATCGAGGCCGAGCTTGACGCAGCGCAGGGCATCGATGACCACACCGGCCGAGTTGGGGGAATCCCAGACTTCCAGCTTGGCTTCCAGCAGCAGGGGCACGTCGCCGAAAGTGGTGCCTTCCATGCGAATATGGCAAAACTTGCGGTCCTTCAGCCAGGGCACGTAATCGGATGGGCCGACATGGATGTCTTCGCTGGCTAATTCGTAGGGGATCATGCTGGTGACCGCGCCGGTCTTGGATTTTTTCTTGGACTCCAGGCGTTCACGTTCGAGCATGTTCATGAAGTCGGTGTTGCCGCCGAAGTTGAGCTGGTAGGTATGATCGATGCGCACGCCGCGATCGACGAACAGGGAGGCCAGCATGCGGTGCAGGATGGTGGCGCCTACCTGGCTCTTGATATCATCGCCGACGATGGGGAGCTTCTTTTCGGCAAAACGCGGGGCCCAATACGGCGAGGAGGAGATGAAGACCGGAATGGCGTTAACCACGCCCACGCCGGCTTCCAGCGCCTGCTCCATGTACCATTTGGTGGCCATTTCGGAGCCGACCGGCAGGTAGTTGATGAGCACGTCCGCGCCGGTGTCCTTGAGGATTTTGATGATGTCGTCGGTGGGTCCGGGGGCCTTGGTGAGAATCTGGCTGAGATACTTGCCCAGACCGTCGTGGGTCATGCCGCGCGAGACTTTGACGCCCATTTTAGGAACGTCGCAGAATTTGATGGTGTTGTTGGGATGGGCGAAGATGGCCTCGGAAAGATCCTTGCCAACCTTGGTATCGACCACGTCGAAGGCAGCCACGAACTCGATGTCGCGGATGTGATAGCCGCCCAGGTTGACGTGCATCAAGCCAGGGACTCGGTCGGTATCCTTGGCGTCCTTGTAATAGTGAACGCCCTGAACTAATGAAGAGGCGCAGTTGCCCACGCCCACAATTGCCACACGAATTTTCTTGTCTTTTGCCATTGGGTTTGCTCCGTTATTCAAATTGACTGCAACGCTAATTCTATCATCTTGTGTATACAGGCTTGGGGAGATTCGATCCTGACAGAAGGTGACATTTCGATGAAACGAAGGATTGGATTTTGGGGAACGAATCTAGCGGGGATTTCACTACTTTTTAACCGCAGATGAACGCAGATAGACACAGATGACTTTTTCTCACCGACCCCCGGCCTGCCCCTTTCGGCGGATCAACGCAATTGCATGTCAAGATGATTTGCAAAAAGGAGGAGGAGCGCGTGGGTACGGCACGCATTCCTGCCGTGAGCTGCTTTTTCTTGAGGAAAATCCGGGATCATCAAAACCCTCGCCTAATTTACCAACGAAAATGGGTAAGCAAAAGAAAGACACGAAACGAATGGTTCTTGTTTCATCAATAATATTCCTTGATATACCCGTACGCTTTATCGAACAACTCCTGCTCTTTGTGCAGCTGGTATTTCAACAACACCCTGCGCAATGCCTGTTTGACCTCGCGCTCCCCGGCAATGGTTTGTTGCCAACCAGGGAAGCGGACATTGCGGACGATCTCGTCAATATCGGCTACGATGCGTTCGACAATTACCGGAGTTTGAGTAGTCTTGGTTTCGTTGAATAATTCGGTTAATGCAGCCTTGGCGGATTGGCGTTCTTCTTCAGGGTCCACATCCTTTTCCGCCTGCAACACTTTACGGGCGATTTCGAGCAGTTGTTTCAGGTAATCCAGGCTGTTTACCAGCCCTTGTTCCATACGGTTCTTCAGGTCTTCAAGCTGCTTTCCGAGCGCGATGAATTTTGGATTATTGCCATGCTTTCGGATGCGTGCGATGACCTTGATTTCCATTTCGCGGATCTTCTCTGGATCGCTTTCTCCGAGCAGTTCATCCAGAAAATCAGCGTCCATGACCAGTGTATCCAGGTCATCACGAACGCGTTCGACATGGACGTTCTCGTGGATCAATTCCAGGGTCTTGGCTCCAAGCGCATGCCAGAGCAGTTTACCGCTGCCGCTGGGCGGTTTGACGGATTCATACACCTGGCCTAACCAGCGATAATCATCTCCATAATCCGAAAGCACCGGATCCGGCGATATTGCTTCCCACAGTTGTGACAGTAAAGAGAAGTCGCTTGCAAATTTGTCCCGCGTTTCGTTATCCGGCAGGCAGGCTTGGGCTGCCACCAACCCTTCCCATCCTCCGAGGGCGCGATCCACATTAGGAAAATATGCCAGGCAGGTTTGCATCGCTTCAGGAAGCTGCGCATGCAGCGCCTTCAGGTTGGTAATTACCTGCTGCATGTTGGCTTCGTCAAAGGCCAACGTTCGAGCCACGTCATCGAAAACGCCAATATAATCCACAATCAAGCCATAATCCTTGCCGGGGTAAGGGCGATTCACGCGGCAGATACCTTGCAGCAGATTATGTTCCTTCATCGGCTTGTCCAGGTACATCACCTGCAGGATAGGCGCATCGAACCCGGTTAGAAGGCGTGAAGTCACAATGAGGAACTTTAACGGATCTGCCGGATCGCGGAAACGGTCGAGCAATCTTTCCTCTTCTTCTTTACTGCGGTCGTAGGCTTTGTATTCCGTCTCATTGTGAAAAACGCTCATCACGATTTCACTGGTTTCCGGGCGCAGGATTTCATCCATGGCTTTTTTATACAGAACACAGGCCTGGCGGTCAAAGGTAACCACCATCGCTTTAAAGCCGTTGGGTTCCACCTTTTCCTGATAATGATCCACGATATCCGATACGATGCGCTGCACGCGTTCCGGCGCTTTGACCAATACCGCCATGCGCGCAGCCTGGCGAGCCAGATTCGCCTGATCAGCTTCGGATAAATGACCGGTCAGATTGGCATAGGCTTCATCAATGGATTGTTTATCCACGCGGAGTTCCACCAAGCGAGACTCAAAACGCAAGGGCAGGGTAGCCTGGTCGCGGATGGATTCCTCAAAAGAATAACGGCTCAGATAGCCTTTTTCATCCTCTTCGGCGCCAAACGCAAAGAACGTGTTGCGGTCGCGTTGGTTGATGGGTGTACCGGTCATGCCGAACAGAAATGCATTGGGGAGCGCTTCACGCATTTTCCTGCCCAGGTCACCTTCCTGGGTGCGGTGAGCTTCATCCACCAGGGCGATGATGTTGTCGCGGTTGTTCAGAATGCCGTCCGCTTCGCCAAACTTGTGGATGGTGGTGATGATAACCTTGCGCACATCCTGAGCCAGCAGGGTGCGCAGTTCTTCACGGCTGTCGGTTGAGATCAGGTTGGGAACATCCGCCGCGTTGAACGTGGCGGTAATCTGCGTATCCAAATCAATACGATCCACCACGATCAACACCGTTGGATTTTTCAACGCCGGATGCATACGCAGCTTCTGGGCGGCGAAAACCATCAACAGCGATTTACCCGACCCCTGAAAATGCCAGATCAAGCCTTTCTTCACCCGGCCTTGCACTACCCGTTCGACGATCTGGTTGGCAGCGTGATATTGTTGGAAGCGGCAGATGATCTTGGTTTTGCGATGCTTCTTGTCGGTGGCAAACAAGGTGAAGTTTTTAAGGATATCCAGAATGATCGCCGGGCGCAGCATACCCAACGCGGCGGTTTGCAGTTCATTCAATCCGGAATATTCGTTGTTATCTTCTTCACGCCAGGGTGCCCAGCTTTCCAGCGGTTGCCGGACGGCGCCATAGCGATAGGTTTTCCCTTCGGTGGCAAAAGAAAATACATTCGGCGCAAAGAAGGCCGGCACGTTGACCTCATAATCATCCTGCACCTGCACCGCGCCATCCACCCAGGAAATGGCCGGGCGGGTAGGGGTTTTGGCTTCGCCGATCACCAGCGGGATGCCATTCACAAACAGCACCAGGTCAAAGCGGCGGGTTTGTGAGCCGGCTTGGAAGATGACCTGATTGGTGAGGACACATTGATTATTGCCGATATTCTCAAAATCGATCAAACGAACCGACGTATGCTCATGATTGGATCCAAACGGCATCGAGCGTTCGCCACGCAGCCAGGTAGTGAATTCCTCATTAGCGCGCACCAGACCATCACTTTTGACCGACAGCAGCACGGCACGCAGGCGGTAGAGCACCTCGTCGGCGCGGTCGGGCTGCTCGGCGATTTCCGGGTTCAGGCGGATCAACGCCGCGCGCAGTTCATCTTCCAGCAGTACATCCTGGGTGGAACGATGAAGTTTATCCGCGGGTTTGTAAACCCAACCCTGCCCTCTGGCAAGCTGGGTTAGCGCGCTGGCGTACAACCCGGGCTGCTCGCCTATTTGTTTGCCGGTTTCGTCGCACAGCAGATCGCGTATGAAGAGTTCGACTGAGTTGGATTCGTTAAACATATTGCGCCTTCTTATTGATGGCTTCGAATTTATGAGCCTAATAAATGCTTGCGTAAATGGATTTCTAGATTAATTTCCTTTTTGATTTGCTGAACATTACTCTCAAGTAAATGGTTAATCTCATCGATAATGCTTACCAATGATGATTGGATTCCTATTGTGGCCACAGGTACATCTATTTTTCTTAAATCACCACTTGAAATTCCTACAACTGCCCCTGTTCCACCTCGTACTATGGATTGGATCGAACGTATCCCAAACGTACTTTTAAACCAATAAAAAAGGTAAAGCGGCAAAATCTGTGATTTCTCTGGTCTAATTCTGATAATTGAGGATTCGAAACTCATCGGTTCACTGGTTCTTAAAGCAATTGAGCACTTTCCGGCGCCATCTTTTACTAAAGAACGTCTTGCGAATAATAAATCACCATCATACACAGAAAAACGTTCAATTTCATCGTTATTAAGACGAATTCTTTGCATATCAATTTCCGAAGTGATTACTTCGTATGCAAACAGGTCACCCATATGAACAGTCTTTACCCCTTCACCATAAAACTCTTTAGATTTATATAATCCATTCTTGGATCCATTCACAATTAGCTTTTCTAATTTGATCTTTTTTAGATTAATGTTTGAATCAGAGAAGAAATCATCAACTCTTGCCTGTCTATATTTCTTTAACTCATTATTAACTTTTTCAGTTTTTTGTTTTAGTACATCCGCAGCCCAGAGGATCTCTGCGATGCGGCGCTGTTCGTCCAACAGCGGCAGGGGGAATTCATAACGAGCCAATTCCTTGAACTTGGTGCGCGGTGAGAGCGAGCCGGCAGAAGTATCCAGGGCATGTTCAAAGAATCCATCCGATTGACAAATAAAGGGCAATAATTCCGGTAACAGGCGGTCATCTTTGGGCTCGAACACCAAGATATCGCTGGAACACAACCCATCGAACTCGGCCACGGCCACTTTTCGCTGATAGGCGCGGCGTTTGCCAAACAGCACCTGCCCTTTACGAAAACGGCGGGTAAAACTTGTACCTTCCGAGATCAATCCCCAGCGCTGAATGTGGAGCGATTCTGGATCGATATGTTCAAGGCCAACAAAGCGTTCTAATCCGCTGTTCTGCGGGTCGCTAATGGTTTCATCCACATTGCGAACAACATCACCGAAAGTAACGATTCCAGGGTTTTTCACAGACTATCCTTCCCCTCGTTCAGCCAGGTCCCAATAAGTGTGATCAATGGTTCTCCATTTAGTAAATTCTTGATTTGGGACTTTATTTTTCTTCAGTAACTCCACAGCACGAGGATATCCATTTTTCCCACTCGCTTTAATAATTCGGTGGTTCCCACCTGGAGTAAGAATGGCAAGTTCAATCGCCGGATACTCACTTTCCTGATATGAGTCAGCGAAATAAACCTGTGACATTTGTATCCCTTGATCTTCAAGATAGGCCGACCACACGTAGCGCTTTAATATTTCGATTGCCCGGTCATCCAACCCACAATCAAAAATATAGATCTTTTCCCGGAGTCTATTGAACGAAGGTACTAAGCGCAATCGATATCCTGACAGAGTGCGTGCATATTGATTTAGCTCTACAACATTGTATTGTTGTTTTCCGTTTTCGTCCTCTGGAATCCACCAAATCATGTATCGATTGCGTTGGTCGTGATAAAGAACTGAATACCCAACTTCTTGTGAAAATCCACAGGATGGACAGTGAAACACAAACAAGCTACCATCCATCACTTGCTTTTTTAACATTGGATCCAAATCTACATTAATACTTTGCCAGACTACAAATCGAGATCGTTTCTGGCAGTGAGGACAGGTATATAGAATATCGCTAGATTTGCTCATTGTTCCCCCATTATTCGATGAATCAGATCGTTTAAGGATTCGCGCAATTCCACTGAACTGGTTTGCCATTCTATTATAGCCTTGGTCAGGTTATTATCATTTAGATCTACCAGGTTTCCATTCCCATTTTTCTTGCGAACGTAGAGCGCAATATTGAGATTCCCATTTTGATCAAGCGCTTCCTCTTTCGTGATCACCCGGGTGAAACCCTCTTCGTCTTCGAATGCGCGGTAAGCAGTTGTGATCCTTTGAATGTGATCATCTTCCAGGAAGCTCTGCGCGCGTTCACGCGTGACCTCATCGACAGCATTGATTAATAGAATCTTTCCCTTACGATCAGACGGTTTATGGGTACGACAGATCATCACGCAGGCTTCCATGGGAGAGTTGTAAAACAGATTGGGACCCAGACCAATGACGCATTCAACCCAATCCTGTTCAATTAACTTGCAGCGCATCTCCCTTTCTTCATCACGGAATAACACGCCATGCGGGAAGAGAATGGCGCAGCGCCCGCTGACCGGCTTGAGGCTCTTTAGGATGTGTTGGAAGAACGCATAATCGGCGCGTCCCTGCGGAGGAACGCCCAGAAAATTCCGCCCGAAGGGGTCGCTTTCCCAGCCCTTCCGGTTCCATTGTTTGATGGAGTAAGGTGGGTTGGCCAATACAATATCAAACTGACGCAGACGGTCGCCCTGAATCAGCTTGGGATCAGCCAGGGTATCTCCGCGCTCAATGCGAAAATCCTCAAAACCATGCAGGAATAAATTCATCCGGGCAATGGATGAAGTGATCAGATTGCGTTCCTGCCCAAATAATTTCAATGTACGATATTCCTTGCCCTGATCCTTCAAACGAACGGCACAGGAAAGCAGCATGCCACCGGAACCGCAGGTGGGGTCGTAAATGGATTCGCCCTCTTGTGGTTCAAGGAGCTCAGTCATCAGGCGCACCACGGTGCGGTTGGTGTAGAACTCAGCCGCGGTGTGTCCACTATCATCCGCAAATTTCTTGATCAAATATTCATACCCGATGCCCAGCTCATCCTCGGGTACATTGGCAATGGAGAGGGTGTGTTTGGAGAAATGCTCAATCAAATCCCGTAGGATACGATCCGAAAGCCGGCTTTTATTCGTCCAGGGAGCATCCCCAAAGATACCCGCGAGGGTATCCGGGTTGGCCTGTTCGATTGCCCGCATTGCGTTTTGCAAGGCTTTGCCCAGGTCGGTCGTTTGAGAACGCACATCATTCCAATGCACGCCTTCTGGAATTTTGAAGCGGTGTTCGATCAGGCCTGCATACACTTGATCTCCTTTCGATTCCGCCAATGCCTGCTGGTATTCCTCATCAAAAACGTCGCAAAGCCGCTTGTAGAATAAAAGTGGAAAGATGTACTGCTTATAATCGCCAGCATCGATTAAGCCACGCAATAAGGTAGCTGCGCCCCAAAGGTGGGATTCAAGGTCAGCCAGAGAGATGGGGGATGGAAGATTGTTGAAAGCGTTAAGCTGCATGAATGTTATGACCTTATTCTTTATTGGTGATTGGTTCAGAAGATCGGTACTCTGGAGAAGCCAATCCAGCATCTTTGAGTAACTCCAACAGGTGATCTTCCGCCCGATAGGCTTCCTGTAACGCGTTTTTGAGTTCCTTCAGCGCATCATCAACGCTTGCAATATCTTCGTCCTGCTTTGATTCGACATAGCGTGGAATATTGAGGTTGTAGTCGTTCCGAGCGATTTCGTCCATGGACACGATCTGCGAAAAACCCGGGTGGTTGTCAAATGCCTTGTAGCAGGTTAGGATTTGTTCGACATGTTCCTCTTCAAGGGTATTCTGGTTTCGCCCTTTGCGATAAAGCACAGAAGCATCGATCATCAGAACTTTATTTTGGCGTTCGGGAGCTTTTCTGTTCCGAAATACCAGGATCGCAGCTGCGAGGGTGGCTCCGTAAAACAAATTGGGCGCCAGGCCAATCACCGCTTCCAATAAATCCATTTCCAAGATCTTCTGGCGAATTTTCCCCTCTGCACCCATTCGAAATAAAGTACCATGCGGTAAAACTACTGCCATGCGACCTGACCGTGGTTTGAGTGATTTCAACATATGCTGAACCCAGGCGTAATCACCACTGCTGGAAGGGGGCAAACCCGCAAAACAACGCCCGTAGGGATCAGATTTCCAAATCTCTTCTCCCCATTTTTTCAGCGAAAAAGGAGGATTTGCAATGACACAGTCGAATGTTTTTAGTCGATCATCTTCGATAAAACGGGGACGGCGAAGGGTGTCATCTCGAAGAATGTGGAAATCATCGATACCGTGGAGATATAGATTCATCTTTGCTATTGACGCGGTAGTCAGGTTCTTCTCCTGACCGAATAACCGGCCAAATAACCGCTTAATATCCCCATTTTTCTCGCGTACATGTTGTATTGCACCGAGCAACATCCCTCCTGTTCCGCAGGCAGGATCGTAGATCGTTTCATCCGGCTGGGGGTTTAAGATATCCACCATCAATCGCACTACGCTACGAGGCGTATAAAATTCGCCGGCTTTCTTGTTTGTGGCGTCCGCGAATTTCTTTATCAGGTATTCATAAGCCTGTCCCATGATATCCGCATCAACATCTGAATTCCGCAATCTTAATCGCGAAAAATGGTCAATGAGATCGCGTAACAATGAGTCAGAAAGGCGATCCTTATTAGTCCATTGGGCATCGCCGAAAATTCCATATAAAGTATCAGGGTTGCATTTTTCAATTTCGGTTAAAGAATAATGCAAGGCCTGGCCAATATCGGATGTCCGATTCCGTACATCTTCCCAATGGCAGCCTCTGGGGATGATGAAGCGATGAAATTCAGGCAACTGAGCAAAATCAATATCCCCTCCAGATTCAGCAAGCGCCGCTTCTGTTTCCTCATCATAGGCGTCTGAGATGCGTTTAAAAAATAGTAAAGGAAAAATATAGGTCTTAAAATCTGCTGCGTCTACCGGACCGCGTAAGATGTTGGCAGCTTCCCAAAGGTGGCTTTCGAGTTTTGATAATTCGATCATGATTGCCGTAATCTCCAAATACATCGTTCATTATAACAATTAGAGAAATATTTATATGAAGAATTCTTATGGAAAAAAACTCCTTGATTATAAAAGCCCGTAAACCGTATTGAAGAATATTGAACGCGAGAATTCACAATCTACAAAATTCATAACGAAATTTCTGTCATTTCATTTTGTAGTACTGCGCAAAGTCATCATAAAGCGACATGTTCACTGAAATGTAGCAAGCATCATACTGACTATCGCCTCCGTGCGGGGGCGTAGAGCGTTCATTCAATCAAAGGATTGTTCACTATAAATATAGGGGTTTCTAATTGGTGTCACGTAATAAAACGTGACCTATGTTCTGATCTAATTATTAAATTAATATTATTCTTACGTTTTAACAGGGTTGGGAAGATTTATTATTCAAAAACTGATTTATCAATATGGTATATTGCTTGAATAAAATGTTAACTATACGAAAGAGGTGAGGATGAGCAGCGAGAAAAAGGAATTGTCAACCACTAAGCGTGAGCAAATCTTAGGCAAATTGAAAGCACGCTTTGAGAAGAATATGAAACGGCACGCGGGGTTGGAATGGAGGAAGGTGCAAGCCAGGCTGGAAGCGCAGCCGGAGAAGCTGTGGTCGTTGAATGAGATGGAAGCCAGCGGCGGAGAGCCGGACGTGATCGGATTTGACGGCCAAACAGGTGAAACCATGTTTGCCGATTGCAGCGCGGAGACGCCGGAAGGGCGCAGGAACCTGTGCTACGACCGGGAGGCGCTGGATTCCAGGAAGGAGGCCAAACCGGCGGACAGCGCCATGGATGTGGCGGCTGCCATGGGGATCGAGCTGATGACGGAGGAGGAATACCGCGGGCTGCAGAAGCTGGGGGAGTTCGACCTGAAGACTTCAAGCTGGCTGAAAACGCCGGCGGAGATCCGCAAGCTGGGCGGGGCGATTTTTGGGGACAGGCGCTACAACGCGGTGTTTGTGTATCACAATGGGGCGTCGTCGTACTACGCGGTAAGAGGGTTCCGGGGATCGTTAAGGGTATAGGTTATTCGTAGACATTTTTTTAACCACAGATGAACACAGAAAATCATTCATGTTCTTTTGTGGCATTTTTGGTTTTTTACAATAACCAACTAACAGCTTGCTACCAGATAATTCGCTGATGACAGGTGAAGGGTATGCGAGGACGTAATATTTTTTGTCGCACATACAAGGTGAAGGCGAATGTGTGATCTGCATGCTTTATTTTTCCCTCACCCCTGGCCCTCTCCCTGAAAAAATGATTTCTTCGAATTTCAGCAATCTTTCAGGGAGAGGGGGAAGGTTCTCTGCTCCTGCAGTGAGCTCATCATGATGACCGACTCATGGTTTGCTTGACGAAATCCTGTGTCGTTTATCTCCGCTCACTACTCTTGCATTGAGCTACGAGATCGCCACGGCTTGCACTGCTAGCCTCACGAAGACAGAATGATGATCCCCTCACCCCTAGCCCTCTCCCTGAAATTGTAGTTTCGTCGAACTCCGGCAATCATTAAGGAGAGGGAGAAGGTTTTCTGCTCCTGCAGTGAGCTCATCCTGATGACCGACTCATGGATTGCCTGACGCAATCCTGTGTCGGTTATCTCCGCTCACTGCTCTTGCATTGAGCTGCGAGATCGCCACGGCTTGCACTGCAAGCCTCGCGAAGACAATATTTCTAATCCCCTCACCCCTGGCCCTCTCCCTGAGAAAATGATTTCTCCGAATTTCAGCAATCTTTCAGGGAGAGGGGGAAGGTTTTCTGTTCATGCAGTGAGCTCTAATTTACCTTGTTTTGTTTTGTGATTTTTCTGTAACTAATGTATAATTCGGTTCACATAACCTATTGGGTTATGGAATGTAGTTCGGGGCGTAGCGCAGCCCGGTGCAGCGCGCACGGTTCGGGTCCGTGCCCCCCAAGGGGGTGCTTCGCGAAGGTCGTCGGTCAAATTCTCTCTCCCCTCCCACAAAGAATATTCACGTTTTGTTTTGTGAATTTGCTGTAACTAATGTATAATTCGGTTCACATAACTTATTGGGTTATGGAATGTAGTTCGGGGCGTAGCGCAGCCCGGTGCAGCGCGCACGGTTCGGGTCCGTGAGGTCGGAGGTTCAAATCCTCTCGCCCCGACAGGAAAGACCACTGAAAAGTGGTCTTTTTTTATAACTCAAACGTAATAGGTCACATTAAGAGTTTTTGTCACGCATTCCTGCGTGACCTACTTTCTGCATTGAGCCTCGAGAATGTACGACCTATTTAAATACTATTTCCATTATCCATTGGAAATAACCATTATTGATAATTTATACCCACTAATCTATTAGCATTTTGCTATATGTATTTATTCTATTGACTTTTTGTCTATAGTATGCTATATTAGCGACATGAGAGAACGAGGAAGACATTTTCATGGAAGGCGGGGGGGTGGAAGGCATATACTACAACCTGCCCTCTTATTGATGGTGCACATGGGACCATCACACGGCTACGATTTGATGGAACGGTTGAAGCAAGATGCCGGGGTCGAGGACATCGATCCCAGCTTGATCTACCGAGCGCTGCACGCGCTGGAGGCCGAAGGGCTGATCCAATCGGTGTGGGACGACAAGGACAGCCAAGGCCCGCCGCGCAGGATCTATTCGATCACCGGGGACGGGGAAGAGATTTTGACACAGTACATGGAGAAGTTGAAAACTTCGCGCAAGCAGATCGATCATTTGATCGAAGTTTACGAGAATTCCTCCGATCAGAAAAAAGAAGAATAAGAAGCAATTCAACAAGAGGTTGTATGAAAGACGACAAGCAAGAAAACATCAAGGAGATTAAGAGCGATTCGAAGGAAAACTCCTTCGACGAAGAATTTTACGAATATCTGCGGGAAGATCTCAATGCACACACCAGATGCCATCACGGGATCAGGTGGATGCACAGGCATAACCGCTGGCCAGCATGGATGGAATACGCCGCTTTCGAAGTGCCGGATCCGGTGAACATGACTCCCGAGGAAAAACTGGAGAAAATGAAGAAACGCGAGACCTGGCTGCAGAACGAGTTGGAGGAATTGCGGGTAGAGATAGCGGAATTCACAAAAGAGAAAACGTGATTTTATAATAAGCAATCCCCCTCCTGCCCGGCAATTCAAACCGGTCAGGAGGTATTTTTATTTAAGGCACTCAAAGCATTTCCATAAAAACCATTGGAGAATACCAAATTTCCATCCGAGAATATAATTTTCCAACCTGTTATTACATTTTTTAGAATAAAACTTGTCCGGTTTTTGACACTTGTGCGGTTATATATCACGTGAAAATGCATTTTCAATACTGCACCAAGGAAAAAAGGATGAATCAAACCATTACCGAAGACGACAGGCAAAGCCCTGCTAAGGAAAACGAGGATGAACTGGTCCAGGCTGCGCAGCAGAATCCGGCCAGGTTCGATGCCCTGTATACCCGGTGGCTGAAACCGGTATACCGCTATTTCTATTTCCGTGCGGGCAACGTCAAAGACGCCGAGGATTTAACTTCGCAGGTATTCCTGCAAGTTTATCGAGACTTGCCGCGATATCACCAGCGGGGCGCGTTTTCAGCCTGGCTATTCAGTATCGCGCACGCCAGGCTGGTGGATCATTACCGCCGAAACTCCCATCACTCAACACAGGAAATCCCCTTTGAGAAGCTGGAAATACAGGGCGCAGGCAGCGATCCATCGACGCAAACCATCCAAAAAGCGGATATCGAGCAAGTGATCAAGCTGCTCAACAACCTGGATGAAAAAGGTCAAGGATTGATCCGTCTGCGATTCATGGCGGAGCTCAGCTACCGCGAGATCGGGCAGATCCTGCATTGTAAAGAGGACACCGCCCGGAAATCCGTTGCGCGTTTACTGGATCGGTTCAAGCAACAAATGGAGAATGAAAATGACCAAGCAAATTGAAGAGAAAATCAGCGAAGCGGTGCATGCAATCGAACCCTCCGCGGAATTCTCGCAAAATCTTTTACGCAGGATCAAGGCAACCCCGCAAAAGGAGGTTGTTTCCAGAAGATCTGCGCAATGGCGTTGGATACCGGTCATGGCGGCCTTGGCACTGGTGATCGCCTTCATCGCGACTTCCCCGCAAAGCGTGTGGGCCAGCCTGCGTGGATTATTCAATTTTCTGCCAGGGGTGGGCATCATCGAGGAGGATGATAACACACTGTACCTGGCAGGACCGGCCAGCGCTGAACAGATGGGCGTCGCGCTGACCATCGACCAGGTGATCTCGGACGGCAATCAAACAGTTGTGGCTTTCCACAGCGATGAACTGCCCAATGGCGGCAGCCATTGCGCATACAACGTCACCCGACTGCTGCTGCCAGACGGAAAAACGTTACTGCCCACCGGGGGAGGAAACGGTATCGAGGACGGCAAGCTACAAGCGCGCGTTCAATTCTTCCCGCTGCCGGAGGGCGTCAGGCAGGCTACGCTGTACGAAGGCGTAGATCCCGACGATCCCGAAACTGCCCTGTGCACCGATCCCAAGGAATGGAAGGTGGATTTCAGATTAAGCACCACCAAACCCGCCGACGTAAAAACACTGCCAGTGGTCGAGAGTACCGCGGAAAGCACGGCAGCGGTCGGAGACAACGGTGTGAAAATATTCATCGACAAGAGCGTGGCTTTGGATGACGGGTACATGATTTATGGACATTTCGACCTCTCGAATCCAAATTGGAGCAGAGCAGATTTTAATTACACGGAACTTAGGTACAAATCTTTATCCGCTCAAGATGCAGCTGGAAAAGAAATCACCATTGAACCGGGCGATGTTATTCGCGATGCCAAGGGAATCAACGTCGACCAAGCCTTTGCGATTAAAGTAGTCGCGAAAGATTTCAGCGCGCCGCTGACGCTGCACGTTTCCGACCTGTGGATCACTGCGATTTACGATCCTGAAAATTTCGGCATTCCGGTGTTCAGCTTTGACGCGGGCGCCGATCCGCAAGTGGGGCAAAGCTGGGAAATCAACAAAGAGGTGGATGTGAATGGAATCAAGATCGACTTTCAAGCCATCGAGGTTGTGCAGGAGTCGTCTGACCAGGGCCGGGATGAGGGCCTGGAAAAGGGTTACGCGATCACGGTCGGCAAGATCAGCGAAGGTTATTTCAGCGGCAGTTACTTTTGCCAGGGTGACGGCGATGGCAAGCCGGATTACGGAGAAGGATCATCCGACAAATTCATTTACTACTACTCGGGTGGGCTGCCGCATGGCCAAGTTACCTGCAAAATAGGGGATGCGCACTTTCTCCTGCCGGGAGACTGGAAAATCGAATGGCAGCCGCCAACGAGCGGTAGTTAGCAGGTACCAATGGGCAAAGGATGTGTCCTCCGTTTGTCGACACATCCTTTACGAACCTCAAAAAATAACGACACAAGAAAATGAATATAACATAGTTATAAAAAGAAATAATACACAATCAATGTTTATTAATTAAATAAGGGTAATTTGTACGACTAAGCTTCATTCCTAACATTCTTATTCAAAAATAAATCAATTGTCTCGATTGGCCGACGTCCCATATTACGATAGCCAAGATGAGGACGTTCGGTGTTGTAATGCACCAACCACTGATC
>JABLXK010000019.1 GCA_013178095.1 Anaerolineae bacterium | reverse complement strand
ATCCCCGGGATCGGAGAACTCAGCGCGGCCAGATTATTAGCCGAGATCCGTGATTTTCGCGAATTCAGCGGCTCCCGTCAACTGACAGCTTATGCGGGATTGAATCCCCGTCAATTCCAATCCGGCATTTCCATCCACCGCAAGAGCAGGTTGTCCAAGACTGGCAATGCCGCTTTGCGGCATGCACTCTACATGCCCGCCCTTGTGGCCAGGAAACACAATCCGATCATCCGCGAGTTCAGCCAGCGCCTGGCGGATCGCGGATTGTGTAAGATGGCTGTAGTTGGTGCCGCCATGCGCAAACTGCTGGTTTTGGCTTATGGCGTTATCAAGACGGATATGCCTTTTGACCCCAATTTTGCTCTTGGGGCTTGACAAGCAAGACGGTATCTACCTAGCTAACGAATGCAGGCGGCAAAAACAAGAATTGGCATCTCTTTGGGCACCTGGAACAAAAATGCCTGAAAAGATAATTTTGTTTGATCTCTAACCTGATTTCGCGAGCCCGCCGCGCCATAAGCACCTGCCCTCAGCGCAGCGCAGGGGGTTAATCGCGAGCATCCCTTCGAAGAAGAGAAGGCGGGCATGGCGATCTCGTTTTGCATGGGCAGGGATTCCACTTATACCCAGTATTATTGGGTGTTCCTACCACTTCTACATATAGCCCTTTCACACCCAAAGAGTGCCAGTCGAAAAGCGTTTTCCATTAGTTGACAAAATAATAATGCGAGAAGAAAACCAGCGGGCTGCGTACAATCTCGCACACGAAAATGCAGTAATGCGGCAGCCACAGGGTCAGCGCCAGGATGCAGATAACGATCGAGAGGGCGTAAAAGACCGCGCGGCTGTCCAGGTGCCGCAGGGATTCAGCCCCGGCAGTTTCATGCGCATGCTCTTTCCTGAACAACGCGTACTCCCGGCAGGGCAGGTTGAGCGAGGCCGCCACCAGCGCGTAATTGACGCACAAGACTGAGAACCAGCGCCCGTAATCGTACGCCGAGAGAAAGATGGGCAGCGCGGCCAGCAGAGGGATCAGGAAATACCTGCGGAAGAACAGCTTTGTGTAGGCTTGCGCCGTGGACGCGTCGAAAGCTTCCACCGAAGTTTCCACCGAGCGCGCGCGCAGCAGGGCGTACACGGCTTGCCGCGCCAGGTACCACAGCGAAACCCCCAGCAGCGGCAGCACTGCCAACCAGGCGGCCCAGTTGGTGGCGATCACCATCAGGGTGATCTGCACGGCGCGCGCCAGCGGCCACTGCATGGGGATGAGCGAGGCGGGCAGAGTCGAGCCGCTGAGTTTGTCGGGCGGCAGCATGCAGGTGCCTTCGCGCAGCGCGCCGGCTGCCAGCCAGCGCTTGCAGATGTTCAACAGCGTCAGGTAGCCTGGCGTACCCGAGAGGTATACCCCCAGGAAGACCAGCGCCGCGGGCAGGTAGGGCAGCCCCGCGCGCAGCAGGTCCTTTTGCCAACCGCGCGGGGATTTCAGTTGCATAACGCTCAAGGTGAGCATGGCGTGCAGCGGGACGAACAACAGAAAGTTGCCCTCGTGGATCAAGATGATGGCCGGCAGCAGCAGGACGGCGATGGGCGCCAGCCCGCGCAGATAGCGGCGCAGTTCGTTGTCCGCTGGCAGCCCGGCATTCTTTTTCAGAGGGAAAGATTTCTCGATCACCAGCAGGTGCAGCAGCAAACTGAGGTACCCGAGGATTTCCTTGCGGGCAATGGCGTTGTGGTCGTGCAGGTAGAAGAAAAAGAGCGAAGGCAGGAACAACAGCCCGAAGAGGGTCATGGGATGGAAATCCTTCAGGGAGCGTGCCAACAGGCGGGCATAACCGAAAGCCGCCAGCAGGATCAAGATCCAGGAGAACGCGGCCACTGTTGGCAGCGGCGGGGTACCGGCCGGCACCAGGCGCCACGTGATCTCCCCGGAAAGCCCGCGCCGGATGAAGCCCTGCGAGTAGTCGATCAGCCAGTCGGTATACGCCCAGTAATTCAGGCTGCTGCCGAAAGCGTCTTTGGGGAACCAGTAGAAGAAATCGCGCACCCACGCGGCGCAGAAAACCAGCAGCAATAAAGAGTTGATTGCCTGGCGCGGCTGAGCAAACCAGGATTTCACACGTGACTTGAATGTCATCAAATACCTCCCACTGCTTGCAGGGAAATTCGCGGATTGTGCGGAGAAAATGGATCAGGGAAATTGCGGATGAGCGAATGTACCCCTAGCTGGAATTATTATATAACAATCCCCCTCATCTCTGCCTTCCCCTAAACGGGGGGAAGGAGAAAGCCTCCTCTCCCATTTGGGAGAGGATTGAGGTAAGGAAAATACTTATATCGACATGTAGAAACATAGGTCAGACAGGAATGTCTGACCTACGGTAAGTTATGAATTGAAAAATCTGCGCGATCTGTTTTTTTATCGGTGTGAATCTGTGGTTGCTTTTATACGTGTTTATCCGTGGCTGCCAAGTCCGCCACCCACTCGCGGTTCTGCCACAACGCGCACAGCCCGTTGCTCTCGTCCAGGCGAATATCATTTTCGCGGATCTTGCGCAGCAGGGGCGAACGCAGCGCTTCGATCAAAGGCATGTCGCGCAGGCTGGCGTCCGAATAGGGCGAGAAGGGGCAAGGTTCCACGTCGCCCTCGGCGTTGATGTGCACGAAACCCTTGCCGGCTGCCAGGCAGCCGCCGAAATCAATTTCGCTGCCGGGGAAAGCCAGGAACAAAGCCGGGTATTCCTGGCGGTAGATTTCCATAACCCGGTTAAGCGCGTTCACCTGCTGCTGGGTCATCACCATATCCTCGCTGCCCTTTTCAACCGGAATGTAATTGATGAAGAAGAAGACTTTACAATCCCGGGCAGCCAGCCTTTCGATGAATACGCGGTCGGTGATGGTTTCAAAGTTCCCGCGCGTAGTGGTGATGGACACGCCGTAGTAAATGCCCGCCTGCTGAAAGCGTTCGATCAGCGCCAGCCCATTATCGTACACGCCCGCACCGCGCCGTTTGTCGGTTTCCAGTTCGTAGCCTTCGAAGCTGACGATGGGGATGACGTGGGGGTTTTGCCTCAACTTGCGGATGTGTTCCTCATTGATCAACAGCCCGTTGGTGAAGGGCGTGAAGATGATGTTGGGATGCTTGCCCAGCACGTCCAGCAATTCCGGGCGGATGAAAGGCTCGCCGCCCGCGGTCAGGATGTACGAAACGCCGATCTCATCAGCCTGGCGCAGCACGTCGGCGAATTTTTCCGCATTAAACTCCCCGTGCCGCGGAGCATGCAGCACCTTGGCGTAACAGCCGGCGCAATCCAGGTTGCACTCGCTGGTGACGCTGTAAATCAGCATGGGCGGCACCTGGACGCCGCGCTCTTTCCAGTATTTGCGCCGCCGGCTGGCGAAATAGAAGCGCGCGAGCTTGCCGGCCATGAGCGCGGCCATGCGCGGGTTATCCAGGCTGAATTTCAGGATCTGCTTGAGGCCGATCTTGAAATGGTCGTTGAACCATTCGGTGTAATTGAGGGGCTGCCGCCCGGATTCGTCTGTACGCGTTTCTTTATCCATGCTGTTTTTCTCCGTAGAGATTTACGAATTATCTTTCGGTTGGTTTCCTGCCAAAACAAGAAATATCCTATCACATTAATAAAAATCTCCCGATGCCGTTTGACATCGGGAGGGTGGTCCTGTATTTTGGTTTTACGCAAACTTGTAGCTGGCATCCGGGAAATCTTTTCAGAGGCCACAATTGATGTGCATACCGGAATCAACAAGCTTTCTTGTAGTAATCGCGGAAATATTCCTTGAGCACCTGCCCGGTGAAGGAATTTTCCACCTCGCAGACCTCCTCGGGCGTTCCGGCCGCGATCAGCTCGCCGCCGCGGTCGCCGCCTTCCGGCCCCAGGTCGATCAGATAGTCGGCGGTCTTGATGATGTCGAGGTTGTGCTCGATGATCAGCACGGAGTTGCCCGCGTCCACCAGGCGCTGCAGCACTTCCACCAGCTTGTGCACGTCGGCGGCGTGCAGGCCAACCGAGGGTTCGTCCAGCACGTAGAGGGTCTTGCCGGTGGCGCGCCGCGAGAGTTCGCGCGAGAGCTTGACGCGCTGCGCTTCGCCGCCCGACAGGGTGGTGGCGGACTGTCCGATGCGGATGTAACCCAGTCCCACTTCCTGCAGGGTTTGCAGTTTGCGCACCACTCGCGGGATATTCTCGAAGAACTCCATGGCGCTGTCGACCGTCAGGTTCATCACGTCGGCGATGGTGAGGCCTTTGTACTTGACCTGCAGCGTTTCGCGGTTGAAGCGCGCGCCGTGGCACACATCGCAGGGTACGTACACGTCCGGCAGGAATTGCATTTCGATGCGCAATTGGCCGTTGCCCTGGCAGGCTTCGCAGCGCCCTCCATGGACATTAAAGGAATAACGCCCGCTGGTATAACCGCGCATCTTGCTTTCGGGTAATTCCGCGAACAGTTTGCGGATATCGTCCCACATGCCGGTGTAAGTTCCGGGGTTGGAACGCGGTGTGCGCCCGATGGGCGATTGGTCGATGTTGATGATTTTGTCGAGGTGGTTGATGCCTTCGATGCGTTTGTATCCGCCGGGGTTGGTATGCGCGTGGTTGAGGTCGCGCGCCAGCGCTTCGTAAAGCACGTCCACCATCAGGGAGGATTTACCCGAACCGCTCACGCCGGTGATGCACACCAGCTTGCCCAGCGGAATTTCCACGTCTAGGTTTTTCAGGTTGTTGGCGGTGGCGCCGATCACGGTTAAATGCTTGCCGTTGCCTGTCCGCCGTTTTTCCGGCAGCGGCACGGTCAGGCGCCGCGAAAGATAAGCGCCGGTCAGCGAATGGGAGTTGGCCAGGATGGCGTCCACCGGCCCTTCGGCGATCACCTCGCCGCCGTGTTCGCCCGCGCCGGGCCCCAGGTCGACGATCCAGTCCGCCTTGCGGATGGTCTCTTCGTCATGCTCCACCACCAACACGGTGTTGCCCTGGTCGCGCAACTCTTCCAGCGTGGCCAGCAGGCGCGCGTTGTCGCGCGGGTGCAGGCCGATGGAGGGTTCGTCCAGCACGTACAGCACACCCATCAGGTGCGATCCGATCTGGGTGGCCAGGCGGATGCGCTGCGCTTCGCCGCCCGAGAGCGTGGCGGCGGAACGCTTAAGCGTCAGGTAATCCAGGCCGACGTTAACCAGAAAACCCAGCCGGTCGCGGATTTCTTTCAAGACGCGTTCCGAGATGGCGCGGTCGCGCTCATTCAACGGGGAATCGCTGCCCATCAAGCGTTCAATCCATTCCAACGTGCGTTCCACCGGCCAGTTGGCGATTTCCATGATGTTTTTATCGTCCACCGTCACGGCCAGCGATTCCGGCCGCAGCCGGTTGCCGCCGCAATCCGGGCAGGGCTGGTCGCTCATGAACTCCTGGATCTTGGCGCGGATGTATTCCGATTGCGTTTCGCGGAAGCGCCGCATCAGATTGGGGATGACGCCCTCAAAAGTGGTGCGCAGCACGGTGCGCCGGTCGTCCGACCCGCGCAGGTCCATTTCCACTTCCTTGCCGCCGGTGCCGTACAAGATCACAGCCAGTTTTTCCTCCGGCAGTTCACCCACCGGCACGTTCAGATCGACGTGGTAAGCCTTGGCGGCAGCGGAGAGCATCTGCCAGTAATATTTGCCTTGTTCGCGCGAATCGTTCCATTCCATGGCTACAATCGCGCCGTCGTTTAAGGAAAGCTCTTTATCGGGGATGAGCAAATCCGGGTCGATTTCCTGCTTGATGCCCAACCCCTGGCAGGTGGGGCAGGCGCCGTGGGGCGTATTGAAGGAGAAATTGCGCGGCTCGATCTCCGGCAGGCTGACGCCGTGCTCGGGGCAGGCCAGGTGTTCGGAGTAGAACAGATCAAGCGCCGGCTCAACCGAAAGATTCTGCACGATAATGTAACCTTCGCCCACCTTGAGCGCGGTTTCCACCGAATCCGTCAAGCGGCTGATGAAAGCGTTCTGTTCCCCCTCATCCTGCGCGGCCGGCACCACCAGGCGGTCCACCACAGCTTCGATATTGTGGATCTTGTAGCGGTCCAGCTCGATTTCGTCGTCCAGGTTAACAACCGCGCCGTCGGCGCGCGCGCGGATGAAACCGGCCTTGCGGATCTCATCAAATACTGCCTGATAGGTTCCCTTGCGGCCGCGGATGACCGGCGCCAGCACCAACAGTTTAGTGCCTTCCGGCAGACGCGAGATGGTGTCCACGATTTCCTGCGCAGATTGTTTGACCACTTCCTTGCCGCACACCGGGCAATGCGGGATGCCGGATCGCGCAAACAGCAGCCTGAGGTAATCGTAAATCTCGGTGACCGTTCCCACGGTGGAGCGCGGGTTGCGCGAAGTGGCCTTCTGGTCGATGGAGACAGCCGGCGAGAGACCTTCGATATAATCCACGTCGGGTTTATCCATCTGGCCCAGGAATTGGCGGGCGTAAGCGGAAAGCGATTCCACGTAACGGCGCTGGCCTTCGGCGAAGATGGTGTCGAACGCCAAAGAACTCTTGCCCGAACCAGACAAACCGGTGATGACCACGAATTTGTCGCGCGGGATCTCGACCGTGATGTTTTTTAAGTTGTGCTCGCGGGCGCCAACCACCCGAATCTTATCTTGAGACATAGTTTCCTCTTGATTAGAACATAATACCTATATGATACAGGCAAACAGTTATTATAACATCCACAAAAAAACATCCCCGCTGAGCGCAGGGGATGTTTGCGTGATATCCGGTAAATAAGACGGCAGTTCAGGCTGCCGGATAGTGGTCCTGCCCTTCGCGAATGCCCTCCCAGGGATAATATTCCGTGCCCTTGGCGGCTTCGCGCACTTTGGGGTCCTTGGAGTATAAACCGGCTTCTTCCTGCGGGATCAACTCGGCAATGTGGCTCATGATCTCGTCACCGATCTTGTCGAGCTGATGGCGGCGTTCGTAGCGGCTGCCGAAGATCTTGAATGGCCCAAATGGTTTGCCGATGCGGATGCGTACTTTGGCGCGTTTACCCTCTTTAAGGGAGGAAAAAACCTTGGGGAAACCGGTCAGCCCCACCGGCAGCAGCGGCGCGCCGGCGGTGGCGGTCAGCAAAGCCGCGCCCGGGCGCGCGGGGCGCAGCACCTGAGCCCACGAGCCGCCTTCCGGGAAAATTCCCACCACGCCGCCTGATTTGAGGATCCTGTCAGCTTCTTTCAGGGCGTAGGTGGAACCGGTGCCGCGGTAAACCGGCAGGTAACCCCATAAGCGCGGGATGAACTGCACGATCTTGGGCGCATGCGGCGTAACTGCGCCGCCGATGAAATCCATCGGCCAGGGCGCGATACTCACGAACACCGCGGGATCCACGAAACTGAAGTGGTTGCCCACCATGATCAGCGGGCCTGATTTGGGAAAATTTTCCTCCCCTTCCACTTCCATTTCAGTTAATGCGCCGAGCAAACCGCGCGCCAGGAATTGCAGCAGCCGGCGCAGCGGCCGGTTGGGGCGGTGGACGGGATCCGCGGCATGCGTGAAGCGGGTTTCTGGCATTTTCTCTTTACTCCGCCGCCACGTTTTTCGCGACCTTGCGGCCTTCTTTCTCGTTCACAAACAGCAGCGGCATCAAACCGATGATCAGGAAGAAGAGCACGGTAATCAACGCCAGGCGCGTGCCGATTTGTTCGGCAACCGTGTGGGCGAGTTCATTTTCAACTACGACCAGGTTGGCTTTAACCAGGGAATTCATCACCCAGGCGGACAAGCCCGAAGCAGCCAACCCCATCACACCTGGGCCGATGATCGAGGAGGTGTGGCCGGTGAGGGAGAAAAAGCCGTAAAATTCGGCGTTCTTGTGTGCCGGGGCGAAAACGCTCACCAACGTGCGGTCCAGTGATTGTACGCCCGCCATGACGAAACCGGCGATCGAACCGACGATGAAATAGCCGAGTTTGCTGGGCACGAACAACATGCCCACCACCGTAATGATCATCAGGATCAACGAATGGATCAGGCTGGTCTTGTAACCGATCTTTTCTCCCAGGTTGCCGTAGAAGAAGGCGCCAGCCACGTTGGTGATCTGAATGATAATCACGAAAATCACCAGCTCCGTACTGGTTACCCCGAATACCACCGTACCGATGATGGCGGCAAAATCCAGCGCGGCGATGATGCCGTCGTTGTAGATCAGCACCGCCAGCATGAATTTCAGGAATTCGGTGTAATTCTTGACCGAGCGGATGGTGGTCTTCAGGCGGTCAAGCGCCACCATGAACAGGCTTTTACCGTCTCTCTTCTGCGGGCGATGGGTTTCCTTGATCAGGAAGAATGCCGGTATGGTAAACACGGCATAAAAAATGGCTGTGACCAAAAGAGACAGGCGGATGATCAGGTTGTTGCCGGGGTTCATTTGGATCATGGCCAGCACGATCACCAGGCAGATGATGCCGCCGAACGAACCGAAGGCCCAGCCGTTTCCCGAAACTTTGCCGAGCTCGTCATCGTCGGCAATATCAATCAGCAGCGCGTTGTAGAAGACCTGGCCGGCGCGGTAGCCGATTTCAGCGATGATGAAGAACAGCATGCCGATGAAAATATCGCCTTTTTTCACGAAGAAAAGCAGGCCGGTGAAGATGACCGACAGCGTGGTCATCAGGAACAGGAAAGTCTTCTTCTTGCCGGAATAATCCGCCAGCGCACCCAGGAACGGGGAGATGACTGCAACCACTAGCATCGAGATGGTCAGCGACAAGCCCCATAAGGCAGAACCTTGCGCAGTGCCGACCACACCCTGTTTAAAATAGGATGCGTATACTGCCAGGAGCACCACGGCGGCATACGCCGAGTTGCCGAAGTCGTAAAAATACCAGGCCCACTGGGCTGCTTTTCTTTGCTTCTTGTCCATTTGATTTTCCATGAATGCCGTCCTTATTCTGAGGATGAATTTATTAATATGACCATTTTAACACCCGGCGGGTCGTTTTAGGTGTGGGGGATTGTTAAGGAAAAGTTATCAATCCGCTTTGATGAATGGAAACGGGAGCTTGCAGCTCCCGTTTTAGTCTCAATTTTTTTTGCGTCTATTTGGCACCCCGATTGGCGACGTGATTGCCCTGTCCGATGCCGAAATAGGTGAATCCCAGCCCGCGCAGGTAGGTGCTGTCCCATAGATTGCGCCCGTCCACCAGCACGGGTGTATGCATCAATTTAAGGATTTTCTCGAAGTCGAGCTGCTTGAACTCGTTCCACTCGGTAGCCAGCACCAGCGCGTCGGTTCCCTCGGCGGTCTGGTAGGGGTTCTCGCATAATTTAACCTTGGGCAGTTCCTTAGCGGCGTTTTCCATGGCTTGCGGATCGTAGCCCTTGACGGTAGCGCCTTCATTGATCAGCAGGTGGATGATTTCCGTACCGGGTGCTTCACGCATGTCATCTGTGTTGGGTTTAAAAGAGAGTCCCAGCACGCCGATGACCTTGCCGTTCAGCGATCCGCCCAGTACCTTGCGCAGGCGATAGACCACGCGCCGCCGCTGGTTGCGGTTGATGTCCATCACGGCTTGCAGCAGCTGCGGCTGCGAATTGTGCAGCACAGCCATGTGCGCCAGCGCTTTGACGTCTTTGGGGAAGCAGCTTCCACCCCAGCCCAAACCGGCGTCCAGAAAACTGTGCCCGATGCGTTTGTCCAGCCCCATGCCCTTGGCCACTTCGCGCACGTCCGCACCCAATTCGTCGCAGATGTTGGCGATCTCGTTGATAAACGAAATGCGTGTGGCCAGGAATGCGTTGGAGGCGTACTTGATCATTTCTGCCGTGCGCAGGTCGGTGATCAGGATCGGCGCGCGCAGCGCATCGTACAGACGCGCCACTTTTTCGGCGGCTTCGCGATCCAGGGAACCGAGCACTACGCGGTCGGGGTTGGTGAAATCGCCGATGGCGCTGCCTTCGCGCAGGAATTCAGGATTGCTGACGACCGAGAAATTGAGCTTGTTGCTGTCGCGTTTCTCGCTGATGATGTCCGCTACCCAGTCGCCGGTGCCCACCGGCACAGTGGATTTGTTGACTACGATGATAGGATGGTCAACCACTTCCGCAATTTTTTCGGCCGCTTCGCGCACGTATTGCAGGTCTGCCTCACCGTCCACGCCGGAGGGTGTGCCCACCGCAATAAAGGCGAATTCGGCGTCTTTCAGGGCGGTCGGGTAATCGGTGGTGAAAAACAGGCGCTGCGCTTTGATGTTGCGCTCAACGATCTCCTCCAATCCGGGCTCGTAAATCGGCATTATGCCTTGGTTCAGCTTGTCGATTCTTTCTTTATTAATATCCAGGCAGTAAACGCGGTTGCCCAGGTCGGCAAAACAAACCCCCGTGACCAGTCCAACGTATCCAGTTCCAATTACGCAAATATTGCTCATAAAAGGTTTTCTCCTGACGGGGAATTATAGCTTAACTTGACATGCCCTCTGCAGCGCCTGCCCAATCGGGAGCATTTTCTGCAAAATCCATGAGGATTCGCCCGGGGATGATAGAATGGTTCCATTGTGAATAGAAACAGACCGATCCGCTCTTTTTATATCGAATCGCTGGGCTGCGCAAAGAACAGCGTAGATTCACGCTCCATGGCGGAATTGCTGATGGCCGCCGGTTACCGTGAAGCCAGCCAGCCGGAGAAATCCGATCTGGTGATCGTCAATACCTGCGGATTCATCCAACCGGCGCGCGAAGAATCGCTGCAGGTCCTGCGCGAATTCGCTGAATCCAAAAAGGCCGGCCAATACCTGGTGGCGGCCGGCTGCCTGAGCGAACGCGAAAAGCAGCAACTGGCGCGCGAAGTGGACGGGTTGGACGCCCTGCTGGGAACCAGGCGCTGGGCGGAGATTGCTGCGGTGGTGGAAAGGCTCCAGCAGCCGCGCCAGTCTCCCTATTTCCATTTTCCCGAAACCGATCACATTCTTGAAGATGATGGGAATGTGGTGCGCGCGGCCGTGCAGGGCAGCAGCGCCTACCTGAAAATCGCCGACGGCTGCGACCGCCTGTGCGCCTTTTGCGCCATTCCCCTGATCAAAGGTCCCATGCGCAGCCGCGCGCTGGCGGACGTGCTGGCCGATGCTGCCGCGCTGCAAGCCGCGGGCGTCCGGGAAATTATTCTGATCGCCCAGGACACCACCACTTACGGCCGCGATTTGGGCTTGCGCGATGGGTTGACGGAATTGCTGCGCCAGTTGAATCGGGCTGTCCCGCAGGTGCCTTGGATCCGCTTCATGTATACCTTTCCGGGGATGATCACGGACGAATTAATCGCGTTGATGGCGGAGAAGAACGCTATTTTGCCTTATCTGGATATCCCGCTGCAGCATGCCCATCCCGATGTGCTCCAGCGCATGCGCCGGCCGTCCGACATGCAATCCGTACGCGCAACGCTGGGCAAGATTCGGGCGGCCATGCCGGATGCGGCGCTGCGAACCACCTTCATCGTCGGTTTCCCGGGCGAGACGGAGGCTGAATTCCAGGCTTTGCTGGATTTCGTAGACGAAATCCGCTTCGACCACGTTGGCATTTTCCCCTATTATCACGAGGCGGATACCGCCGCTTTCGGTTTGGGCGACACCGTTCCCGGGGAATTGAAACAGGAACGCGTTCAGCGCCTGGCCGCGCTGCAGGAGGATATCTCGCTGGCGCGCAACCGCGCATGGGTGGACAAGGAGTTGGACGTGTTGATTGAAGGCGTCGGCGACGACATTTCCGCCGGGCGTTCCTTCCGCGACGCGCCGGAAATCGACGGGCTGGTGCTGCTGGACGAGGTGCTGGAGGTGGGCGCGCTGGTGCGTGCGCGCGTGACCGGCGCGTTGATCCACGACTTGATCGCCAAAAAGATATAAAAAAAGCGGCCTCATGGCCGCTTGTCAATACACGCAATCGATGTATGTTATGGTTCTAATGATGGATCAACAGTCTCAACCGTAGGTTCATCAGTTGGAATTTCTTCAATGAATTCTTCAGTGGGCGTTTTAGTGGCCGGGTGGCAAATTTTGTAAGCTTTATTGTAAGCGGATTGCAGGTCATCAGTGGGAGTCATCGATAATGCCTGATAATAATAATCCGCCGCGCTGCATTCGTCTTTTTTATTCATCAACTGGTCGCCGTAATTGATCAGCGCGTGGTAGTACCGTTGTGCGGCTGTCATGCTGCCATCGTACAGGCTGGGCATGGCGGCGTACAACTGTTCGAAATAGGTGACCACCTGCTTCCAGTCCAGATCCCAATAACTTGCGCCGGTCAGGTACAACCGGGCGACGTTGGCGTAGTTCACCGCCTCCTTGTCCAGGGGGGCGTATTTTTCCAGCACGGAGAAGAAATACAACCCTTCTTCCAGGTTGCCTTCATTTAAGATCATTTCCACTGCGCGGTAGCGCATGGCAATGAAGTACAGGCCGTCCACTTCAATGGTGCGGTACCGGTAATCAGCGTTGCGCAGCGCTTCCAGCGTGGTGATGGCTGCCGCCCACTGCTTGCTTTGCACTTCCTGCTGCGCTTGCGCGAAGAGCGTTTCCACGTTGCGATTATCGGGCGTGGCAGTGGCAGCCGGCGTGGCGGTCGGTTCGTTCAGTTTGGCGATCTGCACCATGACTTCGGTGTATTTCTCGGTTAAACCGGGAAAATCCGGGTAAATCTTCAAGACGTATTCAAAATGGGTGCGCGCCAGGTCGTAATGGCCGGCGGTCATCTGCTGCACGCCGTATTGGTATTGCAGGGCAGCCTCGCTGAGCAATTGTTCGTTCTGTTTGTTCAACCGGTCGTTGATGCCGCTTCTGTACCCCAAAGCGCCGCCGCCTGCGGCGAAGAGGATCACCAGCAGGATGCCTGTCAGGATCACCCGCCACAGTTTGGGTTTTTTCACAACCAGCGTTTTGGACGGTGCAGCCTTGATCGGCTGCGTGTCGCTGACGGCTGCTTTGACCTGGATCGGCTGCGTATCGCCGGCGCCGGGTTTGGTTTGCATTCTTTGTGTTTCGTCTTTTTTCTGAGGTGACATGAGCGCAATTATACCTTTTTCTGCTTTTTGTCCATTCCAAAAGTCCCCTCGCCTGAGATGCGCGCATCACATGTGGATCAGGAGGTTCAATTCTTTGCGCACGAATGCCAGGGCAATCAGCATACCGGCGCCCGCTGCCAGCACACCCGTCAGAACGGCGTGCAGGCGGCTGCCCACGCCCCACAGGATCAGGGCGATCGCGGCGCTGCCGGCCAGGCTGCCCAGCAGAGCGCGCACGGCGGTCAGCCGCGAGGGTTTATCGCCTGCCAAAATTTCACCGAGAGCTTTGAGGTCGAACTTCTGATTGTTTTCTTTCCGGTTCAGGATGGCATAGGTGATGAATAGGAAGAGCGTCTGGGCGGTGAAAGCGGCTGCGTCCGCCAGGGCGATGCCGGCTGCGCCCAGCGGCGCGGATAGCCAGGCTCCGCATAGAATGTAAACGACCAGATTGACAGCCGAACCGGCAAAGGGAATCAGCGCGTTTTGGCGCGCGAAGTAAATCCGAGAGCCCAATTCCAGCAGGCAGTGGCTGAGCAAACCGGCCAGGAAAGCGCGGGTGACGGCCATGAGGATGGTTGTGCTTTGGTTGTCAAAACCGAAAGCAAATTCAAGGAACGGGCGCAGCACCACCGCCAGCAAGATGGCTGAGGGCACTGCCAGCGCGATCAACACCTGCTTGGTGCGCCTGACGGTTTCATTGAATTTTTCCTGCTCGCCGCGCGCGAACAGCTCCGAGATGGTCGGCAGCAGGGCGGTGCCGATGGCGGTTCCGATCAGGGTTTCCGGCACTTGCAGGATCATCCAGCCGTAAGTCAGGGCTGAAACCGATCCTTGCGGCAGGCGCGAAGCGATGTTATCACGCGCGATGAAGGTCAATTGATAGAGCAGCATCCCGCCCACCCGCGGGCCTAACATGGCGATGATCTTTTGGACGTAAGGCTGCTTCAGGTGAATTTGCGGAGCCCACTTGAAGCGGTAAACCACCAGCCCGGGCACCAGGATCAGGAAATAGAGCGCCGAACCAAGCAGCACGCCGTATACCAGGCCATCGACACCCAGCCCGTAAGCCGGCAATTGCAGCGGCCCGAAGTGGTAGCTCTCGGCGGGCGCCAGCACAACAGCCCCGTAGATTTGCCCCAGGTTGTAGAGGATCGGCCCCAGCGCGGGCAGCAGAAAATGCTGGTTGGCTTGCAGCCCGGCGATCAGCAGGCCTGCCATGGAAAAGATCAGAGTGGCGATCAAGTCCAGGCGCATCAATCGCACCACCAGCGCCTGCTGTTCAAAATTGAACCCGGGGGCGATGCCCAGCGGGTGCTGCACCAGCGGCCAGGCGAAAACCGCCACGAAAGCGGAAAGCAGCGCGGTGATCAGAAAAGCGAAATTGGCCACCTGGCTGAACACTTTCCAGGCCGCCTCACGGTTCTCTTTGGCGATCACCTCGCTCAACACTGGGATGATAGCCACAGCCAGGGCGCCGCCGGAGATAAGGGAATAAAGCATGTCCGGCACGTTGTTGGCCACGTTGAATATGTCCAGTTCGGAGGACAACCCGAATTGCCGTGCGATGATCAACTGGCGCAGGATCGCCAGCACTTTATTCAAGCCGAAGCTGATTGAAACCAGCAGGGCTGCTCTGGAAAGTTTGCTGATGTTTTTATGCATGCAAGGATTTTAACCCAATGCCACATCCAGGATCATCATCAGGGTAAATCCGAGCATCGCGCCGGCTGTGGGAATATCCGTGTTCTTGCCTTGTTCCGCTTCAGGGATGAGCTCTTCAATCACCACGTAGATCATGGCGCCGGCTGCAAAAGCCAGGGCAAAGGGCTGGATGTGGCGCATGGTGATCACCGCGGCCGCGCCGATCACCGCGCCGATGGGTTCCACCAATCCGGAAAGCTGACCGTACCAAAAACTCTTGAAGCGCGAGAGGCCTTCGCGGCGCAGGGGGGCCGAAACCGCCAGTCCTTCCGGAAAGTTCTGCAAGCCGATGCCCAATGCCAGGGCAACTCCGCCCGCCACCGTGGCTCCCGGGATCCCGGCGGCGGCCGCGCCGAACGCCACGCCGACCGCCATGCCTTCCGGAATGTTATGCATGGTGATGGCCAGAATCAGCAGCACGCTGCGCTGCCAGGATGTCTTAATGCCTTCTGCGGAAGAAGTGGGCATATTCATGTGCAGGTGCGGCAGCAGCCGGTCGATGGCCCACAGCACAGCGCCGCCCAGCAGGAATCCGACCGCGGGGGGCAGGTATCCCGGATAGCCCAGCGAAATGGACATATCGATGGAAGGCGCCAGCAGCGACCAGTAGCTGGCGGCGATCATCACGCCGGCGGCAAACCCCAGCATACCGTCCAGTAGCTTCCGGTTGATCTCTTTCGAGAGGAACACGCCGGCCGCTCCCAGCGCGGTCACTCCCCAGGTGAAAGCGGTTCCCAACAAGGCTTGCACGATTGGACTGAATTGTTCAAAAAATGCGATCATTCTAGCTCCATTGAAAAAAGTAACGATCCTTTTGTAATTATTATAATTATATTGATAAAAAATATTTGTTAACTGTATCTTAAAATTAGAAAAAAGGGATTAAATTTTCAGGCCGAATTTCAGAGGGTTCTTGCGGGTACAATTGTCAGAGTGGAGTTGAGATTGAAGCAAATAGGGTACTTATACATAGTCGCCACGCCGATTGGTAATTATCGCGATATCACCTTGCGCGCGTTGGACGTTTTGCGTGAGGTGGATGCAGTAATCTGTGAGGATTACCGCACGGGCAGCACGCTGCTGAAAAAACTGGATATTCCCGCCAGGGAACTGCTGCTGCTCAATGAACATAACGAAAAAGAGCTGGCGGCGGAAATCGCAATGCAAATGGTGCAAGGCAAGCATTACGCGTTGATCTCGGATTGTGGCACGCCTGCTTTCGCCGATCCCGGCACATACTTGATCCAAAAGGCACTTGAATTCCAGGTGCCGGTTATTCCGGTTCCGGGCGCCTCCTCCTTAATGGCGCTTTTGTCGCTCTCCCCTCTGCCTGTGAATGAATTTTTCTTTGCCGGATTCCCGCCCCGCCAAACCGAGGCGCGCCTGGCCCGCCTGAATTCGCTGGCAAAAATGAACGTGCCGGTGGTTTTAATGGATACTCCCTATCGCCTGGAAAAATTGCTGGCTGAAGTGAAACGGGCCTTCGGCAGGAACCGCACGGTTACGCTGGCTATGGACCTAACCTTGGAAAGTGAGAAAATCCTGTACGGTTCCGTGGACGAAATCTCCCGCCAGGTGGGCAACCGCAAGAGCGAATTCATGCTGCTTATTCATTCGTAAATCCAAAGAAACGTATCCGCAAAAATAACGTATATGAGACAACAAAATAAATATGAAATGCGAGGTTCGGAAAAATAATGGATAATCGTCGACCGGGATGTTTGTCAGGACTATTCAAGCTGTTCCTGCTGGATAAAGTCTACGATTGGATGCAGGAACGTTTCGGGTACAAGAGCGGATCCTGCCTGGGCTGCGGCTGCGGCACGATCATGCTGATCGTGTTTATCATGATGGTCATCTCGATCATTTTCGGGACGGACTGGTTCAGGTTCTCATTTTAAGGAAGCCGGAGGTGCGTATGCGTAAATTCGGATTTTGGTTGAGCCTGCTGGCGGTCGCGCTGCTTGCTTCCTGTGCTTTCCCGATGCGGATAACGGAAGTGAAAGGCTCCGGCAACCTGGTCACGGAATCACGCCGGATAACCGGCATCAACGCGGTTGAGCTCAGCGGAATCGGCACCCTGATCATCGAACAGGGAGGTACGGACGCGCTGGAAATCACTGCCGATGAAAATATCATGCAGTACATCCGCAGCGACGTCAGCGGGGGGAAATTATCGCTGGGAACAAGGGAATTCATCAACTTGCTCCCCAGCCGTGAAATTACCTATCGCCTGACCGTGCGGGACCTTTCCGCGGTGGAAACCAGCGGCGTGGGGAATATCGAGATCAAATCCCTGCGGACCGACCGCCTGTGGGTGGAGATCAGCGGATCGGGTTCATTGAAAATCAGCGACCTGCAGGCGGAAACTTTCGACCTGGATATCAGCGGCATGGGTACTGCCGAAGCATCCGGTTCAGTGGAAAAACAATCCATCGATATCAGCGGTTCGGGCGGTTATCATGCCGGCAATCTGCAAAGCCAGTCAGCGGATATCAAGATCTCCGGATCGGGCAGCGCTGTGGTCTGGGCGCAGGAAGAATTGAATCTGGATATCAGCGGCATGGGCGATTTGAGTTATTACGGCGAACCGGTATTGAATACCGATATCAGCGGCATGGGCAACCTGAAATCGCTGGGAAATAAATAGCGATATAGAAAATTACTAAAAAAAAAGCCGGATTTTTTCCGGCTTATTTTTTACTGTGAAATGAGCTTGGTTTACCTGATCAGTATTATTCTTCCATCGGGTAGGCTGCCAGCCCAAGCGTCCCGGGACCGAAGTGGGCAGCCAGCGAGATGGATATCTCGCCGAAGATTGCCTCGGCGCAATTGAGTTCCCGGACTACCCGGTTGAGCAAATCCATGCCGCTTTGCGGGTCGTGCGCGTGCAGCACTCCGATCGTGATCCGCCGGTCGCCGAATTTCTGTTTCATTTTTTCAAGCAGTTTATCGATCGACTTGCTGCGCGAACGCACCTTTTCTCCCATTTCGATCAATCCGTTTTTCAACTCGATGATCGGCTTGACGTTCAACATGGATGCCAGAGCGGCTTGCAGGTGCTTGACCCTGCCGCTCATGCTGGCGAATTTGAGTGTGTCCACTGTGAAAACCAGTTCCATCCTGCGCCGCATTTCTTCCAGCCTGGTGAGTATGGCCTCCAGGGGCGATCCGCGGCGGTCCAGCTCACGCGCTTCGCGCACCATCATACCCATGCAAATGGTTCCTGAAGCGGAATCAAAGGGCACGATTTTGATCTCGTTCTGCAGTTCAGCGGCGGCTTGCATAGCGGAAGCCATTGTGCCGGATAATTTCTCCGTAACGTGCACGGAGAGCACCGTATCGCCGGGTTTGGCGATCTTCCGGTAGAATTCCGTGAATTGATAAGGCGTCGGCTGCGAAGTGGAGGGGATGGCGTTGGACGTTTCCACCATTTGGTAGAAATCGTCATAGTTCAGGTCAAGCCCCTGACGGTAATTTTTCCCGTCGTGGATGATGTTGATCGGGATCAGATCGATCTGGTATTTTTCCTGCCATTCCGGCGGCATGTCGCCGGCGGTATCCATCACAATTTTCAGCATGTTCTTTTCCTTCTCGCTTGGAACAGATTTCACCTGTTTAACCCCTTATGCAGCATCCTGGTTGCGTAAAAAAAAAATCGATGAAACGATGCTGAAATTCTCGCAGGTTATTCCTCCAGTTCGACGTAAATCCGTTTGTTGATCTTGCCCTTGCTTTTGTAATCCACCACATGGATGGTGCCGACTTCCGAAGTGTTGTTGACGTGTGTGCCGCCGTCGGCCTGCAAGTCCAGCCCGACGATCTCGACCGTGCGGACTTCCTTGATATTCTCTGGCAGCAGGTTGATCTTCGTGCGGATCAGGTCGGGTATCTGGAAGGCTACCTCGCGCGGCAGGATGGCCACGCGGATGGGGCGGTTGGCAGCCACTTCCTTATTGACGGCCGCGTCGATCACCCCTACCAGGTCGGCGGTCAGGGATTCGAATTCAAAATCCATGCGGCCTTTGAGCGGCTCCATATCCCCGCCGGTGACGTGGGCGCCGTAATCGCGGTAGATTACGCCGCACAGAATATGCATGGCGGTGTGCGTGCGCATGGTCTTGTAGCGCAGGTCCCAATCCACCAATCCGGTTACTTCGCTGCCGATTTCAGGGAGGATGTCTTCCGCCTCAATGAAATGCAATATACCGTCCGGCCCATGTTTAGCGCGCGCCAGCCTGGCTTCTTTTCCGTTAAAGCGCAGTACACCTTTATCGGGCACCTGCCCGCCGCCGCCCGGATAAAAAGCAGTCTGGTCCAGGATGATTGCATGCGCTTCGTTATCCACCGCCACCACCTTGGCTTGAAATTCTTTCAGGTAACTATCCGTCTGATAGAGTAATTTGGTCATTTGGTCAAGATTCCTCATGCGTAATTGTATACTTTTTTTCACGCTTCGGCAGCAGGAAGACGAAGGGCAGCGCCAGCAGGACGACCAACCCTCCGATGGTATAAGTCCATTGCCCGCCAATTTGATCGTATAGAAAACCGGTCAAAACGCCCACCAGCGCGTTGATCGCGAAAACCATGGCGAGATAGATCCCGTTTGCCAGTGAGCGGTTCTCAGGAAAGTTTTCCTGCGCAATAGCCATGCCGATTGGCAGCATCATCATGGAAGCGGTACCCAAAACAGCCAGGCTGGCGATCCGCGCTGCGCCGGTTGTGAAAACAAAGGCCAGCATGCCCAGTCCGGAAAGCACCAGCGAACCGGAGAGCACCGGTTTGTACCCGAAGCGGTCATTGGCAAAGCCGCCCAGCACCACACCCAGCACGCCGAATCCCTGCAGGATACTGATAGAAATACCGGCTAACCACACTCCTGCTCCCTTTTCCAGCAGAAAAACCGGCAGGTAGATCTCGGCTGCTGTGCGCATTAAAGCCCGCAATAATACAATGCAGCCCAACGGGAGCATAACGATTCGCAGTTCTTTGGCAGGGATGGAATGGCTGGTTTTGTTGTTCACGATCACGTAAGGTTCGTTGCGCATCAGGTAGTTCAGTATCAGAGAAATCGCGATGCCTCCAGCCATAAACCACGCGGAGACGTGAAGCGAACGGGTGGCGACCATGGCGGTCATGATCATTGGCCCGAACATCACGCCCAACTCGCCGCCGACCATCCAAAAGCTCATGCCCTTGCCGACGCTCCTGCCTGAATAAGTTCCCACCAGAGCCGGCAGGATGGCGTGCATGGAGGCGGATGAAAAACCGGCCAACAGGCAGTAAAGCAAAGCGATGGGGTAGCTGGGGGCGGTGCCTAATAAACTCAGGAAGATGCCGGTGACTGCAGGGCCGATCAGGGCGATCTTGCGTAAATTGACCCGGTCCGCCCAATGGCCGATCACCGGTTGTAAAATGGACACACCCTGGTATAGAAAAAGGAAAAAACTGGCTTCCACCTTCATAAGCGAGAAGCGCTCAATCAAAGTAGGGATCAGCGGAGCGATAAAGCCGGAATAAGTATCGTGGATGAGATGCGCGCTGGAAACCAGCAACGCTTTGAGGGTTTGAAATTCCCCGTTCGTTTGTGGAATTGACGACTCTGCAGCCGCAGTTGCCGTGAATTCAGAAGAATTTAAAGAGGCCAATTGGATTCCCTGTGATGAACTGGATTTTTGATGAAGATGAAATTATACTTTCGGCAAGGAATTTGCACAAATCCAGATGGAAATCACCCATTTTTAGTACAAATGTCCGATTGACCATTTTGATGGATTTCTGATAAAATTTACAACATCTCATTAATATGTAAAGGAGGCAAGTGAATATGATTCTCGAAAAGACTCTCGATGGTCAAACTTTTGGCGAGCCTCCTGCATTAAATTAATCGAACATTCCATAAACGATTAACCGCAGGAGGGCCAGAGCCCCTGCGGTTTTTTTATTCCTTTCAATTCCCGTTTTTACGAATTCCATCGCAGGGGTCGAAACAGGCGCCGTGGCGCGCCAGATTGGGTGAGAATTGCCGCTGGATCACTTTCTCACAGGAATCATGAACAGATAATGGAGTTCAAAATGTTTTCAAAGTTCCAGGCAACATACAGCAAATTCGGAAAGAAATTTTGGCTGTTGATGTTCGCTTCATTTATCGATATGTTGGGCGGGGCGTTGATCTTCCCGTTCTTTTCATTGTATATGACCCGCAAGTTCGACGTGGGCATGACTCAGGTCGGTACCATGTTCCTGGTGTGGGCGCTGACTTCGGGTGTGATCGGCAATATTATGGGCGGAGCGATGGCGGATAAATTCGGCCGCAAGACCAATATGATCTTCGGCCTGATCGCCAGTGCCACCTCAGCCCTGTTGATGGTGGTAATCAAAGATATTGTGGTTTTTTATATTGCCACCGCCATTGTCGGTATTTTTGAGGACATTGCCGGCCCTGCCCGGCAGGCCATGATCGCCGACCTGGTACCCGATGAGCTGCGCGGTGACGCCTACGGCATATTCCGCATCGTGTTCAACCTGTCAGCTACCATCGGCCCGGCCATCGGCGGGATAATGGCCTCGCGTTCCTTTGAAACCTTATTCTTCGCGGATGTGGCTATCAGCCTGGCGGTCGCGGTGTTCGTGTTTTTCTTCCTGCCGGAAACGCGGCCGCAGGGGGTGCATGTTGAGAAGCACCAGGAAGAGACCTTTCAGCAAACCATGCGCGGGTATGGGCAAGTGCTGCGCGATAAAGTATTCGTGGCTTTCATTCTGGTTTCAATCTTGTCCACCTTAATGTACTTTAACATGAACAGCTCACTCTCGGTGTATATGGTCAATCATCGCGGTTTCAGCTCGGAGCAATTTGGCTATATTCTGAGCCTGAACGCTATCATGGTGGTGGTCCTGCAAATATCTTTCTCCCGCTTAATCGCCAAATGGAAACCGATGGTGGCTATCGCGCTGGGCAACGTCTTGTACGTGATTGGCTTTACCATGTTCGGATTTGTGGATACCTACGCCATGTTCCTGGTGGCGATGGTGATCATCACTATTGGAGAGATGATTTATGCTCCCATGGAACAGGCCATTGTGGCGGATTTTGCGCCGGAACACATGCGCGGCCGCTATATGGCCATCCGTTCATTCGCCTGGATCATTCCGGTAGCCGTCGGGCCGTTGGGCGCGGGGTTGATAATGGACAATTTAGATCCGCGCATCCTGTGGTACGTGGCAGGCTTCATTGGTTCGCTCTCCGTGATTGGCTTTTTGCTGCTGCAGGCGCGTGCCGGGCAAGTCATCGAAGCGAGGCAAAGATGCAACCATCCGGTTGATCAATCGGAACGGGTAATTTTGCCTGAGGTTGAAGAACCCATCGCGCTCTCAGAATGAGCCTGCAACTAAACAGACTGCTCAATCCGGGCAGTCTGTTTTTTTTAAATGCGATCCAATATTCGGCGCAAAAACTGGTACTATAAATAAATCCTTGATGTAACAAATTTCGCCAAGATCCGTTTAAGTAGGTAGATATGCCGCACGTCGATCAACCAGGCAGCGAGTTGCAGTGGATTCATGAAGCCATTGCGGGTGACAAGCAGGCTTTCGGCCGGCTCTACGATCATTTCGCCGGGCAGATATTTCGCTATCTGATTTTTCGTGTGGAAGAACGCGCAGTCGCTGCGGATATGACCGAGGAAGTATTTTTGAGAGCTTGGGAAAAACTCCCTCATTTTGGCAGGGAGGGCAGGGGTTTGAATTTCCGCGCATGGCTCTACCGCATTGCCCATAACCTGGTGGTCGATCATTATCGCACTGCCAGGCCGGAAGTTTCATTCCAAAATATCCCTGAGCCGCACTCCGGTTCAACGTCTTTGCCTGGCATAGTTGAACGATCGGATCAAACTGAACAAGTGCGGAGTGCGCTCAGGGAATTGGACGAGGTTGCACGGCAGGTGATCGCATTGCGATTTTTCTCTGGATTGAATCCCGGAGAAATTGCTTCTCTTCTGGGATTATCAGAGGGTAATGTCCGTATCATTCAATTTCGGGGATTAAAAAAAATGCGTGGTTTATTGGGAGCTGAAGATGAATGAGAAAAAGAAAGCAAAAATCGTAGAGTCCTGCTTGAACGCTGTTCAGGCAGGTAAATACTCGCGTGAAGCTTGCTATCGGCGTTTCCCGGAAATTGCAAATGAATTAGAAACTGCTTTTGAATTAACAGATGTGCTGAAAGGCGAAGTGCCATCAGATACGGAAAAGCTTGCCATAAAAGAAATCAAAACTCGCCTGATGAACCATCTTCCGGACCGCGATCTTGGTGTAACAGAATCCGATCATCCTCGTTATCTATTGCATACTACTGAACGGAGGTTTGCGATGACTTGGGTGATTATTGTTTCAACAATCTTGTCTATTCTGACTGGAACGGGAGCAGTTTATGCTTCCACGGATGCCTTGCCCGGCGACGCTTTGTATCCGCTGAAATTGTTCACGGAAGATTTTCAATTAATGCTGGCGCCGGATGCGGGGGATGCTCACCTTTACCTGGAATTTACTGAAAATCGCCTTCAGGAAATGCAGAGATTGATCGAGAAAAATCGGTTAAATGATTTGGATGAAGCCATTGACGGCTATCAAAACCAGACCAGATCGATGGAAAACTTAATGGCCGGAATTCAGGCGCAAAACCCGGATGAAGCGCAGCAATTGCGAACTGAAATTCAAAACCAACTGCAGGAACAAGCTCAAATCATGCAGACCTTGATGGTGCATAAGTCCGTGGCGAATCAAGACAGGGTTCAGGAACAATTGCAATTAATGCTGCAAACCAATACCCAAACCCGGCTGCGCATCCATGCAGCGGACGAAGAAGTTCCTGAAGAAACGATACCGGAAGCACCAACTGAAGCTGCGCCAACCATGCCTGCCGAGATCGAGGAGGATACTGACTCCGATAATGGCGAGCAGCTCCGCAATAATGCTTTGGTAAATGCTGCCGGTGATGGACAGAACGCGGTCTTTACTTTCCGCATCGCCAATGCTGCGCAGCTGGGAGTGTATGCTGAAATGAACGGGCAGCGTTATACCTGCGCTGCGCAAGGTGATCTGGTCACATGCAACATTCCGCAGGCAGACTCAAGCGGTGTTCTGAACCTGTATAGCATAAACAACAATGAGCTGTTGTATTCCTATTCATACGATTACGACTGGCTGGGAACCAAAGAACCGCAAAGCCAGGGTGGATCCCAAACCCAATCAGGCAGTGGAAGCGGCAGCGAAAATGGACAGGGCGGAAAGGGCGGCGGGAAAGGAAATTAATCAATAGACTATACATTGAAAAAAGGAGGTTGCCTCGATGATCGCAACCTCCTTTTTGGGTAAAGCATGCATTAATTACGCTTCATCAGTAAAAAAATCGCAACAGCCATCACCGCCAATCCAACAATCCGGCGGGCATCCAGCGGAATCGGCTGGCTGCCGCCCCAGCCGAATGTGTCCGCCAGGGTGCCGAAGACCAATTGCCCGAACATGATGGCGGATAATCCGGCTGCCACACCGGCGCGGGCGGTCGAAAAGGATACGCCCATGATGATCATGATACCGAGCATTCCGGCGATTGCCACGATAGGCAGGGCGGTTGCAGTGATCTTGACCGTTTCAAACCCGCGGAAAGCGCCGATGCTGAGGATCAGCAATCCTGCGATCGAACCGCCTAAAAAATTCGTCCAAAATCCGGTATTGATCGGGCCGATGATTTGACCGGCGCGGCCGCTCAACAGAGCCTGCATGCTGATGAAAGCGCCGGTTACGATGGCGGTCAAGCCGCCGATGATGATTTCGTTTTTCATTTCTCTCCTCCGCCCTTGGGCGATTGTTGAGAAATTCTACCAGCGAACCGGTGGATTCATGCGAAGAAATTATATTTCGGTGATTTTGACCAACCCATTTTTAATTGCCACCACCGCTGCCTGGGTGCGTGCGGTTACCCCCAACTTTTGGAACAGGTTCTTGGTGTAATTGCGGATGGTTCCTTCGGAAAGATACAAACGCTCGGCAATGTCCGCGTTTGAAAATCCTTGCGCGATAAGCGCTAAAATTTCCTTTTCGCGTTCGGTTAAGTCGAATACTTCGGATCTTTCCTCGGGTTGGCTTGAGCTGGCGGCGCGTTCGATCACCTTGCCGGTGATTTTGGGGTCGATGTAGGCTTTTCCCTCCACGGTGCCCTTGATTGCGGTGATCAACTGGGTTGGCGGCGTGTCTTTGAGCAGGTAACCTTCGGCGCCCGCGCGCAGTGCATCAAAAACCCATTCGTCATCGTCGTAGGTGCTGAGGACCAGCACGTGAATGCCGGGAAATTCTTTGCGGATTTGCCGTGTGGCCAGGATACCGTTCATCACCGGCATTTTCAGGTCGATTAAAACCAGGTCTGGTTTGTGCGCTGGCAGCAGTTTGATCAACTCAGAACCATCGCTGGCTGAACCAACCACCTGGATGGCCGGATCGGTCCCTAAAATTTTCTTCAATCCTTCCACGACCACAAATTGGTCGTCGCATAAAATGATCCTGATCATTTATTCTCCAAACTCAACCCTGATGGTTGTCCCTTTTTCGGGGCTGGTGATGATTTTTAAAATTCCACCTGCTTCCGCCGCGCGTTCTTTCATACCCCTGATTCCCATTCTTTCGCGTTTATCGATGGAAGCCTGGTTGAACCCTTGCCCGTCGTCGCTGATCTCCAGGATCAGCTTTTTTTGAGATTGGACTAATTTCAATTCGATGTTGCTTGCGTTCGCGTGCCTTGCAATGTTCTCCAGCGCCTCCTGCGCGATGCGAAGCATGCATTGTTCGGTTTTAGTCGAGAGGGCGGGTAAATTTTCGGAAATGGTTGAAGTGCCGGCGCAGTTGGCGCGGCCGGCTGTATCGGCCACTAGGTTTTTCAGCGCGCCGGAGAGTCCCAGGTCTTCCAGTTTTTTCGAACGCAGGTCCTTGAGCGCGCGGCGGGTTTCGGTCAGGCCGCTGCGCGTGTTTTGGATGAGTTGATCCAGCGATTGAATCAATTCCTTGTCCTCCGGATTCGCGGAAATTCTCATCGCTTCCAACGTGAGAATTTGGCTGCTGAGCGTATGTGCCAGTGTGTCGTGCAATTCGCGCGCCAGGCGGTTGCGTTCGCGGCTGACAGCCAGTTGTTCCAAAGTGTGCGCGTGTTCGCTCAATTTGAGGTTGGCTTCGATCAATTTCTGTCGCTGCTCTTTTTGCGTTTTCATCGATAAATTGACGATTGTGCCGACTGTTCCGATGGCAATCGAGCGCAGGATGGGCACGCCAATGAACGGGATGGAGGCCAGGTCGATCCTGCCGAGACTGATGATAATGAAGGGTAGATCATAAAAAGCGGTGATGGCAACTAAAATGAGTGTGACCCTGAACGAGTACTGCCAGGCTACCAGCACGATCGGTACGATTAAGATGGGAAATAACATCCAACTGCGGTAAATCACTTCCGTAACGGCATCCTGCGCTTGCAGCGGCCATAACATAAAGCTGATGTAAATCGGCCCCATGGCGGCAATCAGGATGGCAGTTGGCAGATACAGATTTTTTAATTTTTTCTCAAGCCACCTGCTCAAAAGATAGAACAACAAGAGCAGGAAAATGATTGCGTTGATTAAAAAGAGCAGGGAGGTGGGGCTAAACCAGATGCGGGTGGTCAGGCTGGTGTAAAGATAGATACCGAAAAAATAACCAATTGCGAAACCGCAATAATAGCGGAAAACCCGCAACAACCCCGGTTCAATTGCCAGCTCTTCCATAATTTACATCTTACCACTTTCGATTATTTTCTCATCATGTGACAGATGGGACTTATGCGGGTTGCAAATGCAATCTCCCGGGATTGCATTTGGGAAAAACTTGATGGCGCATGGAATCTGGCAGTCTTGCCGACGGTCTTTTATGATGGCTGTCTCATCTGTAAAGCGACTGATATGGAAAACCAGATTATCAATACAAACGCATTGTATAAGCAATATAACCGCCGGCGTGCGGAATTTGCGGTGGAAGGATTGGACTTGCAGGTGGCGCGTGGAACGCTGTTCGGGCTGATCGGCCCGGATGGGGCGGGCAAGTCGACCGCCCTGCGCATCCTGGCGACCATCCTGCCGGCGTCCTCGGGCGAGGCTGCCATTGCCGGTTTTGACGTAAAAGCGCAGCCTGAGAAAGTCAGGACGTTGATCGGGTATATGCCCCAAAATTTCAGCCTGTATCTCGATTTGAGTGTCATCGAGAACCTGACGTTTTTCGCCGATATCCAGCATATCCATAGTTTCGAGCGCGGGGCGCGTATCGAAAAGATGCTGGAATTCACCCGGCTCAAACAGTTCCAGCACCGCCGTGCGCGCGATCTTTCCGGTGGCATGAAAAAGAAACTCGCGCTGGCTTGCGCCATGATTCATAATCCGCAGATATTGATCCTGGATGAACCATCCACCGGCGTGGATCCGGTTTCGCGCCGGGAGCTGTGGGCAATCCTGGCGGAAGTGGTGCAGAATGGCGTGACGGTGGTGGTCAGCACACCCTACATGGATGAAGCGGAACGCTGCCACACGGTGGCTGTCATGCATCACGGCAAGGTCATCGCCAGCGGCTCGCCCGCCGAGCTGCGCTCAGCGATGCCTTTCGACGTTATCGAATTGAAAGCCCGGCCGCGCAAGGAAGCGCGCCGGCTTGTTTCGCAACTGAACGGAATCCACGACTGGCGGCCGGTCGGCGACCGCTTCCGGCTTTCGGTGGATAAAAATGACATGATCCATAAAATCCAGGAAATCCGCGACAAAATGGATGAACAGGAACTGGATGTGCGCATCCTGCGCCAGACTGCGCCAACCATGGAGGATGTTTTCATCTACCAGGCGCAAAATTCGCGAGGTGCGCATGAATGATTACCAGAACGCGGTCGAGGTGAAAGGGCTGACCAAGCAATTTGGCGATTTTACCGCGGTAGATGCCATCGATTTTTATATCCCCAAAGGAGAGATCTTTGGGCTGCTCGGACCGAATGGCGCCGGAAAAACAACCACCATCCGCATGCTGTGCGCCATCACCAGGCCCAGCGCGGGCCAGGGCAGCGTGCTGGGATGGGACATCGAACGCGATGCGGAATTGATCAAACGAAATATCGGATACATGTCCCAGCGCTTCTCCCTATACAACGACCTTTCCTGCCAGGAAAATATCATGTTCTACGCCCAGGTCTACGCCGTGGAGCGCAGCCGTCAGGCAGGCCGCGCCGGTGCACTGATTGACCAATTGGGTTTGGGTGATTTGCGGGATATCCCCGTGCGCAGCCTTTCCGGCGGTTGGCGCCAGCGCGTGGCGCTGGCTTGCGCTGTTGTACACCAGCCCCCCATGCTGTTTTTGGATGAACCCACGGCAGGGGTCGATCCGATCTCGCGCCGCGAATTTTGGGACTTTATTTACCAGATGGCCGGCGAAGGTGTCAGCATTCTGGCAACCACGCATTATATGGATGAGGCTGAATTCTGCAACAAGATCGGCATGATGTACGATGGCCGCCTGATTCGCATCGCCAGCCCGGAGACGATCAAAGAAGACCTGTCCGGCGCGCTGGTAGCGCTCGAATGCGAACAGGCGCTGGCGGTCGAAGCGTTTCTGCGCGAACAGCCGGAAGTAATCGATGTTGCGTTGCATGGCGCGCAAATCCACGTCTTACTGCGTTCTCGCAAGGATAAAACCGGGCTTACGAAAAAGATGAAGGAACATGGCTTTAGGCTGTCCCTTTTCGAGTTCATCCAACCCAGCCTGGAGGACGTTTTTATCGCCATGATTGAAAATCAAAAGAAACATGCGCCGGAATTGCCGGCGAACGGAGTAAGGAATGGATAGATTCTGGGCAATTGTCAAAAAAGAGTTCCTGCACATATACCGCGATCCGCGCACGCTGGCGTTGATCTTGCTGCTGCCGGCGTTGCTGTTGCTGTTGCTGGGATATGGCGTTTCGGGTGAATCCAAGAATATCTCCATGGCGGTGGTCGATCTCTCGCGCACAGAGGAAAGCGCCCGTTATGTCGATTATTACACGGCAGGCGATGATTTCTCTTACGATTATTCGGCTGCCAATGAGGATGAACTGCTGGATTTGATCCATCGCGACAAGGTCAAGGTTGGATTGTTGATCCCCGAAGGGTACGGCCGTTCAGTGGCGACCGGCGATCCGGTTCAGGTGCAATTGTACGTGAACGGCTCCGCTGATCCCAGCATCGTGCGCACGATCCAGTTGAAATTGCAGGCTATCAGCCAAATCGCCGCGGAAAAAGTTCTGGTGACCAACCTAGAGAAAAGCGGGGGCGGTTTAAGCATCGAAATGCCGATCGATGCCAATATCAAATTGCTTTATAACCCGGACAGCGATAGCAAGCTCTATATGATCCCGGGATTGATCCCCATCATCCTGCAAGTGCAGGTGCTGCTGCTCTCCGCGCTGGCCATCGTCCGCGAGCGCGAACAGGGTACCATGGAGCAGTTAATCGTTACGCCCATTCGGGGTTGGGAGTTGATGTTGGGCAAGATTGTTCCCTATTTGCTGGTTACCTTCTTCAACACAGTTGCCCTGATCTGGCTGGGCGGATGGATATTCGGTGTGCACGTTGCCGGTAGTTATTTCCAATTGGTTGGTTTGAGCATGATCTTCAGCATCGGTTCATTGGGGATGGGCGTGCTCATCTCCAACCTGTCCGAAACGCAGATGCAGGCCTTTTACCTGGCGGTTTTCATTGTGCTGATCCCCGCCATTATCCTCTCAGGCTTGATGTTCCCCCGCGATGGCATGCCGGCTTTCACCTATTGGTTCAGCGAATTGATGCCGGTGACCCATTATCTCGAGATCACGCGCGGCATCATGCTGAAAGGGGTCGGTGCGGGTTATTTGTGGGATTCCATCTGGCCGATGATCGTCCTGAGTATCTTGTATTTTACGGCCAGTGTGTTGACGTTCAGGAAAAAAATATAAATAAAAGATATTTCAGCGTAAGGAGAAAAAAATGAATCGAAAAAGAATTTTTCCAATAGTCCTCTTGTCACTGGCGGTGTTTCTGCTGCCGGCCTGCGGAAATTTGAATAATGGCAGCGGCAGTGAGTTGTCGGCTTCCGGCACAATCACTGCCACGAGCGTGAGCATCGCGCCGGAAGTGAGCGGCAAGGTGGCCAAGATCGCTGTGAAGGAAGGGGATTTCGTGAAAGCCGGTGACCTGCTTTTCAGCCTGGAAGCTGAATTGCTGGAGTCGCAATACGATCAGGCCGCGGCTGCTGTCAAGGTGGCGGAGGCAGCCGTACAAAGTGCCGGGGACCAGTTGGCTGCTGCCCAAATCCAGTATGAGCTTGCTTCACAAGCAGCCCATGCCGGGCTGACTGACTACCGCCAGATGGATTGGGATAAACCCGCCATGGACGCTTTCGACCGGCCGGGCTGGTATTACACCCAGGCGGAACAATTGCAGGCTGTCCAAAGCGTGTTAGCTGACGCCGAAAAATCTTTGTCCCAAAAGCAAGTTAATCTGGAAAAGGTCTTGAGCGATAAAGCCAATGGTGATTTTGTGGATATTGAAAAACGTCTGGCGCAAGCCCAGTACGCGCTGCGGGCTGCCGACAATACCCTGGAAGTCGCCAAGGATGCCGGGGACAATGATGAATTGGAGGATAAAGCGCAGGATCAGTACGATCTGGCGGAGACCAATTTAAAAAACGTTCAACAGGAATACGACCAGGCTTTGAATTCCGATGCGGCAGATGATGTCCTGGAGGCGCGTGCGGCCGTGGCTGCCGCTCAGGTGCAGGTCGACAGCGTAAGGGAGCTGCTGCAGGAGGTCCAGGTTGGCGATGAGTCATTGTCCGTGCAAGCGGCCGCGGCTGCGGTGAAACAGGCGGAAAGTGCGCAAGCCCAGGCGGAAGCCAACCTGGCTCAGGCCCAGGCTAATCTGAAAACACTTAAAATCCAGTTGGATAAAAGCGAAGTTCATGCGCCCATTGACGGTTCCGTTCTGTTGCAGAACCTGGAGGTGGGTGAACTGGTCAGCGCCGGAAGCACGGTCATGAAGGTAGGCAGCCAGGATGAAGTTAAACTGACGGTTTATATTCCCGAAGATCGATATGGTTTGGTGAAATTAGGGCAGGAAGTGGTGGCTAAAGTGGATTCATTCCCGCAGAAAACCTATTCGGGCAAGGTGACCTTTATAGCCAATGAAGCGGAGTTTACCCCCAGCAACGTGCAAACCGTCGAGGGACGCAAATCCACCGTGTTCGCGGTGGAAATCACGCTGCCCAACCCCGATCACGACCTGAAGTCCGGCATGCCGGCAGATGTGGAGTTCATCTTCGATTAGAAAGGAATAGAAGAATTTGAAAAGACCGCTGACCGCTTTCGTGCGGCCGGCGGTCTTTTTCATGGCCGTTTAATAGAATTTCTCGTTATTGTATTTTGGAGAAACCCTGAAATGAATTTCCCGTATTTGGGATGTATGTATAATATTGAACTGGAACAGGAATCGCAAGATGCGCTTTCAAGACTTTTTGAAAAATATTCAGGCGAAATTTCAGATCAGCCCCTCCAAGTCGGCTTACGATTACCGCAACCTGGTTTTCAAAGGCGGCGGCGTGCGCGGCATTGCTTATATGGGCGCGCTGGAGAAGCTGGATGAATTCGGCATCATCGAGGGCATCGAACGCGTAGCCGGCACTTCTTCCGGCGCGATCGCGGCTACCATTGTCAGCTTCCGCTTATCCGTAGCGGAGACGCTGGATATCTTCAATACGCTGGATCTCTCGCGTGTTCCGCAAAAAAGTGTTGGCGGCAAACGTGAAAAGATCCTGACTATCGCCAATACCGGCAGCTACAAACGCCTGTTTGAAAATTATGGGTGGTATTCCAGCGAGTATTTCTATCAGTGGATCAGCCAGGTGATTGGACGGTATTGCGGCGATAACATGCGCGCAACCTTCAATGATTTTGCCGAAGCGGGCTTCCGTGACCTGTACATCGTGGCTTCGAATATCTCGCGCCACCGGCCGGAAGTATTTTCACTGAAAACCACACCCGACGTGGCGGTGGCGGACGCCGTGCGCTTATCGATGTCGATACCATTGTATTTCGAAGCGTTGCGTTTCGATGGAACGCATTTCGGCGATGGTGATTTTTACGTGGACGGCGGTCTATATGATAATTACCCGCTGGAATTGTTCGACGATAAAAGCTACGTGCGCAATCCCGCGAAATATTATGAAGGGGTCAATTGGGAAACGCTGGGCCTCTTTTTGGAACCGGATGAATACAAGTACACGGATGTGGTTGAGTTCCCGAAAAATTTATGGGAATTTGTGGCGTTGACGGGCAAGAATTATTACGACGCGCACCAGATGGCCGGTTTGCGCGAAAACCTGCTGGAGAAAAGACGCACCATCACCATCAGCGATTGCGGAGTTTCGGCCGTGGATTTTGACATCAAACCCGGTTCGGACATTTACAACAAGTTATATGAATCCGGGCGGCAGGCGGTCGAGTCCTATTTCAAGTCGCAATAATCGGTCATTGAGAAGTGCTTGCCTGGATGGCCAGGTCAATGAAAACTGCGGCTGTCCAACCGAAAATGGGCGCGGCATTTTTGCCGGGTTCGCCGCTGGCGGCATTGTAATACTCGAAAATCCCCTCCTGCGCCATGATCATGTCCAGCGTTTTCTGCCTTAAGATTTCCGCCAGTTCATTCTCGCCGATATTGCTTAACGCTTGGATGAAAAAATAATTGATATTCGCCCACACCGGCCCGCGCCACATAGTGGCAGGCTCATAGCGCGCATCGCTACGCGCTACCGTGGGGAGCGCATATTTTCCCCAGAATTCTTTTGGATTGGTCAGATGGCTGAGCAGTTTGGCCTGAATTTCCGCCGGCATGTGCGCTATCCAAAGAGGGTAAAGATTGAAAGGGGTCAGGGCGGGAACAGGTTGGCCGTTGTGCAGCGCGTTGAAATAACCTTTCTGTTCATCCCAAAGGGCGGTGATCATTTTTCCGGCATGGGCGGTCGATTTGACCTGCCAGCTTTCCGCTTCACCTGCCAATCCCAATATTGCCGCCATGCGCGATAAGGCCTGCATTTGCAGCACCAGATACGTATTCAGGTCGGGGGATACCACCGGCATGCCCTCATCCCATAACGGGTTATCATCCAACCCGGAGGAGTAAGGATGGGAATACTGCGCCAGACCGGTATGTGTATCGAGGTTTTGCTGGAACCACCAGGTATTCCAGCGGCACAGGGCGGGATAAATCTCCCGAATGAAATCTTCGTCTTTGTCCTGTTCGTATAGCTTTATGGCAGCCCAGGCCAGGATGGGTGGCTTGGTGACCCGCGCCCGGATGGGGTGGCTGATCTCGCTGACCACGCCTTCGTCGTAGATGGCGTCCGGCAGCATGCCGTCGGGCAGTTGATGGGCCAGCATGGCGCGCAGTTGGTTTTGCGCCAGTGAGGAATCGATGTGCCGGAAAGCCAGCGCATGCAGGGCGCTATCCCACAGCCATAAGCCCACGTATTTAGTTTTGGAAGGCACCATGCCCTCGTGTGCCAGGCAGCCGCACGGGCTGAGCAGGTTATTGGCCATCACCCACCAGGCCAGGTAATACGTTTTCCGGTAGCGCTCATCCACCGGCGGCGCTTTCGCGAACCAGTCTTCCCAGCGTCGCGCAGCGCGGTTCGCTGCGGTTGAAAACGCCGGGTGTTCATCGATTGTTCCGACTTCTCCGATGCGCATTGTGATCGTGCCATCCTGCGCGCTATCTGCCGTCAGTTCGACCTTCCAATCGCCCTGCACGGCTGATTGGGCATGCAGGAGCAGTCTGGTATTGCAACGGTAGTCCAGGGTGCGGTAAGAGCTTACCCGGCCGCCGTTGAGCAGGGTTTCACCTTTGCCCTTATCGACTATAAACCCAATCCCGGCCCGCCTGTCCGCCGACAGGCCGATGGCAAGCGTGTGCTCATCATGGAAAGCCACCCCGAAATTGCCGATGGCGGTGGAAAGGATCAACCGGTGCGGGTAAGTGGTGATTGCAAAATCCAGCGCTTTGCCCTTTTCATCCAGTAGACACAAATCGCGGATGAAAGGCGGCCTGCGCAGGTAGGCTTCGATGTCGGCATTCAAAAAGGTGAGCCTTTCTGCAAGCTTGACATACAGGCTGGCTCGATCCGCTGTGCGAAACAGCAGTATCCGCGAACCGCGCTCGCTGAAAGGCACACTGACCAGATCAATGTGATTCTTCAATAGCGCGAGAAAACCGCTTTCCGCAGGCATTATTTCTCCCGGTTGATCACTTGCCAGTATTCTTCAAAGACCGCATCCGGGTCCACCTTCACACCGAATTGGTGCAGCGGGCATTCCGTGTCCGGTTGGATGGCACCCTGGTATTCACCCTCTTCGGCCACGCAAGCGTGCACGTCTTCATATTGCACTATGGAATCGTTCATCATCATGACTGCCGTGGATTGATCCCACAGGTAGTTGCCCGAACCGATTCGCCAGGGATTGGCCTCTTCGTAACTGTATAAAAATTGGGCTGCAGCGGTTGTCTGCCTGGCTTTCATCTGTGAAACGAAACTCTTTGTCAGGGGAACGTTATCGGTGTAGTCGAGCGAACCCAACGTGATGGGTATTCCTGCTCTCAGCAGGATATTGTCGGCCACGGGATCGATGTAAAAATTCCATTCGGCGTGGTTATCCGGTGCTACGTTGCCATCCACCAGCACGGCTCCTCCCATCACGTAAAAGCGTGCGATTTTTTCCTTAACTTCGGGATAATCCCGCACAAGGCGGGCGACGTTGCTGGTCGGTCCGGTGACCAGAAAAGTGACCGGTTCGCTTGCATCCATCAGCAGTTCATTCATCATTTGAACCGCGTTTTCCTTTGTTGCGCTGTTCCTGGCGGGCTGGATATCCTCTCTACCATTGAATGCGTTGACGGCGCCTCGCCATGAATCCGGAAAACTATTGCTGCCGGCCAGGGGTTTCGGGCTGGCACAGGCCACCGGGATCGGATCGTGCCCTGTCAGGGTTACCAGCCTGAGAATGTTATCCACCCCCGGCACGCAGGTTGCTTCTCCGTCACCGGAGAGAAACACGCCCAGTACGTTGGCATTCTTGTTCTGCAGCACATATAAAATCGCTCCCCAATCGTCCGCCGCCATGTCTGTATCAATGATGACAGGTTTGGGATCGGCAGGAGTTGCCATTGGCGTTGGTTCGGCAGTCTCGCTTGGCAGCAGAATTGGAGCTTGCGTGGGCGTTTGAATTTTGGTTGCTTCATCACCGACAGGCGTGTCCGCGCCGATTGTGCAAGCGGATAATAAATAAATCAGTAGAAAAGAAGCAAGCAGGGCTTTTCTTTTCATTTTTGTCCCTCGCTGGAAGATAGCGTTCAATTATTCGGTGATTATATACCTTGAAAATTGATGGTTAGATATTTTTCCTGAAAAAGGTTGTCAAAACTAATTTTTATATGTATAATAATATATAAGATAAAGCATATATATAACGAAGCATATAGGAGTTGCTCATGAGCTTGGATTATGCCATTCTGGGATTCCTCAATTATCAACCGATGAGCGGTTATGACCTGAAAAAAGCCTTTGATGGATCGGTGCGCCATTTCTGGTATGCCGACCAGAGCCAGATTTACCGCACCTTGAATCGCTTGTACAAAGGTAAGCTGGTCGACAGAACGGTTGTGGAAGGCGGGGATCACCCGGATCGCAAGGTATATTCCATCACCGAGCAGGGCAGGCAGGCCTTGCGCCAGTGGCTGCTCTCCGAGCCGGAGGTTGACCAGCCGCACAGCGCGCCGCTGATTCAGGTATTTTTCGCCGGGCAATTCCCGGATGAGGTCAATTTGCGTATCTTTCAATTTGCCGACGCCATGATGCAGGAGATGATCGAACGCTATGAAAAGATCCCGGAAAGCATCAACACCACCTATCGCAAGTTGTGCAATTCGGAGCGCGAAGCCTACTTTTGGAACACCACCCTTGATCTAGGTATGCGCGTTGCCAAAGCACAGCAGGAATGGGCGCGCGACATTATCGCCGACCTGGAGAATCACCGGGTACCGCAAAAATAGCCCGTAAAAATAGAAAGAATGGGCAACAAAATGAAAATAAACACACTCCGCCAGAGGATACGCGCTTTGGTGCTGATTGTTTCCCTGCTGGCTTTTCCCATCACCATGAATTACCTGTCGCCATACGTAATCCTGTACGGCGCCTCGCAGGGTATCATCAACGCCAGTTTCATCACCTTCGGGATTCTCTTCCTTGCTTCATTATGCTTCGGTCGCCTGTGGTGCGCCTGGATCTGCCCGGCCGGCGCTTTGGGGGAGATGTGCCTGCGCGTCAACGATAAACCAGTCAAGCTATGGTTGAAATACGTTAAATGGGGTGTCTGGTTGATCTGGCTGGGTATGATTGCATATTTGGCGATTTCCGCGGGTGGCTACACACGCGTCGATGCGCTGCTGCTGACCGAATCCGGCATATCGGTGGATGCGCCCATGAAGTACATCATCTATTCTATTGTAATCGGCATATTTCTGCTGTTATCTCTGGGATTGGGACGCCGGGGCGGCTGCCACAGCATCTGCTGGATGGCGCCTTTCATGATTCTCGGGCGCAAGATCCGCAATCTTTTCACCTGGCCGGCCTTTCGCTTGCAAGCGCAAAGTGAGCAGTGTATCCAATGAAAAAAATGCACGCAGAATTGCCCCATGAGCCTGGAAGTGCACCGCATGGTTGAGCAAGGCGCAATGGAAAATTCCGAATGCATCCTGTGCGCCACCTGCGCGGACGTCTGTCCGCGGGATGTCATCAGTCTGGTATTTAGAAAGGGAAAATGAGAGAGGAAGAATGAAAATTGTAATTTTGGATGGAAGGACGGATGCCGCGGACCGTTCCTGGGCAGAATATCTGGCCGGTTTGAAAGCAGTTTTATCCCGCAACAGACATCAGGTAACCCATTTTATCCTGAAGGATATGAACATCCGCCATTGCACCGGCTGCTTCGGCTGCTGGGTGAAAACGCCCGGTTTATGTGTGATTAAGGACGATATGGATGAGGTCAACCGGCAGGCCATCCAGGCAGATTTCGTGCTATGGGCTTCGCCTCTGGTGCTGGGATTTCCCTCCTATTATCTGAAAAGAACCATGGATCGATCCATTCCCCTGGTTCACCCCTATATCACGATGGTGAACGGCGAAGCGCATCATCTGGCGCGCTATGAGCGCTATCCGGTGTTCGGTCTTCTGGTCCAGCCGGATGCGAATGACGATCAGGCGCAAATTGATCTTGTCGGCCGCATCTTTGCACGTACGGCCCTCAATATTAAAAGCAAACTGGCTTTTTCTGAAACCACCGGTTTGCCGGTGGCGGAACTGGCAGACAAGATCGTCTCCAACCGCGATCTTGTAATTCAGCCGGGGCCGGCTGCGTGTCCGCAGGGCGCATTGGCTAGGATTTCCCCTCCCAAACGATTGCTGGTGATCAACGGTTCGCCGCGCGGCAGCCGGGGCAACACGCCCATCCTGCTGCAGAAGTTCATTGATGGGTTCCTTTCTGTCGAAGGCACTTCGGCGGAGATGCTGCACCTGACCATGACAAAGGATAAGCAGGCTTTGATCGAGTCTTTCCGCCGGGCGGATGCGGTTTTATTGGGATTCCCGCTCTACACGGACGGCATGCCCGGCATTGTTAAAGAATTCATTGATGCGTTAGCCTCGCTGGAGGGCGGGGCATCCAATCCGCCCCTGGCTTTCCTGGTGCAATCCGGCTTTCCCGAAGCGGCGCATTCCCGTTACCTGGAGCATTACCTGCAATCGCTGGCCGGGCGCCTGCGCAGCCCGTATCTGGGCGCCCTGGTGCGCGGCGGCTGCGAAGGCGTGCGGCTCATGCCCGACAAGATGAACCGCAGCCTGTTCGAGCAGCTTGGCGGGTTGGGCGGCGGGCTGGCGCGCGATGGCGCGTTCAACCCTGCCAATGTCCGCGCGTTCGCTTCGGTGGAACGCTACCCGGGTTTACTCATCCCGATTCTAAAACTGGTTCTTAAGCTGCCGGCGGCTCAAATGTACTGGGATTCACAACTTAAGAAAAATGACGTTTACGAACGGCGCTTTGATCGACCGTATGCTTAAGCCAATAACCAAATCTGAAAAAGCCCGGCTGCCTGCCGGGCTCTTTTACTTGTCAGCAGTCCAGTCAGTTTGAATTCTCCGAATTACTGGATTCCCAGCTCATCCCAAATGGAACGCGCGCGCAAATCCCTGCGGCGCTGCTCGATGAGCGGCATGGGGGTGTTCAACATCTGCCGGCAAACCTGGGATATTTTTTGCGCTGAAGTGCCGCCGTTCTGGATGGGCATCAGGCGCTTCAACTCTTCGGTTTTCAGGTCTGAGTAGACTTCTTTTCCCAGCGCCATAGCCACGAAGGTGCAGCTCGACCATTGCGTGATCACGGTTTGGGCGTTGAGCATCATCGCGTTCACGTCCCCGCGCCAGTATACTTTCGCGCCGGGGGCGTAGCGGTTGATCTCGCGGATGGCGCGGCGTGTATTTTCGAGGGGGTGCAGCTTGAAGATCAGCGGGCGGCCGTCCGCGATTTCCACGCAGCGGCGGATGAACAGCGGCCGGAATTCCGGTTTCATGGTTTCGCGGAAGGGCGTGGTGGCTACCAGCACGTGATCATGATATGGGAAATCGGAAGGGGGAACGTTCGCCAGGTTGTCGAAATTGGGAATGCCGGTCACCACGATTTTTTCGGGCACAACGCCTTTATGGATGAAGAGGTCCTTGTATCCCTGGGATGCCACGCAGAAGGTGTCGAACGCGTTGGAGAGTCCGGTGACCGAGGTGTTGGCCAGCCAGCGCGGCAGCTTGAGGAGTTTCACCAGGTGGTACATTAATCCTTCCGGTTCGGTCATGCCTTCCTGGATGAGCAGGATGCGGCTGTTGCGAATGTTGCGTTGTACAATCAGATCGCTGCCGGTCAGCACCAGGTCGTAAGCGCCGCGCTTCCCGCCGATATCCACCGGCAGGTGATGCTCGCGCAGGTATTTCATGGTGTTGCGGCGGTGGCTGCCGCCCAGGATGGTGTTGTTCAACAAACCGGATTTGGCCAGCATACCGATCAATCCATCCGCATAGTAGGGGGTATAGGTGCACTCGTGATCGCCCAGCTCGCGCGCGATCTGGTGCATCATGGTGGTTTGGTTGAGCGAACCGCAAATGAACAGGATTCTCATTCTTCAAGGATCCTCAATTGATGGATTTTCCCCATTGTATTGAGAATTATTAAAAAAATGATTTACGCCGCGTTAATGGTTTGTAAAGGATTGGTAATCCTTGAATATATTAAAATGATCTGAAGTTGGCCATCACAAAAAGGCAGCAGGTTTATCCGGGGCTGCCAGGTTTTACGCTTGACGAAACTGCGTGTTATACAGCTTGGCATACACACCGTTTTTCTTCAGCAATTCCTTATGTGTTCCCCGTTCGGCGATCTTGCCGCGGTTGAGCACCAAAATCTGGTCGGCCGCCAGGATGGTGCTCAGGCGGTGGGCAATCACGATGCTGGTGCGCCCGGCCATCACGCGCTTAAGGGCTTCCTGGATGAGCGCTTCGGACTGGCTGTCCAGGCTGCTGGTGGCTTCGTCGAGGATCAGGATGCGCGGGTCTTTCAGGATCACGCGCGCCAGGGCGATGCGCTGTTTCTCGCCGCCGCTCAGGCGGTAGCCGCGCTCGCCTACGATGGTGTCGTACTTGTCCGGCAGCTCGTTGATGAAGTCGTGGATGTTGGCGGCTTTAGCCGCCTCGATGATCCGGCTTTGCGGCACTTGCGGATTGGCGAAACGCAGGTTGGCGCTGATGGTATCGTGAAACAGGAAGGTTTCCTGCGTGACCATGCCGATCTGGGCGGTCAGCGAGTCCAGCGTCAAATCGCGCAGGTCGTGCCCGTCCAGCAAAATGCGCCCCTGGTTGGGGTCGTACAGGCGCGGGATTAGGTAGGTCAGGGTGGTTTTACCCGCCCCGCTTGGCCCGACCAGCGCGGTCAACTGCCCCGGCTGGATTCCGAAATCGATGTCGCGCAAGGCTACCTTGCGCGCCTGGCTCTCACCCTCCGGACCTTCTTTAACCGAGGCCTTGATCTCTTCCGAAAGCACAGGTTTTTCTTCCGCGTCCCGCCCGAAGCGCTGCACAGGATTGAGCAAGCCCTTGGGCTGGTCGTTGTATTCGAACCACACGTGCTCGAAGCGGATTTCACCGTGCGCCTTGTCCAGCGCCAGCGCACCGGGTTTGTCCTCGATCTCCATCGGCAGGTCGATCACTTCGAACACGCGCTCGAAGCTGACCACCGACGTGCTGAATTCGACCGGCGCGTTGGCCAGGCTTTGCAGCGAACTATAGAGCATGCCCAGGTAGGAACCCAACGCCACAATGGTGCCGACCGATAATCTGCCGATGATCACCTGCCAGCCGCCGAAACCATAAACCAGCACGGTTCCCACAGCGCCTAACAGCCCGACGATCATAAAGAATATTGAGCCGATCACGGCGCGCTGCACGCCCAGGTCGCGTACTTTTCGCGCGCGCTGCCGGAATTGGGCTGCGCCGCTGTCCTGTTGGCCGAACAGCTTCACCAGCAGCGCCCCGCCGATGTTGAGGGTTTCATTGATCACCGCGTTCATGCCGGCGTTGGCTTCCATCTGCTGGCGGGCGGCGTCACGCAGTTTATTCGCCAGCAGGCGCGCAGCCAGGATGAACAGCGGCATGATGGCAGTGCTGATCAGTGTCAGGCGCCATTCGATGGTTGCCATCACGATGAAAACCGTTACGGCCTGTGCCAGGTCGGTGATCAGGTTGACGATGGTGTTGCTGATGGCGGTTTGCGCCCCGATCACGTCGTTGTTCAAGCGGCTGACCATCTCGCCTACCTTGGTATGGGTGAAGAAGCTCAGCGGCATGTGCTGGAATTTCTCGAACAGGGCGCAGCGCAGGTCGAAGATCACGCCCTCCCCCACGCTGGCGTTCAGGCGGCGTTCCACCACCTGGATGAGGCCTTTGACAGCCGGCAGCGCCAGCAGCGCGAGGGCTATTAACACCAATTGGTGGATGTCTTTCGAAGGGATGGTGATATCGATCAGGTTGCGCAGAATCAACGGGGAGAGCAGTGATAACCCGGTGGTGGCCAGGATCAGGAACAACATCGCCGCCAGTTTCCAGCGATAGGCTGCCGCGTATTGAAAGACCCGTTTGAGCAATCCGCGGGTCAATTTGGGTTTTTCATCACTGCCCGAACGCAAATAATTATGCCAGCTTCCGCCACCGATCATGTTTTTCCTCTAATTTAAGTGAACTCATTATAAACGTTGGTTAAAGCGGGAAGCGTAAGCGATCTGTTTGATTTTTATCTTGTGGACCGAATTTCGCTAAATGAATGTGACCAATGTTTTGGCTATGGAATGTATAATTGTGCGGTATTTCGAAAATCCCTGGAGTGGAGAGATTCCTTTGAAAAAAATCATTATCGATACCGATACGGCTTCGGATGATGCGGTCGCCATTGTGATGGCGCTGCGAGAACCGCAGCTGAAGGTGTTGGCGATCACCACCGTGGTGGGCAACATCCCGGTAAAAACCGCTACCCGCAATGCGCTCATCTGCATCGAAGCGGCCGGCACGTATGCTCCGCCGGTGTATGAAGGTATTGCCAAACCCATGTTCCGCGAACATCGCGACGCCACCTCGATTCACGGCAACGACGGCATGGGCGACCTGGGCACCCTGAAAGAACCAACACTGAAAATTGAAAAAATGCACGCGGTGGATGCCATCATCAAGATTGTGCGCGAGGGTGATGGCGATATCGAGATCGTGGCGCTGGGTACCTTGACCAACGTCGCTTTGGCGATCGTTAAAGCACCCGAAGTGATGAAAAAAGTGCCTTGCATCACCATCATGGGCGGGGCGGCTTTTGAGGGCAATTCCAATCCGCTGGCCGAGTACAACATCTGGCAGGACGCCGAAGCGGCTGATATCCTGTTCGCCTCCGGCATACCGGTGGTGATGGCAGCCATTGAAGCCTGCCACGACGAGAGTGAATTCAGCGCGCAGGATCTGGAATATTTGCGCACCTGCGGCTCCAAACTGGCCGCGTTCTGCGTGGATATCAACCGCGGGTTGATCGCCTGCGACGAGGCTTATTTCGGCCATCCGGCGCTCACACTGCCCGATCCCACCGCCATCGCGATCCTGGTCAAGCCGGAGTTGATCAAAGGCAGCTTCGACTGCTACACGCGCGTGGAAACCACCGGCAGCGAGCAGGTTTACGGCGCCACTATCAACGACCGGCGCACGGAAGCAACCCACCCCTTCCGCGCGGATAATAATGAGAAAATCGGCGACTTCAATTGCAAAGTCGTTTACCAATTGCATGGGCAGGCTTTCAAAGACTATGTCTTCAGCTTGATCGTGGATAAATCCGGGAGCAATTAACATGAGAAAAATCATTATCGATACTGATACCGGTTCCGATGACGCTGTCGCCCTGGTGATGGCACTGCGCGATCCTTCCGTGAAAGTCCTGGCAATCACCACCGTTTCCGGCAACGTGCCCATGCAGCAGGCTACTTATAATGCGTTGCAAACCATCGATTATGCCGGTACGTATAAACCTCCTGTCTATAAAGGCATTGCCAAGCCGCTGCTGTGCGAATTGGAAGATGCCACCCAGGTGCATGGCAAGGACGGCATGGGCGATGTCGGTTTCCGCGCGCCTGTCCAGCAGCCCGAATCAGAGCATGCCGTAGACGCGCTTATCCGCATCATCGGCGCAGGCGGCGGGGACATCGAGCTGGTCACCATTGGACCGCTCACCAACATCGCCGTGGCCATGCTGCAGGCACCTGAGGTGATGAAAAAAGTACCGCGCATCACCATCATGGGCGGCGCCAATTTTTACAGCAACCCGCACACCCCCTGCGCCGAGTTCAACATCATGGCTGACCCGGATTCCGCTTTTTTGGTGTTTAATTTCGGCGTTCCGATTACCTTAGTCACCCTGGAAGCCTGCCAGACCAACCAGGCTCCTTTGACCGATGATGAGATCACCTCTTTCCGTGCGGCGGGTGAGACGGCTGCTTTCTGCATGGATTGCAACCACACCACCTACGACCTGGCACAGAAAGTAAGGGGGTATCGCGAACTGGAATTGCCCGACCCGGTAGCCTATGCGGTTTTCTCACGCCCCGAACTGATTAAGACAAGCTTCACCGCGCAGACCAGTGTGGAGCGCGGCGGGACCTATACGCGCGGTACGACCGTTTTCCGCAAACGCAAATATTTCTTTGAGACCGAACCTTACCAGCCCAATTCAACCATCGTGACCGGCGTGGATGGCCCGGCATTCAAGAAATTTATGTACGAGTTGATCAAAGATTAGCATAACAAATTAAATAGGTCGGGTTGGTGTTTGTCCAACCCGACACTTATATTAGGAACTCGTTCCAATCAATCTAACCTGCCGAATGCCACTTCAACTAAAGTAGATTGGGTTGAGCGTCGTAGTCCACTGCAAAAGCAGTGGACGGAGATACTCTGTAACAGCGGCTTTCGACCGCATGATGCAGAGCAATGTGAAACCCAACGCTCTATGTTTGTCTTCGCGAGCCCACCGCAGGTGGGCGTGGCGATCTCGACTACATTGGCGATAAAGAAAAATATTCTGTAAAAAAGTTGGGTGATCTCCGCATTTTATACGAAGATCTACGAGAACACCACCAACCAACCTACAAAAACTCAAGTAGGTCGGGTTGGTGCTTGTCCAACCCGACACTAGAATTAGGGATTCGTCCCACTCGATCTAACCTGTAGAATTCCATTTCAAGTAAATTTACGCAAGGTAGGTTGGATTGAGGGGAACGAAATACAGCCTAATTTTAATATTACGAAAAAAAGAGAGAGGTTGGATGTCCAACCTCTCTCTTTGTGTGAATTTATTCGGCAGCCGGCGAGGCAACTGCGGCTAAAAACTGATCCAGCACGTCGCGCAGCAGCGCTTCTGGCAGGGCGCCCACTTGCGTATGCACCACTTCACCGTTGTTGATAAACAGCATGGTGGGGATACCGCGCACCCCGTAACGAGTGGCCCAATCGGCATTTTCATCCGTGTTGACCTTGGCGATCAGTACCTTGTCGCCCATTTCCTTGGCGAGCTTGTCCAGGATGGGAGCGACCATGCGGCAAGGGCCGCACCAGGGCGCCCAAAAGTCCACGATCACGGGTTTATCGGCTTTCAATACTACCTTCTCGAATTCAGCATCGCTTACATGTACAGGTTCGTTCATTTTGATCTCCATTTCTTTTTTTGATAATTCCAGTTTGATTTTTATTTCGCCCAATCGACAATCGCCTGACGGCGTCCGCGCAGGGCTTTCTCGGCGGCCATTCCCGCGGCCGCGCCTTCACCGGCGGCAACCACCACCTGTTTGATGTGCTTGCACAGCACGTCGCCCACCGCGTACACGTTGGGGATGGTGGTTTGGAACTCGTGGTCGACCGCCAGGCAGCCGCCCGCGTTGACCTCCAGTTGTCCCTGCAGAAAATCCGTGATCGGGTGCCCGCCCTGCAGGTAGACAAAGGCGCCTTTAACCGCTATGGTCTTTTCGCCATCCCCCCTGGTTTCGATGCGTACGGCTTCCACCGCATCGCGCCCGATAATCTCGCGCAGGCTGGTGTTCATGTACAGGGTTACTTTCGGATTGTTCTCCAGCTCTTCCGCCAAAGCGGCGGGTGCTTTCAACGCTTCCGACGGGCAGAAGAAGTGCACATGACTGGCGAAGCGGGTCAGGAACAGCGCTTCCTCGATGGCTTCATCGCTGCTGCCGGCCACGGCCACGTCCTGTTCCCGGAAAAACGCCGCGTCGCAGGTGGCGCAGTAGGAAACGCCCTTGCCGAGCAATTCCATTTCGCCCTTGAGGGGTGTGCCGCGCCCCATCGAACCGGTAGCGATGATCACGGCGCGGCCGGAGTAACTGCCGTTGTTGCCGAACACCAGCTTGTCCTCGGCGGCCAGGTCCACGCCGATGACCTTATCGGTGGCGAACACAGTTCCGAAGGAGCGGGCTTGCGCGCGCATGCGCTCCAGCAGGTCGGCGCCGCTGACGTCGCCGCTTACGCCGGGATAATTGGCGATACGGCTGGTGGCGCCCAGCGCGCCGGCCGTCAGGCCTTTGTCGATCACCAGCGTCTTGAGGTCGGCGCGCGAGGCATAGATGGCTGCGGTGGCGCCGGCCGGGCCGCCGCCGATGATGATCACATCGTAGTGATTATTTTCCTGGCTATTGGTAGTGAACATTTTGTCCTTCTCTATGGTGTTTTATCCATCAAGCTGATCATATCCTGCAGAATTTGCTCGCGCCGGACCTGGATCGATCCGCTTTTGCCGGCGAGGATGTCTTCATCCATCTCGGAAAGGCAAACCGCTGCATAGTCATGGAAAAATGCCCGGCTGGTGGATTGCACCGCCGAATGAATGGCACTGAGCTGCTGCATGATCTCGCGGCAATCGCGTTCCTCTTCCAGCATGGCCTGCACGCCTCGTACCTGTCCTTCGATGCGGCGCAGGCGCTGGATTAATTTTTGCTTGTTTTCTGTGTTTTCAATTTTCATCATTTCCTCCATCAGCGCACGGCCGATGCTGTCTTATCCGGCTCAAGTGAATCCTCCGCCGGAACCGCAGCCCCCGCCGGTTGAACCGGAAGAGGAACCGCCCAGCGCAGCGGCCGCCGAAATCTTCTTCCGAGTATCCGTACTGCCGCAGTTGGGGCAGGGCGGAAGCTGCTCGGCTTCGGAAAATCGCACGATTTTCTCGAAAGATTCATTGCAGTTCTTGCATTGGTATTCGTATAAAGGCATTTCTTTTTCTCTGCTCTATAAAAGCGTTCTCTGTATTCTCTAAACATAATACTATACCCCAGTATAGCACCATTGAATCATGTGTCAAGGTAAAAATGTAAATAATATATATAAAAAAATCCGCATGGAACTGCATGCGGATTATTGGAATGGGCTGTCTCCAAATCAGTTATGGGTTAGGGCTTACCGGAATGGTATCCCGTACGAACACCAGCCCGGTTTGGTCGCGGTAGAGCAGCCGGAAACCCTGCAATTCGCCGCGCTGCGCGTCCGCGTAAAAAGCCTGGCTGTTGGCGAACTGCTGCGTATCGATGCCCGCTGCGGATGGGTCGAGGTAATCGGCAATGCGCTGCTGCTGCAATAGCAGTACGTCATAGTCCCGTTCCTGCACGTAGTTGTACGAAAGCAGATCGTAAGATGTCTCCAGCGTCCAACCCGGCGTGTCGGGGGCGTACAGGCGGTAATCGAAATAAACTTTCATGGGGGCTTCCGGTAAACCGGCCAGCGCCTTGCGGGCGTTATCGTAGAAAGCGATTTCCGCGTTATTCTCCGCCCGGCGAACGCGTTGCGTATAGGCAGTTAGATCGGATTGCAGGAAAAGACTGAATTGAACCGCGAGCAAACCGATAGCCAGCAGCGGCAGGATAGCCCTGGTGGGATGCTTTGTAATTTCCCGCAGCTCCAATTTCTCCGGCAGCCAGGCGCACAGGCAGGAGAACAAGGGCAGGGCAGCCGGCAGCCAGTATTGGTATTTGAAGTGCGTGAACCATATTACAGAGATGCTTAACGGGAGCAGCCAGGTCAGGATGATGACGTGCAGCAATTTTTTGGGACTCTTGAAGATGCCCCACACCGCGGCGGCCAGCGCGGCCAGCAAAAAGAACCACTCGCCGTAATATTGCCGCATGGTCGGCCAGGCTTGCGCCAGGCCTTTTTCGTAAACCACGCCGTAGCCTTCCGAGAGCATGCTCATCTGCTTGCTGAAGATCAGCTTGTATTCCTCCCTGGCCCAATAAGATGCCAGGAAAGGATTGGAGACCAGGTACGCCAGCCCCATGATTCCCAGAAAGAGCAGGGCGGAGGTGAGCAATTTCTTGAAGGGTACTTTCTTTTGGACGAAACCGAGAACCAGCAAACTGGCGATGGTCAGGAAGAAATACACACCCATCAGTTTGGTGGCCGTGGCGCAGCCGGTCAGGGCGGCCGCGATCAGAAAGTGTTTTCCGAAGCGCAGGTCGTCCTTCACCAGGAAAACCATCACCAGCACGATCATCAGGAACACCAGGCTGTCCACGTGCCACCAGAAGTGGTTAGCCAGCACAGCCGGCACGCTCAGCAGCAAGGCGTACAGCACCACCGAACGGTAGGTGCGGAAGCCATCCTGCAAATACACCAGCATCAGCAGCGCAATCAGCATGGGCAGCACGCTGACCGCCTGGCGCAGGATCAGCATAACCTGCGGGATGCTGCCCAGCGCGTCCGCAAACTTGAGGGGCAGGATGGTTAAAGCGGAATAGCCGAAGAAAGGAAATCCGTAGAAGTAATACTGGTATAACAAGAAATTCTTGAGCGATTGAACAAGACCATCCGCCGGCGCCAGCATGTTCAGGAGCGGGGTGAGCTGCGCGGCTTCGTCCGGCTCGAACATGCGCACCATGGCCAGGTTCAGCGAGGCGGCTGCATTGGGTTTGATCATCAAAATAAAATCCGCGATCGACATCGCGATCAGAATCAGGAAGACGCGTTTTTGCCTGGGGTTGAATTTTGACATGGGTTAACCTGGTTAATCGGACTGGATTCGCAAACTCACGCTGATTCAATCATAGCACGATCTTGAGATCGACTCGCAGAACCTAAATCCGCGTTCATGATTCGATCAGCCTGCCGTACAGTTTCGGCTGGCGGTGTTCCAGGAACATACCGAAGCACTGCGTCAGGTCTAAACTCACCACAGCCATGCGCGCGGCGTCGCGCGCCTGCAGCAGGCAGGTGCCGTCCGGCGCGTAAGCGTAGGCCATGGGTACCGCGTCGTTCGCGTGGCTGCAGCCTACGCAGAAGATGCCGTTTTCCGCCGCGCGCACCCGCCCGATGGACGTCCAGGTGGCGTACTGGGTTTCGTGCCACATGCCGGTGCCGACCGGGTTGAAAATCAGCCTGGCGCTCTGCAGCGCGTAGCTGCGCGCCACCTCGGGAAAATGCATTTCGTAACAGATGGAAACGCCGATGGCGCCGAAATCAGTCTGGAAAACATCCAGGCGGTCGCCGTTGGTGAAGCCTTTGGAGAGTTCGTTGTAGGTCAGGGAAGTCTTGACGTGCAATCCAACCAGCTCGCCCTGCGGGTTCACCACCGCCGCTTTCTTGAATTTCGGATTGCAGTCTTCGCGGTCCTGCATGCCGCTGATGATCCACTTACCGCGCTCACGCGCGATGGCCTGCAGGTCGGGCAATTTCTCGGTGTAAATGTGATCCTCCGGGAAGAGGATCACTTCCGGCTTGGGATCCTGCGTATATTTTTCGACCTCTGAAAGCGGTTGGCCGCTATCCTTGACGGGTTGGGCGATCACCAAACCGACGATTACTTTATCTTCCATACTTCACCTCGCTGCCTGGGAATTGTGATAATGCTGCCAAAGAGATTATAGTAGAAAGCGCGCGGTTGGGTTAGTAGTTTTGGATTTTTGTGGTATCTTTCATCTCCAAATGAGACTGAACCGTCAATTCGAGCAGATTGTGCAATCGCCCACTGTGGCGGCGACCGACCGCATCCTGGCGTTGAAAGCCGCCGGGCGGCCGATTATTGCCCTGAACGCGGGCGACCCGGATTTCACCACGCCGCCGGAGATTATCGCGGCGGGCGTTCGGGCGCTGCAAGCCGGGTGGACCCATTACGTGCCCAGCCGCGGCTTGCCCGAATTGCGCGCGGCCATTGCGGCGCAATTGGCTCAGCTTGTCGACGGTTCCAATGGTCAAAAACCGCCTTACGATCCGCAGCATGAAATCCTGGTTTCGCACGGCGGCATCCATGCCTATTACCTGGCCATGCAATCCATTCTCAATCCCGGCGATGAGGTGCTTATCCCCGACCCGAGCTGGGGCACGCACGCCAATCTGGTGCGCCAGCTGCGCGGGACGGTGCGTCTCGTTCCGGCGCTGCCGGAAGACGGTTTCCTGCCCAGGCTGACCGCCTGGGAGAATGCCCTCACCCCGCAAACCTGCGCCATTGTGATCAACTATCCCGCCAACCCCACCGGCGCCATCCCCGCGCGCGCCTATCTGCGCGATTTGCTGGCTTTTGCGCAATCGCACGACCTGTGGGTGGTCAGCGACGAGGTCTACCAGAATCTGTATTTCGAGCAAAAACCGCTTTCCGTGGCTGCTTTCCCCGAATTCCGCGAGCGCGTGGTGCTGTTGAACAGCCTCTCCAAGACTTACGCCATGACCGGTTGGCGCGTGGGTTATCTGGCCGCGCCCCAGGCGCTGGTCGATAACGCCCTGCGCGCCAGCCAGAATTCCATCACCTGCGTGGCGCCCTTCGTGCAGCAGGCTGCGGCCTTCGCTTTGAGCGACCCCGCCATGCAAATTGCCGCAGCGGGGATGCACGCGGCATACGCCCGCCGCCGCCAACTGGTGTTGGATATCTATAACCAATATCCGGTTACCCCATTGAAGTTGACCCCGCCGCAGGGCGCGTTCTATTTCTTCCTCGACCTGCGCGCGTTAGGACTGTCTTCAACGGAGATCTGCGAGCGTATTCTGGACGAGGCCGGCGTCGGCCTGGTGCCTGGCACAGCTTTCGGCCGCCAGGGTGAAGGCTTCGTGCGCATGACCATCGCCGCCTCGGACGCGGACATCGCCGCGGGCTTTCGCGCCATCCTGGATTGGGCGCAGAAAGCGGGGCGCGCGTGAGAGCGGCTTTCCAGGGCGAACCCGGCGCTTACAGCGAGGAAGCCGGCCGCGCTTATTACGGCGCGGTGGAGATGGTCCCCTGCGAAACCTTCGAGGACGTCTTCCTGGCGGTCACCAACGGCACCTGCGATTCCGGCCTGATCCCCATCGAGAACTCGCTGGCCGGCAGCATTCACCAGAATTACGACCTGCTGCTGCGCTACGCCCTGCACATCACCGGTGAATATACCCTGCGGGTGCGCCATTGCCTGATCGGATTTCCCGATGCCGATATTTCCTCCATCTCCAAAGTGATCAGCCACCCGCAAGCCCTCGGCCAGTGCGCGGCTTCCTTGCGCAAGCTGGGCCTCAAGACCGAAGCGGTCTACGATACCGCCGGCAGCGTGAAACTGCTCAAAGCTTCCGGTGACCCAACCTGCGCGGCCATCGCCTCGCGCCGCGCGGCCGAGATTTACGGGATGCGCATCCTGCGTGAGGATTTCGAGGATAACCCGGAGAATTACACCCGCTTCCTGGAAATTATGCCCCGGCCAAGAATCTTTCAGGGCAGTGCGAAAACCTCTATCGTGTTCACGGTCAAGAACGAACCGGGCGCGCTCTACAAGGCGCTGAATGCCTTCGCTGCGCGGAATATCGACCTGACCAAGATCGAATCGCGCCCGCTGGTGGACAAAACCTGGGATTACCTTTTCTACATCGATTTCACCGGCGCGGTTGGCACCGAGCCTGTGGATGGCGCTCTTGAAGAACTGGGCAGGTCGGCGCTGCTGCTGCGCGTGCTGGGCTGTTACCCGCGTTTTCGCGATGAATTACAGCAGAAGTATTGACAGATGTCATAGGTTGTTATAGAATTGCGCCCAATATGAACACATCCTATCGTTTCTTTTTTGGCTACTATTTTTATTACGGCTCCCGATCCCGGTTGCCGTTGGTGGCGCTTAAACGATAGGTAGAATAAAAAATACCTGGATACCGAAAGAGCGAGCCAAGCGGCCCGCTCTTTTTGTTTGGGAGAATGCCATGCGAGGAATTAGAGGTGCCACAACCGTTGAGAAGGATGAACGCGAACAGGTGTCCGCGGCTGTGCGCGAGCTGCTGGAAGCTATTCTGGCGGCTAATCCTGACCTGCGCAGCGCGGATATCGCCAGCGCCATCTTTACCGTGACTGATGATATTGCTTCGGCTTTTCCCGCCGAGGCTGCGCGGCACATGGGTTGGGAGGATGTGCCCATGCTCTGCACGCGCGAGATCCCCGTGCCGGGCAGCCTGCCGCTCTGCGTCCGGGTGCTGCTGCACTGGAATACCGAGAAAACCTCGCAGGAGATCAGGCACGTTTACCTGCGAAATGCCAAGTCCCTGCGCCCGGATTGGGCGCTTTCAAACTCGAAAAAAGAAGCGTAAAGGAGCAAGACCATGATGATCATTATGCAGCCGGGAGCTACCCGCGAAGAAATCGATACCGTCATCGAAACGGTGCACGAGAACAGCATGACCGCTTACGCCAATGTCAACCAGGAAGGCGCCATTATCGGCGTGGTTGGCGAGAACCGCAGCCTGCCCATGGATGTCCTGGAAGCGCTGCCCTGCGTGAAGGACGTGCTGGCAGTTACCGAGCCATACGAGCTGGCTTCGCGCCGTTTCCACCCGCAGGATTCGGTCTTTCCTTTCTGCGGTTTTACCATCGGCGGTAAGGAAATCCCCATCATTGCCGGGCCTTGTTCGGTGGAATCGCGTGAACAGATCATTGCGTCTGCCCAGGCGGTCAAGGCGGCCGGGGCGAATGCCCTGCGCGGCGGCGTGTACAAACCGCGCCAGTCGCCTTACTCCTTCCAGGGATTGGGCGAGATTGGCTTGGAATACATGGCCGAAGCGCGCGCCCTCACCGGTCTGCCCGTGGTGGCGGAGGTCATGTCCGAAGCGCAATTGCCGCTCATGTTGAAATACGTGGACATGCTGCAAATCGGCGCACGCAACATGCAGAACTACAGCCTGCTGCGCAGTGTGGGCGAGACGCGCATCCCGGTGCTGCTCAAGCGCGGGCTGAGTGCCACAGTCGAGGATTTGCTGATGGCGGCGGAGTACATCCTCTCGGGCGGCAACGACCGTGTGATCCTGTGCGAACGCGGTATCCGCACCTTCGAGACCGCCACGCGCAACACAACCGACATCAACGCCATCCCGGTGTTGAAAGCGCGCACGCACCTGCCTGTGATCCTGGATCCCAGCCACGCCACCGGCCATGCCGCTTACGTCCCGGCGGTGGCCAGGGCGGCCGTGGCGGCCGGCGCGGACGGCTTGATTGTCGAGGTGCATCCCGATCCGGCGCACGCAGTTTCCGATGGTCGCCAGTCGCTCACCCCGGATGATTTCGCCCGCATGCTGCGCCAGGTGAAAGCCGTGGCCGAAGCGGTCGACCGCCGCCTGGTGCCGCCTAAATCGTCGCTCCCCCTGAAACTGAACGGAGGGGCGCATGGATGAGCCTGGCTTTAAGCTGAGTGAGGCAAAGGTAACCGTGATCGGTCTGGGATTAATGGGCGGCTCGCTGGCGTTGCGCCTGAAAGGGCACTGCGCGCGCCTGAACGCGCTGGACGTGGACGCACCGACGTTGGAACTGGCGCAGCGTATGGACGCCGTGGACGCCGCCGGCAGCGACCCGCGCGCCATGCTGGCGGATGCCGACATGGTCATCCTGGCCTGCCCCCTTCCGGAGATCGTGGCCTGGCTGGGGCGCCTGCCCCAGTACGTGGAAAATGCTTGCGTGGTGCTGGACCTCGCTTCCGCCAAGCGCGGCGTGCTGGCTGCCATGCAGGCGCTGCCGCCGCGCTTCGACCCGTTGGGAGGCCATCCCATCTGCGGCAAAGAAAAACTCACCCTGCTAAATGCCGAAGACACCCTGTTTGAAAACGCCGCTTTCGTGCTGACCCCGCTGGAGCGCAGCGGAGCGGCCGCGCGCAGCGCTGCCCTGCAATTAATCGAACTGCTCGGCGCGCGCCCGCTCTGGATGGATGCCGCGGAGCACGATGGCACCCTGGCCGCCGTCAGCCACCTGCCATTTCTGCTTTCCTCCGCCCTGAGCCTGAGCATGCCGGACGCGCTCTCCCCCGAATTGGTCGGGCCGGGCTTCCGCTCCACCGCGCGCCTGGCGGGCACACCCTCCGGCATGATGGGCGGCGTGTTGGCTGCCAACCGCGACCGGGTGCTGGCGGAAATGGAAGTTTTCCGCAAGCGCCTGGCGGAAATCGAAGTCGCCCTGCAGTTGGAAGAATATGCTGAACTGAACACCATCCTCGACGCGGCCCGCGGCCGCTATCTTGCATTGACATCCTAGGAGCCTATGACACCTGAAATTCCCACCCAGATTCTCGATATTATTCCCTTGCAAAAAACGCTGGACGCCCGCGTGCGCGTGCCCGGTTCGAAATCCCTGACCAATCGCGCGCTGCTCATCGCCGCCCTGGCGGACGGTTTCAGCACGCTCACCAACGCGCTTTTTTCGGATGATTCATTTTATTTTGCCAACGCACTGCAGAACCTGGGTTTCCGCATCAATCTCGAGCCGGAAAAGGCCGGCATCACGGTGGGAGGCCTGGGCGGGAAGATTCCGGCAGAAAGCGCGCGCCTGTACGTTGGCAACGCCGGCACGGCTGCACGTTTCCTGGCAGCCATGCTGACCCTCGGGCAGGGGGATTATTTTATGGAAGGCGACGCACGTATGCACGAGCGCCCCATCGGCGACCTGGTCTCCGCCCTGCGGCAGTTGGGCGCTGACCTTGCCGCGCCGGACGGCGGCCGGGAACCTGCCAGCCTGCCTCTCAAAATCCATGCAGCCGGTCTGCCCGGCGGCAAGGCCGAAATTTCCGGCAACATTTCCTCGCAATTTCTCTCCGCCCTGTTAATGGTGGCGCCCTGCGCCGCCCAGACGGTGGAGATCACCGTGACCACCGAGCTGGCTTCCAAACCTTATGTGGACATGACCCTTGCCATGATGGCGGATTTCGGCGTGGCGGTCGAGCGTGAAGGCTACCGCCGCTTTCTCATCCAGTCGGCGCGTTATCGCGCCTGCCGGCAGGTGCCCATCGAGCCGGATGCCACCGCCGCTTCCTACTTCTTCGCCGCGCCCGCCTTGTGCGGCGGCAGCCTGCTGGTGGAGGGACTCAGCCGCCGTTCCAACCAGGGCGACCTGGCTTTTTTAGATGTGCTGGCGCGCATGGGTTGTACGGTCGCGGAAGAAGCGGACGGCATCCGTGTGCGCGCTGCGCAGGCTTTGAGCGGCGTGGACGTGGACATGCGCGATATCCCCGATACCGCCCAGACTCTGGCGGCTCTGGCGCCCTTCGCGTGCAGCGCAACGCGCATCCGCGGGATTGCCTCCGCCCGCCTGAAGGAAACCGACCGCATCGCGGCTGCCTGCGCCGAACTGCGCCGCATAGGAGTGCAGGTCGAGGAATTTGAGGACGGCATGCTCATCCAGCCCTGTACAGATTTCCGCCCGGCGGTCATCAAAACCTACAACGACCACCGCATGGCCATGGCTTTCTCGCTGGTCGGGCTGCGCGTACCGGGCATCTCCATCGAGAATCCCGCCTGTGTCTCCAAGACTTTCCCGGATTTCTTCCGCGTGCTGGAGGGATTGCGGTGATGCAGTTGGGTTTGACCGGTTTTCCGCTGACCCACAGCCTCTCACCGCGCATCCATCAGGCCGCGCTGGATTGTTGCGCGTTGTCAGGCAGCTACACGCTTTACCCGGTGGAGCCGCAGGACACACAGACTTTGCAGGCCTTGCTCGCGCGGCTGCGCGCGGGTGAGATCGACGGCTTGAACGTGACCATCCCCCACAAACAGGCGGTGCTGCCGCTGGTGGATGAGTTAACTCCCGCGGCACAGGCCATCGGCGCGGTGAATACGGTTTATGTGAACGAAGGAAGGTTGATCGGCGCCAACACGGATGCCCCCGGTTTTCTGTCTGATCTGAAATGTTTTTTCACTCAATCCAACCTGCAGCCGGGTCGAGATCTGCAAGTCTTGGTGCTGGGCGCGGGCGGCGCCGCCCGCGCGGTAGTTTATGCCTTATTAAAGGAAGGTTGGCAGGTTTTATTGGCTGCCCGGCGTGCGGAACAGGCGCTAGCCCTGGCGCAGGATTTGCGCGGAATCGGCTTACCTGTGAAGGCGATCGCGCTCACCGCGCAAACGCTCGCGCCGAACCTGGAAGAACTTGCTTTGATCGTGAATACTACCCCGCTCGGCATGGCTCCACAGGTGGAGCGCTGTCCCTGGCCGGACGAGCTGGCATTTCCATCCCTGGCGGCAGTCTACGACCTGATTTACCAGCCGCGCGAGACGCTGCTCATGCGCCGGGCGCGGGCCGCCGGCTTGCCGGCCGAAAGCGGCCTGGGCATGCTGCTGGAGCAGGCCGCCCTGTCTTTTGAATTGTGGACCGGACGCAAGGTGCCGCTGGATGTATTAAGAAACGCCCTGGAGGAAGCATGAACCTGCGCTTGTTGACTGCCGGTGAATCGCATGGTCCGGCCATGACCGCCATCCTGGAAGGCATGCCGGCCGGCCTGCCGCTGGATGCCGCTGTCATCGATCATGAGTTGGCTCGCCGTCAGCGGGGTCTGGGTTCGGGCGCGCGCATGCAGATCGAGCGCGATTCGGTGAAAATCCTCTCGGGAGTGCTGGCCGGCCAGACTACCGGCGCACCCATCGCTTTGCTGGTCGAAAACGACGACCACGTTAATTGGAAAGGCAAGCCTGTCGCCGCCATGAGCGCACCCCGCCCGGGTCATGCCGACCTGGCCGGCGCGCTCAAGTATGGGTTCAATGATCTGCGCCCGGCGCTGGAGCGCGCCTCGGCGCGTGAGACGACCATGCGCGTGGCTGCCGGCGCCATCTGCAGGCATTTCCTGGCGCAATTCGGTATTCTCGTCGGTGGTTTCGTGCGCGCCATCGGCGGCGAAAGCATACAAGGCGATGTGCAGGATTACCCTGCCTGCCTAAGTGCCCCGGAAGCCAGCGAGCTGCGCTGTCCGGACGCGGCTGCCGCTGAGCGCATGCGCGCTTGCATGCAACGGGCGATTGAAGAAAAAGACACGCTCGGCGGGGTGGTAGAAATTTTTGCGCTCAACCTGCCGGTCGGCCTGGGTTCCTATGTGCAGGGGGACCGGCGCCTGGGCGCACGTCTGGCGGGCGCGCTCGCTTCCGTCCCCTCGGTTAAGGGCGTGGAAATCGGCGATGGATTTGCCGCTGCCGGCCTGCGCGGTTCGCAGGCGCAGGATGCCATCTGCCTGGATAGCGGGCGGCTGCGCCGCGCGGGCAACCACGCCGGCGGGGTCGAAGGCGGCATTTCCAACGGCCAGCCGCTGGTGCTGCGTGCCGCGCTCAAACCCATCGCCAGCACCCTCGCGCCGCAGCCCACAGTCGACCTGGCAGCGGGAGTGGAAACACACACGAATTACGTGCGTTCAGATTCCTGCCACGTGCCGCGCGCCGTGCCGGTGCTGGAAGCCGTGACTGCTTTCGTGCTGGCGGACGCGTTGTTGGAGAAGCTGGGCGGCGATACCCTGGTCGAGTTGCAGGTTCGTTTTGCGGCGCTGCGCAAAGCGCAGCTGGCGGACCTTTCCCTCGATGATTCCGACAAGGTCTGGTGGGCATGAGTGGGCACATCTTTCTCTATGGGCCTTCGGGCAGCGGCAAGACCACCGTTGGGAGCATTCTCGGGGAGAAATTGGCTTTGCCTTTCCTCGATTTGGACGCATATATCGAGACCATCTGCGGGGAATCCATCCCGGCCGTCATGGCCGGGCGCGGCCAGGAGGGATTTCGTGAGCTGGAGGCTCAGGCGTTGTGCGCCTGCCTGGACGGCCGCCCGCAGGTGGTGGCGCTGGGCGGCGGCAGCCTGCTGCGTGAGGAGAACCGCGCGCTGGCCGAAGCTTTGGGACAGGTGGTTTTTCTGGAAGCCTCGCCGCGGGTGCTGGCGCAGCGCCTGCAGGCGGACAGCCATCACCGCCCGCTGCTGGCGGGTGACTTGGTAACTTCTTTGGACAGCTTATTAAAAGAAAGGCAATCGCATTACGATTCATTCCCGCTGCGCGTCAATGCGGAAGGTAATCCGGAAGCGGTAGCGGAGGAGATCCAGTGTGCCCTGGGGTACTACCACCTGCGCGCTATGGGCGCGCCCTACGACGCGCGCGTGTGCGCGAACGGTTTGGAAAGCTACGGCGATTTGTTGCGGCAATGCGGCTGCGAAGGTCCTGTGCTGCTGGTCAGCGATGAGCAGGTCACGCCGCTGTATGCTGATCGTGTTATAGAATCTTTCAATCGGGCGGGTTACCAGGCGCATTTTGTCGTTATACCGGCCGGCGAGGAGCACAAGTCGGTTGAGACGCTCATGCGCTTGTGGCAGGCCTGCCTGGAGGCCGGGCTGGAGCGCGGCAGCACCCTGGCGGCGCTGGGCGGTGGGGTGGTCAGCGACCTGACCGGTTTCGCGGCCGCCACCTACATGCGCGGGTGCAATTGGGTGGCTTTCCCCACCACGCTGCTCTCCATGGTGGATGCCAGCCTGGGCGGCAAGACTGGTTTCGACCTGCCGCAGGGCAAGAACCTGGTGGGCGCTTTTTACCCGCCGCGGCTGGTTCTTTCCGACCCGCAAACCCTGTCCACACTGCCGCAGCGCGAACTGCGCGCCGGGCTGGCCGAGGTGCTCAAGCACGGCGTGATTGCCGACCCGGATTTGTTCGCAATCTGCGCGCGCGGTTGGGAGGCGGTCGCTGCCGATCTACCGCAAATCGTGCGACTCGCCCAGGCGGTCAAGGTGAAGCTGATCGAGGCCGACCCTTACGAGAAAGGCCCGCGCGCGGCGCTCAACTTCGGCCACACCATCGGGCACGCTGTCGAACTGGTCAGCGGTTACCGCCTGCACCACGGCGAGGCTGTGGCCATCGGTATGGTTGTCGAAACCCGCCTGGCGGAAAAGCTGGGCATCGCCGGGAGTGGCCTGGCCGAAGAGATCCGTACGGCGCTGGCTGGCCTGGGGCTGCCGGTGGAAATTCCCGCCGGCTTGCCGCGCGCCGATATCCTGCGCGCCGTGCAAGCCGACAAGAAAAAATCCAAGGGTACGGTCAAATTCGCCCTGCCGGAAAAATTGGGTTCGGTTCATACCGGTATCGAGATTGCCGATCTGGAACAAATGCTGCAAATATTGGAGGAATGATGAAGATCCTTGTTTTGCACGGCCCCAACCTGAATTTGACCGGCACGCGCGAGCCGGACGTGTATGGCAGCCTGACGCTGGAAGAGATCAACACGCGTTTGGTGGCGTTGGGCAGGGAGTTGGGCGCCGAGGTCACCTGCCGCCAGTCCAACCACGAGGGCGTCCTGATCGACGCCCTGCACGAAGCGCTCACCGCTATGGACGGCGTGGTGCTTAACGCCGGCGGGTACACGCACACCTCTGTAGCCTTGCGCGACGCCGTGGCCGCCATTGCCATCCCGGTGGTGGAGGTGCACATGTCCAATATTTACGCGCGCGAGGAATTCCGCCACACTTCGCTGCTGGCCCCCGTCTGCCGCGGCTCCATCTGCGGTTTCGGCTGGCAATCCTACGCGTTGGGGTTACGGGCTATCATAGACCAAATAAAAAGTTAAGAAAAATGCAAAATTAAGCTCAAAAATAATATTAGAATTGGTGGGTTTTTAAATCGGTGTTTATCTGTGTTCATCTGTGGTTAACGATTCTTGGTGCCTGCTTGTGATTCTCTAATCTTTCCTTAATAAACACGATGTGATTTCCTCTTACAATAGAACCATCAAATAATCTGGAGCAGCAATGGCGCATGTGATGGAGCGTTTTAATCTGGACGGCCGCGTGGCCGTGGTCACCGGCGGTGCCGGGCTGCTGGGGCGCGGCTTTTGCCGCACCCTGGCGGAAGCCGGCGCAGCGGTGGTGATCGCGGACAGGAACAAGAGCGAAGCTGAAAAACTGGCTGCGGAAATTTCTCAAACCGGCCAGGCCCTGGCAGTGGAGGTGAATGTGACCCAACCGGATTCCGTACGCGCCATGGCCGCCGCGGCTAAAGCCAGCTTCGGGCGGTTGGACGTGCTGGTGTGCAGCGCGGCGCTGGATCCCAAGTTCGACCCGCACCTGGGCGGCGGCTACGAGCAGGATTTCGAGCATTTCCCGCTGGAAAGCTGGCACCAGGCGCTGGACGTCAATCTGACCGGCGCTTTCCTCAGCGTGCAGGCTTCCGCGCCGCTCATGCTCGAGCAGGGCGGGGGCGTGATGGTTATGATCGCCTCCATTTACGGCCTGTCCGGACCCGACCAGCGCATCTACCACGATCCGCACAAACCGCCGCAATACAAGCCCGCCTATTATCCGGCCAGCAAGGCCGGATTGCTGGGCCTGACGCGCTATCTGGCGGCTTATTACGCCGGGCGCGGCATCCGCGTGAATGCCCTCACCCCCGGCGGCGTGTTCAACGATCACGATGCCTTCTTCGAGCGGGAATACTCCGCGCGCACTATGCTAGGCCGCATGGCGGATAAGGATGAAATGAACGCCGCTTTGTTATTCCTCGCCTCGGATGCCTCCTCTTATATGACCGGTTCCAACCTGGTGGTGGACGGCGGCTGGACTGCCTGGTAAAAAATGAATTGCAAGTCAGGCATTCGATTGTCCTCCGAAAGAGTTTGCCTAACTTTCCTGATCTACCTGCTAACCGGGTTGGTTGAGAAACCATATATAATACCGGTATGGGGAATAAACCATCTAAAACTTTTATTATCGTATTGGTTTTCCTGCTGTTTTGCCTTGGATTTTGCTTCCTCTTTGTCAAAACAGCCGGGCAATCTGCTCAGGTTGTTACCACGCAAACGGTTCCTCCCACGCTTACTTCCAAGCCATCCCCAACGCCAACCTTAGCTCCTTCCGGCGGTTTTACCATCGCCGCAAAATTATCTGCCGATCGATTGATTCCCTATGAATATTCTTATGGAAAATACGCGGTTAGTTTCGATCAGGTGACCGATTTGGGAGACCGCGTTGGCGGAAATGTGACCTACACCGAAGTGTTTCAGATCAATCCCGAATTTCGGGACAGCCATCATCTGATCGGTATCTACGTAACGGTAAACGTCCCCTCCGGTGGCAGCTTGCTGTGGAGGAAATCACGCTTTGAGGCGAATGGAGATCAGTTTACCGAAAAGAACCTGGCTTACATTCTGGATACCGCAGGCGTCCGCTATGACCTGGGTATCGTCTGCCAGAAAAACCTGGAGACCTGCGGCGGCCTGGCGGATAACTTCATGCCCGGCTACAATGTGTTCGACCAACTGAGTACCTTCGTGATGGTTTTTGCTGTCCCGAACGATCTGGACGAATTGACTCTCTACACCACCTGGGAATATAACGACGGAACCAAATAAATATTTCTTTCATTTGGATGTTTTAAAAAGTCGCCGCCTGAGTTTATCGAAGGCCGCGACTTTTCCAATAATTTGTGTGAATCTTATTTATTTATCTGTGTCTATCTGTGGCTAATGATCAGGATGATGCACCCAGGTCGTTGTACGAACGCAGTTCGTCCAGCGGTTTTTTCTTCGAGCAGGGGATCTTGCCCTCGTCCTTGGCGTACCCCACGCCGATCACGATCACCGGGCGCTCGTATTCTTTCAGGTTGAGCTCCTTCTTCATTTTGCTTTCCAGCAAGCCGAAATCCGGCCACTGGATGCCCACTGAGCTCAAGCCCAGCGTTTCCAGCGCGTACATGAAGGACATCACCGATAAGGCGGCGTCCACGTAAATGGTATGCCGGTCGCGCGGCGAGAAATAGTCGCTCAGGTCGCCCACCACCACGATCACCATCGGCAGGTTGTCGGCGTAGCCGGAGGTGCCGAAGGGGATGTTGGCAATTTTCTTGACCATCTGCGGGTCATCGAAGATGCGATACTTGAAGGGCTGGCGGTTGCAGGCGCTGGGCGCCAGCGCGGCGGCCTGCAAGGCTTTGTCTACCAGTTCGCGCGGTACGGCCTTATCCTGGAACCAGCGCACCGAGCGGCGCTTTCTGCTTAAATCCATGAATTGGTCATAAGTGGGTGTTTGATATTTCGCGCGTTCTTTACTTTCGTAAGGAATTAATTTCACGGAGCTGTCCATGCCCTCCGGCTTGGGCAGCGATTCGAAAAGGGTTTTCATCCGGCCGATTAGGGGCTGTGTATCGTCGGTGCAGGCGAAGTATGCCGTCAGCACGTCGTAAGCCCATTGCATTTCGCCCGCTTCCAGCACGGATTTTTTCGGGCTTTGCATCAATTGGGCGTAATTCTCCACGGTCTCTTCGATGTAATCCAGTGCGAACACCTTACGGCGGTTTTCCATGATTAAGCCTTTTTCCAGGCGATGGATGTTGCGGCGGATGACGATGTTGGATGGGTGTGCTTGCATCACCTTGCGGTTGTATTGAAAAATGGCCTTCGTATAGGCGAAAATCTCGCGGTCGAATGCCCGGCTGAAGATCAGATGATAAGGGACGGCCAGCAGTTTGGTGGTGGAGAGCAGCCCATACAGGACTACGTTGATGCTGCGGTGGGTTTTGCGGACGGCGGGGATGGCTAAGATTTTTTTTGCGGTTTTTTTGAGTGAGTTCAGATTCATGGTTTCTTTTCCGAATTAGTCTGATGCTATTTTAACAGTTTATTTCGAGGAAATTGCTGCTAATGGAAGTAGACCAGATTGGAATTGAAAAGTGTACATTATACACATAGCTGTTATATAATCTAAACAATTGAAATCAATCCAAACATCCGAAATTCGAAAAGGTCGCAGATGAAAACATACAAAAAATTGACGATTGGGATCATGATTCTATTCGTCGGTCTGTCATGTTCCACGCCTTTCCGTTTGGTGACGTGGAAAGAATATGTGTCCGGGAGGGTAAAACAGACCGTGGATGCAATTATCGCTCAAAAAACGGCTGATGCCCTGCGAGTAATGACGCAAACGGCGCCGACGCTGACACCCCAGGTTTCTCAGGAATCAGGAGACGATGAAAGTCAGGCAGAGTACAGCCGTGATCGACGCGCACGCCCATGTTATTATGCCCGCCTGGTTGGTGAAAGCGTCCCGGATGGCTCGGATTTCGAGCCCGGTGAATATTTCCAAAAATCGTGGTCGCTGCGCAACGTTGGTTCCTGTGTTTGGTATCCGGATATGCGCCTGGTCTTTAAAAGTGGGGATCAAATGGAAGGCCCGGATTCTGTACGCTTGAATGAATATGTCGAACCGGGTGAAATTGGCACCTTTACGGTTGAATTGTCGGCGCCGGAGGATGAGGGTCGGCATTCCGGCTATTGGTGGATGCAATCTGCAGAGGGATACCGGTTCGCGCAAGTCTATGTGAAAATAGACGTGGAAGAGCCTGAAGAGGAACCAACCGAAGAGCCGACAGAGGAACCTACGGAAGAACCGACTGAAATCACCGGCGTTGAGTTATCGGCCTCGCAGGAGAGCTTGCTGGATCCCTGTCCTGTTACCGTAACCTCATCCGCAGCCATCACAGCGAACGGTCCCGGTGAATTTCGCTATTTCTGGGAATTGGGGACTGGTGAGGAATCGGATGATTTTTATGTAACCTTCGACGAAGCCGGCACGCAAACAGTTTCCTATGATTGGGTTTTTTCTGAACCGGGAACAGTGGAATTCAGGCTTTATATCATTCCGGTGGATGTCTATGGCCCGCTGGAATACAGCGTGGAATGCACGATTCCCTGACGAGCAAAGCAATCGCGATTATTTAGGCTATCGTTCCAAGGCTTGTTAAAAAAGAATAGGCTGAACGAAAAAAGTTCAGCCTATTCTCTAAAAAGTTAGTCTTTCTTCAATTCTGCAATTTTTGCTTGCTTGCCTTTGATCTTGGCTTTCACCCCTTCAATCTTTTTCACCAGCTTATCGATGGCGGGGTCGAGTGCGGTTCCTTTCGCGAAGAGTTCCAACGCTTTTTCGCCGATCTTAATTTTTATCCCCTAGATCTCTGCTTCCAGTTTGTCAATCTCCTGCTGGGTTTCAAAGGTTTTTCCGGCATCACTGGCCCTGATTTTTTGCGTTATTTTACGTGAGTTCGGATTCATGGGTTTTTTTACTCTAAAAATTTGTATTTAAATTTATTGTTAATAGGCAATTTTTCGAAATTGTCTTTGCTAGTCCACGCATGCGGATGATTTCTAATTTCAATTGAGACGAGGTAATTTATACAAAAGATTGAAAAACGGCAGAATATTACTATAATGAAATTAACGGAGAGAGCTGGTCATGTGCAAGAAACTAGTCTGTATCCTGATCATCGTGTTATTATCCGCTTGTGCGCGAAAAGGGGAGGAGGGTGGCAAATGCCTGACAGGCGGGATATGTTCCCAGCCCGATCTGCGCTGTGCCCGTAATGGTACTTGCCAGAAGTGCGGGATCGAAGGTCGCCAATGTTGCGCGGGTTCCACTTGTTCAGAGATGCTGACCTGCACCGGGGAAGGTTATTGCGAAAAATGCGGTTTTGAAGGGGAAAAGTGCTGCTCATCCGAACCGCGTTGTATCGGCTCGATTTGCGGAAATGATGAAGTCTGCAGGCAATGCGGAGATGAGGGTGAAGTCTGCTGCCCCGGTCTGGAAGTCGCCTGCAAACGCGGTTACTGCAATACGCAAGGCATCTGCGTGGCTTCCGATTGCGATGCGCAAGGCAAATGCATAGGCTGCGGCTCGCCTCTGACGCCTTGTTGTGCGGGAGGGAGATGCAATGAAATCACTTTTTGCAGCCCGGAGAATATTTGCCAGCCTTGTGGAAGTATTGGCGAACCGCCCTGTGCCGCAAATTCCTGCCGCGGTTGGTTGAGATTGAGTGAAGGGATTTGCGATTCACCCTTCCAGGAAGGGCGCCCAGAAGATGTTTCCATTTGCCTGCGAGCTTTGGCAGGGCACGAGGATAAAAGCCGTCGGGATTGGTGCTACTGGTATCTGGCTTTTCAAACGAAAGATCCATCACACTGTGATTCGGTTGAGTGGCAGGATGCAAAATCACGCTGTCTGGAGGGCGCTGATCCGGAAGATTATTCGATCCAGACAGTCATCGATTTCAATACAAATTAAAATTGGATTGAAAGACTTTTTCCCGGTTTCAGGAATATCATTTTTTCGAGGGATGGTTTGAACAGGATCAGTAACTGTAAAAAGGGATGGTGAAGATGAAGGGCTGTATCATTCGCAGCCCTTCATGTTATATCAAGCTAATCGTTTTTTAAATCTTCAATCATTTTCTTCTTACCGTCGATCTTGGCTTTAACGCCCATGGCTTTCTTTGCCAGATCGTCCAGAGCGGGATCGAGCGCGGTTCCTTTGGTGAAAAGCTCCAGGGCTTTATCGCCGATTTCCAGTTTGACGCCTTTCATTTCCGCCTCGAGTTTGTCGATCTCCTGTTGGATTTCGAATGTTTTCACAGCGTCGCTGGCTTTTTCGGTTATTTCCTTGAAACCTTTTTCAGCCTTTTCACTGACATCCTTGAAACCCTTCTCCGCTTTTTCACCTACATCTTTAAGACTTTTTTCGGCTTCGTCCATCCCCTTTTTGATTCCTTTTGACAGGTCGTCAAGAATTGGCATGCTTTCCTCCATTAATCCTTTTATTAGATATTACAATTTTGTACCTGATAAGTAAAGCGCGACTTTTACACTTTCATTAACCGAAGATTGTTTACAAATCCATCATGGCTGTTAATTCAGCAATGGCAGCTTGTTCCTGTTCATCAATGATCGCCTGGCCGCCAATTCCCAGCACGCCGCCGGTCTTGGTCCCCGCCACCTCGCGGGCCATGTCAACCAGCCATTTCTTGAAACCGTCTGCCCCGGGCAGGCCGGCGATCACGGCAACTCCTTCTGCGACCAATCTTTTCATCTCAGCCCGGATATCCGCCGGATTCTGGGATTGATATTGAATCGCGTTGGCTTTAGCTTCCTCAAAGGTCATGCCCTTCATGGCAGCGATCAACTCGTCCACCAGGCTGCCGTAACCGCTGCCGCCGCTTTTGCCGGCAATTTCCTGCGTGAATTTACTGGCGCTGAACACTTCTTTGAACACTTCCAGCCCGCCTCCGCTGGCGGTTGCCACGAAAGTGGCGGCGGCGCCCGGCGCGTTGACCAGCGCTTTCCATTGTTCCGGGGTTAATTGTTCCCTGATACCCATCCCAAGTACTCCTTTCATTAATAATTCTGCGAAATTTCGATCTGATATTGATTATAGGTTTTTATGGCTGATAAAGTTATTAATTTCGCATAAAAAAGGCAGCAAATTAGCGCTTATTTGCTGCCTTTGCATCTAGTGGTACATGGTTGATTAACTACCCGGTGTAACAATCAAGCGCACCTCGGACCACTCACTGGGGCCGTTGACCCCCACAGCACGTACACGCCAGTAGTAGGACTTGTTCGCCCCCAGGTTCTTGGCCGGCGTGTACGTGCTGGTTGATGCGGAAAAAGTCGAAGCGCCGCTCATGG
>JABLXK010000018.1 GCA_013178095.1 Anaerolineae bacterium | reverse complement strand
AGCCATGCCGCGCAGGCCGTTGTATTTGGTGATAGCCGCAGTGAGCGTGGTCTTGCCGTGGTCAATGTGGCCCATGGTTCCCACGTTCATATGGGGCTTGGTTCGATCGTATGTTTCCTTTGCCATAATATTAATCTCCTTATAATAACACTTTTATATATACTTTTCTTTTAAATCATCAGGCGCAGGAGCATAGTGCGAGAACTCCATCGAAAATACGCCGCGTCCCTGAGTTGCTGAGCGCAGGTCAGTTGCGTAACCAAACATTTGCGCCAGCGGCACATTCGCCGTTACTGCCTGAGCTTTACCAGGTTTAGGTTCCATTCCGGCTATTTCAGCTCGACGGGAATTCAATTGCCCCAACACATCGCCCAGATATTCCTCGGGGATGACAACTTCAACTTTCATAATCGGCTGCAAAAGCACCGGAGCCGCTTTTTCCACACCTTCCCGAAAAGCGAAGATTGCAGCCATTTTGAATGCCATTTCGCTTGAATCGACTTCATGATACGAGCCATCGTAAAAAGTAACCAGAACATCCGTCACCGGATAACCGGCCATTACGCCCGACTCTGCTGCTTCCATGACGCCGTTCTCAACGGCCTTAAAATATTCGGAAGGCACCGAACCTTTGGTAATCTTATTTACAAACTGAATGCCGCTGCCCTGCCCTAACGGTTCAAGCGAGAAAACCACATGCCCATATTGACCATGACCGCCGGTTTGCTTGGCATATTTATAATCAACCTTAGGAACAGACTTGGTGATAGTTTCACGGAACGAAACCCTTGGTTTTCCAACGTTGGCCTCAACATTGAACTCGCGCATCATGCGATCAACCAGGATTTCCAGGTGAAGTTCACCCATGCCGGAAATGAGGGTTTGTCCGGTATTTTCATCCACCCGCACCTTAAATGTGGGATCTTCTTCCGATAATTTCTGCAAGGCATTGCCCAATTTATCCTGGTCAGCCAGAGTTTTAGGTTCGATGGCCACAAAAATCACCGGTTCGGGGAAAGAAATTCTTTCCAGGACAATCGGATTATGCGCATCACAGATTGTGTCGCCAGTAATGGCATTCTTCAAACCCAACACAGCGCCGATGTCGCCAGCGCCAATCTCGGAAATATCCTCACGATGGTCGGCATAAACACGGATCAACCGGCCAACCCGTTCTTTTTTCTCGTTGGACGAGTTATAGGCCATCACACCCTGGACCAACTTTCCGGAATATACACGGAAATAAGCCATGCGCCCGGCGTAGGGATCCGTCACAATTTTGAAAATCAAGGCGCACAATGGTTCATCCAGAGAGGTATTGCGCACCAATTCCTCTCCGCTCTTCGGATCAGTGCCCTTCACCGCCGGAACTTCAATAGGCGAAGGCAGATAATCAATCACGGCATCCAATAATGGTTGAACACCTTTATTTTTCAGAGATGAACCGCAAAAAACTGGCGTGGCTTTGTTTTCTATCACAGCTTTACGAATGGCCTTTTTCAGCTCTTCAATGCGAATAGGCTTGCTTTCTAGATATTTCTCTAAAAGCTCGTCGTCCAATTCAGCTACTTTTTCTACCAACTCGGCGCGCTTGAATTCGGCAATATCCATAAGATCTGCCGGGATTTCTTCAACCACTGGTTCTGAACCCAACTCGTCTTTCCAGTAAATGGCTTTCATAGTCAACAAATCGACCACGCCGGTAAATTCGGATTCAAAACCTATTTGGAGCTGCATTTGCAGAGGATTAGCGCCCAATTTCTCGCGGATTGTCTTGATCGAGTAATTATTAGAAGCTCCCAGCCGGTCTAGTTTGTTGATAAAACAGATACGGGGTACTTTGTAGCGGTCAGCCTGACGCCAAACCGTCTCGCTTTGCGGTTCAACGCCCTGGACGCCGTCAAAAACAACAATGCCGCCATCCAAAACCCGCAGGGAGCGTTGAACTTCAGCCGTGAAATCGATGTGCCCGGGCGTATCGATCAGGTTGATCTTATAATCTTTCCACTCGGTAGTGATTGCAGCGGAAACAATGGTGATCCCCCTTTCCCGCTCTTGCTCCATCCAATCGGTAACAGTTGTCCCATCATCGACAGAGCCCATTTTATACGTCTTGCCGGTATAAAATAAAATACGTTCAGTAGTGGTGGTTTTACCGGCATCAATATGAGCGATAATCCCGATATTTCGCACTCTTTCAAAAGGATATTCTAGCGTCATACCCGGCACCTTACACTACTGAACGTCAACTGTTAATGGACTAAAACCTAAAATGAGAGAAGGCGCGGTTGGCTTCCGCCATTTTATGCGTTTCTTCTTTCTTCTTGATTGCAGCACCCTGATTATTAGCAGCTTCCAAGATCTCGGCCGACAATTTTTCTGCAAAGGATTTCCCGGTGCGAGCACGGCTGGCGCCCAGAATCCAACGTATAGCCAAGGTCAGTTTGCGCTCAGGTTCCACTTCCATGGGAACCTGGTAGGTTGCGCCGCCAACACGCCGCGGGCGGACTTCCATTACCGGACCAACGTTTTTAAACGCGGTTTCCAATACTTCGGCGGGATTTTTCTGCGTTTTTTCTTCAACGATGTCCAAGGCATCATAGACCACACGGGTTGCCGTGCTTTTCTTGCCTTTGATCAAAACATGATTGATCAATACCTGGACATTGGTATTGCCGTATCGAATATCAGGTTCGATAACTCTCTTTTCGGGTTTTGTCCTACGCATTTACAAACTCCATCTCAATCTTCAAATTGCCTATTTCGGCATCTTCGAGCCGTATTTGGATCGGCTTGTATTTCTGTCAGCCACACCGGTGGTATCCAGCGTGCCGCGCACAATATGATAGCGAACGCCGGGCAAATCTTTGACACGGCCGCCGCGAACCATTACAACTGAGTGCTCCTGCAATTGATGCCCTTCACCAGGGATATACGCAGTCACTTCGATCAGGTTGGTCAGACGAACACGAGCGATCTTCCGCAAAGCGGAATTCGGCTTCTTGGGCGTCATGGTCCTAACAACCGTGCACACACCGCGTTTCTGCGGGGCGCCTTTGGGTTGGCGAACACGACGCTGTTTGTTGGTATTGAAGGTATAAAGCAAGGCAGGCGCTTTGCTTTTTACTTTTTTACTTGTACGACCTTTTCGAATCAGTTGATTGATAGTGGGCACCTTTCAGCCTCCAAAAATTATAAATACTTAGTTCAAAACACGAAATTCGAGTATATCATAGACAGAATTTATCGTCAACTTCAGGACAATAAATCTTCGATACTCTCTCCGAGTCCCAATAAACCGGTTGCCAATTTTGGCGGTTTTACCTTCTCTTCATCCTTACCGAACTTGATCACATCTCCAGTATCCATCTCGGCTTCAACTGCCAGCCCAAGGCTCTGCAATTCTTTCACCAGCACGCGGAACGATGCCGGCAAGCTGGGTTCTTCGATCTGCTCGCCTTTTACGATCGCTTCGTAGGAAGAAACACGTCCTTGCACATCGTCCGATTTAACCGTGAGCATTTCCTGCAGGGTGTAAGCAGCGCCATAGGCTTCGAGCGCCCACACTTCCATTTCTCCAAAGCGTTGTCCACCGAATTGCGCCTTACCGCCCAAAGGCTGCTGGGTAACCAGGCTGTATGGGCCAGTGGAACGGGCGTGGACTTTATCCTCAACCAAGTGATGCAGTTTGAGGATGGTCATAATTCCTACTGTAACCGATTGGTTGAAGGGCATCCCGGTTTTTCCATCCCGGAGGATCTGTTTACCCAGGATTGGCATGGGGTTTTGCGTTTCGGCCATGTAAGCTTCCGCGCGTTCCCGGATATTCTCATCCTTTACACGGCTGACATTCTGGCCGTTCTTCTCAAGCCAGATGCGCAGGCAAATGTCGATCGCGCGCAAATCACGCTGCTCGATTTCGGAATCGCCCGGGGCAATGCTATCAAAAGAGAGGCAGCCTTCGGGTTCATAACCACGCTCTCGCAGCCATTCGGTCAACGTTGCGCGGCGGGCATAATTGATGTCGGTCTTGAAATTAAAAACGTCATAGCCTTTTTCGCCCAGCCAATTCTCCAGATACATCAAGCGGACTTCTTCGTCATCCTTGATCATGTCCGGCTGGTAGCCTTGCTCGCGCACCCAATTCCAGGCTTTCTCACCGATTTCTTTCCAGGCAGTATCAATCAGCCAAGCGCGGCCGAGTTCAGCTTCAATTTCTTTCTCGTTAGCGCCATCGAATACCGGCGTGATCGCACGGAAGCCGAGGCGCGAGGCAGCCCATCCCAGATGGGTTTCCAATACCTGACCGATATTCATACGACCCGGAACACCCAACGGATTAAGAATGATATCGACCGGGGTACCATCTTCCAACATCGGCATATCTTCAACCGGGACAACGCGGGATACAACGCCCTTGTTGCCATGGCGGCCAGCCATCTTGTCGCCGGCAGTCAACTTGCGCAATTGCGCCACTGAAACGCGTACCATCTTTTCGACACCGGCTGAAAGGTCGGTGTTTTCTTCGCGCGTGAAAATCTTCACTTCAACTACTTTACCGCGTTCGCCGTGCGGCATGCGCAGCGAAGTATCTTTAACATCGCGGGATTTCTCACCGAAGATCGCCCGCAACAGGCGCTCTTCAGGGGTCAATTCTTTTTCACCTTTCGGTGTGATCTTCCCGACCAGGATATCGTTGGGGCCGACTTCAGCACCCAAGCGCACAATACCATCTTCATCAAGATCTTTAATGGCGTCGTCGCCGACATTGGGAATATCGCGCGTGATCTCTTCAGGGCCCAGTTTAGTATCGCGGGCTTCGACTTCATATTTCTCGATATGAACCGAAGTAAAGCGATCTTCCTCAACCAGGCGTTCGGAAATCAAGATGGCGTCTTCAAAGTTGCCGCCTTCCCAGGAGAGGAAAGCGATGGTGACATTTTGGCCCAAAGCCAGATCGCCGTCGACAGTTGAAGAAGAATCCGCGATCACATCGCCGGGATGAATACGCTGCCCTTTGATCACGATCGGACGCTGGTCGATACAGGTGCTCTGATTGGAGCGTTGGTATTTCCTTAGGTTATACGTCTTTATATTGCCATCCGCCATGCGGACTGTGATCTGCTTTCCGTTTACCGAGAGGACTTCCCCCTCGCCCTCGGCGATGACCACCTGGCCGGAATCCATAGCAGCATAGCGCTCCATCCCGGTGGAAACCAGCGGGAGATCAGGAGAGATCAACGGTACGGCTTGCGCCTGCATGTTCGAGCCCATCAACGCGCGGTTGGCATCGTCATGTTCCAGGAATGGAATCAGGGATGCGCTGATTCCGACGATTTGATGAGGTGCGACATCCATGAAATCGATACGCTCCGGCCGACTCATAATGAAGTCGGAATGGAAGCGGGAGGAAATGCGGCTGCTGGTAAATTCCTGCTTTTCGTTCAAAGGTGTATTAGCTTGAGCAATATTGAATTTATCTTCCGCATCGGCTGACAGATATTCAATCTCGTCAGAGACGAAAGGCACAACGGGAACTTCTTTGACCTCGTTCTTTTTTAAAGCTGCGATCATTTCAGAAGTGATTCGGTCGCCTTGTTTGGCCAATACCTCACCGCTACTGTTGGCAATATCCTCGCGGATGGTGCGCCCCTCCAGACGTTTGTCTTTCAAGGGGAGCGAATTGTAGACCTTGCGGTAAGGCGTTTCGATGAAACCGTACTCATTCACTTTGGCGAATGAAGCCAGGCGGCCGATCAAACCGATGTTCGGGCCTTCAGGTGTTTCGATCGGGCAAATGCGGCCGTAATGCGAGTTGTGCACATCGCGAACGTCAAAGCCAGCACGATCGCGGCGCAGACCGCCAGGGCCCAACGCGGACAGGGTGCGTTTATGGCGCAGTTCAGCCAGCGGGTTGGTTTGGTCCATGAATTGGGAAAGCTGGCTGGAACCGAAGAACTCGCGTAAGGCCGCGATCATGGGGCGGATGTTGATCAAGCTGACGGGGGAAACCTGGTCCTGCTCACGGATGGACATACGCTCTTTGATCACGCGTTCCATGCGGCGCATACCGATGCGCAGCTTGTTCTGGATGAGTTCGCCCACGGTTTTGACACGGCGGTTGCCGAGATGGTCGATATCATCCTTTTCTTCCAGTTCGTTATTGATCATGATCATGCGGCGAACCAGGTAGACAATATCCCACTTGGTAATGGTGCGGTGCGAAACCGGAATGCGAGCGGATAAATCCAGCTTCTGATTCAGTTTATACCGGCCCACCCGTTCGAGGTCGTAATGGCGCTGGTCGAATAATTGCTGTTCCAGGAATTCCCGCGCGTTATCGAGCGTGGCGGGATCACCCGGGCGCATCTTGCGGAAAAATTCCAGCAAGGCGGCTTCGGCGATGGTGCGGCCGTCGGAAAGATCCCACTCGGGTTCCTGGCGGATGGTGTTGGCAATGTAGAGGCGATCTGTATCCTTGTCAATATCCTTGAAGAACTCGACCAGTTCTTCATCGGTTCCGGTTTTCAAAGGCGAGTCGCCCAAGCCATCCTGCACAGCGCATAGCGCGCGCAGGAAGATCGTGATCGGTACGGAGCGCTTGCGATTGAATTTGAGAATCAGGTAATCGTTCTTGCGAGTCTCGAATTCCATCCAGGCGCCGCGGTCGGGGATCAGCTTGGCAGTAGCCAATTTGCGGCCGGTCGCTCGGTTCACCGGGGCGTCGAAATAAACACCGGGCGAACGGATCAACTGGGAGACCACCACGCGCTCGGTACCATTGATAATGAAAGTGCCTTTATCGGTCATCTCCGGGAAATCCCCCAGGAAGATGTCCTGCTTGATCGGTTCTGGTACTTCGGGACCAGCGAGGAGAACCGATACATATAAAGGAGAGGCATAGGTGAGATCACGTTCCAGGCATTCTTCGATTGAATTTTTAGGTTCATCAAACCAAAACTTCAGATCGAAATCTTTTACTTCTGAAGAATTGCTGGGAAAGTAGAGTTTGATGCCTTTGTTGTAGGATTCGATGGGAGAGATTTCTGTGAACAAGTCGGCTAAACCGACCGTTTTCAACCTCTGAAAGGATTCCTTTTGTACTTCAATCAAATTTGGGATGTCAAGGATGGAATGAATACGTGCGTAAGATTTCTCCGGCAAAACAGAGTTCATTTAAGTCTCCTGGTCCACTTTTTTAATAATATAATCAACCGTACTTTTGGCAAACGTATATTGTAACAATTCTATATTGTTTGGTCAAGATAAATTCAATAATTGAAATTTGGCTTGAAATGGCTAATATGCCCCCATTCTCTTATAATAAATACCGGGCAAAAAATTGATTTTACCAGCAATAGATCATCCACGAGGTACAAAAATGCAGCTAAACCTGGATAAACCCATCCGCTCGCTTCTTGAGAAAATCACCCTCCGGCACATATTGATTGCATTGATTCTCATCTTAACAATCATCACACGCCTGTACAACCTGGATGCCCGGGTGATGAGCCATGATGAAGTCAACCACGTGGTACCTTCCTTCGATCTGTTCTCCGGGCGTGGATATAAACATGATCCGATCACTCACGGTCCGCTGCAATTTCATTTGATCGCGCTATCCTACTTTCTGTTCGGCGATAACGACTTCACTTCACGTCTGCCCCACGCGCTGTTCAGCATCGCCACAGTCGCATTTGTACTCACCTACTACAAGCGCTATCTGGGAAAATATGGCTCATTGGCAGCTGGATTTTTCTTCGCCATTTCACCTTTCATGATGTTTTACGGCCGGTATGCGCGCAATGAGGCCTTTTGCGCCCTCTTCAGTGTCATGAGCCTGTACTACGTTTTGCGTTACCTGGAAGAACGGGAAACCAGATACCTGATCGGGATTGTCATCACGCTAGCCCTGAATTTCGCGGCAAAGGAAACCGCTTTTATTTTTACGGCAGAACTATTGATTTTCCTGCTGGTCCTGGTCATCAAAGACATTTTAAAAATTCAATGGCCGGATGCGCGGATGCGCAGAGAAACGTTTATCGCTCATATAGCCGTCATCGGCGCAGTCGTTTTGGCATTGGGCGCTTCTGTGTTTGTGGTAAAAAATGCGGCCGCAGCCGTGGCAAACGGCACGCTCGCGCAGCCTTCCCTGATCGAGGTCAGCAATGGCAATATCTTCAGCACCTTAGTCCTGCTTTACCCGGTGATCGAAGCGCTGCTGCCCAGTTTTATCATTTTATTCGCTTCGGCTGTTATCTTTTTGGTACTGCGGGAGAAACTGAACTGGCCATTTCTGGCAGCCTCATCGAAATCTTTTAATTTATTGATCATCACCGGCGCTTTGGTATTGCCCCTTCTAGCGCCTTTCCCGGTCGCCTTTACGGGTATTTCCTCGATTGCCTACACTGAAGCACTGCCAATCCTAACCGATTATCTTTTTATCACTTATTTCATCAGCCTGTCGGTCATCATCGGTTTTATCTGGCGCCCGGGCGATTGGTGGAAGTTCAGCCTGATCTTTTTTGGAATTTACATCACTTTATACACAACCTTCTTCACCAATCCAACCGGAATTGTGACCGGTATGATCGGATCGCTGGGTCACTGGTTATCGCAACAAACCGTGCAGCGCGGCGCGCAGCCATTGTACTATTTCGCATTGATCCAGATCCCGATTTATGAATTCCTCGCAGCAGGCGGAACCATCGCGGCTTTTATTATTGGATTGAGAAGAAAGTCATTTTGGTCTTATTACCCCCAAACAGTCGATGGGCAGGAAACATCCAGCCAACTGCCCATTCCCGCCATTTTTATCTATTGGTCGATTATTTCCCTGATCGCCTATTCTTTCGCCGGCGAAAAAATGCCCTGGTTGACCGTTCATATTATTTTCGCTATGCTCTTGTGCGCCGGCTGGGTCGTGCAAAAACTGATCGAAAGCAGGTCCAAGATCGAAGAGGCAATCGGAAAAAATGTCAGAATCTTTTTACTGACAGCGGTCTTTGTATTTCTGTTAATCCTGCTGGCTGTACAGATGTTGGGAGCGCACGCGCCTTTCCAGAGTAAAACCCAGGAACACTTGCAGGATACCAATCATTTCTTTTTCATGGCAACCATAACAGCAATCGCGGGATATTTTCTGTTCAGGGCAGAAAAACCGATCAACCGCCGGCGTTTATTCATCAACGCTTGCTCCTTTTTATTTATTTTGATGTCCGTCATTACATTGCGCAGCGCGTATCGGGCTTCATTTATTAATTACGATTATCCGTACGAATTCCTGGTCTATGCGCATGCATCCAATGCCCCCAAAATCGTGCTCAACCAGATCGAAGAAATTTCCAAGCGGTTAACCGGAAGATTGGACGTCAAGGTTGCTTACGATAATAACGGCTTATATCCATACTGGTGGTACTTGCGCAATTACCCCAACAAGATCGTCTACCTGGAGAATCCCACCCGCTCATTGGAAGACGCGGAACTGATCATTGCGGGTGCAGATAAATACGATGAGCTCGACGCGATCACCCGAGATAATTTTTATTCCTATAATTACATGCGCTTATGGTGGCCCATGCAGGATTATTTCAACCTGAACTGGCAGCGCATTGCCAGCGCCTTATCGACACCTGAAAAAAGACAAGCGCTTTTTGATATTTGGCTGAATCGCGATTACACGCGCTATGCGCAAGTTTATACCAATAATTTCCTGACATTGGACAATTGGCTGCCCAGCGAGCAAATGCGCTTGTACGTACGCAAAGATATTGCCGCAAAAATGTGGCAATTGAACACAGGCGCGTCTCTGCAGCAAGTAGTCGACGTCGATCCCTACGAGGAGAAAACAGTCTCCAAACAACCGGATTATTTCATCGGGATGAGCGGCTCCAATCCGGGAGAATTATCCGCACCGCACGGAATCGATGTCGCACCAGATGGAAACATCTATGTGGCGGATTCGGGCAATAACCGCATTGAAAAATTCTCGCCGCAGGGAGTACTGATCGCCACGTACGGAACTTATGCCAATATCCTCGAAACCGAGGCGCCAGGCGGGACAATGAATCAACCCTGGGACGTAGCGGTTGCGGATGACGGGAGTATTTTTGTGGCGGATACTTTCAATCACCGCATCCAAAAACTGAGCGCCGACGGCCGCTTTATTAAGATGTGGGGCGTCTTTGCTCAGGGCGAAGACGCGCAAAGCATGTGGGGGCCGCGCGGAATTGTGATCGACCAGCAAGGCAATTTGCTGGTCACCGACACCGGCAACAAGCGCGTGATGGTGTTTGACCAGAACCTGAATTTCATTACTCAGTTCGGGGGAGCCGGATTTGATGCAGGAGAATTCGACGAACCGGTAGGCATTGCCATCAGCGAAGATGGAAAGATCGTAGTAGCCGATACCTGGAACCGGCGCGTTCAAATTTTCGAGCCTGATGAAAGCGGTTTGAACTACACCCAGGTCGGGGCGTTCGACGTGGATGCCTGGTACGGCTCCGGCATCGATAATAAACCGTACATCACCGTGAGCCCGCAGAACCAAATCCTGATCTCAGATCCCAAAGCCAGCCGAATACTGGTGTTCTCCATGGAGGGAGAGTTCCTGGCCGGTTGGGAGGGATTGGCATTATCCAGCGAGACGATCAGCCAGCCTTACGGGATGGATTTCGATGGTGAAGGGAATCTTTGGATCAGCGACGCCGCTTCAAACATGGTCCTGCGCTTTCCATTTGATGTTGAATAAACTGGGGTAATCCCGATGCGCTAATAATTCTTTGATGAAACATTAACGAGCCGCTAATCCTGCCAAATAAGCGGAATGATAAAATGTAAATTAATCGAATGGAAAAAATATCATGATGCGATTTGATCGTTTTACCGAACGGGCTCAAGAAGCCGCTCAAAGAGCGGCTGAGATCATTCAGCGCTACGGCCACACCCAGATCGACACAGAGCATATCCTGCTGGCATTGATCGAACAACCTCAGGGTGTCGTGTCTCAGATTCTGGAAATCATGTCCGTAGATTCGCAGGCAGTGCAGAATAAAATAGATGAGGTTCTGCGCAGCAGCCCGAAAGCCAACATTTTCGGCGGCGGCGCCGGCCAGATTTTCATCACCCCGCGCGTCAAGCGCGTGATGGAGATTGCCAACGAAGAAGCCACCAAATTAAATGACGAGTTCATTTCTACGGAACATCTCTTTCTGGCAATCCTCAGCGAGAGAAATACTCCCGCCTCCAGGATATTGATGGAGAGCGGTGTTGAACGCAAAAGGATTTTGGAAGCCATTATGCAGTTGCGCGGAGGCCAGCGCGTAACCGACCGCAAAGCGGAATCGCGTTACCGCACGTTGGAAAAATTCTCGCGCGATCTGACCCAGTTGGCGCACGACAACAAGCTCGACCCGGTGATCGGCCGGGACGATGAGATTTTACGCGTGATCCAGATTCTCTCGCGCCGGACAAAAAATAACCCGGTACTAATCGGTGAAGCTGGTGTAGGCAAAACCGCCATCGTGGAGGGCCTGGCGCAGAAAATTTCCAACAACGACGTGCCGGAAATCTTGATGGGCAAGAAAGTCATTTCGCTCGACCTGAGCGCCATGATCGCCGGTTCACGTTTCCGCGGCGATTTCGAAGAACGCCTGAAAAGCGCGATCGAGGAAGTTCAGCGTTCAGCGGGCGAGATCATCCTGTTCATTGACGAGCTGCACACCGTGGTCGGCGCCGGCGCGGCGCAAGGCGCCATGGATGCCTCGAACATGCTCAAACCCGCTCTGGCGCGCGGCGAGCTGCAATGCATCGGCGCAACCACGCTGGACGAATACCAGAAATATATCGAGAAAGACGCAGCTTTGGAGCGCCGGTTCGCCCCGGTGTACGTGGACGAACCCAGCATCGAAGAGACCATTCAGATGCTGCAAGGATTACGCGACCGCTACGAAGCGCATCACAAGGTCCATTTCACGGATAGCGCCATCAACGCGGCGGCCAAACTCTCTTCCCGCTACGTGACAGACCGCTTCCTGCCGGATAAAGCCATCGACCTGATGGACGAAGCAGCCGCCAAATTACGAGTTGCCCTATATTCCATGCCTTCCGACCTGAAGAAAATGAAAAGCGAGGTTGACCGTTTATTGGCCGAGGAAGAGCAAGCCGGTATGGAACGCGATTACGAACGCGCAGCCCGTAAAAAAGCTGAAAGGCTGCGCCTGGAAAGCGAGTTCAACGAGAAACGCGATAAATGGGAAGCCGAGCATAAACTCGACGAAGTGGTGGATGAATCGGACATCGCCGACGTCGTATCACAATGGACCGGCATCCCTGTCAATCAAATGCTGCAAACCGAAGCCGAGCGGCTGCTGGATATGGAAACCAAACTGCACGAGCGGATAATCGGGCAGGACGAAGCCATTCACGCAATCGCAGATGCCATACGGCGCGCGCGTTCCGGCTTGAAAGATCCCAACCGCCCTATTGGTTCCTTTATTTTTATCGGCCCTTCGGGCGTCGGAAAGACCGAACTGGCCAAAGCCCTGGCAGCCTTCATGTTCGATGACGAAGACGCCCTGGTCAGGCTGGATATGAGCGAATATCGCGAGCAGCACACCGCATCGCGACTGTTCGGCGCTCCGCCAGGATACGTTGGCTATGAAGAAGGCGGCCAATTGACCGAAGCCGTGCGCCGCAGGCCCTATCGCGTGATCCTTTTCGACGAGATCGAAAAAGCGCATCCGGAAGTCTGGAATTCGCTGCTGCAAATTCTGGACGACGGCCGCCTGACCGACGGGCAAGGACGGGTGGTTGACTTCCGCAACACGGTTTTGATCATGACCAGCAACCTGGGCACAGAATTCATCCGGCGCGGCGGGACTCTGGGTTTTCTGCAAAAGGACAGTTCCGACGAAGACAAAGAAGCCCAGCAAAAGATCGAGAAATCACTCAAAGAGACCTTCCGTCCTGAATTCCTAAATCGCATCGATGAAGTGATCATCTTCTCCCCACTCACGCTCGAACAGATGTATGACATCGTCGACCTGCAAATGCACGAGATCCAAACCCGCCTGACCGAGCATGGATTGAAAGTGGACCTGACCGCCAAAGCGCGGCAATGGCTGGCAAAAGAAGGATTTGATCCCAACTTCGGTGCCAGGCCTCTGAAACGAACGCTGCAAAAATTCGTAGAAAGCCCGTTATCCGTGAAACTCCTTTCGGGCGACTTCAAAGAAAGCGACAAAGTGATCGTCGATCTGAATGAAGAAAAGCAGGAACTGGAATTCAGAAAAAAGTAAAAGTTAACAAAGTTTCAGGAATGAGGTTGAATCATTCATTCAACCTCATTTTTATAAAATCCTGCAGCATAATTTTTAAGACATTAGGAGGCTGAGAATTATCGGTAGCAAATGGCAAATCAGTCTCGCGTTTTAAAGTCATGCGCGGAATACTCCATGCTTTTCGTTGGAAGTAAACCTACGGGCTAACTTAATATCAATCAGCAGGAAATTGCGTTTTCGCGAGGATTCGTGGTTTGACATGGTTTTTGTACGTGGTTATACTAGCTTCAGTCAAATTTTGTCAGTTTTCTGGAGGACTTTCCGTGAAAAAAGCGCTCATAACCGGTATTACCGGCCAGGATGGATCCTATTTAGCCGAATTGCTGCTGCACGAAGGCTATGAAGTTCATGGCATCATCCGCAGGGCCAGCACGTTCAATACCCACCGCATCGATCACATCTACCACGACCCACACAACAACGGCAACAGCGTAAACCTGCATTTACACTACGGCGATATTGCTGTCGGCGAAACTTTGCAGCACATGATCTACAACCTGAAACCAGATGAAATTTACCATCTAGCGGCGCAAAGCCACGTGAGAGTCAGCTTCGACATGCCTGAATACACCGGCGACGTAACCGGCCTGGGAACCACCCGTATTCTCGAAGCAATCCGCAAGAGCGGCGTTGAGTCCCGTTTTTATCAGGCTTCCTCAAGCGAAATGTTCGGCAGCGCAAATCCCCCGCAAAATGAAAATACCCAATTCGAGCCGCGCAGCCCTTACGCAGCCGCCAAGGTATACGCTTACTGGATCACGCGCAACTATCGCGAAGCCTACAACATCTACGCCTGCAATGGCATCCTGTTCAACCACGAATCCCCGCGGCGCGGCGAGACTTTCGTCACCCGCAAAATCACAAGAGCGCTGGCAGCCATCCTCGCCAAAAAACAAAATCACCTTTATCTGGGCAACCTGGATTCCAAACGCGATTGGGGTTACGCGCCGGAATACGTGCAGGCAATGTGGTTAATGCTGCAGCAGGATAAACCAGACGATTACGTGATCGGAACGGGAGAAACGCATTCCGTACGCGAGTTCTTAACCGAGGCTTTTAGTTACGTCGGATTGAAGTGGGAAGACTACGTGCGCATCGACGAGCGCTATTTCCGTCCCACTGAAGTGGATTTGCTGTTGTCGGATCCCGCCAAGGCCATCCGTCAATTGGATTGGCAACCGCAAGTCAAATTCCACGAGTTGGTGCGCATCATGGTGGACGCCGATTTGGAATTATTCGGTCTGGAATGCCCGGGCGAAGGCCGGCAGATTGTTGAAGAGCGCTTCGGTGATTGGCATCGCTGGGATCAGCAAGTCGTCAGCATGGGTAAATAACAACCCGCTTTATATTCAAGATGCCTGTAAAAAGATCAGTGCTGTTCGTGTGCAGCGCCAATCAATGCCGGTCGCCCATGGCGATGGCGCTCTTTGCGGATTTAGTTAGGAAGAAACATCATCCAGACGAATGGCGCATTGAATCAGCCGGCTGCTGGGCGATGGCAGGCATGCCAGCCACTAGCAATGCCGCTGAAGCGGTGCGTAAGCTAGGGCTCAATCTGGATGATCATCGTGCCCAACCTGTAACGGATTGGCTGCTGAAACAATTTCAATTAGTCCTTTGCATGGAAATGGAGCATAAGACCACGCTGCGGCGGAATTACCCCGAGCATGCCGCGAAAATCTACCTGCTCAGCGAAATGTCCAGCCACCTCCAGGAAATCGATGATCCGGTGGGCCAATCGATCGAAAGATATAGTTCCACCATTGGAAAAATCTCTCAATTTCTGGATGCCGGATATCCACGCATTTGCGAACTTACAAATCAATAGCACGTTTTAGAACTTTTGTGCTATTATTATAGCATGCATGCGAAATCTCCCGGCGGATTGATCTTTCCTGCAATTGTATTCATCGGATTGATCCTTTTTTCTTTATCCGGTTTTATCGGCACAATCTTCAGCCAAAATGACTTTCATCCATCTGCGCCGCCTGCCGAACACACCAGGAAATTGAGCGATTTGTTTCCCGCATCCATTCAACAATGGAAGATGATCATTGAGAAGTATGCCGAACGGTATCAACTCGACCCCAACCTGATTGCCGCTGTTATGCTGCAAGAGAGCGGCGGTGATCCGCAGATCATCTCTTCCAGCGGCGCTGTAGGATTGATGCAGGTAATGCCACGGGATGGAATCGCTGCTTCTTTTTATTGCGGTGCGATTGCATGTTTTACCAACCGCCCCACGATTAAAGACCTCTCTGAACCTGAATTCAACGTCGATTTCGGCTCCCGCATGCTTTCCAACCTGATCAAAAAGGAAGGCTCAGTCCGCCAGGCACTTTTTCATTACGGTCCTTTTGACACAGGTTATGGTTACGCGGATACGGTGTTATCCCTTTACGAGCATTATCAATAACCCGTATTAATTCTTTCGCACCGTTTTTTTTCCGTCAGATTTTTCCAGGTCTATTTATTATTTCGTATTGTCCAACATTTTTCTTAAATTTAACCTGCAACTGGTCTAAACAATTGACAAACCATTCGCCAATTTGTATAATGTTCTTATTAGGACATTTTCGTACATTTTTTTGTTCTCTTTTGACTTTTTATGATTGCCGAAGAACGTAAGGCCTTACTCTTGAACAGACTGCGGGAAGATGGTTACATACAGGTAGCCGATCTGGCAGCCGAATTAAATTTAACACCCGTCACAATCCGGCGCGATCTGATGCTCCTTGAAAAAGAAGGGGTCTGTATCCGCAAACGCGGCGGGGCGGTCCGATCGACGCAGGGAGTCACAGTCGAAATTCCTTACGACGTGAAAAAGAACCGCAATATCGCGGAAAAGAACCGAATCGCTTCCGCGGCGATTTCCCTGGTGGAAAACGGCGATACCATTCTGCTGGATGCGGGTTCCACAATTTACAGCCTGGCTTGCCTGCTGCATACCAAAGAACGACTGACCGTGGTCACCCATGATTTGAACATCGCAGTGAAATTGGCATCCAATCCTAAAATCAATTTGATCTGCACCGGCGGGATTGCGCGCGCAAACGTGTTCACCCTGCAAGGGTCGCAGGTGGTGGATTTTATCCGAAATTTAAGAGTAGATAAATCATTCATCGGCGCGGATGCCATTCACTCCGATGGGACTATCAGCAACGTCAACATCGAAGAAGTGCCGATCAAACAGGCCATGATCAAGTCAGCCAATCAGGTAATCCTGCTCACGGATTCCTCCAAATTCGGGATCACCGGTTTCGCAAAAGTATGCGACATAACCGACGTGGATTATCTCATCACAGACAGCAACGCTCCCGAAGAATTCAAGAATTGCTGCAGAGAGAAGAACATCAACACAATCTTCGCATAATATCGATGCTTCATCATTGTGTCTTTACTACTAAGTAAAAGGAGGTGGAATCGGGAAACTAACAAAAATTGCAGTTTTTAGACGTTTTTTACAATATTGATAAAGGAGCGTAAAAATGGATTTTGTAACTATTGTCTTAAACATTAAGAACTTTCTGTTCAACCTGGGCGCATCCCTGTTGCTGCCGATCGTCATCACCATTTTGGGCTTGATCTTCGGCCAAAAATTCCGCACCGCACTGCGCGCCGGTTTGACCCTGGGTGCCGGTTTCATCTCCCTGAACCTGGTCATCAGCCTGTTGATCAACAACATGGTGCCGGTAGCGAACGCGTTGGTGGAAAACACCGGCGCCAACCTGGACATCTTCGATGTCGGTTGGGGTGTGGCCGGCGCCATCGCCTGGGGCACCACCGCTGGTTCACTGGTCATCCTGGTCTGCCTGGGCACTAATATAGTTATGCTAGCCCTCAAGCTGACCAAGACCCTGAACGTGGACATCTGGAACTTCTGGAACCAGGCTTTCACCGCTTCGGTCTGCTACATTGCTTCCGGCAGCCTGGCTTGGGGTCTGGTGGCAGCCGCCATCCACACCGTGTATGAACTATGGATCGCCGACATCACCGCCAAAGACGTGCAAGAATTCTACAACCTGCCCGGCATCAGCATCCCCCACGGTTGGGCGGTTTCGAGCGTTCCGATCATCGCGGGCGTAAACTGGGTTTTGGATCGCATCCCCGGTGTCAAGGACATCCACTGGGATGAGAGCAACATCCGCGAAAAATGGGGCATCTTTGGTGAACCGCTGTTCCTGGGCGTTCTGCTGGGTATTGTGGTAGGCGCGATCGGCGGCATGTGGAAGACCCCGGCCGCCCTGCTCACCCTGGGTATCACCGTCGGCACCGCCATGATCCTGATCCCCAAGATCATCGGTTTCTTCATGGAAGCCCTGACCCCCATCGCCGAGTCCGCCAAGACCTTCATGGAAAAGAAATTCGGCGGCCGCGAATTCTACATTGGCCTGGATTCCGCAGTGTTAATTGGACACCCGGTCACTGTGGCAGCCGGCATCATTATGATCCCGATCGTGTTGGGTTTGGCGCTGATCCTGCCCGGCAACCGCGTGCTCCCCTTTGGCGACCTGGCAGCCACTTTCTACTTTGTGGCAATGGTTCCGTTCATGTCCAAGGGCAACCTGTTCCGCTCGATCGTGTGCGGCACGGTCATCTTTGTGGTCGTGCTCTATGCCTGCACCTCCTTCGGTTCATCTCTGACCCAGATGGCGACCTCCATCGGTTATGCGATTCCGGAAGGCGCAGTCGAGATCACCGGCCTCTCAGCCGGCAACTGGGTTTCCGCCGTCCTGTTCCAGATTGGCAAGCTGATCGGCGGCTAATTATTGGCAGTTTTTTATTGTTAGTGTTGACCTAAAGTTACGCAAAACCATCATCCAAAAAGCCGCCGTGTTATTTCCGCGGCGGCTTTTTGGAAAAAAGAAATCAGGTGTTTGATGAAAGTTGCCGTTTATTATAATAATCAAGATGTGCGGGTGGAAGACCGCCCCATCCCCCAGCCCAAAAGCAGCGAGATCCTGGTCAAAACCAAATCTTGCGGCGTGTGTGTCGCGGATACCATGGAATGGTATTTAACGCCGCGCGCTCCCCTGACGCTTGGGCACGAACCGGCCGGAATTATCGAAGAGGTCGGCGAGGAAATTAATAATTTTAAAAAAGGTGATCGCGTATTCGTTCACCACCACGTTCCCTGTCTGGTTTGCGAGCACTGCCGGCGGGGAAACTTTACCATGTGCGCAAATTACCGAAAAACCCACGTCCAACCCGGCGGTTTTTCGGAATATTTTATCGCTTCCGGCGAACATGCTGCCAAGGATACCCTGCTGCTCCCGGAGAATGTCAGTTTTGAGGCCGGAACATTAGTCGAACCGTTGGCATGCGTCATTCACGCCATCAGGAAAGCCGGAATCAAAGCCGGCGATTCGGTGGCTTTAATCGGAACCGGCGCGATGGGATTGATGTTCATCCAATGCCTGCTCTACTGGGGAGTTCGGAAATTGGTCGTTTATGAAGTCCTGGACTGGCGCATCCGGAAGGCAAAAGAGTTCGGAGCCCCGTATGTATTGGTGCCGGACAAAGATCCCGAAAAGGAAGCTGCCAGGTTAAGAGACTTGTTTCATTCCGATGGCGCCGATAAAGTTTTCATCGCCGCAAAAGATATCAGCGCGATGAACCTGGGAATGCGGCTGGCGAATAAAGGCGGGACGGTGGTCTTTTTTGCCACTCCCAAGCCGGAGGAATCGATACCCCTGTTCCCTTCATACATATTTTTCAACGAAATCACTCTCACTTCGACGTATTCCGCGGATCACCTGGATACCCGCATGGCCCTGGATTTGATCGCGAGCGGCGACGTATCTGCCGACAAATTGATCAGCCACCGCTACCCGCTTGAAAACCTGTCGGATGCGATCCTCCAAACTGTCAGCCGCAATGAGAGCCTTAAATGCGTGATTAATTTTTAGGAATAAATATGGCTTACACAATTGATCTGGATGGAAAAGTCGCGATTGTCACCGGTGCGGCAAAAGGAATCGGAAAAGCCACCGCGAATTTACTGGCGAAAGCCGGAGCGCAGGTGGTGATCGACGACATTGTTTCACAAGAGACCGTGAAACCGGTATTGGATGAGATCGGGCTGACAGGCAAGCAGCCTTTTTACATTCAAAAAGATATTTCCGTTGAAGAAAATTGCAGAGAATTGGTCAAGGATGCATTAGCGCAATTCGGAAGGATTGATATCCTGGTCAACAATGCCGGAGTTGTGGCGGATTGGGATAAGAGCTACGCGATTCACGTGAAGGCGCTTCATTTCTGTTCCGAAGCGGTTAAAGACCACATGGCTGAGAGAGGCAGCGGCCGCATCGTCAACATCACTTCCACTTGCGTTCTCACCGGAGGAACCGGTATTCCGCAGTACGTTGCCACCAAAGCCGGCGCTTATTCCCTCACACGCTACCAGGCCAAAACTTACGCGCCTCTCGGCATCCTGGTCAACGCCGTGATGCCGGCTGTGATCATGAGCGACATGATCATGACGCGCTATGCCAGTGAAGAGGAAATGCAGGCGCATTACATCCCGCAAATGCCTGTCCGCCGTATCGGGTACCCGGAAGATGTCGCCAACGTTGTGCTTTTTTTGTGTTCGGATTTATCCAGTTTCGTCAACGGAGAAATCATCGTGGCTGACGGCGGACGTATGTATGTCGGTTAAAATATTACTCATGAAGGAGCAAGAATGAAATCTATTGTTGAAGAACTCAGGCACCTGACCAGCATTCCGGCCTTGTCCGGCATGGAAGATAACATGGTGCGGGAAATGGCCGCAAGGTTCAAAGCACTAACGGATGACGTTGAAATCGACCGATTAGGCAATGTGATTGCGACGTTCAAGGGAAAAGATGAAAAAGAACCCAGCATGCTGGTTTTCGCGCACGTGGACGAATTAGGTTTGATGATCAAAAAAGTCGAGAAAAACGGCTACCTGCGCTTTGACCGCATCGGCGGCGTTCCAGAAAAGACCCTGATGGGCCAATTTTTAGATATCCACAGCATTGACGGCAAGAGCCACGTAGTCGGTATCGTCGGAACTTACGCCCATCATCTCACGCCGGCAGAAGCCAAATTGACCGTTCCAACCACCGACAAAATGTACATCGATATCGGCGCCAATTCCGACATGGAAGTCAAGGCGAAAGGGATCGACATCGGCAGCGCGGTTACCTATCATCATCACTTCGAACAAATCGGCGAACACCTGATCACCAGCAAAACGCTTGATAACCGCATCGGCTGCCTGATGTTGATCGCGTTGGCTGAGCATCTCAAACAAAATCCACCAGCCGGAACGGTTTACGTGGTAGCCTCTACCCAGGAAGAATTCAACATCCGCGGCGTATTGCCGGTTTTCTACAAACTTGAACCCGATGCCGCCATCTGTGTGGACATCACCATCGCCTGCGACACTCCGGATTTGAACTTTAAATACGATATGAGCCTCGGCAAAGGCCCGGCGGTTACCCAGATGAATTTCCACGGCCGCGGCACGCTGGCCGGTATCATCCCCAATCCGCCATTGAGACTCTTCATTGAAAAAACCCTCGACGACCTGAAAATCCCATGGCAACGCGATATCGTATTAGGCGTCATCACCGACGACGCGTTCACAGTGGTCGCAGGCACGCAAGGAACAGCCATGGCGCATTTCGCAGTTCCAATGCGCTACTCCCACTCGCCAATTGAAACGGCGGACGTCAGGGATATCGAAGCAGCAATTAAAGCGCTGAATACGATTGTCGGAAATTTTGATCACAAACTGGATTTACGACGCGGCGTGTAATATAAATAAATTTATTAATAGTTTACGGAGATAGAAATGAATTACTGGACAAAAGAGATATTTAACACAGAAAAACCGATTATCGCGATGTGCCACTTGCAAGCCATGCCAGGAGATCCCGGTTATGATAAAAGCGGCGGCATGAAAAAAGTGATCAAAGCGGCCAGAGAAGACTTGCTTGCTTTGCAGGAAGGCGGCGTGGATGGCGTAATGTTTTCGAATGAATTCAGCATGCCATATTTATTGAAAGTAAAGACCGAAACAACCGCCGCAATGGCCAGGGTCATCGGCGAATTGATGCACGAAATCACCATCCCGTATGGCGTCAACGTGCTATGGGATCCCTACGCCTCGCTTGACCTGGCTGCCGCAGTAGACGGCAAATTCGTGCGCGAGATCTTTTCCGGGGTGTACGCCAGCGATTTTGGTTTATGGAACACGAATTGCGGCGAAATCGTACGCCACCAGCATGAGGTTGGAGCAGAAAATGTAAAATTGCTGTTCAACATCGTCCCTGAAGCAGCCCGCTATCTGGCAGACCGCGACATTGCTGAAGTAGCCCGGTCAACCGTGTTCAACCACCTGCCGGATGCGCTTTGCGTCTCAGGTTTAACCGCCGGTTCGAAAACAGATGCGACTGTGTTAAAGAGAGTCAAAGATGCGGTTCCCCAGACCGTTGTGTTTGCCAATACCGGCGTCCGGCTTGAGACGGTTGAAGAACAATTGAGCCTGGCTGACGGCGCCGTGGTTGCAACGACTTTCAAGTATGACGGAATTTTTAACAACCAGGTTGACGTAACGCGCGTAAAAGCTTTCATGAACAAGGTGAAAGATTTTCGCAAGAATTTCGGGGGCTAATCGAAAATGGTAAAAATCGCACCGTCGCTGGTATCCGCACCCCTGGCGCACCTTGCCCAGGCTGTGGAGGATTTGCAAAAAGCCGGCGCGGACATCCTGCATTTCGATCTCGAAGATGGCAATTTTGTTCCGATGATGTCATTGGGCGTAAATGTAGTCAAAGTATTACGCCCTCTGACTGATTTGCCTTTCGACGTGCATCTTATGATCAACAATCCGGAATGGATCATTCCGACTTTGAGTGAAATCGGCGTTCAAATGGTTTCAGTGCATTATGAAGCCTGCCCGTATCCACGGAGAACTTTGGGAATGATCCACCAGGCAGGCATGCACGCCGGGCTGGCTTTCAATCCCAAAACGCCTCTGCCCGACCTGGCTCATTACCTGCCATTCCTGTCTTTCGTGTTGATCCTCACCACTGAACCCGAAGTCGATGAATGCGCTTACTTGCCAAGCGTGCTGAGCAAGGTCACAGAAGGCAAACGACAAAAAGGTTTGGAACACATCCAATGGGAGGTCGACGGCGGTTTTACAGCCGAAAATATCCAGGATGCCCTCAAGGCAGGCGCTGATATCGTCGTATCCGGCCGCGGTGTTTTCCGCGAAAACCGCATTGCCGAAAACATCAAGAAGATGAAAGAAATTTAATTTGAAAGTGATCATTTAATTATGGATAATATGGATAACACAGCGGTTGATTTCGCCATCGATGAGAAGATGATTTTGGTCAAGGAATCGATCAAAACGCGCGAGGAAATCATCCGAAAATTAGGAGGATTGCTGTTTGAGAATGGATACGTAAAGGACACCTATACGCAAGCAGTTCTGAATCGCGAGATCACTTATCCAACCGGACTTCCGGCCAGGGTTGCAGGCGTAGCCGTCCCGCATACGGATACCGAACACGTTATAAAACCGGCGATTGCCATCGCAACGCTGGCGAGTCCGACCACTTTTTACATGATGGGTTCGCCGGACGTTGAGGTCAAGGTTGAGATTATCATCATGCTGGCTATCCACGATGCCAAATTGGTTATCCCGGTCTTGCGCAAGATCATATTCATTCTCGAAGATGATGCAGCACTAACAAAGATCAAAGAGGCGAAAACCAAATCCGAAATCAAGCAAGCCATGCTTGATCACATTAAGTCATTGTCCGAAAAAGGAAAATAAAATTCATACCATTATCGTGTATGGAATATAAAAATCATTAATGTGAGGTGAAGATGTATAAAGTAAAAATCATAGTAGTCTGCGGTTCCGGTGTGGCCATGGCGATGCACGCAGCCTTCAAACTGCGCGAGGCACTTGAAAAGGAAAAGTTATACGTGCATATTGACGGCACCGGCAACAATGAGCTCGCATCACGCATCGGCAGTTACGATATGGTTGTGAGCAACGCCCAAGTGACCGTCAAAACGGACAAACCGGTATTCAGCGCGATCCCATTGATCACCGGCGTTGGTGAAAAGGAATTGCTCGCCCAAATCGTCGCCAAGGTCAAGGAAATCCAGGAAGCCAAAAACGGCGCTAAATAATCCAAACGAAAAGCTGCCCCTTCAATACCGTTGAATGGGGCAGCTTTTTATTAACTTTTGATTGGGTGGTAGAGTTTCACCAGTTTGAGCAAGGCAAGGGTAAACCGGATTTTTCAGGGACAAGAACAGGGTTTATTGCCCGTAAATATTCTGTTGGCGGTAATATAAAGCTGCGATTTCTTTTTCGGAAATCGGTTGCGGCTTCCCTATCTGGAGGCTCAACCAGGCAATATATGCGGAATTTTCCGCCAGGATCGCGAGAGCGACTGCCTTTTCAGGCGATTCGCCGATAGTGAATAAACCATGCTTTTTCAGAATCACTGCGTGCGCTTGCGCGCCATATTTAACCACCTGCTCGCCAATAGCTTGATCGCCGATCAGAACGAAATCTGAACAGGGAATCTCAGCCCCAAATTCTTCAGCCGTTTCTGTAAAGTAAACCGGCACTGGCATTGCCGCTGCAGCGAAAGCGGTAGCGTAAGGGGAATGGGTATGCGTGATGCCCATGATATTGTTCATCCGACTATAAATAAACAAATGGCTGGCAGTATCTGATGAGGGTTTCAATGTGCCTTCAACGACTTTCCCTTCCATATCGACAACAACCAGAGATTCGGTTTTCAGTTTTTGATAGGGCACCCCGCTGGGCTTGATCACCACCAGTCCCGACTCAGGATCACGCGCGCTGACGTTTCCGCTGGTTAAACAGACTAAATTATTTACGGGAAGTTCCAGCAATGATTCCAAGACACGCTGTTTTAATTTTTCCAACATTGTGCTTCCTTTTTTTTTATGACTCTATCAGATTATTTACCGGTTCATATTTTTGCAACTTGCGCTAAAGGTTTCTTCAGGGAGAGATTTTTTATTCGCTACAAGATTATTCAACAAAATGGACTTCTCTGCCTTGCAAGGCCTCTTTCCATTTTTTATCTTTGAGCAGACAATCTTTGACCGCCTCCACCGAAAGTCTCTTGGGGAAAAGGCTGATATTTCCAGCCACGAGGGGAAAGTTCTTTCCCTCAGAAATAGCTTTGGCAATATCGATCTTTACAGCCGACTTGTCGTTTTTCTTTTTTGCGGGTTTGGGGAGCTGCGCCATGATTCTCTCGCTGATCTTGCTGTAATTATAATGAGCCAAGACCAGGAGTACGCCGTACATGAATACGATGGAATTGATGATTGCATCGTGTTGCAGATAATAATCCAATACTTTCAATCCCCATGGACCTAACATAAGCGCGACCAGTGTTTTAAGCATTTAGCACCGATTTTTCTTTAAACAGGAGTTGTGGCATTGCTGCCACAACTCCCAACGATCCACCAGCTACCATTAATTTTTTCCGTACTTATTTTGCTTCTGTCTCTTTGGCATCAGCAAGAACCTTGGTGCCCAGAGTCCATTTTTTCGAAATGAAATAATGGAAGACCATGAATACCAGGCTGAGCACGATCGCAATCATAACCGGGCTCTTGAAGATGAAATACATGATGTAGGAATGTGGAATAGCTGCATCGCTCATCACGGTGTAGTTGGAATAACCGGCAGGGATATCGATGGAACCGGCTTTAGCGACCATATCGGTGACCGCGGGAGCCAACCAGGTGGCACCCATGAGGCCGATGCCCATCACAATTGAGCCCAGGATAACCGTCAACAGCACATCACCAGCCACTAATGGCGCCAGCATGGCTGTGACGAATACGCCATCCGCCAGGTCGATGAAGGGCAGGGTGCGGTTGCCAACAGATGACAGCAGCAGAGCCAGGCCGATTTCAGCCGGGATCATCAACAGACCGGAGGCAATTACAGCCGGGCTGCCGATCAGGACTGCGGAATCAAGACCGATGTAGATTTCACGGCCCTTGGCATATTTCTGCATGAATTTACGGGCAGCATCCGCCACGGGGGTTAGCCCTTCCATCAAGATACCGACCATCCTGGGGATGAGGAGCATGACAGCGGCCACATTGATACCGGTGGTGATGACCGAGGTGGCATCTTCGCGAGCCAGGGCAGCCAGGATAACACCGATGAACAAGCCGAGGAAGATAGGTTCGCCCAGGATACCGATGCGCTTGCGGATGGAATCGGGATCCAATTTTAGTTTACGCAGGAAAGGAATCTTGTTCAGGAGCACCGCGAATGGGGCAGCCAGGAACATGTAACCAGCCGATTGCAGATGCGGGAAAGAGATGCCGGGCATCTTGAAGTATTTTTCGATGATGGGTTGCGACCAGTCAGCCAGCCAGAGAGCCATGATCAGGGTAACGGCAGCGGCAAACAAACCGAGCGCGAAACTGCCGGTAACAAACGTGACCACTGCGCCGATGAAAGCCTGATGCCAGAAATTCCAGATGTCGACGTCCAAGGTCTTGGTCAAGCCGAGGAAAATCATAACGATGTTGATCACGATACCAATCGGGATAATGGCATTTCCGACCGGTGTGCCAAACGCCAACGCAGAAGCAGCCGGCCAACCGATGTCAACGACATCCAGGCCAGTGCCGGTATTCTGCGAGAAGGCCGTGCCGATCTCGGACATTTTTGAACCCAGCAGCCCTACCGTCAGGTTAATACCGACGAAAGCGATTGCGAGCGTCAGACCGCTGCGGATTGCCTGGGTAAATTTCATGCCCAAGATCAAACCAAGAAGGGTAATTACGATAGGCAGTACGATCACAGCGCCAAGGTTGGCAAGTGATGCGCCAATCGCAGTAAGAATGGATTCCATATTTACTCCTATATATAATTATTTTTTGTCAGTCAAAGCTGCCACGATAGCATCGAGCGTTTCTTCTTCGCCGACGCCGGTTAATAAAGGCAGCCCGCTGATCACAGTAAATCGATCCGTAATTTCTTGCGGCATGCTGGTGGTAGCCACAATCACATCAGCATTGATTCTTTCAGGGAACATTTCAGCGACCCTGAATTGATGCACCTCGATGTCTATTCCCTTTGATTCACAATAATCCAATACTTTTACCCGCAACATGGACGAGGTCGCGATTCCAGTTGCACACACCAAATAAACTACCTTCATAAAATAACCTCATCAAAATGGATTTTTATTGATAGAAAAAATATTTTTATTGAACACCTCCTCCCAGATTAACACCGTATTTATAAAATATATTCGGCCTTTTCATTAACCACATGAACCATGACTTGCGCTTTCTTCAATTCCTGCAGCAAGGCCTTGGGGGGTTCTTCATTTGTTATCAGGTGGTTCACAGCGGAAAGAGGTCCGAAATATGAAAAAGCAATCCGCTGAAATTTGGAGGCATCTGCCAGTAAATAAACCTCTTTGGCGCTTTTAAGCATGGCCTTTTTTACCTGGGCATCCTGCATGTCGTATTCTGTCAAACCTGCCTCTATATCTATTCCACCCGAACCGAGGAATAATTTGTCGACAAAGATTTCGCGAAAAGCCAGATAAGCCAGGTCGCCCACCATGGATTTCTCACTCTGCCTGACCACGCCGCCCGAGACGATCACACGCATTTGTTTTTCATCGCTAAGCAGATTGGCGATCAGCAGGCTGGGGGTGATGATGGTCAGATTTTGCCTGCCGATCAAATTCATGGCCAATTCCATGGTGGTGGAACCGATATCGATGGCAAGGCTATCGCCGTCCACGACCATGCCGGCGGCATACTTGCCGATAATCTTTTTCGCTGGTATATTTTTGCTTGAGCGGGAAACCAGGGGAGGGTCGAAACTGCGGCCGTAAAAAGCCACCGCGCCGCCATGGACACGGCGAACGATATTCATGTTCTCCAGCTCGATTAAGTCGCGTCGGACGGTCATTTCCGATACTTTGAACGTATTCGCGAGCTCGGAAACGCTGACAGAACCTTTTTTTTCGATCCTGTCGATAATTTGCGACAAGCGACTATTTTGAATATCCATGTTAGGTTTCAAACATATCTTACAATATATTTGTTTGTTTTTCAAGATAATTAACAATCTCGAACCTTAAATATTTCATTATTCGTGAAATCAGGCAAATCGAGAGTGAATTTACGCACTTTTTCGGGAATTTTAAAATAAGGTTGACAATATGCCAAAAACACATATAATCTTATTCGCTTGCGGGCGTAGTTCAATTGGTAGAACGCTTCCTTGCCAAGGAAGAGGTTTACGGGTTCGAGACCCGTCGCCCGCTCTCCAAAAATGCCGAAAGGCATTTTTTTTATTTTTATAATTTTTCAATGATTTGACAAAGGGGTACGCGCCTTTTATAATACTGTTCGTTAATGGCGACGTGGCCAAGTGGGAAGGCAAGGGTCTGCAAAACCCTGATCACGGGTTCAAATCCCGTCGTCGCCTCAATCAAAAGACAGGTTCCGGCCTGTCTTTTTTATAATATGATTGCGATTATGTTATTTCTTTAGGTTTTATTTTTCTTCAATTGTCATCCATGAGGTTTATCGATGTCAGCCGCACAGATCAGATTGGTTCAAGAAAAGGATATTCCCTCAATCCTGGAAATTTATCGGCCATACGTACTGGAAACAGCCATCTCCTTCGAGTATGAAGTCCCATCCATCGAAGATTTCAACCGGCGTGTCCGGATTACTGCGCGTGATTATCCATATCTGGTATATCTTCTCGATGAGAAAATTATCGGCTACGCCTACGCTCACAAACAAATGGAGCGAGCGGCATATCAATGGAATGCGGAGCTTTCTGTTTACGTGGACCAATCTTATGTTCGGCGCGGTATTGGCAAGGCGCTGTATGGCTGTCTGCTGGAAATTTTGAGCATACAGCATGTTCAGAATGTATATGGCATTGTCCGAACGCCCAATCCCAACAGCGAAAAACTGCATGAATCTTTTGGGTTCAGAAAATTAGGGGTCTTCCATCAAACGGGATACAAGTTTGGATGCTGGCACGACGTTGCCTGGTTCGAGAAAAGCATCGGCACACATGATCCTTGCCCCCAACCTTTTTTATCCATCCAAAGAATCGATCCCCAGGCAATTCTTGAGATTATGGATCGTTATAGCCATGCGCACGCGAAAAACGGGTAAAGTCCAGAAAGGGGCTATTTCTCGCTAAATTTCATCCGAGATTTTTTTCTATTTTCTGGCTCTCATCATTTGCTTGGCCAGGCGATCAACTCGTTCGTTATAGGGATTGCCCACGTGCCCCCTGACCCACTTCCAGGTGATCTTCCTTTGTTTAATTTCGGAGGAGATCTCTTTCCACAGGTCGATATTCATTAATACGCCGCCCTTGCGCTTCCAGTTTTTGGCTTGCCAATCCTTCAGCCAGCTCTCCACCCCATTTTTGAGATATTGCGAATCCGTGTATACGAGGACCGGTTTTTGGGGATCGATGTTGCGCAGCGCTTCCAGCGCAGCCGTCATCTCCATGCGATTATTGGTGGATTCTTTTTCAAAACCCTTTAAGATCGTCTCCCGGCCATCTTCCAATATCAAAGCAGCCCATCCGCCCGGACCGGGGTTGGGCTCGCAGCTTCCGTCGGTATAAACAATCACTTTTTCAATTTTTTTATCAACAGTCATTATTAATTATCTTCCTGGAGGATGGTTTGGGCTTCAGAAAGCAGGCCTGGAATAGACTCTTTGGAAGCCAGGAATTTCAATTGCCAGGCCAGATCGGATGAAACCGCCTGAGCCGCCGGCCAGGATGAAATTGCCGGCACCGGTTGCGCCATTGCCAGATTTTCCAGGGCTTGCTCCCAGGCAGGATGATCCGTACGGTAATCAGCCAGGGCACTGATCACCGAATTGGAGAGCGGCAACGCGCCGGTTGCTTCCACCAGCGCGGCCTGGTTTTCCGTTTCCAGTAAATAGCGCAGAAACAACCAACCTGCTAGGGCTTGGTCTTCATCAACGCCCAGCAGCGCGTAAGAATAGCCATCCACCCAAACCACCGGCCGGTATTGATCGGATGGATAAGCGATCAATTCCCAATCATCCTGCGAGCCGCCAGTCCGGTTTTCCTTTTCCTGTAAAAAGATATCGCGGCTTGTTCCGCTATAAAACAGGGCGTAGCGCTCGGAAAAATACTGGTATGGCGTGGGCTGCTTTCCGGCCCAGGCGCAATCCTGATTATATAAATCGTAGAGGTATTCCATAGCGGTTTGCGCCCCTTCAGCCTGAAAATTGATCGCATCATTGGCGTTCAGATTTTCGCCGGTAAAGGCTTTCAGCCAGGAAAGCATCGCGAGGGAATCGGTTGAAAACACCCATCCACCGGTGCCGTTATTTTTTGTGACGTCGTCGGCCAGGTTAGCTTTGGCGGCAGCACAGGCCTGATCGCGGAATTCCTGACTGGTTTGCGGCCGCTCTTCAAAACCCAGATCGCGCGCCCAACTGCGGTTATAGAATAGGTAATACCCAATGCGGTACGCCGGCAATCCCAAACGAACCGAACCATCCAGATCGGCTTTCCAAAACACGGGGAAAAAAGTATTTACCTGACTCGCAGACCATCCTACCGCAGGTGAATCAATATAAGAGGTAAGATCGCGCAACGGTAATCCATCATCATACCAGGCTCGTAAATATGCACCGGGGGCTGCTACGATATCCGGCAATACGCCCTCGACTGCGCCACTGGCGATATCATCATAAAGCACCAGGTCATCCGCATGGATCTGCAGATCGACCGTGATATCCCATTGGTTGGATTGGTTGAACTTTAATACTGCTGCTTCCAACCATGCAGCCAAATCGCCAGTCCAAGGATGCCAAAAGGACACATGAATTCCTTGCGGTAATTCGGCGGTTGGTGTAATAAATGCCGGCGGCGTAAGAGTGGCCGCGCTGGTTGGAGTGGATTTTAGGGATTGTTCGAGAGTTGGCGCTGCAGTTGGCTGCTCAACCGCTGAACAGGCCGGCAGAAAGAGCAGCGCCAAAATCAGCGCCAGGCTGAAAATTCTGTTGGATTTCCGCATGGCGTTAATCTTACCAACGATTTCAGTCTGCAGCTTGCGTCTATAATTAATCATCGAATATGATAGATCATCCATTCGGTCCTGTCCTGTTATTCGGTTCAGGCGAAACCCAACCCGCCAGCGGAAAAGCATACGAACGCTTGAACCGGCTGATTGGTGCACCACCCTGCATCAGCATTTTAGAAACTCCGGCGGGTTTTCAACCCAATTCCGATAAAGTCGCCGGAGAGGTAGGCGATTTTCTAAAAAAGCGTCTGCAGAATTACCAACCGCGCATCGAAATCGTCCCGGCACGCTGCAAAACGCAGCCTTTCAGCACGAATGACGCGAACCTGCTGGAACCGATGCTGCGTTCCAACTGGATTTTCATGGGGCCGGGCAGCCCCACCTATGCCATTCGCCAATTACGAGACAGCCTGGCCTATGCCTATTTGCGCGCTCTGCACATGCATGGCAGCGCAATTTGCCTGGCCAGCGCCTCGGTTTTGGCCGTCAGCAGGCACACTCTGCCCGTTTACGAGATCTACAAGGTGGGTGAAGACCCGTTCTGGACCAAAGGTCTCGATTTCCTGGCGGCTTTCGGCTTGCACATCACTTTCATCCCGCATTGGAATAACCAGGATGGCGGCGCCGGTTTGGACACCAGCCGCTGCTTCATGGGCAGGCAGCGCTTCGAGCGCATGCTGGCTGACCTGCCAACCGGCAGCACCCTGGTCGGTATCGACGAACAGACCTCGTTGTTGATTAATTCCGACACCAACCCACATTGTGAAGTCTTCGGTATAGGTACAGTGACCATTTGTAAGGATGGAAAAGAAGAATCTTTTTCCAGCGGTGAAAAATTCTCAGTTGAGGTGTTGGGAAAATACCATCCCCCTAAAGAGGATGCGGACGTCTCGATAAAAATCCCGGCAGAGACCACGGAAAAATTCAAGACCGGACATGCGGCACAGGCGATCCAGCCCAGCCAACAAGTGTATGCACTGATGCACAGGCGCGAAGAAGCCCGCAGCCGGAAAGACTGGCGGAAGGCTGACAAATTGCGCGCGCAGCTCCTGGCGGAGGGTTGGCTGGTGACCGATACGCCGGACGGGCCTGTTTTGACCCGCGGCCGATAACATGCCCAATTGACATCCGTCCACAACCTCTTTATAATGTCTCTATTATTCACCGGGAGCAGCCGGTCTCGCAAGATCTGTCAGAGAAGGACGGCCATGGGCTGAGAGCCGCCGCAGAATCGCGAAACCGCAGTCGCCCGGGCAGACTGCCGAAGAAATCAACACGAGAGTAGAACGGCACGGGTATGCCCGTTAGCGCTTTTGAGAGCGCGCCGCAAGCGGCGCGAAGCGAGGTGGTACCGCGCAAGGTGAGCAGAACCTTTCGTCCTCAAAACGAAAGGTTTTTATTTTTAATCCGGAGGATGAATGACCGAAAGCACATTACCGAAAGCCTACGATTTCCATGGAACAGAGGAAAGGATCTACGCCTGGTGGGAAAGCCAGGGCTATTTCCAGCCGTCCAACGATCCGAAAAAGCCCAATTTCGATCCGACCAAAAAGCCCTTCGTGATCTCCATTCCCCCGCCCAACGTGACCGGTGAATTGCACCTGGGCCACGCCATGTTTGTTTCGATTGAAGACTTGATGATCCGTTATCACCGCATGAAAGGCGAACCCACCTTGTGGGTGCCAGGCAGCGACCACGCCGGCATCGCCACCCAATTGCAGGTGGAAAAAGCTCTGAAGAATGAGGGCAAAACCCGCGAGGATATCGGCCGTGACGCTTTCATCGAACGCACCTGGGAATGGAAACGCAAGTACGGCGGCATCATCCAAAAACAGATCCGCCGGTTGGGCGCCTCCTGCGACTGGACCCGCGAGCGTTTCACGCTGGATGAAGGCTTGAGCCGCGCGGTGCGCGAGGCATTCGTATCGCTTTATGAAAAAGGATTAATCTACCGCGGCCCGCGCCTGGTGAATTGGTCGCCCAATTTAAAAACGGCCGTATCGGACCTGGAAGTGGAACATTCCCAGGAACCCGGCACGCTTTATTACTTCAAATACCGCCTGGCGGATAATCCCGAAGAATACCTGCCGGTGGCTACCACCCGCCCGGAAACCATCCTGGGCGACTCAGCCGTGGCGGTTCACCCGCTGGACGAACGCTACAAGCATTACGTGGGGCGCAAAGCGCTGGTGCCCATGCTGGAGCGCAAAATTCCCATCATCGCGGACGAGTACGTGGACCGCGAATTTGGCAGCGGCGCGCTGAAGATCACCCCGGCACACGACCCCAACGACTATGATATCGCCCAACGCCACAACCTGGAGGTCATCAATATCCTCAACCGCGACGTGACCATCAACGAGAATGGCGGACAATATCAAGGGCTGGACCGCGAGGTCTGCCGCAAGCAGATCTGGCAGGACATGAAAGAACGCGGCCTGGTGATCAAAGAAGAGCCATATATGCTGAACGTGCCCCGTTCGCAGCGCGGCGGCGAGATCATCGAACCGATGATCAGCGAGCAGTGGTTCGTGAAGATTGAACCGCTGGCCAAAGAAGCCATTGCCGCAGTCAAGGACGGGCGCATTCGCATCGTACCGGAGCACTTTGCCAAGGTGTATTTCAACTGGATGGAGAACATCCAGGATTGGTGCATCAGCCGCCAGCTTTGGTGGGGGCACCGTATCCCGGTGTGGTATTGCGCCGATTGCGGCAAGATGACCGTACAGCGCGAAGACCCCAATGCCTGCCAGCACTGCGGCAGCAAGAACATTAAACAGGACGAAGACGTGCTGGATACCTGGTTCTCGTCCGGTTTGTGGCCTTTCTCCACGCTGGGCTGGCCAGAGCAGACCGAGGATTTCAAATACTTCTATCCCACCTCGGTGCTGGAAACCGGCTACGACATCCTGTTCTTCTGGGTGGCGCGCATGATCATGGACGGGCTGCAATTCACGGGCAAAGCGCCTTTCAATACCGTTTACCTGCACGGCCTGATCCGCGACGAGCACGGCCAAAAGATGAGCAAGACCAAGGGCAACGTAATCGATCCGCTGGTGGTGATGGATAAGCTCGGCACCGACGCGCTGCGTTTCACCCTGTTGGTGGGCTCCGCTCCGGGCAATGACATGAACCTGAGCGAGAAAAAGGTGGAAGCCAACCGCAATTTCGCCAACAAGGTTTGGAACGCCGGACGCTTCGTGATCAACGCCATCGAGAACGCCCCAGCCAGGCCTGAAAAAGACCCGGTATGGACACCGGCTGATTCCTGGATGTGCGCGCGCCTAAACGCGGTGGTGCGCAGCGTCAACCGCCTGTTCGAGAATTACCAGTTCGGCGAGGCCGGACGGCAAATTTACGATTTCTTCTGGGGCGAGTTCGCCGACTGGTATATTGAGATCGCCAAACTGCAATTGCGCGAGGGCGGCGACCGCGCATTTTACACCGCGTGGATGCTGCTGCGCGTGCTGGATAAATGCCTGCGCATGCTGAGCCCCTTCACGCCCTTCGTGACGGAAGAACTGTGGGGCCACCTCAAGCAGACCGCTCAGGCAAAATCCGAGCGCATGGCGCCGGACGACCCGTGGGCAGAAGCGCTGATGCTGGCCAAATGGCCGGAATCACAAGCCGAGCATGATTGGGAAAACCCGGCCATCCAGGACTTCGTCAACGGCACCATCGAACACAGCCGCGCTTTCCGCACCCTGAAAACGGAATTAAACATGCCCGTCAACCAGCACGCCCGCGGGACAATCATCGCTGCGCCCGAAATGATGGCCGTCATCACCGCCCAGAAAGAATCCATCAAACACACCAGCGGCCTGGACGACCTGCAAATTCTGGAAGCCATTCCCAATGCGGAAGAATACAAACAATACCACTCCTCCAGTATCCCAGCTACCGGCAGCCTGGTTTTCCTGATCACGGATGCCAATACGAACGACGAGAAAACCCAGGAAAAATTGAAGAAAGAATTGGAAGAAGCCAATTCACAAATTCAGCGTTTGGAGAAATTACTGGACTCGGATTTTGCCAATAAGGCTCCGGCGCAGGTGGTCGAGAACGAGAGAGCCAAGCTGGAGACTTATCGCAAAACAGTGGAGAAATTACAGAAACAGATCAAGTAATCGTTATCTAACTGTTTAACGAAAACAATCGCCCCTTCAACGAGCTCAGGGAGCGATTGTTTTATTTTTTTAAGCTTTATCTTTAATACTTCACGACACGAGGAAGTTTCTTGGCTTCTTCCACCCAAGCGACCACCTGCTTGGGACCCGGCAGGCGACGTACCAGTTTCTTGGCGGCGTTGACTTCTTTCATTTTCTTGTACAGATTATCCGGTACGCGCTTGGATAATTCCACCACGGTATCCACACCGGCTTCTTCCAGCAGGTCGGAATATTCCTCGCTGACGCCCTTGATGCGCCATAGATCGGCATGGTTGACCCATTCGAGGATCAAGCTACCGGCAATGCCGGTTTCTTTGGCGATCTTTTCGCGTCCGGATTCGGATGCGCCCTGCTTGAGCAAGGCCTCAACGGTCTTGATGCCAACCGCGGCCAGTTTCTTCTGATACGTAGCGCCGATGCCTTCAATTTTCTCGATACTTGCCATTTCGATTCCTCCAATTCATATGAAAGTGATTTAAATATACAACACTTCGATTTACTTAATTATATAGAGAATCTGCCAAAATCAACTGGTTTTGGCGGCATATTTTTCTTCTTCACCGGTTACCGAAACAATTTCTCCATAAAACATGCGGTGATAATCCCTGGATGCGTAATTTTCCTGAATACGGCTATCCAGGAAATGACTCGGGTCGAAATCCTGCCAGTAGAGCTTGCGGCATTCGATTCTCAGCTCCGCCTGTTCAAAAACCGGGGAGGCTATGCGCGCGGCGGCGGTAGGAATCAAACCGGATGCGGCGATTTTGTCGCCATCGCGGCCGGACATCGAACCGAGTAGACTGAGCGCTTTGCGATACTCACGAGAAAAAGCACACAGGGAGAAGCTATCGTAGCGGTTGATGAATTCGAAGGTATAGCGCGTCGGCCTGACAACCACCATGGCTATCGGCAAGTTCCACATTGTGCCAAACCCGCCCCACGAGACTGTCATACAGTTGTAATGCTTCAGCTTAAAATCACCGCTGGCCAGCAGAAACCAGCCCGTATCCCAAACATCACTCGCTTTCACCATGAATTGGTCGACAGGGATCTCTTTTTTCATTCTTTTATTCTCCGATCGGGTGTATTGCGACCACCGCATCCAAATTGATTGGGCCGTAAATATGGGGGAAAAGCTCTATTCCGCCTTCCAGGTTTTCATAAACGGTGCGCGATTTCAATTTCTGCGGATCGATCTCCAACGCGAGCAAGCCGCTCGTATCCTGAAACCAACGGGCAAGCACACCCGCCATTTGGCCCGGCAGGCAGCAATGGATAAAACCCAAATCAGAAAGGGCATCCATTTCATAGATGCCCTTTAATTGCGCCTGGTTCCAGGTTTGAGTGTCTGTGATGTGCAGAATGTTCATATCAGCGCGAGATCTTTACCCTAATCAGTTTATTGTCCTGCAAAAACGGTTTTATTTTTTCTACCTCAAGTATACCCAAATCCACCAGATTGTAACGCCTGCCGATTTCCTCCAGTTTTTCTGGATTTTTTGACAAAACTTGCACAAATTCATCGTAACCAGTCAGATCCTCCGCCCAACCCATAAAATTTTTGCCATCGATCAAGATTTTTACCGGAATTCCTTTAGCCAGGTTCTTCCAGCGCGAATCATTTTTGTTGAAGATCAAATAAATGATCGTTTCGTCGCGGATATATTCTGCCGAACAGTTTTTTGACAAACCCGATTGGGGTTCCGTGTAACTGACTAAAACGGAATCGAAAACCAATAAATCGCCCAAGGGACCGGCTTTCACTGCCCGTTTCACTGGTTCCAGTAATTTATTCAATCGTTCCAGAAGTGACATCATTTCACCTTTCTCTCTATGCTATAAAGATATACGGATTGAGATCGTCAATAGTTGCAGAATGTACAGTAATTTTTCCGCGGGATTTCAGCGCCGGGTCTCTGCCGATCTATGGTTTTTTCTTCAACCGATAACCTGCGAAACCGACCGCAGCCAGCAACACGATAGCCAGCACGATATTCTGGTAAGTGTTGATCCATTGCGTGATCAGCGACCACCGTTCTCCCAACAAACGGCCGGCATAAGAAAGCGCGAAACTCCATAAAGATGTACCCAAAATGGTAAAAACGCAAAACTGGAACAAGTTCATGGAAGATACTCCCGCCGGAATGGAAATCAGACTGCGGACAACGGGTATCATGCGGGAGAAGAAGATTACCCAATCATCATATTTCGCGAACCAGGCTTTGGAACGATCAAAATCTTCAACAGTCAGCAAAGCGAATTTTCCGTATTTATCGATAAATCTGCGCAAAGCTTCCTCGCCCAGCCATTTTCCCAACCCGTAAAGCACCAGCGCGCCGGTGAGCGAACCAGACATACCAACGATGGTGATCAATGAGATGGAAAAACGCCCGGAAAGAGACAGGCTGCCCGCCAACGGAAGAATCACTTCCGACGGTATGGGTGGGAAGATATTTTCAAGAAACATGACCAAATACAGCCCCGCATAACCAGCCGAACTGATCAGGCCTTCCACCCAAATCTTGAGGCCGTCCAATAAATTGCCGAGTACCATTAATTCACGATGACGATTTTATTCCCTGCTGATTATCCGCCCTTGCGCCAGTATCCCTAAAATTAGAAGGCCAATTATGACCCAATAGGACATGGATGTATTCAAATTCAACCCTTGCACGATTAACACTGCACCGCAGGCAGAGGTGACAAAAACCATCGCCCAGTCAAAAAGGGAGCCAGCCAGCAAGGCACCGAGCAGCGCGCCGGCCAGGATCAGCAGCCACTGGAATTGACCGGCAGCGATCAGGTTGGTCTGGATCAGATAATATACGATATAACCGCCGGCAGCCATTCCCGCCAATCCGACCGCCAGTTTCTGCAGCAGGACCGCCAACAAGGCGCCCACCAATCCGGCAATCAGGGATACGGTCAGTATCACGGATTGGGTTTGGCCGGGCAATAATGAAGGTCCGAATTTCATACCCAGCAGAAATCCGACGATCGCCACAAACATCCACAGGGCTTTCCGTCCGAAGAAAAGCATCAAAATTCCCGCCGCCAGATACAAAATATTCATGGGTGACCTCCTGCACAAACCAGCAGGATAATTATATGAGGTTTTTCAATTTTCCAAGCGTAACTGTTGCCCCCAAACCAATGATCCGGTTAAATAATAACAGGGACAGTATCGTAATACTGCCCCTGCCATCGCGAAAGGTTATTTTCTGTTACGCAGGTAGGAACGCACCAGAATGACCAGCCCGACGAAGATCAACATCATCGGGAAAACCGGCAACCCAAAGCGGCCTAAACCAAAACCGCTGATCCCCAGGATCAATTCAAAGAACACAAAACCGACGGCAAGGATGGTCAAACCGATGTTAACCAGCCTGCGCCCGGATTGGACGATGGCATCGCGCCCCTTGCGTTCGCCGTAAATCATTTGCGCAAAGCCGACCGAGGTTGGAGCCACCAATGCCCAGGCATACGCCCAGCTTGCCCACAGACCGGTAATACTTTGCGCTAGGAATAAAGCACCCAAAGAAGTCAGAATGCCTCCCAGGATTGACAAGCCCTCTCCGCTGCTGCTATCGCTGGAAAGCGCGGTCAGGAAAACCAGGATTCCCGGCACGATGAAGATGAACGGCCACAGGAACACGCCGAACGGAATCTGCAGCAAGCGTCCCAGCAACAATAATAATCCCATAACCAGCAACCCGCCGCCGAAGAATAAAGCGCCGCGATCCAAACCGCTCGTTTGGGCGGTCTCTGACGCAGATACAGGTTCGGTTTTCACCTCTTCCTTGACGGGTTCAACAACCGGTAACGCGATTTCCGTCTTTTGCTCTTGTTTCATGCCCGTTTGCGGTTCTTTTGCTTTGGCTTCGAAAACGACTTCTTTTTTCATTTCTGTACTATCTTTCCTTATTTTCCTGGCTTCGGCCGCTGCGGCAGCAACTTTCTTTTCAGCGGTTTTCTTCGCAGCAGCGTCTTTCTTTTTTGACTGACTCACCTCAACCGGCTGATCGGCCGGCGATGATTCCTCATTCATATTTAAACTCGGTTTTTTAGCAGCCATTGTTCAACTCCTGTTGGGCTCTTGAATTTTCATTTACATTGCATATACGAAAATCGCAACCCGAGGTTGCGATTTATCCAGTAAATTTTTCGATTTGTGAACGATCAGCCTTTTTTCATGGAACGATACTGTTGAAATGCGTTCCAAATCAACAATGCCGCCGCGCCCTCGTCCAGGTTGCCGACAATGGGGAGATTATCCGGAAGAAGCTCGAAAATTCCCGCTGTCGGGTTCAGGAGGTAAGCCAGGCCGACGATCCCGGTTATATAGATCACCGCAGGGGGCCAATTTTTTCCCGTATTCTGATTACTGTTGTTCATGTCCCAGTTTCTCCTTTTCCATCTCCATGCACTGATGATCCGGTCCATTATGGCTCATGGAGCAATCATCGTCAAGGTATTCAAATTCAATGGTGGTATGCGACAGGTTTAATTGATCCGTCAAATCGCGCACCTTGTTCTTGACCTTGCGGATATCCTCCTTCTTTGCGTCCAGGCACAAAACCACGTGGGTAGTCAGAACGTGCTGTTCGCCATCCAGCGACCAGACGTGGGTATGGTGTACATCTTTCACTTTATCCAACGCGCGAATTTCCTTTTCGATCGCATTCACGTCGAGAGAATCCGGAACTCCCTGCAAAAAAAGTTTCAGCGTGGTGCGTAAATTCTTGATAACGTTATACAAGACAAAAACTGTGACCACCAATGAGAGCAGCGGATCAAGGACGTTGATCTGCCGGATCAGCAGAACGATACTGACCACGAACACAGCCGCCCAGCCCAATAGATCTTCTATCATATGCCAGGAGATCATGCGGCTGTTCATGTTTTCACCGCGCGAGGTGCGGAAAGCGGCATAGCCGTTGACCGCCATGCCCACCAGCGAAAAAATCAACATACCGCGCGCCGAGGATGGTTGCGGATCGATCAGCCGTTGTATGCCTTCGATGGCGACAAAAACCGATCCGGTCAACAGGATGATCCCGCTCAACAATGCGCTCAAAAGCGAGAAACGTTTATACCCGTAGGAATAGCGGCTATCGCCCGATTTTTCGGACAGTTTTTCAAGCTGCCAGGAAATTGCCAACGAGATGCTATCACCCAGGTCATGCAGCGCGTCCGCGAGGATGGCGATGCTGTTGGTAAGAATCCCGCCAATCAATTCCGCCAGCGCAAATCCTGCGTTTAAAAAGAACGCCACTTTGATATTTTCCTGATTTCGATGAAGATGATGCTCGTGGTTATGATTCATTATTTCCTGACTTTTGTGGATTCACTGGATTGAATATTCGTTATATTTTTTGGAATTATTATAATTATTTTCTGGATTTTTTCCAGTCAACTTTTACCGCTCTGCAGTTTTTCTATGATCAAGTATTTAATGAATCAGTCAGGAAGCATTTCATTCCAAGAATCGCTGAAAGATAGATTACAATCAACAATCTCAAATTTAGTCCGGGTATTCTGATGGTACAGCGATTCCTTGAATTTGACCGAAAAATTTCCAGTAAATTGATCCTGCCGGCAGAAAACAAAGCGCTGCGGGCAGGCGCATCATTTTTCGCGCATTCCGGGGATTCCTGGTTCTGGCTGGCGGGCTTATTCTTTGCATGGCTTTTTTCTCATGGCCGTATGCATACCTTGTCAGCATTATTCGCGGGCGCCATCGCCCTGCAAGCAGCGCTGGTGCTGGCGATCAAATTCAAGGTTAGAAGAAAACGCCCCGAAGGGGAATGGGGAGCCGTTTACCGCAACATCGACCCGCATTCATTTCCCTCCGGCCATGCCGTGCGCGCCGTGATGATTGCCCTGCTGGCATGGGGATTGAGTTTGCAACCCTGGGCATTTCTCTTGCTTGCCTGGGCAATCCTGGTCAGCCTGGCGCGCGTCAGCCTGGGCGTGCATTACCTCTCAGATGTCCTAGCCGGATGGGCGTTGGGAGCCTTACTGGCATGGGGCGTGCTGGCCGCCCAGCCAATCCTCTATCAGTGGTTCCCGTTTATCTTTTTTAACTAATATCTCGATCTTTTTCCCAGGGCCGATGCTAATACCGCTCCGCTATGCGGTGGGTTGATTTATAATTTCCGCATGGCTGATAATCTTATCCAGGAGTTGGTAGCATCCATCAGCGGCGACGCACCGGTCAGAAAAATAGCCATCGGCGCCCACTGGAGCGCAGTCAGCAGCCGGTACTGCGGAATGGCTTCAACAGTCCTGACCGCCCAACCGCATGGGGAAGCCCACGTGCGCGAAGCCGGGGCGCTGCACACCCAGACTGCCCGATCACTGGCGCAACTGCTATTGTCCGATAGTTGCCTGGAAGCCGGTATCGGCCTGGCCGCTCTCAATTCGCTGAACGAAATTCCTAAACTGAAAATCACGCCGGTGAACGCGTTTAAAGTGGTAGCGGAAAAAGGAGCCGGCAAGCGGGTTGCGGTGTTTGGCCATTTCCCCTATTTGCAGGAAATCAAAGCCAGCGCCACGAGGCTTTCGGTTTTTGAACTCAATCCGGGGCCGGATGAACTCACGCTCGATTATGTTCCCAAAATCCTTCCAGATGCGCAGGTCGTGGCGATCACCAGCAATACCATTATCAACCACACCATCAACGATATCCTGCCTTACCTGAATCGAGACGCCTTCACCATCCTGGTCGGCCCCAGCACACCCTTGAATCCCTTGTTGTTTGATTACGGCTTCAGCCTGCTGGCCGGGGTCAGAGTCGTGGACGAGGATGCGCTGTATCTTACGATCGGCCAGGGTGCAGTTTTCAGGCAAGTTAAAGGGGCGGATCTAATCACCATCGCCAGGTAAGCAATCTTTACCTCATAAATAGAATTCGGGATTGATTTACAAGATAGCATTTATAAAAAATATCAGGCGATCCTTCGACTCGGCTCAGGGATCGCCCTTTTGATTTTCAATAAAAATTTCCCATGTTGGGGAAGTTTTTTTGTTGCAGTTTTTTATATATTAATGCGAGAGTTCCGCCTGGTTGTCCAGTTTACCTTCCAGAAACAATTCCAAAGCGCGGTCGATGGACTGCTCGCTGGTCAGACGCAGGTCTTTGCCGCTTTCGCGGATGCTGAAGACCGCACCCTGCCCCATGCCGCCGCACACCACTACGGAACAATCGGCGATGGCTTCCAGCATGGAAGTGTGGCGGGATTGCGATTGCGGATCAAAGCCATGCGGCTGCGTCGTATGCTCTTCGTGCGTATGTTCTGCAGCGTTAAAATGGGTATGTCCCATTTTCTCGCGCATTTCCCGCCCGGTTTCGCGGCCATCCTCTACATCGACCACCAGAAAGTATGCCGCCCGCCCGAAGTGGGCGCTGACAGTTTTTCCATCATCGGTTACAAAAGCGATTTTCATGGTTGCTCCAATCAAAATTAGTATATGCTAACGATAAATTATATTCCCATTGACCTCAAATTCCGGCATGAGATTTTTTTCGCAGGGATAAATCTGACAGAGTTCTTACTTTACAAAGCTTCCCCCCTCGATTATGCTTATCTTGGGGATGGTTGGGTCCCGGTGGGTCCCCCGGTCTTCAAAATCGGCGGCGGGCTGCTATGCAGGCCGCGGTGGGTTCGACTCCCATCCATTCCCGCTATTTATTTTTGCTGGAGAAATTTCATGGTCACAGATCATAACCTGGCTGAATTGGACGCATTGGCCGCACAACACTTCAACATTGAAGAAATCACCTACGGCGGCCCCAAACAACCTTACATTGCGCGTTATCGCGGGACTCTAAAAGTCAGCGACAGCCAGGCAGCTTATGAGAGCATCGAAAAAGCCTTGCAGCCGCTGGGCATTGTCGCGCTGCTGCGCAAGGAAGACGAAAGCCTGAATTTATATCTCCTGCCGGAACTGGAAAAGAAAAAAGAACCCCGCAGTTACTTGAACCTGGTCTTGTTCATCCTGACGCTGTTCAGCGTGCTGTTCACCGGCGGCATGTACGGGTATGAGGGCGATTTACCCCAGGGTGCATGGCAAACTATCCTGGTTTTGGTCAAGAGTGGTTGGCCTTTCGCGGTCACCCTGTTGGCAATTCTCGGCGCGCACGAATTCGGCCATTATTTCGCCGGGAGAAAGCACGGCGTTCAGGTGACCCTGCCCTACTTCATTCCCCTGCCGCTCAGCCTGTTCGGCACCATGGGCGCGTTCATCAACATGCGTTCGCTGCCCAAGAACCGGCGCGCCTTGTTCGACCTGGCCATCGCCGGGCCATTGAGCGGTTTCGTCGTATCCATAATCGCATTGATCATCGGCCTGAACTTATCCACCATCAGCCAACTGCCCACATCGGCTGCTCCCGGGAGCGGCCTGCAGATGGAAGGAAATTCCCTGCTGTATCTATTGATGAAATATCTGACCTTCGGAAAATTGCTGCCACAGCCGGCGGGAATAACCGGAATCGCACTGTTGATCTATTGGGTGCGTTACTTCTTTACCGGGCAGCCTTTCCCCTGGGGGGCGCTGGACGTGATGCTGCACCCGGTAGCCTGGGCCGGTTGGGCGGGATTATTCGTGACCGGCATCAACCTGCTGCCAGCCGGGCAGCTCGACGGTGGGCATATCTTTTCCACCCTGTTCGGCGAGAAAACCTCCCGAACGATCTTCCCGTTCCTGGTTGCCGGGTTGGTGATCCTGGGATTCTTTTCCAACGTGTGGTGGATTTGGGCGGCGCTGCTGATGATCTTCGGCCGTCATTACGCCCAACCCTTCGACCAGGTCAGCGAGCTGGACGCCAAACGCAAATGGCTGGGTTACCTGGCGCTGCTGATCTTTGTGCTGACCTTCATCCCGGTGCCCATCACGATCGCTTAGCCAGACAAGAGCGTTGAAATTTCCTGACCGTCCAGGGAGAGGTAGTTCTCCAACGCGTCAACCGTCAGGCAAGAGTGCACCGGCAATATGCCGATTAAATCCCCTACCTTCAGGCAGTGAAAGTCCGCCGGATTTAAACGCAGCACGCCATGCTCCTGCGATAAAGAAATCACGCGGTTTTCCCGACCGGTAAATTGCCAGCCGTTTTCCGTGAAAAAAGCCGCATAACCATAACTTGCCTGCCCATCCTGCTGAAGCGCTTCTTTTGAGAAGTGAACCGCACCGCCATAAATAACAGCCTCATTGCGCCGGGCATGCAGCGCCACCAGCGGGCAGGCCACCGCGACTGCGATCTCATCCCAGGCGCATACTCCCAGGTCGAACATCATGCTGTCGAAGAAGATGAAATTGCCGGGACGAATTTCATCGACCTGCCCCAGGTCATCGCTCAACCAGCAGCCGGGAGTATCCCCGACCGAGATTTCCGAAGACGGATTGCCGCCGGAAGCAATTTCCCCCCGCAATTTCGCCAAAGCTTGCCAACTATGCGCATATTTTTCGCGGATTTCTGCATTTGAGGAAGCATGGTAGGTTTGCCCGGCGTGCGTGAGCAGGCCGCGCAGGTTCAAGCCGGGATACCGCCGGACCTCGGATACAAGCGCAAGCACCGCTTCCGGATCGTTAACATCCAACCCGGCGCGGTTCAGGCCGGTATCGATTTTGATCCAGATATCCACCGGCAGCGCCAGGTTTTTACCCAATGCCGTTACGATCTCCTCCGATTCCACCAATAAACCCAGCCTAACCCTGGCGGATAATTCCTGCATGGTCTCAATCTCGCGCAGATTCGCAGGAAAGGCCACCAGGATGTCCCTCCAGCCGTGGTCAGCGAAATAGGATGCCATAGAGAGTGACGAAGCCGTTATGGCTGTGGCGCCTGCCTCGCGAAACCATTCCCCGATTTGCGCGGATTGATGGGTTTTAAAATGCGGCCGGAAGCGGATATGCTGCGCGGCGGCTTTTTCCGCCATGCGCTTCAGGTTTTTGCGGGCTTTTTTTTCATCGAGCAGCAAAGTGGGTTTGCGGATTTGCTGCAACAGGTCTGGTTTCATCATCTCGCTCCTCGTGCGCTGCAAAGATGAGAAAAAGTATAATACGGTCATGGACAATTCGGAAATCGCAGCCATTTTCAAACGGATCGCCATCCTTTCGGAAATCAAGGGGGAAGACCGCTTCAAGGTCACAGCTTATGAACGGGCAGCCGAAAGCATCCAGGGTTTGACTGCCGACCTGTCGCAAATGGATGAAAAAGCCCTTATGGCCCTGCCCGGTATCGGCAAAGCCATCGCCGGCAAAATCATGGAAATTTACTCCAAAGGCAAGCCGGATCTGCTGGCGCGGTTGGAGGCGGAAATTCCGGCCGGGTTGATTGACCTGATCGCCATCCCCGACGTCGGTCCGCGCAAAGCCGCGCGATTTTGGAATGAATTGGGCATCACCAGCATCGAAGCCCTGGAGCAGGCGGCTACAGAAGGAAAATTGCGGGATCTGCCCGGCATGGGCGAAAAATCCGAGGCGCGCATCCTGGATGGCATCCGCTCGCTTAAGGGCAGCTGAGCGCACTCGCTATCCACCGGGCGCAATGATCGCTCTCGCGGGAAAAGCCTGGAGAAACCGTTCGCAAGGGTGATAAAATTGTGCCAGTTTTCCCCTGGCTCAGAAGAGCGACCATCAGCGTTTCGTCAAACGGAGCGGCGGGAGAAATCATTCAAACCATGAAATTGAATACTGCTTTCTTTGGCAAGAACAAGACTGCTATCCTCAGCTTAACCCTCGCCTTGATCATCCTTGCGGTTGCCGCCGCTGGCGGCGGGAATGCACTCGCAGAAAGCTGGCCAACCTTCACCACCGTTTTCCTGGGCATCTTCATCGAAGCCATCCCATTCCTGTTGATGGGCACGCTGGCATCCGGTTTCGTTGAAGTCTTTGTCAGCCCCGACTTTTTCGCACGCATCCGCTCCAAATCTGCTCCAGCCAGCGCGTTAACCGGCTGCTTCCTTGGATTGCTTTTTCCGGTTTGCGAATGCGGGGTGGTGCCGCTGGTGCGGCGCCTGTATCAAAAAGGCTTGCCGCTTTCTACCGGCATTGCCTTTCTGCTGGCCGCACCGGTAATCAACCCGATTGTGATCTTCAGCACTGCTTCAGCTTTCGGTTTCGGCAGCATGTTATGGATGCGCATCGGTTTTACGGCATTGATCGCCTTCATCAGCGGATTGATCTTCTCCAGCGCCAGCTCATCCGACGAAGTGCTGCAAGCCAGCCAAGGCGTATGCTGCGAAATTCACGATCATCATCACGCTGAAAAAAGCCTTTCGAGAGAAAAATTTTTTGTAAAAATCGAGCGCATCGTGCGGGTGGCGATGGATGAATTGTTCGAGATGGGGCGCTATCTCGTCTTTGGGGCGTTGATCTCGGCGGGTATCCAGACCTTTATCCCCCAATCCATCCTGCTCGACATCGGCGGTGGAGCGGTTCTTTCCGTTTTGGTGATGATCGCGCTGGCGGTGCTGCTTTCGATCTGTTCCACGGTGGATTCCTTCATTGCCCTGAGTTTTTTGGGAAGTTTCAGCACGCCTTCCATCCTGGCATTTCTATTGTACGGCCCGATGGTGGATATCAAGAGCATGTTGATGTTCACGCACGTTTTCAAACCGCGGGCAGTGCTTTACCTGCTGCTGATCCCTCTGGTGCTGACCATCATGATCAGCGTGAGTTTGAATTATTTCTGGATTTAGGTCAAAATGAATCAGGAAAACAGATCTTTCTTCGCACAATACGCGATCACAACGGGAATTGCATTCCTGCTGGTCGAAAAATTGGCTGACGGGAAATTGAGCTATTACATCAACACGCGTTTCTTTCCATTAACCGTTTTTGCCATCCTGGTCTTAATCCTGATGGCCTGTTTTAGTATCCTGCGCCGCCTGCAGCCAACTCAAAGTCAACCAAAAATCCGCAACTTCTTCAAATATCTGATAGCTTTTTTCCTCATTCTTTTTCCATACTTTCTGCTTTCCATTGGGGGTACGGGGTGGATCCCACTTGCCGGCTTGCTGGTTTCGCTGGCGGGTGCTTTCCTAATGCTGATTCCGGCCGGGCATACCCATTCCCCAGCCAAGAAAGAAAGCGCCGTTCCAAGCCTGTCCCTGATCTTTATGAGCATCCCGCTGATCATCGGCTTGATCGCGAGCGAACAACCGCTTTCCAGTTCCGCTCTGGACAATCGCGGTTTAAGCCTGACCTCCGCATTGGGCAGCGGGCAAACCGTTAACAGCAGCCTGAAAGTGATCGAGGATGATCGCACGATACTGGACTGGATCAAATTATTCAATTACTCGGAGGATCACGCGCAATACGCCGGCAGTTCCGTGAACGTGATCGGTTTTGTTTATCACGATGCGCGCCTGCCGGAGGGTCAATTCATGGTCAGCCGGTTCATCATCACCTGCTGCGTAGCGGACGCGTTCGCCCTCGGCATGCCGGTTGAGGCAACAACAGGAAAAATCCCGGAAGACAATACCTGGGTGAACGTCAAAGGCAGCCTGGATATAACCACGATTGATGGAAAAACCGTCCCTCTGATCCTTGCCAGTTCAATTGAAACCGTAAACGCCCCGGAGCAGCCATATTTATACCCATGAAAAAGCTCGATAGAACCGCATTGTTCGTCATCAGCGCCTGCCTGATCACATTGGCCGTCATCATCCTGTTCGGTAGCCGCCAGCCGGTGAAAATCACCTGCGAAAATCCCGATTGTACGCAAATCAGCCCATTGGGAAAGATCGCCTTTAAATTCTCGCGGGCGGTGGATCAGGAGAAAGCTGAAGCGCTGCTGCAAACCGATCCCGCCATCGCCGGCCGTTGGGAATGGCTGGATAACCGTCATGCAAACTGGTCAGCAGCCACACCGCTTGCAGCCGGGCAGACATTGAAAATCAGCTTCCAGGCCGGCCTATTGGGAAAGAACGGTGAAACCTTAGAGGAAGTGTACGCCTGGGAATTGCAGGTTCGCCAACCGGCAATCCTGGCGTTGAAAACCCTCGACAGCGTGGGGGAGGAAGTGTACCGCATCGACCTGACCGGTCAGGAAGAACCCGTTCCATTCAGCCAAACCGGCGGCAAGGTCTTCGATTTCAACGTTGCGCCGGACGGGGAACGGGTTGTTTTATCCGTGAACAATGATAAAACCGGCGTTGACCTGTGGGTAATCAACCGCGATGGCAGCGGGCAGCGCAAACTGCTCGATTGCAACAGCGATCGCTGCACCCGCGCTGCCTGGTCACCCGCTGGAAACGAGATCGCATACACGCGCGAAAGCAGCGGGCTCGATCCACAGGGGGGCAAAGGCGTCCCGCGGACGTGGATCCTGGACGTCGACAGCGGTGAAACCGCGCCGCTATTTGACGACGATCAGAAAATCGGCTACGGCCCGCTGTGGTCGCCGGACGGCAAATGGCTTTCGTCCTGGAATGGGGTGGATGGCGGTATCCAGATCATCAACCGCCAAACCGGTGAAATTTCCCTGCTGCCAACCCAGAGCGGCGATACCGGCTGCTGGTCGGCCGACAGCAGCGCGCTGTTCTACACTAACCTGGTGATCGGTGAATCTTCATTTCACAACGTCATCAACAAAGCCGATATTGCCAACGGAACCATCCAAACCGTCATAGGAGGTAATCTCAGCGGTGAAGGATTGAGTTACGACAACCCGGCCTGCCATCCGAGCAGGAACCTGCTGGCGGCTTCCATCCAACCCAACCCGAAAATACCGGGAAAGAATCTGGTCGTGCAAAATCTGGATAGCGGGGAGATCACTTCGGTGATGAGCGATCTGACCAAATTTCCCGGGAATTATTCCTGGAATCCCGGCGGGGAGTACCTGCTCTTTCAAATGAACGTGGTCAGCCGGGACAAGGAAGATTTTGAAATCTGGATCCGGAATGAAGCCAGCCAGGAAAAGCATTTGCTGGCCAAAGGATTCTGGCTCCCCGCCTGGCTCCCCTAAAATCAATTTTTACTCAACAAGGCATCACAGAACTCATGCAGGTTTCTACCACGCTCTCAATACCGATCAATAAAATACGCGATAGCGCCGACGACTGGCGCAACCGTTTACTCGGTCTGAACGCAGTTGCGGATTGCATCACAGCCGGCTCGATTCGGCGTTGGTGCGACGCAATCGAACGGATTGACCTGGCAATCAGCACTTGCTCGATTGAAGAAGTGTTGGATTTCGCCGCAGCCCAGCCGGACGTCGAGATTGTTTTGGCGCGGAAGGAAAAACGCATGCTGCTGCGGCTGAACAGCGGCATCCCGCTGCAGCTTTGGTTGGATCATCCCTCCAATTTCGGCGGCCTGGCGTTGGCCGCCACCGGCTCAATCAACCATTTTGCCCATCTGCAGAGACTGGCGCGCGCGAATGGGTATGCGCTAAAGGAAGACGGGGAATTAACGCATGCCGGGAAGAGCGTCGCCTGCCCGACGGAGGAACAGATTTACCGCGAAATCGGCCTGCCCTTCATCACGCCGGAGTTGCGCGAAGATCGCGGCGAAATCGAAGCCGCGCAGCAGGGGAACCTGCCGGAACTGATCACGCGCGAAGACCTGCACGCCGACCTGCACATGCACACCAACTGGAGCGACGGGGATAACAGCATCCGCGAAATGGCCCTGGCGGCCATCGACCTGGGCCATCAAGTGATCGCCATCTGCGATCATTCCCCCCTGGTCTGCGGGCGCATCTACGGCAAATCCATCAACGCCGGCAATTACTTTCAACAAAAAGAGGAAATCCAAAAAATCCGGGGGGAATTGGGGGATAAAATCCGCATCGTGCACGGCATCGAGGTGGATATCCGCCCCGACGGGACGCTCGACCTGGAAGATGAGATCCTGCAGCAATTCGAACTGGTGATCGCCTCTTTGCACACCGCGCACGACCAGCCGCGCGAAACCATCACGGACCGGCTGATTCAAGCCATCCGCCATCCCTGCGTGAAAATCATCGCCCATCCCAGCGGCCGCGACCTGCCCGGAACAGGCGCCGAGGCGGATTGGGAACAGGTTTTCAAGGCGGCGGTCGAAAACAGCAAGGTGTTGGAGATCAACAGCAACCCGCACCACCTGGATCTGAACGACCGGTTAGCCCGACAGGCCGCGGAAATGGGCGCCAAATTCTCCATTGATACCGACGCCCACCGCGCCTCGGCGCTGGTTAATTTGAAATATGGAGTCGGGATCGCGCGCAAAGCCCGGCTGCAAAAGGATGCCATTATCACCTGCCTGGAAAAAGAAGACCTGCTGCGTTTCTTGAATATCGACCGCTGAATTAGATATCTCCCTTTACAAAATCGGTCTAAGCCAGTAAGCTTCTGCACTTGTTGGATAAAATATGGTTTTTACACGCTCAGCAAAGAGCGTTGAACCCGGATGGTTATACCAGTGAGCAATTACGAATTCGAACTGTTTAAAAAATTCAGCAGCCACGACGCATTCCCTATCGCCGAGGAATGGCTGGAACGCTTGAAAAACCTGCCCAGCGTTTCAGATGGGCAGATTTCCGGCGAGCTGCGGCGCGGCAAATATTCCATCGACCACATCGATCTGGTGCTGGCTGTGGAAAATCCCGCCGCGGCGCACGCGGTCGTCCTGGACGCGCTTTATCCCCTTTACGTGCAGGAAGATAGTGAAAACTGCATCACGATCCTGCTGCCCTCGGGCATCAAGATGGTCATCTGGCTGGCGCCGGCAGGCACGCAGTACATTTTTCGACTCCTGCTGACGACCGGTTCTGAAAATCACCTGGATAAACTCGCCAGCCTGGCGGCAGAAAAAGGGTTAAAGCTAAACCACTCCGGTTTGTTTCAATCCAATACTGCGCTTGCCTTCCGGGAGGAAGGGGAGATTTATAGCGCGCTTGGCTTGCCCTGGATCCCGCCGGAACTGCGCGAGAGCGGCGACCAGGTGGCGCAACTGCGGACATCCGATTTAGCCAACCTGATCCAACGCTCAGACATCCTCTCCGACCTGCACGTGCATTCCACCTGGAGCGACGGCAAGAACAGCATCGCAGAGATGGCGGAAGCGGCCATGCAGTTGGGTTACACCCACATCGCCATCTGCGATCATTCCCCGCATCTGATCAAAAAATACACAGACGCGAGCTATTTCATTCAACAAGCCGCTGAAATCGAGCAGCTTCAAAAAGACCTCAAGGACAAACTGACCATCCTGAAAGGCGTCGAAGTGGACATCTTGCCGGACGGCAGCCTGGACTTACCGGCGGAGATGCTCGCCGGGATGGACATCGTGGTCGCATCGATGCACGTTGCCCTCGATCAACCGATGGAACAAGCCACCGCACGCCTGATCCGCGCAATCGAGAACCCATACGTGAATATCATCGGCCATCCGGGCGGGCGCATTTACCCGATGGTGGATTTGATCGACCTGGATTGGGAAAGAGTCTGCCGGGCCGCGGCGTTCAACCAGGTGGCATTGGAGATCAACTCGCATAAATCGCACCCGATCTTCGACGACAGGAAAGTACGCCTGGCAATTTCCCTGGGGGTTGAAATCGCGCTCGACAGCGACTCACATAACACAGCCATGATGACCAACTCGCGCTACGGCATCGCCATCGCGCGGCGGGCAGGGTTAAAATGCGACCAGGTGATCAATACCTGGTCTCTGACTCATCTCAAGTTATGGTTGAAACGCAAACGCGAGCTTATTTCAAAGGCGCGATAAAAAGCTGGTTATCATAAGCCAAAAAGACTTCCATATCCGATGAAATGCCAAAACCGGTTGGAACAGTATTGGGCATCGGATAGTTGGGATTGACCTGCGGTTTGAACACATATTCCAGGTTCAACTGATTGCTGAACTGGTTGATGGAGCGGTTGGCGCCATCCAGGATGTAAATAGCTGCGTTGGGGACTACGGTGCGCTGCATCATCTCGAAATTGCTGTCCATGAAAATCCAGGGATGTTTCTCACGGCCGGCGCGATCGTCGCTATACGGCGCCGGATCCTGGCATTCAGTCAATTTGACTTCCTTCAAGGCGCTGTAGCGGCAAAGCGACATGTGCCCATCCTGGTGCAGGATGTAGAGATCCTCTTCGTTTACAGCCAAGTCGATCGCGCCGCCCAGGTCGGGCACGTCCTCGTCGAAAAACTTGATCGGTTTTTCGGAGAAAATCACACCGGCGGCTTCCTGATCTTCCGGGTTCTTGCCCTCATACATCCAAACAGCGTCCGCATCAGCATCCAGCACGTAGAGGATATCGCTGTCGTAGCCAAGATCATTGATACGCTTCCACCCGCCCGTAGGCGGGGTGAGCGGACGGGAAAGGGGCAGTTCGCCCGGCCGGCAATAGAGCAGGTTGCCTTGCGCGTCGACGCCCACCACGCGGTAATTGTCTGTGTTGGCCGGCAGCACCTCGAAATCCACCAGCTTGGTGACCGTGGTCAGCCCATACGGGCCGGGCGCACACTGAAATTCCTGATCCAGTTCGTAAAAGCCCTTGGAATTGAGCGAAATCCGCAGAATGCTGCCGGATGTTTGGTCGAGCAAGTACACACCGGACGAGGCAGATTGGATGTGCGTGATGACTACGCCCTGGGGAAAGAACTCGGTGAGCGCCGGCCGAAAATTCAGCCGGCCGGCCAAATCCAGCGCGTCCAGGCTGGTTTGAGCTTTCTCAAACAGCGCCCGCGATTCCTGGGTGGTGGTGTATTCCTGGGCACGCGTTACCAGGTCGAGCGCTTGCGCCCAATAGGCACGCTGCCGGGCGGCATCTTTGGTGTCGCTTGCCAGCGCGGCTGCCTGCTGCGCTTCCACCAGCAGCGCCTGGTGTTCCTCGTTCGTGCCGCTTTGCGCATAAACCGTGATGGCAGCCAGGATCACCACCAGCGGTATGGCGATCGCCAGCACAACCATCATCAACGGCGGCGAACCGGCCGGCAGCGGGGGTTGGGCGGCTTTAAATCGACGATCAATGCGCCCAAAGAAACCAGAGAGTTTCTCATGGGCGGCTTTTAATTTCATCCAGGTTTTTGCCATGCTCATGGTAAAACTACCCGGCCCCGCCGAGAGCGGTTTCACCCCGCCCTGGTCAATGCCAGCTCCGGTGCTTTCTTCCGCCTGCCCCTCGATAACCGGTATCTGATCTTCTTCAAAAGACGCTTGCGGGGGTTCACTTAAGCCGGCGCGATCTGAAGCGGGAAAGTATGTTTCCAGCTCATCTTTGCCTGTGCCTCCATCATCTTCTATGGAAATGTCGGATTCAGGCTCATCGTCGAGTTCGCTCCGGGATTCCGGAATATCGCGCGAAGCAGCGGCATGATCCTGCCAATAGGGCATGCTCTCAATGCCGGTATCCGCTGCAGTTTCAGGCTGAGGGGAAATAGTTTCCCGGGTTGGTTCATTGACCGGCGCGCGCGGCTGTTCCGGCTGCAGCGGCGTCTCGATTTCGGTCCATTTGCCAGCCAGCACCTTGCCGCGCCCGGGCTGGAATTTGACGGCGACCGTCTCCAGCGATCCGGTAACCTGGTTCATCAGGCGGCGTTTCACCTGCGGCATGGCCAGAGACGCGCTGCCTGCCAGGTTTTGCACCGTCCAGGACGCCGGGGGCTGCTCGCAAAGCAGCAGCAAATCGCCGGGCTGCGCTTCGGTTTGCGACAGGCGCATTTGCACGCGCCGGCTCAAACCGAGGAAATCCCCGGCATCGGCCGGTTCGTCGATGGCCTGCACCATTTCCGAATTGATAAAGACGGCCTGCGTGCGGCCCACCTGGCCAATAAACAGCCAATCGTTATGCAGCGCGGCCAAATTTAACGCGCCCAAGGCGCGCACGCCCTCGTAACCGCGATCGAGGTTGCGGTCGAAAATTTGTTTATTCAAGAGATCGGCCACCGCCTGCATGGCGCGCGTGACCGAGCCGGAGACCTGGAAAAAGGCCTGGCCGGCTTGCAGCGTTAATGTCTGGATTTCTTCCGGGTCATAACGGTGATCGCCGGAAAGGGTCAGCATCAGCGCCAGCAAGTCGCGCTGGCGGTGGCGGTTGGAACCAAGCGGAGCGGCCAGCACCTGCAGGCCGGGGATGGCATCGCCCTCGCGCCCGGCGCGGTATACCAGTGGGTAATAATGAAGGTCAAAGCTCATGATTCAACGTCGCTATCCTATTTTTTGATTATACATAATGGCAGATAATAATGCACAGGAATCGCATTGGTTATAATAATCTAAACGCAAATATTTTTACAAAAGGCGGTACGCTATGGGAAGCGCAAAAGAATTCTACCTGGGAAAAATTTTCGATCTCAAGAAAGGCGCCCTGACGGATGAGCTGCTAAGTTACGACCCGCCGGACCTGACCACGCACGCCATCGTGACCGGCATGACCGGCTCGGGCAAGACCGGTTTGTGCGTGGGCTTGCTGGAAGAAGCCGCACTGCAGGGCATCCCGGCCATCCTGATCGACCCCAAGGGGGATTTAACCAATCTGCTGCTGACTTTTCCGGATCTGAAAGCCGCCGATTTTGAACCCTGGCTGGACGCCACCTACATCCGGCGTGAAAATAAAACCATTGCCCAGGCAGCCGAGGAAACCGCCGCGACCTGGAAAAAAGGCCTGGCGGAATGGGGGCTGGACGGCAAGCATATCCAGCAGCTCAAGGACGCGGTGGCGCGCACAATTTATACACCCGGTTCGAGCAGCGGAATTCCGGTCAACATTCTGGCTTCTTTTGAAGCGCCCGACATGCCCTGGGAGGAGAATGAGGAAGTGCTGCGCGAGAAGATCGCGGCCACCGTCACCGCCCTGTTGACCCTGGTAGGCATTAAGGACATCGATCCGCTGCGTTCGCGCGAGCACATCCTGCTATCCAACATCGTGGAATACCATTGGCGCAAGGGCGCTTCGCTGGACTTGCAGGGCTTGATTTTGGAAACGCAAGACCCGCCGCTTGAAAAACTGGGGGCATTCTCACTTAACGATTTTTTCCCCAAGAAAGAACGCAGCGAACTGGCCATGCTGCTGAATAATTTCCTGGCGTCGCCCACCTTTCAGGACTGGATCGAAGGCCAGCCGCTGGACATTCAAGCCATGCTGTACACGCCGGCCGGCAAAGCGCGCCACAGTATTTTCTATTTGGCGCACCTGAGCGACAGCGAGCGCATGTTCTTCGTCACGCTGCTCTATTCGGCGGTGGAAACCTGGATGCGCAAGCAGAGCGGCACCTCCGACCTGCGCGCGCTGGTGTATTTCGACGAAATCCACGGCTACCTGCCGCCAATCGCCAACCCACCCTCCAAACCGCTGATCATCCGCCTGCTGAAAACCGCGCGCGCCTTCGGCGTGGGACTGGTGCTGACCACGCAGAACCCGGTGGATATCGATTACAAGGGCATTTCCAACGCCGGCACCTGGATGATCGGCCGCCTGCAGACTGACCAGGATAAGCAGCGCCTGCTGGACGGGCTGGAAAGCGCTTCAGGCGGCGTGCCGCGCGCCGAGTACGATAAATTGATCTCCGCGCTAGGCAAGCGCGTGTTCCTGTATCACAACGTGCACGAAAAGAAACCTGCCATCTTCCAGACGCGCTTCGCCATGAGCTACCTGGCCGGCCCCTTGACCGCCGGGCAGATCCCGGCGCTGAACGCGCTGGCCGGCGCGCAGCCGGCCGCCGCCGGGAAGAGCGCCGCGAAAATCGGCGTGCAGCCCGCCACCCCCAAAACGGAAGGCGCGGCCGCCAAACCGGGGGTGAGCGGCGTGCGCGAATATTTCCTGTCTGCCAACGCAGGCGCAAGCCTGAACCCCGCCTTGCTGGCAATCGCCGAGGTGCGCTACTTCTCGCGCACCCCCAACGTGAATGTCAGTCACAGGGTAAGCGTGCTGGTGGACGACCCGCGCGAAACCGGCCAAAGCTGGGAGAACTATATCGCGGAAATCGCGGATGCATCCATCCGGGATACTGCACCGGCCGGCGCTAAATTCGCCAACCTGCCGGACTTCATGGGCAAGAGCGCCTGGTGGTCGGGGCAGGAAAAGGAATTCGAACAATGGGTGTTCGAGAGCGACACGGTGACCGTGCGGGTCAGCAAAGCGCTGGGTATCAGCGCCGGGCCGGAGGTGAGCGACGAGCAGTTCCGCCGGCAGGTGCAAAGCGCCGCGCAAGCCAAAGCCGAGGCGGAGAGCAAAAAGCTGGAAATCAGCTACCGCAGCAAGGAAGCCGCGCTGAAAACCAAGATCGAGCGCCAGCAGACCAAGGTGGATAAATACCAATCCGAGCTGACCTCGCGCGGGCTGGACACCGCCTTAAAAGTGGGCGAATCGCTGTTCAAGCTGGCCACCAAGAGACGCCTGACCGGCGTGTCCTCCTCCGCCACGAAGGTGCGCATGGCGTCCGACGCCAAGGGGCGGCTGGACGAGGCCAAGGCCGTGTTGGAAGGCTACCAGGACGAACTGGCGGCGCTGCAGCAGTCATTGGCGGACGAGAAGCAGGCGCTGCTGGATAAATGGCTGGCGGAAGGCGAGAATTACGACGAGATCAATTTGACCCCCACCAAGCAGAACATCCGTATCACGCATTTCGGGATTGGATGGAAGGGGTAGGAATTCTCTTTATTGTCGTTGGGTTTCACTCCGTTCAATTCATGGAATTCAAGTAGGTTGGGTTGGTGTTCTGCCAACCCAACTTTTTTATAGAAAATTTATCTTATTACTGATTCATATTTTTTAGAACAAGATCGCCACACCCCGCTCCCTGAGCTCGTCGAAGGGGCGGGACTCGCGAAAACAACCTTAAGGTTATATTGGATTTCGCATCATTCAATTCATGGAATTCAAGTAGGTTGGGTTGGTGATCTTCTCGAAGATCCTCACTTTCAATGTGAGGACAACCCAACTTTTTTATAGATAAATTATCTTAAAGCCAATTTTTTTAGTTGAGATCGCTACACCCCGCTCCCTGAGCTCGTCGAAGGGGCGGGGCTTGCGAAGACAATCATAGGGTTATATTGGGTTTCGCATTGTTTAATTCATGGAATTCAAGTAGGTTGGGTTGGTGTTCTGCCAACCCAACTTTTCTATAAAATATTTATTTTCATCGTCGATTCGAGTTTTTAGATCGAGATCGCCACGCCCACCTATGGTGGGCTCGCGAAACCAATCTTAGGGTTTCGTTCGATTTTCTATGCCCTGAAATCATACGGCTGGAAACTGCTGTGCAGAGTATCTCCGATCACTGCTCCTACAGTGGACTACGACGTTCAACCCAACCTACGGAAAAAAGCCTATCTGCGGTATTGATGCAATGTCAACCTTTTGGATATCTATAAATCCTGTCGTCCGGCCAACGCCCTGAGCAGGGTGCTCTGGTCGGCATATTCCAAATCGCCGCCCACGGGCAGGCCGCGCGCCAGGCGCGTGAGGTGCACCGGGTAGGTTTCCAGTCTTTGGCGCAGGTAAAGCGCGGTGGCGTCGCCTTCCATGCTGGGGTTGGTGGCCACGATGATCTCCCTGATCCTGCCCTCTTTCACCCGATCCTCCAACTCCGCGATACGCAAATTATCGGGGCCGATGCCCTCGATGGGCGAGAGCGCGCCATGCAGCACGTGGTAGCGCCCGGCGAACCCGGCGGTGCGCTCCAGAGCCAGCACATCCATGGGCTCTTCCACCACGCACACCAATCCGTTGTCGCGTTCAGGCGCGGCGCAAATATCGCACAGGTCGCGCCCGGCGGCGGTGATGTTGAAGCAAACCTTGCACAGGGCAGTGGAGATCTTGATGTCCTTGAGCGCCTCCGCCAGGTCGGCGGAAACCTCGGCCGGCGCGCGCAGCATGTAAAATGCCAGGCGCGAGGCGGTCTTGGGGCCGATGCCCGGCAGGCGCTCGAAAGCCAGCATCAATTTTTCCAGCGGTTCAGGCAGAATGGCCATGCGAATCTCCGCTTAGCGCAAGCCGCCCAGGCCGCCGCTGAGCGGGCCGAGCTTTTTGGCCATCAACTTGCGCGAGTTATCCAGCGCGTCGTTGACAGCCATCATCACCAAGGCTTGCAGATTTTCGGTTTTCATGTCCTTTATTTTCTCAGCGTCCAGCGTGATGCGCGTGCATTTCTGCGCGCCGGTCATGACCACCTCCACAGCTCCCCCACCGGCTGCGCCGGTGACCGTTTCCTTTTCGAGTTCTTTCTGGGCTTTCTTGAGCTGGTCTTGCATCTCTTTCAACTGTTTCAGCATACCGGCGTTGCCGCCCATCATATTTTTCATCATAATTGCCTCTTCCGATAATTATTCATGTTTGGTGATCTTGCCGCCCAGTGAAAGCGCGGTACCGACCATGCCGTCGCGGTCGATTCCCTCGGGAATGACCGTTTCTTCCCGTCCAGACACATGGCAGTCGATCTGGATGTCGATGCCGGTCACCTGACGGATGGCCTGGCGGGCATTCTCCTGGTTATGCCCGTTCTCCATCTTGGAGCGCAGCAGCTCGCTGGAGAAACCCAGCAGCAGGCGCCCTTTGCGCATGTTCACCGAACGGCAGGAGTTGAGCAGCGCGCCGGTCTCGGCGGAAAGTTCCTTGGCGGCCGCGCGGATTTCTTTCCAGCTATCGTTGATGCGCGTCAGGTCGCCCTCGGCTGCGGGAACAGCGGGTTGGTTTTCCGCCGGCGGATTCTGGTGCGGTTTTTCGGTCATCTCCGGTTTTTCCTGCTTTTCCTGCTTTTCCTGTTTTTCCGGGGCAGTCTCTTCAAGCGGGTAATCCCTCGTTTCCCGGCTTTCCGGCATGATCTTTTCCACCGTCACAGCTTCGTCCGGTTTATGAACTGCATGGGGTTCGTTTTTAACAGCCTGCGCCGGCCGCGCGGCAGGCATCTTCGCCTGTTTTTGCGGCGCTGCGTGAGCCGGCTGTTCTTCGGTTTCAACCTGCGCGGCCAGGCGTGTGAGCGCCAGTTCGAGCTGCAAGCCCGGCTGCCAGCCCAGGCTGGTTTGTTGTGCCACGCGGTCAAAGGTGTTGACCGCAGCCAGCAATTTCTCGAGGGTAAACCGGTCAGCCATGGATTTGAGTTTTTCCAGCTCTTCGGGGGTGGTTTCCAGTTGGGCGGCGTTGCCCATGCGCACCATCAACACCGCGCGCAGCGTGTCCACCATTTGGCGGGCAAACTGGCGCGGGTCGCTGCCGTTGTCCAGCGCGCGGTTGATCAGGGCGATGCCCGCGGCAGTGTCGTCCGCCAGAATGGCATCGATCAATTCGTAAATGCTCTGCCCGGCGGCAGTACCCAGCACCTGCTGAGTCAGCTCCAGCGTGACCTCGCCGCCGGTGGAAGCCAACTGGTCGAGCAGCGAGACCGCGTCGCGCATGCTGCCGGTGGCCTGGCGGGCGATAGCCGTCAACGCGGCCGGCTGCACCTGCACGCCTTCTTTTTCCGCGATTTCTTTCAAAAGGGCCTGGATGAAATTGAGCGGAATGCGGCGGAATTCATGGCGCTGGCAGCGTGAAAGCACTGTGGCCGGGATTTTGTGCACCTCGGTGGTAGCCAGCACGAAGATGGCGTGGGCGGGCGGTTCTTCCAGCGTCTTCAACAAGGCGTTGAAAGCCGCGTTGGAAAGCATGTGCACTTCGTCGATGATGTAGACCTTATAACGCCCCTGGGTGGGCGCGAAATTGATTTTCTCGCGCAAGTCGCGCACGTCGTCGACGCTGGTGTTGGAAGCGGCGTCGATCTCGATCAGGTCGAGGAAACGCCCCTGGTTGATCGCCTG
>JABLXK010000017.1 GCA_013178095.1 Anaerolineae bacterium | reverse complement strand
GTCTTGCCGGTGCCGCGCGGACCAGAGAACAGGTAAGCGTGCGCCAGATTGCCGTGCGCCAACGCATTGCGCAGCGTTTGCACCACGTGTTCCTGCCCGATCACCTCATCCCAGCCCTGCGGGCGCCATTTGCGATAATAGGCTTGCGACATAAACCTCCATCACTCAATTGATTACTATATTTCTCTGATTGAATTATAAAGGACGCCGCGAGATTTGAAGCGGGAATCAGGTGGAATTTCACCTGAAAATCGGCCGGTGATACAATTGCGGGCAACATGCCCTACCTGATCGACGGACACAACCTGATCCCGCACATGCGCGGGCTGAGCCTGGAGCAGATAGATGACGAACAGGCGCTGATCGCGCGCCTGGAAATCTTCTTTCAGAGCGAACGCAAGCAGGCGGTGGTGTACTTCGACCGCGCCCAATCCGGCAGCGCCGACTACCGCAGCGCCTTCCTGCATGCGCATTTCGTGCGCCCGCCGGCCATCGCCGACACGGCCATCCTGCAGCACCTGCGCAAACTGGGCGGCGAGGCGCGCAACTGGACCGTGGTCAGCTCGGACGGAAACGTGCGCAACGGGGCGAAAAAAGCCGGCGCGCGCGCCGTGAGCAGCGCGGCTTTCGCCAAGCTGCTGGAAAATTCACCGGCTGCCCGCCCTGCAGCGCCCGGCCAACCCGAAGAAAGCGATGACATCGCCGGCTGGCTGGAAATTTTCGGACGAAAATCCTGAAAAGTTTTACATTTTGTTAATACCCCCTCATTTGTTTGTGGTATATTATTGGCTCGGTGTTTCGGCCCTAAACCGAGATGCCTTTTTCCGCCAGAATGTTGCCGGCGCGCCCCTCCTCGCGCCGGTGATCCCAAACGGTAACTGGTGGGAATCCCTCCCTTGGACCGCCGGGCTAAACCGGCGGTCAGTTTTTAAGCAAAGCAGGAAGGTAATGCTATAATTGTCGTGCAATGCCCCAGTGGCTCAAATGGATAGAGCAAGGCACTCCTAACGCCTAGGTTGTGGGTTCGAGTCCTACCTGGGGCACTTCAATTTTTTTGTTTATCAGAATTTTTCCCCTAAATTGAGAGCAAAGTAATCCCTCATATTAACGCCCAGGTTGTGGGTTCGAGTCCTACCTGGGGCACTTCTTTTTATTATCCTTCGAAAATTTCCCTCGATCGTTGTGAAACTCTCGAATTTTGACTGATTATTATCTGGCAGGTTCCTCGCTTGCCTTCCCGCGCTTCTCAAAATATACTTGCCTGTGCGAGAAGTTCCATTACTAAGCACCCAATCGGGTTCAAGAAAATATTGGAGATCTACATGGATAAGATTTTTAAAATCAGGAATGAAGAAGAGAAAGATTTTAAACGAGTGGAAGAGATCACCCGCAAAAGTTTTTGGAACTTGTATTTTCCGGGATGCGTGGAGCATTATCTGGTGCATGTGATGCGATCCCATGAGGACTTTATTCCGGAGCTGGATTTGGTGATTGAAGTGGATGACCAGGTCATCGGGAATATCATGTACACGAAGACAAAACTGATTGACGAGCACGGGGAAGTAAAAGACATCCTGACCTTCGGCCCGGTGTGCATTCTGCCGGAATATCAGCGAATGGGGTACGGGAAAGCGCTCATGGAGTATTCCTTCGAAAAAGCGATCGCGCTTGGTTATGAGGTGATCGTGATTTTCGGAAACCCCAATAACTACGTAAGCCGCGGTTTCAAGTGCTGCAAAAAGTTCAACGTCTGCCTGGAAAACGGGACGTTTCCGTCGGCAATGATGGTAAAAGAACTAAAGCCGGACGTCCTGGACGGCAGAAAATGGGTTTACGTGCAAAGCCCCGTGTTTGAGTTCGATGAGAAAGAAGCGGAGCGCTTTGACGAAGGGTTGGAAAGCATGGAGAAAAAGGTCCAGCCAAGCCAGGAAGAATTCTATATTCACAGCCATTCGGTCATTCAGTGAGGTTCCCCCTCCCCAACTGAAGAGAATCTTGGGGCCACGAAACCATCACTGTCTGCGCACGATCTTCCCAAGCAGCGACTGCTTGACCGAGATGGCTTTGGAGGGACAGGTTTCCTGGCAGCAGTAACAGCGGATACAACGGTCGTAGTTGTAGATGGGTGTGTCGATGCGCGCGTTGCTGCCCCAGGCCAGCGCTTTGGGTTTGACCGGGCAGATATCCACGCACTGCCCACAGCGTGTGCATAAGGTCGGATTAATCACCGGCCGGGGAGATGTGAAGCGGCGCATAAAGCTGGTGGAAAGGAAGCTTGTATCGGTGGTGGTCGGCTCTGGCGAGCGGTTGACGTTGAAATCCGGCTGGATGAAGCTTTCCAGCGGGTCGCCGATGTATTCGATATCATGCGCACTGCCCAGCCCAAATTCCTCTCCATGCACTAACGGGAAGACCATGTTGGGATCGAGGTCAACCATGCGGCACACGGTCGCGTCCAGCGCCACCGGGTCGGTGGAGAACAGCAGCACATGCATGGGTCGCGGCGTTCCATTGCGCGGGCCGTTGCCTTCCATAGCCACAATGCCGTCCATGATATACAGGCGCGGTTTGAGCAGCAGGTTCAAATCCACCAGCATTTGCGAGAACAGGTCGGCGTTGGGCATCAGCGAATGGTATTCGGCCTTGCGCACGCCCGGAATGCAGCCGAACTGGTTCTTGATGGCTCCGGTGATGCGCGTGAGCGCGTGGGTTTTAAATTTGCTAATGCTGATCAGACCGTCGCTCTGCGCCACGCCTTCGGCAATCTCGAACTGGTTGATCAGATGTCCCTGCGGGAATGGTACTACGCGTGCAGTGGTGAAATCAGCGAAACGCACGCCCAACTCCTGCGCCACGGCGTAATGGCCGGAGCGCTTGGCGTTTGCCAGCGGGCTGCCAATGCCGGGCGAATCGCCGAAACTCAAAACAGCGCCGGTTTTCTGGAAAGTGCGTGCAATGGCGGCGAACACCAGCGGGTGCGGGCTGATGTGGTTATCGGGTGTGGCGCCCACCAGGATATTCGGCTTCAACAGGATCTGTTCGCCGGCGGCGGCAAATTTTGCGGCGCCGCCCAGCAACTCCAACCCGCGTTGCACCGCGGAATCTACAAATTCAGCCTGATAATCCTGACAGCGCACCAGGGCTACTTTGGATACTGGTTTCATCGATCATACCTCAAAGTACAATGCATTTTTTCATGAGCAGAAAATGATAACATATTCCTCCAATCAAAAATAAAACGCCCGCAGGCTATACCTGTGGGCGTTCGGATCCGAATTGACGGAACATCAACTGACGAAGCTGTCTCCTTCGCCCTCATCATCGTCGTCGAAATCATCCATCTCATTCTCCTCGTCGGATGATTCCATGAATTCCTGCAAATCCTCAAAGGTCGGCAGTTGGCGCAGCCAGAGCAGCAGCACCTGGCCGTCGTCGGTATCCACGGAGCGCGCGGCCACGATGGGGGTTTTTTCTTCCAAACCCATATCGTTGCGGTAATGCAGGTAGATGGTGGCATTTTTCTTCCAGGCGTGATGGCAGCGTTCCACCAGCGCAGGGCCATTGAAGGTGCGCACCTGGGTAAACAGCGTGTCATAAAGCATGGGGCTTTCATTCAAGCCGATGGCCCAACCGTCATTGGTATCTTCAAAAACGGGTGTGGGGCCTTCGATAATGGTGATCTTGTCATCCATTGTGTATTATCTCCAAGTCGGGAATGATACCACAGCATCTTCCTGCGGTGAAATTTTCTAACAAAAATTAAACGCTTTGCTTATATGCAATATATATAGGCAAATTATGATAGTGTCAAGTTAGATAAAAAAAGAGGTGAACGATGACAGTATATATTCGAACTCCTTATGGGCGTTTTCCCCGCTACCGCTTTGCGGAACGTTTCCCGGGTAATTGGGATATGCAGGAAAGCGAAGTGTTCTTCCCGGTGGACGTGAAGGAAGTGGATGATGAATTCATTATCAGCGCCATGCTGCCGGGCCTGAAACCGGAAGACGTTGAGATCCAGATCTCGAACGAGAATGTTTCCCTGAAGGGCGAATTCAAAAACGAGATCGATGAAAAAAGTACTTACATTTTGCAGGAACGCCCGAGCGGGAAATTCTGCCGCACGGTAACCCTGCCGGATGTGCTCAACGCTTCCAAGGCGGAAGCAAAAATGGAAAACGGCATTCTGACCTTATCCATACCCAAGGCAGAAGAAGCCAAACCCAAGACGATCAAAGTTACCAGCAAGTAACATTTATTCTCTCCTTTCGAAAAGAGCGGCCAACCACCGCTCTTTTCGTTTAATGAATTGTGAAATAAGCTACAATGGGCGCATGACAGAGACGCTTAACGCCGAAAAACTGAAAGAGGCGCTGCAGGGATTGCCGCTTGGGCGCATCTACTTTTTTGAAGAGACGGATTCCACTAACGAACAGGGATTGGAAATAGCCGCCCGGGGAGCGGAGGAGCTAACCTTGCTGGTGGCAGAGCGCCAGACCGCCGGGCGCGGGCGGCTGGGGCGCAAGTGGGTGACCGCACCGGGCGCTTCGCTGGCATTCAGTTTGATCCTCAAACCTTCCAAAGCGGAAATCAGCCACCTCAGTTTGTTTTCCCTGTTAGGCGGGCTGGCGGTTTGCCGGGCCATCGAGAATTATGCCCAAATCGCCACCCAGGTGAAATGGCCGAACGACGTGCTGCTGAATGGCATGAAGACCGCCGGCATCCTGGCGGAAAGCTGCTGGCAGGGTGAACAACTGGCGGGGGTGGTGATGGGGATCGGTATCAACTTGCTGCCCGGTTCAGCGCCTCCGGCCGGTGAAGTTCTTTATCCCGCCACCTGCCTGCAGGACCATACCCCTGTCAAAGTGGAAAGACTGTCTTTCCTGCGTGCGGTGCTGGCGCAACTCATCGTGCTCAGACAGCAAATCATGGATGAGAATTTTATTCAGGAATACACGCGGCGCCTGGCTTTCGTCAACCAGCCCGTCACGCTGAATTCAGGACAAGGAGATTCCTGGAGCGGTGTGGTGCTGGGGGTGCAGGCGGACGGGCAATTGAGGCTGCGCCTGGCGGATGGGACGGAAGCGAGTTTTCCAATTGGGGAGCTGCGCCTGAGACCCGAGGGGTAAAAACCCTTTTTTTCCTGCACGCAGGGCGAGCGACGTGGCGATCTCATGAAAAAAAGCGAGGGTCTTCCAAAATGGTGCGTTTTTACCCTCATCCCTGCCTTCTCCCTAAAGGGAGAAGGGGAATGAAAACGAGGCAGGGGGAGCTGCCTCGTTGATGGTGATCGATTTGTATAAATCCGGTTATTTCTTGGCGTCGGAAATACGCGCGATGGAAGCCAGGCTATCGTTCTTGTCCAGATTTATCAGGCGCACGCCGCGGGTGGCCCGGCCCGATTTGGTGATGTCACTCACATTCACGCGCAGCATCAATCCGTTGGTGGTCATAAAGCTGACGGAATCGTCTTTTTCAACCACGCGGGCGGATGCAATGCGGCCGATAGTTTTGATGGATTTTTGGTCGATGGTAGCAACGCCCTTGGTGGCGCGCCCCTGGGTGCGGTATTGTTTGAGCTCGGTGCGCTTGCCGTACCCCTTTTCAGTCACGACCAGCAGGAATCCGTCGGCAGTGACCACTTCCATGCTGGTCAGCTTGTCGCCTGCGGCCAGTTTGATGCCGGTCACGCCCCGGGCGGAACGCCCCATCGGGCGGAAGTCATTTTCGTTAACGCGCAGGGCGTTGCCGTTGGCGGTGACCATGATCAGGTCATCCTTGCCGCTGGTCAAGCCCGCCCAGCCCAATTCGTCACCTTCTTCAAGGGTGATGGCGATCAGGCCGGAAACGCGCACGCTTTCAAAATCCGAAAGCTGCATACGCTTGACGCGCCCGCTGGCGGTAGCCACCATGATGTACTCGGCCGCTTTGAAATCGGGAACCGCCACGGCGGCGGTGATGCGCTCGTCAGGTTCCAAGGTCAACAGGTTGACGATGGGCGTACCTTTTTCGGTGCGGCCAGATTCGGCCAATTCGTAAACCCTTTCGGAATAAACCTTGCCGCGATCGGTGAAGAACAGCAGGGTATGCAGAGCGCGGCATGGAATCATGATATTGATTTCATCCTCATCTTTTACCGATTGCCCAATCACGCCCTTGCCGCCCCTGGCTTGCGTTTTGTAAATACCCGGCTGGGTGCGTTTGATATAGCCGTTGCGGGTGATAGTCACCAGTGCGGCTACATCAGATACCAGGTCTTCTTCGGAGAGATCTTCGATGTTGCTGTCGGAAATGAGCGTGCGGCGGTTGTCGCCGTACTTGCGGCTCACGTCTTCCAGGTCTTCGCGGATGAGCGCCAGGATCTTTTTGGGGTGCGCTAGCAAATCTTCCAGATACGCGATGCGCTCCATCAGTTCCTTGTGCTCCTGCTCGATCTTCTCGCGCTCCAACTGCGAAAGGCGGCGGAGCTGCATATCTAAAATAGCCAGCGCCTGGATATCCGAGAGTTTGAAGCGCGCCATCAGGCGTTCCTTGGCCACGTCCGAATCGGGCGAATTTCGGATGGTCTTGATGACCTCGTCCAAATTCGCCTGCGCGATCAGCAGCCCTTCCAGGATGTGCGCGCGGTGTTTGGCTTTTTCCAACTCGAACTGGGTGCGGCGGGTGATGACATCCACGCGGTGTTCGATGAAGATTTGCAACACACGCTTTAAGGAGAGTAGACGCGGTTCGCCTTCCACCAACGCCAGCATGTTGATACCGAAGGTGGACTGAAGCTGGGTGTATTTATATAAGCGATTGAGCACGCGCTTGGGCTGCGCGTTGCGTTTGAGTTCGATGATGATGCGCATGCCGTTGCGGTCGGATTCATCGCGCAGGTCGGAAACTTCCGGCAATTTTTCCTCGCGTACCAGGTCGGCAATGCGTTCGATCAGGCTGGTCTTATTGACCTGGTAAGGGATCTCGGTGATGCGGATTTGGTAGCGCCCGCCCTTGAGCTCGTCGATGATGGCGCGTCCCTGCATGGTGATCTTGCCCTTGCCGGTTGAATACGCCTGGCGAATGCCCTCCGCACCCACCACAATGCCACCGGTGGGGAAATCCGGGCCGGGGATGAATTTGATCAGGTCTTCTACCGTGATGTCATCCACGGAATCCTGATTATCGATCATGTATTCCAACGCGCGGCACACTTCGCGCAGGTTGTGGGTGGGGATGTTGGTAGCCATGCCCACCGCGATGCCGGAAGCGCCATTCAACAGCAGATTCGGCAGGCGCGCGGGCAGCACCAGCGGTTCCTGTAATGAACCATCGAAGTTATCAGTAAAGTCAACCGTATCCTTGTCGATATCGATCAACATTTCCTCGGCCATGACGCCCAGGCGGGCTTCGGTGTAACGCATGGCAGCCGGGGGGTCGCCGTCGATCGAGCCGAAATTACCCTGGCCGTCCACCATCAGGTAGCGCATCGAGAAATCCTGCGCCATGCGCGCCATGGTATCGTAAACCGCCGCATCACCGTGCGGATGGTACTTGCCCAGCACCTCGCCGACGATACGGGCAGATTTTTTGTAAGCGCTGTTGGCGCGGATGCCCATATCCATCATGGCGTAGAGCACGCGCCGGTGCACCGGTTTCAATCCGTCGCGAGCATCCGGCAGCGCGCGCGCCACGATCACGCTCATGGCGTAATCGATGTAGGACGTGCGCATCTCATGGTCGATATCGATTTGCTTTACTTTGCTAACTTCCATGCACAATTTTCCTTAAAAATATTTTCCATTAGTGATTATAACTGATGCGTTTTTAAGCCAATGAAGGGATTTTTTCGCGACAAACCGATTGATTATAAAGCATCTTGACGCGCGCAGCTAATGTCTTTTAAGAAAAAGCTGCGAAGGTTCTTATTAAAGGTTTTCCAGGTCCGGTTTTTACTTTCCGTAGCGGTAAACGGTGTAGGCCTTGTCCGCATAAACCAGGTGCATATTTTTACAGACGGTTTGGGGGTCGCGGCTCTCGGTGACAATGTGGGTTATCTTGTAATCGTGGCGGATATTGTACAATTCATCGCAATCGCCATCTTCATAGTATTTGTTAGCCGAAAGCACGCGGTGATACCAGTCGACCACATCCTGCGAGGCGTATGGTATGGAGAAAAAATCCACGTAAGCCGGCCGCAAAGTTGCGGTGCGGAAAGTCTCCAACCCGATGGGGATCAGGAAATTATCCTTATCCGTGCTCGTCTCCGTAACCCACGCGATCAAACCACTTTCTGTATTGGCGGCTTTTTCATTAAAAAGAGCAACTGACCGATAGATCCCGAAACAGGCCGCTAACGCCAGCAGCGCGATGGCCCCGCCCAGGAGAATTTTTTTCGCACTTCCCGTTTTTATACGGTCGAGCATGACAAAGGCAAGTTTGCTCAAGGCAATAGTGGAACAGACCGGCACCAGCAAGGCGCTGATCCTCCAGGGGAACATTAATGCCAGCTGATCGTTGTTAATAATTACCTGAAGAAGGGTCAGGGACAAGGAAAAGATGAACATGACTAGCAGCGGGATCGAAATTTTCTTTTCCTTCCATATCGCAAGAATCCCAAGCACGATCAGGGCGACCCTGATGATGGCGGAAAAATCAAACCATTCTCTTATCAATGCGTGGTGCGGAATGCGGACGTTAACCAGGATGGAGGCGGCGTCATTAGGCCGGGTCAGATCGGAAAAATTGGAGAACACGTACAAGACGATGGGAGCCACAAACACCAGGGCCGCGATTCCCAATAAAAACGCCTTTTTCAGGTCCCGGCTTTCATATACTGTTTCCAGCAGGTAGCTCAAAACCAGTATGGCGGCGCTCAATAAATAGGTGGGGTGAAAAACAGCCGCGAGCGAGGCCATGAGCACCGCAAGATAGGGTTTATGCGAAAGAAAGAAAAACAGGGACGTGATGAAAAGAACCCCGAAAATGCTCGGCTGTAAAACCGTGCCAAGGATTTTTTGGTCCGCCACGCCGCCATCCAGCAGAAAACCCCAGCTTGGATTGATAAAGTGCATCAACGCATACCGCAGCAGATAAGAATTGCCAAGGATGATGACGATGGCAGTCACCAAAATATTTTTGCGTTCGGTCTGCTCCCTAAACAATTTGAGGTTGATTTTCAGCAAACTGAAAAAGTAGAGCGCCAGGATGGCGATGTAATAAATGTGGAACCAAATATTCGATTTAAGCAAAAGGTAGGTCCACTTGACGATGGCCGTGAAAACCGGCGCCGGATCGGCTGTGTTCGCCAGCCAATCCTGATCCAGTGATCCCAACCCGGCCTGAGCCATGCCGTGCAAAAAATACTGATTCTGGTTGGAGGTAAAGAGGGGCGTCAGGGAGTAACTGGCGATGAAAATGAGAAGAAATATGCAATTGATTAAATATGTATTCTTTTTCGCGAATGCGGATTCCTGCTGCGGATGATTGGTTGTCATTTCAGATTGTCTTTTAAGTCCTTGAATTTATAAAAAGAACTTGGCTTACCAAACCAAGAACTCAAATTCCCGTGAAATGGGAAAAACCATATTATTTACAAAAATCACATTTTTAAGAACTATTGTGTATGAATTAACGTCCCACTTTCATAATTTTATTAAATTTTCATTACAGGCACGGGTATTTATATCACACTTTGAAGTTATAATTTCAGCGATGAAACGTTGGGCTCTGCTTTTCATAACCATCGGCGTTTTCCTGACCGCAGCCTGTTCCTCCGGAACGGAGGCGGCTTCCGCGCAAGGCAGCAGCGATTATATCGAAAACAAGGGCTCCGATACATTGGTCAACCTGGCGCTGGCCTGGGCTGAACGCTACCAGGTTGAACACCCCGAAATCCAGATTTCCGTTACCGGAGGCGGTAGCGGCACCGGGTTTACCGCATTGATCAACGGCACCATCGACATCGCCAACGCTTCACGCGAGATCAAAGACCTCGAAATCGAACAAGCCGAATCCGCCGGATTTGAGCCGGTGGAATTCACGGTCGCCAACGACGCCATCGCGGTGATCGTTAATCCCGAAAATCCCGTTTCCGAGCTGACATTGGAACAGGTCGCGCGCATTTACAAAGGCGAGATTAACAACTGGAGCGAATTAGGCGGCGAAGACCGCCCGATCGTGCGCCTGTCGCGCGAGAGCAATTCCGGCACGCATGTTTATTTTCTGGAGGAAGTCATCCGCCTGGGCGACGACGAAGACACGTCCATCTTCTCCGCCGATACGCTGCTGCTGCCCTCATCGGAAGGGATCATCGCCGAAGTACGCGATAACTCCAACGCCATCGGTTACGACGGGTTGGGCTACGTCACCGAGGAGGTCAAGATGATCGCGCTGGCAAGTTTTGAAAACGGCGAATACATCCTGCCCTCGGCGGAAACCGTCAGCAACGGCCAATACCCCATTTCCCGCGGTTTATACATGTATACGCGCGGTGAACCGCAGGGAGCCATCAAAGATTACATTGACTGGATCCTCTCAGCGGAAGCGCAGGCAATCGTAACCGATCTGGGCTTTGTGCCGATCATGGAGTAAAACAGGCATGAAACGATCAGAGAGATTCATCGCCAATTCGATCAAGATCGCCGGTTCATCCAGCATCCTGTTCATCCTGCTGATTTTCTTTTTTCTGGTCAAAGAAGGTCTGCCGGCGCTTGGCGAAGTTTCCTTTAAAAACTTGTTCAGTCTGCGCTGGTACCCAATCGAGGAATTATTCGGCATCCTGCCGCTGATTTCCGGTTCGCTGGTGGTCACGCTCACCTCCATCCTGATTGCCCTCCCGCTGGGCGTGGGCACCGCCATTTACATCGGTGAGATCGCGCCTAAAAAGATCAAAGAGATCCTTAAGCCTACGGTTGAGATCATGGCAGGCATCCCCTCGGTAGTGCTGGGTTTCATCGGCATCCAGGCATTATCGCCTTTCCTGCGTACTTTCCTGAATTTGCCCACCGGATTGACCGCCTTGAGCGGCGCTATCCTGCTGGCGTTGATCGCCATTCCTTCGATCGTCTCGATCGCGGAGGACGCGCTGTACGCGGTGCCGAATTCCTACCGCGACGCCTCCTACGCACTAGGAGCTACGCAATGGCAGACGATCTGGGGCGTAGTGATGCCCTCGGCGCGCAGCGGTTTAATGACCGCCGTGATGCTGGGCATCGGTCGCTCGTTGGGGGAAACCATGGCTGTGATGATGGTCACCGGCAATGCCGCCACATCATTCGCGGGATTGAAATCGATCATCATGCCCGTGCGCACCATGACCGCCACCATCGCCTCGGAGATGGGTGAGGTTGCCAGCAGCAGCGTACACTACCATGTGCTGTTCTTCATCGGTATTATCTTATTCATCTTTTCGTTGATAATCAATATTTCCTCCAGTTCGCTGCAGGGAAAAACCAAACAGGAGAAAGGTCAGGTGGTTTCATGATCGAGTATCCGCAGTACAAAAAGCCTTTCTATGCGCTCAGCAAGCAAAATTCGCAAAAAGTCGGTTTCAGCTTCATCCGCCTGATCACGCTGGTCACTATCCTGCCCATCCTGGGAATCATCGCTTATATTGTCTTCAAAGGCGCCGGTAGTATCACCTGGGAATTTCTGACCGCCATGCCCAGCGACGGCATGCGTGCCGGGGGCATCCTGCCGGCTATTGTGGGTACTTTCTACCTGATGATCGGTACGGCGATTTTCTCAATCCCGCTGGGAATTGCCGCCGGCATCTACCTCTCGGAGTACGCCGCGGATAACCGCTGGACGCGCCTGATCCGCATCGCCATTGTAAGTCTGGCCGGCGTGCCATCGGTGGTATACGGCTTGTTCGGTCTGGGGCTGTTCGTGTTGTTTTTCAAGTTCGGCATCAGCATTCTCTCTGCATCGCTGACGCTTTCCATCATGACCCTGCCGGTGATCATCAGCACCACCGAGGAATCTCTGCGCAGCGTGCCTTACCGTTTCCGTGTGGTGGGCGTCTCGCTGGGCGGCACGCAGTGGCAAACCATCCGGCGCGTGATCCTGCCGCAGGCGCTGCCCGGCATCGTGACCGGCATCATCCTGGGGCTGGAGCGCGCGGTGGGCGAGACGGCGCCAATCCTCTTCACCGGCGCCACCTTCTTCCTGCCGCACCTGCCCGGCTCGCCCATGGACGCGACCATGGCGCTGCCTTATCACATCTACGTGATCTCCACCCAGGTGCCCGGCATGCCCTCCGGTATTCAGTACGGCACCGTGCTGGTGCTGCTGGCTTTCGTACTGGGCATGAACCTGATCGCCTCGCTCATCCGCTCGCGCGCACGCGCCAGGAGGCAATGGTAATGCCGGAAGCCAAAATCACCATCCGCGACCTGTACCTGCGCTATTCCGACGGCAAGGAAGCCCTGAAGCACATCAGCCTGGATATCCAGCCCAACGCCATCACGGTGGTCTTCGGACCAGCCGGGGGCGGAAAATCTTCGCTATTAAAAGTACTCAACCGTCTGATCGACCTCTCTGACGTGGAAGAGATGAGCGGGGAAGTGCGCATGGGCAAGTTGGACATCCTGGAACGCGGGCTGGACGTAGTGGGTTTGCGCCGGCGCATCGGCGTGGTTTTTTCGCGGCCCATCCCCCTGCCGCTGACCATTTTCCAAAACATCAGTTTCGGGCTGGAAGTGGCCGGTATGCGCGATAAAGACGAATTGCGCGCGCGCGTGGAAAAGGCCTTGAAACAGGCCGTGTTGTGGGAAGAGATCTACGACCGGTTGGACGATCCGGCGGCTTCCTTATCCGGCGGTCAGCAGCAGCGCCTGTGCCTGGCGCGCGTGCTGGCGCTGGAGCCGGAGGTGATCATGCTGGACGAACCCACCTCCGCCCTGGATCCGGTTTCCACCGCCAAGATCGAAGAATTCCTGCAGGAAGCCAAAAAAGATTACACCATCCTGCTGGCGCCGCATAACCAGCAGCAAGCCGCGCGTATGTCCGACTACGCCGCTTTTTTCCTGCAGGGTGAACTGGTAGAATACGCAGGTGGCAGTGACATGTTCATGAATCCCAAAGACAAGCGCAGCCAGGATTACGTGCAAGGGCGCTTCGGTTAAGAGAACACCCCGCAGACAGGTTCGCCAGAATGCCACAAAATCCGCCAGCCGACAACAATCAATCAAAATTCAGGGTAACCATAAACCCGAAAAAGCTTGCCTGGAAACTCGAGGCTATTTCTTTGATATTAGCCCTGGTCAGCCTCAGCGTCCAATACCTGAAATATATTGTTTCAACGGACAGCCTGGCAGGCTTGATCCCGCTGGTGGACATGGATACCGAACTAAGCATTCCCAGCATTTATGCTTTCATTTTGTTGTTCATCGCGGCCGCCTTGCTGGTCTTGATCGCCGCGTACAAGAAGCAGGCGCAAGCACGGTATGCAACCCAATGGTACGTTCTGGCAGCCGGATTCACCTTCATGGCTTTCGACGAAGGCGCGTCCATCCACGAGCTGCTGATGGCGCCCATGGGCAAGTTGTTAGGGGACAGCCAGCCGGGTATTTTCTATTTCACCTGGATCGTTCCCGCCCTGGCCGGCATCGCCCTGCTCGGGTTGTTTTTCGTGCGCTTTATCGTCGATCTGCCTGCCAAAACCAGGCGCGCCTTCCTGCTGGGCGCCGCGCTCTACCTGGGCGGCGCGGTAGGGTTCGAGATGCTGGGGGGTGAGCTCGCCAGCGCAGCCGGGATGAAGAATTTCGGCTTCAGTATCCTGGCTACCATCGAAGAACTGCTGGAGCTGAGCGGCACGATCGTGTTCCTATCCGCGCTGCTGGCCTATATCCGCGAGCAATTCCAAACGGCCCTGATTAATATCAACCGTTAGCTCAATCCCCCGCGCGGGAATTCACCAGTTTCATGATCGACTTCCTGTCGTTATACGTGGCCACCAGTTTGCCATCGCGCATTTGCAGAACGCGGTCGACGAACTCGCACATGCGCAGGTCATGCGTGACCATAATGCCGGCGCGGTTCTGTTCGTGAATCAACCCGGCGAAAGTTTCGACCACCTGGTAAGCACGTTCCGTGTCCAGGCTGGCGGTGGGTTCGTCAGCCAGCACCAAACTGGGATTATGGATCAGAGCGCGCGCGATAGCCACGCGTTGCTGCTGTCCGCCGGATAGCTGCCCGGTCAGGTTGTTCAGGCGCTGCCCGAGACCCAGACGCGCCAGCAATTCCTGCGCGCGCAGGGAACCAGCTTTATCCAGCTTGTTATTCAGGCGCAGCATCAATTCCACATTCTCAACCGCCGTCAGATAAGGCAGCAGGTTATTGGCCTGAAAGGTAAAACCGATCTTTTCGCGGCGCAAGGCGACGCGCTCCGTTTCGCTCATGGCGCTGATGTCCTGCCCGTCCAGTAAAATGCTGCCCGAAGTTGGTTTCAACAAAGCCGCCAGGATCGAGAGCATGGTGGTCTTGCCGGAACCGCTCGGTCCCACCAGCGCCACAAACTCACCCGGGCTGACCTGCAGGGAAACATCATCCACCGCCTGAATGACGCCGAAATCGCTTTGATAGGTCTTAATGATGGACCTGGTTTCGATGGAGTAGGATGTGTTTTTCATATCGAAAGTCCCAAAGCCTTGAGCGGTTCAATGCGCACCGCATAGCGAATCGAAACCAGACCCCCCAGAGGGCCGATCAATAGCAGGGCAGCGATGGCAATGGCCGAAGTGGTGCCGTTGAAAACAATCGGGACGGTAGGCGGGAAAGTGAGCGAGAACAGGAAAGATAGCAATCCGCCAATCGCGACGCCGATCAAGGTCACCAGCGAAATCTGGATGACAAAAGTGGCCGCCACAATGGTGTTGGTGGTGCCGATGGCCTTCAACACGCCGATCTGGGCCACTTTTTGCAGAATCTGGATCTGGAAAAACCCGCCGATCACCAGCAAACCGATGAAAAGAGTAAACCCGCCCTGGGTGTTGAGCGTGCTCTGCTGCGCGGAATACCCCGGCAGCGCCTGGATCGCGGCGGCGACGGTGGCAATTTCGATGTTATTCACCTGCGCGCTGATGCGCTGGCTCACGCTTTCCGCCTGCGCGGGATCTTTCACCTTGATCAAGATCACGTTGCCCACCGGATCGTTGCCGCTGTTGACCTCGGCTTCCGATTTGGGGCGCACCTGTTCCCAGGTGAAAAAGGGAACGAAAATCGAGGGCTGCAGCGCATATTGCTGCCCGTCGCTGATGCCAACCACGCGCAGCTCGTAGAATTCATCCCGGGTACCCTGGGTTACCCGGATCCTCAATGGATCGCCCACTTGCAGGCCGCTGCGCAAGGCGGTGCTGCGGTCGATGATGACCTCATCCGCCAACTTGGTGCTCAACGGCCGGCCCTGAACGATTGGCGGTTCGCCGACATGGCCGGGTTCAATACCCAGCAAAGCCGCCTTGAGCGGTTCCCCGCCGCCCGGCAGGATGATATTGGCGTTGGCCGTACCCAGCATGCCCACGTCCTGCACCCCCGCCACGCGCCGGATGGACGCCAGGCGGTCGCGGTCCAGGCGGCTGGCGGAGATCAGGAAATCCGATTTGGCCTGATAGGCGATTAATTGAGCGTCCAGCTTGGAGATATACTCGCGGTTGCCGTTGCCCAGGCCTTCGCCCAGCGCTGCGATGAACAGCACCAGCAGCGTGATCAGGGCAATCACCAGGCTCACCAGCAGGAAACGCGCCCGATTCCGCCAAATTTCCTTCACTGCCAGATAGGCAGAAATTCCCAAAACCCGTTTCATATCCTCTCCCGGACGGTTAATTGAAATACACGGCAGCCGTCATACCCCAGCGCATCAAGGGATCGGTTTGCGAAAGCGCCACCGTAACGGTGTAGGTGATATCGCCGCGCTTTTCCTCAAAGCGCTTGTTGATGTGGGTAACCACTCCCTTGAGTGTGGTATCCGGCAGGGCATCCAGGACGACTTCCACTTCATGGCCCTCGCTGACCTGCACCACTTCTGTTTCGGTCAAGCTGTCGGTTTCGACTATCCACTTGGAATAGTCCGCCACCGCCATCACCAGTTCGCCGGCGGCGACCTGCTGGCCTTGAGTGAGATTGACATCCACCACAGTTCCGGGGATGGTGGCTTTAAGCGTCAGGGCATCCACATCAGCCTGGGCGCTGTTAACCGCTGCTTTGGCAGCCGCCAGGCGCGCTTCCAGTTGAGCCACCTGGTCGGGATCCAGCCCCCCGTTATCCACCAGTTCGACGTGGTCGGCTTCCGCCAGGATCAGCTTGGCTTCGGCCTCATCCATGCGCGCCTTGCGTTCGGTCGAACGGCCGTTGAGGTAATTATCACGGGCAGTCTTGAATTTGCTGCGCGTGAGGATCACGTTCAATTCGCTCTGGGGAATGTTCACCCCAGCGGAAGCTTTGTAATCATCCAGCGCGATCTGCGCGTCCACCAGTTCCAACTGGGCAGCGGCCAGGCGCGCCTGCACCTCGGGCACGTCCACCAATGCAGCCAGTTTCTGGTCTTTCTTGACAGCATCGCCTTCCTTGACGAAAACGCTGGCAACCTGCCCCGCTACCGTGAAGGACATGTCCAGCGCCTTCACCGGCAGCAGCCGCCCTTCCGCGATCAGCCGGCTGGGTTCGGCAACCGCCTCATCCGCGGCCGATTTCCCGCCGCAGGCGGTTAATGCAAACGCCGAGACCACCACGGCTATTGAAATAAGGATGATTTTCTTCATTTCAGTTCTCCATAATCAGCATGATTTCTTCTATTTCGCGCCGATGCGCCCCTCAAAAGGCTGCTCCCAGCCGGTGGAAAGCACGCCTTCCAGCAGCAAATCCAGCGCGGGATGATCGGCGATGTTGTCGTAATAAAAAGGCAGCAGAACGCGCCCTTGCGGGCTGATAATGAAGGTGCCCGACATCTGCATGGCGTCCTGCCCTTCCGGGGGCGTCTCTACCAGGTAACCCTTGCGGCGGGAGCGCGAGACCGCCCGCCATACTTTCAGGTTCAGGAAGGTCTGGAAGAGCGTGCCGCGCTCCAGCCCGTAGGCGCGGTAAGCCGCGCGCTGCGGATCGGAGAGCGCCAGCAGCCCGGGCGCATGCTCATCCATAAAGAGGGCGGTTTCCGCCGGGACACCCTGGGTGATGACGGCAATATCCAGGCCGGCTTTTTTGATCTTGTCCCGCCCCGCCACCAGTTCATCCAGCATTTCTTTGCATTGCGTACAGCCGAAATGGCGCGTGAACGCCAGCACCAGCGGGCGCTTGACCCATAAACTGGACAAGCTGACCGGTTTTCCCTTGACATTCAGGACTTGCACGTCCGGCGCGGGGTCGTTGAAGTTCAATAAATGACGTTTTTTCATATCCTCTCTTAACCTCACCGCGGAAATTGTAGCGAATCTTTATTAATATTATATAAATTCAATCACGTTTGTATATATATCTAACAAAACGCAAATAATCTACCCTCGAAAACCAAAAGCAAGGCAGGGGGTTAATACCAGCGTGAGTATTCTCTACATGAAAGGGTACACCCGTTAATCGATACGATGGTATGATAAACGCAACCTCACCTCAAGAAACCGGGGAAACCGTTATGCTCAAAGAAAACGACGCAATCATCCTGGATACCGCGCCGGCCCAGCCGGTTGTCCGGTCATATGAGATCATCCACAAACAGAAGACATTTTTCCAAAGCGGGCAGACGCTGCCGCTCACGGTGCGCCTGATCGCTCTGGACAAGCTGCAAAGCGCCATCCGCGCCATGCAGGATGAGATCCTAGCGGCGCTGCAAGCCGACCTGGGCAAGAGCAGCTTCGAAGGCTACATGACCGAAGTCGGCATGACGCTGGACGAGCTTGCATTCATGAAAAAGCACCTGCAGCGATTCGCCAAAGCGCGGCGGGTAAAAACGCCCCTGGCGCAGTTCAGCGCCAAAAGCTGGGTGGCGCCCTCGCCCTACGGCTGCGTGCTGATCATGAGCCCCTGGAATTATCCCTTCTACCTGGCCATCAGCCCGCTGGTGGACGCGCTGGCCGCCGGCAATGTAGCGCTGATCAAACCGAGCGCTTATTCCCCCGCCACCAGCGCGGTGATCCAAAAGTTGATCGCCGCCTGCTTCCCGCCGCAATACGTCAGCGTGGTCACGGGCGGGCGCGAGGTCAACCAGGCGCTGCTGGACCAGCATTTCGATTTCATTTTTTTCACCGGCAGCAAGGCTGTCGGGCGGCTGGTGATGGAAAAAGCCGCGCGCTACCTGACCCCCATCTCGCTGGAATTGGGCGGCAAAAGCCCCTGCATCGTGGACGACACCGCCGACCTGAAAACCGCCGCGGCGCGCATCGTTTTCGGCAAGTATCTCAACCTGGGGCAAACCTGCGTGGCGCCGGATTACTTGCTGGTGCACGAGAGCGCGGTGGAAAAGTTGCTGCCGCTGTTGAAGGCGGAGATCCGCAAACAGTTCGGCGAGCATCCGTTGGAAAACCCCGACTATGGGCGCATCATCAACGAAAAGCATTTCAGGCGCCTGCTGGGATTGCTCGACGGCGAGCGGGTTTACGCGGGCGGCGAATATGATGAGCGCCTGCGCATCGCCCCCACCATCCTGACCGGCGTGACGCTCGCCAGCCCGGTGATGCAGGAAGAGATCTTCGGGCCGATCCTGCCCGTGCTGACCTTCCGAACCTACGAAGACATTTACCGCGTCGTGGACGCGCACCCCACCCCGCTGGCGCTGTACCTGTTCAGCAACGACAAGGCCGTGCGGCGCGAGATCACCAGCCGCATCTCGTTCGGGGGCGGCTGCATCAACGACACCATCATCCACCTGGCGACATCGGAGATGGGCTTCGGCGGCGTGGGCGAGAGCGGCATGGGCGCCTATCACGGCCAAGCCGGTTTCGACACGTTTACACATTACAAGAGCATGGTGGAAAAAGCCAACTGGATCGACCTGAACATGCGTTACCAACCGTACAACGAGGTCAAGAGGAAGCTGGTGAAGTTGTTTTTGAAGTAGTATTTTGGAATTTCACCAATCGCATTGACTTTTTTTTGTTATAATTCTTTTGCATTTGGGCGCGTGGCTCAGCTGGTTAGAGCGTACGGTTCACATCCGTAAGGTCGTGGGTTCGAGTCCCTCCGCGCCCATTCTTTATTTAACTCCCTCATGACGTGTCATCCCAAACACTGGCATATATCTCGTTCTACCAGCCGAGATCGCCACGTCGCTCCGCTCCTCGCGATGACAATAGAAGGATGTCTTTGCGAGCCGCAAAGCGGCGAAGCAATCTCACGCCAGGAAATCCTATTTACGGAATTTTTCACTCATCTGCGCATCCGACCATGAGATTGCATCGTCACTACGTTCCTCGCGTTGATAAAAATGAAGTCTTTGCGAGCCGCAAAGCGGCGAAGCAATCTCACGCCAGGAAATCCTATTTACGGAATTTTTCACTCATATGCACTTCCGGCCATGAGATCGCTTCGTCACATACGTTCCTCGCGAACACATTCGGGGGTCTTCGCCCTAAACGCCAAATTGTCCTCGCGAATCCTGCGTCAGTGAGGCGAAGCAATCTCACGCCAGGAAATCCTATTTACGGAATTTTTCACTCATCTGCACATCAGGCCATGAGATCGCTTCGTCACATACGTTCCTCGCGAACACATTCGGGGTGTCTTCGCCCTAAACGCCAAATTGTCCTCGCGAATCCTGCGTCAGTGAGGCGAAGCAATCTCACGCCAGGAAATCCTATTTACGGAATTTTTCACTCATCTGCACTTCCGGCCATGAGATCGCTTCGTCACATACGTTCCTCGCGAACACATTCGGGGTGTCTTCGCCCTAAACGCCAAATTGTCCTCGCGAACCCTGCATCAGTGAGGCGAAGCAATCTCACCACAGGAAATCCTATTTACGGAATTTTTCACTCATCTGCACTTCCGGCTATGAGATCGCTTCGTCGCTCCCCTACAATACGTTGAGGGCAGGCGCTCCTCGCGTATTCATCTCAAGTTCAATAAGCGGTGTCACTCAAAACCAAGAGTACAAGGCAAAAAGCTGTTTTTATAAAGCCATCACGCTTCAGGCGGCAGCTTTAAAAGCCGCCCCACGTTTTTATAAAAGGGGCTGACAGACCGGGCAGAAATACACACTGCCGCCCATGTAGGCTTCCTTGGAGATAAGGCTGCCGCACCGGCCGCAAGGCTGCCCGACTGTGTTCTTGGAGCACAGCGAGTGGTAGCCGCCCGGATTGCCGAACAGGTCCGGTTCGGTGTCGCGCCCGCCCCGGGCGGTCATCTCCGCCAAAGTAGACTTCATAGATTGATAAAGAACCTCGCGCTGCTTTTCATCCAGCGTGCCCATCTTGCGTTTGGGGTGGATTTTGGCATTGTAGAGGATGTCTTGCAGACAGCCGTTACCCAGCCCGGGGATGCGCTGTTCGGTGGCCAGAAAGGCCTTGGCGCTCAATTTCCCAATTTCGGGGGATACAAGCAATTTTTGGAAGGTATCCCAGTTGAAGTCATCCGATAAAGGCGAAAGCGCGTCGCGCGCCGCCAGGTAATAGGGATTCTCCGCCTCGCCTTCGCGGAAGCACAAAATCCCGCCGTACATGCGCACGGTCAGGCTGAGCGCGCTGCCGTCGCCGAACTCCAGCAGGAGTTGGTGTTTGGCGGGGATATCCGAGCGGTCGGCGTGATAATGCCAGGTGGCGCCTTCCGAAACGGCCACCAGCGCATCGCCGGCGCGGAATTCCACGGTCGTACCAAAGCCGCGCGCCTCGCCCACCATCCGGCCGGTCAGCAGGGCCGGATAAGCCTGCGGATCGCCCTGGTACCAGGCGAACTTATGCGGGTTTTGCGCCGCCACGGCTCGCGCAATCCCTTTGCCGCGCACGGTTTGGTTCAACTGTTCAGCCAGATGAATAGCCTCGGGTATCTCGATCATGGTTTCCTCCTGCCTGCCTGAATTATAGCCAGGATCAGCAGCCTGGAGGATGATTTTGGGGTGAGGCGGACAGGGCTGACCAACCCGTTCTTTTCCTTGCGCCACTGCTTCTGCGGAAGCCTGAGAATAGGTCCACGCGCCGGGTTTGCTCCCGGCAAGAATCCGGTAGAGAGACTGAACGTCCCTGGCATCGAGACCCTGACCGTTGCAGCATTAATCTTATATAAGCACGCGCGATTTTAGATGCATGCTTATATAATTAACGCAAATCAATTTCAGGAAGCAAAATGAAACCGACTCCAATCAGCGAGAACATCTACTGCCTCAGCATTCACGACCGCCGGACCCGCCTGTTTGAGGGACTCTGGCCGATTGAAAAAGAAGGCATCACATATAACTCCTACCTGATCCGCGACGAGAAAACCGTGCTGATCGACCTGTGCAAAGAGCTCTTCCAGCAGGAATACCTGGGCGAACTCAAGGCGCTGGTAGACCCGGCCAGTATCGATTATCTGGTGGTCAATCACATGGAACCGGACCATTCCGGCGCGCTGCGTGCTTTCCGCGAACTGGCGCCCCAGGCGGTCATCCTGGGCACACCCAAAGCGGTCAAGATGATGGATGATTTTTTCGGTTTGAAGGAAAACATCCGCGCGGTGAGCGACGGCGAGGAACTGGAATTGGGCAGGCATAAGCTGCGTTTCGTCAGCGCGCCCATGGTGCACTGGCCGGAAACGATGGTAACCTATGAAACCGTTTCGCAGACGCTCTTTTCGTGCGACGCTTTCGGCGGTTACGGCATCCCTGAAAAAGGCATTTTCGACGAGGAGTACCCCGACCTGGCCTACTTCGAAGGGGAATCCCTGCGCTATTACGCAAACATCGTGGCCGCCTTCAGCAAACCGGTGTTGAACGCCGGCGAAAAGCTGGCGGGCGTTCCGCTGCGCATGGTCGCGCCCTCGCACGGGTTGGTATGGCGCAAAGACCCGGGGCGCATCGTGGACCTGTACATGCGCTGGTCGAGCTACGGCAAAGGCCCGGCGGAGAAAGGCGTGACCCTGCTGCACGGCTCGATGTACGGCAACACCGAAAAAATGGTGGCATCTGTGAAAAACGGGCTGGAGGCCGCGGGCGTGCCGGTGGACGCGCATGACGTGACCACCACGCCCGTCAGCTACATCCTGCCCTCCATCTGGAAAAACCAGGGCGTGGTGATCGGCGCGCCGACCTACGAAGGCACGCTGTTCCCCACCATGCAACTGGTGTTGTACATGGCCGAGATCAAGCGCGCGTTCAACAAACAGGCGATCTATTTCGGCAGCTATGGCTGGGGCGGCGGAGCGGTGCGTTTCCTGAAGAATCAGTTTGAAAAGATGAATTGGGAGCTGGGCGAAACGCTCGAGTTCGCCGGGCAAGCCCGCGAGGAGAACCTGAAAGAAGCCTACGAAATGGGAAAGCGCTTTGGGAAGCTGATTCTGGAAGGATAATTTCCTGACAACAATTTGATTGGCTCCGCAGGTTTCGACAAGGCGCAACCTGCGGAGTTTTTTACGGGAATCACAAAGAAATCCATAGTTAAATACGCTCAAGAACCTGGATTAGGGTGATGGGTTGGAAGATCACCAAGCCATCCTACGATAACTCATTTATCTGTGGTTGAGATTGCCGCGCCGCTCCGCGGCTCGCAAATACAGAAGGGTTTTTTATTAGTGTTCATCCGAGTGTATCTGTGGTTCTATTAATTTGAGATTGCCGCGCCGTCTTTGGCAGATGCGCAAAAACAATTGCAGAAAAGCTTCTAGTCGGGTTGGAAGATCACCAACCCGACCTACGGCAAATAAAACTTCGAAGCAACCTAAATGCCAATCCTGCGTAAGTAGATATGAAATTTCGAAATCATTTTTCTGGAGGAAACATGGAAAATCGACACGGCATTGTATGGGGGATCCTGCTGATCCTGTTGGGCGGGTTCTTCTTCGTCACGCAGATGTACCCGGATATCTTCGGTTACGTTTACTGGCCTTTTATCGTGATCGGCGTGGGCGCAGCCTTTTTGCTGGCTGCCATCCTGACCCGCACCGGCGGGCTGGCCATCCCCGGCTGCATCGTGGGCGGCATCGGCGGCATTCTCTATTACCAGGCCATCTCGGGCGACTGGGCCAGCTGGGCTTACATCTGGACACTCATCCCCGGTTTTGTCGGCCTGGGCGTGATCATCGCCGGCCTGCTTTCGCGCGAACATCCGCGCTTCGACAGCGGCGGCCTGGTGCTGATGGCTATCAGCGCAATGGGCTTCATCATCTTCGGCGGTACCTTCGGACTCAACTTGGGCGTCGGCACGCTCTGGCCGCTGTTCCTGATCGGCATCGGCGTAATCACCCTTTTTTCCGCCCTGTTCCGCAAGCGCTCATAATATAATGCTTGCATGGGTGAAAATAAACAAGTAAACACCAGCGACAATTCAAAAACCATCGCCTGGCTGCTGGAGAGCCCCACGCCCTCCATCCGCTACCTGACCCTGACCCGCATTTTGGGAAAGCCGGAAGAGGACGCGGAAACGCAAGCAGCCAGGCGTTTGATTGCCAGCACTAATCCCGTATTACACATTCTTGAAAAGCAGCAGCCGGAAGGCTACTGGCAAAATCCCCGCCATTATTATTCCCCCAAATACCGCAGCAGCCACTGGAGCATGCTGCTGTTGAGCGAACTGGGCATCGATCCGCAGCACCCCGCTATGCAAAAGGGCGCAGCTTTCATGCGCGAATGCATGGAAAAAGACATCCGCTTACAGGGGAGAAAAGAGTCCTTTTGGGGTTGTTTGTGGGGCAACGTGCTGCGTTATCAGCTTTATTGCCAGGCCCAAGTGGAGAGCGTTGAATTCATCCTGGACTACGTGACGCGCGACCTGCAAAATCTCAGCCGCTGCCAATACAACAACGGCCTGCCCTGCGCCTGGGGCATAGCGCGCGACCTGTTCGGGCTGGCGCTCCTCCCCGAAGAAAAAAGAAACTCATCCATCCGGCAAGCCATCCACGCGGGGTTGAAATTCCTGCTGGAGGATCACGACCTGCTGGAGGCCGATTATCCCCACGTGGAAAAGATCCACGAACTGTGGTCCAAAACCAGTTTCCCGCTCTTTTATCACGCAGATACTTTATTTGTACTGCGCATCGCCAAAGAACTGAACGCGCTGGAATCCCCACAGGCGCGGCGCGCGCTGGGCTGGCTGCGCGAGCAGCGCAATCACAACGGCACCTGGAGCGGCGGCAGCCCCTTCCAACAGCGCACCTGGCCGCTGCTGGCGCAGGGCGACAGCAGCCAGCGCTGGATCACCCTGCAAGCTCTAAGCGTACTTTCCTGAACCCGTTTAAGCGGGATGATACAATTCAAGCGTATGACCTATCCATTACGCTTGGCTTTTAATCATGGAATGCTGGAATTCCCGCAATTCCTGCCGGATGCCACTTTCGGGCAGGTGCGCGGGCTGGCTGCCGAGGAAACGGCGCAGTGCGGCATCCGCGCCATGATGATGAACACCTTCCACCTGATGCAAAAACCCGGCGCCACTACAGTCAAGTCGCTGGGCGGCTTACACGCCATGACCGGCTGGGAGGGCATCATCTTCACCGATTCGGGCGGATTCCAGGCCTATTCGCTCATCCGCCAGGGTCCGCGCTTCGGCCAGTTCACCGATAACGGGCTGGTTTTCAAGCCCGAGGACGGCCAGCGCAAGTACCAGCTCACCCCCGAAAAGTGCATGCAACTGCAGCTCGGTTTCGGCTCAGACCTGCTGTTCTGCCTGGACGACTGCACGCACGTCGACGACGACATGGCGCAGCAGGAAGCCTCCGTGGAACGCACCGTGCGCTGGGCCAAGCGCTGCCGCATGGAATTCGATCGCCTGCTGGACGAAAAACGCCTAGCGCAGGAGCGCAGGCCCAAACTGTTCGCCGTGGTGCAGGGCGGTAATTCCTACGAATTGCGCCGGCACTGCGCCGAGCAGTTGCTGGAGATCGGTTTCGACGGCTATGGCTATGGCGGCTGGCCGCTGGACAACCAGGGCAACCTGGTGGAGGATATGGTCTTCCTCCTGCGAGAATTGATCCCGGCGGAGTTCCCGCTGCACGCACTCGGCATCGGCCACCCGCCCTACGTGGCGCGCTGCGCTGCGCAGGGTTATGGGTTGTTCGACAGCGCCATGCCAACGCGCGACGCCCGCCACGGGCGCCTGTACCGCTTCAACTACCTGCCGGACAAAGCCGCACTGCTTGAGAAGGATGACTGGTTCGGCTACGTCTATGCGCATGACGAACGCTATATTAAATCCAGCCAACCCATCGAAGAAGGCTGTGACTGCCCCGTCTGCCGCCGTTACTCCATCGGCTACCTGCGCCACCTGCACAAACTCAACGACAGCCTCTACCAGCAGCTCTCCACGCAGCACAACCTGCACTTCATGGCGCGCCTGATGGAGCGGCTGCGCCCTTACCTGCCATGAACGAACACAACCCGCTGATCGAGGAAGTTGTTTCCGCCGTGCTGTCCAAGCCCAAGTACAACGCCATCCTGCCCGGCCTTGCCATGCAGATTGCCGAACGCGAGCTGGCCAAGGGGCGCAAGCCCAGGGAAGCAATCAAGGAAGTCAGCGCCAAGCTGCACCAGGTGGGCGCGGCTTACTTTAAACTGGCTCCGCGTTACAAACAATGGAAAACCGAGCTGGAAAACCTGCCCGGCGACCCCGCCGACGAGGGCGTGCGCGCTTTCTGCCTGAAAGTCATGCAGGCGCACAGCTCCACGGCCGAACGCCTGCCCATTCTGGAAGATTTTTTCAGGGAGACGCTGGCTTCGCTCGCGCCGCTGGAATCGCTGGCCGACCTGGCCTGCGGACTGAATCCGCTGGCGCTGCCCTGGATGCCGTTGGCGAGCGGCGCGCGTTACGGCGGCTGCGACATCTTCAGCGACCTGATCGATTTCGACAACGCCTTCCTGACGCACTGCGGCCTGCATGCCGGGCTGACCAGCGCCGATGTATTTTCCTATACCATAGGCAAGCCTGTGCAATTGGCCCTGCTGCTGAAAAGCCTGCCCTGCCTGGAACAATTGGAAAAAGGGTGCGCGCAGGAAATGCTGGAAAACATTCCCGCTATGTACATTTTAGCCAGCTACCCCATCCGCAGCCTGGGCGGCAAATCCAAGGGCATGCGCCAAACCTACTCCGCCCAGTTCGAAGCCCTGACCGCCGATAAAAAGTGGAAGGTCACGCGCTTCGACTTTCCCAGCGAACTGGCTTACCTGGTGGAAAAATGAGCCCGCAAAAGAGCAGCGATCTGGAAGGGTTGATGGCGCAGCTGCGCGCGGGCAAGACCTATAAAGGCCTGGAGCTGCCCGAGGAAACCCTGCGCGACCTGCTGGCTCTGGAATTATCGCGTTACAAGAAACCGGCCGAGGCGCTGAAAAGCGCGCGCGCCAAGCTGCACAACGTGATGGCGCCCTACCTGGGCGACCTGGATTACGCGCAGGCCGCGCAGGAACTGCAAGCGGCCTTCAGCAGCGGACCCGATGCGGTAAAAGACACCTGCCGCGCTTTCTTGCAGCAGCACGATTCCACGCGCGAACGCCTGGTTTATCTGGAAGACTTCTATAAAGAGATTTTCGCAATCTGCGGGCAGCCAGCATCCGTGCTGGATTTGGCCTGCGGGTTGAACCCTTTCGCCCTGCCCTGGATTGGCTTGCCGTCCGGCGCGCGTTATTACGCCTACGATATCCATCCGCCGCGCGTGGCACTGATCACCGATTTCTTGCGTTTGAGCGGAAAAGAAGCGCTGGCCGAGGTGCGCGATATTCTGGTGCGGCCACCGCAAGTGGAAGCCGACGCTGCGTTCTTGTTCAAAGAAGCCCACCGCCTGGAAAAGCGCCGCAAGGGCTGCAACCGCGCCTTGTGGTCCGCACTGAAAGTGAAATACCTGTTCGTTTCGCTGCCACGGCGCAGCCTGGACGGCAAGCGCGACCTGCGCGAACGCATGCGCGGGTTGGTGGCGGATAACCTCAACCCCGCGGAATGGGAAGCGCGCGGCGAACTGGATTTCCCCGGCGAGACGGTGTTCTGGATGAAACGGCATGGCTAAAACGATCCCGCCCGCTTACACCTTCGACTGGCTGGCGCAAGCCGACCCGGCGCTGTACGCGCGCCTGCAGGAGCTGCGCGGGCAGCCGCTGGATCTTTCGCTGCGCGTCAACGCGCTCAAGTCCGACCCGGATGTTGCCATGCGCAAATGGGCTGATCTGTATGGCTGGCGCTATGATCCCGTACCTTACAGCACCAGCGGTTACTGGATCAAGGAAGCGCGCATCGCGCCCAGCAGCACCATCGAACACCGCCTGGGGTATTACTACATCCAGGAGGCTGCTTCCATGCTGCCGGCCGAGCTTTTTGATTTCAGCCATACCAATCACCCTCTCGTCCTGGATATGGCCGCCTCCCCCGGCGGCAAGACCATCCATCTGGCCGACCGTATACAAGACCGCGGCTTTATCGTGGCCAACGACGCTTCGCGCGGGCGCATCTCCGCGCTGCGCATTGTGCTGGGCACCTGGGGCGCCATCAACCAGGCGGTTACCTGCCTGCCGGGCGAATGGTTCGGGGCGCACTATCCCGAGACATTCGATGCGGTTTTATTAGATGCGCCCTGCTCCATGCAGGGCATGCGTGCCAGCGAATCACACAAGGCGCGCAGCATCACCCTCACCGAGGTGGAAGCGCTGGCCGAGCGCCAGGCGCGCCTGCTGGAAAGCGCCTTGCGGGCAGTCAAGGTTGGCGGGCAGGTGGTTTACAGCACCTGCACGCTCACCCCGCAGGAAGACGAGGGCGTGCTGGCCGCTTTGCTGGAGCAATTCCCCGGCTGTTTTGCCGTCGAGGACATCAGCAGCCGGCTGCCCCAGCCCGCGCCGGGATTGGAAGTGTTTGAAAGCAAAACCTTCCCCAAGGACGTACGCAAAGCCGCGCGCCTGTGGCCGCACCTGTTCAACACCGCCGGTTTCTTCGCCGCGCGCCTGACCAAGACCGCCGGCCTGCCCGCAGCAACTTCCGCTTTCAACCCACACGCCGCCCGCCCGCGGCAGATGAAGATTCCCCTGCCGGTGGAAACGCGCGGCATGGTCGATTACATCAGCGGGCAGTATGGCCTGGAAATGGAGCGATTGATGGCGGAAAACGACCTGCAGATCGCCGAGATCGGGGGGGAATTTTATCTGATTGGCAAGGCGCTCAACGCGCGCTTTCCTGCATTACCCTGGCTGAGCAGCGGCATGCCGCTGGGCAAAGCCCTGCCGGATGGCTGGCAGCCCTCGCACGAATTCGTCAGCCGCTTCGGCGACCGCTTCACACGTCATATCCTGATTTTGGAGGACGAACACCTGGCCGCCTGGATGCGCGGCGAGGACCTGCGCGGCTACGCCGCCGGCCCGGATTTGCGGGGTGAGGTGGTGGCGGTGCGCGACGCGCTCGGCCGCAACCTGGGGCGCGCCAAGGTGCTGGAAAATCGCCTGAGGAACCTGCTGCCGACGCGGTTGTTTTAAATTCCCCCGCTTGGGTGCTATCCAAAGGGCTTTATAATGAAGTCAACAAGAGGGTATAGAAATGAATATCTGGACAACCCTGGGAATCAACCTGATCATCTTCATCCTGTTCTGGCTGGTGGTCTTTTTCGTGCCTCACAAGATCAGCGTGGCCGGCACCCCGCAGGGATTCAGCGAAAAGCAATGCGTCATCAACAACATTACCCTGAATTACGTGGAGGGGCCGAAAAATGGGCTGCCTTTTCTGTTAATTCCGGGGCAGATGGAATCCTGGCAGGGCTATAAGTCGGTCATGCCCGAACTGGCCAGGAAATACCACGTCTTCTCGGTCGACCTGCGCGGGCATGGCCGATCCACGCGCACGCCGGGACAGTATTCTTACAATATCTGCGGTGATGACCTGAAGCAATTCATCGCACAGGTGATCGGCGAACCGGCCATCGTCTCCGGACTTTCCTCCGGCGGCGTGCTGGCGGTCTGGCTGGGGGCTTACGCCCCCGAGTGGGTCAGAGCGGTTATTTCCGAGGATCCGCCCATGTTCTCCTCCATTTATCCGCGCATCACTGAAGAGAGGTACATGCGGCGCATGTTCCAGGTGGCTATCGACAACCTAGGCTCTCCAACCGGGCCCAACCTGGAGGCTTACTTAGCCAATTCCGGCGCGCCCAAAGAAGGGCAGGAAGAGCTGCTGATGGTCCCGCCCGCGGTATTAAAAATCCTGATGGCGCTTTACGCGGTCAACCGCCGCCTGAAACCCAATCAGCCCTATGACGTGCCCTTTTTGCCGTTTGAGATGCGCGTGGGAGTGAAATTCTTCATGGAATACGATGTGGACTTTTCCAAAGCCACCATCGACGGCCGCCTCAGCCGGGATTTTGATCCGCTGGCCGCGCTCAAAAAGGTCAAGTGTCCCATGCTGCTGATGCAGGCGCATTGGTCACGCCACGCCTACTGGGGATTGCTGGGCGCCATGGATTCACAGGACGTGGATCAGATCAAATCTTTGGTCAAGAACCTGCGCTATGCCTTCATCGATTCCAGCCATGGCATCCACATCGGCGAACCGGCATGGTATCTGCAGCAGGTGGAGATTTTCCTGCAGGAAGTCAACGCAGATAGTCTTTAATCCGGCAGTCTGCCAAAGCCACAGTCAATCCCGCGGATTCATTTCCCCCAGTTGATACAGCACCAGCGCAGGCGCCAGCATGGCGGCCGTTTCCATGCGCAGGATGCGCCGCCCCAGCGAAAAAACGCGCATGCCCGCCGCGCGCATGCGCCCGGTTTCAGAAGCGTCGAAGCCGCCTTCCGGTCCGACGAACAACCCCAAAGTTCCTTTGCCATCGAATCCCACCAGCGCACTGCCCAAGCCGACCTGCCGCTCGTCCTCCCAAGCCGCCAGATTCAAGGCATGCCGGGCAGCAGCGACTTTCACCGCCTCAGTCAGGCTCAAGGGTGGCAGCAATTGCGGGATGCGCCCGCGCCCACACTGCTCGGCCGCTTCGCGCAGGATGCTTTCCCAGCGCTCGCGTTTTTTGTTAAAGGAATCGCCGCACTGGATCAACGAGCGTGAGGAGATGAAGGGCTGAAAGGCCGCCACCCCAACTTCGCTGCCTTTTTGCAGGATGAGTTCAAACTTCTCGCGCTGGGTCAGGGATATGTAAAGGGTCAAGTGGACGGCCGGCTCGGCCGGATTTTCTTCTTTTGAAAGGATTATTCCCTGGAAAAGCCCTGCGGCATTCTGCTCCAGGCGCAGGCGGTATTGCAGGCCGTGCCCGTCCAGCGCGATCACCTCCTCGCCCTCGCGCAGGCGCAGCACGCGGTTGATCTGGTTCTGCACCGTCTCTGGAAAAGTCACGAGATTCGGCTGAAAACAATCATCGGGGAGGAAAAAGCGCTGGGTGCTCATCTCGTATCGTTTATAATCCTTGCTACCTGAAATTATACCTATGGCTGAAAAGATACAGGAACTTAAACCGGAAAAAGAACGCAGCTACCGTTACCTGGACCTGGTGATGGCGCTGTTCGTGACCGTGTTGATCACCAGCAACATCGCCTCCTCCGCCAAGATCATCGATTGGGGGTTCTCGCTCTTCGGGGTGCGCCTGGCCTTCGACGGCGGCACACTGCTCTTCCCCATCAGTTACATCTTCGGCGACGTGCTCACCGAAGTTTACGGCTTCAAGCGCTCGCGGCGCGTGATCTGGAGCGGTTTCGGCGCGCTGGCCTTGAGCGCCCTGGTGCTGGCGCTGGTGCGCGCGCTGCCGGGCGAGGCTGCCTGGCAGGGTTACGCCGGCGACACCGCTTACGACGCCATCCTGGGCGGAATGACTTCCTTCGGACTGGTGGCCGCCAGCCTGCTGGCCTACCTGATGGGCGAGTTCAGCAACTCGGTCATCCTGGCGGTGATGAAAATCCTCACCAAAGGCAAATGGCTGTGGACACGCACCATCGGCAGCACGCTGGTAGGCGAAGGCGTGGACTCACTGGTGTTCATCCTGATCGCCACGCTGGCGGGCGTGTTCCCCTGGGTGTCTTTCGCCAGCCTGGTGCTGACCAATTACATTTTCAAGGTAAGCGTCGAGGTGCTGTTCACGCCTGCGACATACTGGGTAGTAAATCGGCTGAAGAAGGCCGAGAACGAGGATTATTACGACATCGGCACGAAATTCTCGCCGGTGTAGATTTGGCATTATTCATATTTTCGTTGGCTGAGCTTGTCGAAGCCAACGCTTTGGAAAAGGCCTCGCCTTCGACAAGCTCAGGCAGCGGCCTTTTTTTTTTCCAATAGTAGAGACGAATTCAGTCGTCCCGTCCCCCAATTACCACTGTGTACTCCCCCAACAGCTTCTCCTCCTTGCCAAAACGCTCGATCAGCTCGGAAAGCGGGCCGCGCGTGATGGCCTCGAATTTCTTGGTCAGGTCGTTGGCCACCGCGGCCGGCCGGTCGCCATACACAGCCAGGGCATCCTTGAGGAAATCCACCAGCCGGTAGGGGCTTTCGTAAAAGATCAGTGTATGCGGCGAGGCCTGGTCGATTGCCAGGAAGTTGCGGCGCGCGCCGGACTTGCGCGGTGGGAAACCGCGGAAGGTGAAAGCGTGCACCGGCAAGCCGGAAAGCACCAGCGCCATGATCAGCGCGCTGGGCCCGGGCACAGCCGTGACCGCGATGCCCTCCGCCAGCGCGGCGCGCACCAGCGTGAAGCCGGGGTCGGATACACCGGGTGTGCCGGCGTTGCTGACCAGCGCCACGTCTCTGCCCTCTTTCAGCATACCGATCAGCCTGGGCAGGTGCTTGTGCTCGTTCTGTTCGTAAAAAGAGACCTGCGGTTTGCTGATCTCGAAATGTTTGAGCATGATGCCGGTCTTGCGCGTGTCTTCGCTGGCGACCACGTCCACCGCGCGCAGGGTTTCCAGCGCGCGCAGGCTGATGTCGCCCAAATTGCCGATGGGGGTGGCTACGATATAAAGCATAAACCAATTTAACCACAGATAAACACGGATGAACACAGATTCTTTTCCACCTTGCCTGCATGTATAATTCCCTCCGGAGCAAACTAACCATGAGCAAAGCACCCACCCGCGAGCGGGTCAATCCCGCCGAAATTGACACCACACCCCGGCGCAGGCCGGACTGGATCAAGGTGCGCGCGCCCTCCGGTGAAACCTACGACCAGTTGAAGGGCATGATGCGCAGCAAGGAACTGCACACCGTGTGCGAAGAAGCCGGCTGCCCGAACATGGGCGAATGCTGGGGCAGCGGCACGGCTACCTTCCTGATCCTGGGCGACGTGTGCACGCGCCGCTGCGGCTTTTGCGACATCAAGCACGGCCGGCCGGGCGCCATCGACGCGGAAGAACCCGAGCGCGTGGCTCAGGCGGTCAAAGCCATGGGGCTCCGGCACGCCGTCATCACCAGCGTGGACCGCGATGACGACAACCTGGGCGGCGCGCGCATTTTCGCGGCCGTCATTCGGCGCATCCGCGCGCTGCAGCCGGGCTGTTCGGTGGAGGTGCTTATCCCGGATCTCCGCGGCGATCCTGAAGCGCTGAAGATCGTCATGGACGCGCACCCCGAGATCCTCAACCACAACCTGGAAACCGTGCCGCGCCTGTTCGCGCGCGTGCAACCCTCCGACCGGCTGGAATGGTCGCGAGCCGTGCTGACCGGCGCGAAAGAACTGGATAATGAAGTGCTCACCAAGTCCGGCCTGATGGTCGGGCTGGGTGAAACAATGGACGAGCTGCGCGAGGTCATGCGCCTGCTGCGCGAATGGAATGTGGATATCCTCACCATCGGGCAATATTTGCAGCCCAGCCGCAAGCACCTGCCGATCGAACGCTATTACACACTGGAGGAATTCGCCGAACTGAAACGCTTTGGGCTGGAGATCGGTTTCCGCTGGGTGGAGAGCCTGCCGCTGGTGCGCTCCTCCTACCACGCGGCTGCTCAGGTGCGCGCCCTGAGCAGCATGCACCGCAATGCCGAAAACTAACTTAATTAATTTCGTACGCAACGAGGGAAATATGCAGGAATTTGCCACCCAAGCCGGGGATGAACTCTATTGGCGACAACCCAAAACCGGCGCACGCTATTTCGAACTGTTCCGCGGGGAGCAGGCCTTTGGGTCGCTGGAATTCCGCAGCCTGTGGGGCACCCTGGCGGCTGCCAAAAATCCCATCCAGGATTGGTCCTTCAAACGCATGGGATTCATGAACCCGCACGTCACCATCCGCCATCCGGGAGCGGAGAGCGATTACGCGCTGTATTTTCCCAAGGTCTTCGGCGGCGGCACGCTGCAGCTGCTGGACGGCCGCCCGTTCGCCTGGGAACCGGTCAACTTCTGGCGCACGCAATGGCGCTTCACTGATAAAAACGGTTCACCCATTATGCGTTTTGACCAGGGCAGCGAGGAACGCCGCATGAGCGAGTTCGCCAAACTGGAAAGCCGCGTGAAGATCGAGAGCAGCCGCATCACCAACCAGGAATTTTCCCTGATGGCATCTCTGGGCTTTTACCTGATGGCGCTCTACCAGGCCGACGCGGCCGCGGCCGGAAATGCTTTAAGCAATTGAGGTTCCAAAATGACAACCAATAACGTCACCCGCATGCTGGAAGCCCGCAAGGTGGCTTTCACCGCCCTGGACGTGCCCGTGCAAAAATTGAGCGCGCTGGAGGTGGCGGAAATCCTGAAGGTACCGCCCGCCACGGTGTTCAAGACTATCGTGGCCAAACGCGAGAAAGCCGGCAAGCCCATCCTGGCGCTGGTGCCCGCCACCGGCGAGGTAGACAATAAAGCGCTGGCAGCCTGCCTGAATGAAAAAAAGGTGCACGTCACCACGCAGGCCGAAGCCGAAGCGCTGACCGGCTTGCAGGCCGGCGGCATCTCGCCGCTGGCGTTGATCAACAAGGGTTTTCAGGTGGTGATCGACGCTTCCGCCCAGGATTTGGACGCGGTGCTGGTCTCTGCCGGGCAGTGGGGTTTGCAAATCCGCCTCAGCCCCAAAGACCTGGCCAAACTGGTCAACGTGCGCTTCGCCCCCATCGCAAGCCCTTCGTAATTATTTTATGCGGGGGAAAAGCCAACCCATTGGATGTCGGGTACGTTTTTAAAACGCTCCGCCATGACTTCCATGGCCTGGGGATTATTGTCCACCAGAATGAAGCGGCGGTTCATTTCGAGGCAGGCCGCACCGGTGGTGCCGGAGCCGGCGAAAAAATCCAGCACGGTATCGCCCGGATTGGAAGAAGCCTGCACGATGCGCCGCAGGATGGCCAGCGGTTTCTGGGTTGGGTAGCCAGTCTTTTCTTTGCTATTCGTAGCCACGATGGTGTGCCACCAGGTGTCGGTGGGCAGCTTGCCGCGCGCGGCTTTCTCCTTGCCCACCAGGCCGGGCGCCATGTAAGGGATGCGCTCGATCTCTTCGTAATTAAAGACGTAATTCTGCGGATCTTTGGCATACCACAGGATATTATCGTGTTTGGGCGGCCAGCGTTTGCGCGTGCGCGCGCCGTAATCGTAAGCCCAGATGATCTCGTTGATAAAGCTCTCGCGCCCGAATATTTCGTCCAAAAGAATCTTGCAGTAGTGCACTTCGCGGAAGTCAATGTGGAAGTACAGGCTGCCGGTGGGGGTCAGCAGTCGCCGGGCTTCGCGCAGGCGCGGTTCCAGGAAAGCCAGGTAATCGTCGTAAATATCGCGATAGCCCTTCACCCCCACCACCTGGGTTTCGTAGCGTTTGCCCTGAAAACCCACCCGGTCGCCGTTTTCCGAAGACACGGTGCGGATGCGCTTGCGCGATTGGGTGCGGCCCGTGTTGAAGGGCGGGTCGATGTAAACCAGGGAAACGGAAGCATCCGGGAGCTTCCCGAGGATGGTGAGGTTATCGCCGAAGATGATCTGATGATCCATTGATTGCCGCTCTTCCCTGGATTGCGCATTTTCAATCCTTGTCCATTTTAACATAGGCAAAACCAGCGCGCCGATTTGCCGATGATTTTGCTCCTTTGGGGTATGATAGGGGAAAACTTTTCAGGAAGATCTATGACTGTTTCAGAAAATGAATTTCTCAATTACCTGGATACGTGGCTGGCGGACCTCCCTTCGCTGGCTGCCGGGGATTTGTTCGCCCAACCGGAAAAAACCGCGCTGCTTTCGGTCGATCTGACCAACGCCTTCTGCAAAGAGGGCAACCTGGCCAGCCCGTGCGCGGCGGCTTTGATCGCGCCCGCCACCGCATTGATGCGCAGCGCCTGGGAAGCCGGCGTGCGCCACTTCGCGCTGCTGCAGGATTGCCACCGGCCGGACGCGCTGGAGTTCGGCGCCTTTGCCCCGCACGCCGTTTGCGGCACCCCGGAAGCCGAAGCGGTGGATGAGATCAAGGCGCTGCCGTTTTACGACCAAATGACCATCCTGACCAAGAATGCAGTCGTGCCCGGCGAGAACTCCGGCCTGGACGCCTGGCTGGCGGAGCGCCCGCAAGTGGATACCTTCATCATAGTGGGCGACTGTACCGATATCTGCGCTTATTTACTGGCCATGCACCTGCGCGGTAAAGCCAACGCTTATCACCTGCCCTGGCGCGTGATCGTGCCGGAGAACTGCGTGGGTACCTATGATTTGCCGTTGGATACCGCCAGAAAGATCGGCGCCATGCCGCATCCGGGGGATTTGCTACATCAGGTGTTTTTGTATCATATGGCCTTAAATGGGATTGAGGTAGTGAAAGAAATACATTAACCACAGATAAACGCAGATACTTCTATTTATTCAATCTGCATGCATCTGTGGTTAACAAAATAGGCTTACTCAAGGATTGAGATTGCCACAGCCCGCTGGCGCGGGCTTCGCAATGACAATTCGGCGTCACAACCTAGATTATTGGAACCAAGGTTAAACTATTTGGGTTTACCATTTCGGCTTTATGATAGGAAATATCATCTTAAAATCCACGGAGATTTAAAACATGGCAGAGAAAAAACCGCAACCGAATTCAAAAATGTGCTTCATCTGCGGGCTGGAAAACCCAGTGGGGTTGAAGCTGCGCATTTACGAAACCGAACCCGGCGTGGTGGAAACCGCTTATACCGCCCCTGAACATTTTCAGGGCTATCCCGGTGTGCTGCATGGCGGGATCATTGCCACCATCATCGACGAGGTCAGCGGGCGCAGCCTGATGGGCACAGCCGAACAGACCCGTTTTATGTTCACCGCCAGGATCGAAGTCAAATACCGCAAGAACGTGCCGATCGGCCGGCCGCTGCGCATTGTGGGAAAAGCCTTGAAAGACCGCGGGCACAGCGCGGAGGCCTGGGCGGGCATCTACGACGCGCAAAGCGGCGAACTGCTGGCGGAGGGCAGCACCCTGCTCGTCAATGTTCCGCAGGATCGCATGGATATGAGCAGCCTGGAAGAGATGGGCTGGAAGGTTTATCCGGACGAAGCGTTTAAGTAAATAGACTAAAGCACCAGGTAAATAAAGAGAAACATAAGAGAAGTAGGGCGCATTTTCTTATGCGCCACTTTGAGTCATTCCATATATGCTGTGCTTTCTGACCTTATTGATTGCGTAATATCTCTCATAATATCTCCTAAGGGAAGGCACAGGGTTCATTAGAACGATACTTTAAAAAACGAGATCGCCACACCCTGCATAGCAGAGTTCGCGAAGACAAAACTGCGGGAATACTTAATAATACTGAGTAGCGTGGAATCCACCCACTCGAAAAAATATAGGGCTCATATTCTTATGCGCCACTTTGAGTTAATCCATATACGCAATTCACAGGCACACCCCTGCGGGATGCAGGTGAATACCTGCTCTATGCTTAAAAAAGTGGCGGGATTACTCAATAATACTGAGTACAGGTGGAATCCCGCTTTACTACTATGCTCAATAAACGGCGGGGTTGGAATTCCGCCCTTTAATTTAGATTACAAAAAATCCCGCTCGGTTGAGCGGGATTTTGCATCCAATTCTTATTTCACGGTCGGATTCTTCCAGTAGCCGACATCGTCCACCTTGATGGTCAGGTCCTGGGTTTTGTCGCGTTTGATGAAGATGCCGAAGAAACCTGAGGAATACATATTATCGCTGACCTCGCCGACCTTTTCGCCGTTGATGTACATGATCAAACGGTCGCCGACAGCCATGATTCCCAGGCGGTTGGTCTGGTTCTTGCCGGACTTGATCAGGCTGCTCTCGGTGGCTTGCTGCAGCCAGGTCATCACACCGCTGGCGCCGGTCATGCCGTCCCAACTGCGTAATGAATACTTGCCATCGCAAGTGATGCCGTAGAGGTAACCGCGGTTATAACCGGTGTTCTCCGGGACGCGGAAGATGATGCCGTAGCTGTCAGCGCCGGCGCACTCGCCGACTTTGAAAGTGGCTTCAATATAAGCATCGCCAAGAGCTTCCGTGGTGGCAATGCGCCAGGCAAACTTGTCGGAAAGAGAGGTGATCATCAGGGTTTCGCTGTCATAAGTGGCGGCGCTTAAATCGGTGCCCAGCGGCCAGTTGCCCACGGCGGTCATGTTATCCGACCAGGAAGCGTCGCCCAGGTAGACCTTGGGATCGTAGGATTGGGTCATGGCTTTCGATTCAGCATCAACTTCGCCGCCTTCCTCGGTGGCTGTCGCAGTCACTTCTTCAGTGGCTTCCACAGTCGCCTCCTCGGTAGGTTCTTCTGTCGCTTCTTCGGTAACCTCCGCGGTTGGTTCAACGGTCGGTTCTACCTTGGGAGTGGCTTCCACCACCTCGGTTGGCAGCGGTTCAGTGGTGGGCATTTCCGCCAATAACTCCGCCGTGCGCGTCTCTACATACTGTTCGCGCGCCTGCTGGAATTGCGGGATCACGCTGCAGCTTGCCAAAACTCCGATCAAAAGCAATGATATCAGGGCAATTTTCTTGTTCATTTTTTGATCTCCTCTCTCCTAAAACCTGTTAAGCTTTATATCCAATCTGGCGTAGGAAGTTCTTGCGCCAGGCAATATCCTCGTCGCCTTCAATACCTTTAGGCTGCTCCCCATCTGCCACCCCCAGCACGGCGCGGCTTCCGCCCAGGTCGGCAACGATCACCTGGACAGGGTTGGCCGTGGCGCAGAATATGTGGCAAATTTCGGGAACATTCTTGAGAGTATTAAGCACGTTCAATGGGAAAAAACCTTCCCCCAGAAAGACAAAAAAGCTATGCCCGGCGCCTACTGCATAGGCGTTCTTCTTCGCCAGCTCAATCATAGCCTCGTCCGTTCCGGACCAGCGCACCAGGCACTTACCGGAAGCTTCGCAAAATGCCACCCCGAATTTGATGCCCGGGACGGTATTGACCAGCGCTTCATGGACATCCTCGACTGTTTTAATAAAATGCGACTGGCCGAAGATGAAATTGATGGATTCAGGTTTTTCGATGACGACTGTTTTAATATCCATGGCCTGCTCCTAAAATTATACAATTCAATTGTATAACGAGAACAGGAAAATGCCGGCATTTTTCAAAAAATATCATATTTAACGGTCTTGAGCCGTTCTCGTTATGCCAATATTCTTTATTTTGATAATTAAATCACATATTTTTAAGCATTTTGCGCTTTCTTATTGAATTTTCAGGCAAACCAAATCAGGCAACCATAAGGTACAATAAATCACTTTTATTGAAAGGATTCATCTTCGTTGTTCGAACTTTTTTTCCTGGGCACCTCCGCTTCCGCTCCCTCCGTTCAACGCGGGCTGCCCGCTCAAGTCGTCATTCACAATGAACACCGCTTCCTGGTGGATTGCGGCGAAGGGACGCAGCGCCAAATTCTGCGCTCCGGGCTGGGTTTCCGCAAGTTGAACCGCCTGCTGGTCACTCACAGCCACCTGGATCATATCCTGGGCATCGGCGGGCTGGTATCTACCTACCTGCGCTGGGAAGCCATGGAAGAGCTGGAGATCTACGCCGGCAAGAGCGCGCTGGAACGTATCGAAGACCTGCTTTTCCGCGTGGTCATTCGCGGCGCACGGCCGCCTTTCCCTATCAAGCTGATCCCGATCGAAACAGGCGTAATCATTGAAGAAAAGGGGCTGACCGTCAGCGCTTTCCCGGTCAACCACCGCGGTCCGGACTGTTTCGGTTTTATCTTCGAGGAACAGGGCAAACGCCCCTTTTTAGCAGATGCTGCTGAAAACCTGCAAATCCCTCAAGGGCCCTGGCGGCGGGATTTGGCCAACGGCCAACCCACCACCCTGCCGGATGGACGGGTAGTCCAGCCGGACCAGGTGCTGGGTGATTTTGAGCGCGGAACGAAATTCGTGATTGTCGGCGATACCGGCGAAACAGAATCTATCCTTGAATACTGTAGGGAAGCCGATGGATTGGTGATCGAAGGCACCTACCTGCAGCCGGAGGAAGAAATGGCGCGCGAGTTTTCACATTTAACCGCAAAGGACGCGGCTGAATTGGCAGTCAAGGCCAACGTGCGGCAATTGTTCATCACCCACATTTCGCGCCGTTACCGCGACAAAGACGTCGAGAAAGAAGCGCAATCGGTGTTCCCCAACAGCGTCGTCGTGCACGATTTTGATAATTTTTTAATCAAGCACGCATAGCGCTTATTTACCCCTTTCCATTTCTTTATGAAATCTTTTTCACTAAAAATTGAAGCGTGCAAGGATAGCGAAAATTCCAAATCTTATTCAAGGGATTTGCAGGGAATAAATAGACTGCGCAACTAATCAGGAATCACAACGCTCTCGTATATAAATTAGTGGATTAATTAACATAGACCGAATCACGTACTCAGGTCGAATTGGCGAGTGATCAGCATGATCATTATTCCAGAAATGATAAATCTTGCTTTATGGCCAGATCGTAAAAACGGAATACAAGAAACCCGCTGAGCTGATCGCATCTCCTGCATCAGCCACCAAAAAAGCTCTCTCCGGGGTCGTCCATAGATTCACTAGGCCATAAACCTCGAAATCATCAGCACTTCCCGGGAGGTACTGTGTTAAGGTTGGAATACCCATACGGCTTTCATGGTCATGGTAAGCCAGAGGGATGATCTGCGAATTATTCTGGCCATTTGTTCCTGTAATTTGTCCCCAACTCACAAACATATCATAACCTCTGGTGTTGGCATAATTCGGCTTGAATAAATAGACATAGCCTGAAGCATAACTGCCGTCATTTCCGTTAAAACCAGTAAAGGTCAGTTGATTGTATCCTTCGAATTGGATGGAATAATTGAAATCATCATCGCCATTAGGAGAATATTCAATTACGGAAATAACTGGAACAAAATCGGCGTCATAATTATCCAAATGGAACACCGCCGGATTGTCGATGTCATATTCTTGATTCTGGTAGAGAATATATGTTGAACCTTCCTTTATTACAAAAAACAAACCATCGATCATCGGGAAAAGATCCATGTCGATTAATACCGCCCGAAATCTTGAAAAACCGCTGTTGGAATCGTATGAACGGGCAATAAAAGTCAGCCGACGATTCGTCCAATCCCAATTCTCAAAAGAGCAAATCGCCCCCATATCATTATCTCCAGATGGCCAATAATGAGTCAGTGTACAAAGTGCCAAGATATTATTACTGTCAAAAGGAAAAGCAACCTGTTGATAGACAGGATCATCCGGATATGCATCTATATCGAGATATGAGAATCCAAAGGATGTCAACTGGCTTTGGCTGCTAGAAACGGAAATACTAAAGGTTGTAACGAATAGCGCAAAGATTATAAAAAGGAATCGTTTCCATCTTATGTTCATTATTCCTTCCTTTTACCATCGCACTAATCCCCTTTATATTTACTATATCAATCGAGTTGTATATATTTTCATTATATAGAAATTTGACATCAATTTCAACCTGTGATATAAGATTGACCATTAACAATTTAAAGCCCTAGATGGCTCTCTTATCCAGAGAGGTGGAGGGATCGGCCCTGTGAAACCTCGGCAACCTGGCGGCATTCGCATTCGATGCGGCTGCACGTTGGTGCCAATTCCGGCAGAAGGTAATTCTGGAAGATGAGAGGGACCGCAAATTCTTGCACTGCGCCTGCCCCTCCGTCCAGAAGGGGCAGTTTTTTTTAACATTGGAGGTTATCTAATCAATGGAAACAATGATGAAATCAGCCAAGTACCTGTTCACATCCGAATCGGTGACCGAAGGCCACCCGGACAAATTATGCGATCAGGTCAGCGATGCCGTGCTGGATGCCTGCCTGGCGCAGGATCCCCGTTCGCGCGTGGCGTGTGAATCGGCCACCAAAACCGGTTTTGTCATGCTGCTGGGTGAGATCACCACCCAGGCCAATTTAAACTACGATGAAATCGTGCGCAACACAATCAAAGAAATCGGCTACGACAATACCGATAAAGGTTTCGATTACAACACCTGCGCCGTGCTGGTGGCTCTGGCAAAACAATCCGGCGATATCGCCATGGGCGTCGACAAGGCCCTGGAAGCCAAATCCGGCCAGATGACAGACGCGGAAGTGGAAGCCATCGGCGCCGGCGACCAGGGCATGATGTTCGGTTTTGCCTGCAACGAGACCCCCGCCCTGATGCCCATGCCCATCTACCTGGCGCAGAAGCTCACCCGCCGCCTGGCAGAAGTGCGCAAAGACGGCACGCTGGCCTGGCTGCGCCCGGATGGAAAAAGCCAGGTAACCGTGGAATACCGCTTTGGGAAACCCGTACGCGTGGACACCGTGGTCATCAGCACCCAGCATGCTCCGGAGGTTTCACAGGAAGAAATCCGTAAAGCCGTCATCGAACACGTCATCAAACCGGTCATCCCGGCGGAGATGCTGGACGACCAGACCATCTTCCACGTCAATCCGACCGGCCGTTTCGTCACCGGCGGCCCGATGGGCGATTCCGGCGTTACCGGACGCAAGATCATCGTGGACACTTACGGCGGCATGGGCCGCCACGGCGGCGGCGCTTTCTCCGGTAAAGACCCGACCAAGGTCGACCGTTCGGCAGCTTACGCCGCGCGGTGGGCGGCCAAGAACGTGGTAGCTGCCGGCCTGGCGGAACGCTGCGAGATCCAGGTAGCTTACGCAATCGGCGTGGCGCATCCGGTGAGCGTGAACGTGGAAACATTCGGCACCGGGCAGATACCCGACGATCAGATCGCCAAACTGGTGCAGGAACACTTCGATCTGCGCCCCGGCGCGATCATCCGCGATCTCGATTTACGCAAACCAATCTTCCGCAAGGTCGCCGCGTACGGCCATTTCGGCCGCGATGACCTGGATCTGACCTGGGAGCGCACTGACAAAGCCGACGCGCTGCGCAAAGCTGCCGCCGCGCTCAAATAAAAGTTTTGGTTCGGAGGGCTGATAGACAAGAGGCCGGGTATTGAAAACCCGGCCTCTTGTTCTTATTCCGTATCAACAACTTCTTTCCCAAAACCCAGTAAATCATGCAGGTTGGGTTGGTGCGCAACGCAATATTAAACAAAGTGTTGGGTTACACGCAGCTCAACCCAACCTATTGATTAATTTGTCGGTTTTTAATTATCCTTCTTCAGCTTCCTCGTCCCCAAAATCCAGCACCGGGCGCACCCCGCTGCCGGTTTCGGATTCTCCCACAATACCCATTTCCACCATGCGTTCCACCAGGCGTGAAGCGCGCATGTAACCGATGCTCATTTTGCGCTGCAGCAAGGAGATCGAAGCGCGTTCCTCCTGGCGTACGATAGCAATGGCTTTGGTTAGAAGCGGATCCTCGCTGGATTCAACTGGTTGATCGAACAAGGGTGTCTGGGTGAGGGTGGCGCCGGGGAAAACTTGCTGCGGCATTTGCTCCGCGGCCTGCGGATTTTCCGCCGCCAGCATTTTCTTCTGGTCCACCCAGAACCGCACCAGGCGCTGGATTTCTTCATTCGAAACGTAAACACCTTGCAAGCGCTTGGGGGCGGGCGCGTCCGGCGCCTGGAAAAGCATGTCGCCGCGCCCCATCAGGCGTTCCGCGCCGGGCTGGTCGAGCACCACGCGGCTGTCAACGCCGGAGACCACTGTAAAAGAAATGCGCGCAGGGAAATTGGCTTTAATCTTGCCGGTGATCACATCCACCGAAGGTCGTTGGGTGGCGATGATCACGTGAATCCCGGTGGCGCGCGCCAATTGCGCCAATCGGTTCAGGTTGCGCTCGGTTTCCTCCGGCGCCATCATCATCAGATCCGCCAACTCGTCGATCACCACCACAATGTAGGGCAGCTTCTGCGGCTGGGTTTTGTTGTAATCGCTCAGGTTGCGCGCGCCGACCTCGGCAAATTTCTTGTAACGGTTATCCATCTCGCGCGACATCCACTGCAGTGTGCCAACCACCTTTTCAGGGTCGACCACCACCGGCGTAAGCAGGTGCGGGATGCCATTGTAACCGGTCAACTCCACGCGCTTGGGGTCTACCATTACCAGGCGCAGCTCGTTGGGCGTGCGATCCAGCAGCAGGCAGCACAGGATGGCATTGATACATACCGATTTGCCGGAACCGGTGGTGCCGGCAATCAACAAGTGAGGCATGGCGGAGAGGTCCACGGCGATCGGTTTGCCGGCCACGTCTTTGCCCAGCACAAAACGCAGGAAAGCATTAGTATGCTGGAAGGATTTGCTCTCCACGCCCTCGCGCAGTGAAACCAGCTCAGTTTCTTCGTTAGGCACTTCGATGCCGATATAGTGGCGGCCGGGCACCGGCGCCTGGATGCGGATGCGCGGGGCAGCCAGTGCCAATGCCAGGTCATCCGCCAGGGAATTGATCTTGTTGACGCGCACGCGCATCTGGCCGTTGCGGGTTTGGATCAGATCCGGTTCCACCCCAAATTGGGTGAAAGTCGGGCCGCGATGGATCTCAACCACATGGCCGGGAGCGCTCAGCGACGTGAGTGTCTCTTCGATTAATTTCGCTCTTTCCTGATCGACATTCTGTCGAGTGACTGCCTTGATGGATGGGTTGAGGATCTCCTCCACTTTTGGCAGCCGCCAGTTCAAACCGGATTGGGAAGCCTGGAAAATCCGCGCCATTTGTGCGCTGTTCGGAGCGGCTTCTGCTTCCTTTGCATCATTGACCGGCTTGTCACCCTTGCCGAGAATCCGTGTTTTCAGCGGTTTGTTGGCAATGGGTGTAAAACCTTCCGGATGTCCGTTCCCGTTGACAAAGACCGGTTTTTTGGAAACCTTCTCCGAATCGCCGGCATCCTTTCGCGGTTCAACAATCCTGGCGGTTTTCTCGCTGATAAATTCCCCGGTTTTAACCGCAGGCTTGGTCATGTTGCGGAAGAGATCAGGGATGGAAAGATCGAAGGTGAACGCCAGGCCAAGCAGCAGCCAGGCAATCAATACCACTGCCGCGCCCCAGTCGCCCAGAGTAACCACCAGGATGCGTTCGAAGAAACCGCCCAGGTAACCGCCGCCCTGCCCGGCTTCAGCCAGATCCCAACCGCCGCCGCTGAACCAATGCATCCAGGCCAATATATCCAAATAAAGGAACACCACGCCCAACATGCGTTCCGTTGAAAGCATGGGAAAACGCTGTTCATTCCGCACCAGGAACCAGATGCCCAGGAAAATCAAGATCAGGGGGAAAAGCACCGCACCCAGGCCGGCTATCCAGCCTAACACCTGATTGATGCCGCCGATCAATCCGGAAGTGCTGCCGTTGAAGAAACCGAACAGGGTGATCACACCCAGCAGCAAAAGCAGCACGCCCAGGATATCCAATTTTCTTTCAGGGGAAAGGCTGCGCAGTTGCCGGCTGACGCGGGCCGTGCTGGAAGTTGAGCGCCTGCGATGGGAGCTGCCAGGGGAGCTTTTTCTGGTGGAAGATCGTTTAGTCGTCTTGCGTGCCATGGTCCTCTTTAAACCGAAAGATTGTTCTAATTATAGCACGCGGGATTTTGGATTTAAACGGCAAAGCGTTAAGATTACCGTTTACGCAGCAGGAAGGCAGTTAAACCGGTTGCCAGCGCCGCCAGACCCAGGCCAATTTCCACCAGAAGCCACGAAAAACCTTTTCCGGTGTATGCAACCGCATAATCGCCTGACCTGTTGAAAATCAATCCCCGTTCTTCAGCCGGCCGAACGCCCAGCATAAAACTGCCGCCGATGTTCTGTCCATAGGCACCGCTCTCTTCCTGAGGCTGCGGCTGGCTTTCCATCTGCCCGGCTTCCGGCGCCATTTCCAAAGCCGGGGCGGATTCCTCGGCCGGAGCCGCCATTTCTGCCGCGGCATTCGGTTCCGCTACCCTGGCAGCCGGCGCGGATTCAGCCAGCGGCGCGGCAGCCGGTTCCGTTCCTTCAGCGCCGCCACCTCCCCCCATGCCGTATGCGTAACCGCCGCCGCCAATGCCACCTCCACCACCGCCCTTGCCGTAAGCGCCCATGACCGGCGCGTTCACCCCGTTCCAGTAGATGATCGCCGGTGATTTTCCGGCAGCCAGTTTGGCGCTCTCATCCGCGGCTGTCAGGGAAGTTTGTTCCCTCACGTTGGCCGCCGCGATCCGGTTGGCACCCGGGCTGCCCGCCCCGGAGAACAGGTCGAGACCCAGAACAACCACCAGCAGCAAGGCTGCCAGGGCGGAGGAATAGCTTAAAACACGGGAGAACGAGGGCAGGAAGGGTTTGCGCACCTGCTCCGCGCTCAGCGTGAAATTGCGCGGCACCCTGCGCACCGGCAGGAATTTCAATACCCGGCGGGTGCGCTTCAATCCCTCCAGCGCAATACGGCTGTCGGGTTTGGCCTGCAGCAGGTCCTCAACCTGGCGCTTTTCCTTTTCGGAAAGCTGATCATCCAGATATGCAGAGAGCAGCAGCCATTCACGATCGGTGATTTGCGTTTCTCGGATCATGCGCTACCCTCATCAGATAGACGATATTTTTCAGGCAGAAGTTCCCAGGCCGATCGCAGGCAATCCTGCAACCTTTGCCGGGCACGTGCCAGCCGGCTGCGCACGGTTCCCACCGGGATGCGCGCGGCTTGCGAAGTAGCCTGGTAATCCAGACCATTCACATCCACCAGCAGCACCACGGCGCGGAAATCCAGCGGCAGGTTTTCAATGCAGCGCTGGATCACAAATTCCAGTTCTTTCTGCGCCACCTGATCCTCCGGCAACGGGCCGCCGTCCTTCATCCAGATCGGATCTTCGATCTCTTCGTCAGTTTCCGGGTCAGTCGCTTCCAGCGGTTGAGCAGGTTTGCGTTTCATGCGGCGCAACTCATCCAGGCAGTAATTGGAAGCAATGCGCAGCAGCCAGGCGCGGAACGAGCCGCCGCGAAATGACCGCAGGTTTTGAAATGCGTTGATAAAAGCAGTTTGAGCGGCGTCCTCGGCGGCATCCTCATCGGAAAGGAAACGCAGAGCGAGGTTGTAGACCTGTTCCTGGTAAGCCAGCACCAGGCGGTTGAACGCATCCAGGTCGCCATGCTGCGCCGCAGCAATCAATGCCAATTCGTCCATGATTAATAACCTGTAATAACCCGGCTTCGATTATAACGCAGCTTGCGAGCGCGAAGAAAGTGTTGCAATCTGGCTGGAAACAGCCTAAACTTAACCCATCATGAGTGTCAAATTCTCCACATTCATCGGCGTTGAGGTTTGCCCGGATCGCGCGCATCCGTTCACTTTCACGGTGATCGACCGCGATCTGGTGATCCGTTCGCTCGGCAGCGGCAGCCTTAAGGATGCCTTCGCCTTTTTGGCCGGGCAGGAAAATGCGATCGCGGCTATCAACTCGCCCATGACCACCAGCCAGGGCTTGTTGAAGCGCGAGGAAATCCGCCAGCGCCTATCCCCCAGTTCGCCGCTCAGCCATTGGGCCAATATCCGCCTGGTGGAATACGAGCTGCTGCAGCGCGGCATCCAGGTTCCACGCACGCCGGCCAGTAAAAAACGCAGCCCGCGCTGGATGCGCCTGGGTTTTCAATTATTCGATGAAATCCACAAGCTGGGTTACGAGCAATACCCGCATGCTTCCGCCGAAAAGCAGTTTTTCGAATGCCAGGGAGAAGCCGTATTCTGGAGTCTGTTAGGCCATTCCCCCCTGAGAAAGGATACGTTGGAGGGCTCGCTGCAGCGTCAACTGGTGTTGGGCATGTGCAACCTGCCGGTGCCGGATGCCATGCTGTTTTTTGAGGAAATCACCCGCTACCGGTTGTTGAATAACAAGCTGCCCACGGACAACCTGTATTCCAGCGCGGAATTGAACACGCTGGCGGCTGCCTACACCGCCTGGCTGGCAGGCAGCCAACCCGATAAAATAGCCGCAATCGGCCACGAAGAGGAGGGATTTATCTATCTACCCAATCAGACTGTGGTGGGTTACTTCCGCGATGAATCCGGCGGGTAAGAAAACTCCCGGGTTGAAAATATTGACACTCTCCTGAATGCTCGTATAATAGCACCATTAATTTTAAGGCAACAAGTATTCCGATGAATCCATTCCTGGCTCTAGCTTTGGCTCTTACCATCGCCCTCATGCAGGTTATTGAGGGCAATTCGAAATTAAGGGTCGGCGCAGTCCGGGAATAAGAACCGAACAACCGCAGTACATGAAAAGCCACCCGAAACAAGCGGGTGGCTTTTTTATAACCTTAATCAATACCGTTGAGCACCCTCTCGGGAGGAGGAGAGCTCTGATCATCAATAACGCTTGACGGAGGTGAACACGATCAGGAAAATGACCATCACAATTTCATTATTGCCAAAGGTTCAGGTTGTTATTCAACCGAAATTGTAAGATAATAAACAGAGAAGCGCAGTTTCGCGTTTCCAGCAGCCGAGTTGGAAAGCCGGCGGCTGATTCAATCGAAAACACCGAATTTCATTTTTCTCTCTGGCATCCAGGCTGCGGCCTGGATGCCTATTTAAGCTCAATGCCAATTATGTGGGAGAGAAATTAAAAAGTATATAAGGGCGGATTTTTTTATTCTTCCAAGCGAATATCCATAGCGTATAGCAGCGCCATCGCCTCCGGCAGACTGAACCGCGCCTGGGAGATATTGTTCAATTGCGGGGAAATGGAATAGTTCCTGGCCTTGCGAAAATCCGCCTCGCGCAGGTTGCTATTGCGAAAGATGGCGCGCTGCAGGTCGCTGCCGCTGAAATCCGCCTTCCGCAGCGAAGCTTCGGAAAAATCCACCTCGAGCAGGCTGCAATTCAGGAATTGAATACCGTTCAAATTCAGCCCCATGAAGCTGGAATAATTCAGCACGCAATCCTTGAAATTAATGGTCTTGATCAACTGGGCGATCTCGCGCCTGCCCCAGGAAGCCAGCGTCCAATCGATGCCCAGCATTTTTGAGCGTTCGAATTGCGTATTTTTAAAAACGCATTTTTCCACGCGCATCATCTCCAATCCGCAATCTTCAAACAGGCAATCACGGAAGGTGCAGGATTTGAGCTGGGCTTGGCCGAGATCACAGCGTTGAAAGCGGCAGGAAAGGAAATCACTCTGTTCAATTAAGGAATCGGAATCTTCCGCATGATTAAAAACCTGCTCTTCGAAGGATTGATGGCTGGACAGTTTCATTATTGTTATGGTTTTGAGGCTTCCAAAAAATGTTTTACCTGGTTGAAGGTCGGAGAGGTGGTCGTCCCGCCTCTGCTTTGTGTGGACAAACCGCCGCAGATATTCGCCATGCGCAGGCTGTCGAGCAGCGAAAAACCGTTGGCCTGACCGCACACAAATCCGCAATTGAAGTTATCGCCCGCGCCGGTGGTATCCACCACCTTTACATGGATGCCGGGAACGCGCAGGGTTTCGCCGCCCTGCTGACGGCACAGGCAGCCCGATCCACCCTGCTTGATGATCACAAGCGGGACATATTCAGTCAACGCCTCCAGGGCCTGCTCCGCGTTTTGTTTACCCGTTAAAAGGACGGCTTCCTCTTCGTTAGGCGCAAATACATCTACCAATTGCAATGCATTCCGGATATCCGGATTGGAAAGGCTCTGCCGGTGGGCCTGGCAATCCATAAAGACGCGCGTGTTCAGTTCGCGGGCGGTTCGGAAGAGCTGCTCGTAATCCGCTCCAAACGCCAGGTGTGTCACGCATAACCAGACCGGCCGCAATCTTTTCAGCAATTTCAGCAGGGGCAGCGGTTGAACCGGATCACTGTAGCTCAGGAAGGCGCGTTCATGGTCGAATGAGAAAGCCACGGTGATGCGCAGCGAGGGCTGCATGCTTTTCTCGAAAAATGAGGCGTCCAAACCCTCACCTACTGCACTATCGCGTACGAACTGGCTGAAAGGATCGGAGCCGAAACAACAAGGCCAGGCGACTTTCAGGCGCAGGCGGTGCATGGCAACGGCGGTGTTGTATGCCCCACCGGGCACCAGGTCGAACTCGCGGCTGTAAATTTCGTGTCCCAGGCGCGGGAATTCCGGCAGACCGGTAAAAACCAGGTCGCTGAAGTAGCCCCCATCCAGCAGAACGTCAAAGCGCTTCCCGATTTCGAACGCCATAACTATATATTGTAACGATAATTATCGCACTGTGCTATTGGAAACAGGTAAAGAAATTGTAAATGAATCGGATTTTTCACCCTGTGAAAAGCAGCCTACCTCCAATGGCGAGGCGATTTTTTCACCGGTGTTGGCGGTCCAGGTCTGGTAGATGTACGCGCGGGCAAATTGGACATTTTCCAAAAGTCTCTGCCCTGAAAAAACCGCCCAATCTCCGGCCGGAAGGCGGCGGGCAAACAAATGCGCCGGCAGACTGGAGGGATCTACAATTTCCACTCCGGCGAAATCGGCAGGTTCAGCCTGGCTGCCGTCCAGTGGATAGGTGCGCACCCAATACCAACGGGAGGCTGCGCGAAGCAGCAATTTCAATCGTTCACGGATTTCTCTCATCTTGACCAATGAAATATCGCCCTCCAGCGGGCAGCCTGCCAGCCAGCGCTCCGCCCCGGCAATTCGGCTGGCATGCGGAATTCCAAACTTCAGGTAATGGCGCATCAATTCCAGATCACAGCGCTGCAAGATCAGGCGGCGGTCCAGCCAGCCCTGCTTGCGCACCCGGCTGGGTTGAAGCCCGAATACGCGCGAAAAAACACGGGAAAAAGTCTCGGCATTTTGAAAGCGGTAATCCAAAGCAATATCGATCAAGCGCCGGCGGGTGCGCAGCAGTTCATCGACCGTTCCCGCCAGGCGCCTGCGGATCAGGTAATCATAGGGGGTGTGATGAACACACTGGTTGAACAGGCGGATGAAATGAAAAAGCGAATAGCCGCAGGAGACAGCCATATCTTCCACGCGAATATCCTCACGCAAGTGCTGCTCGATGAAATCCAAGGCCGCATTGATGGCGGCGATTCGTTCTTCCATTTACTTCAGGATGGGCTTCACGGGAATGTATGCGGTCAGTTCGGATTCAGCGATGCGCTCCAACCCTTTATAACGCTGGTCATAGACCTGAAAGAAAAAGGGCAGACCGCGCTGCCAACCCTCCCGGGCGAGCCGCTCATCCAGATCCTTGTACCAATCCGAAATAATCGCCTGCCCAACCAAATCAACTTTGGCAAATTGACCGGCGGGTAAAACTTTAATCGACAATTCCAGCGGCAGGCTGTTCCATTCCCCGGTTTCCTGGCCCACAAAAACCTCGAATAACCCCCTGGCAGGACTTTCTTCGCCATAGATGTGCACCTCGTAAAAATCATCTTTAAGTGTCAGCGGAAGCAGCGCATCCCGGTTTTTACCCGCGTAATCCATGTACCGTCGGCACAACCGTCCGATCTCATTGCTCTCGCTCCAATCCCCCGCGTCCTTGAACGGATCTCCATAAAAACTCATGCCCATCAGGTATGTAGCCTGCCTGGAAATAAACTCTATTTTCATTTGTATAACTCCCATTTGCTGATTGCATTATAACTGCCGCTTCCCGCATGGGAAGCGGCAGTGAATGGGTTCAATCGCCAAAATCGACAGCATGTTCCTGAAAATACAAACCCGCGTCTTCCATCCATTCCGGCCAATCTTTCGCCCAGGGCGCGACATGAAAATCGCGCACGCGGTCCGAAGTCGGCATGAAGGGTTTGATGTCAATCAGCGGCGTCCCGTCGAAAGCATCGATCCAGGGCACAACCACAATGCCGTTCGCCACATCCACGTGAAGCAGCGCGCAGGTGGTCACGGCGATCGGATTCGGCCGGATCTGCGAGCGGCAGGCGAAAACGCCGGCGCGTGTTCCACGCGCATAGGGCAGGTCGACCATGGTCGTTTGGCGCAAATCCGCGCGGTCATTTTGATGCCCCCACCAGAAGATCAGCGCGTGGCTGAATTGATCGAGGTTGGTCAAGGCTGCCCGATATGCCGCATCGATTTCAATCAGGAATCCCTCCTCGTTTGCTTTGATTTTGCCGATCGGTTCGATAAAATAACGTCCTTCCATTTCAGCTCCTTTTTTCAATATGATAAATTCGTAATCCGATAACCTCTTGACGATTATTGTGGAATTTGAAGATAATCCGGAGGCGAATTCAGCGGCTTTTGACGAATCTTGCGAGAGAAAGGGTAATCGGTTGGTTCTTCGGAAATTCGTCCAGCAATGATATGATACAAGCAATACGATATGAACACGCAGCCAAAGGAAGCTACAACGCGAAACGGTCATTTTCCGGAAGGGCAGGATGAAATCGAACACGCCGATTCCTTACAATAAATATCATCCCGCGCATCTGCCCGATGATCTGGTGGCGCGTCCGCGGTTGTTGGTGGCTCTGACAAACGGGCTGGAACGGAAAGCGCGCCTGTACCTGCTGACCGCCGCGGCGGGTTACGGTAAAACCAGCCTGGTGCATGCCTGGCTGCAGCAAATCGGCATCGATCATCACTGGTTCAACCTGGACAGCGGCGACGACGACCCGGACAATTTTGCATATCTCGTTTCTCAAAGGGCGGACGGCGCCATCCCGGAATCCGCGCATGCATCCGAACCAAAGGGCGCAGTCGATCGTATCCTGCAAAGTGTTCATCATTCGGGAAAAACCACGCTTTTAATTTTCGACCGATTTGAAAGTATTCGCAGCCGCGCCGTATTGAACCTGCTGGAAAATCTTCTGGAACAATTGCCACCCCAGTACGGGATCGTGTTGATCTCCCGCAAAAATCCCGCTCTGGCGGTTTCGCGCCTGCGCGCATCCAATCAACTGGTCGAATTAGACGAAGGCGATCTGCGTTTCAATCTGAATGAAACCCGTTCATTCATCGAGCGCAAGAATAACAACCAACCAATCCCGCCGGAAAATCTGGAGATCCTCCAGCAGAAAACGCAAGGTTGGGTCGCAGGGCTGCGGCTGGCAATCGATCAACTCGGCAGCCCGCTACCCAACGACGCCGGAAGTTTGTCCGCCCGCCTCAACGGGGCGCTGCGCTTTATGAGCGCGTACTTTGAAGAGGAAGTATTTTCCAAAGAAAATGCGGCATTGCAGGAATTCATGGTAAAAACCGCCGCACTGGATTCTTTTTGCGCGCCTTTGTGCGCAGCCGTCATTCATAGCCGCAATGCGCAAAATCATATCGACACTCTGATTGGGAATCACCTCTTCTGTTTCCCCAATCAGGAACAACCCGGCTGGTGCGGATATCATCCGCTGTTCCGGGAATTCCTGGACGCCAAATGCGATCCGCAGGAAAAACAAATGACCTTTTGGAGGACATCCCGCTGGTTCCAGCAGCAAGGTCTTTTGCGCGAGGCGGTGGCTTACGGGTTGCGGTCCGGCGACGAATCCAGCGCTCTGGAGATCATCGAACCCGCCTGCGAGCATGCCATTCTGGAGGGCGATTTAACAAGCCTTGCAGATTGGCTGGGTAAATGGAGCGGAAACGGATTCCAGTCCAGGCCGGAATTGCTGGTTTACCAGGGTTGGATTGACGCTTTGAAAGGGGATTTTGTCCAAGCGCAGGTGTTGACCGAGCGCGCTGAAGATTTAATCAGGACTGTTTCACGCGCGAAAAAGCGCGACGAGGCCGGCCCCCTGCAAGTCACCTTGGGCAAGCTGGGCGCGCTGCGTGCGTTTATTCAGGTGATGTATGCGCACCACTACGATAGCGCCCTGAAGGAAGCAAAAATCGCGCAGAAACTGCTGCCCAAGAACCGCAGCGCCTGGAATCTGATGGCTTTATGGGCGCAGGCAGAAACCCAGAAACGCATCGATCACATCGGCAAGTCGATCGAGACGCTCTATGAGGCCTTGCGCATCGGCAGATCGGTAGGCGGAAAAACCTTCACCTACGCCATTATCAACTCGCTGGCAGCCGCACTGTTTTTCAATGGACGCCGGGGGGAAGCGCTGGACCTTTGCCAAAAAGCGGTTGCGCGCAGCAGCGACGCGGCAGATCCCGCGCTGGGCGGCATCCATGCCTGGATCGCCCGCCTGAACTTTGAAGCCAACCGCCTGGACGCGGCTTATGAATCCATCGAAAAAGCCCTGGCGTTGAACGATCAAGCCGGGGTGGGTCTGAACCAGATTTTCTGCCATTATTACGCCTCGCAAATCTACCAGGCCGGCGGCGAACCCGGCCGGGCGCTGGAATCGATCAAGCGCGCCCAATCGCTGGCAGGCAGCGCCACGCTCAGCGACGAGAGCTGGCTGAACGCCTGGGAAGCCAACCTGAACCTGCTGCAGGGCAATTTGCTTCAGGTGGAACACTGGGCGCGGCGCGAAGGACCGGCGCTCACTCAAAAACCGGATTACCTGAACATGGAGATGATGCTGGTCTATACCCGCTACCTGATCCGCACGGAAGATTTCAATGAGGCTGCCCGCCGGCTGCGCGAAATGGAAAAACAGGCCGCGCGGCGCGGGTATTACCGCTGGCTGCTCACCATCAAACTGTTGCAGGCAGTCATCTGGGATCACAACGGCAAGAAACAGCAAGCGTTGGAATGCCTCAAGCGCGCCATCCACATCGCCGCGCCGGAGGAATACCAGCGCGCATTCCTGGACGAGAATCCGCAGGTGTTGAAATTGCTGCCGGAACTTTCCGCCGAATCGCCCGCTTTTATTATGCGGCTGCTGCGCAGCGCCAGCGCGGTTAGCGGGGAGCGCAAGAAAATTCCAACCAGTATCCTGCCCGAACCGCTCAGCGAGCGTGAAATCGAAATCCTTAAGATGCTCGTGCAAGGCAGGAAAGGACCGCAAATCTCGGCGGATTTATTCATTGCCTATAGCACCGTTAGAACCCATATCAAAAGCATTCACCGTAAGCTGGATGTGCATACCCGCCACGAATTGATCGAAAAAGCCCGGCTGTTGGAGCTGGTTTAATCCCCATCCCCCATTTTTCTCATTCCTATCCCCCATTTAAATCATGCAATCCCCCACCCATTTGGAGGATGCCCGCGCATGTCCTTTCGACCATAATACGGACAAATTTACACACAGAGGTCGAAATGACACAAATTGCATCATGGGATAAGCCCGAATTGAACCTGGAGCTTTTCTTCTGCACCGAGGTGCTGAAGTTGAATTCACTGCATTACGGATATTGGGAAGAAAAAGAAAAGCTCAACCTGGAAAGCATCCGCCGCGCGCAGAAACGCTACACGGAAACGCTGCTGGAAATGATCCCCGCGGACGTGCACGAGATCCTCGATATTGGCTGCGGCATCGGCGACAACGCCAGGGCATTAGCTGAACGGGGATATCGGGTGACCGCCATCTCCCCCGACAAAGTCCACGCAGCATATTTTAAAGATACCAATCCCGCCCGCATCCAGTTCTTCAACACCGCCATCGAGGATTTCATCCCCAACCGGCAATTCGATCTGGTGCTGATGAGCGAATCGCAGGGCTATTTCGCCATGGACATGGGCTTTTCGCAAAGCATGCGCTGCTTGCGCCCCGGAGGGTATTTGCTGGTATCGGGCATTTTTAAACAGGATGATCGCAGCGGGTTCCGCGGATCGCATATCGAGGACGAATACATTGCTTGCGCGCAAACCTATGGTTTGGTGAAGAAGGACTACCGCGATATCACCGGCAACACGCTCCCGACACTGCAATACGCATTCGATTGCTACAACCATTACCTGGAACCGCTGAATCAAACCCTGCTGCATTTCATCGGGAAAACCGGTGAGATTAAATTAAAACTGTTGAAAACCCTCTTCGCGACCGAATTCCGCAATTTCGAAGCGGTGCGCCGCTACTACGAGGAACATTTCAACCCGGTCCTTTTCCAGGAGAAGATGCGTTATGCCCGCATCCTTTTTCAATATGAACCCACAGAGAATGAAAAAGAGCTCATCAGCCGCCGCGCCCAAAAACCGGTCGTCAGCGCCATCGTGTGCGCCTACAACGAGGAAAAATCGTTGAAAGATATCCTCAGCGTTCTGGCCGACTGCCGGGAAGCGGACGAGGTGATCGTGGTCAATGATGGATCGAGTGACGGCACCGCGGCCATCATCGATGCCTTCGCCGGCAACAGCAAGCTGAAAATTATCCATTTCGCAAAAAACCGCGGCAAGAGCAACGCCATGGTGGCGGCTGCGCTGCGCGCGCAGGGTGATCTGCTGGTATTCCTGGATGCCGACCTGAAAGGGTTGAAAGGAGATCATGTCCAAAAATTAACGGAACCGCTGCTGAAGGATAAAGCCGACATGGTCATCGGCGATCCGCAATACGCTTCCGAAGTCGCCAAACTGTTCGATCCATTCCGCAAACTTTCCGGGCAGCGCGCACTATGGCGCAGGGATTTTCTGCCGCTGGTTGAAGAGATACGCAACACCGGTTTTGGGATTGAAACCCTGCTGAATTTATCCTACAAGGAACAGCGCAAGAGAATCCGCTATCAAAGCCTGGACGGTCTGATTCACCCGATCAAACTGGAAAAAGAGAAGCCTATCCAGGCCACCCGCCAGTATTTGCACGAAGGCTCGCAGATCGCCGCCGCGTTGATCAACCGGGCTTATCAACGCGAAGGGTTCAGCGATTAATATCAAAACCTCGGGAGATTAATCCCGAGGTTTTTTTTCTCACAATTCCGCCGGTTCTGCCCGCTTGATTTTGGGAGCCACCAGATAGATGCGCGCTTTCAGCAGCTTGCGCAATTCCGGCAGGGCATCCAGCGCCGCTTTGGCGCCGGCATCCACCAGTTCTTTTACGTATTTGAACCCGGAGAGCGTGGTGATCTGCGAGCTGATATTCGGCCGGATGATCACGTCCGTGCGCGCCTTGCGCAGCTTGGCAGCCGTGAAGTTGGAGACCATGATGGCATTGGTGCGCCAGTTGGCCACAGCGATACCTGGCATGTGCTGCTCTTTCCAGAATTCCATGTTGGTCACGTCCGGGCTGACGTCGATAGCCGCCACCACTTCGGCGCCCATGCTATCCACAAGATCGGCCGGGACGTTGTTCAGCGATCCGCCGTCCACCAGGAACATGCCGTCCTTCTGCAGCGGCTCGATGATGCCCGGCAGAGCCATGGACGCGCTGACCGCTTCCGGCAGGTTGCCTTCCTGCAGCACAACGTCGCGCGCGTGCATCACGTCCACCGCGGCCACCGCCAGGGGGATCTGCAATTCGCTGAAATCCTTTTTCCCGTTGAACAGGCCGGATAAATATTCCTGTACCGCAGAATTGCTGACCACGTGACTCAATTTCGCCAGATCGCTATCCAGCAGCTTGACCATATTGCCCAAATTGCTCATGCTGCCCATGCGCATGGCTTCCGCTTCAATCTCATTCGCGCTCATCCCGCTGGCATACATGGCGGCGATCACCGCCCCCATGCTGGTGCCCGCAAGCAGCTGCGGTTTGATGCCGTCCGCTTCGAGGATCTTTAAAACCCCGATATGAGCGAAACCTCTGGCCCCGCCGCCCCCCAAAGCCAGTCCAAAAAGTGGATTTCTGCTGATTGGCGCCATAGATCATTTCCTTTACAAACGGTTTCTATTTATTGCTTCCGGGTAATTATATATGATCGGCTTGCAAAACCCGGTTATCTATCTCTTTGTTGTTCATAAACCTTTACGAAATTTTTACAAAACTCTTACCGCCCACTGACAGCTCTGGTGTAAATTAACAAATGATTTTAATGTGTACAGATTACGTACGCATGTATATTTGGAGGTATGAATGAAAAGAAAAGCATTAATAATAACCAGTTTTGTCCTGATCTTCAGCCTGGCTGCGTGCAACACAGCCACCACGGTAAATTTACCCGATAGCACCGCGCCCAACGCCACCGCAACGGAAAGCTCCGCCGCCCCGGCGGCACCAGCCACCCCCGAAGCCTCTGAAAAACCCGCGACGGGAGCGTCCGAACTGGCGGCACCCAGTCTTGAGACTTTACAGGCTGCTTACGAAAACATCTATGAGCAAGTGCTGCCCTCGGTTGTGAGCATCGAAGTTTCCGCCACGGTAACCGAATCTGCCCCCTCCCTGCCGGAATTTCCTTTTGGGTTCAACCTGCCCGAGGAAAACAACCAGGGTGAAGATCAAAACGGCAACCAGCAGCAATACCAGGAAACCGGCGCGGGTTCCGGGTTCGTGTGGGATACGGAAGGCCACATCGTGACCAATAATCATGTCGTGGATGGCATGGATTCCATCCGCGTGCGTTTCGCCGACGGCACCAGCGCTGACGCCGAGGTCATCGGACAGGATGCCGCCAGCGACCTGGCTGTGTTAAAAGTCGATTTACCCGCCTCGCAACTGACCCCCATCCAGGTAGCTGATTCCACTCAGGTAAAAGTCGGCCAACTGGTGGTCGCCATCGGCAATCCTTTCCGCCTGAACAGCTCCATGTCGACCGGCATTGTCAGCGGATTGGGTCGTTCGCTGGCATTGGAGAGCGATTCCCAAGCCACATCCACCTACACCATCCCGGACGTGATCCAGACAGACGCGGCCATCAACCCCGGCAACTCCGGCGGTGTGCTGGTGGATATCGAGGGACGCCTGATCGGCGTGACGTCCGCCATCGAATCGCCGGTAAGAGCCAATTCCGGTGTGGGATATGTGATTCCCTCCATTATCGTCTCGAAGATCGTACCTTTCCTGATCAAGGACGGGTCGTACCAGCAGCCTTACATCGGCATCACCGGCACGGACCTGACCGCCGAGATCGCGCAAGCCATGAATCTGGACGCAGCCACGCGCGGGGCGCTGATCATCGACGTGAATCCCGCCACTCCGGCTGAAAAAGCCGGGTTGCAGGGCAGCGATAAAACCGTGAAAATCGACGGGCAGGATCGACGCCTGGGCGGCGACGTGATCATCGCGGTGGACGGGAACGCGATTAACGACTTTGAAGACCTGACGGCTTACCTGGCGCGCTACGCCAACGTTGGGCAGACGTTGAATCTCACCTATCTGCGCAATGGTAAGGAAAACCAGGTTTCCTTAACACTGGCAGCCCGCCCTGGCAGCGCCTCAACCAATAAGAGCGCCAGCAGCCCCTGGCTGGGCCTCAGCGGCATGAGCATGAACGATGAAATCGCCCAGGCTATGGGATTGAAGAACACGCCCGCGGGCGTGCTGGTGCAGCAAATCCAGAGCGGCAGCCCCGCGGATAAAGCCGGCCTGCGCGGCAGCTACAAACCTTATGAGTTGAACGGCGAGCAGGTGCTGATTGGCGGCGATATCATCACCGCCCTGGACGGGACCAGCGTGGCTTCGATGAATGAACTGGCCAGCGCGTTATCCGCTTATAAAGCAGGAGATAAAGTCGAACTCAGCATCATTCGTGACGGTAAGCAGACCAAATTAACCGTAACTTTGGCAGAAAGACCCCAGAAGTAGTCTCCTCCTTCTTTCCCTGGACCGCTGCCCGAGATCGGGCAGCGGTTTCTTTTATTTGTGACCAGGTGGGCTGTTTTCATAAAATAAAGTCAAGTTTTGGATTAATTTTGAAAAACCTGATATAAAAAAGACGCCGTAAATAGCGTCTTTTACACTAACGGGAGAAGAACTAAATATCCAGGTTTCTAACCAGTTTGGCATGCGTCTGGATAAAGCGCTTGCGCGGCGGGACGGAATCGCCCATCAGCATGTCAAAGGTGCGGTCGGCTTCAGCCGCGTCCTCGACATTGACCAGCAGCAGGGTGCGATTTTCCGGGTTCATGGTGGTTTCCCAAAGCTGCTCGGGGTTCATTTCGCCCAAACCCTTGTAACGCTGAATGCCAACCTTATCTTCCTTGGCGCCCAACTCTTTGAGGATTTCCGCTTTTTGCTCATCACTATAAGCATAGCGTTTCTCCTTTTTATACGTGAGCAGGTATAAAGGCGGTTGAGCAATGTACAAGTGGCCTTCGTCGATCAAGGCCGGCATATAGCGGAAGAAGAACGTCAGCAGCAATGTGCGGATATGCGCGCCGTCCACGTCGGCATCGGTCATGATCACCACCTTGCCATAACGCAGTCCGTTCAGGTTGAACCCTTCTCCAATGCCAGTGCCCAAAGCCGAGATCAGGGATTTGACTTCCTTGCTGGACAATATCTTGTCCAGGCGGGCGCGTTCAGTATTGAGGATCTTGCCGCGCAGCGGCAGGATCGCCTGGAAATGGCGATCGCGGCCCTGTTTGGCCGAGCCGCCGGCGCTATCGCCCTCAACGATGTAGAGTTCGGTGCGCTCCGCATCGCGCTCGGAGCAATCCGCCAGTTTACCCGGCAGGGTCATGCTTTCCAGCGCGGACTTGCGGATGACCAGGTCGCGGGCTTTGCGGGCTGCGTCGCGCGCGCGAGCGGAAGTCAGGCATTTTTTGATGATGGATTTGCCGGCCGAGGGATTTTCTTCCAGGAACTCGCTGAAAGCCTCGCCCACGATCTGGGTGGCCAGCGTTTGCACCTCGGGGTTCATCAGTTTGACCTTGGTCTGGCTTTCGAACTGCGGATCGGGGTGTTTGATGGAAATCAGGGCAGTCATGCCCTCGCGCGTATCATCGCCGGTGAAATTCGGATCGCTGTCCTTGATCAAGCTGTTACGGCGCGCGTAATCGTTCAGCACGCGCGTAATGGCTGTGCGGAAACCGGTCAGGTGGGTGCCGCCGTCGATAGTATTAATGGTATTGGCAAAACTGTACACCGATTCGGAATATGCATCGGTGTATTGCACCGCGGCTTCGATTGTGATGTTATCCACCGTTTTTTCCACGTAAAAAACATCATGCAGGACTTCCCGGTTGCGGTCAAGGTATTTCACGAAAGAAGCGATGCCGCCTTCGAAATAGAAGCGCATGCTGTGGGCCGGGTCCTCGCGCTCGTCAATCAGGCTGATCTCCACCTGGCGGGTGACGAAAGCCATTTCACGGAAACGCTGGGTGAGCGTTTCAAAACGGTAATCGATCTCTTCCTTAAATATCTCTTTGTCAAAGCGGAAAGTGGTTCGGTTGCCGGTAACGCCTTCAGGTGCTTTTCCGATTTCCTTGACCGCTTCAACCGGGCGGCCGCGTTCGTAACGCTGGAAGTAGACTTTGCCGTTGCGCCGTACTTCCACCTCGCACCATTCTGAAAGCGCGTTGACCGCCGAAACACCCACGCCATGCAAACCGCCGGAAACCTTGTAGCTGCCGCCGCCGAACTTGCCGCCGGCGTGCAGCGTGGTCATGACGACCTCCAAAGCGGAAACGTGTTTTTGCGGATGGATATCCACGGGAATGCCGCGCCCGTTATCGTCCACAGTGACGCTGCTATCCGGATGAATGGTTACCGTGATGCGGTTGCAGACACCCGCCAGGGCTTCATCGATGGAGTTATCGACGACTTCATACACCAGGTGATGCAGGGCTTTTTGGTCGGTGCCGCCCACATACATTCCCGGGCGGCGGCGAACCGCCTCCAGACCTTCCAAAACCTGAATATCCTTGGCTCCATACGAACTCACGTTTGCAGCAGATTCCGGCACTACTTCCTCCGAATGAAAAACTGATTTATCTATATTTTATGAAAGAATTTTTGGTTTTCGAGCATTCATCTCGTGAATGACCGCCTGCACCCATTTCATCCCGCGGTTGTAAAATGCGAATGAGGATGCGATTAGACCGCTGGAAATGAAGCCATGACCCAGGATGCCCACCAGCAGCATCCAACTGTCAATCGGGGGCGTGGACCAAAGCGCATCCAGCCCGTAACTCAAGAGGATCAACATTATGAAGAACAACCCGGTTGCGTTCATCGATGAGCGCACCAGCCGGAAGGAATTCGCGATCGCCGTGGTTGCGTTGAAATGATGGGCGAAAATACCATGCGGCGAAAAAGCGATCGGCAGCAAAAACCAGACCATGATCAAGCTGAGCATCAAAAGCGGCAAGGATCCCAAAGACGGCAGAAATAAAGCGAGGGTTGAAACCAGGCAAACCGCCGGGATCGAGAGCACGAGCACGCCGCAGGCAAGAATAAACGAAAGCAGCAGGCACTGCATGATCTGGTGCAGCAGTTCGGAAAACTTCAACGGTCCGCTGTCTGGATTGGTCACTTCCGCAATCAGCGCGAAATAGAGGCTGCCGAGCACCAAACCAAGCAAGAGCAAACCCAGCATGAGCGCCAGGGCGCTATCGGCGGATTGCAGCTCAATCACCTGCACCGAACCGAGCGGATTTTTCACAATACCCTTGCTGATCAGCAGACTTGGGATGCCGATTGGAAATGTGCGCAAGCTGGAGAGAATGTTGAACTGGCTCAAGATAGTCGTCCACATCTCCTTTGCGGTTTCCAGAAAAGCCTGACTGTCTGCGCCGTAAGCCGGAGCGGAAATTTCAGAAGCTTTTAGAACAGTCGGCAGCAGTAAATCCTTGATACGCACGAGCGGCCCAAACCAGAGCAGCAAATCCAACAATACCGGGAAAAGGATGATGTAGATGTGACTGGCTATGGCGTTAAAACCCTCCACCATTGAAGGGATCAGCCTGGGCGGTTCATTCTTGATTTCTGAGACGGGTTCAAACATACAATCTATTATTCTACCATACCGGTCATTTTTCCCCGCAATTCACCCATTCCAAACGGATAAGGTAAAATCAGCGTGTGGAAAAACGCTTTCAACTGCCACAACCCGATAAACTCAGCATTGTCTCGGCCTGCATCCTGATCTGCTATGCAACGCTGCCCTTTATCCAATTGCCGGCGCGGGAAATCCCCATCACCATTGCTGGCATCCTGCTGCCATTGCGCGTCAATTTCTTCAACCTCATGTCGTTGATCGCGGCCGCCATCGCCGCAGCCGGCGCTGACTGGATGCTGCGCGACCACCCGCAGATCGCCACCCACTCCACCCTGCCGCACCTGATCCTGCCCGCCATATCCAGCGGCGCGCTGGGTTTTCCGCTGGGGCTGCTGGAGACGGGCATCGAATGGTGGATCATTCTGGCGTTCGGCAGCATGCTCATCATTTTGATCCTGGTGGCGGAATATATCTCCATGGATTCGGATGACTCCCGTTATCCGTTAGCTTTGATGGTGCTTTCCGCGGTGAGTTATGGCATTTTCTTTTTACTGTGCATCGTGCTGCGGGCGTCCAACGCGCGGCTCTACCTCATTCTGCTGATACTGCCTTCCTTTTTTATATTCCTCTGCCTGCGGATCCTGCACTTTCGGTTGAGCGGCCGCTGGCGTTTTGAATGGACCGCAGTGATCACGTTGATCGTAACCCAATGTATAATTGCTGCATATTATTGGCCGCTGACCCCTGTCCGCTTTGGTTTAATCCTGACAGGACCGGCCTATGCGTTGATCGGAATTGCGGCTTCATTGGAGGAAAACCCGGATATCCGCAAAGTGTTTTATGATCCGCTGGTTGTCCTGGCCGTAATTTGGGTATTGGCGATATTAATAAAATAAAGACGCAACTTATTTTTAGGATTCGGGTTTAATGGCATGATGACAGCTTTATTATCCTTACCAATTGCTTACTTGATCGGATCGATCCCTTCCGGTTTACTGGTGGTAAAAATCTTCACCGGCAAAGACGTCCGCACGATCGAAAGCGGCCGCACCGGTGGAACCAACGCCATGCGCGCCGGCGGCGCCATTGCCGGATTGTTGACCGCATTATTAGATGTGGCGAAAGGCGCGGCCGCCGTCTGGATCAGCAAGACACTTTCCATGGGCGTCGAATGGACAGCCGCCCTGAGCGGCGTGCTTGCCATTGTCGGGCATAATTACTCCGCTTTCCTGGTCGAAAAAGACGAAAACGGGAAACTCCACTTCCGCGGCGGCGCAGGCGGCGCCACCACCCTGGGCGCGGCCATTGGTTTATGGCTCAATTCCTGGATGATTATCCTGCCGTTTGCCGCGATTTTCTATGTGTTGGTGGGGTATGCCTCACTGACCACCATCAGCATCGCGTTTTCAGCACTGGGTGTTTTTGTCGTGCGGGCATTGGAGGGCATGAGCCCGTGGGCTTACGTCCTGTTCGGCATCCTGTCGCTGGCATTGGTAATCCTGGCGCTGATCCCCAACCTGAAACGGCTCAAGGAAGGCACCGAGCGGCGCGTGCAACTGCTGGCGCGCATCTTCAAGAAAGACCAATTCATCAAAAAATAGTATTTAGAATCGGTATTTATTGATTCGCAGCCATTTCCTGTTTGTAGAGGGCTGCCAAATTCCGTTTGTGCAAGTCTTCCACCAGGCCGCCCAGCAGCACGCGGCTCTTTCCGCACTCCTCCACCGTGGCTTCTTCCAAAACCGTCAGCGGGTCTTTGCGTTTGGCTGCCGTGCGCGCCACTTTCTTGATGGCTGCCAGGTAATTCAGGTTGCTTTTGACTGCCTGGTCGATCTCGCCGCGCAGGATCACGTCGCCATGCCCCTGCACGATATTTTCCAGGCTCATCTTGGCAATCGCCTTGATAGTTTCGCTGGATTGATCCACGTCACCCTCGACGATGATCGGCAGCGGCAGGAATGCGTCACCGCTGAACAGCACGCGGTCTTCGCGTACCAGCACGGAAATACCATCCGGGCTGTTGCCCGGCGTGGGGAATATTTTAATGTGGCGTTTGCCGATCTGCAGTGACAAGGTGCCCGAATCGAAAGTCAGGCCGGGCAGCTGGACCTTTACTTTCTTGAATTCGGGGTTTTGCTCGCGGATTCTTTCCAGCGCTTGATAATTATGTTGTTCCATCAATTTCCGGCACAGGCTGTGCCCGATCACTACTGCGCCGGGGAAAAAGCAATTGCCGAAAGTGTGATCGGCATGGTAGATAGTGTTGACAATATAGCGTACCTGCACACCCAGGGTCTCTTCCAGGTAAGCCCGCATCTCCAGCGTTTCCTGGGGCAGCGCCAGGGTATCCACCAGAACCGCCCAATTGGAACCCACGATCGCACCGGCGGTCACCTGGGCGTAAATTTCACTTTGAAACCAATATACGTTATCAGCTATCCGTTCTCTGATCATTGCAATAATCCTGAGTAAATTTCGATGGTTAAAAATAGCACAAATGAAGATAAAAGTCAAAAAATTGACCTTTTTAGAAGATCAACCGAATCAGCATCGTATTAGAGTTATATAATAAAGCTCACTGTGCAATTGTATATTTTTCAAGTGCTCGTTATACTGAAGATATAACCAAAAAGGAGTTGTTATCATGAATATTTTAATGCTCGTTATTGTAGGCGCCGTCGCCGGTTTTTTGGCCGATAAAGTGGTCAAAAATACCTTCGGCACGCTGGCCGACATCCTGATCGGCATCGCCGGTTCTTTCCTGGGTACGTGGGTGTTTTCACTCTTCGGCCTGGACCTGGGCGGATTGATCGGCGAGATCATCGTGGCCTTTGTCGGCGCGGTTTTGCTGCTGCTGGTCATCAACTTCTTCAAGCGCAGGAAATAGTCCTTATTGTTGGCCCTAAAAGAAACGCCGCGCGCGCGGCGTTTCTTTTTTAATAATTTTTCAGACAATCCACTGCACAAGGGATCTTCCTCGAGATTCTATTGGGAAGTAACTGGTGATTCGGGCTGTGCTTCGATCAAACCCAGGTCATCCACCCGGATCATGCCTTCATTAGGAGTATCCGGGAAGGTGTTCAATCCAAATGCCAGACCGCTGATTTGTTCGGGGTGGTCAAAGACCGCGCCGGCATCCTCTTCCCAGGCCACGCGATGAAAATCGCTCCAATAGAGGGAGATGGAAATCCACCCGCTCACACTATCCGGCGGCGTTTCAATGGTGTACTGGTAGGTTTCCTGCGCGTCGGGGCTGCCGGCGTAAAGGTCCACATTGAATACCAAACCGGCTTGCGCAGCCGATAAATAGAACGCTAACCCGTCGTATCCGCTCCAATCCTGAAGGCTGCCATAAAGAAGATTGCAGGTTGCCCAGGAATTGGGCCGGATGGCGAAATCGATCACAAGGGCCTGGGAGCCGGCGTGCGCCACAGTTGCATCCGCCTCGCAGCGCAGCCTGGTCGGGACAGATTCATCCCAAAACACTTCCCAGCCATCAGTGCCGGATGGAACGCTTCCCTCAAAATCGTCGATCAACGCGCCGCCTGGAGTCTGGCTTTCCGCGCGGGGAACTTCTTTCGTTGGCTGCGGCAGCGCGGACGTATTGCCGGCTTCCGCAACGACTGCCGCAGGCGCGTCAACGACCCATTGGTGATAATAACTGTTCAGGAAGGGGATGAATTCTTCGGTGGCTTTTTGGCTGCCTTTTTCCGAGGGATGGTCGTCGCCGGAGGGATATGCCAGCGTGTCGCGTTTGCCGGCAATATACTCGATCTTGCCATCTGCATAACGGTGATGGGCGTTCGCGTCCGTCAGGATGTTGTAAAAATCAAAAACGACTACGTTCTTCCGGGTGTACTCCGCTTCTTTCAGCCAATCGTTCACCAGCCAATTATTGAAAGCGCGCGCATTCGCGGCATATTCGCGCGAGCTGACCGGCGGCGCGGTGATCACCACAAACAGCTTGTCCGGGCGGCTGGCGAAATATTCCAGGATGCGGTTATACACAAATTTTGCCCCGCCAACGGTTAAATCGCCGTAGGTTGCAGGCGGGTCATCCGGGCTGCCGCCCAGCTCGGAATTTGGGAAACAGGACTTGAACAGGATGATTCGGTTTTCTCCACCGGGATCCGCGAGGCGGCGCGTGTACGCGGCGTGCTGATCGCTTTCATTGAATAAAGCCTGCATATATGCGGTAGTTTGATCGCTGTCGAACCATTCCAGCCAGTCCGGGATATCCGTGCGGTCGCCGATGGAATCGGGGCCCCAGCCGTAGTTGGTATCGCTGACGAAATAATTGTTCTCACCCAATTCTTCGCCCAGGTTGCCGTAACCATCCGCCAGCCAATTCTCGCCAGTGGAATGGTGGATAAAGATCAATTTGACCGGTTCTTGCGGGGCTTGCGGGTTTAATTCCTGCGGGTTGGGTGAAGCCGCGGTGAGGAGCAGCGCGGCCATGCACGCGCATGCCAAAATTACAGTATTCCTGCTTTTCATGAATACCCTCCTCTCCTGAGTTTTTTTCTTTGATTTGATTATAGGGTGAATTGTATAATTTTCAACCGTACAATCCGGGTTGGAGGGTACTTTCGCTACACAATAATTTTTTAAAAGGCCAACGTCTGACGGTTACCGGGTTAAGCGTTCCCTGATCAAGGCCAGCACGCCGGCCGAATCAACATCCAAGCAAACCTTGACCTCCGGCCGCGCTTCCCATTGATGCTGCCAATCGGCCACCGTCTGGCCAATGCAGCGCCCTTCGGTTTCCACAAATACCGGTGCGCTGCGAGTGCTGAACAAATCAGGCCGTATGATGTAAGCCATGGCGGAGGGATCGTGGGTATAGATGCCGCCGTCCATGCGGTATACCGTGTCCGCGAACTGAACATAACAGGGGATGATCTTCTCGATGAACCGCACGGCGGCATTATCCGCGCGGAACAATTCCTGCCGAAATTGCGCGCTCATCACGGTTTTCTGGGTTACGTCCAGTCCCACCAGCACCAGCGGCCACCCGGCCGCCATGACGGTATCCGCCGCGTGCGCATCATGCCAGATATTGGCTTCCGCCACGGGGGTCATATTGCCCGGGCAGGCCGCCGCCCCGCCCATGACCACCACCTCCTTGACCAGGCCGGCAATGCCGGGGTCGAGGCGCAGCGCCAGCGCCAGGTTGGTCAGCGGTCCTATGGCCAGCAAAGTCATTTCGCCGGGGTTGGCCCGTACGGTATCCACGATAAACTGCGCCGCAGTGCGCTCGATGACTTTGCCCCGGGGCGTGGGCGGATGGGTATTGCCCATGCCATCTTCGCCATGCACCACCGCGCCGTCCATTTCGAAGCGGGAGAAGAGCGGCAGGTCGCTGCCACGTGCAACCGGAATGTCGCCATGCCCTTCCAGCTCCACCAGGCGCAGCGCGTTTTGGGCGGTCACCTCGCCCTTGACGTTGCCGAAAACACTGGTGAGCCCCAGAACCTGCACCTCCGGCGAGCGCAGCGCCATGCAGATCGCGATGGTGTCGTCTACTCCCGGGTCGGTGTCGATGATGATTTTGGTAGCCATTTCTCTCCTCTTATTAATGATTATTTATTTAGCGAAACTTAGCATTCTATCCGCCTATCCTTTGAATGCCAACTCAAAATATGGCCGGGATGAAAAAGACCTGAACTGTGCTGCAATTCAGGTCTTCGAAATTTCCGATTAAAGATTTTATTTGGTCAAGCGTTCCTTGATCAGGGCCAGCACACCGGGCGAATCCACGCCCAGGCAAACCTTGACCTCCGGGCGCTCTTCCCATTGATGGTGCCAGTCCGCCACCGTCTGCCCCACGCAGCGCCCAGCGGTCTCCACGAACACCGGCACTGATTGGGTTTCGAACAACTCTGGCCGAATCACGTAAGCCAGCGCGGAAGGATCGTGCGTATAAATCGCGCCGTTCAATCCGAAAGCGCCGTTAAAATAATTTTTATAGCAGGGCAGAATTTTTTCGATCAACCTGACCGCCGGATTATCCGCCTTGAAGAGCTCCTGCTGGAATTGGGTGGTCATCATGGTTTTATGGGTCACGTCCAGCCCCACAATGGTCAGCGGCCAGCCGGCTGCCATGACCATGTCGGCGGCATGCGGATCGTGGTAAATATTGGCTTCCGAGACAGGGGTCATGTTGCCCGGGCAGGCCACCGCCCCGCCCATGATCACCACTTCCTTGACCAGGCCGGCAATGCCGGGGTCGAGGCGCAGCGCCAGGCCCAGATTGGTCAGCGGGCCGACCGGCACCAGGATCACTTCACCCGGGTTGGCGCGCACCGTGTCGATGATGAACTCGGCCGCGGTTTGATCGACCAGTTTGCCGCGCGGCGCGGGGGGATGGGTGTTGCCCATGCCGTCTTCGCCGTGCACCCAGGTGCCCAGGCGCTCAAGCGGAAAAACCAGCGGCACATCGCTGCCGCGCGCCACCGGGATGTCACCGTGGCCTTCCAGCTCCACCAGGCGCAGCGCGTTTTGGGCAGTCACTTCGCCGGGCGCGTTGCCGAACACGCTGGTTAGGCCGATCACCTGCACTTCGGGCGAACGCAGCGCCACGCAGATGGCAATGGTGTCGTCCACCCCGGGATCGGTATCGATGATGATTTTCTTGGGCATGTAAAACCTCCGATTTTTTTTCAGACTTCTAAATGTATCGCGTCTGGGACGCATTTTCACCCGCTTTTTTCTTCGGCGTGGTTCAGCTTTTCGATCAGGGCGATCACGTCCAGCAGCGATCCCTGGATGGAAAAAGCTTTCTCCCTGATTTCCGCTGTCGGCTGCACCAGGTCCGGCACCATCACGGTCATGGCGACCGAGGCGATACCGCCCTGCATACCCTTGATGGAATCCTCGATGACCAGACATGCATGGATATCTTTCTTCAGGGCTTGAGCGGCTTTCAAAAAAATCTCCGGGTGCGGCTTCCCGTTGGATAGGGTTTCACCGGTGAGGATGGCCTCGAACGGGCATTCCAGATGCGACCAGCGAAAGTAATTATCGACGATGGCGCGGGTGCTCGAGGTGGCCAGGGCGCCGGGAATGCCGGCTTCTTTCAGGTAAGCGAAAATCTCGCGCACGCCCGGTTTGAGCGGAACGCCTTCTTTGGCATAATGCTCGTTGAGCCACTTGCGCCGCCATTCATAAATGCGCAGACCCAGATCGACGTCGCCGATGTATTGCTTGAAGAACGGGTAAGCGTCCTGCAGGTTGATGCCCAGCAGGCTGTGCAGGAACTCCTCGCTGGTGGTTACGCCGAATTCCTTTTCAGCCATCTTCCAGGAAAGGTTGGCAACCCGCTCGGTATCGAAGATTACACCGTCCATGTCAAAAATTACTGCATTGACTTTCATTCCAACTCCAAACCTCTTTAGAATTGCTCTAGGCAATTCAACAATCAAGTTATTAATAAAACTGAAATATTTAAAAAAGATAGTGGCGGCTGCCACCCTTGAGTAACAAGCGCCACTCACCCCTTATTATAATCTTTTCAAAATAATGATTAATAATCAAAAATTTTATTGGACATCAAATATTATTTGCGAACATTTTCACTTGAACAACGATAACTTGCATAACAAACCTGAGAGCATAAAACTCCTCTTTAATACTTATCAAAAATAATTAATCAAGCAGAAATAAGAATTACACTGTTACTCCTAAGGTGTAATGAACGAAACAAAATCGCTATAACTTGTCCAAGATCCATTTACATATGCCCTAAGACGCCATCGATATGTAGTTAAATTTTTCAAAAACACTGGAGAAGTATATTTACACTTTGATTCTGAGCAAATTGTACTGTTTGAGATTGTTTTTGATAGGTTTTGAGTAGTCCCTTTATAGACTTGAATCTGATATTTTGTTGCCCCCGAAATAGTGTTCCAACTGTAATCTGGTTTTAACTTGCTTATATATGATATTGGTGATACAGGTAAAGGGTATGCAACATTGAAGCTTAAGAAATTACTGAAGCTAAACCAAATTCCATCAACATATGCCTTTACTCGAAATTTATTCTGCCCACTTTCCAAGATTTTTCCGGGATCATATGAGCATAATGTTGAATTACAAGCTGTCGAGCTTTTCACCTCTTTCTCTAATACTTCCGAATTTTTATAAACCTGGATAATATATTTTGTCGCGCAGGCAACTGGCTTCCATTTATAAACAGGGGTTCTATCATATATCGTACTAATTGGTGAAGTTGGGGTCGGAATTTGAGTAACATTGTTAATACTACAATATTTATTATTATAGGATATTGACCCATAAGGATTAAAATACACTTGTGTTGAAGTTGATCCAGATGCTCCTATCATAGATTGATAATGAAGGTGAGGTGCTTCTGAACAACCAGTATTTCCAGAATATCCAATTAACTGCCCTTTCGAAATATTGTCCCCGATATTTACTACTGATCCGTTTAGTTTTATGTGAACATAAACATCTCTATTCCCATTATTGTTTTTAATAACTATGTAATTCCCGGATTGTTCACAAGGTTTTGAGCAATGAGGTTTTGAGGTTCTATAACATGAGTCTTTCGTATTTTCTTTCACACTAATAACTTCACCTTGCGATACGGCATAGATTGGTGTACCTGCGGACATACTAAAATCATATGCGGGATGACTGGAAGAATAATCTTGACTAACTTTATGTGTCGTTCCTGCAGCAAAGGGAAGTTCATATGTATAAATTGCTTGAGCTGATAATTCTGATTTACCTTGATTATTCTGTATGTTGATTCTCTCTTCAATAGTCAATAATTCATCAGGGACACGGTCTATGTATTCATTAAACATTTGATTAAATTCACTTACCAGAAACCATTTTTCTTGATAAAAACCGATAACAATATGTTCATCTAAAGGAGAATCAGTAAAAACATAAAAGACAACTAACCAGTCCTGGTATTGCTTTTTTTCTCCAACTACAATCTCCATCAAATCCCGGCTAATATATGCATATGGATCATCGGAGTTAGCGTTCATAAAATCCGATAATATCGCTGCCGTAATTTCTTTATCCGTTGGAGGTGTTTTTATTTCAGAAATGGTTGCGGTTGGAGTCAATGTCGGTAAGTTTTCTGTTGGGACTATTGTTTGTTCAAAAATTTGAGTATCAGTTGGCACTTCTGTTATTTCTATATCCTGAGATATGTCATCTGGATTATTTCCCGCCTGAAAAGTCACGGTGAAATTTTGAGTTGGCTCAGTTGTTGGCAATGTTGCAGTTTCAGAAATAGCTATAGCAATTTCTTGAGGATCTTCAGTTGGATTTTCTTCTTGAGCATATACAATATTATTTCCAATTATTAGTAAAATTAATAATACAGTCAATATAGTCCATATTGAAAATTTCCGATCTTTTTTCATTTTGCCCTCCTTTAATTGATTTTTGATTAAACCCTCTTTGTACAATTTATATTACAATGATATAAATTATTAATATAGTATATAACGATTTTTTAATAAAATACATTAAATAATCTAAATCTTGGCAAGTAAACTCGTTGGTGTAACATATTTTCTGTAAAATAGAGAACCTTAACAAAAGGGGTGAGTCAGAAGTATCCTACATAGTCATCACACCAAAATAGGAGACGAAATGACTCACCGAAATGATTATACCTTCACAG
>JABLXK010000016.1 GCA_013178095.1 Anaerolineae bacterium | reverse complement strand
GTGCTTGCCATGCCCGCAGCATTTGCAGTCTGTGTTTCGCTTTCTCGCTAAGTGCTATTGGCTTGCGCTTGACTAACTGATAAAATTCCTTTGGCAAGTGATATCGAATGTGCATCGGGATCTCCTTTTTTTGGTTTACCACCGCTAAGGATGACCCCGATGCTCCTTTTTGTCCAGAGCCTTCGTCTCATATGTTTCTGAACTTATTCACGCGCCGCCATCTTAAATTGACATTTAAGCTGGATTTCAATACACTTGTACTCATGCTGGCCCGCGTTTTTTCATGTGCAATCATCGGACTGGAGGGCGTCACCGTGGAGGTCGAGGTCGACACTGCCCCGGGCCTGCCCGGCATGGATATTGTCGGCCTGCCGGACGCGGCTGTGCAGGAATCCAAGCAGCGCGTGATGGCCGCCATCAAAAACGCCGGTTACCCCTACCCCCGTAAACGCCTCACAGTCAACCTGGCGCCCGCCTCGGTGCGCAAGGAAGGGCCGTCCTACGACCTGCCCATCGCCCTGGGCGTCCTGGCTTGCATGGAAATGATCCCCACGCAAACGCTGGAAAAGAGCCTGGTGGTGGGCGAGCTCTCCCTGGACGGCAGCGTACGGCATGTGCGCGGCGTGCTGCCCATGGCTGCCATCGCCCGTGAGCAGGGTTTCCAGCGCATTTATGTCCCCCAGGCCGACGCGGGCGAAGCCGCGCTGATCCCCGGGCTGGAGGTCATCCCGGTGGATTCGCTGGCCGACCTGGCCGCCTGTTTGCAGGAGCGCCTGAGCATTGCTCCCCAGCCGCCCACCACCTTCAGCGGCGGCGAGGCCTGGGCGCTGACGGATTTCAAGGAAGTCAAAGGCCAGGAGCACGTAAAGCGTTCGTTGGAAGTGGCCGCCGCCGGCGGGCATAACCTGCTGATGATCGGCCCACCCGGCGCGGGCAAGACCCTGCTGGCGCGCGCCCTGCCCGCCATCCTGCCAGCCATGACCATCGACGAATCGTTGGACGTCACGCGCATCTATTCCATCTCCGACATGCTACCGCCGGAGGTGCCCCTCATCCAAACCCGCCCCTTCCGCGCCCCGCACCACACCATCTCGCACGCCGGGCTGGTGGGCGGCGGCAACTGGCCGCACCCCGGCGAGGTATCCCTGGCGCACCGCGGCGTGCTTTTCCTGGATGAATTGCCCGAATTTGGCCGCAACGTGCTGGAAGTGCTGCGCCAGCCGCTGGAGGATAAGCACGTCACCATCAGCCGCGCGCGCGGCTCGCTCACCTTCCCCGCCAACTTCCAACTGGTGGCCGCCATGAACCCCTGCCCGTGCGGTTACTATGGGGACGCGCAGCGCGCCTGCACCTGCTCGCAGGGCGCCATCACCACCTACCAGAAGCGCATCTCAGGCCCGCTGCTGGACCGCATCGACATCCACGTGCAGGTGCCGCGCGTGGATTACGACAAGCTCAGCGACCAGCGCTACGGCGAACCTTCCGAGGTCATCCGCGCCCGCGTGGAAGCCGCCCGCCAGGTGCAGCGCCTGCGCTTCCAGCAGGGCGGCCAGGCTGCCGCCGGCATTCTGTGCAACGCCGACATGCGCACCGCCGATCTGCGCGAGTACTGCGCGCTGGACAACGCCTCGCAGAAACTGATGCGCGCCGCCATGGCGCAGATGCACCTCTCCGCGCGCGCATATCACCGCATTCTCAAGCTGGCGCGCACTATCGCCGACCTGGACCATTCCGGCGACATCCAAAACACCCACCTGGCCGAAGCGCTGCAATACCGGCCGCAGGTATTATTCTGATCTGCTATTTATAAATAAAAAAGGATTTTCGAACACAAAGTGGGATTGTGAAATGAAGAATAAAGATAAAGTTTATGCTTTCATCGACAGCCAGAACTTACATTTGGGCGTACTAAATTCCGGCTGGGATCTGGATTATTCGAAATTCCTGACATACCTTAAGACAAAATACGATGTCTCCAGAGCGTATCTTTTTATTGGTTTCGTACCGGAGAACACATCTCTATACCGGACTTTGCAGGAATATGGTTATGTCTTGATTTTCAAACCTGTTCTGAAAATCAAGAAAGGTAAGCTTACTACTTACAAGGGAAATGTCAACGCCGAACTAGTTTTACATGCAATGATCGAATTTCCAAATTACCAAAAAGCAATTATTGTGTCCGGTGATGGGGATTTCCTGTGTTTGATTGATTATTTGGAATCTCAAAACAAATTACTAAAAGTAATGATTCCAAATGACAAATATTCCACTCTCCTGCGGAAATTCGCCAGATTTATTATCCCGATTAATTTGCTAAAGGAAAAATTGGAGAAAAAATAAAATAAGAGGCATTCCCGCGGGAAGATAAATCTTACCCTTTGGTAGTCCTCTCATCGTGATGAAACTATACTATCACATATACCCTGTAAATTCAAGAATCCAAAGGTCGCAATTTTTTACTCATAAATTAATCTTCGGAGAATCTCTTAGGACACGTACCTATCCCCTTATCCTCAAGCTGGCGCGCACCATCGCCGACCTGGACCATTCCGGGGACATCCAAAACACCCACCTGGCCGAAGCCTTGCAATACTGGCCGCAGATGCTGCTCTAATTTGGATATTTTCCCCCTCTCCCTGAGAGATTACTTGAATTCGAAAATAACCCTGCTTCAGGGAGAGGGCCGGGGGTGAGGGAAACACAAGGTTTTTTTACATAATTGTTGATCCCAAACCATGAATTAAACGTACATCTATTCTTAATATCAAGATCGTTAATATTTTTTATTACCGACATCTTGGGTATTAATTGTAAAATTACACTGTCTTTTGAAGAATAGCCATGCTGAACGTAAAAACGGTCGCGGAAGTGAATGCCCTGGTCTCCGAAAGCTTCGGAGGGTTGCGCATGCCCACTGAACAGGTTCCCCTTGCAGAAGCTTTGGGGCGCGTGACAGCGCAGGATATCCTCTCGCAGGAATTCGTGCCGAATTTCAACCGCGCCACGGTGGACGGCTACGCCGTGATCGCCTCGGACGTGTTCGGCTGCACGGACGCCATCCCCGCCCTGCTGACCCTGGCCGGCGAATCCCGCATGGGCGAGCCCGCGACCATTACCTTACAGCAAGGCCAGTGCGCTTACGTGCCTACCGGTGCGGAGCTGCCCGCCAACGCGGATGCCATGGTGATGCTCGAGCACGCCGAAGATTTCGGCGGCGGCACCATCGCCATCAACAAACCGGTCGCGCCCGGCGCCAACCTGATCTTCCGCGGCGACGACGTCAAGCCCGGCCAAACCGTCATCCCCGCCGGCTCTCTCCTGTCGGCCGCCGAGATCGGCACGCTGGCCGCCATGGGCGTCAGTCGCCTGGCCGTCGTGCGCAAGCCGCTGGCAGGGATCATCTCCACCGGCGACGAGCTGGTACCGGCCGGCCAGCCCCTGGCAGGCGGCCAGATCCGCGATGTGAACGCGCCCATGCTGGCAGCCGCCGTGCGGCAATGCGGCGGAGAAGCGCATTTTGTCGGCATTATCAAGGATAATCAATCCGCCATCCGCGCCGCGCTTGAAAGCGCCCTGCCGGGTTGCGACCTGCTGCTCCTTTCCGGAGGCACCTCGGTGGGCGTCAAGGACGCCATGCCCGCGGTGATCTCCGCCCTGGGCGAGCTGCTGGTGCACGGCGTGGCCGCCAAGCCCGGCAAACCCACCATCCTGGGTGTCATCCAAAACAAACCCGTTTTCGGCCTGCCCGGCAACCCGGTGGCGGCTTACTTCATGTTCCACATGCTGGTGCGCCCGCTCATTTATTCCATGTTGGGCGCGCAGCCCGCGGAGCGCAGGCTGACCCTGCCGCTCACACGCGCGGTTTCCTCCAACCACGGGCGCGAGGAATTCGTGCCGGTTGCCATCACGCCCAACGGCGCCCAGCCCATCGCCAGCAAATCCGGGCTGATCAGTACGCTTGCCTGCGCGCAGGGTTTCATCCGCATCCCGCGCGATTGCGAAGGACTGCCGCAGGGCGAACCGGTGGAAGTGATCCTGTTTGAGAGGTAAAGCCATGCCGTTTCAATATTTAACGAATTTCCCGCTGGATGAAGCCGCCCAGATTTACCTGGACGCGCTGGCATCGCGCGGGCTGACCTATAAAACCGAGACCATCCCGGTCACCGCCGCTCTGGGGCGCATCACTGCGCAAGCGGTCTACGCCAAAATCTGCGCGCCGCATTATAACGCCTGCGCTATGGACGGTATCGCCCTGGATGCCGCCAAAACTTTCGGCGCCAGCGAAACCACGCCCGCTCGCCTGCGCGAAAGCGACTTCGTGCGCGTGGACACAGGCGACCCACTGCCCGCCGGCTGCGACGCGGTGGTGATGATCGAGGATGTTATCGAAGAAAGCGGTATGGTCTCGCTCTACACACCCGCCGTACCCTGGGAGAACATCCGCCAGATCGGTGAGGACATCAGCGCCGGCGACATGATCGTACCATCCTTCACTGCTATCACGCCTGCCTGTATGGGCGCCATGCTGGCCGCGGGCGTTATGCAGATCGAGGTGGTCAAACGCCCGCTGGTGGGCATCATCCCCACCGGCGATGAGATCGTCCCCCCCACCGAGAATCCCGGTTCGGGCGACATTATTGAATTCAACTCCACCATTTTCTCCGGCATGCTGACCCAGTGGGGCTGCCAGTCCAGGGTTTATCCCATCGTCAAAGACGACCAAACCCTGATCGAAGCCGCCTTGAAAAATGCTCTGGCGGAGTGCGACGCGCTCATCCTGAATGCCGGCTCCTCCGCCGGCAGCGAGGATTATTCCGCCCAGGCCATGCGCAGCGTAGGCGAGGTGGTGCTGCACGGCATCGCCATCAAGCCCGGCAAGCCCGCTGTGTTGGGTTTCGCTTTCGCAAAAGATTCAAAGGATGTGATTCCGGTGCTGGGCGTGCCCGGCTACCCGGTTTCGGGCATCCTGGTGCTGGAACGCATCTTCAAACCGGTCATAGACCGGCTCACCTGCCGGGAAGCGGACAAGGTCAGCGAGATCGACGCGGTCATTTCGCGCCGCCTGACTTCTTCTCTAAAATACCGCGAATTCGTGCGCGCGCGCCTGGGCAAAGTGGGCGGCAAGCTGGTGGCGGTGCCGCTCAACCGTGGCGCGGGCGTGGTCAGCTCGTTCGTAAAAGCCGACGGTATTATCGACATCCCCCAGGACACCGAGGGTTACGAAGCCGGCGAGAGCGTGCACGTGCGCCTGATGCGCGGCATGGACGAGATCGAACGCACCCTGGTGATCACCGGCAGCCACGATCCGCTGCTGGACGAAGTAGCCGACCTCATGCGCCGCCGCTGGCGCGATAGCTTGGTGGCTTCCTCGCACGTCGGCAGCATGGGCGGTATTATGGCCGTCAAACGCGGCGAAGCCCATCTGGGCGGTATTCACCTGCTGGACGAAGCCAGCGGCGCCTATAACACCCCCTACCTGCGCAAGTATTTCCCCGAGGGCGGCGTGGCATTGGTGGAGTGCGTCGAACGCATCCAGGGCTTGATAGTGCCGGCCGGCAACCCCAAAGGCATCAAAGGCTTCGCCGACCTGGTCGGGCTGGAATACGTGAACCGCCAAAAAGGAAGCGGTACGCGCATCCTGTGCGATTATCTGGCCAAGCAGAACAAACTGGATACCGCTGCCATCCACGGCTACGAACGCGAGGAGTACACCCACACCGCTGTGGCCGCCGCCATCGCTTCCGGCACCGCCGATGCAGGCATGGGCATCCTCTCCGCCGCCCGCATCTACAACCTGGATTTCATCCCGCTGTGTGAGGAGCAATACGACCTGCTGTTCGCAGAGGACGCACTCGAGCTCGAATCCGTGAAAAGGCTGTTGGAAGTGCTGCACAGCCCGGAATTTACCCGCCGTTTGCAAGCGCTGGGCGGGTATACTATACATACTCCGGGAGAGCTGCGCCAATGGAATTGAACCATCTCGATAAAAACGGGCAAGCCGTCATGGTGGACGTCGGCCGCAAGAACGCGACCGAACGGGTCGCCGTGGCCGAAGCTCTGGTAAAAATGAAACCCGCCACGCTGGCCTTGATCATGGCCGGCGGAATTAAGAAAGGCGACGTATTCGCCTGCGCGCGCGTGGCCGGCATCCTGGCCGCCAAGCGCACCCCCGAGCTGATCCCGCTCTGCCATCCCATCCCGCTCACCAACACTGCCGTGGAGATCGCTGCTGCCGGTGAGGACGCCGTGCGCATCACCGCCACCGTTAAGTGCACTTACGTAACCGGCGTCGAGATGGAAGCGCTCACGGCTGCCAGTGTGGCCGCCCTGACCATTTACGATATGTGCAAAGCCGTGGACCGCGGCATGCAGATCACCGATCTGCGCCTGCTTAGCAAGAGCGGCGGTAAATCTGGTGTATTTATTCGCGAAGAGTAACCAAGGAGAATCTTCCTCTTGATCGACCAATTTGGACGTACTATTGAATACCTGCGCCTCTCTGTTACAGAGCGCTGCACATTGCGCTGCGCATATTGCCGCGCGGATGAGGGCGTCTGCCCCAAAAAAGAAGAACTGACAACCGACGAATTTCTGCGCATCGCCCGCGCCTGCGCCTGCCTGGGCATCCGCAAAGTACGCGTGACCGGCGGTGAGCCGCTGCTGCGCCGCGATATCCTCGCCATCGTAAGCGGACTGGCCGCCATCCCCGGCATTGCCGAGGTAAACATGACCACCAATGCCCAGATGCTGCAAGGCCAGGCGCAGGCGCTCAAGCAGGCCGGGCTGCGGCGTATCAACATCAGCCTGGATTCGCTGGATGCCGATACCTTCCGCGAGATGACCGGCGGCGACCTGGCGGCCGTGCTGGCCGGCATTGATGAAGCCATTGCCGCCGGGCTGACCCCCGTGCGCATCAACGCCGTGCTGGTGCGCGGCAAAAACGATCGCGAGGTGGATAATTTCATCGCCCTTACCAAAGACCGGCCGGTGGACGTGCGCTTCATCGAGCTGATGCCCATCGGCAGCCTGGGGCAGGACGATTCCCTGCGCGTCGGCAGCGACGAACTGCTCGCCGCCCGGCCCTATCTCAAACCTGTCCCTCCTCTACAAGCCGGCCAGGTTTCCACCGATTACGCCATCCACGGACATCTCGGCCGCGTGGGTTTTATCAGCCCCGTTTCGCATAAATTCTGCGCAGCCTGCAACCGCATCCGCGTCATGAGCGACGGCACGCTGCGCCCCTGCCTGGGAAACAACCTGGAAATCCCATTGAAAGAATATCTCTCCGGAGATGACAATTCCCTGACTGGGGCCATTCGCGACGCGATTTACCGCAAACCTGTCGGCCATCATTTTGAGGAAGGTTTCATTTCCCTAAAGAATATGAACGAGATCGGAGGTTAATAGCATGGCGCGTGTGGTTGCAGTCAACATCAGCGAGAAAAAGGGTACTTTCAAGCATCCGGTCGATCAAGTCACATTAATGGTCGATCACGGCATCCAGGGCGACGCCCACGCCGGCAACTGGCATCGCCAGGTCAGCCTGCTGGCGCAGGAGAGCATCGACAAGATGGCCGCCATGGGCGTCGATGACTTGACCCCCGGCAAGTTCGCCGAGAACATCACCACCCAGGGCATCGACCTGGTTTCCCTGCCGGTCGGCTCGCGCCTGTGGGTGGGTGAAGTTCTAATGGAAGTAACCCAGATCGGCAAGGAATGTCATCATCATTGCCAGATCTACCAGCAAGTAGGCATGTGCGTCATGCCCACCGAAGGCATATTTACCAAAGTGATCAAGGAGGGAACCGTGAAAGCAGGCGACGAAATCGTGACTGTGCCGTCCATCCGCGCAGCGGTCATCACCATCAGCGATAAGGGCTCCAGCGGCGCGCGCGAGGACAAAAGCGGCCCGGCGCTGGTGGAAGCGTTGAAAGACCTCGCCGTCGTCAACGAGACCCTCATCATCCCGGACGAAAGAGACCAAATTGAAGCCGCGCTTTGCCGCCTGGCAGACGCAGGCGCAACAGACGTGATCTTCACCACCGGCGGCACCGGTTTCGCCCCGCGCGACGTGACTCCCGAAGCTACGCTGGCCGTCATCGACCGCGCTGTCCCCGGCATCCCCGAAGCCATGCGCCAGGCTAGCGCGCAGATCACGCCGCGCGCCATGCTCTCGCGCGCCGCCGCCGGTATCCGCAAACGCACGCTGATCGTCAACCTGCCGGGCAGCCCCAAGGCCGCCGTGGAATGTTTGCAGGTCTTCCTGCCGGTGATGGTGCATGCCGTGGAAACCCTGCGTGGTGAAACTTACGAGTGCGGCCGTAAATAAAACGGATCTTCCTTCTGGAAATCTTTTCTGATTATTTCAACTCAAGGGATGTGAAATGATTTCCTGCTTAAAAAACAATTGTTCAGTTAATGAATAATTGACATTCGTACTATAACAATCATATAATCACCTCAACAATTTCTTCGACTCGCCTCCCTTCGGGTTACTCCCATGGGCTGCGAGCGGCAGCACGCCGGTAAATCCCAAATGCCGGCCGTGCTCAAGGGTGCCGTCGGAAACAACGGCGCCTCCCGTGTTTGGAAAGGAGAAAGAGATGAAAAAAGTTTTTGTGTTATTGGTTGCCCTGGCAATGGTTTTTGCCTCCGCTGCCTGCGCTCAGCAGGCAGCCGCTGAACCCGCCGCGGCCGAACCGGCGGCTGAAGAAGCCGCTGAAGAAGTCGTCGCCGAAGCTCCCGCCGAAGAAGCGGAAGCTGCACCGGCAATAGAAAATCCGGTCATCCGGCTTTCCACTACCACCTCCGTCAACGATTCCGGCTTGCTGCCCTACCTCCAGCCCTACTTTGAAGCTGCCACCGGATACACGCTGGAAGTCACCTCCGCCGGCACCGGCGCCGCCATTGAAAAAGCCCGCACGGGCGACGCGGATGCCCTGTTGGTGCATGCCAAGGCCTCCGAAGAGGAATACATTGCCGAGGGTTTCGGTGAAGAACGTGTTCCCTTCATGTATAACTTCTTTGTAATTGTCGGCCCCAAAGATGATCCCTCCGGCGTGAAGAACACAGCCACCGCTGCGGATGCATTCAAAGCCATTGCGGCTTCCGGCTCTACATTCATCACACGGGGTGATGACAGCGGCACCAACAAAGCCGAACTCAAGATTTGGACCGCGGCAGAAATCACTCCCGCAGGCGAGTGGTACGTCAACATTGGCGGCGGTATGGGCCAGGCGCTCACCACGGCCGACGAAATGGGCGCTTACACGCTCTCCGATAAAGCCACCTTCCTGGCGACCGATACCTCCCTCGTTATCCTGCTGGGGGAATCAGACGATATGAAGAATACCTACTCCATGATCGCAGTCACACCCGAACGCTGGCCTGACACCAACTATGAAGGCGCCAAGGCATTCATTGCCTGGATGACTTCCGCGGAAGCGCTCGATCTGATTGATGCATATGGTGTGGAAGAATATGGTGAACAGTTATTCTTCACCATCCGGTAACAAATCCTTTGATGACAAGGGGGCAGCAATGCCCCCTTCCGATTCTGATTCCCTGATACTCTAATGGATGCGCTCGTCCAGGCCTTTCAATTGCTCTTCGGTGAAAATCCGGAACTCCGTGAGATCATCGGCGTTACGCTGCAAATGTCCTTTTTCAGCACATCCATCTCCGCGCTATTGGGCATCCCTTCCGGCGTTTGGATCGGCAGCAACGAATTTCGCGGTAAAGCAGTCGTCCAGCGCATTAATAACACACTCATGGGCTTGCCGCCGGTCGTTGCCGGCCTGATCGTCTTCCTGATCCTTTCCCGCAGCGGTCCGCTGGGTAAACTCAAGCTGTTGTACACAGTTACTGCCATGGTGATCGCGCAAGTGGTCCTGATCACGCCCATCATCACCGGCCTGACCGCCAATATCGTTTCCCTGCGCGCGCCGCAAATCAAGGAAACCTGCCTGGGATTGGGCATCCCGCCTCTCCAGCAAATGCTTTACGTCATCTACGAGTGCCGCGTTCAATTCATCTCCACCGTGCTGGCCGGTTTTGGCCGCGCCATTGCCGAAGTCGGCGCAGTGACCATCGCCGGCGGCAACATCCAGTATAAAACGCGCGTGATGACCACCGCTATTGTGCTGCAAACCAATCTGGGGCATTTCGAGTTCGCAGTTGCCCTTGGGTTTATTCTGCTGGTCATTTCATTTATTGTAAATTCCATCGTGCAAAATTTATCGGACAGGGAGCGCGCGTGATTGAGCTGATTGATGTTTCCTGGAAATATGCCGCCCGCGTCATTTTGGACATCCCCCGCCTGTCATTCGAGCCCGGCAAGCGCTATGCCCTGATCGGCGTAAACGGCAGCGGAAAAACCACCCTGCTGCGCTTGCTGGCCGGCAGCTTGCTGCCGGACACCGGCGAGATCCGCAATGTTCCGCGCGCTGAAATGGGGTATATGCCCCAATCACCCTACGCCTTCGGTTTCAGCGTGCTGAAAAACATCGAGATCGCACTGGCCGGTTGCCCCGATGCGGAAAAGCTGGCAAACAAAGCCCTGAAAGCCGTCGGCATGAACGCCCTGGCGCATTCGCGCGGCAACCGCCTGTCGGGAGGCGAAACCCAGCGCATGGCCTTCGCGCGCATGATCGCCCGCCCGCGCAAGCTGCTCCTGCTGGACGAGCCCACCTCTTCCACCGACATCCGCGGCACCGACCAGATCGAGAAAACCCTGCTGCGTTATACCGCCGATACCGGCTGCACCGTGATCCTCTCCACCCATTCACCGGCGCAGGCGCTGCGCCTGGCCGAAGTGATTATTTATCTGGATGAAGGCAAAGTCATAGAAATTGCGCCTGCAGAGGCGCTACTGAACCATCCGCGCCATGAGCGCACCCGCCTTTTCCTGCAGCATTGGAAGATTTAGAAAAACGCCTGGTCCTGGGTCTTAATTCAGATTTACTTCCACCACAAACTGTTCGCCATTGATCTTGACGAATTGAGATTCCTCGTTATGGGGAATTTGCATTTCATCCAGTGGATAAATCACAAACCCATCCTGGTCGTTCAGTTGGGGTTTTTCCGCCGCCGGATATTTGATGATCTCCCAGTCGAAATCCAGGTTGCGCACGTATAAACTCCAGGCAAAATCCTTGCGGTCGTCAACGTAGATGCCATCCGAGAAATAAATTGTATAATCGCGTTTTTCATCCCGTCCCTTGTTGGCGTTCAGCATGATCTCGGAAAGGGTGTAGCCCAGCTTTTGAAAAGTGTTTTCCCGCTTCAGGATATCGATACAATCGATCTCGGCGAACAGGTAGAACACCGCCAGCACGCAGCCCGCGAATTCGACAGCGCTTTTCCTGCCGTACCACAAGAAATAAGAATTCCCAAAATACAATATTGCCAGGAAAACCCAGAAAAAACCACCCAGTTGCTGGATATAGAAACCATCGATGGATATCAATGGCTCAATGAATTGATCGCCGAGCGGAATTATTTTTGCGCTGATGATGAGCACGTAGCTGAAAATCACCAGCGCAAATTCCAGCAAGGTGGTGATGCTGAAGAAATGGAAAAATGAGCGGTAACGGTTTTTACGAAAGCCGCTTATCCCGATGAACCCGGTCAGCAGGAACAAGGGGACGAAATAGATCACGTAGCGTCCCATGATCCTCTCCGGCATCTCAAGGTTATAGAATGCCCGCCAGGAATGCCGCACCACCGCCGCACTGAATCCCATCAGTAGGAATAATAACGACCACAACCAGCGGCTGTTTTCATCCGTCTCGATCTTTCGCGGATAAAAAACCTGCATGGCAATGGCGAAAACATTCAGGACGGGCGCAGCCAGCAGGATGAAATAGGCTAGGTAAAGCAGCAGCCAAATCAACAAATTGAGGATCGTTAGTTGCTGCGTATTCGTGCTGGCGGTGATGCCGAAACCCAGGCACTCCTTCAGGCTCAAGCCGTTGTGAACTCCGATAAGAATCCACGGGCTGTAAACCACCCCTGTTACTGCAATGATCAGGAACGCATGGCCGATTTTCTTCCAACTCAATTGGAATATTCCCTTGACACCATCGAAGGGTTTCAGCCACCAGATCAGCATCAGGAAAGGGATGATTGCCAGGCTGATGAAGCGCGTCAGGTACAGCAGCCCGAAAAACAATCCGGTCAAGCTGTCCCACAGCCAGCGTTGTTTTGGATTTTCCGGCAATACAAAGGCCAGGTATACACACCACAGCAGCAGCGGGAAATACAGGTTTTCGCTCAGCAGCCGGTTGGGGATCAGAAACTGGAAGGGGATCACGCAGGCGATGGCGATCAGGATCAGGCTGTATTTTTGAGTCAGGAATCTGCGCGCCAGCAAATACAGGGGAAAAACGATGTTGGATGCAAAGATGGCGTTCAACGCCATAATGCAATGGAAGGTATAGTTCTTCACGGAATACGTGAACAGCAGCATCAAGGGATAGAACAACGGATAATGGGTGGTGACATCGTCTGCCGACGAGTAGAATTTTCCTTCGAACAGGTAGTAGATCATGTTGAAGTACTTGGACTCGCCCACGTCTTTGTATAATCCGTAAGTCCCCGGCAGGACGAGCATCAGCTTCAGTACAATCGCTCCCAGGAAAATCAGTAAAACCGGATTCATTTCTCTTATAGAAAGGGGATTCTGCATTTCTTCCGGCTGCCGGATGGAATGAACGCTGTACCAAACCAGCAGCATGAAAAAGGTCTGCCATGCCAGCGTTTGCAGCCAGAACAACAGCGGCTTCATCCGGTCGAAAAGCACCTGGCGCGCTCCGAACCATTCCGGCGGCTGCGTGAATAACAGGTAGACGCCCGCAATCAGCAGTACGCAAGCGCCCATGGCCGTCCAGGTCAACTTTGAATTTCGTAAAAATCGCTCGATGGTGGCATGTGTCTTGCCGGCCGGGTCCAACGATCCCCAGGTTAAATAAATCAAAAATAATAGAATGAGGAAAATAATGATGAGCAGGACAAACCGCTCGATGGAATACCCCAGCAGCACCGTTTCTTGCGGCAGTGATTTTTCCATTGCGGTATGGAGGAACAAACCTAACGTTTCCAGGCTGCAAAAAATTAGATAAAGTTGAATCCACATGCGCGGCTGCCCTCGATTTACTAACTAGATTATTACGGATTTATTAAGCACAGGAACGTCAGACTTTTTTCTGCCGTAGAAATACTATCAATATTTTATCTCTGTTCTATTATCCTCTCAGTCATTAAATGGGTATTTCTTAATTCCCATGAGGTTGAAACACTCAATCTGAATCATGTTATAATCTTGTGACTGTTTTTCTATATTAGTCATATAGTTACAGAGGTGAACATGCCCAAACCATTTTCGGAGCAGGAAAAACAAATGATTCAACAAAGATTACTGGAGAAAGGCCATGAATTTTTCTGCAAGCATGGTTTGAAAAAAGTGAACGTCGAAGAGCTGGCGAAAGCGGCCAATATTTCCAAAGGAGCCTTTTATCAATTTTTCGAATCTAAAGAAGCGCTCTTTATGGACATCGTGGAGGAAACCGAAAAACGCTACCGTAGCCAATTATTAAAGGAAATCGAGCTTCCCGGCCCTACCCCGCATGCACGCCTGTATTCCGTCATGAAAAAATCGTTGTCACTTTGGCAGGAAATCCCTCTTCTTCAATTTTTTGCCAGCAGCGATTACGATCTGCTGCTGCGCCGCATGCCGGCGGACAGGCTGCAATCTCATTTCGCAAGCGATCAATTGTTTATCGAACAATTTATCGCGCACTGCCGCGCAGCCGGTATTCCGCTCAAGGTCGACGCCGGTCGTTTCATGAATCTCCTATATACGCTTCTTTTGGTCGTCATGCACCGAAATGATTTTGGCGAAGGGGTTTTGGATGAAACCTTCGACTTGCTGCTGGAAATGATCACCGCTTATTGCCTGGGAGAGATCCCCGCATTGCCGGTTTAACTTCCAGGTTAATTCTTCTGGAGAAAAAAAATGAATCGCATTATTGAAACACGTCATTTGGGAAAACACTTTGGCAAGGTCGCCGCCGTGCATGACCTCAATCTGAATGTCGCCGAGGGCGAGATCTATGCCTTCCTCGGGCTCAACGGCGCCGGAAAAACCACTTCCATCCGCATGTTGCTGGGTATGATCAAACCCACCACCGGTTCGGCCAAAATCCTGCAAACCGAAATTAAATTGGGCAGCCGCCATCCCTGGGCCGATATCGGTTACCTGGTGGAAATACCCTATGCCTATCCGGAGTTGACCGTTGAGGAGAACCTTGAAATTTCCCGCCGGCTGCATCCCGGCACACCTACTGAAGCCCTCACCCGGATCATTGAGCAATTGGGGCTCTCGGAATACGCGCAGCGCCGCGCGGGAACGCTTTCACAGGGCAACGCGCAGCGGTTGGGGCTCGCGAAAGCCCTGCTGCACTCCCCCCGCCTGCTGCTCCTCGATGAGCCCGCCAACGGCCTGGATCCTGCCGGCATCGTTGAAATTCGGGAACTTCTTCTCGATCTGTCCCACAACCACGGCGTCACAATTTTTATGTCCAGCCATATCCTGGCGGAGGTCTCCCTTCTGGCTGACCGCATCGGCATCATTCACCAGGGGCATTTGATTCAGGAACTGGATAAGGTTTCACTGGAAAAGAATCGCCGGAAAAAGCTGGTTGTCAAAACCCGCAGCGCGGAAAATACTTTGGCGGTTCTGAATGCCTGCGGCTTGCATGCGACGCCCAAACCGGATGGTTATTTCGAATCTGTTCAGCCTTATGGCATTGAACAACCGGAACAGGTTGCGGAAAAACTGGTGCAGGCGGGTCTCCCGCCGGTCCATTTGATGGTTGAGGAAGAAAATTTGGAAGACTATTTTCTCCGTTTGATTGGTATGGAGGATGAATAAAATGAACGACTTGAAGAATATGATCTGGGTTGAGTTGCGCAAAGCGACCCACTCGCGCGTTCCCTGGCTGACCGGACTCGGTTTTCTGATTTTGCCGTTGATGTGCTGTTTTCTTTTCTTTATCTATAAGAATCCTGCCTTATCACAAAAACTCGGTTTAGTTGGCACGAAAGCAAACCTGGTCATCGGCGAGGTCAGTTGGGCTTCCTATTTAAAAATGGTTAAAGAGGCATTTGCCATGGGGGGTTTCTTTATTCTTTGTCTGATGATCAGTTGGGTCTTCGGCCGGGAATTCACCGACCACACCGTCAAAGACCTTTTAGCTGTTCCCGTATCCCGTTTTCACATCCTGGCCGGCAAGCTGGTCACAGTCGCAATTTGGTATGCCTTGGTTGTCGCCGTTTCCTGCCCGCTCAGTTTGCTGATGGGATCTTTCATCCAGTTGCCTGGCTTGTCCGTCAGCTTATTGCTTCAGGAATGTTCGATTATTTTGTATATCGCGTTGTTGAATTTCCTGGTGATGATCCCCTTTGCCTATTTTGCCAGTGCAGGGCACGGCGTTCTGCTTTCATTTGGAATCGCCATTGTCGCCATCATCCTGGCGAATTTATTCATCGTGATCGGTTATGCCGAATATTTCCCCTGGGCGATTCCCGGTTTATTTTCACAGGGAACGCCGTTGACAACCATCAGCCTGGCCACCGTGTGGTTAACCTCCCTGGTTGGCATGCTCATCACAGTCCTTTGGTGGATGCGCGCTGATCAAAGCCGCTGATTTCAGGTACGCAAAACACCTGCCTGGTAAAAAACATCAAACACCAGGCAGGTGTTTTCTTTTCGGTTCATCTATAGGGAAATTTTTACCTGGCGGAAATTGATTTCGCCCACTCCACCGCCCGTTCCAATTCACCCCCAGCCAACGGTCCTTCTGACTCTTCAACGAAAAAGCCCGCCGTGGGTTCAACAAGCTGGCCGCCTTTTTTGACCAGCATTCTGGCCAAAACTGCGTCCGCATAGCCCATGTGCCTCGCCATGAAAGTCAATAATTTATTGTTGACTTTCTGCACATCCATGCGGGTATCGAATGCCGCGACTTTGATTCCTTTCAGGGCCCCATCCGGTAAATCCTTCAAAAACTTGGTGATTTTTTCACCTGGGCGGAACGCGCGCGTGGGCGAAGCCGCCACCAGCAGCTCCACGCCGCTTAGCTGCGCTGCCTTCGCGTCCACCGCCTCAACCAACTCCGCTCCCAATGTTTTCGCCACTGCCTGCGCGATCTTTTCCGTGTTTCCAAAATATGTCTCGTAAACAACCAATGATTTCATGACTGCCTCCCAAACTTGAATGCTTGCTATAAACCATATACGGAAAACCAAAATAAAAGTCTTGCTTTTCCCGTCTCTTTACGCAAGATTCATTATAATGAGCGTATTCCGGCAAATGAATAAAGGGAGAATACAGGAGAATATAATGGACGTTTGTGATGCAATTGCGGCCCGCAAGAGCGTGCGGGCATATTTGGACAAACCGGTCGAGGAAGAAAAGTTGAATGCCGTGTTGGAAGCGGCGCGTTTGGCGCCTTCCGCCAGCAACCGCCAGGAATGGCGCTTTGTAATCGTGCGTGAAAAAGAGGCGCGCAACCAGGTTGCCATGGCCGCCGGTCAGCAGTTGTTCATCGCGCAGGCGCCGGTGATCATCGCGGCTTGCGCCGAAACCGACGGCCACATAATGACCTGCGGCGAGCCCTGTTATCCGATCGATGTCGCCATCGCGCTCGATCACCTCACCCTGCGCGCGGTTGAACTCGGTTTGGGCACCTGCTGGATCGGTAAGTTCAATGCGGATGAGGTGAAAAAGATCCTCGGTATTCCCGATGAGATCAAGGTGGTCCAATTGATGCCGCTGGGTTATCCGGTTGAACCGGATGCGATTCAGAAAAAAAGGCGCGCGTTCGCGGAAATCGTTAAACTTGATCATTGGTAGGCCACATCGCTTTCCCGATCGCGTACGCACTCAATCCTTTTTTCTACTATTTCTCCAGTGTGATTCCGAAGTTGAAATCACCCTGGAGATGTTGTATGTTCTGTTTTGTGAGAGATGAAATTTCCAGGGGGTGGTGACAAAATGACGGCCGGGGAATGGACTCTGATTATCGTCGCGCTGATCAACACCGGTGGGGCGATTATTTGTGCGTTAGTAGGCCGGAAAAATCAGGCGCCTGTTCATGAAAGCAGCATTTCTCGAAGAATCGTTGCCCGTAAGGATTTAAAAAGAGAAACCCGGTTTTTTATATACCTGGCGTTGATCTGTTTTGCGCTTTTTTTCGTGCAGAAGGCAATTCGTTCTCCTCAAACCGACATCCGCATCACCTATCCCCAGGATCAGGCTTTGGTTGATCGCATCGAGATTGTTCAGGGTACGAGCCGGAATATTTCCGGCGGCCATCAAATGTGGCTGGTTATCTTCTCCAAAGACGTTGGCAAATTCTACTCGCAGGAAAATCCGATTCTGGCAGGATCAAATGGGATGTGGAGCAAGAAATGCTACATCGGTTCTGACCAGGATGCGGGCAGGGATTTTGAGTTGATGGTGGTATTGGCCGATCCAATCGCGAACTTGGGATTTCTTGCTTATCTTGAAGAGTCTGAATCTGCAGGCAGGTGGCCGGGTATGAGTAGGCTGCCGGAAAGTGCGCAAATTTATGCCAAGGTGAGGATAATTCGACGATAATTTTTTAATCGCAGGAAACGTATAAAAAACCTGAATCTTCATATATAATGGATTTACATCAAATGCAATCAACATAACGGGGGTACGTCACATCTGCGTCATTCGTCCGATCCGATCCTGAGAGGAGAAAAGAACCATGACGATGATCAAGTTTTTTTCGCTAAAATCTAAAAAGGAAGTGTGGGTGGACAGCAGCAAAGTTACCCTGAAAACCATGAAAAACGGCCGCAAGGCTGCTGAAGCAGTCGACCCGGAAACCGGCTCGAAAATGTTTAAATTCCTTTCAAAGGAAGAAGCCGCTCAACTCGGGTAATCCGAAGCTGGAACTGGTTTTACGACAACTGATTAAACCCATTTACCTGGGACGCTGAATCTCAGGTGTTTTCTCGTGTTCAAAATCCATTCGACCTGAAACTCAGATACTCTAAATAGATTTGACAAAAGAAATTCATTTATTATTTAATATCGATAACACTATTAAGGGTAAGGTCAAGGAGGATGGATGCGCGATAAAGATTTATACGAAGAGCTGATCCGGTATTATGAATTCCAAATCGGCTCGATGCCCCGCCGCGAGGATTTCAAGAAGGCATTGCGGGAGACTTTCAGCCGCGATGACCTGCGCTTCTTTTTCCAGCTTCCCTATCTGGGTTTCATCAGCGAAGCAAAGCTGCAAAAGAAACTGGAAAAAATTGGCATCACCAGGGAAATAATGCACGATTCCCTGCGGCGTCTGATCCCCAAGGGACTGGTGGACAAGTTCCAGAAAAATGGGGTATGGGGGTACGAACGCGCTCCGATCATCGTAGTGCTGGAAATGGCGGTGCGCGAGGGGGAGGATTCGCTTTTCCGCCGGGTTACCGCCCAGGTGATGAATGACCTGATCGAAGGCGCTGCTGAAACGATCCCCACCCGCACGCCCTATTATCGGGTGCTGCCGCTCGAGCCGGCTATCCAATCCACATCGCGCTCGACGCTGATCGAGGTCAACGCGGTTATCCCCGATCCGCGCCAGATCCTTCCTTTGGACGTAATCTCGGAAATGCTAAAGAAGGTTAACCTGATCGCTTTATCCAATTGTTATTGCCGCAGTTCAAAAAAGATTATCGGTGAAGCATGCGATCATCCCTTGGAGACTTGTTTCTATTTCGACGAACTCGCCCAGATGAAATTGCAGACTGATTACGCCCGCCAGGTTTCATACGAGGAAGCCATGCGAATTTTATATGACTGCGAAACGCATGGGTTGGTGCATAACGTCAGCAATTGCGAAGGGAAAATCCAAACCCTGTGCAATTGTTGTGACTGTTCCTGTGGTGTCCTCAAAGCCTGGAATCGCGGCATGCGCAACACCACCGCGCCCTCGCGTTTCGTCGTTACGCTTGACGCTGCCAGATGCACGCTGCGGCAGGATTGTCTGGCCGCCTGCCCAGCGGATGCGTTATCGCTGATCGAAGGAAAGTTGAATATCGATTTGCGGAAGTGTTTAGGCTGCGGCCTGTGCGTGGCAGCCTGCAAAGAAGGTGCGCTCTCGATGCAGTTGCGTGAAAAACCTCCGAAAGTTTTCAAAGACAATGACGCGCTCTATCGCAATATATATGCCGAATCCGCGCTTGGGCTGTTGAATCGTTCTCTTGGTTTGAAAAAAGATTAAATACATATTGGCATATATATTGCAACATATTTGGTTGAAAATAAACAGATTTGCTATACAATATAAAAGAGTATTCGAGGAGGTACCATGAAGAAGAAAGTTATTATCCTGATCGCCCTGTTCACAGCCATGCTGGTTGCGCTGTCCTGCACGCTTCCGATTTACATCGTTGCGCAAAATGACGCAACGGAAGATTCCTCCGAACCGGAAGTCATTAAGGAAGTCATCGTAGTCACCGCCACGCCCGAAGCGACCGCTGTCCCCACCAGCGTGCCCACTCTGGCCGTAACTCCCACCGTGATGGTGTATCTGGACGGCCCCTGGACCATCTGGGAAGGCACCAAACAGGAACGTCTGGACATTGATTTTCTGCAGGATGGATATTCGCTGATCGGCAACGCAGCTACCGATGACGGTCACAGCATCCTGTATGAAGGCACCATCAGCGCTGATGGCACATCCGTCAGCGGAACCTGGCGTTCGAGCCGGGGCACCACCGGCAGCTTCGTTTTTTACCTGGATTCTTCCTACTCGGTCTTCGGTGGGAATATGGGCGGCGGCGTTCCTTTCTGCGGCAATCGCCTGAGCGCCAAGAAACCCTCTCCCTGCTTGCAGTAACTGGTACCTGATCGTTGCATGTCAAGGGCAGACGAAATCGTCTGCCCTTTATTCTTTAACGCAAACCTTCCGGAAAAGATGGATGCAATCGGATGTTATGAACAAAACCATTCTTCACAGATCAGCTTGATAATTGTCCAACCCGGCAAAACGGAATAATGCCGGAGAAAAATGGATCTACCGTGGGAGTTGCATTTCAGGTTCTTGCCGGATCAGGTTAATACGTTTTTCAGGAATTTGAGCATCTCGATCTCGTGGTGGCTGCCGCCGCCATCGTGCAAGTTAAAGGCATATACCTTGATGTCTTTCTTCCCGGCATAATGGTTGTAAGCCGCGAAAACGGTCGAAGGCGGACAAGTGGTATCCATCAATCCGGTCGAGAACAAGGCTGGCGCGTTCGCCCGGGCTGCAAAATTCATGCCGTCGAAATAGGAAAGCGTCCTGAAAACCGTATCGACCTTATCGCGCTGGACTTTCAGGAAGCGCGCGATCTCATGATAGGGGTCTTCATCCGTAATGGTAACCGCGCGGTAAAAATTGCAGAGGAAAGGCACGTTCGGCATCACCGCCGCCAGGTCCGGCACCAATCCACTCACGACCAGTGCCAGTCCCCCGCCCTGGCTTCCGCCGGTTGCAATCACCCGCCTGCCATCCACCAGCGGATGCAATCGTGCCGCTTCCACCGCCCGCACGGCATCCGTGTAGAGGCGTCGGTAATAATAAGTGTCCGCTTCCAGAATTCCCAGTGTCATAAAACCGGGAAAATGCGGGCTTGAGCCGCCATCGATCAGGTCGGGGGTGTCGCCGTTCAGCCAGGCTGATCCCTGCCCGCGCGTATCCATTACAAAAGTGGCGTAACCCGCGCAGGGGAAAACCAGCCAATCGGTTGGAAAACCGCGCCCGCCGCCGTAGCCGATGTAATTGACCACGCATGGCAGCGGGGCTCTCGCGCCTTTAGGGAGCATGAACCAACCTCTGATGGTTTGACCGCCGTATCCCCTAAAACGCACATCAAAGGTATCGATCAAGTCCAACGCGAAATCAACCGGGGTAAAGGACGCGTCTATCGGAAATTGTCGGGTTTCATTTAATGTTCTTTCCCAGAATTGATCAAAATCTTTGGGTTCGCCCCGCTCCGGTTTATATTCCTGTAATTCGTTTAAAGGCAGATCAAAAAGCATAATCCCTCCCGCATTGAATTGATTTTTTTATAAATTCATTTATTGATCGTATAGATTTACCTTAAAACACTTGTAATCGCACGAAAATATGACTATAATTTAGTCAAAAGTGGAGCAAAGTGGTATAAAGTGGGACGCCGGACCGATCCGGCGTTTCGGCTTTTATACCGGAGTAGAACTAATGTTCTTTGGGCAATTTGACCATACTCTTGATGATAAAGGTCGGCTGACCATTCCGGCGCAGTATCGTGATCTGCTTGTCAATGGCGCGTATATCACGCGCGGTATGGGCGACAATCTGATGGTCATGCGCACCGAAGAATTCACTACACTTTACCACAAAATGAAAGCCATGAACATCAATGATGAAAATGCCCTCGACCAGGCGCGCACGTTGTTCGGCAGCGCTGTCATTCTGGAATTGGACAAGGCCGGGCGCGTGCTCATCCCCCAATTTTTGCGCGATGCCGCTCAACTGGACAGCGCGGTGAAATTGGTCGGCCTCGGACCATTTTTCGAGGTTTGGTCTCCCGAAAAATGGCGCAGCAAGGAAGAATTGATCGGCGATGCGCGCCGCCGCGCGGAACACTTTAAGAACCTGAATCTGACATTTTAAATGAAAGTTCCAGAAGCAGGCGCGGAAGTACCGCATCAACCAGTACTTTACCAACAGATTTTGGATTACCTTAGGCCAACCAGTCCGGGCAGGTACGTGGACGGCACGCTGGGCGCTGCGGGGCACGCGCTGGGAATCTTGCAGGCCAGCGCTCCCGAAGGTCAGGTGCTCGGTTTGGACATTGACAGCAGCGCCATCGCGATCGCACGGAAAAGGACCGCCGCCTATGAGCGCCGCATCCTTATCCGCCACGGTTCCTACTCTGACCTGGCGGATCACCTGCGCGAGATCGGCTGGGAAAGCGTGGACGGCATGCTGCTCGATTTGGGAGTGTCTTCCATGCAACTGGATACCGCCGGACGGGGTTTCTCGTTTCTCAAAGAAGCGCCGCTGGACATGCGTTTCGATGAGCGCCAATCCGTCACTGCGGCCCGCCTGCTCGACACGCTGGACCAAAAACGCCTGGTGCAAATCCTGCGGGATTATGGCGAAGAACCGCGTGCCAACCAAATCGCAGACGCGATCATCCGCAATCGGCCGTTCCGCACCACCACCCAATTGGCTGAATTGGTACTGGCGGTTTACCACGGACAGCGCGGTAAGATCCATCCCGCCACGCGCACCTTTCAGGCGTTGCGTATGGCCACCAATTCCGAACTGGAACGGCTGAGCCAGGGTTTGGCGCAGGCCATTCAGGCACTGCGGCCGGGCGGCAGGTTGGCGGTCATCAGTTTTCATTCGCTGGAAGACCGCTTGGTCAAACAGTTTTTCCAGCGCGAAAGCCGCGATTGCGTTTGTCCGCCGGAACAGGTCATTTGCACTTGCGGGCATAAAGCGACCATCAGGGTAATCACAAAAGGGGCTTTGACACCTTCACAGGAGGAAATCGCCCAAAATCCGCGTTCGCGCAGCGCGAAATTGCGGGTTGCAGAAAAAATGTAGTTGTGGATATTCGGTCAATATAACAGGCAGAGTTATAGATGGCAAAGAAAACCAAACAAGCATACAAGCAGGCACCCTGGAGACGGCAGCTTCAATCAGCCGGCTTTTCTCTTGTGCTGGTTATTGCCATCCTGGCTGTGCTCTCGATTTATCTGATCATCAGCGCCCAGGCAGCCTCGGCCGGCCTGGAGATCATGGATATGCACTATGAAGAAGAGGAAATCATGCGCATCATAGCCAATGAGCGCACCGAGTTGGCCTGGAAAACCTCCTACACCGAAATGCAGAAACGCGCGGAAAAGGCCGGTTATCAGGTCCCGCCTGCTGAAAATGTGCACTTCATGGTCATTCCCGGTTACCAGGGTCAGAATCCTGTCCTCCTGGCTCCCCCGCCCGGCAGCGAGAACACGCTCGGGCCGGTTGTCAACGAATATTACCAGCAGTCCTTGTGGGATTGGTTCTATGGCACTTTCCTGACCACTTCCCCCACTGCCGGAGTCGAGGCGGTTAAATGAAAAAAGACACTTTTTCCCGCCTGACGCTCATCGGCGTAATCCTCTCCGCTTCCAGCTTGTTAATTGTGCTGCAAATGCTGCATATCCAGAGTAGCACCAAGCACCAGGAATTGAGCCAATGGGCTGACGAAGAGTATTCATATGCCATTGAAAATTACACGCCCGAACGCGGTAATATCTACGACCGTTGGGGCCGCTTGCTGGCTGGAGATGAGGACGTTTACGAATTGGGCGTCATGCTGGAATACGTCACCAATCCCGACACCATCGCCCGCACGCTGGAAGGCATCAATGGCTTGACCTACGACGATGTGTACGCGGTTGTCTCCAAGGAATATGATGCCGAAGACAGTATCTACGCTGTCATCACCGATTTTCTACCCTCCGGGGTGATTGATGTACTCAGTGAAATCAAGCAAACCTACGAAATTGAGAATCCCTATGGAAAAAATCCCGATCTGCCCTCCTTGCGCGGCTTGATCTGGAGTTCTCATCTGAAACGCAGTTACCCGGAAAACAGCCTGGCTTCCAACATCCTGGGTTTTTATGCGTTTCGCGATCGCCAGGAAGGGCTTGGGTATTACGGGGTGGAAGAATATTACGACAATCTTCTGGCCGGCAATGCCATGGATACTTTCATGCCGCGTAATCCCTACTTGCTGGAGAGTCTGCCCGAAGTGCCGGCAGGCGCCAGCCTGGTGCTCACCATTGACCGCGAGATCCAGGCTATGGTTGAGAAAAAGCTGGACGAGGCAATTGAAAAATATGGGGCTGTCTCCGGTACAGTAATTGTCTTGAACCCTGAAAATGGTGATATTTACGCCATGGCCACCCAGCCGCGCGTCAATCTCAACGAATATTGGAAATATCAGGAGCAATTCAAGGAAAGCACGCCCTTTAACCGTGCCATCAGCGAGACTTACGAGCCCGGTTCGGTGTTCAAAGTCCTCACCATGTCCGCTGCTTTTGATGCCGGCGTGGTCGATGACGAAACAACCTATTATGATTCCGGCCGTTATGAATACGGCGGCGGTACCATCCTCAACTGGGACCGCAAGGGCCACGGCGAGCAAACCATGCAAGGCTGCATGCAGAAATCCTTGAACGTGTGCCTGGCTTGGGTCGCTACCGAAAAATTGGGCAAAGACAAATTCTACGATTACATGCGCGCTTTCGGCATCGGGCAGCGCACCAGCATCGACCTGGGCGGCGAGGAAATCTGGCCGATGAGCGTGCCCGGCGATTCGGATTGGTATCCCATTCAACTGGCCACCAATTCCTTCGGACAAGGTATTGCCGTAACGCCGATTCAATTGGCTGCTGCCATTTCCGCAGTTGCCAACGATGGCAAGATGATGAAACCGCATGTTTTAAAAGCGATCATCCAGGACGGGAAACAGTATAATACTACCCCGCAAGTGCTGGGCGTACCCATCAAGGCTGAAACTGCCAAGACCATGACCGAAATGCTGGTCCAATCGCTACAGAACGAAACCTCTCTGGCATTGGTTCCCGGCTACAAGATCGCAGGCAAAACCGGTACCGCTGAAATTCCTGTCCAGGGCCAATACAGCACCGACCTGACCAATGCCTCTTTTGTGGGCTGGGGGCCGGCTGATGATCCAAAATTCCTGATCTACGTTTGGCTGGAAAAACCAGAGGCTTCTCCCTGGGGTTCGGTGGTTGCTGCTCCCCTGTTCAGCGATATTGCCAAAGAATTGGTGGTATATCTTGACCTCCCGCCGGAGGACGCCCTGCAAAATCTGGTTGCAAAGGAAGGATAAAGATGATAACGGTACAAGATATTATCCTTGCGTTGACCGGTCGCCGAATTGATTCCTGCGGGCAGTTGATCACCGAAGCGATAATCGATTCCCGCAGAGCCATTCCGGGATCGTTCTTCATCGCCCTGGCGGGTGAAAAATCCGATGGCCATCAATACGTGCAGGCGGCTTTTAAAAATGGCGCCAGCCTCGCGCTGGTCCAGCAGGAGATGCCGGAGGGTGTTCGCGTCCTGGATTTACGCGGCAGCTCACCCGCGGATGCGCTTGTTTTACCGGAAACGCCTTTTTGCCTGCGTGTTGAAGACTCGCTGGCTGCGCTGCAAACCATCGCGCGTTACTGGCGGGAAAAATTGGCCTTGCACGTGATCGGCATCACCGGCAGCGTGGGCAAATCCTCCACCAAGGAATTGATCGCCGAGGTTTTGGCGCGCAAATACCACACATATAAAAATCCCGGCAACTATAACAACGAGATCGGCCTGCCCCTCACGATCCTGAACCTGGGCAGCGGGTATGAGTGTCTGGTGGCTGAAATGGGTTTCTATTACCCCGGCGAAATCACCTTCCTGTGCGGGATCGCCAAACCGGAAGTCGGTGTGATCACCAACATCGGCACGGTGCATGCCGAACGCGCCGGTTCACAGGAAGCTATCGCCAAAGGCAAAGCTGAACTTGTTCAAGCGCTGCCTGCCGCGCCGCGCGGGGTTGCCGTGTTAAATTACGATGATCCTTTCGTGCGCCCTATGGCCGACCAAACTTCGGCGCAGGTGTTGTTTTACGGTCTTGATCCCAAAGCGGATTTATGGGCGGATGAAATTCAGGGGCGCGGGTTGAAAGGTATCCAATTCCGCATGCACTATAAAGGACAATCCCTGCGTATGGAAGTCCCCATTTTAGGCCGGCATTCCGTGCAAACCATTTTGCGGGCAGCCGCAGTGGGATTTGTTGAAGGCCTCTCCTGGCAGGAAATGGCTGAAGGGCTGGCATCCAGCAATACGCAATTGCGTTTGGTGGCCGTTCAGACCAACAGCGGCGCCCTGATCCTCGATGACACCTACAACGCCACGCCCGAATCAACCCTCGCGGCGCTGGATTTGCTTGAAGAGCTGCCAGGCCAAAAAATCGCCGTGCTGGGCGACATGCTCGAATTGGGTCAATATGAACAACGCGGTCACGAACTGGTTGGGAAACGCGCAGCGGAAGTCGTACAGCATCTGATCGCAGTCGGCCCGCGCGGCCGCACCATTGCCGATTCCGCCCGCCAGGATGGCTTGCCGCCCACCGCCATCACCTGCGTGGATAGCGCGCAGGAGGCCGCGGATGTGCTGAAATATAACCTGCGCTCCGGCGACGTGGTCCTCATCAAAGGTTCACACGGTTTGCGTATGGATCGCATCGCGGCGATATTGGAGGAGAATTTATGAAAGAGACTTCCCTGGCTCTTTCCTTGAGTTTACTGGCGTTCGTCATGACGGTCATCTGGGGCAGTCCGTTGATCGATCTGTTGAAATACTTCAAGGTCGGCAAGATCATCCGCGAGGAGGGCCCCGCCCGCCACATCGAAAAGATGGGCACACCCACCATGGGCGGATTCATGATCATCGCACCGGTTCTGCTGCTGACGGTGCTGCTCAACGCGGCTACCTTGCTGGGCTTTGATATTCTTGGGCAGTCAGTCCTCATTCCATTACTGGTGCTGGTTTCTTTTTCTTTATTGGGCGCGGTGGATGATTGGGAAGGAATTCGCGGCAACCGCAAAGGCCTCGGCATGCGCGCCCGCACCAAGTTCCTCTGGCAGGTCGCGCTTGGTTTGGCCACTGCATACGCCTTGAAATATATCGTCAACGTCCCCGAAATGTATTGGCCAGGTTACCCCGAACCGCTCGAATTGGGCGCCTGGTATATTCCCATCGCTACGGTGGTTATCGTGGGTTATTCCAACGCTGTCAATTTCACGGATGGCTTGGATGGGCTGGCGGGATTGATCTCCGCCACCGCTTTCGTCGCTTACGGCGCGATCGCCCTGATGCAGGGTGAGGTGTTTCTCGGGCGTTTCTGTTTCACCCTGGTGGGCGCTTTGTTCGGGTTCCTGTGGTTTAACGTGCATCCGGCTGAATTGATCATGGGTGATACCGGTTCGCTGGCTATCGGCGCCACTTTAGGCGTCTTTGCCTTGATGACCGGGCAATGGCTGATCCTGCCCATCATCGCCATCATTCCCACCGCCGAGATCATCAGCGTGGTGCTGCAAATCGCTTATTTCAGGATGACGCACGGCAAACGGCTCTTCCGTATGGCGCCCTTGCATCATCATTTTGAACTGCTGGGTTGGAGTGAAACCCAGGTGGTGCAGCGCTTCTGGCTGGTCAGCCTGATCGCCGCCATGCTGGGTATCGCATTTATATTTGTGGAGTAAGACGTGCAAAATTGGCAAGGAAAACGCATTTTAGTGATTGGGGCCGCCCGCCAGGGGTTGGCCGCTTCGCGCTTCCTTGCCGCGCATGGCGCCTTAGTAACCCTCAACGATAGCCACCCGCAGCAGATGTTCAACGACTGCCTGGACTCGCTCGAAAAGCTGGGCATCCGCTGCCACTTTGGCGGGCATCCTCTGGAATTGCTGCAGGAGATCGACCTGATCTGCGTTTCCGGCGGTGTACCGCTGGAACTGCCCCTCATCCAGGCAGCCTTGCAAAAAGGCATCCCTTTGAGCAACGATTCGGAGATCTTCATGCAAGCCGTCCCCGCCCGTGTCCTGGGCATCACCGGCTCGGCCGGTAAGACCACCACTACCACGCTGTGCGGGGAAATCGCCAAAGCTGCGCTTGCCGCGCCGCACCGCGTTTGGGTGGGCGGCAACATCGGCTTTCCGCTGATCGAGAACCTGGAAGAAATGCAGGCCGAGGATTGGGCGGTGGTCGAGTTCTCCAGTTTTCAACTGGAATTGATGACCGTTTCGCCTCACATCGCGCTGGTGCTGAACATCACCCCCAACCATCTCGACCGCCATAAAACCATGCAGGCCTACACCGCCGCCAAGGCGCACATCCTCTTGCATCAAAATGAAAATGATTTCGCCATCCTCAACCGCGACGACCCGGGTTCGCTTTCTCTGGCCGGCCAGGTGCGCGGCAGGCTGCTCACTTTCGGATTTAACCCGCCTGAGAATGGCGAGGGCTGCTGGCTGGACAATGGCGAGATCAAGATGAAATCCCGGGAAAATATTTCCTCGCTGATGCCCACATCTGCGCTCCACTTGACCGGTCGTCACAACCTGGCCAATGCCTTGGCGGCCTGCGCGGCCGCCTACGCCGCCGGTTTCCCACCGGAAGCCATGCAGCAGGGGATCGCCGCGGTCAAAGGCGTCCCCCACCGCCTGGAATTGGTGCGGGAACGCAGCGGTGTGCGCTGGTACAACGATTCCATCGCCACCGCCCCTGAACGCGTCATGGCGGCAGTACATGCCATTCAAACCCCGCTGGTGCTGCTGCTGGGCGGGCGCGATAAAGACCTGCCCTGGGGCGACCTGGCTGGTTTGCTGCGCGCGCGCCGGCCGAAAGTGATCCTCTTTGGCGAAGCGGGCGATCTCATCCGCACTGCCCTGCTGAAAAGCGGCGTAAATTACCCGCTGGATCAGGTTTCCAATCTGGAAGACGCGGTCAAAAAAGCGGACCAGATCGCCGTTGCCGGTGAAAGCGTGCTGCTTTCTCCCGGAGGCACCAGTTTCGATGCTTTCCGCGATTTTGAAGAGCGCGGGGAATGTTTCCGCCGTTTAGTCAAGGAGCTGCCATGAGCCTGAAATCCGTGCCGGTTAAACAGCAGCGCAAGCGCAAACCGCTCTATCTGGGGCTGGATGTTCCCATGTTCTGCGTGATCATCATCCTGCTGGGATTCGGTCTATTGATGCTCTACTCAGCCAGTTGGCAGTATTCGGTTTCGGTAATGGGCGAACGCGCCTCTTATATGCTCGAGCGCCAGCTGCGTTTTCTCCTGTTGGGCGGCATGGCAGCCATCTTTGCTTTTTACTTCGATTATCACCGCATCAAGAAATTTGTCATTCCGATGATGCTGGTCACGCTGGTTCTGCTCTTGATGGTCATCTTCTACGTGGAAGAAGTTCGCCTGGGCGCCAAACGCGGCCTGTTTTCCGGCTCCATCCAGCCGTCCGAATTGGCTAAACTGGTAACCATTATTTACCTGGCATTCTGGCTGCACGGTAAGCAGGATTTCATCAAAGACCTGCGTTTTGGCTTGCTGCCCCTGGCTTTCATTTTGGGAATCTCCGCCACGCTGATCCTGATCCAGCCCGATTTGAGCGCGGCGATCACCATCATCGTGATTGGCGGCATCATGTTCTACCTGGGCGGCGGTGAAATGCGCCAAATCATTCCGACCATTCTGGTAGCCATTCTGGCAGGATCGGTGTTGTTGGTGTTCTACAGTACCGGCAAGGAACGCATCGCCACTTTCATCGCCGGCCTTCAGGACCCCTCCACCGCTTCCTACCACCTGATCCGTTCCTTCGAATCGATTGTGCGCGGCGGGTTGTTCGGGGTGGGCATCGGCCGCGGCAATACCAAGTTCACCGGCCTGCCGGTTGCGCCCACCGATTCAATTTTCGCAGTCATCGCGGAAGAGACCGGAATTTTTGGGGCTTGCGTAGTGATCCTGCTATTCGTGGTTTTCCTGTGGCGCGGTCTCACCATCGCCCGCAACGCGCCCGATTTGCTGGGCCGCCTGCTGGCCGCGGGTATCACCATCTGGATTTTTCTGGAAGCCTTCATCAACATGAGCGTGTTGGTGAACCTGCTGCCTTTCGCCGGCAACGCGCTTCCGTTCATCAGTTACGGCGGTTCCAACCTCACCATGGTCATGGCGGGTGTCGGAATCGTCCTGAATGTGGGGCGGGTGACCGCCATCAAAAATAATGAAGACGAAGGGAGTCCCCTGAATGCGGTTGTTAATTTGCGCCGGGATGACGGGTGGCGGAGTGTATCCCGCCATCGCCGTCCTACAAGCGCTGGAAGGTAACGTGGATGAGGTGCTGTGGATCGGCAGCCAGAGCGGCATGGAGGAAACCTTGTTGAAAAATTATAAGGTTTCCTATCAATCCATTCCCGCTGCCGGTTTGCATGGTGTTGGTTTGCGCGCCTTGCCGGCTAACCTCTTCCAGCTCTACCGCGGATGGCGTCAATCGCGCCGCCTCATCGCGCATTTCCAGCCGCATGTCATGTTCTTCACTGGCGGCTACCTGGGTGTACCGGTGGCGCTGGCCGGCCGCAGGATCCCTTCCGTGGTCTTCGTACCCGACATCGAACCCGGCCTGGCGCTTAAAACCATCCTGCGCCCGGCGCGCAAAGTGGCACTGAGTTGCGAAGACTCGCTTCCCTACGTACCCGCTTCGAAAGCAGTCGTCACCGGTTATCCCGTCCGCAAAGAAATGACGCAATGGTCTCGGGAATCCGCCCGCGCGCATTTCGGTCTCCCCGTGGACGCCAGGGTGCTGTTGGGTTTCGGAGGCAGCAAAGGCGCCCGTTCGATCAATAACGCGCTTGCCGCCTGCCTGCCGGATCTGCTGCAAAACATGCATGTCCTTCACATCAGCGGCAAAGATAACTGGGCTGAAGTCCAAGCCATGGCTGCCGAACTTCCCAAAAATCTACGCGAGCACTATCATGCCTTCCCCTTCCTGCACGAGGATATGGGTGCGGCTTTCGCCGCGGCCGATTTGGCAATCTGCCGTTCCGGCGCTTCCACGCTGGGTGAACTGCCGGCTTTCGGGCTGCCGGCCATCCTGGTACCTTACCCGCATGCCTGGCGTTACCAGCGCCAAAATGCGGAATACCTTGCCCGTCGCGGCGGCGCCGTCATTCTGGAAGACGGTCTGTTGATGGAAAAAATGAAGACAATGATCACCTCGATCATGAATAATGAGCCCGAATTGGCTCGCATGCGCGCCGCTATGACCCGCGTCTCCAGTCCCGATTCCGCCTCGCGGATTGCGGATTTGGTCCGGGCTGCCGGTGGCCGCGCAGGAGGAGGAAAGTAATGGTCAGTCTGGACGTGCTATTTTACCTTTTTATCCTGATCTTCGCCCTGATCGGTGCCATCCGCGGCTGGGCCAAGGAAGTCATTGCCATGTTCAGCACCTTTCTGGCATTATTTATTATCTCGGTCCTGCAAGCCTATATCCCGGCGGTGAGCGCTTTTCTCAGCAGCAGCCCATCGAGCTATCAGGTAACTTTCAACATGCTGATCCTGGGATTGGTGGTGTTTTGCGGCTATCAAACCCCCAACCTGCCCATGCTGGTCGACAATCAGCGTTTTATGCACGACCGCCTGCAGGATACCGTTTTGGGGTTCATCATCGGCGCCTTTAATGGTTATATGATCTTCGGCTCGCTCTGGTACTTCATCCATGCCGCCGGTTATCCCTTCTCGTTTGTCCTGGCGCCCATCGCGGGTACTCCCGCCGGCGACGCTTCTTTACAGTTGGTGGCCATGCTGCCGCCCACCTGGTTGGTGGTACCGGCCATCTATTTCGCCATCGCAGTGGCTTTTATCTTTGTATTGGTGGTGTTTATATAATGACGCACTATCATTTGATCGGCATCGGCGGTACCGGGCTTTCGCCCATTGCACGCGTTCTCCTGGAAAGGGGCCATCAAGTGAGCGGCTCTGACATGCAGCTCTCGCCAATGGCGCAGGAGCTGCGGGAGTTGGGTGCGCGGGTGCTGATCGGCCACGATGCCGGGAATATCGCCGGTGCGGATGTGGTCATCCGCTCATCCGCCATTCCGGATTCCAATCCCGAAGTCGCGGCTGCCTTGCAGGCCGGCATACCCGTGCTCAAGCGCGTCGATTTTCTTAAGGATCTGACCGCCGGGCAGCAGGTGATCGCCGTGGCCGGCACGCACGGCAAGACCACCACCACCGCCATGCTGGCCTGGTGTTTGCAGCAATTGGGGGTTGATCCCTCATTTGTGGTCGGCGGCCAGGTGAAAGATCTGCACAAGAATGCCCATGCCGGTCAGGGTGATTACTTTGTGATCGAAGCCGACGAATACGACGGCATGTTCCTGGGCTTGCGGCCTGATTACCTGGTGGTGACCAACATCGAGCACGATCATCCCGATTGTTACCCCACCCCCGCAAGTTACTTCCAGGCTTTTCTGAAACTCGCCCGCCTGGTGCAGCCCGGCGGAAAACTGGTTGCCTGCGCCGATCATCCCCGTGCAGCCGAATTGATGGGCCTGGTGAACACCGCATTGACGGTCATCCCTTACGGGACGGCCCCCAACCTGCCCTATCGCCTTTCCAGCATCCATCACGATCATGGCTGCGGTGTGGTTTTCGACCTGACCGTGCCGGGTTCAGCGGAATCCCGTGAAATCCGCCTTGGCATCCCCGGTAATCACAACGCTTTCAACGCAGCCGCAGCCCTGGCTGTCATCAACGAAGCCGGTTTACCACTTGAAAATGCCATCGCTGCCCTGCGCCAATTCTCCGGCACCGGTCGGCGCTTCGATATTCAAGGAGAAGTTAACGGTATCACCGTGATTGATGACTATGCGCATCACCCTACCGAGATTCGTTCCACCCTCTCCGCCGCGCGCTGCCGTTACCCCGAGCGCCGCATTTGGGCGGTTTGGCAGCCGCACACCTATAGTCGCACACGCGAACTGATGCAGGATTTCAAGGACGCTTTCGGAGATTGCGATCACGTCATTGTCACCGAAATTTATGCCTCACGCGAAAAGCCGCAGAATTTCTCTTCGCGCGAGGTTGTGCGCTTGATGTCACACCCCGACGCTCGCCAGATCCCGGCGCTGAAAGACGTTTCGCAATACCTGATCGAACATCTCCGGCCCGGTGACGTTCTGCTGGTGCTTTCCGCCGGCGACGCCGATCAGATCAGCCGGGATGTCCTTGCATATCTGAAAGGAACTGCCATCCATGCGTAAAGAAGTTCTGGAAACCCTCCGTAGTGTCTTCGGCAGCGATTTGCAGGAATCCGTGCAAATGGCCAATTTCACTACCATGAACGTTGGCGGTCCCGCTGATGCGTTATTGATCGCGCATTCCGCCGACCAATTGGCTGATATGATCGCTAAAGTTTGGGCCATGGACGTGCCGTTGAAAGTGCTTGGCAGCGGCTCAAACCTGTTGATCAGTGATAAAGGCATCCGCGGCGTGGTGATCATCAACCATGCCCACAACATCAAGATCAACACTCGCAGCCAACCCGTCACGGTTTGGGCGGAATCCGGCGCGTTGATGATCAACCTCGGGCGCCAATTAGCGCTGCGCGGCTTGAGCGGCATGGAATGGGCCGCCACCATCCCCGGCACGGTTGGCGGCGCCGTCTACGGCAATGCCGGTGCATTTGGCAGGGAAACCTGCAGCAGCCTGGTCAAAGCCGATGTACTGCACCGCGTCAGCGGCCGTTCGGACTGGACTTGCGAACAGCTTCAATACAGTTACCGCGCCAGCCTCCTGAAGCGCGAAACGGAAGAGGCGGTGATCCTTTCTGCCACCTTCGAACTTAGCGGGGGGGACGCTCAAAAAATCAAGGCGGATATCGATTCCTACCGCGAACGCCGCTCGCGTAACCAGCCTCCCGGCGCCAGCATGGGCTCGGTCTTCCGCAACCCGCCCAATGACAAAGCCGGGCGCTTGATCGAAGCCGTGGGTTTGAAAGGCAAACGGATCGGCGGCGCGGTTATCAGCCCCAAGCATGCCAACTTCATCATCAATGAAGGTGGCGCCAGGGCGAAGGATATTCTGGATCTGCTTGTTCTGGCCAGAGAGTCCGTTGAAAAACAATTCAATATCGCGTTGATCCCGGAGATCGAGGCCATCGGCGATTGGGATCACCTTCCGGAATTTTTACAAACCAAACCAGCTTCAAAGGCGGTGAAATAATGGCAGATAAAATTAAATTGGGCATCATCCTGGGCGGGCGTTCCGGCGAGCACGAAGTCTCGCTGATGTCATCGCGCTCGGTCCTTTCCGTTCTCGACCGCGAAAAATATGAGATTACCGAGATTGGCATCGACCATCAGGGCATCTGGTGGTCCGGCGAGCATGTGCTCGAATCGCTTGAGAAAAACTCCACCGCAGGTTTGTATCGCGTGTTCCTGCTGCCCGAGCCGGGCGACAGCACGCTTTACAAGCGTGTGCTGGAAGCCGGGCGCGAAGTGATCTCACCCGTCACCCGCCTGGACGTGGTCTTTCCGGTGCTGCATGGCACTTTCGGTGAAGACGGCACCTTACAGGGCTTCTTCGAAATGGCCGATATCGCCTACGTTGGCGCGGGTGTGCTGGGTTCCTCGCTCGGCATGGATAAATCCGTCTTCAAGGATGTCATGCGCGCCAACAATATCCCGGTCGCCGACTGGATCGTGTGCACCCGCCGGGATGTGGAACGGGGCATCGATGACATCATTCAACGCGCTGAAGCCCTCGGTCCCTATCCCTTCTTTGTCAAGCCTGCCAACCTGGGTTCTTCCGTGGGCATCACCAAGGTGAAAAACCGCTCCGATCTCTACGAAGGGGTGATGGAAGCCGCCCGCTATGACCGCCGTATTCTGGTGGAGCGCGGCATCAATGCCCGCGAGATCGAGGTCAGCGTGCTGGGCAATGAAGATGCGCAAGTTTCCACCCCCGGCGAGATCGTCCCTTCAGATGAATTCTATAGCTACAACGCCAAGTACATCGACGGAAAATCCGGTCTGTTCATCCCCGCCCCTATTTCTGAAGAATTGACCGCAAAAGTCAAAGACCTGGCGCTGCGCACCTATAAAGCCATCGACTGCGCCGGCATGGCGCGCGTGGACTTTTTGCTCGACCGGGACACGAACGAGCTTTATATCAATGAAGTCAACACCATCCCCGGTTTCACTTCAATCAGCATGTATCCCAAGCTGTGGGATGCCAGCGGATTGCCCTACCCCGCCCTGATCGAACGCCTGGTTGATCTGGCGCTCGACCGCAAACGGGAGCGCAATAAAAGTAAAAGGACATTTGGAGATTAACTAATATGCGAGAGCGCGAACCGCGCAGGCGTTCGGAAACCGTTCGCCGCAAACTGAACCAGGAAAGCCAGAGTTCCGTCCGGCAGGCTGTGCGCCGGGCAATCGATCCTCCGGTGGTTCAGCCGCGCCCCGGCGCTGCCCGCCTCTCCCATTCCCGTTCCGCCGCGCCCGGCAGCGAGGAATTCGCGGCCGTCAAGCGCCGCCTGAAGCCCGGCTGGCGCCTGCTCAGCCTGGCATTGGTCGGTGTTTTCTCCTACCTGCTGTTCACCGCCTGGCGTTCGCCCGATTACCGGGTGTCCAGCATCCGGATCGAAGGGTTGCAGCGCCTGACGCAGGAAGAAGTGCTCGCGAAAGTGAATGTCCTGGGCCAACACATCTTTGCAGTGCAGCCTCAGGAAATCCAGTCAGCCATCGCCGCCGCTTTCCCCGAACTGCGCGACATCAAGGTGCGCGTCTCGCTGCCCGCCGGTGTCGCCATCAGCGTGGTGGAACGCCAGCCGATGTTCATCTGGCAGATGAAAAATTCGGTCATGTGGATCGACACCGAAGGCTATCTCATCCCGGCGCGCGGTGCTTCTCCCGACCTGCTTACCATTTCAGCGGATTCCCTGCCGGTTTATCAACTCGAAAAAGACTTGTCCGGCGAAGAAAGCACGCTCAAGATCATTCAGGATAAATCGATCAATAAGCCCGGCTTGTCCGATCTGACCTTCTTCGCCCAGTCCAAGCATATTGACAGCAGCCTGCTGCTGGGCATACTGCAGTTGAATGCCTGGATGCCTGCAGAAAAAACCTTGCTGTACCAGAAACAGCGCGGTCTGGGTTGGGCGGATGCCCGCGGATGGGACGTTTTTGTCGGCCGAAAATTGGAAAACATCAACGACAAGATGGTCATGTACGAGACCATCGTGCGGAATTTGGAATCGCAGGGGATCAACCCCAGCATGGTCAGCGTGGAATTTTTAAACGCGCCGTATTATCGTGTGGATTAATGACTATGGAAGAGCAAACTATTGTCGGAATTGATATCGGTACCACCAAGATCTGCACACTGGTTGCCAGGGTGGAGGAAGACCGCCAGTTGCGTATCATGGGCGTCGGCATCGAACCTTCGCGTGGCATGAAACGCGGCGTGATGGTGGATTTGGAGAACGCCACCATCGCCATTGCCCGCTCGGTTGAAAAAGCCCAGCGCTCGTCCGGTTACGAGATCCGTTCGGCCTGGGTCAGCCTGGCCGGTTCGCATGTTTCTTCCATCAACAGCAAAGGTACTGCCGGCGTCACTGGCGGCATCGTGCGCCAGTCGGACGTCAATCGCGCCCTGGAAGCCGCCCAGTCAGTAGCCATCCCGCACAACCGCGAGGTGATTCACGTCATCCAGCGCGGCTTCACCGTGGACGGGCAGGATGGCATCAGCCAGCCGGTCGGCATGCATGGCTACCGCCTGGATGTGGAAGCCCACATCATCACCGCCGCTGAAACGACTGTGGAGAATATCCGCAAAGCGGCGGAAGCGGCCGGCGTGCAGGTGCAGCAGTTCGTGCTCAATCCGTTGGCTTCCGGCGAGGTCGTCTTGACCGAAACTGAGCGCCAGCTGGGCGTGATGATCTGCGATATCGGCGGCGGCACTACCGACCTTGCCATCTACATCGACAGCGACGTCTGGCATACCATGGTCCTTTCCGTGGGCGGCAGCCTGATCACCTCGGATATTGCGCATGGGCTGCGTTTATCCCTGATACAGGCTGAAGAAGTCAAGAAAAAATACGGGCATGCGATCCGGGAAGAGATCGGCAGCGAGGAATTGTTCAGCGTACGCTCCTTTGGATCGGATAATCCCGTCCAGATCAGCCGCCGCGACCTCTCATACATTATCGAAGCGCGCGTGGAAGAAATCTTCCGCTTCGTGTTGCAGGAGATTAAGCGCTCCGGCTATGACGGTCTGCTTCCTGCCGGCGTCGTCCTCACCGGCGGCACCAGCCTGCTGCCCGGCATCCGCCGCCTGGCTTCGGAAGTATTGGGCTTGCCGGTGCGTGTTGCCCAGCCGGAAAACCTGGTCGGCCTGGTGGACCAGTTGTATTCCCCGGCCTATTCCACCAGCGTGGGATTGCTGCATTGGGCGCTGCTGATGGATGATTCGCTCACCCCCAGGATCGTGAAAACCCCGCCGGTTCCCAATGACTGGTGGGACAAGATCAAGGATTTTGCCAATCGGCTGCTGCCGTAGGCGTAGGTTTTTATTGGAATAGGTATTGCATAGTCAAAGAACGGAGGAGAAAGATGGAAAACAATCAACAGAACCAAATGGAGTCCTTCGCCCGCATCAAGGTGGTGGGCGTTGGCGGCGGCGGCTGCAACGCAGTCAACCGCATGATATCGGAAGGCATTCAAGGCATTGAATTCATCGCCGTGAATACCGACGGCCAGGCCTTGAACATGTCCCTGGCCCCCACCCGCGTGCGCATCGGCGATAAATCCACGCGCGGACTGGGCGCTGGCGGCAATCCGGAGGTTGGCAAGCGCGCCGCCGAGGAATCGGCCGATGAGCTGTATGAAGTGCTCAAGGGCGCTGACATGGTTTTCGTTACCGCCGGCATGGGCGGCGGCACCGGCACCGGGGCGGCCCCAATCATTGCGCAAATTGCCCGCGAGATCGAAGCTCTCACCATCGGCGTGGTCACCCGCCCCTTTGCTTTTGAAGGATCACGCCGCAGCCAGTCGGCCGAATCGGGAATTCAGAACCTTAAAAAACAAACCGATACGCTCATTGTGATCCCCAACGACCGCCTGCTCAAGATCGTAGACAAGCGCGCCCCGTTGAATGAATCCTTCAAGGTAGCCGATGACGTCCTGCGCCAGGGTATCCAGGGTATTTCCGAGCTGATCACAGTGCCCGGTTTGATCAACCTTGATTTCGCCGACGTGCGCACCATTATGTCGGAAGGCGGCGCTGCCTTGATGTCGGTCGGCCGTGCCACCGGCGAAGACCGTGCCCGCAAGGCGGCTGAGATGGCCATTGCCAGCGAACTGCTGGATATCACCATTGACGGCGCCCGCGGCATCCTGTTCAACGTCACTGGCGGCAGCGACCTGCGCCTGTTCGAGGTCAACGATGCCGCTGCCATCATCAAGGAAACCGCTCACCCGGATGTCAATCTCATCTTCGGCGCGGTTATCGATCCCAGCATGGGCGACGAAATCCGCATCACGGTCATCGCCACCGGCTTCGATTCCAGCAGCGCCCACGCGCGCTCGCAGCAATCGCGCTTTGCTAAAGCCATCAATCCGGGAACGCCTTCGAAAATGGATGATAAGGAGAATGTACCCACCCGCAATCTGGCGGAATTCGGCTCGCAGATCTATAACTCTGACGAGATCGAAGTGCCTGCCTTTTTGCGCAACCGTACGCAATCGTAATATTCAGCCCTCCAATTTTTCTCCTTTCATGCGGGGTATGGGTAACTCTGCCTGCCCATACCCCGCCACGCTTCTCCTATCGCATTAATTGTCCATATTCTTTGTTAAATATCGTAAATATTTAAGATTTCAGTCTGAAAAACGCTTGAATTCTTGTTCCCTGCTATGCTAAAATGATGCACACATAAAGGCATATAAAAGTATTTACCCCCTACCTATGGGGGTTTTAATTCCCCAATTGCAGGTATGCGGGACTGGCAACGAGTAAGTGCTTGCAATTGGGCTGATGGAGGTATGACTTATGCAGTGTCCTCAGTGTCAAAGTGAAAATACCCGGGTGATCGATACCACCCACGACTCGCATGGCGGCATACGCCGCCGCCGGGTTTGCGAAGACTGCAACCACCGCTTCAGCACCTACGAACGCGCCATCAGTTCCACTCCCATGATCGTCAAACGCGACAACACCCGCGAGGAATTCGACCGGGAAAAATTGATCCAGGGCATTCGCATCTCCTGCGCCAAACGCCCTGTTCCCGCCGCGGAGATCGAAAGGTTGGCGGGCGAAGTGGAAGCCAAATTGCAGCAAATGAACAAGTTGGAAGTCCCCTCGCGCCTGATCGGCGATCTGGTGATTGAGGGGTTGAAAAACCTGGACCAAATTGCTTATATCCGCTATGCCATTGTGTATTTACCGTTAAACAACCTGAAGGACATTCAGGCTGAAATCAACCATTTATTGGAATCCAAAGGAGAGTAGATCATGTCCAGCCCCAAGCCTGCCGGGAAAACCCTTCCCACCCCTCCCATGCCCAAAGGCCTGCCGCAAGCCGAATTGAGTGAAAACGCCTATCAGGTGCTCACCCGCCGCTATATCCGCAAAGGCGATAACGGCGAACTGACCGAAACCGTTGAAGAGATGTTCTGGCGTGTGGCTTATCACATCGCCAAGGTGGAGAAAGCCTGGAACGGGAATATCAAGGATCGCGCTGTTGAATTTTACAAACTGCTGGTTGCCCGGCGCTTCGTGCCGAACTCCCCTACTTTCACCGGGGCCGGCACACCCCTCGGCCAGTTGGCTGCCTGTTTTGTGCTGCCCATTTCGGACGACATGGGCCGCCGCTCTGATGGTATCTTCCAATCCTTGCGCGATGCCGCCCTCATCCAGCAAACCGGCGGCGGTAATGGGTTTTCTTTCTCCAGCCTGCGTCCCAGCGGATCCTTGGTGAAATCCTCTGCCGGCCAGGCTACCGGCCCGGTCGGCTTCCTGCGCGTTTATGACCATGCCTTCGGCGAGATCGCCCAGGGCGGCACGCGCCGCGGTGCGAACATGGCCGTTTTGCGCGTGGACCATCCGGACGTGGAAGAATTCATCCAGTGCAAGACCAACGAGAATCACATCACCAACTTTAATATTTCCGTCGGTATCACCGATGCCTTCATGCGCGCCGTCGAGGAAGACCTCGATTGGCCGCTGCGCTTCCCGGATGTACACGATCCCGCTTACCGCGAATTCAACGGCACCCTGGAGGAAGCCGAAGCTGCCGGTATTCCCATTGAAACCTACAAAGTGGTCAATGCCCGTTATCTGTTCAACCTGATCGTCACCCAGGCGCACCATAACGGTGAACCGGGTCTGCTCTTCCTGGATGCCGCCAACCGCGGAAATCCCCTGCCTCACATGTATAAGCTGCAATCTACCAACCCTTGCGGCGAGCAATGGCTGGGACCTTATGAAAACTGCTGCCTGGGGTCCATCAATTTGGCGCTCTACGCCTTACCCGGCGGCCGGATTGATTGGGATGCGCTGGAGAAGGATGTCCATCTCTCCACCCGTTTTCTTGATGACGTGGTTGACGCCAACCAATACGTCCCGGCGGTTCCGCAATTGAAAGAAGCGGCCATGCGCGCCCGCCGGTTAGGCCTGGGCATCATGGGCCTGGCGGATATCATGTTCCACGCCGGCATCCGCTATGGTTCGCCCGAAGGCCAGGAATTCGCCGCCCAAATCATTGAGTTCATCCGCTATCACGCCATGCAGGAAAGCATTGCCCTGGCAAAAGAACGCGGACCTTTTACTGCCATTCGGGGCAGCCTTTATGACCCGCAGGACTTGCGTTGGCAGCCGCCCGTCCCCTTGGTGCCCTATTCCCGCAATTACGGGCGCCCGCCGGTGGACTGGGACAGCGTTGTGGCCGGCATCCGCGCTCACGGCATCCGCAATGCCGCCCAAACCACCATCGCCCCCACCGGCACTACCGGCACGGTCGCCGGCTGCGAGGGGTATGGCTGTGAGCCGGTTTTCGCATTGGCATACGTGCGCCATGTCAATGATAAAGGCAAGGATTTGCAACTCACCTACGCCTCGCCGCTCTTTGAGCAGGCCCTCATCTCCAGCGGCCTGGATGAAGAAACCCGCCAGCACGTGGTGGAACAAGTCATGGCGCTGGGCAGCTGCCAGAACCTGCCCGAAGTTCCCGAAGAGGTGCGGCGCGTGTTCGTAGTCTCCTCCGACATCAGCGCTGAGGAGCATGTGCGCATGCAAGCCGCGCTGCAGGCTTTTGTGGACAACAGCATCTCCAAGACCATCAACTTCGCCGCAAATGCGCTCGAACAAGACGTGGCCACTGCCTACATGCAGGCCTGGAAACTCGGCTGCAAAGGCATCACGGTTTACGTCTCCGGTTCGCGCGAGCGCGAAGTGCTCGAAACGCGCGGCCAACAACCCGCCCTGGGCAGCGAGGAAGTGCGCGAGATGGTGCAGCCCACCGGGCCGGAAGCTATTCCGATCTGGATTAAGGAGGGCGATTCGCAGCAGCCCATGCTCTGGCAGCAAACCAAGAAACCGCGCCCGCGTTACCTTTCAGGATTTACTTTCGGCGTGGAAACGCCGGTTGGCAAGACCTTTGTGACCATCAATGAGAACGGCGATTCGCAGCCCTTCGAAGTGTTCATCAACACCGCCAAAGCCGGTTCGGACGTGGCCGCCGATTCGGAGGCTATGGGGCGCCTGATTTCGTATATCCTGCGCCTTTCCTCGCCGGTGGAACCCTCCCAGCGCATGCAGGAAGTTTGGCGCCAGATCAACGGCTTGGGCGGCGGACGGCCGATGGGCTTCGGCCCCAACCGCGTGCGCTCCCTGCCGGATGGTGTGGCGCAAGTGCTGGCTGAATATATCGAAGGCCGCAGCAGCCGCGGCGGCCACGACGGCACCCCCAGCGTGCGCGAGCTGCTGGGCGGCGAAGAAGCCCCTGAACCGCTGGGCGAACCGGTCGATTGGAAGATCAAGCACGAGCAATCCGCCATGCGCATCGGCGACCTGTGCCCCGAATGCGGCCAGGCGGCCCTCATCAACGAGGAGGGCTGCCGCAAGTGCTACGCCTGCGGCTACAGCGAGTGCTAATCAATCAGTAGGGCGGGATTCTTTCTCGCCTCCATTTTCTCAGTAGCTCACACATTCCTGTGTGAGCTGCATTTGTATTGTTACCTTTTATTAATTCCTCCCTTACCATTTTCGATCGACAAATTGGGTAGCGGTATAGGATAGTATCAATTCATGAAAAGCAATTTAGCAAAATATGTTGTAATTGTCTTTGCGAGACCGCCGAAGGCGAGTCGAAGCAATCTTACGCAAGAAGAAAGTTTTTTCGTTTGCTTTCATTGTGGCAAAGAAATTTCCGAATGAACGCGCCGCTCTGCGAAAACCGAGATCGCCACGCGGATTGCCCTGCGCTGCGCTGAGGACAATCCGCTCGCGAAGACAAGCAATGTTGTATATCCATCTGCGCTCAATTTTCATAAACACTATTTGTTACAATATTTCCCTCCCCATTTTTGCCTTTCAAAATGGGGAGGGTCGTGGAGGGGTGCATCAATGTAGGGCGGGATTCGCCTGTACTCGGTTTTTTCGAGTATTCCCGCCTCTTTATTTGCAAACATGCTCATTTTTGCGCAACCTCCCACACTGTCATCCTGAGGGAGCGCCCGCAGGGCGCGACCGTGAGGATCTCGGCCGAAAAAGTTAAAATAATAATTGGCCGGGTTTCCAAAACCATCGCTTTTCTCCCTCTCCCTGAATGTTGCGGAATTTCGAAATCGGCGCATCCTTCAGGGAGAGGGTCAGGGGTGAGGGGTGCGATTCGGCTTAGAAGCAATATGCAAAACGAGTCATCGGCGGCTTCCATCATTTTTCTGTGTCCATCCGTGGTGATTTCCCGGACAAAAGAAAGAAGGCAGGCCTTTTATCAGCCTGCCTTCTTCACAAACACGTTTACTTTATGCGCTTAGAACGAAGTGCCTTCGATCGAGCCGCTCTCGCCGGCCGCCAGCGCCGCCTCGTTCAAGGCCTGCTGTTCGGCGGAAAGGACAGTCTCGCCTGTGTCGGCTGACAGCGCGCTCAAACCGGTGCTACCTAACAAAGATAAACTGGCGCTGTCCACGTAGAACTTGCCCAGGAAGGCCGAACCCGGCCGGTAAATTTCAAAACCGACGTAGCCCTTGCTGTAATTATCGTCCGTGAACGACGTCATCACCGTGCCGTTGATGGAAAACTCAAAGGTGTTGCCGTCGGCTGTAACCGATAGCTCGTTCCAGTCGCCCGCGTAAAAATCACCGCTGATTTGCGTCCACGGCTGAATGGCAACCATGCCGCCGCCGGATTTCATACGCCAGATGCTATAGTAGCCCTGGTTGGTGTACCCAAAAATGTATCCCGGGTACCACTGGTAACCCGATGAGGTCTTGCTTGTCCCCATGCGCACCGCCAGGTAGTTGGCCGGAGAGGAACTGTAGACCGCGTTGGGGATCTCGCGTTTAACCCGCGCCGTGAAGGTGAAATCGCTGTAGGAATAGGCGTACCGCAGCGCGGACATCACGTTGGCAGAACCGTAAGTGTAGTAGTACCCGTTGGTGCGCGCCCAGCTTCCGCCCCACAGCCGGCTCCAGCCGGTGCTGTCGCTTTCAAAATCCGAACTGAAATCGCTGGCGACCGTGAATTCGCGGTAAGCGCTGTACACACCCCACTTGCTGTTATAGAGCGCGCGCACGCGCCACTTGTATTTACCGGTTTCCAGCGAACCCGGCGTCACCCAACCGGGCGTGGTGCTGAAATCTTCCAGCTCTACGCTGCAAATGTGTTCGGAATCACAGGTCACTGCCGAGGCTTCCGGCCACAGATCCACCACTTTGACCGAGTCGGAATCGTATGCCACGATGTTGTATTTTTCCGCATCGAAGATCTCGGTCCAGGTGAAGGTCGGCTGATCGTCGTAGATCACGCTGTATGGCTGCTTGGCGGTCGGCTGCGTGGTTCCCACCGTGAAATATTGCGGGTCGCTGTAAGCGCTGGTATCCGTACCGTCGTAGCTCTTGATCTTCCACAGGTAATCATTTTGGCTCAGCGTGCTGGGATATTTATAGGTGCATTCCGCGCCGTCGCAGTAAGTAGCCGCTTCAATCGAGCGGATGCTGACTTTCACGATGCCGGCCGTTGTGATCTTGGCCAGGTAAAGGTAGTAGCGGCTGTCGCCGGTATCGTTCCATTTGAAAGTCGGTTGCGAAACGTAAACCGTGGTGTCCACCGGCTCGATTTGTGTCGGCGTGGTTGCCTGTGCGCTGATTACGCCGCCTTCGTAGGTCGTGAATGAGCTGTTGTCGCCGCTGCTCAACGCCGCCAGGTTGGCTGCCGCTTGTTCGGCGCTGACGCCCGTTGACGACAGGCTGGTGGCGGAGAGATCAGTGAAAGCGACCTCGTCGATCGCGAATCTTGAAATGGTCGAGTCAGTGCGATACATTTCAAAACCGATATAGCCTTTGGAATAGGTGTCGTCCGTGAAGGTGATCAGCGAATCGCCGTTGATGGAGAACTCAAAATCGTCGCCGTCCGCAGAAACGGTCAATGTGTTCCAGTCGCCCGCATTGAAGGTGCCGGTGATTTCCGTCCAGGGCTGGATCGCCACGGCTTTGCTTCCCGAATCCATGCGCCACACGCTGTAAGTGCCGGCGTTGGTGAAACCAAAAATGTAGCCGGTGTACCAGGTATAGCTGCTGCCCTTGGAAGCGCCCATGCGCACGCCGATGTAGCTGGCGGCGTATGAACCGTCTTCTCCGGTCGTTCCCGCGTCGCGTTTAACGTTCGCGGTGATCTGAAAGTCGGAATATTGGTACGCGTTGCGCAGGCTGGTCCAATACTGCGTGCCGCCGTAGGTCCAGTAAGCTGTGTTGCCGTCCACCGTTCCCAGCGTCCAGTTGGCGCCGCCGTGTTTTACCCAATCTGGGCTGTAACTGTCGAAACTGGTGCTGATATCATCAGGAGCGACAATGAAACTGGTATACGCGGTATACGAGCGCCAGGATGTGCCGTAATACGCGCGCAGGCGCCACTTGTACCAGCCGTAATCGAATATATCGCCGGGGGTGAATGTGCAAATCGATTCCCCGTCCACGTCGGCGCAAGTCGGCGTGATGGTCGCGTCATCCAGTACCTTTGTGCCTTTTTTGTTGTAAATCTGGATCTGGTAAAGGGTGGCATCGCCCACCTCGGTCCAGCTGAATTCCGGCGGGTTATCGTATACGGTAGTGTTGGGGCTTTTCAAAGTGGGCACCAATGAAGAATAGGTGAAAGTCATGGGCGTTTCGTTGAAATCGGTGTATGTGCCGTCGTCGTAATACGCGCGCAAGTTCCATTCGTAAGTCCCATATTTTAATGATGTGCCGGGTTTGTATTTGCACTCGCCGGTATCATCGTTGCAGTAAGTGGAATCTTTGACAGCAATATCGTACATTTTAATCCGGCCTTTGTTCGATACCTGGTAGACAAACAGCTCGTATTTGTACGCATATTCGAGTTGATCCCAGATAAAATACGGGGTGCTGGTGTGAATGTTGCCGGTTGGGCTGGTTAGAGTGACTGTCACCTGCGCGCTGATCACGCCCTCGGTGGGGGTGATCGTCGGGGTTAAAGTTGCCTCCGCCGTCGGGGTTTCCTCGGTTGCGATTTCCGTGGGAACTTCGGTCGGTTCTTCCGTCGCTTCCCCAGTCGGTTCCTCGGTAGGAATTTCTGTGGAAACTTCTGTGGGAATCTCGGTGGGAACGGCGGTCGGTTCCTCAGTTGTCTGCGTCTCCGCGCCTCCCTCAGGTGTAGTATCCTGTGCCAGCGCAGCCTCGGGGCTTAATAACGCTGCGGCCAGCATGGTGAGAGCGACCAGGCATTGCAGGATCACTTTTCTTTTACTATTTGTTTTCATTTTTTTCCTTTCTGAACCACGTGATGCAATCTCGTACACAATTCGGTTATTAACAATAATAAAGAATACTGAACATACTATAACTAATTTGTGGGGTTTTCACTTTTGAATGATTCCGTTTTCATCTTCCCGGCAAAATGCCCTAAAGAATGAATAGTTTATCACTTTATTATGATTCTTCTAATTTGAGGAAAGAACGCTAATTATGTTCAATCCCTGAACTGGAATTCCATCTTATGTACGAGACGGTTGTTTTTTGTGTAAATTCATTTTTTATCGAATTACAGGATAATTCCGCTGCTATTTTTTGTCAATAACCCGGAATGACAGAATTTTAATGCAAAATCTGTGGTTTTTTGATGAGTTCCTTGAACGCCGGGACAATGGGTTATTCGGAATAATTGGCTACCTTGTCGAAGTAATCCGCCGCGCTGACGCAATCTCCGATCAGGTAAGGTGAGATATTATTCCATTCCAGCCTTTCTGCGCCGCCTCCCCAACCGGCTGAGACGCCATCCGACATACACCCAAACCCGGCGTGGTAAATCCCCAGGGCGATGCGCCACATGGTTTCGTAGTCCGCTACCTGGTTGGGTTTCAGGTCCGTGTAATACGAAACGATGTAATTCGCCTGGTAGCAGCTCGCGTAAAGCGCCTCCGCCAGCACCTGGTATTCTTTTTCGGTTCCGATGTATTGCATGATGTAACCGATCAAAACCGCCTGCTGTTCGTCTTTCAGGTTGAGGTATCCGATTCGGCAATAATCCGTGCCGAAAATCGGCCCGCATTTGGCCATGAAATAATCCTCGTTCCATTGCAGCAGCATGTCCACCCCGCGCTCGGTCAGCATGCCCAGTCCGTATTCATCCGGCTTTTCCCACTTTGCGTAAAATTGAGATTCCTGCGCGATCACTCCTTTCAGCAGTCTGGCGGGTACGTGGGCATGGATGGCCGCTTCAAGGATATCCTCGTTATGTTTGTTCTGCCAATCAACCACCCTTTCTCGCGCCGCTTCCATTCCGCAGGTGTCCGCCGCGCCGTTGGCCAGCAAACCCCGGTTGGGGCAATCGCCCGGTAAAACGATCCCTTCCCAGATCAGGCGTCCTGCCAGCAGGGTGTAATCGATGTCCGTGTAGAGGTCGTCCGCTTCCTTGATTTGTTCCGCCCATCCGTACTCGATCAGGTCCATGGGCGGGAACATGTCCCAAACCAGCGCCCCGCCGGGAATTTCGTCCACCCATTGCTCTCCCAATAATTGAAAGATGTGTTCGCTGCCGGATGGAACGTAGCGCATACGGAAGCTGTTGTCGGATAAGGCGAAAGCGCTGGTGGTGGATTCCGCCCAATAGGTGACCTTGGCCCCTTCGCCGGGTGTCTCTTCCACGCTGATTTGCGCGTGGCTGCCCGGGAACTCGTACAATTTGTCGTCAATCAGGACATATAAGATGTATTGGGCTTCATCGTCATTGCTGCTGGTTAGTCTGAAATCCAGCACCGGTATCTGGTCGCAGTAGCCCCAAACCGGGCAGTTCAACTCTTCCACCTGGATTTCGACTTTCGGGTTGGCAAAAATCGCTGCTGGATTTTTGCTGCCTAAAGCAGGAATCGCATCTTGAATCAGGGCGGGGTTTGCTTTGGGGAGAATCATACCGGGAACGGCAAACAGGCACAGGAAACAGGTCGACAATCGGGTCAATAAGTGCTTGAGTGCATAATTCGGCCGGAGAAAAAGTCCCACGGATATATTTTATCTGTTCTGCCTGCTTTCTAAAAATATCAACTGCTTACAGCATTCTCGAACCTGAATTGGTCAAGTTTTCGAACGCTTGCTTTTCCAGCTGGCTCAACGCGAATCCGCCGCGGGTTTTGCCGTTCGTGCGTGATGAGGAGCATAATTCGCCGGTTATATTTTATCTATCCTTCCCGCGCGGTGATCTGCAGATGCAATGCAAATTGCGGATCAATCTGACGGAATTTATCCCGGATTGGCTTGTCATATAATAGAAATAAACATCGGAGGGAGCCTGCATGTCCAAACATCTCATCCTGGTGGCCGGAAATATTGGATCCGGCAAAACATCCTTGACCGAACGGCTCGGCCAGCGCCTGGGTTGGTATACCGCGTACGAATCGGTGCTGGATAATCCCTACCTCCCGAATTTCTATAAAGATATGAAGACCTGGTCATTTCAATTGCAGGTCTTTTTTCTCGGGCATCGCGCCCGCCAGCATATGCAAATGGCGGCCGATCCCCGCTCGGCCATCATCGACCGCAGCATTTACGAGGATGCTTTCATTTTTTGCCGCGCGCTCAACCATTTAGGGAATCTAAACGAACTGGACTACCAAACCTACATGAATGTGTACAACCTGGTGGTCGCCAACCTGCCCGTCCCTTCGATGTTGATTTACCTGCGCTGTCCGGTGGAGGTGTTGATGAGCCGTATCCACAAGCGCGGTCGCGATATGGAATCTGGCATCAGCGCCGATTATCTCGCGCTGTTGGAGTCGTATTATGACGACTGGACCCAGAATTTCGATCTATGCCCGGTGCTGACTATCCGCACGGACGATCTCGATTTTGTTCACAAAACCAAGCACCTGGATATCGTTATTCAGCGCATCAATGAAAAGCTGACCGGAAAAGAAGAAGTGGTTTTCAATTGACCGCGTTTTACTGCTTATTAATTTAATGGAGTGCCAAACCACTTGAACCGATCAGGTGGTTTTCTTTATTCGAGCCCGCCGAAATATGAGAGATAGGTTCCCTCGTCAACCTCTGCGGTTTGATAATATTGCCAATAGGGAACCGCCAGATGATCGACGGTTGATGTCAACTGTTCCATGCGGGCGCGCGCGCAGGTATTCAGGAATTGGGCTCTTGCCTGCCGGTCGCCTGTCACCGCCTCGCTCCATACCGCCCGTCCCGCCGCGATGCCGGAAGCGCCCTGCCGGCAGGCGGTTTCTACTTGTCGAAGATAAGTATCGTAATCCACCGCCGCCGATAACAGCACCCACGGCGCCTGGCTGGCTTTTGTCAGCGCGGCGCATGCCTGCTGCCAGATTGACGATTCTGGATTTTCCTGCGTGTCCGCCGGGAACTCCACCTTGAGCAGGTCGCAGCCGATGGCAGTCAATCGCGCGGCTGTTTCCAGGATCGCCTCGCTGCGTTCATTGCCGGTCATTTTCTTCACTTCGGGATCGATGGAATAGACCAGCGGCTCGAGGATGAAGGGCAGATCATGGCGCCCGCATTCCTCATTGACTTGCGCAACCAGCGCTTCGACCTCAGGCGCCATGCGGGACTTCGGGTGATAATACACCAGCAGTTTGACGGCGTTGGCGCCCATCAGTTTGGCTTTCTGCACGCTCCATCCGGGCAGGATGCGGCTCTCACGCGCGGTTGCCTCGCCCCCATACCCGGTTGCATCCAAAGCCGCGATCAAACCGCAGGAACGCTCCAGTGCCCGCCGCGCGATCACCTGAAACGCGCCCACCTCCGGATCCAGCAGCATGGCGCTGGCATGGCGGGAAAGCGCGCCGGTCACCTCCAGCTTGAAATCGCTCATTTGTTTTCCGCTGACCTGTTCGGGGGCTTCCGGATTGAGCGCCTTGCGCAAATTATTGCGGTGATCCAGCGCCAAAATGGAAAATCCGCCGTTGGCGGTTGCGCAGCGTTGTAAATTCAGGAATTTTCCGGGTGTGATCGTTTTCATGTTCTTGCCCTTTCAAATGTTCGGCTGCCCGTGAATGCGGCTTGTCCTTATACTGATCGCGAGTAATTTCTACGCCGGCGCGTAAATTGGTGTGTGTTTCCCGCAAGCCTGATTATACCGGTCGAAGACGTCGAAAATCCTCGCCTCGATCAATCCCTGGTAAGTTTTCTCAATCATCCCTTCCTTGATCTTAACGGTTTGATCGGGGAAAAATTGGCTGATCAGGCTCACGGGGATGTCGATTTTTGACAGGTTATTTTTTAATACCCGCAAAGCCTCCCCGACCTTTGGCGAGTTGAGGTAATAGCGGCTGCGGTCGAGCAGGCTGTACCGCCGTTGGATGAATTGGATCCGGGAATCTTTCGAATAATATTGCTTCCAGAATTGCGGATTGGCGGTCATAGCCTCATCCAAAACCGCCTTCAAACCGGACAAGGGCATAGTTGAGCCATGATAAATCTCTTTTTCAATTTCCTCCAGTGAGAACAGCGCCTCCCGCAGCGCGTGGGTCAATTCCGGTCCGACTTTCAGGATGGCGAAATGATCCTCCACCATCTGCCGCAGGCTTGCGCCGGTTTGATAATCGGTGGAATGGGCTTCATAGATCAGGTTTTCGTACCCCTCTATGAAGGTCGAAAGCGCGCGCGCTTTTTCATGCTCGTATATGTGGATGTGGGAATCGCTGAATTCCACCCCCGGCTGGACCACAAACGCGCGCACGCGTTCCCAGGCGGCTTCAAGGTGATTTTTCCGGAAAGCATCCCGGATAGCCATGATATTTTCCCCGGTCTCTTTCACCGTGGAAATATGCAGGGGCTGTTCCTCGTCGGAAGATCCTCCCGGTGTGGGCACCTCGGTGCCGACCACAAACGCCAAATCTGTTATTTTTCCGCCCTGTATCTCCTGTGCTTCTATGCCTGCTCGGCACAAGCGCGCTTCTCTCTCCGCCACAATTTCAGGGGGCAGCGGGCTGGGGTCATCTCCGCAGGGCATGCTGGCGTCCAGGTGAATTTTCCGGTAACCCGCGCGGATACAGGCCCTGATCAAGTCCGCCGATTTTTGCATGGCAGATTCGGCCGGTTCCTGCTTCCACGCGGATGGCCCGAGGTGGTCGCCGCCGAGCAGGATCCGCTCGCGGGGGAAGCCGGTTTCGTCGGCAATTGTTTCGACGTACTCGGCGAATTGAACAGGTGTCATGTTCATGTATCCGCCGAATTGGTTAACCTGGTTGCAGGTGGATTCAATCAGCAGAGGACCGCCAATCATGCTGGCGCGTTTCATGCAGGCGCGCAAAACTTGGATGTTCGACGAACAAATACTGAACATACCCTGCGGTTCAGGCAGCATTTTCTCCCGCACAATCTGATCGAGGACGTCTATTTTTGTCAATGACTATTACCATCCATTTTTTTCTCTATTATATGAAGGTATGCGTGTTTTTGATCGTTAGTGGTAGAATCGATCATAATCAATCATTCATGCCAAAAAGGGAATAACGTGGATTTTCAGGTTTCAAATCTGGAACGGCAGAATTCAATCCTGGCTCTGCTGGAGGAACAAAAACGGGTCAGCGTTTCGTTTCTCTGTCAAAGTTTTTCCATCAGTGAAGCAACCGCCCGCCGTGATCTGGAGTATTTGGCTTCCGCAGGAAAAATCCGCAGGGTGCGCGGCGGCGCCATCGCGCTGGTAAAATCATCCCCTGAACTGCCGGTTTTGCAGCGTGGGGATGAGCATGCCCGGGAAAAAGACCAGATTGGCCGGGCAGCCGCCGATTGGGTAGCCGAAGGGGAAACGATCTTTCTGGGCAGTGGTACGACTATTCATGCCATCGTCCGCCACCTGCCTGAGTTCACGCAACTTACCGTTCTCACCAACTCGCTCCCCATCATCAATTCACTCATCGGCCGCCCGGGCATCAACCTGATCATTTTGGGTGGTTTCCTGCGCGAATCGGAGTTGTCCTTTATCGGTCACATCGCGGAACAGGCTTTAAGCGAAGTGCGCGCGGATAAAGTTTTTATCAGTGCGCGCGCTGTCAGCATGGAATATGGCGTGACCAATGATTTCATGGCGGAAACTGCCACAGACCGCGCCATCCTGAAAATCGGCCGCCAAACGATCCTGGCGGTTGACCACTCGAAATTCGGCCGCGTCTCTACCGCGTTTTTAGCTCCGCTGCAAGACTTTGATTTGCTGATCACCGACCGGGGGATCAGCCCGGAAGATGTGCGTGCGCTGGAACAACAAGGCTTACAGGTGGAATTGGCTCCGGGATAATTGGCTTCGCCGCGGTATGCCAATCCGCGTTTATGAATATTGGGTAAAACAAACAAGCGATCCCGACTGCATGTCGAATGATCGCTTGTTATTGGGCAAGCTCCCCATCCCTTAAAAGAATGGGGAACATCGCGTTACTTCCGATTGGCTAATCGCAAACGTCGCTGCAGGTTTCGTCGTCATCCAGACTCTTGCAGCCGCACGAGCAGCAGGTCTTTCCCGATGAGCAGCAGGTATCGGTGTAAGCGCAGTAATGCTGATCGTAATTACATTTGCTCATTTCGGGTATTTGGAAGCGGACCCCCGAAACCGAGCAGGCATTCACGCCCGATCCATAATAAAAGTTCATGGTGGCGAAACCGGATTTATACACCGCCCAGCCTTCGCAGTCCATCACGTTATCGTACATGCTGTCGGTGTGGCAGGTCAAAGTCGTCCAGTGATCTCCCTTGGCGTCGTCTAAAAAGACCTCCAGCGCGCCAACGTCCCATCCCAGGCTGTTGCTGATCTTCAAAGTCAGAACGCCCTGAATCAGGGTAAATTCGCGGATTTCCAGATTGCCGCTTCCCGGGCAATTGCCGGACTGGATCACAACGTCGCCCGATTCGAGCTTTTCCAAATTTTGACAGCACTGATCCATGCAAATATAAATATGCTCAACGGTTGCGGTGTTGAACGCGCCCTCGTCCGTCAACAGGCAGGAGATGCGGTTGCTATCGAAAATACATCCGCTGGTATCGCGCTTCAAGTCCACCGAGGTATAGGTTTTTCCTTCGTTGGTGGTTACGATAGCCTCCAGGCGCCCTTCCCCTTCGCTCAGGCTTCCGAACGCGCCAGTGGGCTCGATCGTCAACCAGCAGGTGCCGTTTTCATCGTAGCACTTCAGGTTCGAGTCGACCTTCTGCCCGGAAACCCAATCGCAGGAAATTGGCAGGTTATCCTCGTTGGGGCACATGCAAACCGAGAGGCTGCAAGCTTCGTCCCAGCATTGGTCCACACCTCCGGCATTTTTACATGCGGCGCGGTAAGCCTCAAAGCCGGCTTCGTCGCCGCCGGTCTTGGAATAGTAAAGGTTGGCGCATGCGGAAGAATAAACCGCCTGCCCGGCAGCGGAGCTGCCATCCTGGAATGTGCAGCGGTCTTCATCTTCCAACCATCTGCCTCCCTCGAATTGGCACCATTCCAGATCCTGCGATTGCCATTTGTTCTCGCTGCAATCGCAGAAAGATTCACTGCCGTAATTCTGCCAGGTGCCTCCGCAGCTCACGCATTGGTCTTCCTCCATCCATGCGCAGGTGGCGTACTCGCAGCCTTCGCCTTGTTCCGCCGCCGGGATTGCAGCCGAATCGGCTGCGCTGCTGCCGGAGGTTCCCGTATTCTCTTCCCCATCCGGAGCGACCGCGGCCGTTAAAGTTGCCTCCACCGCGTTTTCAAAGTTGGTTTTTGAGCTGAAGTTGATCGCGAAGATTAATAAAGCCACGATGATCACAACCGCTCCCGCGCCCAGGGCAATCCATAACCAGGGTAGTGCCTTCTTCTCCGGATTTGGCTCCTGAGTAGTCTGGTCATCACCTTGTGATTGGGTCAGGTCGCTGCCGCATTTTTTACACGTATTGGCGGTTTTTGGGTTCTGAGTTCCGCAATTCCAGCATTTCATTTTTCTTTTCTCCTGTTATTTTTGATGCCAATGTTGTCGGTTTTATCTGCTGCCAGCACAAATAAAAATGAGAATTTTCGGGTTTGCCAAGAGGGGTTTTATGAATGCATGCATAACAAAAACCATGATCTGACGAACGGAGGCATCTCCGTCTGAATTATACGCAATTCGGATCGGTATTATTAAAACAAACCTTTAATCTATATTATCGAATCTTGCGATGGATTTCAACCGCTCACGCGTCCTGTGAAAAGTAGTGTTTGAGGATTCTGCAAACCGCCAGCGTTACCCACCCCGCCGGCCGGATGCCTATTAATCAACCGATGATAGAACTTTTGGATTTTGTAGGCTGCCAACCTTCATCCTGAAATGATTTGCATGATTAATTATATGGAATAGAATTGAAATCGGAAAACCTTTTTTTGAACATCGCGTATATAGGCTAGAAACAAGTACCAAATTTGGAGCAGCTCGTGATCATCTCAGAGGCAGAGAACCTCAAACTCGCCAGACAAGGTAACCAGGAAGCATATACGAGTATCGTGGAAACTTACCAGAACCCGGTATATAACTTGTGCTATCGCATGCTCGGTAATTCTGAAGCTGCCGAAGATGCCGCGCAGGAGACCTTTTGGCGCGCCTATAACAACCTCAACCGTTATGATGAGGAACGTCCTTTCGCCACCTGGCTGCTCTCAATCGCCGCCCACTATTGCATCGACCAGCAGCGCCGCAAGCGGCTGCCGACGGTGGATTTGGACGAGATCATCGAATTCAACGCTGAAGATCCCGCGCCCAACCCTGAACACGCCATGCTGGATACGGAATTCTCGGAAGAGATCCAAAGGCAGTTGGCAACGCTGAATGAAAACGATCGGGCGGTCTTGGTGCTGCGGTACTTCTATGAACTATCGGAAGATGAAATCTGTCAGGCGTTATCGATAACCAAAAGTGCAGTAAAAAGCCGTCTGCATCGTGCCCGGCAGCACATGGCAGATCAATGGAATGACGATCAGGAAAACCTGACGGCAGAAAGAAGGCAACATGAATCACAAACCATTTGAAAATTGGATCCTCGATGAACTGCATTTAAATGCCAGCCAAAAGAAGGAGATGGAAAAACACCTGTCGGTGTGCTCGCGCTGCAAGCGCCTGGATACCGGATGGCAGGCCAGCAAGCGGTTGATGACCCATGCCCAGGTCAAAACACCCGCCTCGGGCTTTTCAACGCGCTGGCAGGCTTACGCGCTCAAAAAGCAGAATCTGCAAAAAATCCGTCGATACCGGTTGACGCTGATTGGCTTGTTTATGTTGGTATTCGCCGCCTCGCTCACCTATATGGTGGCCAGCGGCTCTTTCCTGCAGATGATTGCCGATGCATTCAACGGCCTGACGAACATGATCGTCGCCGTCACCAGCGGCCTGTCCGCCCTTGGTCTCTGGCTCTACCGCATGCCCATCGCCATTCCTCTCACGCTTGGCTTCATTTTCTTCGGGCTGGTCAACGCTTTTATCATGGTCGCAGCTTTTACGCTTTGGAATCTAAAACAAAGGAAAGTTCAAACTGATGAAATCCGGGTTGAATAAAGTCCTTGTGCTGCTGACTCTTGCACTGCTGGCTCTATCGCTGGCCGCTTGCTCGTTGAGATCCGCTGAACAAACTTCAGCAGACGGCTTCTCCGAAACTTATCCCAGCCAGTTCCTCTCCGGGGATATGTACATCTTAAAAAAGAACGAACGTATCGCCGGTAATATTTCCGGCGTCGGAACCACGCTGATCATCCGCCAGGGCGCTTTGGTCACCGGCGATATCAGCGTCATCGGCGGTACGCTTGAGATCGACGGAACGGTCGAAGGGAACGTGAATGTCTTCGCCGGAACTGCGAAATTGGGCGATACCGCGGTGATCAAGGGTTCGCTCAACCAGATTTTCAACCAGACCGATATCAGCCCCCAAGCCGTGATTAATGGAGAGATCAACACCTTTGTGATTCCCGTTTCAGCCGATCAAAATATCGGAAAGGACGTTATCAACCTGCTGGAGTGGCTCAAGCCCGGCTTTTGGCTGCTGCTGCAATCCCTGCGCATTGTCGCCTTGCTCATATTCACGTTGATTGCCACTGCCTTGTTCAACCAGCCCACCTTCAGCGTGATCGCCGCCGTCCGTAAAAATCCCGCGGTCGCCTGGGGTGCCGGGTTGTTGACCATTTTCTCGCTGCCGGTCATCTCGTTGGTATTGATCGTTACCATCTGCCTCAGTCCCATCGGGTTGATTATGCTCCTGGCGCTGCTCGTCTGCGTGGTCTGGAGTTGGGCGGTCATCAGCAATATGGTTGGAATTCAACTGACCAAATGGCTGCATCTGCAATGGAGCGTGGAAGGCACCGCGGTCTTCGGGGCTTTGTTGGTGGGCATTGCCATTTCCGCCATCACCCTCATACCGATTGCCGGTTTCTTCATCAACACATTCTTCTGCTCCATCGGCGTGGGCGGTATATTGCTCAGCCGTTTCGGCACAGCCGACTCGTAAACAACCCCAAAAGCAGGCTGCGGCCTGCTTTTTTTATCCTCTCCATCACCAGGTCACATCTAAACTCTGGGTATAATCGTACTAGCGCTCGATTTATTCCCGCATCCCGAGGTAGGTATGAAACAGGTCCTGCAGAACATGAAAAGTGGTGTAACCGAAGTGGTTGATGTTCCCGTACCCCCACTTCGCAAAGGCGCCGTTCTGGTTCGTACAGCCGCCTCCCTGGTCTCCGCCGGTACGGAGCGCAATCTGGTTTCATTTGCCGAAAAAAGCCTGGTAGGCAAAGCCCAATCCCGCCCCGACCTGGTCAAACAGGTGCTTGAAAAAGCCAAACGGGAAGGGCTGCTGACCACCTATGAATCCGCCATGAACCGCCTCGATCAGCCCATGTCCCTGGGATATTCCTCCTCCGGTATTGTGGTCGAATCTGCCCCGGATGTACCGGATTTTAAACCCGGCGATCGGGTAGTCTGCGCAGGCGGCGGCCACGCTGTGCATGCTGAATACGCGCTGGTTCCGCGCAATTTGATCGCGCATTTGCCCGAAAATGTCGATTTCGAATCCGCCGCTTTCGCTACCATGGGCGCGATCGCTCTCAATGGCATCCGCCTGGCGAATCCACAGATCGGCGAAAAAGTGGCTGTGGTCGGCCTGGGGCTGTTAGGATTGATCACCGCTCAATTGGTGCGCGCGGCCGGCTGCGAAGTCATCGGTATGGATATTTCCCGCCCGCGGGTGCAAACTGCCCGCAAACTGGGATTCACCGCCGATTCCAACCGCAAAATCGCGGCTGATTATCTGGCGCTCACCCGCGGAAGAGGTTTTGACGCGATCCTGATTTGCGCCGATACGCCTTCCGATGAAACCGTCAATCTGGCCGCCCAGATCGCCCGCGATCGCGCTCATGTGGTTTCCCTGGGCGTCGTCGGGCTGAACATCCAGCGTAAGTTGTATTATGAAAAAGAACTCTTTTTCCAGGTAGCGCGTTCCTCCGGCCCCGGCCGTTATGACCTGGATTATGAAGAGGAAGGCTGCGATTATCCCATTGGATACGTGCGCTGGACGGAGGGCCGCAATCTGCAGGCATTTGTTGATTTATTGGCCGCCGGCAGCCTTGATATGCAAGCCCTCATCACCCATCGTTTTCCCATCGAACAGGCGCCCCTTGCCTATGAACTGATCACCGGCAAGCGTTCCGAACCTTACCTGGGTGTTCTTTTGACCTACCCGCGAGGCGCCCAAAAAGCCGTTCGGAAAATCATACTGAATCCCGCCATGGAGCACAAGGCTGGTGATTCTGAACTTTCGCTGGGTGTGATCGGCGCGGGTAATTATGCCAACGCCGTCTTTCTCCCCGCGGTCAAGAAAACCGGCGGCGTGCGCCTTGCTGGGGTCGCTTCCTCTGGCGGCCTTTCCGCCCAGCACAGCGCCCGTAAGTTCGGTTTTTCGTTCGCCACTTCCGCCGCCGCGGATATTCTCTCTTCGAAAGAAGTCAATGTGGTTGCCGTCCTCACCCGCCACCAATCGCATGCCTCACTCGCGCTCGCAGCGCTGCAAAACGGCAAGCACGTCTATTGTGAAAAACCCCTGGCGCTGCAGAAAACAGAGCTGGATCATATTGCGAAAGCATTGGAGAAGAAGGGCCATCCCTGTCTCTCGGTTGGCTTCAATCGCCGTTTTGCGCCCATGTCCCGTGCGCTCAAGTCTTTCTTTCAGGATTCAACCGAACCGTTCTACATCCACTACCGCGTCAATGCCGGTTTCATCCCCGCTTCTCATTGGCTGCATGATCCCGATCAGGGCGGTGGCCGCCTGGTGGGCGAGGGTTGTCATTTTATCGACTATCTCTGCTTTCTCACCGGCCAAACCCCGCTTGAGGTCAGCGCTCTTGCTTTACCCGACCGGAACAAGTACAGCCGCGATAACTTTCTGGTAACGGTTAAGTTCGCGGATGGATCGCTGGGTTCGCTGGCTTACCTGTCCAATGGCAGCAAGCGTTATGGCAAGGAATATATTGAAGTGTTCAGCGCCGGAAAAATCGGTATCCTGGATGATTTCCGCTCGCTGCAACTGATCGATGAGAACCATACCACAACCGAACGCTCCGCCTTGCGGCAGGATAAGGGCCACCAGGCTGCCTGGCAGGCTTTTCTCTCCGCCGTCCGCGGGCAAGCCGCCGAGCCCATCCCCTACCGCGAGTTGCTGCTCTCCAGCTACACCACCCTGGCCTGCCGCCAGGCGCTGTTGGCAGGTCAACCGGTCAATCTGGAATCCTTCATGCAATCCGCCTGAACCGATGAAACCCTTTGATCGGATTTCCCTGCGCCTGAAAACCGCCTCCCAATTGGGATTCCGGCAAAGTTTTAATTTTCTGCAATACCAGCTCGGCTTGCGTTCCGGTTTTTTTGCCCTTCGCACTCCCGCCCTGGAGATCAACGCGCTGCTGAATGAAGATTGTTTAAAACCCAACTGGTTCTTTGCGCTGCCGGAAATGAGCCTCCTTTCGCGCGTGGCCGCCCCTGGTATTCCGGCGTGTCTTTCCGAAGCCGACCGTATCCTGGAAGGGCAGATGCCGTATTTCGGCGGTGAATGGCGGCCGCTTACGCTCGCGCCGGAAAAAGATCCCCAGCATTGGACGCATTACGAACGCGGTTCTGCCCACGCCAATCTCAAGGATATCAAGTATGCCTGGGAACCGGCGCGCTTCAACTGGGCTGTCGCTCTCGCCAAGGCTTATTTCTTCTCCTCCGATAATAAATATGCCCAGGCATTCTGGCAGAATTATGCCTGCTTTCGCCAGGCCAATCCCGTCAATCAAGGCCTCAATTGGACTTCATCGCAGGAAGTGGCCCTCAGGTTGATCGCCTTGGTTGTTTGCGCGCATGTGTTCAGGGATGCTCCCGCTTCCACCCCCGAAAATTTGTCTGCGTTGTCGATCAACATCGCCGATCATGCCGGCCGCATCCCTCCCACGATCTGTTATGCCCGCGCTCAACATAATAATCACCTGCTTTCCGAAGCAGTTGGGCTGGTTACCGCTGCGCTTTTTCTGCCCGCCCATCCCGATTCCCCCCAATGGCGCAAGCTGGGTTTGCGGCTGTTCAATGAGGGTGTGCGCGCCCAGGTCGCGGATGACGGTACCTACGTTCAGCACAGCACCAACTACCACCGGCTCTTCCTGATGGTATCGCTTTGGATGCAGGTGCTGCTCGAAAAAGAACATCTGATCTTCGAGGACGCGGTGCTCAACCGGCTCGCGGCCGCCGCTCAATGGCTGGCCTTGCGCCTGGATCGAACATCCGGTCGCGTTCCAAACCTCGGCCACAATGACGGTTCGAACTTCCTCCCTTTTTCCTGCCTCGATTTCCAGGATTACCGCCCGGTCGTCCAGGCCGCCGCACGGGCATACCTGGCTCGCCCCGCCTTGCCGCCCGGTCCCTGGGATGATCTGTGCCTGTGGTTGGATCTGCCAGTTATCCCGCAGAAATCCGAATTGTTCCCGCCGGAAGCGCAGCGCAGTCAGCTCATCCTCACCGACAACAGCCAGGGCTGGGCATCCCTGCGCGCGGCTGCGTTCACCTCGCGCCCTGCCCATGCCGATCAATTGCATGTGGAAATTTGGCATCGCGGCGTTAACTTCGCCATGGATGCCGGCACTTTTCAATACAACGCGCCCCCGCCCTGGGAAAATGCTCTGGCGGCCACCGCGGTGCACAATACCATCACCATCAACGGTCGCGACCAGATGACCCGCGCCGGCAAGTTCCTTTGGCTCGATTGGGCGCAAGCCCAGGTCGAAAGTCCCGCGCTCGATTCCGTTGCCGCCCTGCATTTCGGTTACCGCAATCTGGGCGTGATCCACCGCCGCCGGCTCCAAAAAAGACGCGCTGCTGAATGGCTCATTACCGATGAGTTGCTGCCGGCTGGCGGGGCTCCGCGTGAGGTCAAAGCCGTTCTGAATTGGCTTGTCCCGGATTGGCCGTTTGAAATTATGCAGGATCACTGCGTGGCGCTGCGCAGTCCGCTCGGACCTGCGCTGCTGACAATCGCCGCACCGGGTTATGCCGGTCCCGCACTGATTGACGTGTTTCGCTGCGGGGAATCCCAGCTTACCGGGCAGCAGAATAGCTGCCTGGGTTGGGTTTCTCCTACTTATGGCCTTAAGCTTCCGGCTTTGTCCATCCAGTTCACGCTCAACGCGCTGCCGCCAATCCAAATCCGTACGCAATTTCTATTGCCGGTTTGATTCCGGTTAAAATCAAGTCATGCATATCTTGCTCATACACCAGGCATTTGCGGCTTTGGATGAACCCGGCGGCACCCGCCATCACGAGCTGGCGCGCTTTTTTGCCGCCTCCGGTCACCACGTCAGCATCATTGCCTCCCCGGTCAGCTATCTGACCGGGCGATCGGAGAAAAATGCCAAAGTGACCCATGATGCCAATGGTGCCATTGATATCTACCGGGTGTATACCTACCCGGCTCTGCACAGGAGTTTTATCCATCGCGTTTTTAGTTTTATTTCTTTTATGATTTCTTCATTTTTTAAAGCGTTGGCTATCCGCAATGTCGACGTGGTTTGGGGCACCACTCCGCCTATCTTCCAAAGTTTCACGGGGTGGCTGGTGGCCCGGCTCAAACGCAAACCCTTTATCCTGGAAGTGCGCGATCTTTGGCCGGCTTTCGCCATCGCGGTGGGTGTTCTGCGGAATGGAGCGCTCATCCGGTTGTCGCTCTGGCTCGAGCAGTTTCTGTATTCCCACGCCGACCGTATCGTGGTCAATTCCCCCGGCTTCATCCCGCATGTTCAATCGAAAGGCGGCCGGAATCTCCTCCTCGTCCCCAATGGCGCTGATCCGGCCTTTTTTAACGTCCAGCCTGACAACTGCCGCGCCGCTTTTCCGGAATGGCAGGGGAAGTACGTGCTCCTCTATACCGGCGCGCTCGGCATGTCGAATGACCTGGACGTGGTCCTGCAAGCCGCCAGATTGCTCGAAAACACGCCGGCGATTCATTTTGTCCTTCTCGGCGATGGCAAGGAAAAACCTTTCTTGCAGGAAAGAGCAGAAAAAATGTGCTTGAAAAACCTCGAGTTCCGCGCTTCCCTGCCTAAAACCGAAATGCCCGCCGTGATTGGCGCCGCGGACGCCTGCATTGCCATTTTGAAACCGGTGGATATGTACAAAACCACCTACCCGAACAAGGTATTCGATTACATGGCTTGCGCAAAACCGGTTGTTTTGGCCATTGACGGGGTTATTCGCGAGGTACTGGAAGCCGCCCATTGCGGGTTATTCTGCCAACCCGGTGATCCGCAAAAAATGAGTGAGGCTATACTTAAGCTGTATCGTGACCCCGCTGCCGCTCGCGGTATGGGTGTGAATGGACGCCGCTATTTGGAGATGCATTTCGATCGCGCCCAAATAGCCGGGAATTTTATTAAGGCGGTCGAAGATTTGGTTGATACCCATGGCAGAAAAAATACTGGTTGTTGAAGACGAATTGACCCTTCAGGAAACGCTGGCTTATAACCTGAAGAAGCAGGGTTATCTGGTGGAATGCGCCAATGATGGGCCTTCTGCCATCGATAAGGCGCGTCAATACCAGCCCGACCTGATCATGTTGGATATCATGCTTCCGGGAATGGATGGCTTCGAGGTCTGCAAGATCCTTCGCAAAGATATGCTCGTCCCTATTCTGATGCTCACTGCCCGCGATGATGAAATCGACCGCGTGGTCGGTCTCGAGGTTGGTGCGGACGATTACCTGACCAAACCTTTTTCCATGCGGGAACTGATCGCCCGCATCAAGGCTTTGTTGCGGCGTGCCAAGATCATGCAGAATCTCAGCGTCGACGAAGCTCCCGGCCGCAAGGTGCTGACTTTCGGAAATTTGGTGATCGATGAAAACCGCCGCGAGGTCACCCTGGATAGCCAACCCCTCAACCTCAAACCCAAAGAATACGACCTGCTCCTCTTTCTTGGCCAGCATCGCGGTCAGGTGCTTTCGCGCGAATTGATCCTCGAAAAAGTATGGGGATGGGATTATTTCGGCGACAGCCGCACAGTGGATGTGCACGTGCGTTGGCTGCGCGAAAAAATCGAATCCGACCCTGCCAAACCGCAAAGGATCGTTACCAGCCGCAGCGCTGGTTACCGCTTTGAGGGTTAAAAACGCATGCGCAACTCGTTGTTCTGGCGCATTCTGGTCATTACTCTGATCCCTTGGTTGGTCCTCTATTTCCTTTTGCCGGAATTCGGTGGAGTACTGGTATTAAAGACGCTTGTGCGTGAAAACCCGCTGGGTTTTTCCATAGCGGCCTTGCTGTTTATGATACTTGCTTTCGCCATCAGCCGTCTGTATACCCAGCCGCTGGAAGCGCTTAAAAAAAACATCCATGAACCGCAAATTCTGTCGCAGCTTTTTTATAAAACCCGCTGGATGCCGCCTGAGTTGCAACTTGTGTATAAAGAAGTTCTCGATACGCTGTTAGCGCTGAAAAAAGATCGCGAAATCTTCGACGCTGAAAAAGCAGTCTATTCCTCCATCCTGAGCAACATGAACGACGGCATTCTGGTGGTCGATGGGCAGGGCAACGTCAGCCTCATCAATCCATCCGCCTGCGCGATCTTTAACGTGTCGAGCCAGGACGCCCTCGGGCATTCGCTGGTTGAAGTCATCCGCCATTTTAAAATGAATGAATTGCTCGAAAAGACCCTGGCCGCACACAGCCCCCAGATGGATAGTTTTGAAACAGCCTATAAAAACTACATCCGCTGTATCGCCACCCCTCTCGACCGCGAAATGCCCGGTAGCATCCTGTTCCTCATGCAGGATCTCACCCGCATCCGCCAGCTGGAAATCATCCGCCGCGATTTTGTCAGCAACGTTTCGCACGAACTCCGCACCCCCCTCACCTCCCTGAAATTGATCACGGAAACGCTCCAGGATAATCTATTGGAGGAAGACCCGCAGGAAGCTCAAAAATTTCTAAACCGCATGGCTGCGGAAATCGATAACCTCAACCAAATGGTGGAGGAACTTCTGGAACTCTCCAGGATCGAATCCGGCCTCGTGCCATTGGAAAAAAGCTGGGTCGAGCCCGCTGGGTTGATCGATTCCGCGGCCGATCGCATGGCGCTCCAGGCGCAGCGCGCTGGTCTGTCTCTCGCCCGCTCTTGTTCGCCTGCTTTACCGCGCATTTTTATCGATAAATCCCGCCTCGAACGCGTATTGGTTAACTTGCTGCACAATGCCATTAAATTCACGCCGCCCGGAGGCAGCGTTGAGCTTGCAGCTATTCAGGAAACCGGTCAGGTGGTTTTCAGCGTCCGTGATACGGGAATCGGCATCCAGCCCCGCGATTTGGAACGCATCTTCGAACGCTTCTATAAATCCGACCGCTCGCGTTCTGAAAGCGGGACTGGGCTGGGCCTGTCAATTTCAAGGCATCTGGTCGAAGCCCATGGCGGCCGGATTTGGGCGGAAAGTCAGGTTGGGCAAGGCAGCACGTTCTTTTTCAGCATTCCCATAACCCGATAACGGGATTTATTAAATATCCTTTAACCTTTTCTTAACATCTCTTCTCATTCCTGTTAATTTTCACTTGATAGTATACAGGTTGTATCTAAAATACTCAGGAGAAAAAAGATGAAAAGTAAAGTGTTCGTTTTGTCCGCTGTCGTGCTTGCAAGTGTAATGCTCTTCACCGCTTGCCAGCAGGCAGCCCCCACAGCCGAAGCAGCCCCGGCAGAGGCCGCTGCTCCCGCTGAAGAAGCCGCCCCCACCGAAGCCCCCGCCGTTGCGCCCGCGCTCTCCGGCCAGTTGCAGCTCGCCGGCTCGACCTCTGTTCAGCCTTTAGCTGAGGAATTAGCCAATGCCTTCATGGCTGCCAATCCCGAAGTCTCCATCGACATCCAGGGCGGCGGTACCAGCGTTGGTGTCACCTCCGCTGGAGACGGCACGGTCGATATCGGCAATGCTTCCCGCGCAATCAAAGATTCTGAAATGGAGCAATATCCCAACCTGCAGGTTTTCACCATCGCGTATGACGGTATTGCGGTTATCGTGAACCCCGATGTAGAACTGACCAGTCTGACCAAGGACCAGGTCCAGGCGATCTTCGCCGGTGAAGTTACCAACTTCTCCGAAGTTGGCGGCCCCGATGCTCCTATCACCGTTGTTTCCCGCGAAGAGGGTTCCGGTACGCGCGGCGCTTTCGAAGAATTGGTCCTCGAATACAAGGATGCCAATGGCGAAAAGCAAATCAAACCCATCGTCGATTCCGCCTTGCTGCAGCAATCCAACGGCCAGTTGTTGACCGTGGTTGCCACCACCCCCAACTCCATTGGATACCTTTCCTTCGGTTTCCTGGATGATTCCGTCAGAGCGCTCGCTATCGATGGCGTCGAGCCGACCGTTGAAGATGTCAAGAACGGCACCTACCCGATCTACCGCCCGTTCAATATGCTCACCAACGGCGCTCCCTCCGAATTATCCCAGGCTTTCCTTGATTTCGTCCTGGGTGCGGATGGACAGGCGATCGTTGCCGAAGATTACATCACCGTAGACTAATTATTCAAGCAAATTTGGGAAGGGGCGCTTCACAATCGAAGTGCCCCTTGAATTAATCAGTGGGATTGTCTCGTGAGCAATTATAAAAAAACTTCCCTTCGAGTTCTCTCAGCCTTTTTGTTCGGGCTTTCGCTTTTTTGTTTATTGGCAGGTCCCGGCAGGTTTTTCGGGCTTGTTTCGTATGAGCTGATTCCTTCAGCTTTATTTCAAATGATTCTCGGCATTATTGGCGCGCTCTCATCCGCTGCTTTGGCTGCCGGTTTTTGGTTCTATAAAAACTGGGCAAAAACGATAACCAATCTTATTGTGGTTATGTTGATTGGTTTCTTTTGCATCTCCGCGGTCTTTTCTTTTTCAACTGCGGTTTTCGCCGGAGAAAAGATCACCCCGTTAGCTGAAATTATCCGGGCACTGGGTCAATCCTTGTTGGCGCTCCTGGAGAATATCGCCATCCCTTTGATCCTGATATACGGACTGCGGGAGATGGATGAATGTTTCGCTCAGAGCGATCGTCAGCGGTTTGTCATGGATCAATTCATTAAAAAGCTGCTGGTGATTATTGCCACAACTTCCATCCTGGTGGTGATTTTGATTTTTGTCTTTACCTTCCTGGAATCTTCCGAAGCTCTCGAAAATATCGGGCTGGGTGAGTTGCTCACCGGAACGGTTTGGCGTCCGGGAACTTCTACCGGTGACCAGGTCGGCCAGTTCGGTTTGGTACCCATGATTCTGGGATCGTTGTATAGCACGCTTGGCGCGGTCATTCTGGGTGTTCCATTAGCCATTCTGACGGCGATTCTGTTAGCCGAGGTTGCTCCTCCACTCGTCCGCGAGATCATCCGTCCGGCGGTGGAGTTGCTGGCCGGCATACCCTCGGTAATTTTCGGTTTATTTGGCGTGGTGGTATTAGCGCCTATGATCCGCAATATCGAGATCGATGGCAACAGCGGTTTTGGCATCCTGAATGCCTCCATTATCCTGGCGATCATGATCCTCCCGACCATCACCAGTGTGGCGGAAGATGCCATTCGTGCAGTTCCGGATTCCTATCGCGACGCTTCCCTGGCTATGGGCGCCACCCACTGGCAAACCATCGTTACCGTTATTCTGCCGGCTGCCCGTTCCGGGATAATCGCTGCTATTATTTTGGGAATTGGCCGTGCCCTGGGTGAAACCATGGCCCTGATCATGGTCATTGGTAACTCCATCGCCATCCCAACTCCCTTGAACGATAATCCGCTCACCATTTTACTGGCAACGGCGCGCACCCTCACGGGAAATATCGCGGTTGAAATCAATTATGCCGCCGACGTGCATCGCAGCGCTTTGTTCTTCACCGGCGTGCTGCTTTTCCTCCTGTTGCTGGGAATCAACCGCTTGGCGCACTTCGTGATGCGCGAAAGGCAGCCTTCCTAAGGAGTGGATCCACATGATAAAAAATATCGAACTTTCCCGGAAAAAGATTACCGCCATTGACTCGGCTAAACAACTGCGCCGCCGTGAATTGTCGCAGAAAATCGCCTTCGCTTTGATCTGGCTGGCTGGTTTGTTTGCGGTTGCCGTCTTGCTGCTGATCATTTATTACGTGGTCAGCAACGGATTTAAAGTGATCGATCTGGAGTTCCTCACCACGCGTCCCGCCGGAGGTGTTTCCGGCAAGGGTGGAATTTCCACCACGATTGTAACAACGTTGTACCTGGTGATCTTGACCATCGCCATTGCTGCTCCCTTGGGTATCGGGACCGCGATCTACATGGTTGAGTATGCCGTTGAATTATCGGGGAAAAAGGGATTCCTCACCGCTCTGGTCAACCTGATCCGTACCAGTGTTGAAATTCTGGCCGGAGTCCCTTCCATCATTTTTGGGCTGTTTGGTTTTGCGGTTTTTGTGTCTTACATGAAGTTAAAATTCTCCCTTCTTTCTGCCGGTCTCAGCGGGGCTTGCCTGGTGCTGCCTTTGATCATCCGCACAACCGAAGAAGCTCTGCTCACCGTTCCCCAATCCTACCGCGAAGGCAGCCTGGCCCTAGGTACAACCAAATGGCAGACCATTTTCAGCGTGATCCTCCCCTCTGCCCTGCCCGGCATTATCACCGGCATCGTCCTGAGCGTTGGCCGTGTCATCGCTGAAACTGCGGTTTTCTGGGTTACGTTGGGCGGCAGTTATCGTCTTCCGAAAAATCTGCTGTCCTCAGGCCGTACCATGGCGCTGCATGTTTATATGCTGGCCAGTGAAACGCGCGCGTTCGACAAAGCCTTGGGTACATCGGCTATACTTATACTGATTATTATTGGCTTGAACCTCGCGATTAACATCACCTCAAGGCATTTTTATAAAAGGTTTTCAGGTAAATAACAATGACAGAAAAAATCAACGAAAACGGGAAAACCAAGATCAGAGTGGAAGATTTCAATCTCTTCTATGGAAAATTTCAGGCGCTCCAACATATCACCATTGAAATCCCCGGCAACCGCATCACCTCGATCATCGGTCCCTCTGGTTGTGGAAAGAGCACTTTCATTCGCTCCTTCAACCGCATGAACGAGTTGATTCCAGGAGTTCGCACAGAAGGCAGGATTCTCCTCGATGATAAGAATATCTTCGATATCGATCCGGTTGAATTGCGCAAACAGGTCGGCATGGTCTTCCAGCGCCCCAATCCTTTTCCAAAGACGATTTTCGAAAATATCGCTTTCGGTCCGCGCGCGCATGGCATCCGCGATCGCCGCATTTTGGAGGAAATCGTCGAAAAAAGCCTGAAACAGGCCGTCTTGTGGGATGAAGTTAAAGATAACCTGAATAAATCCGGGCTAGCTCTCTCCGGCGGCCAGCAGCAGCGGCTGTGTATCGCGCGTGCGTTGGCGGTTGAGCCGGAAGTGATCTTGATGGATGAACCGGCTTCAGCCCTGGATCCTATTGCTACCCTGAAGATCGAAGAATTGATCCAACAGTTAAAAGAAAAATATACTATAGTTATAGTGACGCATAATATGCAGCAAGCCGCCAGAGCCTCCGATTACACGCTCTTCTTTAACATGGCAGAAAATCGCGCGGGTTATCTGGTAGAATCCGGTAAGACGACAGATATCTTCACCAATCCGAAGAATGAACTAACCGAGCAATATATCTCGGGTAGATTTGGCTAAGTAAAAAGGTGATGCATGGCACGCGAAATATTTGAAAAGAAGATAAAACAGATCCAGGATGAGATTTTGCTCTTGGGGAGCATGGTGGAGCAAGCCGCCCTCGATTCGGTGGCAGCCTTTAAAAATCGTGACGTCCAAAACGCAAAGAATATCATTGAAGATGACCAGAACATCAACGATAAAAGGTTCGCCATTGAAAACGCCATCCTGATCCTGATGGCCACCCAGCAGCCCCTTGCGCACGATCTGCGCTTGTTATCCGCCATGTTGTTGGTTGCCAATGAATTGGAACGCATGGGGGATTATGCCAAAGGCATCGCCCGCAATACCGTCCGGTTGGGAATTGTGGATATTCCCATTCCCTATCGCGATATCGAGAAAATGAGCGAATTGGCGGTTGGTATGCTGCATCGCTCTTTATCGGCTTTTGTCAAAGAGGATATCAAGATGGCCGTAGCCATTCCGCCTGAGGATGATGAGGTCGATAATCTTTTCAATAAATGCTATCGCACCATCGTCAACGGGATGATCGCCAACCCTGCCACAATCGATGATGCCAGCTTATTGTTGTGGATCGTCCACGATCTGGAGAGGTTTTCCGACCGCGTTATCAACATCTGTGAGCGCACAGTCTTCATTAAATCCGGCGAAATGATGGAAATGGGCGCCAGTGATGAAGAAATGGATGAACTGGACGGAGAGGATTAGGTTCCGGTTTTTAGAATGGGTCTTGGTTTTTCAACAAATGGGCTTGATATAATCATCATATCAAGCTCTTTTTATAAATAATAAAGGGATGAACTATGTTGGCTAAGAATCCATGCAAAGGCAAATTGATCGTCGTGGAAGGCATCGACGGCAGCGGCAAGTCAACTCAAATCGATCTAATCCATAAATGGCTGCTCGAAAAAGGCAAATCGGTTTATTTCAGCGAATGGAATTCCTCGCCATTGGTGAAAAGCACCACGCGTATGGGCAAAAAAGAGAAGTCGTTTACCCCCACCACCTTCAGCCTCATCCAGGCTACCGATTTTGCCAACCGTTGGGAAAATCAGTTCCTGCCGATGTTGAAAGCCGGCGTGATCGTTTTGGCGGATCGATATGCCTTCACCGGTTTTGCCCGCGATGTGGCTCGCGGGGTGGACCCCTCCTGGGTGCGCAACCTGTATTCTTTCGCTTTTCAGCCCGATCTGGTTCTGTATTTCCGTGTGCCATTGGATGATGCAGTGGAACGTATCACTTTTGGGCGCGCCAAGTTGAAATATTACGAAGCTGGTATGGACCTGAACCTCTCGGATAATAAAGTCACCAGCTTCCGCCTTTTCCAGACTCGTATCCTGGGGGAATATGAAAAGATGGCGGATGAGTTCAATTTCCACGTGATTGATGCCACCCAGCCGGTGCAAAAGCAGCAAAAACAAATCCGCCGCCTGGTGAACCAGGTTCTCAGCGATTGGGAAGGTCTTCCCAATCCAATTGAATCTGCACGGAATTATAGCCGGTTGGAATTGAGAAAGGCACAGTGAGGGCGCCATGACTAAGCTTCAATATTACGGAGCCGGACTCCCATATAAATTGATTGAAGATCTGCCGGGTAAATTGATCGTCCTGGAAGGCACCGATGGCGTCGGCCGTTCGACGCAGATAGAGATGTTGCGAACCTGGCTGGAGAAAACCGGATATGCCGTTTCCGATACCGGCCTGCGTCGTTCGCCCTTGACTCAAATGGGGTTGGACGAGGCCAAGAAAGGCACCAACCTGACGCCGCTTACCATCAGCCTGTTTTATGCCACCGACTTCGCCGATCGCCTGGAAAATCAGATCATTCCCGCCTTGAAGGCCGGTTTTTTTGTGCTTTCCGACCGCTATTTTTATTCCATTGTGGCGCGCGATGTCGTGCGCGGGATCGATCCGTACTGGGCCAGGGCGATCTATGGATTTGCGCTTGTGCCGGATATTGTGTTTTATCTAAAAGCGGATGTGAATACGCTGGTGACTCGAATTGTGCACGGCCGCGGCTTCAACTATTGGGAAGCCGGCATGGATATCATGAAAAAAGACAATCTCTATGACAGCTTCTGTGCTTACCAGGAATGTATGATCGCGCAATTCGACCAGATGGCGCTTGAATACCACTTCCAGGTCATCGACGCCAATCGTTCCATGAAAGACGTCAATGATGATATTAAAGAATGTTTGCAGCCCATTCTGGAAAACCAGCAAGTGCTTTCAAATGTCCGCTAATTTGAATGATCCGGCTGTTCAGGCTTACTGCTCGCAAGTGTTGCGTCCGCACCTCGAGATTCTGAGAAAAAAAGCGCAGAGTATTCAACGCCGCAAGAACATCGAAGATATCCACGATTTGCGCGTATCCTCCCGCCGCATTCGAACTTGCCTGAACGTATTCGCCGATGCGCTGCCCCCTAAAAAAATCAAGGTCTGGCAGCGGGATATCAAAAGCATTACCAATGCATTCAGTCGGGTGCGCGATCTCGATGTGCAACTGGATTGGATCACGCAAATGGCTTCCGGCGCGCAGGATGCAGCCCTTCGCGCAGGCATCCGCCGCGTACGCTTGCGTCTGAAGCAAAAACGCCAGGTTCGCGAGGTGGCTATGCAGCGTACCACACGCGCTGTCCTTGAAAGTGCCAGCCTGGTGGAAATGAACGCCTGGTTGGAATCCATCGCGCAATCTGTTGCTGCCGATTCAATTCCCAGGAATGCGCTGTTCCAATTGGGTTATGAGCAGGTGCAAAAACGCCTGGATGAATTTCTTTTCTTTGAGGTTTTTATTTTCGATTCCTCGCGCATCGAAGAATTGCATCGCATGCGCATTGCGGCCAAACACCTGCGCTATACCTTGGAAATTTTTTCAGAGCTTTATAACGGGAAAACGGATTTTGCGTTAGACCTCGCGCGTCAATCCCAGCAGCTTTTGGGAGAAATTCACGATGCCGATGTTTGGACCATGTTCCTGCCCAGGTTCATGGAAAAAGAACAGAAACGCGTTTTGAATTTCTACGGTTCGCTCTCCCCCTTCAATCGTCTGAAACCTGGCCTGGATTATCTGCTTGAAAATCGCCGCCAGGAACGAAACCGATTGTATGATTGTTTTCTCAATGAGTGGAAAGCTTGGAAAATGAAAGAATCTTGGCTGACGTTACGCAAAGTGATCTTTATGGCCAATCTGGAAAGTCAAAAGACTATCCCGCCGGCGCCTGCTGCCCCGGAAGATCAGACTGCCTCAAAATAGACTTTACTAAAAGAGCTGTGATGCGATGAAGAATAAAACCCTTTTTCGTGGATTTGATGAAGTACAAAAAAAAGAACTTAAAGCGGTGATGAAAGTTGCCAAACAATGTAATTACGATTCCAAACACACCAAGCAGGTGACCAAATTCGCGCTTGAAATTTTCGACGATTTAAGTGAATTGCATGGTATGGGTGCCGCGGAACGTTACTATCTTTTATGTGCTTCATTGCTGCATGACATAGGTGTGAATACCGAAGGCTCGCAAGGGCACCATAAAACTGCTCTCAAAATCATTCTGAACACCCCCTTGCTGCGCTTTACCCAAAAAGATCGCCTGATCATTGGTTCCATCGCCCGTTATCACCGCCGTGCGCTGCCTTCGCTGGAACACGATCACTACAAAGCATTGGAAAAAGCCGACCAGGAAATGGTGTCACGCCTGGCGGGAATTCTGCGTGTGGCTGATGGATTGGAATATTCCCATAATCTGCGCATCCGAAACACCCGCACGACATTTACCAACAACAAGATCGTAATCCGTTGTTGGGTGAAGAAAGAACAATATAAAGAAGAGATCAAATCTGCTATCAAGAAAAGCGATCTGCTGGCGCTTACCTTTGAGCGCGATGTTGTTTTTAAAGTCATCAAAGGCGAGAAATTCGTCGGCTGGAGTTGATACTGTCTCTCTACCTTGGTACCATAGGTCGGATGGGTGATCTTCCAATCTGACCATTGCTCAACCCATAGGTCGGATTGGTAGTTTTCTAATCCGAAAAATCCCCAGTATTAGGTTGCATTGCTAACCTTCCAATCCGATAAAATCTCATGTCTCTTCTTGTTTTCCTGCTTTCTATTTCTTACATCCTCCAATTAATTAATATCCCTCATACGCTTCTCATACATTCTATTGACCTTCCTGGATTATCCTCATGAAGATATTTAGGATTTATAAGAGGCAAAAATGGATTTAAATAAATTCACTCAAAAAGCCCAGGAAGCTGTTTTCGAATCGCAGCAGATCGCCCGCGATGCCGGGCATCAAACCATCGAACCGGCTCATCTCTTGTTAGCCTTGCTGAAACAGAGTGAAGGCGTCGTTCCGGCTGTCATCACCAAGGTTGCCGGCAACACCCAGGCCCTCCTGCAGGATGTTCAGCGGAACCTGGACGCGCGCCCCAAAGTCTCCGGCTGGACCGGCGAAGTCGGCCTGTCTCAGCCAGCCGCGCGCGTATTGGAAGCCGCCGAGCGTTTCGCCAAGGGCATGCAGGATGAGTACACCTCTACCGAGCATATCCTGCTTGGGCTGCTGGAAAGCCCCGAATCCGACCGCCTCGGCCAATATGGCCTGACCAAGGATTCGGTCCTTAAAGCTTTGGTCGAGATACGCGGCAATCAACGCGTCACCTCCGCCAATCCCGAATCCACCTATCAGGCTTTGGAGAAATACGGCCGCGACCTCACAGCTATGGCCCGTCAGGGTAAGCTCGATCCGGTCATTGGCCGCGATGAAGAGATCCGCCGCCTGATCCAGATCCTCTCGCGCCGCACCAAAAATAATCCCGCCTTGATCGGCGAACCCGGCGTGGGCAAAACCGCCGTCGTGGAAGGCCTGGCCCAACGTATCGTGCATGGCGACGTGCCCGAAGGCTTGAAGAACAAACGCATTATCCAGCTCGATCTCAGCGCGCTGGTTGCCGGCGCTAAATTCCGCGGTGAATTCGAGGAAAGGTTGAAGGCCGTTCTGAAAGAGGTGCAAAGCTCCTCCGGTGAGATTCTCTTATTCATTGATGAAATGCATACTGTGGTCGGAGCTGGCGCCGCCGAAGGTGCCATGGACGCGGGCAACATGCTTAAACCCATGCTGGCGCGCGGCGAACTGCACATGATCGGCGCCACCACAATCAATGAATACCGTAAGCACATCGAAAAAGATGCCGCCCTGGAACGCCGTTTCCAGCCCTTGCTGGTGACCGAACCCAGCGCAGAAGATACCATCAGCATCCTGCGCGGCTTAAAACAGAAATATGAAGTGCATCATGGGGTGCGCATCACCGATGCGGCCGTCATCGCGGCAGCCACCCTTTCAGATCGTTACATCACCGATCGTCACCTGCCGGACAAGGCCATCGACCTGATCGATGAAGCCGCCGCGCGCCTGCGCACCGAGATCGACTCCAAGCCTTCCGCGTTGGACGAGGTCGACCGCCAGATCATGCAATTGGAGATCGAAAAACAGGCGCTGCAAAAAGAAAGCGACAAAGCCGCTAAAAAACGCCTGACGGATATCGAAAAGCACATGGCCGATTTACAGGAGAATCAGAAAGCCCTGCAAACTCGCTGGCAGACTGAAAAGGCAGCCATCGGCAGCCTGCGCGATATCAAGGCGAAAATCGAAAGCACCCAGGTTTCTATTGAGGAAGCCGAACGTAAATCCGACCTGGAACGCGCTGCGCGCCTGCGCTATGGCGAGCTGCCTGAACTGGAAAAACAGAAGACTCAGGCCGAGGAAAAATTACAGGCATTACAGAAAGACGGTGCTCTGTTAAAAGAAGAAGTCGATGCTGAAGAGATCGCCGAAGTGGTCTCGCGCTGGACTGGCATTCCGGTCTCGCGCCTGATGGAAGGCGAAATGCAAAAGTTGGTGCATCTGGAAGATTACCTGCATCAGCGCGTGGTCGGGCAGGATGAAGCCGTGCGCGTGGTAGCCAATGCGGTGCGCCGCGCCCGGGCCGGTCTACAGGACCCCAACCGCCCCATCGGTTCCTTTATCTTCCTCGGGCCTACCGGCGTCGGCAAAACCGAGCTGGCTCGTTCGCTGGCAGAGTTCCTCTTCGACGATGAGCGCGCCATGGTACGCATCGACATGAGCGAGTATCAGGAGAAACACACCGTTTCACGTCTGATCGGCGCGCCTCCCGGCTACGTAGGCTTTGAAGAAGGCGGCCAGCTCACCGAAGCGGTGCGCCGCCGCCCCTACAGCGTGGTGCTCTTCGACGAGATCGAGAAAGCACATTATGAGGTCTTCAACGTGTTGCTGCAGATCCTGGATGACGGCCGCCTGACCGACGGCCAGGGCCGCACGGTCGATTTCCGTAACACCGTCATCATTATGACCAGTAACCTGGGCAGCGAGCTCTGGCAGGATGGAAAAGCGGAAGCCGGCCGTGACCAGATCACAGCCGTGCTGCGCCAGCACTTCCGTCCCGAGTTCATTAACCGTATCGACGAGATCGTGGTCTTCCACAAGCTCGCCAAGGATCAGTTGGAAAAGATCGTCGACATCCAGTTGGAGCGTGTCAATCATCTGATCGCGGAGAAAGGCTATAAACTGGAAATCGAATCCGACGCCCGCCGCTATCTGGCGGACAGTGGTTACGACCCCGATTTCGGCGCCCGCCCGCTCAAGCGTGCCATCCAGCGCGAGTTGCAGGACCCGCTCGCCATGAAGATCCTTTCCGGCGAGATCCTGCCCGGCAGCACCATCCACGTCACCCGCGGCAAGGACGGCTTGGAATTCAAGTAGTCTATAAAAGAGCGATCCTTCGACACCCTACGCTACGCTGAGGGCAGGTGCTCAGGGATCGCTCTTTTTTCATGTCTTCGCTTGCCTGCATATAAAATATCATCCTGAGGGAGTGCCCGCAGGGCACGACCGTGAGGATCTCGGCCGGATTAATAGACGTATGGCGGGATTAGAATCCCGCCATCAATCCTTTTTACTCTCTCACTTTTAACTTTTCAAAAATACGAGCCGGGAAAAAATAAATTCCTGACTGAATTTGTCCGTGTAAAAAGCAACTACCCAATCCCCTCGAACAAATCCTTCTCCACATTCCCCCTAACTGGCTCAGGCACTGCCCGCATGAAACTCTCGTATGAACTGATCTGCCGCAGCAGCCACGTCACCAGGTAACCGCTGGTGCGGTCCCCGCCCTGGCTGGCATGGCACGCCGAAGCCTGGTCGCGGATTTCCGCCACTTTGCGGTAATTGATGCGCGCGTGCACCGGAAAACTCGTCTCCAGGATGGCCGCCAGGTCGATGTCCCCATTCTTGCCGAACTTGTGCGGGTCCTTGCCGAACAGCGGCATGAGCTTGACTGCCAGCTTCATGAAACCATGCGGCATCACGTGATAATAGAGCTTGGCTGGTGCGTATGCCGGCAGTCCATCCCTATATTTCGCGTCCCCTGCCATGCGGAAAGCCAGCACGGTGGCCTTGTGCACCGCGATGTGATCCGGGTGCATGTATCCGCCGATCGGATCGAAGGTCAGCACCACCTGCGGGCGGATCTCGCGCATCAGGTGCGCGATCTTTCTGGCCGCCTCTTCCACCGGCGCCCCGCACAAAGCCTGTGGATGCTTGTTTTCCGGGCTGCCCGGCATGCCGGAATCGCGATATCCCAAAAAGTAGGTTTTCTGGATGCCCAGCACACGCGCCGCGCAGCTCAACTCATGCTCGCGCAGTTCGCCGACCGATTTATAACCTTCCAGCCTATCCGCGTCCACCTCGCCCACCTCGCCGCGCGTGGCGCAGATCAGGTACACCTCCACTCCCGCGCGCGCGTAATGCGCCAGCGTCCCACCCATACCGAAAGTCTCATCGTCCGGATGGGCCATCACGGCCAGCAGCCGTTTTTGTTGTTGTTCCATTTTCTTTATCCTTGAAAGCTCAAAGTCTACCGCAAACCGGGCAGGCCGGGTCCTTCTCTGCGCGGACGTCCTGCACGCTGACTGCCAGCCCGTCATAGAGCAGCAACCTGCCGATTGCCGGCTCGCCGATCCCCAGGATCAGCTTCAGCACTTCCAGCGCCTGCATTGAGCCGATCACCCCCGGCAGCGCCCCCACCACCCCCACACCCCGGTTGGCACGCATGGTATCTTCGCCGGGCATCTTGCGGAACACGCACTGAAAACACGGCCCCTTGCGCGCGTCGAACACGCTCATTTGCCCGTAAAATTGATACACCGCTCCGTAAATAAAAATTTTCTCCGTCTCCGCGCACGCCCGGTTGAGCAGGTAGCGCGTCTCGAAATTATCGCTGGCGTCCACCACGATCGGGTAATCCCCCAGGATCTCGCGCACATTGCCTTCCTCCACCCGCACCTGCCACGTTTCGATGCGGATCTCCGGGTTAATGTCTGCCAGCCGCTGCCGGGCCGAATCCACCTTGGGCCGGCCCAGCGTGGAGGTGCCGTGCACGATCTGCCGCTGCAGGTTGCTCAACTCGACCACGTCCGAATCCACGATCGCCAGCCGTCCGACGCCGGCTGCTGCCAGGTATGCCGCCGAAGCCGAGCCCAACCCGCCCGTGCCCACCACGATCACCGAAGCGTCCTTCAACTTCAACTGCCCCGCCTCGCCGATCTCGGGGATGTTCAGATGTCTTGCGTAGCGTATTTTTTCAGGTTCCGTTAATGACTGATTCATGGCAACTACTCTTTATTTTAATAATAGCATGAGCCTAATAGCCAATTGGTATATTCGGGTAGAATAAAATCATGCAGGTAATTCTGACGCACGAACAAGCCGATTTCGACGCCATCGCTTCCTTGCTAGGCGCATCATTGCTCCAGAAAGAAGCTTTTGTCGTGCTGCCGTCTGTCATGAACCGCAACGTGCAATCCTTCATCCACCTGTACGGTGCGGATCTGCCTTTCATTAAAAGCGAAGACCTGCCCAACGAACCCATCACGGCCGTCACGCTGGTGGATACCCAATCGCTCGTCACGCTCAAGGGCATGCGCAAGGACGCGCAGGTGTGCGTGATTGATCATCACCAGAAACGGGCCGATTTGCCGGAAAGTTGGCAATTCGAGGCTGTCGACACCATCGCCTGCACTACCCGTTTCGTCGAAAGCTTGCAGGAAGTTAATGGTCATCTCAGCCTGATCCACGCCACTCTGCTTCTGCTCGGCATCTATGAAGACAGCGGTTCGCTCACCTACGCTCACACCACCCCCCGCGATGCCGCTGCCGTGGCCTACCTGCTGGAAAACGGCGCCAGCCTGAAGATCGCCGCTGATTTTCTCAACCAGCCCCTCTCGCCCGCCCAACACATGGTCTTCGATGACCTGCTTGCTCGCGCCGAATCCCTCACCATGCAGAACTGCAAGGTCATGCTCTCCAGCGCGGATGCCGCTGATCTGGAGGATGAGGTTTCTTCCATCGCCCACAAGATCTGCGATTTGCTCGATCCCGACGCGCTTTTCATCTTCGTGCGCACCCGCGAGGGCATCCGCCTGGTGGCCCGCTCAGTCACCGACCAGATCAATGTGGCGGCCATTGCCCGCAAATACAATGGCGGCGGCCATGCGCGTGCGTCCTCTGCCCTTATCAAGGTGGATAAAAAGAATCCTGTCCAGATGGACGAGTTGATTACCAGTTTTAAACAGGACTTGCCCGCCTTCGTGCGCCCAGCCGTGACCGTCAGCCAGATCATGTCCAAAAAACCGCTCACCATCAGCCCCGCCACCACCGCGCGCCAGGCCTACCAGCTCATGCAGCGCTTCGGTTACGAGGGTTACCCGGTGGTGGAGAATAATGAAGTAAAAGGCCTGCTCACCCGCCGCGCGGTCGACCGCGCCATCTCTCATAACCTTGAGCGCACCACCGCCAGCCTGATGGAGGTTGGCAGCGTCAGCGTCGCCCCCGGTGATTCGCTGGAAAAGTTGCAGCAGGTCATGGCTGATTCGGGCTGGGGCCAGGTACCGGTCATCGACCATCAATCCGGCGAAGTGGTCGGCATCGCCACGCGCACCGACCTGCTCAAAGTGCTGGCCGGGCGCAGCCAAAACGGCCTCGACCACCAGAACCTGGCCGAGCGCATCGCCGCTGTCCTGCCGCCTGCCCGCCTCAGCCTGCTGCGCCTCATCAGCGTCTCCGCCAAAGAGCTGGGATTGCCTATCTTCGTGGTAGGCGGCTTTGCCCGCGACCTGCTGCTCAAAACCCCCAGCCTCGACCTGGATTTCGTGGTCGAAGGCGACGCGCTTGCCCTGGCGGAAAGCTTGTCCACTCAATATGGCGGGCGTATTGTCAGCCATAAGAAATTCGGCACCGCCAAGTGGCAGCTCGATCTTGCCAATCCTGCCCTGCTCGAGCGCATCCGTTCCGACGCACCCACCGTCGAGCCAGCCGCCCTGCCCCCCGCCATCGACTTGATCAGCTCGCGCACCGAATTTTATGAAAAGCCTTCCGCCCTGCCCATCGTCAAGACCGGCAGCATCAAGCTCGACCTGCAGCGCCGCGATTTCACCATCAACACCATGGCTGTGCGCCTGGATGGCAGCCACTTCGGCGAACTGCACGATTACTGGGGCGGGTTGAATGACCTCAACCGCAAGCTGATCCGCGTGCTGCATTCGCTCTCCTTCGTCGACGACCCCACCCGCATGCTGCGCGCCGTGCGCTTCGAGCAGCGCTTCGCCTTTACCATCGAGCCGCGCACCCTCGAGTTGCTGCACGAGGCCAAAAACTTGCTATCGGAAGTCTCCGGTGAACGCCTGCGCCACGAGTTGGACCTGATCTTGAAAGAAAAGCAGGCTGCCAACATGTTCGCGCGCCTCGCCCAGCTCGGGCTCCTGCAGGAGATCCATCCCGCCCTGGTCTGGCATGCGGCTCTGTCCGCCCAGTTCGACGAGCTGCTCACCAAACCCTTCCCGCAGGGTTGGGGCTTTACGCGCCACCCCTCCGCCGCTGACCAGAAAGTACAGGCTGCCTATATCCTGCTGCTCTGCGGCCTTTCCGAAGAAACCGCCGCCGCGGTCAGCCGGCGTCTGCGCCTGCGCAACCAGCTCGCCCAGATGATCCGCCAGGCCGCCAGTCTGCTGCCCGGTCTGCCTGCCCTGGCATCCCAGCCGGCCAGCCGCGCCTCTGCTGCCCTTGAAAATTGTCCGCCGCTGGTGATCTACAGCCTATACCTTGCCAGCCCCTCTTCTCGCGTGCGTACCATGCTCTCCGAATTCGCTTCGCAGTGGCGCTGGGTGAAAACCCTCGTTGATGGGGAAAAACTGCGCCAAATGGGCGTTGAAAGCGGCCCCCGCATCGGTGAGATCCTCGCCCAGCTTAAAGCCGCCTGGATTGACGGCCTCGTTACCACACCCGCCGAAGAGCAGGAACTTTTGCAGAAATTCCTTCAATAATCATAGTAGGGCGGGATTCTAATCCCGCCATTGCTCCAAATCATCCGTGTTCATCCAACTTAAATTGTCAATCTGCGCCCATCTGTGATGATTTTCTCCCTCCCCATTTTTGCTTCTCAAAATGGGGAGGGTTGGGGAGAGGTGACAGCCTGAACAAAGAGTCTCCGGCAGTTCCCATTTCTACTAATGCGATGAAAAGACCATCTGCGTTCATCCAACTTTAATTATCAATCTGTGTTCATCTGTGGATAAAAATATTAATCCCTCGTCTATTATCTTTTGACAATCGAAGCCCATTGCTGGAGCAATGGGCGGAGATACTCCGTCGTCGGAGGCATCTCGAAGACTTTTATAAGAATAAAAGTCTGAGATACCATTTCTTTGATTTTCTCAAACAATCAAAAGAAATGGCACTGCCGAAGGACGACGGGGTAGATGATTCAATTTTTAATAAACTCTATAACCGAATTTCAATCCATTCTCTTTTGACAATACTGTTATTAACCCTTAAAATTGAGAGGTTGAATTCATAGCGAAAGAAGGGTCTTAATTAATGAAAGAATATAGTTCCAAGAACATTCGAAATGTCGCTTTGGCCTCTCATTCCAGCTCCGGCAAAACCATTCTCACGGAAGCTTTCCTCCATCTCACCGGCGCCACCACGCGCATGGGCAAGATCGAAGAAGGCAACACCGTCTCCGACTTTGAACAGGAGGAAATCCGCCGCAGCATTTCGTTATACTCCACCGTTATCCCCATCGAATATAAAGACGTCAAAATTAATTTTATCGACACTCCCGGCTACACCGACTTCGTCGGTGAAATGATCTCCGCCCTCAGCGTCGCCGACGGCGCCGTCATCGTGGTGGATGCCGTTTCCGGCCTCGAGGTCGGTACCGAATTGGCCTGGAACTATTGCGATAAATTCGGCTTGCCCCGCTTCCTGGTCATCAACAAGATGGACCGCGAGAATGCCGATTACAAGAAAGCCTTCGATTCCGTCCAAAATTATTCCGACACGCGCCTGATCGCTGTGCAGCTCCCCTGGGGCGAGAAAACCAGCTTCACCGGTGTGATTGACCTGCTCTCCATGAAAGCCTTCAAAGGCGCCGGCAAAACTGCCGAGGAAATCCCCGCCGACCTGAAAGCCGCCGCTGAGGAAGCCCGCACCGCCCTGGTGGAAGCCGCCGCTGAAGGCGATGATACCCTGCTGGAAAAATACCTGGAGGGCGGCGAATTGAGTGCCGAGGAAATCGCACGCGGCCTGGCCGCCGTGGTCAAGAGCGGCGCATTCATACCCGTCTTTGTAGCCGCCGGCGGCAGCGAGATCGGCGTCGCCCCCCTGCTCGACGCGGTCGTGCAGTTGATGCCCTCCCCCCTGGAACGCAAACCTGTGGTAGCCCAGGGCAAAGCCGGCGAGGAAACCCTCACCGCCGAGGATAGCGGCCCGCTCGCCATCTACGTCTGGAAAACCACCGCCGATCCTTTCGTCGGCCGCCAGACCTTCTTCCGCATCTACTCCGGCTCACTCACCGCCGATAACCGCCTGTGGAACACCGCCAAGGAAACCGAAGAACGCGTCGGCGGTTTGTTCGTCCCGCGCGGCAAGGAAACCCTGCCCATCACCGTGCTGCATTCCGGCGACATCGGCATCGTCCCCAAGCTGTCCGTCACCGCTACCGGCAACACCCTGTGCGACAAAGCCCATCCGCTGACCCTGCCTGTTCCGGAATACCCGCATTCGCTCTTCCAGGTCGCCATCCTGCCGAAGACCCAGGCGGATTCTACCAAGATTTCCCCCACCCTCACGCGCTTGTGCGAAGAGGATATGACCCTTTCCTGGCACCAGGAACCATCCACCAGCCAGACCATCCTGCAAGGCATGGGCGATCAGCACATCGACGTGGTCATCCGCCGCGCCGAGACCAAGCTGCAGGTCGGCTTCTCCACTGAGCTGCCGCGTGTGCCTTACCGCGAAACCATCACCAAGAAAGCCCAGGCCATGTACCGCCACAAGAAGCAATCCGGCGGTTCCGGCCAGTTCGGCGAGGTTTGGCTGCGCGTCGAGCCCATCGCCGAGGACTTTGAATTCGTCAACGCCGTTTTCGGCGGCGCCATCGGCAACAACTACATGCCCGCCATCGAAAAAGGCATCCGCAATGTCATGAAGGAAGGCATCCTGGCCGGTTTTACCGTTTCCGGCGTGAAAGTGGAAGTCTATGACGGCAAGGAACACCCCGTCGATTCCAAACCGATCGCCTTTGAAATGGCCGGCCGCGAAGCTTTCAAGCTGGCCGTCAAGGATGCCGGCCCGGTGCTCATGGAGCCCATCATGAACGTCAAGGTTATTGTGCCCGAGGAGAACATGGGCGACATCCTGGGCGATATGAACTCCCGCCGCGCCCGCGTGCAGGGCATGGAGACTGAAAAAGGCCATTCCACCGTTTCCGCCAAGGTGCCCCTGGCTGAAATGCTGCGCTATACCACCGATCTGCGCTCACTGACCGGCGGCCGCGGCATCTTCGATATGGAGCTTGACCATTACGAGGTCGTTCCGGCGCACGTCGCTCAAACCGTGATCGACGCCCGCCAAAAGGAATTGGCCAGCAAGAAGGAAGAATAAATCAGGCCGAAACCCAAAAGAGCTGGCGCGATCCAGCTCTTTTTTTAATGGTTGTGTTAACTAATAAAGCAGGTGCTATGATGAACTCGGATGAAATTTTTTGGGAAAATCTCCTCTCACGCCAGCCGCGCTTGATCCGTGCGGCTTATAAAATACTGGATGCTGAAACGCAAGCGGCCGTCATCGCGCACTTGCGCGTCATGACTACTGAAGAGGGCTGGCACCCCGAACAGGTCAAGTCTGCCCAAACCGCCCTCGATTTCATCGCCATCCTGCAAGATAAAGCTTCCAAAAAGAAAGGCGAAGCATGAACATTTCCGTCTTCGGCGGCTCAAAAACCCCTGTTGATTCCCCCGATTACCACGCCGCGCTCGAACTGGGGCGCGGGCTGGCGCAGTCCGGCCATACCGTCCTCACCGGCGGCTACGGCGGCAGCATGGAAGCCGTCTCGCGCGGCGCGGCTGAAGCCGGTGGCGAGGTGGTCGGCGTCACCTGCCTGGAGGTCGAAAGTTGGCGGCCGGTGAAACCCAACCGCTGGCTTTCGCGCGAGGTCAAGCACGCCACCCTCAACCAGCGCCTGCTCGATCTGGTCACCCGTTGCGACCTGGCGGTCGCCCTGCCCGGCGGCGTCGGCACCCTCACCGAGGTGGCCATGGCCTGGAACCTGATGGTGGTCGCCGTCAACCCGCCCCGCCCCATCCTGCTGGTCGGCGCCGGCTGGGAGGGCACCTTCCAATCCTTCTACCATGGCCTGGATGCCTATATCCCCGCTCCCGACCGCCGCCTGCTGGCCTTCCGCCCGGACGTACCCGCCGCGCTCGATTTCGTGCGCGCCTGCCCCCCGGCCGCGGCCTGAGATTGCCGTTTATAATAAGAAAATTACTCTGAAATTAGTTGAGGAAGTTGAGAGATAAGCATGAATAACGAGAAACTACCCATCCGCCAGGAAAACTACTCCGAATGGTACAACCAGGTCATCCAGCGCGCCGAACTGGCCGATTACGCCCCCGTGCGCGGCTGCATGGTCGTGCGCCCCTACGGCTGGGCCATCTGGGAGAACATCCAGAAAGCCCTGGACGAGCGCTTCAAAGCCACCGGCCACGTCAACGCCGCCTTCCCGCTGTTCATCCCCATGTCCTTCCTCGAAAAAGAAAAGGAGCACGTCGAGGGTTTCGCGCCCGAACTGGCCGTGGTCACCATCGGCGGCGGCCAGCAGCTCGAGGAACCCCTGGTGGTGCGCCCTACCTCCGAGACCGTCATCGGCCACATGTATGCCAAGTGGATCAAGTCCTACCGCGACCTGCCCGTGCTGATCAATCAGTGGGCCAACGTGGTGCGCTGGGAAATGCGCACGCGCCTGTTCCTGCGCACGCTCGAATTCTACTGGCAGGAGGGCCACACCGCCCACGAGACCATGGCCGAAGCCCAGGAAGAAACCCTGCGCATGTTGGACGTCTACGCCGACTTCGCCATTAACGAAGCCGCCGTGCCCGTGGTCAAAGGCCGCAAGAGCGAGAGCGAGAAGTTCGCCGGCGCCGCCACCACCTATTCCATCGAGGCCATGATGGGCGATACGCGCGCCCTGCAATCCGGCACCTCCCATAACCTCGGCCAAAACTTCGCCAAGGCTTTCGACATCCAGTACCTCGACCGCAATAACGAACTGCAGCATTGCTGGACCACCTCCTGGGGCCTCTCCACCCGCTTTGTGGGCGCCATCATCATGACCCATGGCGATGACCAGGGCCTCATCCTGCCGCCCCGCCTGGCCCCCATTCAGATCGTGATCGTGCCCATCTACAAGAACGACGCCGAAAAAGCCCTCGTGCTGCCCGCCGCCGAAGCCGCCCAAAAAGCCCTTTCCGCCTTCCGCGTCAAGCTGGACGCGCGCGAAGAGTTGACCCCCGGCTTCAAATTCAACGATTGGGAGCTGCGCGGCGTGCCCCTGCGCGTCGAGATCGGCCCCAAGGACGTCGCCAACGCCTCCGCCATGCTCGCCCGCCGCGACGTTCCCGGCCGCGAGGGCAAGCAGCTTGTCGCGCTGGACGCCCTGGCCGCCACCGCCGGTAATCTGCTGGTCGAGATTCAGGCGGCTTTACTGGCGCGCGCCGCGGATTTCCGCCAGGCGCATACTTCCATGCCCGCGGATTACGCCGAACTGCAGCAGGTCGTCGAGAACGGCTGGGCTGTGGCGCACTGGTGCGGCAATCCCGCCTGCGAAGCCAAAGTCAAGGAAGATACCAAAGCCACCATCCGCAACATTCCCTTCGAGTTGAACCAGGCCGCCGACCCCGGCAAGTGTATTGTGTGCGGGGCGCCCGCCGCGGAGAAAGTGATCTTCTCGCGGGCTTACTGATGCCGCCGGTTTCGCTTGCCCGCTTGCGCCCCCAGGTCAACGCCCTCATGTCCCATTATGAGGACGCGGCACTGTTCGGCAAGACGCTGCTGCTCATCTTCGAACAATACAGCCAGAAGCCCGGCCTGCGCGCGCGCGTCGACCCCGCCCTGCCCGCCTATAACCTCCCGCCCGTGGTGATCAGCGAGCTGGAAACCGGCCTGGAAACCCTCGCCCGCCTGCAGCCCGCCGCCTGCGCCCGCCTGGCCGACACCCTCTGGTCCATGCCCGCCTTCGAACCCAAAAAGCTAGCCATCTTTTTATTGGCGCACCTGCCCGCTTCCCATCGCGAGGAATTCATTGCGCGCATCCGCCAGTGGTTCGGCGGCAGCCTGGCCGAAATGAATGAAGCCCTCACCGCCGAGTTCATCGAGCAATCCCGCCATAAGCTGGAGATCCTCGCCTCGCCCGCTTGGCTCGACCTGCTGCGCGCCTGGATCGCCTCCGACGACAAGCGCCTGCAGCGCATCGCCATGCAGGCCGCCGGCGACCTGGCCGCCAACCGTGATTTCCAGAACCTGCCGCTCGTGTTCGACCTGCTTGCCCCGCTCTACAGCCGGCCGCGCATCACCCTGCAGAAAGACCTGGCCGCCCTCACCCGCCGCCTGATTGAGCGCTCCCAGCCCGAAACCGCCTCCTTCCTCATCTCCATGGTCGAGCTGTCCCAATCCCCCTCCGTCTCCGCCCTGGTAAGAAAGCTCCTGCCGCTGTTCGACGAATACTATCGCGAAGAGATCAGGAAAGCAGTTATTTAAGGCGCTCGCTGAGCACCTGCCCTCAGCGGAGCGTAGGGTGTCGAAGCGGAGCCTTCGAATGCCCTCAGTGTACGTAGGGATCGAAGGGTCGGGGCTTTTTTTGTCTTTGCGAGCGAAGCGAAGCAATCTCACGCTAATTAAGAACCTCACTTTTGCTAGAGATTTTCGACAATCAGCCTAATGCATCTAATCCCCTTCCTGCGATTCTTCGACGTAATCGCGGAAGGGGTATCTCCGACCACTACCCTCGCAGTGAACTCGACCGATTCCTGAGCACCTGCCCTCAGCGTAGCGTAGGGTGTCGAAGCGGAGTCTTCGAATGCCTTCGTGAGCCCGCTGCTTGCCCTCAGCGAAGCGTAGGGCAGGCGGGCGTGGCGATCTCATGGCCAAAATTACCTTTTTCCTGAATTGCATTCGGTCATAGTTATACATGGAATTCCAACCGAGATCCTTCGCCCCTTCGGGGCTCAGGACGACAGAAATATGTCTTCGCGAGCCCGCCGCTTGCCCTCAGCGAAGCGTAGGGCAGGCGGGCGTGGCGATCTCATGGCTAAATAAAAATTGCGTTCACCCACAACAAAAAGTTTTTTTGTGGATTACTCAGACCACGAAGTCCATTTGACCTGGCTTCGTGGTCGGGGTATCTCGTTCACCGCTCCGGCAGTGAACTCGACATTTCTTGACACATCATGTGCAAGCAAGTAGTGACTTTCGGGTGATTGCAATATTAGTACTTCTGTTCTATTATTATCTCGTCATAAACCTCGTAAAAACCACCCCACCCCCACAAGGTACCCTCATGGAACAATCCTCCCTCATCCTCAAAAAAGAACAAGCCGTCCAACTCGCCGTCACCGGCATGACTGACGTCGAAATCGCCCGCCGCATCCGCGTCTCCCGCCAGCTCGTCAATACCTGGCGCAACCATGACAGCGACTTCATTTGCTCCCTCGCCCAGCGCCGCCAGGCTTTGCGCGAACGCCACCAGGACCGCCTCAACGAACTCATCGACCAATCCCTGGGCATCGTCGCGCGCGCCCTGGCCGACAGCGCCGACCCCAAAACCCAACTGCAGGCCGCCATGTACGTCCTGCGCATCTCCGGCCTGCAGGGTTATTTAAAAGAAGGCCGGCAGCCCAGCCGGGAGCAGGTCGAAAGGGAGCTGATCGAGACCACCCTCATCCAGGTGGTCAAGGAGCAGGGGTTTGGGTAAAATAATTTACAGTTTTTTTATAAAAAGAACTTGACTATCCACGATTAATACCTATAATATTGGTTAATACACCCGCCAAGCCTCTATCCAATTGGGTATGCTGCAATGTGGCGGGTTTTTGATTAATAGGCGGATATTCAGAATGTACACCAAACCTCCTTTAGATTTTAATAAACAAGCCAAATTACTTATTAGAAGAGGATTAATCGCTGATCAAAATGAATTGGAAGAATTCCTTAGTAATGTCAATTACTATCGATTTACAGGTTACCTTTATCCTTTCCGGGATAAGGGAACTGATTCTTTTATTCCAGGTACAGCATTCCAATTTATAAAAGATATTTACCAATTTGATATGGAATTAAGGCTATTCACTCTCTCATGCATAGAAATAATCGAGGTGTCGATTTTGCGGACAAAAATGGTCGAAATGTTCACTTTAGCTTGCGGCCCATTCTGTTATACCCAACATGTCAATTTCGATCCTAACTTATCGGCAGAGCTGCATCAGGATATGCTGAGAAAAATTGAAGATAATATTAATAATAGCAAAGAGGAATTTATAAATTCATATCGTTCCAAATATTACAGGGAGCAATACCTGCCATTCTGGATGGTTGCGGAAGCAAGCACTTTTGGATTACTATCAACCATTTTCAATTATTTGCCTTTAAATGTTAAAACTCCTATTGCTAAACATTTCAATTTACATTCAACAAATTTATCCTCCTGGCTGCACACATTATCCAATATTCGAAATATCTGTGCGCACCACTCCAGACTTTGGAACAGAAGATTACCGATTAAGCCCACCATTCCTGTTGAGAAATATCATCCTGAGTTTTACTCGCCCGCGAAAGTTCATAATGACAGTTATTTCATCATTCTTGGAATTCTCAATTACTTGCTAGAGAGAATCGATCCTGCTAAAGCACCAATCAATTCTTTCGTCGATCTGGTAAGAAAGTACCCCAATATACCCTTGAATAAAATGGGGTTTCCGAGAAATTGGCAGGATTATAAATTAATGGGATTTAAATAAGAGCCAATTTATTCTTTTTACACGATTTTTTTTGCGCGAACGCCACTAGGACCGCCTCAACGAACTCATCGACCAATCCCTGGGCATCGTCGCGCGCGCCCTGGCCGACAGCGCCGACCCCAAAACCCAACTGCAGGCCGCCATGTACGTCCTGCGCATCTCCGGCTTGCAGGGTTATCTAAAAGAAGGCAAGCAGCCCAATCGCGAGCAAATGGAAAAGGATCAGATCGAGACCACTCCCTTCCAAGTAGTCAAGGAGATGGGGTTTGTATAATCTAAAAATCGAGCAACGATATAATAAGACCATGCATCGGGATTCAATGAATAAATTATTCATTACGATATTTTCCGTCTTTTCATTTCTGATTTGTTCCTGTACTTCAACGTCATTTGAAGAATCCACTTCAATCTCATCAGCCATTACGCAGCAGACTGTAACCATAATTCCTCCGGCAACCGAATCTCCCCAGCCCGCGATTCCAACGGCAGCAGCGCCCACAGCAACAATCACAGATCATTCACCGAATTACACCAACTGCATTCCAATCCCGTTGAGCCTGAACGATCAATTACTGGATATTTATCATGGCGGGCGATATTTCACAGATTGGGAAATCAACGAGAGCGGGGCGACCCTGACTTCAAGCGCGGGGGATACTTTGCAACTCAAGCAAATAGCTGCCGATGATGGATCTGTCATTTTCAGCATGAATGACAGAAAATTCCAAATCGAACCGGGCGGATTGGTCCTGATCAGCATTTTTGATGAAACCCAGGAAATCGCCGGACTGATATGGGCGCCTCACACCAATCAATTTGTTTACGACGGCTATGGGAATTTTATGCCTCCCGCGATCAGGCTGGGTTATGAAGCAGGTTTTGCAGATGATTCCCCGCCCTCCTATTTTCAGGAAAAAGATTGGTGTATCAAAGAAATTCAATGGCAGGTTGAAGCTGCGAGCGAATTTCTCGAATCGAACTCTAATCCATCGGATGACACAGCTTTTAACCAGCTGTTGGCTGAATTAAACGACCTGATCAGTAGCCACCGCCATGATTGCTATCAATTGATCTTTCCCAATCAGGTAGCCTATTCCTGGGGCGGAGACGACGCGGGTTCCATTCACTGCCCTTTGGTTCAAGCCATTGAGTAAGTTATGGATTGCTCTCATCCAAGTTGTCAAAGAGAAAGGGCTTGGGTAAGAATTTAAAATACGAAATACAATCGACCGAACTTTGTGTCTCACGCAATTGTAAAGGTGAGACACAAATAAACTTGTCTCTCAATGTGAGATTCAAACACAATTCTCCATGAGGAGAAGATCAATTCCTATTTAGTCAGGTCCTCAACTTTAGCATCAGGAGCATTTTCCTTCACTGCTTCAATCCCTTTATCTCTGGCCGAGGTCGAGGAGTACATTTCGCTGGTACCAATGGTCTCACCATTTTTCGCCTTCAAGATAAAATAAGGATCTTTGCTACTTGAAGTCTTCTTTTCATAACGCTCATCGATTGGTGCATTTACCTTGACCGAATTGATCCCATTTTCTGCTCCTGACTTGGAATCATACATCTCGCTGGTCAGGATAGTCCCGTCAATACCGATTTAATAATAGAACACATACTCCTAATCAATTAATATTTTAATTACTAATTTTCCTGACATCCCAAAACATTCAAAATTCAAAGTTAATTACGTAAGTAATTTGTTGAGTTGGATTCTTAATTTCCTAAAATTTTCATAAAGTTTTTGGACTAACGTTCTGAATAGTTGAAGATTGTCATCTGTAGAAATCTCTGGATTAATAATCTTGTGATCAGCTGAAATTCTCAAATCTTTTAATTCTTGAAGACTCTCATTAAGTTCATTAAGTTGAAAATAAACTAACAACATATTAAATAATTCCATCTTACTTTTCTTTTTTTTGGATTTTTCGTTTATAAAATCTTCATCGGAAAATGATAATTTTTTCCTGAGAATCTGAGCCACAAAACCTTGATTAAGATTATCCGGGCCCAAGATTTTATACAACTCGCTACAAGCATCTGATAACCCTTTTTTTGTATTTATTATGGGAGGAAAGAGATGAGGATTTTCGGTCTTGAAGAAGAGTGGTTGTTTTTTATCCAATTGATTTATTTTGTGTATTTCATCTAGCAACAACATCATAGGGTCTTCATCATCAACAATTTCAGCTCCGAAATCTCGCCTAATAAATTTCTCAAAATCTTTGTCATCAGATGAAAAATTTGGCGAATCAATTTCATAGGAGTACCAATATTGTTGTTCCTTAACAGGCAGTTTAGATAAATCGTGGACAATAACTGAAATAACAACTTTCCTATCGCTTAATTGTCTTTTCCCATATCGAAGATATGAAAATGTCAATTCATCCGCTTCCTCAGCACTCAATGAACGATAATACTCATCCCTGGTTAAAATATCCCCCCCAATCACCGAGTCAGTTATTCTATATTTTTCTGGATGGTCAAAATATCTCTTCAGTACTTCAATTTCGAAATAATACAATTTAATTTGTGAATCTCCTCGATGAAGCCTTAACTTGTATTCTGGTATACCTTTTTTTAATAATCCCCTTTTTTTAATGGATTACGCAACCTATTTTCTGTAAATTCGAGTCAGAAATATCCACAGTTCTTTAACAATTGAATGATTTGCCTGCACAGTAACGCTTGCCGATCTGCCACTCCTCACTGATCTCCATGAGCAACGCGAAATCAATCTGAGACAAGAAGTCTCATTCGGAAAAACACCAACCACCTTGGTCCGTCTGCGAATCTCTTTATTGATCCGCTCCAGGCTATTGGTTGTGCGAATTGTGCGCCGGTGTTCCAAAGGGAAGTCAAAGACCGTAAATCCCTCAGCCAGGTTTTCTTCCATCCAAGCGGACAATTGAGGAGCTGATTGGGCATATTTCTGAATAGCGGATTGCAGTTTCTCTTCCGCGCTTTTCCGGTCTGATGCACTGAACATCGCGCGAATATCTGCTGCCACTTCGAAGCGCATGCCTTTCCTGGGTACATGTGCTCCCGCATTTTGCTGCAGGTGGAACTGGCAGCGCTGCCAAGGTACGCTTCCCAGAACTGCCCTGCGAGCTGCTCCCAAGCCTTCATGATCGTCACTGATCACCAGTTTCACCCCATGCATGCCGCGCTCCTTCAGACTCTTCAGGAAAGCTTTCCAGTGGGCTTCATGCTCACTGAGAGAGGCTGAGACCCCCAAAACCTGCCTTTCACCCTCTGGAGTGATCCCTGAAGCCACCAAAACGGCCGCATCGCGCACCTGGCTCGCCTCCCGCACCTTCTCATAGACTGCGTCAACGAACAGATAAGTGATCTCTCCCAGCGGCCTGTCCCGCCATTCCTGCAGCACGCCATCCAGTTGGGCTGTGGCCCGGCTGACCTGCTCGGCCGAGATCTCCACGCCGCAAAGCTCCTCGGTGATCGCTTTCACCTTGCGGGTAGATACGCCCTGAATGTACATCTCGGCTAGCGTGCACATCAATGCCCTCTCACTGCGCATGCCTTTCTCGAGCGCTGAGGGATAGAAGCCGCCTTCCCTCACTTGGGGCACGGCAAAGGTGATGTCTCCGACCCGTGTGTGGACTGTCTTGGGCTTATACCCATTGGCGTGTCCGATCCGTTCCTCTGTCCGTTCATATTCCTCTGCCTGCAAGTATCGCGAACGCTCTACTTGCATGGCATTGTTGATCAGAACACGCAGCAATTCGGGTACTGCTTCAAGCCCTTTTCCCGCCAATTCATCTGTGAAGGTATAATCATTTCGGTGAGTCATTTCGTCTCCTATTTTGGTGTGATGACTATGTAGGATACTTCTGACTCACCCCTTTTGTTAAGGTTCTCTATTTTACAGAAAATATGTTACACCAACTTTTAATGTCTTTTTCTAATGATTTTTTCGACGGAAAAAATATTGCGGTTAATATTTCTTTGTCTTTAAATAGATTTTTAAATTCAGGTTTAATAATCGGAGTATAGAGTTTTACATTTTTATTTTGGATCCCCAAACCCTTGCTTTCTAAATTATCAAGGATCTTTAAAACATCTTGATGCGCAAGTCCAAATTCTTCGGAAATAGCAGATGCACTAGTTCCTGTAAAATTCTTATGCCAGTTATCTAATATATATGCCATAATTCTTTTATCAATACTGGTCATTGCCATTGGATATTCCTGTTTTTAAGAGACTATTAATCTTCATCAGCCCCAGATTCCTGTAATCAATCTTTTCTTCAATAGGTAATTAGTATTGGAATAATTAAGTAATCTGGTTTTTGATTATCGTTTTTGATTATCGTTTTTGATTATCGTTTTTGATTATCGTTTTTGATTATCGTTTTTGATTATCGTTTTTGATTATCGTTTTTGATTATCGTTTTTGATTATCGTTTTTCACTTATTATTTCAACTTCCCACTTTTTTACACTAATTGCTTTTTTATACTAATTATTTATAATCTCTAAAATTCTCAACCAGTTCCTTAAAGGTCCTCGCCTGATAATTCTCAAAACCCGCCTGATCCACAAACACAAAATCGAATTTGATTTCGGATTGAACTGTATTGATATCCTCGCACCACAGCTTCAAACGCTCCATTTTTTGCGGCACATCCAAATCTTCCAGCCCTTTGGTTTCAACAATATATATCTCTTTTTCCGAAACTTTAACGATGAAATCGGGATAATAATTCGAGATGTTCCCGTCCGCGTTCACATAATCCAGGTTGAAGTGCACGCCGAAATAATTCTTGGCATACGCCATCACATCCTCGCAATTTTCCAGGAAAGCGGCGAAAGTTAATTCAAAATGGCTGTCCCCAATGATCTTGTTGAAGATGCTTTTCTTCGGCAGGATGTATTCATGCTCTTTGGTGACGAAAGGCCGAGTTTGTCGCAGCTTGATCGAATCCCGAATCTCGGCGCTGCCCCTCTGCTGCACAGTCAGCGCGTTGATTTCTTTCTTGAAGGTTTCGATGATGGTTTTTGTCGCCGCCAACTCCGATAAATTGCGCAGGGTGTTGGGATCTTCAAGATTCACCTGACGGTAGAAGAGATAATCGCGGATGAATTGCTTGATGAATCCGTACAAAACGTCATACCCGCTGACCAGGCGCAGTTCTTTCATGATCGTTTGCGTAAAGTAGCCGATCACGCTCGAATAATCGATCAAGCCGGAATTATCCAAAATTGTCGTGTGGGATATTTCCCCAGTCGTAATATCTTTAAAAACGATTTCGCGTTGTTCTTCTTCTGAGAAATTTTGATAGGTAATTTTTGCATAATTGAACGAATTAAGGTCAAGTTCTTCCAGATTCTTATACTCGCGATATACCCGCGGAGTTAATAAAGGTATTTGGATATCCAGTTTATCGATATCCTTGTTGACATTTTCATGATCCACTTCGATCACAATCGGAGCCAGCGCAGCTGAGGAAGCGGACATCGGACGCCGTTCCAATTCCACGCCTTCCTGCCGGATCGATTCCACAAATTCCATGAAAGCCTGCGTGCCCACTACGCTGACGTATTCCTCCACCTCGCTGGAATACATCTTGCGCAAACCGCGCCCCAGGGTTTGCTCGGGCAGGATATTCGATGGCGCCCCGTATGGGCGCAGCCCCACGATGGTGGTCACGTTGCGCACGTCCCAGCCTTCTTTTAGAACCATGACCGATACAATAGCTTTGAATTTGCTCTTTATTGCATCGTCGATCTCGTTGGCTTGTTTCCGCAATTCATCCAGTTCTTCTTTGGATTTGCCGGTGGTGGATTCCGAAATCTCGCCATTGTTCTTGGTATGAATCACCAAAACCGCATCCTTGAGGTCGGCATAATTATTTTCCAGATAGTCGGCAACTTCGTCGCAGTTCTTGGTATCATCCGTCATCACGAACAGGATGGCTTTTTTTCCCATTTTCTCATGTTCCGCGTACGCTTTGCGCCATTCGATCACGCCCAGGTTGAGGTAGTCGGCATATTTCTCGGTAAATTTTGCGCTGGCAGGTTCATGCAGTCTTTCCCGCGAAGGCCCATCCGGCAGAACGGGGTGTTTGACCACGTTTTGCGCGATCGCTTCCACCAGCGGATAATCCGCCACGGTCTGCACGAAAATGGCGCCATTGTTATGTTTTGGTGTGGCAGTCACATCGATCTGCAAAGAAAGGGCTGAACCTTTCTGCAGCAGCCGGTTGTGTATATCCTGAATGGATTTGAACCAGGCTAATTTGGCGTCGTGGATGTGATGAGCTTCATCGTTCAATATCACCATTTCATCCAGATCGCGCACGATCATGCCCAGATCGATTTTTGAATCGGTGGTCGCGCCAGTGGGACGTTTGCCGAGAAAATAGTCCATGGTGTTTTCGTCTTCCGCTGATGCGGGAACGTCATCGCCGGCGTAAACGCGATGAATATTGGTCAGGAAAATATTTCCGGTGGGATGGGTGATGTGCACCTCATCCTGCCGGTGCAGCGTCAATTGAAAATCGGAATGCCAGTCGCGTCCTTCATAGCCGTTATCGGGCAAAACCGGGTCTTCGAAAAATACCTTCAAGCCGTTGAAATCCCGATAAACCCGATCCAGCACGATAATGTTGGGCGTGATTACCAGAAAATTGCGCGCCAGATCCGAATCTTCCTCATACGTTTTGTGGAAGAAGCTCCAGGCCAACGCCAGCCCCAGCACCTTGGTTTTGCCGGATCCGGTGGCCATCTTCACCACAAAGCGCCGCCAGGTTTCATCGAACATGCCGGTCGAAACCAGACCGCTGTGGTCGAAGCGCATCAGGTCATACTTGTCTTTAACCTTGACCACATCGTGCAGGTAGATAATGGTCTCGATTGCTTCGCGCTGGGCGAAGTAATACTGAAATTCTTGTTGCAGCTCGCCGTTCCCGTTACCCGCTGCGCCTTCCGCATCAGGCGAATGCCACACCGGGGAAGGCGAAAAATGGCGCGTGTCAAACCACCAATTAAGCAGGCTGCGGCTGGTCTGCGCCGCCCCGGCATAATGCTGCTCCCGCCATTGCCTGACCTGACGGCGCAATTCGGGCACCAAAGGTGGCAACAATTTGTCGGAAGTGGTCTCGCGCAGCGCTTCGTCCGCCGGGAACCAGCGGATATCCGGGTTCAGGACTTGATACGGCGAAACTGGAAAATCAGGATGCAGAGCCATGCTTGTCTCCATTTTCCAGCAATCCCAGGTCGGGATTTTGCGTCAACAATCGCATCTGCTGGATGGCAATATGATTCAATTTGACCAATCTTTCCACCTGAGGCATCTTCTCTTTGATGAAATGCGCGTTCAGGTTTTCAAGATTCGATAAACAGACCAGCTGGGACATGCTGGCATAATCGCGGATATTGCCCTTTTCACCGGGATGGCTCTCCCGCCATTGTTTGGCCGTCATGCCGAACAACGCCATATTGAGCACGTCCGCTTCCGAGGCATAAACCAGGTTCGTCTGCGAGGATGTCAGTTCGGAAGGAATCAGGTTTTCCTTGATCGCATCCGTTTGAATGCGATAATTGATTCTTGCCAGGTTCCGGCGGATATCCCAGCCAAGCGATAAACGCTCCTCTTCCTTCAGGCGCTGAAATTCCTTGATCAGATACAGTTTAAACTCTACTGAAATCCAGGAGGCAAATTCAAAGGCGATATCCTTATAAGCATACGTGCCCCCATAGCGGCCTGCTTTCGAGATAATGCCAATCGCATTGGTTTTCTCGATCCATTGTTTGGGGGTCAGGGTAAAACTGTTCAGGCCGGCTTGTTTTCTAAACCCGTCGAATTCGACGGGATTAAAATTCGGGTTATTCAATTGTTCCCAGATACCGAGAAACTCGATGGTGTTGCGATTGCGCAGCCAGTTCCGAATTAAATCGTCCGTGTGATCGCCGCTCTTGTATTTGGCGATATCGGTGATGCAGATATAATCCGCGTCCGCGATGGATTGAACTGCGACCTCCTGATCCAAAACCATCATTTTAGCCATTATTTTTTCCCCTCGATATTCACGTCAATAATCTTCATGGTGTCGTTGCCGAAGATATCCACTACCTTAACCGCGATCTTGCGCCGCCCGGGCTGGCATTGGTGCCAGGCGCTGGTCAATTCCAGCGCGCGGTTCTTGCGCGTGCGGAAAGACTGCCATTCGTTTTCGAAAATGAATTCGCCCGTCCAGGTTTCCTCCCATTCATTTGTCTCAGGCGACTGCACGCGGATGATCTCGCGCTTGCTTTCGAAGTTGAAATCCACTGACCAGTAATCCACCCAATCGGTCCAGCTCTTGGTGAGTATTTCGCGTGAAGTGACGCCGTCCTTGTCTTTGCTGACCTTGACGATCTGCCCGCGTTCCACCACGATCTTGCTGCCCTTCTCTTTGAGCGCGGCTTCCACCGCTGCCACCGAATCCTGCGAATAAAAAACGGAAAAATCGGTCAATTCGATCGCGGCCTGGTCGCCTTTAAAGTGGGGCGTCACTTACAGATAAGCCACGTCGTGGAAAACCACCTGATTTTTCTCCACCGCGCGCTTGTCGAATACTTCCGCCGGGATGTACTTGGGGGCGATGTCGATGCCCTTGGCGCTGGCTTCGTCCAGCACGTTGGGGAAAAGCCCCATTTCAAATTCAAACGCCAGGATATCCACCTTGGTGATGTGCTTCTGGCGGCATTCCAGGATGATCTCTTCCACGAACAGGCGCGTAACCGGCAGGTTGACCGGCCCGACCGAAACCAGGCGGCCGGCTTTCTTGCCGTGAAAGGTGTTGAAGCCTTCCACCTTTTCGGCGCGATAGGCGCGCAAAATCAGGTCCAGGAAAGCCGCTTCCCTGGCTTCCAGTTGCTTTTGTTTTTCTTCCTCGCGCAGGTTGGGATTCACCCCGATGTAATGCTGGCGCTCGTATTTGCCCAGGTTGAGGATTTCAAAGGCGCGGTAATCTTTGCCTTCGGCTTTCAACCCGCGCTGCACTTCGATCATGCGCTTGCGCGTGGTATGGATGGCGAACTTGCCAAGGTCCGTGGCGATCCACTTGCGGCCCAATTTTTCGGCCACCGCGGCAATGGTGCCCGAACCGCAAAAAAAGTCGGCGACCAAATCACCTTTATTTGATGAGGATTTAAGTATACGATCCAATAATTTTTCAGGTTTTTGTGTGGGATAGTCAACACGTTCCGTTGAAGTTGGAGCTAAAAGCAAATCAGTCCAAATTGTTGAAGCGGCTACTCCTGGTCGCTCATCAAGAAAGTATTTGATATAAGGCTGGCCTGTATTTGAATAATACAGCATCCCCTCTTTATCAAATTCATCCATTTTTGTTTTTGAATAAGCCCAATAGCGGCCTTTTGGTGGAGTTACTCCTTTCCATTCATACGAAGTATCACCACCAGGTTTAGCTGCAGTTGGTGTAACTAGTCGATATCGTCTTCCACTTTCGTCAATTTTATTGTATTGTTGATCGATTTGTTCATCAGAAAAAGGAACATATTGAGTATTCCAAATCTTATGAATATCATCTTTTGCGAACAAAAGAATAGTATCATCGACTATATCAAAGTGTTTCGCCCCTTGTTTCGCGTCTCCATGAGCCGTAGTTCGGCGCCAACATATTTGGTTGACAAAGTTCTCGGCCCCAAATATTTCGCATAAAACTTCACGTAAGTATGAGTTAACTCTCCAATCACAATGTACATATATACTGCCATCTTCTGCAAGTAAATCGCGCATTAATATTAATCGTTCATAAATCATGGCAATAAAGCTGTCCGCGCCTTTGCCCCAGGTATCGCGGTAGGCAATTTCCTCCAGAATATTGGGCTTCTTGGTGAAAGTATCCTCGCCGATTTCGATATCCATGGAAAAATCTGCGCCCACGTCAAAAGGCGGGTCGATGTAGATCAGTTTGATGCCGCCTTGGGCTTCAATTTCCTCGCGCAGGGGGCCGTTCTTTAAACTGGAAAGGATCAGTTTGTTGTCGCCCCAGATCAGCTTGTTGGTCCAGCCCTTTAACTGCCGGCCGCGCGTATCGAACAGGTCCATTTGCAGCGATTTGGCTTTTTCCGAGCGCGGTTCATCCACCTGTTCAATCACCTGAAAAGGCAGCACGATGTTGCACACCTCATTGGTCTTGCCATTCCAAACCAGTTCCACCTCGCGCTTATCTTCGAAGAGCAGGAAGCGGTATTTTTCCGGAAGGGGCTTATTGGCTTCCAGATAGCGGATGATCTCCTGTTTTTCCTGGTCGGTGAGGTAGATTTGGGACATGCAGACCCTCCTGAGGTAGTTATGCTGACTGGATTTATTATAGTATGGGATAATAAAAATCCGTGATTAATCATAAAATAAATGCATGAATAAAGATGATGAGTGCCGGACAATCAGACATTTGCAGAATCTGTGGGAAGATTTTCCTCAAGGCGAGATCAAACCCTTGGAAGAAAATGAGGAACCACCGGATTTTCTTATCATCGGACCGGATCATCAGGTTACAGAAGCAGAAATTACTCGTTTTTATCGGGCGAAAGAAGGCAAAAATTTTATCCCGGCGGAACAAGAATCTTTACGGTGGCAAGTATGCAATTCCTTGTTTACACAACTATCAACTACCGGGCATTCGAATTTATATATTCAAATCCTGTTTAATGACCATCATCCGATTAAAAAATACAGAATAAAGAATATCGCGATAGATATATTCAATTTCATTTCTCAAGTAAATTATTATAGTAAAGAGAAATACCAATTTAGACAGCTTTCATGGCCCGATCTCATACCAGATGAAGTTGCAACCATCCATTTATCTGTTGTCGAATCATTGAAAAATAAAATAGTATGTTTTCCACTTGGGACTACCTTTAAACCTAAATTAACACCAGATACAATTCAAATAATCATTGATAATAAAAATTATAAATATTCCATTTACCACAAGTCAGGAAACAAGGCAATTCTGGTGATTGAAATTCATGGTTTTATGTTTTCTTCAATTGGGGATTTATCCGATGAAGTCCTTGTGCATGAGTTTCAATCACCTTTTGACCATGTTTTCATTATTAATGATGGTGATCAGCTTTTCGAAATTAAATCGAAGAAATAATTAGATTTTGATCATAATTTTTTTTTCCCGGATATTCATTTACAATTATTACTACATTTACAGAGACAAAATTGAGGGATAAATGAGATTATCAAAAGAACAACTGATTGAATTAGGATTGCGACTTAAGCAACATGGTGTAAATAAAACATGCCCGTTATGTAATGGTAATGATCTTTCGATTGATGACGAAATCCAAGCTTTTACGATGGAAGATGGATTAATTAAAGAATTTTTTGTAATGATTTGTCCAAATTGTTATGCTACCTTCTTCTTTCCAACAATTGCCTATGGCCTTCATGCTGAAGGTGGAAGCTACCCAAATCAAAATAATTTTTTGAAATAAGCATATTCCATTGTCAATCAATATTTTTTATATATTGATTTCAATGACCTTTACGAATAAAACCATGCCTAAACCCAAATACTACGTCGTCTGGCAAGGCCGTCAAACAGGCATCTTCACCACTTGGGAAGAATGCGCCGCGCAGGTGAGCGGGTTCACCGATGCCCAATACAAAGCCTTCGAGAACCGCGAACTGGCCGAACTCGCCTTCCAATCCTCTTACGAGGAATACAAAGGCAAACGCGTCCCCACTTACAGCCCGGCCATGCTGGCCGTCATCGGCCAACCCATCGCCGAAAGTTACAGCGTGGACGCTTCCTGTATCGGTTACCCCGGCCCGCTGGAGTACCGCTGTGTGCACACCGCCAGCGGCAAGCAGCTCTTTCATCAAGGCCCTTTCGAGCACGGCAGCAACAATATCGGCGAATTCCTCGCCATCGTGCATGCCTTGGCGCTTTTCCGGCAGCGCGGCATATCCGCGCCGCTCTACACCGATTCGGAAACCGCGCTGACCTGGATTAAAAAGAAGCAGTGCAAAACCAAGCTGCCGCGCGACGAGCGCAATGAAAAGCTCTTCGAGCTGATCACTCGCGCTGAGGATTGGCTGAACAAGAATGACTATGCCAACGAAGTGATGAAGTGGGATACGAATGCGTGGGGGGAGATACCTGCGGATTACGGAAGAAAATAAAAGTCGATGGTAAAGCCATCGGAATTTACTCCCTAGGTCGGGATCGCCACGCCCTCCTCCGTCGGGCTCGCGAAAGCAATATTTGGTAGGTTGGGTTGAGTATCGGGAATGAATGACAATCATCCGAACAGAGTGATGCTGCCAACCTTGATTTCATCTGGATATCTGAAGAGATACAAAACTCAACATTCTCGTTTACACCTTGCCATTGTTTATTTCTTTTTTCCCGCTCCCCGCGCACTTATCTCATAAGGAGTATCTCCGCCCTCTGCGCCTGCATTGAGTTCCGAAAATACCGGCGGATTACGGAAGAAAATGGCAGATAAAATACATTGTCATACCCAAATTAGATTATTATGCACCCGTGCCCTTTTCGCATGCGGCTGAAAGCCGCTGCGAAGGGGTATCTCCGCCCATTGCTCCTGCAATAGGCTGCGAAGATCGCCACGCCCTCCTCCGTCGGGCTCGCGAAGACAATTTTTGGTGGGTTGGGTTGAGTATCAGGAATTAATTGCGAAAATCCGCTCAGAGTGACTCCGCTAACCGCAATTTCATTCGGATAATTACAGAGATACGAAACCCAACGTTTCGTTTATGATCAGGTTTCAGTTCTCTATCTGCTTTCCAGAATATGCTTTAGCAGCTCTTGATCAGTCTCCAGTGTTTTTCGGAGCCTACCGCAGGAGCGGTAGGCGTAGATCGGAGCTCACTACCAGAGTAGTGAGCGTAGATACCCCAACATGATAGCTTCGTGCTATCTTTGTTGGGGTATTTTTCTGACCTCAGCGGGATCCTGTTCCGCGTGAGGGCAGGGTACAGACTCATATCATTTGAATTATCCTTTTTCAAGAATATGCTTCAAAAGTTCTTGATCCTGTTCCAAGGTCTTCTGTAGCGAACTGGCCACCATGTTCTCGGCCAGCTTGAAAAAGCCCTTGGGCTCGCCTTCGACGATTTTCGGAGCCCTCTGCAAGAGCAGAGGGCGAAGATACTCCTCCTTTGGTTGCGTCATGCAACCGAAAGGAGAAGTACAAGTCTACTTACTTTCGGAATTTGTTGTCTATTTGCTTTCAAGGATATGCTTTAGCAGCCTTTGATCATTCTCCAGGGTCTTCTGTAGCGAATTAGCCACCATGCTCTCGGCCAGCTTGAAAAAGCCCTTGGGTTCGCCCTCCACTATCTCCGTCAAAAGCGTGCCCTCCGGGACAGCCGCGTAGGTCATGCTGACGGTGTAAGGCACGGGGCCTTTGATCACCCTGGCCACCCATTTCTCGTTCTTTTCGAAGGTTACGATCTCCAGGGTGGTGCGCAGCTCCTGGCCGATGAACTTGCGCACCTCGCTGTACTGCGAGCCGATCGAATTTTCCGGTCCCTTTTCTTCTTTTACCGATTCGACTTCCTTCTGCCAGGCCAGGAAGTTCTTGTGATCGTGCACGAACGCGAATACTTCAGCTACGGGTTTGTGGATGACGACCGATCTCTCGACCAACATACAACACCTCCTCTGAATATTCCCTTAACGCCAGTGTACGTCAAAGGGCAGCACGCTGCAAGTGGCCTGCAGGCGGCAGCCTGGCGCGCATAATGCCTGCCTGGAACAATGGGAAATAAAAAACCATGGGAGATCTAGAGTTCTTTGTTGAGGATTTCGATCAACTGGTGATTGGCGTATAGATGGTATTTTCCCACCATCGCCTCATGCAGGATGTCCATTTCCGCCAATTTCGCCAGGTATCGGCTGGTGGTGGTGTAGTGCATGCCCAGCAACTGGGCTAATTTTACCGGCGAAAGCACCGGGTAGGTGAACAAAGCTTCAACCAATTCCGCGCTGTAGATTTTCTTCGCCCCTGTCCGCACCCTCTCCCGCAATTGATGGTAAAGCCCGGTAATATCCATCAACGTACTGCGGGTGTTGTGCGCCTGCAATTGAAAACCTCTCAGCATGAAGCGGATGAACGCTTCCCAGTCTGAGGTTTCCGTAACCGCTCGCAAGGCTTTGTAATAATCGCTTTTATGCCGGTTGATATAACCGCTGATATAAAGCACGGGCATGTTCAATATGCCTTCCTGGACCAACTGCAAGACCATCAAGATACGGCCGGTTCGGCCGTTGCCGTCGCGGAAGGGATGAATGGCTTCGAATTGATAATGGGCAATGATCGCCTTGATCAGCGGATCGGTTTGCGTATCTTCCCGATTGACGTAATTTTCCCAATTCCCCATCAACCGTGAAATTTCATTAGCCGGGGGCGGGGTAAAAAGCACCTCATGATTATTCAGATTGACGATCTGGTTTTGTTCACGCCGGTAATTCCCGTTGCCTTCCGGAATAAGCCTTGCCTGGATGCCGGTGATCAAACGGGTGGATAGCGCCAATTTTCCGAGGTTTTCAAAGCCCCAATTCATTGCCTCGCGATAGCGCAGCACTTCCTTATCAGGGCGGCTTTGTTCGTCTTCCGGGAATAACTGCCATTGCAGGACGTTGGCCACCGTAGTGTTGATATTTTCAATTCCCGAACTGGCCACCGATTCGCGCACTGTGATGGGCGCGGTCAGCAGCATCGGATTGGGAATCGAGCCGCAAGCTCCTTTCAATTCCGCCAACTCAACCCTGGTATCGATCAATAATCGCCCGAAGTATCCATCTTCGGGGACTGCTTCACAAGGCAACAGCGGCAATTGAAAGGGATATGTTGCATCGAATGACATATTGCATCTAATATATCAGTGTTTTCTTATTTTTGCAATATATCATTATGCGGGTTCAACGCCTCACTCCCCCACGCGCAGGTGGCGGATTTCCAACCCGCCGGCGGACTCCTTCTCCAGTTGCGCGGCGATCAGGCTGCGGTGGCATTCGGCCGGGTCGGCCTCGAAGCACATCAGGCAGCAGCGCCCCTGCGGCAGCAGGCCGGCCAGCTCGCGCAGGTCCTCCCCGCGCGTGGCCAGGTATCCCAGGTAGTCCTGGCGGAATTGCTCAAGGTCGCTGGTGGCATGGTAGGCTTTGCGCATCTCGGGCGGTGTGCCCAACCCGCGCAGGTGCACGTAACGCATGCCCTGCGCCTGCAGGGCGGCGGCCAGGGCGCATTTGGAAAAGCCCGGCTTGCGGCTGTGGGTGTTCTCGCGCACGTCCACCAGGCATTCCACGCCGGCTTGTTTAAGTGTGTTGATGAATGGCGTCTGCTCTGCGCCCTGGTAGCCGATGGTGTTCAGGATCATCTTCTTACCTCGTTTATATGGTTCTTTTCCTTATTATATCTAATGGCGGGTTCGATTATACTATGCGCACATTTAAGGTGTATCGGGTATAGAAACCCGACCTTGTATCTTTAAGGGTAGATGTGTTAGAAAGGCTGAAGGCACCGATTGCGCAAAGCCAGGGTGAATCTGGATCCGCCCTTCAGGCATTAAGCCCGATGCGTAGATAAGATCCCCTGGCCTTTTTCCGAGTTGAGATCGGACGGTATCTGAAGCCTTTCCAACACATTGGAAATGAGCTTGCATTCACAAGGTTGATCCAATCTCTGAACGCTCAACCAGTGCCCT
>JABLXK010000015.1 GCA_013178095.1 Anaerolineae bacterium | reverse complement strand
TGGGAACGGATCTATAACCAGGTCAGACCGCATCATTCTCTGGACAACCTGACACCCAGGGAGTATATTCTCTCTCACTATCCTAAGTCTGCACCCCAATTGTCTCATATGTATTGAACCCATACACAGCTTTGACAAACTTCCCAACCCATGCTAAACTGAGATCGTTATGATGAATTGCGCTCAGGACGAGCGCGTTTTTTTTGGCGAGGTGTTCATTTTGCGGACATTGGAATGGGATGCAAGCAGCCAACGGCTGAAGATGATCGATCAGAGGGTTCTACCCGCGAAGTTCGAGATCATCTACCTGAACACCTACCAATCCGTTTCCGAAGCAATCAAGAACATGACCGTGCGCGGCGCCCCGGCTATCGGGGTGTCGGCGGCTTTCGGCATGGTGCTGGCGGCGCTGCAATCCGGCGCAGCTGACCTGACCGGGCTGCGCAGCGACCTGCATGCTGCGGCGCATGAGCTGGAAGCTGCACGCCCGACAGCGGTGAACTTGCCCTGGGCGTTGAAGCGCATGCTGGCGGTGGTGGATGCACCCCACGCGAGCGTACATGATCTTAGAGAAACTTTATTGAAGGAAGCTCAAGCCATGGCGGATGAGGACGTGGAAATGAACCGCCGCATCGGTCGTTTTGGGGCTGAATTGATCGCGGATGGCGATACCATCATCCATCATTGCAACACCGGCGCACTGGCCACTGTCGATTGGGGCACCGCGCTGGGCGTGATCCGTATGGCGCACGAACAAGGCAAAAAAATCCACGTACTGGTGGACGAAACCCGCCCGCGCCTGCAAGGCGCGCGCCTGACCGCCTGGGAACTCTCGCAATATAAAATCCCCTACGACATCATCAGTGATAACGCCGCGGGTTATTTCCTGCGCACCGGCCAGGTTAACAAAGTATTCTTCGGCGGAGACCGCGTGGCGCGCAACGGTGACGTGGCCAACAAGATCGGCAGCTACATGCTGGCGCTGGCCGCGCATGCCAATGCCGTGCCGGTCTACAGCGTGATCCCAACCAGCACCATCGATATGAGCCTGGCAAGCGGGGATGAAATCGAGATCGAAGAACGCAGCCAGGATGAAGTGTTGGATATCCAAATCGCCGGTGAAGCCGCCACGCCGCAGGGCGCCAGCGCGCGCAACCCGGCTTTTGACGTTACCCCCCATGAATTGCTGGCGGGGCTGGTCACCGAGAAGGGTGTGATCCGGCCGCCGTTTGAAGCGAATTTAATAAAAATCATGCAGAAATAGCAAGGAGCTGCAGATGGCTATCATTTGTACCGGTTCAATTGCCTACGATTACCTGATGTCTTTTCCGGGATATTTCAAGGATCACATCATCCCCGATAAGCTGGATTCGATCAGCCTGTCTTTCCTGGTGGATTCCATGATCCGGCAGCGCGGCGGCACCGCGCCCAATATCGCCTATAACCTGGCGCTGTTAGGTGAAAAGCCTATGCTGATGGGCACGGTCGGAGAAGATTTCGAGGATTACAATGCCTGGCTGCAGCAGCACGGCGTGGATACTTCGCTGGTGGAGCGGATCGATGGGGTTTATACGGCTTCCTTCTTTGCCAACACCGATCTATCCAACAACCAAATCGCCAGTTTCTACACGGGTGCGATGGCCTATTCAAAGGAACTGTCCATCCGGTCGCTGAAAAAAGAAGAAGTGGACCTGGTGGTGATCTCACCCAACGACCCTACCGCCATGGCGAAATACGCCGCGGAGTGCGGGGAATTGGGCATCCCCTATTTGTACGATCCCGGGCAGCAAGTGGTGCGCAACAAACCGGAGGATATCCGCAAGGGCATCCTGGGTGCGCAAAGCCTGTTCATCAACGAATACGAATTCGAACTGATCCAGAAGCACACCGGCATGAGCGCGGAAAAAATCCGGAATGCGGTAGAATACGTGGTGATCACTTGCGGCGAATGCGGATCGGATATCTGGGTTAAAGACACGCATTACAAGATCCCGGCAGTCGCACCGCGCAAGATTGCCGACCCGACCGGCGTGGGAGATGCCTTCAGAGGAGGTTTTCTGCGCGGATTGCGCCTGAACCTGGATTGGCAAACCTGCGGTCAAATGGGCGCGCTGGCCGCCACTTACTGCCTGGAAAACCGCGGAACGCAGAACCACACTTACACCCTGCAGGAATTTGTCCAGCGCTATCGCGAAAATTTCGATGACCAGGGCGCGCTGGATATTCTGGCTTAAACCAAGAAAAAAGAGGATTATTTCAATGGATAAATATGATGTAAAAGATCTGAGCCTGGCAGAAGGCGGACGGCTGCGCATGGAATGGGCTGCGCGCGAAATGCCGGTGCTGGCGAGTATCAGCGAACGATTCAAAAAAGAAAAACCGCTGAAAGGATTGCGTGTCTCGGCTTGTTTGCACGTGACCACCGAAACCGCCAACCTGATGACCACCTTGCAAGCCGGCGGCGCGGATATCGTGCTGACAGCCTCCAACCCGCTATCCACCCAGGATGATGTGGCGGCTGCGCTGATTGCGCAGCATGAGATCCCCACATTCGCCATCAAGGGCGAAACCAACGTGACCTACTACAAGCACATCAACGCCGCCTTGGATCATAAGCCGCACCTGACCATGGACGATGGCGCTGACCTGGTAAGCATCCTGCACAAGGACCGCCGCGAGCTGTTGAGCGAGGTATTCGGCGGTACGGAAGAAACCACCACCGGCGTGATCCGCCTGCGCGCGATGGCGCACGACGGCGCGCTGACTTACCCGATCATCGCCGTGAACGACGCGATGACCAAGCATCTGTTCGACAACCGCTACGGCACCGGGCAATCGACCCTGGACGGCATCATCCGTGCCACCAATATCCTGCTGGCCGGCAAGGTCTTCGTGGTAGCCGGTTATGGCTGGTGCGCACGCGGCCTGGCCAACCGGGCGCGCGGCATGGGCGCCGATGTGATTGTGACCGAGGTCGATTCACTGAAAGCTTTGGAAGCGGTAATGGATGGTTTCCGCGTGATGCCCATGCAGGAAGCCGCCAAGATCGGCAACATCTTCTGCACCCTGACCGGCGACCTGAACGTTATTGACAAGCATCATTTCGAAGTGATGAAAGACGGCGCGATCGTGTGCAACTCCGGGCACTTCAATGTGGAGATCAACATTCCAGCGCTGGATGAAATGGCTGTATCCAAACGACTGGTGCGTCCATTCGTGGAAGAATACAAGATGAAAGACGGGCGCCGTATCCACATCCTGGGCGAAGGCCGCCTGATCAACCTGGCTTCCGCCGAAGGCCACCCGGCCAGCGTGATGGATATGTCTTTCGCCAACCAGGCGCTCAGCCTGGAATATATGGTCAAGAACGCCGATAAGCTGGAAAAGACGGTATACAGCGTCCCGCAGGAAATCGACCTGGAAATCGCCCGCCTGAAGCTGGAAGCCATGGGCGTGCAAATTGACAAACTCACCGCAGAGCAGGAAAATTACCTGCACTCGTGGGAGCACGGCACATAAATTCAAAGCGTAATTTAAATTCACAAAGAGACCCTGACAAGGTCTCTTTTTTGTTTACCAGCGGACGGGTTTGGGTTAAGATTAGGAAAATACTATGAATCACAGACAGGATTAACCAAATGGATGAAATCATCAGCCAGCTTGAGCAATGGCTGGATGCGGGAAAAGCCGCCGCAGTGGCGATCGTAGTAAAGAAGAATGGCTCGGCCATGCGCCCGGTGGGAGCCAAAATGGCGATCAGCGCTGACGGAAGCATGACGGGATCGATCAGCGGCGGCTGCGTTGAGAACGCCGTGATTGAAGAAGCGCAAGCTTGTATACGCAGCGGCAGGCCCAAGCTGCTGCATTACGGGGTATCGGACGATACCGCCTGGTCAGTGGGGCTCATGTGCGGGGGCGAAATTGACGTGTTGATTTTGCCAGTCAAGGATACCAGCGCAGATGGACTGGACAGAACCGTTATTAAAAAAATCGGCGAATTACAAGAAACGCGCCAGCCCTACACGCTATTGATCAAGTTGGATGAATACCAACTGGGCCAGACCTGCATTCTGGAAAACAAAGCCGGCAAGCTCGACCCGCACGCGGCGGCCATGCTGGAGCCAGAAATGATCCCGCATTTGGAGGAAATGATTCGAACCGAGGCCAGCGGAATTATCGAAATGAAAGCCAGCAGGGTTTACGCGGATGTAGGCACGCCCGCTCCGCGCCTGATCATTGTCGGCGCGGTGCATACCACCATTTCCCTGGTGCAAATTGCCCGGCAAGTGGGAATCTACACGATCCTGATTGACCCGCGCACCGCTTTTTCCAACCGTGAGCGATTCCCGCAAGTGGATGAGTTATTGACTGATTGGCCGCTGGAAGGATTTGAAAAGGTAAAGGTGAGCCGCGAGGATTTCGTCCTGCTGATGACGCATGACGATAAATTTGATCTGCCAGCGGCGGGGGCAGCGCTGCAGGCCGGCGCCAGATATATCGGCATGCTGGCTTCACGAACCACGCGCGAACGGCGGCTCAAGTTGTTGATGGAAGAAGGATTCACCAAAGACCAGGTGGAAACGATCCACGCGCCGGTCGGGTTGGACATCGGGGCGCGCACACCGGAAGAAATCGCCCTGGCAATCCTGGCGGAGATCACCGCATTCCGCTATGGGAAATTGAAATAGGCAATCCGTGGATCAAATACCTTCATCCCGCCGATAGTAGCGCACGGCGCGAGCCATACTGGCGAGAATGGAGATCAGGGTGAAAACCAGGATCAGGATGAGTCCCAGGTTCACCCAACGCGCGATGGCTGGGCTTAATTCCAACGGGAACACCCGCCAGAATATGTAACCTGAAATAAACGAAAAAACATTGCAGATTCCTTCCATGAAGCTGCGGAACCAGCGGCGATCAAAGAACAGAAACACAAAGTTGGTGAAAATGGTGACCGCGAAAGAAAGATTGATCGCCCACAGGCATTGGACGAATGTGGTTTTCAACCAGGGAAGCTCCCAACCGAGCAGGTTATTGGCAATATAGAACAGAGCCAGATTGACCAGGATGGTTACGACATAACCGAATTTCCTGGCTTCAGGCGGAGCGTTGTGTTTATGGTTTCTATTGGGCATGTTTAAATCTCCCGAATTCATTAATAAGTAATAAGGTCTCGCACCTGTTCAAGAGATGCTTAATCATATACGGAAATTCAATAGAGCGGGTTTCGAGCCCAAAATGTTCCGTCTTCAATCGCCGGTATAAATTACGGCCTGATTCCCCAACGCTTCCCAGCGTTCGAGGAATTCGGCGATCTTCACGTTGTAGGTCCACTCGCTATCCACAACTGTGACGGTTGAAGCATTGTATCCTGTGATGATCCAGGTATGTTCGAAACGGGCAACGGTGGTGGTGTTGCCATTGGAAGCGGTGTACTCCATGGTATCGATCTCGAAAGGCATATTCACAATCCAAGCGATCACCGGTTGATCATTGGCGATTTCTTTCTTCAGACTTTCAAAGTCCCAATTGCGCTTGGCTTTGGCCGGAAGACCATATTCCTTGAGGAGTTTAGCAATCGGTGCGGCATGCACGCCGTAATCATTAGGTGGAAATTGCCCCATAACGCCGTTGATATTGCCCACGAACCCACTCTCGGGATCATCCGAACGCGGCAGACGGTCGATGAATTCCTCTTCATCAATCTTTACACCAAAAAATCTGGCCCAGTCGACGGCCGATTGCGATTCACAATCCAGCGTATACAGCTGTGCCGATCCGCGCAAACTGCCGACGTAGGCGGACATGGGAATTTCTTCTTCATCATTATTAATATTTTCCGCGTCGGGTTTGTTGGACGGGGCGGATTGTTCCCCGGCGGGCGCATAGGCTACCTGCATCGATTCCTCGGACCCGCTGGTAGGATTGTCCGGCTGGGGAGCAGGCATAGGGGTATATGCCGGACCGGGCTGAAAGGGCGTGGGCTGCGCGGCGGAAAAAACGCTGGCAGGATCCAGGGCGGCTAATTTTTTCCCACTGCCCAGCAATCCTTCGAAAAAGGAAGAGGACTCGGGATAAATAATCCTGACCATGCTGGTGGCCAGCAGGCAAAACAAAAATGCCAGGACAACGCCCGTGAGGGTGATCCAGATTGATGATTTTTCGGGAATGGAAGATTTTGCTTTCATCATTCCAGTATGGTGCAATATTCTTGCCAATCGTCTCTTGACCATAATAATTAAGACGAAAAAATTGGTAGAAATGTTCCGCTTTTCGCCTATTCAGGAGAGCACCTAACCTTGGGTTATTGAAGCCGCCATGAGAGTTTAGAGGGAAGGGTAAAAAAGAAAAGGACTGCTTGAAGGCAGCCCTTTGAATACTTTAATCTGGATTGACTTCCTACAAATCGTCTCCGGCAGGCGCGGATTCACTGTCATCCGCGCCGAACATGGGCAGGCCGCCGCCGATCGCTTGTTCGCGCACGGCTTTTTCAACATCTGCCATCAGCTCGGGATTCTGGCGCAGGAATTCTTTAGCGTTCTCGCGGCCCTGGCCAATGCGCGTGTCGCCGAAGGAATAGAAAGCGCCGCGCTTGGTGACTACATCCAGGGCGGAACCCAGGTCGATGATGTCGCCGGCGCGGGAGATGCCTTCGTTGTACATAATGTCGAATTCAGCAGTGCGGAAGGGCGGGGCGACCTTGTTCTTGACCACGCGCACGCGCGTGCGGTTGCCGATGATCTCGGCGCCGGATTTGATGGATTGAATACGGCGCACATCCAGGCGTACCGAGGCGTAGAACTTGAGCGCCATGCCGCCGGGCGTGGTTTCGGGATTGCCGAAATAGACGCCGATCTTCTGGCGCAGTTGGTTGGTGAAAACCACGGCCGTGCGAGTCTGGTTGATGGCGCCGGACAGCTTTCGCAGCGCCTGCGACATCAGGCGGGCCTGCATGCCCATGGTGGCGTCGCCCATGTCGCCCTCGATTTCAGATTGGGGTACCAGCGCGGCTACGGAATCCACTACCACCAGGTCGAGCGCGCCGGAGCGCACCAGGGTTTGCACGATCTCCAGGGCTTGTTCGCCAGTGTCCGGCTGCGAGATCAGCAGGTTCTCGATGTCCACGCCCACTTTGGCGGCGTAAGCGGGGTCGAGCGCGTGCTCCATATCCACAAAGGCCACCGTGCCGCCCATTTTCTGGGCTTCGGCTGCCAGGTGCAGGCACAGGGTGGTTTTGCCCGAGGATTCCGGCCCGAAGATCTCGGTCACGCGGGCGCGCGGGATGCCGCCGACGCCCAGGGCGATATCCAGAGAGATGGAGCCGGTGGGGATGGCGGCCACTTCCAAATGGCGCGCCTCGCCCAGGCGCACGATGGATCCTTCGCCGTAGCGCTTGGTGATGTCATCCAGCGCTCTGCTGAGCACAGCTTTGCGGGCTTCGTCGGTTTTATGGGAAGGCTGCTCGGGAATTTCGGGCTGGGCGGAATTAGCGTTTTTTGCGGGCATAAGTCATCTCCGGATTCGATCATTGAATAAATAAAATTATACATTGCATATTATAGCATAAATGTTCTAATATATCTATAAAGAAAAAGACTGCCTGAATCTCAAGCAGTCTTCTCGGCAACACAATGATTAAACAAGACTATTCAAACAGCGATTCGTGCGGGTGCTTCTCATCCAGTTTGGCCAGCGCGAAAGAAGCCGCCGCGCCGAGCGCGAACATGCCGGCGCACACCGCGATGGTCCAACCGGAAACGCCGCCGGGGATGATGGCGGCGGTGGAGCCGATTACGATGCCGAGGATCAAGTGGTACATGAAGGCATAGGCTTTCTTGAACAACCACGAGAAGAATTTTGCCAGCATCACGATGCACACCACCACGCCGATGATGATAGGAATGAGCACGCCGAAATCAAGCGACTTGATGCCGGCGGCCATGGGTTGATAGAGGCCCAAATAGATCAGGAAATTGGAAGGGCTCATGCCGGGCACGACCAGGCCGAGTCCCATCAACAACCCGCTCAACAGCCACAACCAGACGTTGGGCGCCAGGGTGACGTTCTGGATGGTTTCCATCCAGTGCATGTAATAGAACGTGCCCACCGCGATCGCCGCAAGCAGGAACCAATGCCAGGATTTGCGCCCTTGCTTGCCGGAGGTTTTGAAGAGGGAAGGGAAGGTGCCCGAGATGAAACCGATGAACAACCAGGTGAACTGGGCGGGATAATATGTGAAAGCATAATCCACCACCGCGGAAAAGGCCACCACGCCGACTACGCCGCCGATGCCCACCGGCAGGAAATAGCGCACGTTCTCCAAAAACTTGACGCGGATGTTGGCAAGGAAACGCAGCATGGGTTCGTAAATCCCGAACACCACTGCCAGCACGCCGCCCGAAAGACCGGGAACAATGGCGCCGATTCCCACCAGCGCGCCTTTCACCAGCCGCACGATCCAATCCACCACCGGATTCATCGGCGCGGCGGTATTGGTCATTTGATTTTTATTTTCACTCATGATTCATTCTCTCCGTGTTTTCCAGGCAAAAAGCTTAATTTTCCCAGCCTGCTGATTTCAAATGCGCTTGAAAGATGGCAAGATATGCAAATGATAGCCGGCATTATACCCCAAGAAAAATAGCGAACACGAATTTCAAGTTATAAAGCCAAAAGTAATCAGGCGGGATGTACGATTTTTCCGCCCACCATGGTCATGGTGACGGTTGTGGTGGCAAACAGCTCGCCGATGCGCAGGCGGGAAGGGTCTTCATTCCAAACCACCAGGTCGGCCAGCTTGCCGGGTTCCAGCGAGCCTTTGATGTCTTCCTCATGGGCGGCATACGCCGCTTCGATGGTATGGGCGCGCAAGGCTTCCGTGAAGGTCAGGCATTGATCGGCGCCGATCACGTTTTTATTGAAAGTCAAGCGGCTCATCCCGCCCGCCATGGTGGCCTGAGGATGATGGAAGGGCACGCTGGGGGCATCCGAACCGATGGTCAGGTGTACGCCGTTATCGAGCCATTCGCGCGTGACAATGATGCGGTCGAGCATATTTTCACCGAAATTATTGGCGTAACTGTCGCCAGCCACATAGATGAAATGCGGATTGGCGCTGGCAATCACACCGAGGTCGCGCATTCTCTGCGTGGCGGCGCTGGTGGTCAGCACCAGGTGCTCGAGGCGGTGGCGGGGATCGGAGCGGGGATTGGCGTTCATGGCGGCTTCGTAGGCGTCCAGCGCAAGATCGGCCGCGGCATCGCCGACGCAGTGCGTGCAGATCTGCAATCCGGTATCGTGCAGGGAGCGGACGACCGATTTGAAATTATCCGGATCCCAGGTAGGCATGTCCCAGGAAGTGCCATTATGCGGTTGATGGCAATAGGCGGTGGGAACTTGCCCATCGATCAGGAACTTGTAACCCGCCACTCGCGAGAAATCGTCCTGATAGTATTCGATCTGGTCGACTTTCTCGATGTCTTCCGGCCATTCCAGCGTCAAAAAAAGGGAAGAGTGCAGGTATAGCTTGCCCTGCTTAGCCAGGTCCTGGTAAGCCTGAAATTGATCCAAACCGCGCACGTTGTTATCCTGGTAGCTGGTGACCCCGCATGCGGCCATGACCGGCTGGGTGTTTAGGATAGCCTGGGTGAGGGTTTCGTAGGTGATGGGCGGCGCAACACGCCGGAGAACGTCCATGGCGCGGTGATTATAAAAGATTCCGCTGGGCTCGCCGGACTTATCTTTTTCGATGATGCCTCCGACCGGGTTGGGGGTGGCGGCGGTGATCCCAGCCAGTTTGATTGCCGCTGAATTGGCGCAGCCCCAGTGGCCTCCGATGTGCATGACCCAAACCGGATGATTCGGCGCGGCGGCGTCCAGTTCGTACCGATTGGGGAACATATTGTCCGTTAATATCAGGAAATATCCCTGGATCCATTCCCCCTGCGGTTTGCTCGCGGCGACGTCGGCGATGGCCGCCTGCAGCGACGCGACATCTTTAACGTTGGGAGGTAGAAACGGCTGGAAATATAGATAATCCAATCCGATCACGCGGAAATGCACGTGCGGATCAATGAACCCGGGCGAAACGACTTTTTTATCCAAATCGATCATTTGCGTTTTTTCGCCAACCAGGGGCGCAAGATCCCTATCAGACCCGATTGCCTGGATAAGGCCGTCTTTGATCGCCACGGCTTGCGCCTCTGAATTGGCTTTATCGACCGTGAGCACTTTGCCATTCAAGAGTATCGTATCCGCTGCCAATTCCGGTGAAGCGACCGGGGCGAGCGCCTCGGTTGTTGAAATTGAAGACAGCAATTTACCCTGGCCACACCCGGCTGCGACACCCAGCAGCCCGATTCCGCTGGCTTTGAGGAATTGGCGGCGCGACAATTTTCCAAAAGTCAACTTACGGCTCATCTCAACCCTCCGTGATCCCTTGTTTTTATTATACAAAAGGGGCGGAGTGGAAACAATCCTTCTGTTTGCGGTTTCAACCGGGGACAATCTGTCGATTTTTGCGTTTTGGTGAGGAAAAAATTCAAATAAAAAGCCTGCCCGGAACGATTTCAAATTTGCAGGATTCCTGCGCCTGTTCCGGTTCGGCCGAATTCACCGGTCGCATATTCTGCGGGGGCAAACAATCGCCTAATAAAAGCCGAGGCTTATGGAGAGATGATCGATCGATGAAAAAAAGGCGCCTTCCCGATCGGGAAGGCGCCTTTGGAGATGGAGCTTTATTTCTTCAGAATTTTCTTGAAAACGGTTTCTTTGTCCAATTTCTTGGTGCAGAAGAACCAGTCATAGCAGTGCATCTCACCGGCTTTGCCTTCCATGCGATCCTTGGCAACGCCGCAAGAACCGGCGGTCGGGACAATGACCTCATCGCCTGGCTGCCAATCGGCGGGGGTGGCGACGGAGAATGCATCGGCTGTCTGGAGGGCAATAACAACCCGGTACAGTTCCTCGAAATTGCGGCCGAGGCTGAGCGGATAATAGATCACGGTGCGGATGATGCCGTTGGGGTCGATCACGAAGACGGCGCGGACAGCCTTGGTGTTGCTTTCGCCGGGCTGGATCATGCCGTATTTATGCGCAACTTCCATGGTGATGTCTTCGATCAAGGGGAATTTGACTTCGATATTTTTCATGCCATTGTATTCGATCTTGTCCTTGATGGTTCTCAGCCAGGCAATGTGGCTGTATAAGCCGTCAACCGACAAGCCGACCAATTTCGTATTGGCTTTGGCGAATTTTTCTTCCATGCTCGCGAAGGTCATGAATTCAGAGGTGCACACGGGGGTAAAATCGGCCGGATGGCTGAACAGGATCACCCAACTGCCTTTGTAGTCAGCCGGGAAATTGATCTCTCCCTGCGTGGTCACGGCTTTAAATTCGGGCGCGCGGTCGCCAATGCGCGGCATAGAAACGGCGGGTTTTTCAACAACTGTATCCATTTTTGTTCTCCTTATTTAATTTAGACTGTTTGATTTTTTCTTTTGGCATTCCGGACAAATGCCGTAGTAGATCAGGCGTGAACCGAGAAAATCGTAGCCGGCTTTCTTTTTGATCTCCTCGTTCATCTGCATGACGAAATCCGAACTGAAATCAATGATCCGGTGGCATTCCAGGCAGGCCAGGTTGATGTGCGGTTTGGTATCCGCGTCGAAATGCACTTTGCCGTCCCCGGCATCCCCCAGCACGTTCACTTTGCCATGCGCGACGAGCACTTCCAGCGTGTTGTAAACTGTCGCGAGGGACAGGGAAGGATATTGCGGCTTGATACTTTCGTAGATCACTGCCGCGGTCGGATGTTCGTCCGTCTCGGCCAGTATTTTGCAGATCGCGATCCGTTGGGGGGTGAGCCGCAAACCGCTTTTCTGCAAGGCGTCGATCAATTCAGTGGGTTTATTCATTGCTGTTTGCCAATATTATAACGATTCTATAATTAGAATTATTATAAATAACTTATGGGGATTTGTCAAGTCCCTAAATCGAACTAAAGCGTAGAAAAACCGCACGCGGGTGAGTGATTCTGTTATAAATAATTTCCTGGCGGCTTACTCCATAACCTGGCTAGAAGGAAATGCCGGCGGGCGACATACTCTATATGGATTACAGTTTTAAGAACTGGATATTCTTTTCCGGTAAAAAAAAAGAGGCAGTCGTGAAAACGACTGCCTTGATGCACGTCCAATTTTAGTAAACCTTAAAGAGTTCTTTTTTCGCGTTGCACAGCGGGCAATTATCCGGCGGCTCGCCGACCCCGGTCCAACCACACACCGGGCAAACATACACCTGTTCTCCAGAGGCATCCTGGCCGCTTTCCACGGCTTTTTTGGCTTCCTTGTACATTTCCGCGTGCACCATTTCAGCCTCGCGCGCCCATTTGGTGGAACGCACCGCGCCGCGCTCTTCTTGCAATTCCGCCACGGCATTGTAAGCGGGATACATTTCTTCCACCTCGAAGGTCTCGCCCTCGATACCGGTTTGCAGGTTGGCGGTAGTATCAGCGAGTTTCTGCATTACCTTAAAGTGGCTGGTGGCATGCACCTGTTCCGCGAAAGCGTTGGCGCGGAAAATCCGGGCCACGTTCGGAAACCCGTCTTTTTCCGCCTGATCAGCGAAGATGAGATACTTCATGTGCGCCTGGCTTTCGCCGGCAAAGGCAGCTTCGAGATTGGCTTTAGTCATTTCATGCATGGCAATTTCTCCTGATTGAAGATAAAAAGGATTGATTTTGTATCATTATAATCTTGATCATAAATCAAAGTTCGTATACAAAAAGCCTGACCAATTTCTTCATTGAACGGATTTCAGGATATCACCCAATTTGTGAATGCCGTCTACGATCTTTTCTTCAGGCATGCAGGAATAATTCATGCGGCAATGGTTTTGCTCCGCCTGCGCAGGAAAGAAAGCCGCCCCAGGAACGTAAGCAACTTTTGCCTCCGGCAGCACCCGATCCCGCATCAATGCCGCCGCGTCGATGTGCGCGGGGAACGTCAGCCAGGTGAACAACCCGCCCTGCGGATTGGTGGCGCTGACCTGCGCGGGAAAGAATTCATCGATGGCATCCAGCATCAGGTCTTTCTTTTTCTTGTAAACTTTGCGGATGGAGGCGATGTGCGCTTCGATGTCGTACATGTCCATGAAGCGATCGGCGGCATACATGTTCATGGTTGAGTTCTGCGTGTCGGCTGCGGTTTTCAGCAGGCATAACTTTTCAGCCAGTTCAGCTTCGGCAATCACCCAGCCAAGGCGCATACCCGGGGAAAGAATTTTGGAGAAACTGCCCAACTGGATCACGCGACCCTGGGTATCGAGGCTTTTTATGGAAGGGATCGACTCGCCCTCGAAGCGGATATCGCGATAAGGGCTGTCCTCAATAATGACGACATCATATTCATTCGCCAGCGCCATCAGGCGCCGGCGGCGGGCGAGGCTCATGGTGATGCCGGTGGGATTTTGAAAATCGGGGACGGTGTAGATGAATTTCACTTTCGGATTGGTTTTCAAGGCATCCTCAAGCAAATCGGTGATCAACCCTTCCGCATCCATCGGGATGCCCACGTAGCGCGGCTCATAGGGATTGAAAGCGATCAGGGCGCCCATGAAGGTGGGATTCTCGGTGATGACCGTATCTCCGGGATCGATGAACATCTTCGCGGCCAGGTCCAGGCCTTGCTGCGCGCCCTGAACGAGGAACACATTGTCCAGGTTCAATTGCAAACCCTCCCGCTGCATGCGGGTGATGATCTTTTGGCGCAAAGCGGGCAGGCCTTCGGTGGTGGCATATTGCAGCGCGGCTTTCCCATCGCGCAGGAGCACATCGTCGAAGACCGCGCGCAGCTGATCGATCGGAAAGATCTCGGGATCGGGAAACCCGCCGCCAAAAGAAATAATCCCGGGGTCGGAACCCAGTTTCAATAATTCGCGCACAGCAGAATGGTTCACGTACTGCATGCGGTGAGCATAAGGATATTTCATGGAGCACTCCCGGCAGCATTAAATTCCCCCAATTATATGAGGAAAATCACTATTTGCAATATGACTTTTTTCAAAGCTTAAAAAACAGATCAAATGTCAATGCAGCCCGCGGGTGGTGGGTCAGGCAGCCCGCCATAAGCCCCGTGCAGAAATGACCGAAAGAAAGGAGTTACTTAATTCTCTTGTCGCGGAAAAAATTTTATTATTATTGACAGGTAATTTTGGCTTTGGAAGATTTTCAAGCTGGTCTGGCCGAGCGGCAGTGGTAGAGAAAGACCTGGTCACTCTCCACCGGAGAGCGGCCAGCCCATAAGCCCTATGCAGAATTGATTGAAATAAAGGAGTTACTCAATTCTCTTATTGTGGAAAACTTTTCATTATTATTGACAGATAATTTTGGCTTTGGAAGATTTTCAAGCTGGTCTGGCCGAGCGGCAGTGGTAGAGAAAGACCTGGCCGCTCTCCACCGGAGAGCGGCTAGCCCATAAGCCCTTTGCAGGAAGGGATGAAAGAACGGGTTTGTTCCATTCTTTTATCGTGGAAAACTTTTCATTATTATTGACAGATAATTTTGGCTATAGTAATATTGTCAGGCTGATATGGCGAGGTAGCTCAGTGGTAGAGCAGGGGACTCATAAGCCCTTGGTCGTGAGTTCAAATCTCACTCTCGCCATATATTGTTTTAACCGTTCAAAGTGATTCACGAAATTGCAAAAAGAATGGGGTAAAGATCATGGAATTTCATAGATCAATAATAATAATATGTATGTATCATAGACATCATTTCAATATAGAATCTGAATATGGAAAATAAGATTCAAGTTAGATTGAAATGGGTAACATTATATGAAAGGGTAGAAGACGCTGGATTCGTATGTCGCAGATGTGGAATCTCCAGACCTACACTGCGAAAGTGGGTACGGCGGTATCAACAATTTGGGCTGGATGGTTTGGCAGATCATAGCCGAAGGCCAAAAACTTCCCTTAAAAAGAAAATTGATGATGAGAAAACAGGATGGATTCTACAGCTGCGGACGGAAAAGAATATCGGCGCACGAAGAATCCAAAATGAATTAAAGCGTCAGTATCGATTCTCCCTTTCACTTTCAACTATTCAAAAAGTACTTACTGCTAATCAAGTAAAACCTCTCAGAAAACCCGCACGCAAGAAACGAATTCATGGGTATTCTAAAAAGACTCCGGGGGAACGTGTCCAAATCGATACTTGCATGATTGCACCTGGTTTGTACCAATATATAGCTATCGATGATTGCACCCGCTACCAGGTTTTGGAGCTTTATTCACGGAGAACAGCTCAAAATACCCTGGATTTTCTGGAAAAAGTGCTCGAAGAGATGCCTTTTCCAGTACAGAGAATTCAAACAGATCGGGGGAGGGAATTCTTTGCTTACAAAGTACAGGAATGGCTGATGGATCACTATATCAAATTTCGCCCGATCCGGCCAAGGTCACCCCATCTGAATGGGAAAGTTGAAAGAGCCCAAAGAACGGATCTGGAAGAATTCTACGCAAATATGAATCTCCAGGATCCTAAATTGAGAGACTATTTAAGTGAATGGCAGCATTTTTATAATTGGGACCGCATCCATGGTTCTATTGGAATGCCCCCCATTGATCGATATTTTGCTTTACAGGACGATACACCTTTCTGGGAGGATGTGATTGAAAAGTATGATCGTTCCAAAGAGATATTCAGAGAACAGCATTATCTCTTTGATCAAAGGTTAGTAGAGTTGAAATGATGTCTGCGAATCACACAAATCAATCAATCAAATCTATCAGAAATTATAGAATCGAAATTCTATGGTCAATTAGCAGTTAACGTGATGAATTCTACTATTTATGAGATTAAGGATATTCGAAATTGTTCAAGATGGAAAAATTATAAAAGGAAAAAATTTAATACCATCTAGGGAAAAAATCAAAGAAGATAGATATTGTAAAATGAAATCATTAGAAAACTAAGAAATAAGCTATAATTGCCTATCAAACAATACAACACTAGAGGGAAAATGCAGACTTTTATTGCAATGCCGTTTGATCCAACATTGGATTTTGTTTTCAAATCTATTCAGGAAGCTTCAAAACTTGCAGGTTTTGTGTCTGTGAGAGCTGATGAAATTTTCCAACACGGTGTAATAGTAGATCAAATTTACGAAAAGATCCAGAAAAGTGATTGTGTAGTAGGAGTACTTACCGGAAAAAATCCAAATGTGTATTACGAACTTGGTATTGCCCATGGATTAAGTAAGCCTTTAATTCTTCTACATCCCAAAAGCAACATGACTGAGTTACCCTTTGATATTCGACATAATAGGGTAATCACTTATGAACCTGAACAAATAGATAGAATTATTTCGCTTATTCAAGCGCAATTGGGATTTGTAAAGAATAACCTAAGTGAAAAAATTACTTCGGAGGATTTTATCAAAAATATCGACCTTACTAAGGACGATATTAAAGAGATTCGAGAGCACCTACTTGCTGATTATGGCCTTCTAAAATTATCTTTGGAAGGTATGGAATTGCTAGAACGGGGGAAGGGGATTCTCCTAAGATTTGCTTCTCCTTTTGGTGAAAGAGTGGTGGTATCTATTGATAGCAATAGGATGATTACGCGTTCTGAAAAGATTTAAGAGAGAGAAGATGGGCAAATCTTACTGGGAAAAGACTTATCAGACAAGCTATACAAGTTTTCTTGAAACAATAATCGAGAGCAAACCAGATTTTATCGTCCCTGTAGCGAGAAAATCCATAAAGTTAATGGATGCAATCCAACACAACTTTGGAGAATTTCAGGAGAAAATTCGTTACATTGACTATTTTGATTTTAAAAATCTTGATCTTAGTAAATCTCGAGTAGTAATTTTTGATGATGCTGTAAGAACAGCTTCTACTTTGAGAAGATACCGGAATTACTTTGAGTCTTATCTCCCTCATTCTCCAATGGAAGTTTTAACTTATGGATTTATTGGGCACAAGCAACTGATAACGAATCCTGAAATAAATCAGGAAAAAGATGTAAACATTTTTATATACAAATCTGAAGCATCGTACCTGGAATATTCTACACAACAAGCTGAATTCTTGATTAGAAGAGGAACTCAGCCCGATATTGATCATATGGTAATTGAGTTTGAAATCTCCGATCTTGGAACAAAAGTTATACAAAAACTATGGGAATTCTTACCAAGCCTTGGCTATTCATATAAGTTGGAGCCTGTAAGTGGAACTGATCGAGTAGGTCTTCATTCTCCCTTTTTCTTCCCTTTTGATGAAATCTTGAATTACTTCAACTTGAACATCAAAAGGGATTTTGTTGAGAAAATTAAATTTTGTCATTTGAAAGATATAAACAAATGTCACACAATACCATTATATTTTCCGACTCTGTATACTCCTGTCAATGAGAAATGCAATTTGACCAATCTGATCAAAATGCAACTGCCATTTAAGTTGCCTTGTCAGTATCGCGAAGAACATAATGTAGACAAGATTTGTTATCAAAGCATTTGTTTGGTTTTAAATAGTCTTTTTGCGAGGAGTTTCTTTTTAACTCTCAGAGAAAAATTTAAGGGAAGTGAATTGCTATCAGGAAACATATCCCTAAGGAGAAAAGATATTGTCAGATATTTGGGAAATGAAATTGGCAATGAGCTAGTTACCGACATTGAGGAGTTTGTAAAAGCGGATAATTCACCACTTGATAAGCTCATTCTGCGCAACAATACGGAACGAAAATACTATACCCTTCCTCACCTAGATCTACCTATAAATAGAGAAAATATCCCCGCTATTTTTAAAGAAATGAGGGAGGGGTATGTTGAAGAAGTTCGTAAGAGTAGTGATTCTCCTGTCGATGTTAGATTTACCAAATCCCCTGATGAGATGATGCTAATAGGTGGGGGCACTCATCCATTGATTTTTACCGAAGTTCTGGATGAATACTGTGATGAAGGTGCTTTAGTGCCGGTCACCGTGTATAACGAAGAACAGGAAAGTTGGAGTCGGGTTTATAGGACCGGCGAATGCCCCGCTGATTATTTTTCTTGGGAAAGAACAAAGTACATTATTCCATTCGCAATCGAAGAACTTGCACAGAATGGCGGAGTGCATCGCATGCTATTGGAAAAAGCACTTACCAATTTTGTTTTTGATTTTCCTTATCCAGAACTACACTCACTTGGTGAACGAGAGTCCCTGTGGGGCCCACAAACATTTGCCTACTATAAGCTAAAGAATGTGGAAATTCCCATTGATAGACGGGACTTGAAATACGAAAGACTATATGATTGGCGCAATCTTGCCGAATATTTTGATTATGACCCAAAGAGACAAATTTACGTTAGAAAAAATAAACCGTTTATAAACGCAACAAAGTATTTTAATAATGATACCCTCGCAAATGAAACTGAACTTAGGCAGTATTTTCAGATATTTTTCCATTTGTGCAGGAGGTTTGGTAATAGTAATTTTATTTATTCACTTGCAATTTGTAGGGAATCCCAAACATTTCTGAGGTACCTTCTGAAAAGCATCCAGATCTGGTTATCCGCTTATAAGGTTTTTCTTGATGATTTTTATTATGAGAAAATAAATACAGAAATATTAACTCAGCTAGGAAACGCTGCCAAATCTTCACGGGATAAGGTTAGGTATGCCCAGACATTTAAAGAGGATTTCAAGAAAGCTGGCGACTTTATTTTAGAGGGTTACCCAAAACTTCATAAGGAAGTTTGGCTTCCAAAAATCGAAGAAAATATTAATTGGGAACTTCAACCACTAATCAAATATCCTGAAGTACATTTGCTCACAAACGTAACAGATGGACTTAGTTTGCTTTTTGAGATTACTCGTTTAAAGCTAGGAGAAAAGATTAAGATTAAAGATAGAAAGAAAGTTGAATCTAGAGTAGGGGAAGATGGTGAAGGAATCTTAAAAAGAGTAGGAATTTCCAACAAGATTTTGCATTGGCCAGAAAGTAATGATAAACCTTCTTTTGAAAGTGCTTATAATGAGCTGACTGAAGCTTTGTCTCAATTGAAGTTAATGGTAAACAACATAAAACTTGATAATACTCCGTCAACTTCTAGGAGGGAGTGGCTTGAAAAAAGGGAGGAGATGATTCTCGTGAATTCAAATCCAGAACCTCCAGAAGATATTAGCTCCATTATCAACGCAGTTATAGCTCGTGCAAAAACAATGGAACTACTTAATCCGGAGATAGAAGGCATGAGTGACCTTATAGATGGCCAGCATGATGGCAATAAATTAGTATATGTACATAGTGCAAAAGGGCAACATTATTTAGCAGAGGTGATAATAAAAGATAAGAGACCCTATGTGCAGAATTTCCAAAAGGTAAATAGTCAATATTAAGTCGATTTTGTTTTTATTATATTTACCCTATAAGGGTGCTCGGTTATTTTCGATTCGAGTAAAAGTACAAAACTATTATTTGGATCGTATTGCTCAACAAACTTTCTCAAATTAAATTTTAGTTTATACTTTTTTATCTCAGTTGTAGTAATATAACGGGGAGGTTTGAGTAAATTGCGTCTGTCAATATGAACCACCCCTGCACCATGAATCCTAAACTTCGTTGATGCAAAGTCAAAGAGGGCATTTGCGTTTTCAATGATCCAGATATTGTCTGGAACTTTTTCTAATTGATCTAATCCTGAATTTAGGCGTTCTGCACTTTGCATCATAATCCCCATTTATGCTACTACCCGCGACAGTAAACTACTATAAAACAAATTGTATTCTAACTTCTTGTCAGAAAAACACAATGATATGTCGGTTATCTCATTGCGATTTTGGTGAAAAATGTACATCTTCGTTGTCTTCCTTTATTAATACAAAATGCCTTAGCGTCGTCGAAGCGAAGGCATAAAGTCATTTAGGAGATCGTTACCTTGGCGGGTAATTAAGTTGCTGTGCAACACCTGCTGTCTTCGGCGATATTGTTCGGAAAATTGAATTCAAATTGTAACATAATTCAGACCAGGTTTTGGTGTTTCTAATGTAATTAGAAAATCCATTTCTTTTATGAGCTTACTAAAGTAAGCTTAACATATAAAAATAAACCACAAACAAATGATCATATAGTTTATAGAGCCTTTTCCAAGTTAGTGTTTCAAATTTTCTGTAAATTCAAAAAAGAGTAGATCACAGTATCCTTTCAGAAGTCGATCAAACCAAAGAAAGGATGAGAACCATGATCTACAAGAGTGATTGTACATTAACAAAAGAATACCTGGAACAATTGGCAGAGCAAGGATTAGAGGGATTGCCAGACCTGGTGAGAGTGCTGATAAATCAGGCCATGCAAATAGAACGCGAGAATTATCTACACGCCAAACCCTACGAGCGCAGTGAAGACAGGCAGGGCCATGCCAACGGCTACAAACCCAAAACAGTCAAGACCAGAGTGGGCGAAGTGACCTTCAACATCCCGCAGGTGCGCGAAGGTGGTTTCTACCCTAACTCTTTGGAGAAAGGCATTCGCAGTGAACGGGCCCTGCTGCTGACGCTGGCGGAAATGTATGTGCAAGGTGTGTCCACCCGCAAGGTAGCAGCCATCACAGAGAGGCTATGCGGAACGCAGATCAGCGCCAGCCAGGTCAGCCGGGCAGCTCAAACGTTGGACGAAGAACTGGAAAGTTGGCGCAACAGACCTTTGGGAGAAATAGTCTATCTGTATCTGGATGCGCGTTATGAGAAAGTCAGACAGGCTGGGAGTGTGAGAGATGCGGCCATTTTGATGGCCAGCGGGGTGAAAAGGGACGGGAAAAGGGCTATTTTGGGTATTTCCGTGTCCCTGAGCGAGGCAGAAGCACACTGGCGGGCATTTCTGGAAGATTTGGTCAAACGCGGATTGCATGGTGTGCAATTGATTGTTAGTGATGATCACACCGGGATGGAAGCTGCAAGAAAAGCAGTATTTACAGGCATACCCTGGCAAAGGTGCCAGTTTCATCTGCAGCAAAATGCACAAGTGTATGTCCCCAAAGTCGGCATGCGCAGGGAGGTAGCAGAGGATATCCGCACAATCTTCAACGCCCCGGATCGGGAAACTGCGGAAGTCTACCTCAAGAAAGCTGTGGAGAAATATGCAATTCTGGCGCCCAAACTGGCTGACTGGATGGAGGTCAACATACCGGAAGGCTTCACAATATTTACTTTCCCGAGAGTATATCAACGTCGCTTGAGAACATCCAACTACATGGAGCGGCTCAGCCAGGAAGTCAAACGCAGAACTCGAATTGTGCGTGTGTTCCCTAATGAGGATTCATGCCTGCGACTTGTTTCAGCTATTTTGATGGAATTCAATGAAGAATGGGAGTATGGCAGGATTTATTTGAGAATGGAGACCAGTTAGAGTATTATCAAATTCTGAAAGGTTCTTGATCACTTTTACAGAAAAGATTATACACAATCTTTTCCAAGTGAAAATGACGTAAAACAGGATAGAAGAAGTAGGGAGAAAAGACGTATAAACTCGATATATGGAATGCAGAAGACTAGAAAGCACCATATATACGCCATGGGTATCACTTGACTAAACTCTTGACCAGTAGGTTAGCTTTAAATGGTAAAATAGGAGCATAGGACTATAGAAACTTTACAAACCGCCATTACTGGGTAAAAAGGTATAAAAATCACAAAAAAGGGCACATCTGGGGGTGAATGAGGATCTAATTAAGTCATAGGACTCATAAGCCCTTGGTCGTGAGTAAAAATCTTCAGAGCGCCTTGTTCCCGCAAGGCGCAAAGATCCCCGAAGTGAGATGGCAGCCAGCCATCCTCACGGAGGAGACACTTTCGCCATATAATTATTTTATCTCTCATACTAAATACATCAGAAATTCCGCGGAGCGACCAATGACCAAGAATAGATCGCTGGACCATATCCCCAAAACGCACACCATCAAGAAGAATGCGGCGGAAGAAATATTTAATCTTGTTTATCCTGGAAGCGATAAGGATTTTAAGAAAACCAAAATCAAAGAAATTGAGAGCTGGCTGGCAGAGGGTTATTTCTTCGGGAATGAGAATCCGGTGGAGTTGGCCAGAGAATGGCAGGAGTATTCTCAAGAATAATACTTGAAAATTACTTTCCAGATTCAACGTGGACACAAAGCGTGTAGCGCAGCATTGAAGTAGCGGTAAAGGTTTTCAACGCTAACAGGAGGGTTGAAAACCCTACTAAAAAAAACTGGACCTTCCATAAAAAGAGTGTTTTTTAGTCTTTCTCAGAAAACGCAAAAAATCATCAGAGTGTCATACAGGAGCAAGGCACTCTGATTCCAGTACTAGTTGACCGAGTGCCTTTTCCATGGCGGGTATTTTCCTGCCCCACTATTTAATCTTTGCCAGATTTGCCTTTATGGAGGTCGATAGGGTATTCCGGGTCTTTTCAGTTAAGGATGAGAACACTTCCGAAAGCAATGCTTTGGTTTCATTATCCAGTTTCGAATATTTGGTAAAGATATTCTTCATTTCCTTGATGTTCTCTCCCGGATCAATAGTCCTTCCTTCGGATGCCCCCAGTATGTCGAACAGCGCCTCAATGAACATTTTTCGTTTGGCGACCGGGAAATCGGAGAGCCAGGTTTTCAGGGTTTGCTCTAAAAGGCGGGTTGTGCCGGACAATTCTCCATGCATAAACTGAGTGCATGCCACTTTCCAGTTCAACGCGTTATGCTGTTCTATCCCGTGAGAGGAGCTGGATACCACGCTCCTTTTGCCTACCGGCTCCAACAACATACCCACGATGGATTCTTCGGGAACATAGTTGCACACTTTATTTTCGCAGGCTGAGAATGAAGCAGCCGGAATGATGGAAAAATCAAAGCCCGGCCCGTCGAAATTGATGATCTCGGCCAGTTTATTGCGGCGGAGGCGGTTCAGGCGGGAACTTGCGTACACCGCCAGATTGCCGCCTTTTGAGTGGCCGCATACGATCACCCGGCCGGAAAAGATGCCGATTGCGCGCTTCAGGTAGCGCGAAGCGGATTGCTGCGCCGGGACCTGTTCCATGCAGGCGATCTCAAAATCTTCCTTCCAGCCGATCATGGTGTTATCCGTACCGCGAAAGGCAACAACTTTCCCGCGTTTCAAACCCGGCAATGTGTAGGTAACGGCCGCAAATTGCTGCCCGACTACAAAATCCATGTATTCTTCGTAATTTGACAAGCGGATATTTTCAAACCTTGGACAAGCTGCCGCTTTTTTGAACAATTGCATCAATTCAGAATCGAGAGCGGGGCTGGCCGTGGGATTGATGGTGGAGGATTTCGGTTTGGCATCCCGGTTTTTCGAAAAGAACCGGGTGGAAACATCCTTTAAGGAAATGGCGCGGCGGGATTCTGTTCCGGGAACGATATCCTTGAATGGCAAATAACTCAGCATGGCCAATACCAATGCATCGATGTGGTTAAAAAGATCCTTCGAAAAATCGAGATCGCCCCGCCAATCCAGGTATTCCATGATGGTTCCCATGTTGATGCTCCTTCTTATTTCATTGTACTAGAGGTCATTGATTAATTTCCAAAACAACAAAAGAGAGAGGGCAAAGGGAGCCTTATTCGGGATGAATGCCCGCCAATCCAGGTGTTAACACTCGTGTACAGTACATATTCTGCATAAAAGAAGCGATTCCCGGCATTTTTAAACACATTTAATTACAGAGATCCTATTAAACGCATAGATAGGAATAAAACAGAAAATATAAGAAAATATCTTAAAAATAATGACGTGTATTGACAAAATAAATCAAAATATGTAATAATTATGCATAAATATGCATGGAGATCGGCGTGCTGAGAGAAGAGCGATACCAGAAAATTGTTGATTGGGTAAATAAGAAAAGCGCTGTCACGGTTGACGAGCTTTGCGAGAGATTTCATATCTCACAATCCACCGTTAGTCGTGATTTACAGATGCTGAACAAAGCGGGTAAATTGATCAAAACACATGGAGGAGCGGTCTCCAATTCCGCTGGTCTGGCGACCGAACCGTCATTTACATATCGTAAAGCACAATTTACTGACGAAAAGCAGCGTATCGCGAAAAAAGCTGTCGAGTATATACGGCCAGGTGAGACGATTATTCTGGATTCCGGAACGACCACTTTTTGGATGACGGAATTATTAAGTGAAGTAGAAAATATCAATATTTGGACAAATGACCTGTACATTGCATTTGAATTGATGAATCATGATAACGTTGACGTCACCATGCTGGGCGGGAAATTACGCAAAAAGTATTTCAATGCAATGGGTGTTTTGACGACCCAATTAATCAAAAATATCCATGTAGACCGTGCCTTCCTGGGCGTGGATGCCATCAATGTGGAGGGCGGTTTAATGGTTTACAGCACAGAAGAAGCCGAATTAAAACGTTTAATGATTGAAAAATCCAGGGAAACTATTGTAGTTTGCGATCACAGCAAATTTGAAAAAATGGCATTGATGAGTATTTGCCCAATTGAAAACGTTCAAAAAATCATCACGGGAAAGGAAACGGATATAAAGGCGATTGAATTAATTCGGAAATTGAACGTGGATGTGGAGATTGTCTAAAAAGAACTTAATATTTTGAATCATGGAAAGAAAATCAGTATGTATTTTGCGTATCTAGTTAATTAGATGAAAAAAATAGTGCGTGTCAATTAATAAAAATCATATGGAGGAATGATGGATAAGCATGACGGCATTGTAAAGAAAGCGATTCAGGCCAAAGTACAAATGGATGAGAAGGAAATCGTCCGGCTGTACTTTTCAACTGAAAAAATTACATTCGGCACATCCTTGTTAAAACCCGGTGATATCGGCGGTTTGGATACAGGGCATGCTGAAGCAGATGAAATCTTCTATTGCGCAAAGGGTCATGTGCTGTGCTATTTCCCTGAGAATAATACATATTATGAATTATTTGAAGGAGATGCGCTGTTGATTCCGCCGGCAACCGGACATAAATTATTCAATATCGGCGATGAAGATGCACTGATAACCTGGAGCTGTGCGCCACATCCATAAATGGGAGGGGAACAATGCGTGAATTGATTATTGGACTGGATCTCGGTACAACCGCCCTGAAGATCGCTTTGTTCGATAAAAACGGGAAAATTGTGGCTGTCAGTACACAGGAATACCCGTTGCTGACACCTCAAACCGATTATGTCGAGGTTGCTCCACAAACCTATTGGCAGTCATTTAAAAACGGCCTGGATGATTTGCGCAAGAAAACCGAATTTAAGCCTGAAGAAATCAAAGCTTTGGGGTTTTCTGCGCAAGGCGAAACGCTGTTTTTTCTGGACAAAAATGGCGAACCGTTGCGAAACGCAATTGTTTGGATGGATACCAGGGCTCACGATGAAGCACAGGAATTTAAGAGAAAATTCAGCGATTCCACCTGTTTCAGTGTCACAGGTCAGGTGAGCTTTGAGCCTTGCTGGCCAGCTTCAAAAGTGCTTTGGATAAAGAACAATGAACCCGAGGTTTTTTCAAAAATAGACAAAATCTTGTTGATAGAGGATTATTTTATCTATCGGATGACAGGTCAATTTGTAGCGGAAGGATCACTGTTGACCTCCACCACCTATTGGAATATCAACACCAAAGAATATTGGCCTGAAATGCTGGAGTACATTGGCATTACCAGGGAGCAATTACCTGATATACGAGAGTCCGGCGAAGTGGTGGGAAAGCTTAATGAAAAAATCGCTGAAGAGTTAGGACTCTCCCCGGAAACCATTATATGCACAGGCGCGTTGGACCAGGCTGCTGGAGCAATCGGTGTCGGCAATGTACGGGAGGGAGGTTTTTCAGAGAATATTGGGGCTGCCCTGGCAATTTGCGTTCCTGTGGCAACGCCGACTTTTGACCCAAACCGAAATATGCCACTGCATTATTTCATCCAAAAAGATATGTACATGGTTCATACTTTCACTACAGGGGGAATGGCGCTGAAATGGTTCCGGGATGTCTTTTCTCAGGCAGAAAAAGCCATCGCAGAACTCTTGGACACGGACGCTTATGACCTGCTCAGCCAGGAAGCGGCTGCCGTACCGCCCGGTTGTGAAGGATTACTGATGCTGCCGCATTTGACTGGATCACTAGCACCGGACGTGAATTCCCAAGCAAAAGGTGTTTTTTACGGTTTCACACTAAAACATAACCGGGGTCACTTCGTCCGCTCAATTTTTGAAGCGATCGGTTTCATCATCCGGCGGAACATTGAAGCACTGGCGGACATGGGTATTCATGTAACAGAATTACGATCGCTCGGCGGCGGTTCAAAGAGTGCGGTATGGAATCAAATTAAAGCAGACATTACAGGTAAAACTCTCATTACGGTAGATTGCGATGAATCAGCCTGCCTGGGAGCGGCTATTTTAGCAGGGAAAGCGATCGGGTTATTTACCGATATCGAAAAAGCTTGCAATGAAATGATCCACGAAAAGGACCGCTTTGTTCCAAACCATGAAAACAAAATGATTTATGAGCGCGGTTACAACAATTATAAAAAGCTCTTTAAAGATTTGGAAAGTCTTTTTGAAGTAGCAAATAAAGAATAAAACAAGGTGACTAAATAATGATGAAATCAAACCTCATAGTGATGCTGACCCATCAAGATAAAACTGTGCATAATGCTTTAGAAGTATTTGAATCCTGCAAGGATTTACCCGTTCAATATTGGGGGTTCAAGGATGTGGGCCTGCCAAAGCCTGAAATGCGTGAATTAATCAAAAATATAAAAGATGCCGGAAAAACGACCTTTTTAGAGGTGGTTTCATACTCAAAAGAAGAATGTTTGGCGGGTGCTGAATTTGCCGTTGACTTCGGCTTTGATTTCCTGATGGGGACACTATTTTATCCGGAAGTATGGGAATTTTTGAAAAACAAAAAAATCAAATATTCTCCATTTGTTGGAAAGGTTTCAGGAAGCCCCAGCATTTTGGAAGGGACAGTGGAATCAATGTTAGAAGAAACCGAGTCTTTAGCTTCACACGGTGTTTTTGGAGTTGATCTATTGGCATTCAGGCATAAGGTAAATCCCGAAGAACTTGCGGCGGAATTTGTCAACCGATCAAAAATACCGGTAATCCTCGCTGGAAGTATCGATTCTTTTGCAAAAATTGATTTTGTCAATCGGGTCAATCCGTGGGGGTTCACCATGGGAAGCGCTTTATTTACAAAGAATTTTATTCCGGAAGGAAGTTTCAGAGAAAATCTTTCAGCAGTGATTGAGAAAATGGAGTCAATTGATTAATGATTACTGCAGAAGAGAGAAACGAATCAATGTGAGGAGGTGCTACGGCATAAATAAATCACGCATTACCGATAATCCAAATAATAAATAAGGAGTAGAAAATGAAAGGCAGAGTATTTCAATTCAATATGAGAAATATGATTTTCACCGGACTGAGTATTTTGATTCTCATCGCGTTGGTCGCGTGTGGCGGTGCTGCCGCGGTAACAGAGCCAACGGGTGCGGAACCCGGTGCTGAAGGCGAAGCTGCACAGGCGGCAGGCGAATTTGAGGAATATATCTACTTTGGTCTTAATCATGAGTTGACCGGAGCTTTCCCGATTATTGGTGAATCCTCAAAACAGGGTGTCGATATGGCTGTCAATGAGATCAATGCCAATGGCGGCATCGTGGTTGACGGTAAAGCCTATGGCTTGGCTTACAAAGCTCTCGACAATGGATTTAATACCGACCAATCAGCCGTCAACGCCCAGGAATTCGCAGATGACGAACAAATCGTTGCCATGATCGGCCCGAACGACTCGGATATGTGCATGGCTACTCAGGCAATTGTAACTGAAGAAGAAATGGTAGCGATTACTCCGTGGTCAACTTTGGTTGTTCTGACCGACTCCCCCTGGTATTTCCGCGCTTGCTTTGACGACTCCTTCCAGGGTGAAATTCTGGCAAAATATGCCTATGAATACGAAGATGCCAAAACGGCAGCCATACTCTATGACATGTCCAATCCCTACAATGAGGGTATTGCCTCCCGCTTCAATGAAGTGTACACGCAGCTAGGCGGTACTGTAGTTGAGTACCTAAGCTATAATGGCAAGACAGGCGAAACTGACTTCACCTCACAGATGACCAAAATTGCCGCTGCTCAGCCAGATATCCTTTTGCTCCCCAATTTCTATGAGGAAATCATCGCCCAGACCACCCAAGCACGCGACATGGGTTACACCGGCAAATTCATGGGTTCCGACACCTGGGGCGACTCCTCCTTGTTGGAATGGGATACCGAAAACCTGCTGGAAGGCGCACTTTGGGTAGGCCACTACCACAAAGATGTAGCATCTGATGCGGCTCTGGAATTCATCGCAAATTACCATGAAATTTATGGCACCGAAAAGGACCCGAATGACATTGTGGCGCTCAATTATGATGCTGTTTACCTACTGAAGACAGCTATTGAGAATGCAGGTTCATTCGAACGCTCCGCGATTCGCGACGGTATGCTGGCTATTGATCAGTTTGTGGGTGTGACAGGAACCATGACTTTTAATAAAGGCAATGGTACCCCAACAAAGTCAGCGGTGATTAATCAAATTTCGGACGGTCAATTCAAATACCTTGACACGATAGTACCTTAATAAACAAGAATCAACCATCAATTCAGTAATTTCTACTGGATATCGGGGGCATACCTCCTGATATCCAGTAATTTGAACTTATATTTTTATTTGTCGGACGAGAACAATTATGAATATCAATATTATTATTCAACAAGTTATTAACTTCCTGCAACTTGGAAGCATCTATGCGTTGTGCGCCCTATCTTTCACAATGGTGTATGGAGTTGCCCGTTTGGTCAACTTTGCGCATGGCAGCATTTTTGGTGTTTCCATGTACGTGTTGTTCTTTGCCAGCACATTTCTTTTTGAAAGGATTAAAAGTCCTTGGTTTGTGTATGTGATTGTGTTGATAATTGCCAGTGTCGTAACATCCTTAATTGCATTGTTGCTTGAGAGTGCAGCATACAAACCTTTGAAGAACGCGCCGAAAATTGCAGTAGTTGTTTCTTCAGTGGGGGCGGGTATGGCAATTCAGTATCTCATTCTCAATCTTGCCGGATCAAAAGCGCTGCGAATGCCGGCCTTGATTCCCAACTTACGAATTGAATTGGCAGGTATCCCGGTCCCGCTCTATAAGATCATGGTCATCGTCATCGCTATACTAACGATGGTGATATTGAACGTGATTATCAAAGGAACCAGGTTAGGCGTGGCCATGCGAGCGGTTTCACAAGATAGAATCGCCGCCGGATTCATGGGTATTGATACCGGCAGAGTAGTGAGCGCGTCATTTGTGTTTGGCGCGGTTATCGCTTCGGTTGCAGCCAGTTTGTATGGCACTGCGTACAGCATATTCGCTTATGATGTGGGCGAGGGGATTATCTGGTGGTCATTTATTGCGGCTGTGTTAGGTGGGATTGGCAGCATCAGCGGCGCTGTACTCGGTGGATATATCATCGGCGCGATCAGCATCATTGCCCCGATTCTGTTGCCCGTTTCTAGCTACAAAGACATTGTGGCGTTCGCAGTGTTGATTATTGTCTTGCTGGTCAAACCAACCGGTTTGATGGGCAAGAAAGATATTGAGAAGATCTAAGTGAAAATAATGACCAAGAAGAATTACTCCACTGGCAAAAATGAATTTCTCTGGCAACTCGCTATTCTCCTGGCAATTACATTAACACTGATTGCACTCAAGGAAATGCGTCTGGTATCCACTTCGTTTTTGCTCATCCTGCAATACATCGGGATCTACGCAATCTTGACGTTGGGGATCAATATCGTTAATGGATACCTGGGTGTCTTTTCTTTAGCGCATGCCGGATTTATGGCTATTGGTGCTTATGTATCTGCATACTTGAGTAAATATTTTTTCACTGACATAACGATGTTTGCTGTCTCCATCATGGCTGGTGCTATTGCCGCGTTACTGGTCGGCATCCTGGTTGCCATCCCATCTTTTAAAACAAAAGGCGATTACCTAGCGATCATCACCCTGGGCTTTTCATTGATTGTCCAGAGTTTGCTGCAAAACGCGCGCTTTGTTGGAGCTTCCAAGGGTTTAAATAATATTCCTAAATTCACAAACATTTACTGGGTGTTCGGCTGTCTTCTTTTTGCAGTTTTTATCACCAACAGATTTGTCCGCTCAAAATATGGGAGAAGTATGCAGGCCATTCGTGAGGATGAAACTGCTTCTAACCTGGTATCTGTGGATGTGCGAAAAATCAAGACCATAGCGTTTGCTTTATCCGCTTTTTTAATTGGGATTTCCGGCGCGCTGATCGGCCATCTCCTGGGTTATACCAGTCCATCTGCGTATGGATTCGTCAATATTGTGGATGGGTTAGTGATGGTTTATTTAGGCGGAACAGGGAGTATTGTAGGATCGATATTCGGCTCCGCGGCATGGCAATTGATCGTGCAGTTGCTGAAACAATTGGACACTTGGCGTTGGGTTGTGGGAGGCATTCTTTTGATCTTTGTGATGGTATTCCTTCCAAAAGGCGTTTTTGGGAATATGGAATTAGATGACTTATTCCGCATCATTAAAGAAAAAATTAACAGAAAAGAACCTGGAAGGGGCATTCGTAATGGCTGAGAAAATTGTTTCCCTGAAGAATGTATGCATGTACTTTGGAGGCATCAGGGCTATCGATGATATCGATTTCGAAGTAGAAAAGGGACGCGTGTTCGGTATTATCGGTCCAAATGGCGCTGGAAAGACAACTATTTTTAATGTAATCACTGGTGTTTACATACCCACATCAGGAGAGATTTACTTTCATGATAATCTGCTCAATAAATTAATGCCGCATACAATTATTGATAAAGGCATCGCCAGGACTTTCCAGAACATTCGCCTCTTCGAAGATCAAACAGTTTTGGATAACCTGAAAATTGCTCATTTCAGCCATACTCGTTACGGGCTTGCGGATGTTTTTTTGAATTCCAGCAGATACAAGGAAGAAGAGCAGCGCATTGAAGAAGAAAGTATTAAAATTTTGAATTTTCTGAACTTGGCAGACCTGATGAATAAGAAAGCCGGCGCATTGCCCTATGGAGAGCAACGCAGAGTAGAAATCGCGCGAGCGCTTTGCTGTAAACCCGAAGTATTGCTGCTGGATGAACCAGCTGCCGGCATGAATCCCGCTGAAATTAATGACCTCAATCAATTAATCCTGAAAATTCGCGAGCAGTTCAATTTAACCATTTTAGTTATAGAACATCAAATGCGTCTTGTTATGGAAATTTGCGAAGAGATTCTGGTGCTGAATTTTGGCAAGAAGCTGGCAATTGGCACACCCAATGAGCTGAAAAACAACCCTGCTGTTTTGGAAGCATATTTAGGAAAGACGAACTAGATTATGAATAACTCAAAACGTTCCGGCGAACCTATTCTTAAGGTTGACAATCTGCAAGTGTCTTATGGGAAAATTGCAGCAGTACGGGGGATTTCATTTGAAGTTTATAGAGGTGAAATTGTTGCATTACTCGGCGCGAATGGAGCCGGTAAAACAACCACTCTCAATGCGTTAACGGGTGTGATACCGATAAAAGATGGGACAATTACCTTTAACGGGAAAAGAATCAGGAATCTCGCCACGAATAAAATAACTGAAATGGGTATGGTGCATGTACCGGAAGGTAGACACATCTTTCCTGATTTGACCGTTGGGGAAAATTTAAGGATTGCGGCATATCTCTATGAAGGCAAGGATCGCAACCTTTTTCTTGAGCGGCGGGAAAGTGTTTTCGCATTATTTCCAACTCTAAAAGAAAGAATAAATCAACAGGGAGGAACGCTCTCGGGTGGCGAACAACAAATGTTAGCCATCGGCAGGGCGCTCATTACCGGTTGCGAAATGCTTTTGCTGGATGAACCTTCAATGGGTCTTGCCCCTATGCTGGTTAAAGAGATCTTGAGCACTGTCGAAAAAATTGCGAAAAATGGACAGACAATTCTGCTTGTTGAACAAAACGCGATGATGGCAATGGATATCGCCACTTACTCATATGTTCTTGAGACAGGCAAAATTGTCTATGAAGGCACATCGGATTCCATCAAATCGCAAGATAAGATCGTTAAAGTCTATTTAGGTTGAGAAACTAAAAAAATCTTTGAGAATGCAACTTTATTAATATTGCTGAATTGTCCTTAAAGTAAGGACTACCTGTCAAAGAACCAGCGCTGACTATTAAATTAGGATACCGATCAAGTAATTTGAAAATTCACTGACCATGGGCTTGCAATGCCGCAAGCCCATTAATGTTGTGATCATCAAACGATTTTCCGATGGTTGCAGAATCCGGGTAATGCAGCATACGAATGAGTTTGTAATTTGATGATGGGTTTGTTGCGTTATTGAACTTTTTATTTGGGTTCAAGCTGGATAGCTCTCAGGTAATATGAGATGTTCGCTATTAAATATTTGATTTATACTCTTGTTAAAGATAAAAAATTTATTGATTGAGAGTAACAAATTGTATATAAAAGGAGGCTGAACGATGACTTTTAATGACAGAAAACGGCTGGATCCTTCTCAAGTTCAGGATCGCCGCGGGCAGGGGATGGGGAAAACGATCGCGATTGGAGGCGGCGGCCTCGGCCTGATTGTCGTGCTGGTCTCCCTCCTGCTGGGAGTGGATCTCACCGGGCTGATGCCGGAAACCGAAGGAAGCGCATCCTCGACGTATGATTCCTACCCCAGCGACGTGAGCGACTTGGCGACGGAATGCCAGACGGGGGCGGACGCGAATGAACGAGAAGATTGCCGTATTGTGGGATTCGTGAACAGCATCCAGGCTTACTGGACGGAGGAATTCGCCAATCAGGGCATGCAGTACGTTCCGGCCGAAACGGTGCTGTTCAGCGGAGCAACGCAAGGGGCTTGCGGATACGCCTCCGGCGCTTCGGGACCTTTCTACTGCCCCAGCGACCAGATGGTTTACCTTGATCTTTCTTTCTTTGAAACGCTCCAGTCGCGCTTCGGCGCCCGGGGCGGCCCGTTCGCGGAAGCGTACGTACTGGCGCACGAGTACGGCCACCACGTGCAAAACCTGTTCGGCGTCCTGGATACTTCCGGGGGGATGCGGGAAAGCGGCCCGCAGAGCATGTCCGTCTACACCGAGCTGCAGGCGGATTGCCTGGCGGGCGTTTGGACATACCACGCCACCGAAACCGGCTACCTGGAACCGCTGACCAACGATGAAATCGTTCAAAGCCTGGACGCTGCGGCGGCAGTGGGCGATGATCGCATCCAAAGCCAGACCCAGGGATATGTCCAGCCCGAAGCCTGGACGCATGGCTCATCCGAGCAGCGGCTGGCGGCATTCAAGGACGGTTTGAGTTCCGGCGATATCAGCACCTGCAACACGCCTGGATGGACGGAGTAGGAAAACAAGATTTTCGACCGACTTTAAAATAATGGCAATATAAAAAGCAACCGGCCCACAATCCGTGAGCCGGTTATTATTTTCCACACAGAAAGAAAAATTAAGCATTCTTTTTCAGATCGTTTTGATAAAGCATATAAAGCGATTCGCTGCCTAATTGCGCCAGCCTTTGGATGTTTTCGGCGGAATGATCCAACGTTGCTTCGGCATCGAATTGACCGGATTCATCGGTTACGCGGAAGGTGTTGTCGACCACGACAGCCATGCTGCCGGCGCGCAGCCCCCAGAGCTTGGGCAGCACGAACACGATCCCGGTTTCCATCTCCGAACCTTTCACGTTCAACCGTTTCATATCTTCCTGGAAATGCTCCCAGTTCGATTGCCAGAAATTGTTGAAGGAGGAACCCGGTTTGCCCTGCCGGGCATAGAAGGTATCACCGGAGCGGGTGGCGCCCACGTGGTGGGGAATGTTCAATTTCCCGGCGGCAGCGATGCAGGCATTCAATACTTCATAATTGGCGACGGCGGGGTATTCGATGGGGGCATACAGAACGGAAGTCCCATCGAAACGCACTGCGGAATCGAAGATGATGATGTCTCCGTTGCTGATCTCATCCTGGTAAGTGCCGCAGGTGCCTACCCTCAGGAAAGTGGTCGCGCCGATGCGCGCCAATTCTTCCAGGGCTATGGCAGTGGAAGGAGCGCCGATACCGGTGCTGGTACACGAAATCGGCATGCCTTTGTAAAGACCGGTGTAAGTGGTGTATTCGCGGTTCGACGCGATTTTTTTGGCGCTGTCCCAGTAACTTGCGATGGTTTCCACACGGCCGGGATCTCCCGGCAGGAGGACGTACGGCGCTACATCACCTTCCTGGACGTGGATATGATATTGAATCGGCATCGATTACTCCTTGAAATAGAATTATTGGAAAAAAGCAGAGAATTTAAAACACCATTATAGTACAGCACTTTCATCCGGTTCAATTCTCGGATTCAAAAAATCCCCGTACAAATTACCTGGCGGAAAAATACCTCGCTGAAAAAGAGAGAACTTGCAAACAAAAGATAATCAGGTCTTCAAGGTTGGTTCATGGCGAGGAGATTGATTTACAAAATGTGAAATTGTATAATTAAATAATTGTGTATATAAAACATTTGCGTTCGGGGAGGTGGCCATGTTTTGGTTATGGGAGATATTAAAAATTGCTTTTAAAATGTCAGTCTTTATTTTGGGTTTGGTCGCGTTTTTCAGCGGACCTGCCATCGAGAGAAGCGAAGATGATCCGGAAAATTGGACTCTGAATACCAAATTTCACAAGCTTACAAATTTACGCGCATTAATTTTCCGGATTCTCGGTTTGGTAATTGCCTATTTTGGGTGTAAATGGTTGTTCTCAACACAGGGAAGCGCGTTGAAATCCGAACATGTGGCGCGGGTCATTTTCGGATTCGGATTTGTGTTGGCGTTGTTTCAATCACTGATCATTATCCTTTTTGGCGAGAGGTACGTCGCTAAGTTGAAGGATTTCCAGGGCATGATCGACCTTGAAGTGATGCCGGCAAGGCTTTGGGGATTGACTTTCTTTATTGCTTGAATCGTATTCCTGATTTGGATTGCGTCCTGAGGGAAGGGAATTAATACTATCAGTTTTCGTTTGTATGATGGAAGTCAGGAATGTTCCGTCAGGTAGACGCAATTGCGGCCTGCGTTCTTGGCTTGATACAGGCTTTCATCCACAACTTTCAGGATCTCTCCCACTGTAGTGTTGCCCCATTGTCCCCCGACAACCCCCAGCGAGATGGTGATATTCAGCAATTGGCCTTTATATTTCAATTCCAAACCTTCGCAGGCGGCGCGCAAATCCTCAGCCACGCGCTGCGCATCCTCCGGCTGGGCTTTTGGCAGCAGGATCACGAATTCCTCGCCGCCGAAACGGCAGACCGTATCTTCCTTGCGGATGTGCACCTGGATCAACTCAACCAGTTGATTCAGGATTAAATCCCCGGCCTGATGGCCGAATTCATCGTTGAATTCTTTAAAATGATCCACATCCAGCATGATGAGGCTGAAAGGTTTGGATTCCCGTTTTGCGCGGGCAAGTTCTTTTTCCAGGATTTCCATCATATAGCGCCGGTTGAAAGCATTGGTGAGCGGATCGCGGATAGATTGTTCTTTTAATTCCGCTTGCAGCAGGTTAATCTCCTCCAAACGGTGGCGCAGGCTCTCATTAGCTTCGGATAATTCCTGCGTCCGTTCCGCCACGCGTTTTTCCAATCCGGTCACCAAATCATTCAGGCGCGAGGTCATTTTATTGAAGTGCAGGGTAAGCAGCCCGAATTCATCTTCGTTGGTAAATGGAATGGTCGTATCGAGGTTGCCTTTTTCAATCTGGTGGATTCCCGCCAGCAGGTTCTCCAAAGGTTTGGCAATCGAATAACTCAACAGTTTTGGGAGCGCCAGAATGAGCAGCAGGCTGCCTCCGATTACCACTACCACCAAGGGGAGCATGAACGCGTGCAGATGGCGCCTGAATTCCAGCTGGTAATTCTCGATCATTGTCCCTCGAAAATATTGGATCGAGCCTGACAGTCGATTATCACTAAAATGCAGGTTTTCACCCGCGCCGGGTGCGGCGCCACGCAGCCAGGGATTTGCCGAGGGCGTCTCATCGGCCATGAAAATGATCGATTGCGGTAAATCGCGATAGGAAATATCAAAAACGCCATCGTTGTAAAGCGCGACCTGGAAAGTGTAGAGGTCTTGTTGGTGGTACTGGGAGGGTAATTTATACCAGGTGATGACCAGGCGATCCGCCGATTCCTTCACATATAAACCGCCGCCTTGATCCGGATTCAAATCAAGCATCAGCGGGAAAATGGCCGGCTGATGGTTGGAGTGATTTTGCATATCCGGCTGCCAGAAAGGCTCGCCCATGGAAACGACGCCGGGGTAGGAGGCATACAACACCGAATAAGTCTTTCCGAAGTAAGTGAAAGACCGTTCGATGCGGTAATCGTCATCCGGGCCGGTGCGGTTCAGCAATACTTCCTCGCCGATGGCGCTATCGAACGAGAAATCTCTTTCAGTGATGGTGTAGCCGCCTGCGCCGGCCGGGGTGAACCGCAGGGTTTTATGATCCAACAGGTCAGGATGGAAAGTGGAAACATAAGCGGGAGCAATAGCCCAACCGACCGATCCCAGCAATGCCAGGAAAAGAGTGAGGTACAGGATGGATAATTTTACCTGAATGGACAACCCGCCAGGGACGAAATTTATATAATTGGTCGAGAACATCCACAAAGCGATCAAAATGCCGATTGAAAGGGATGCATTGTAAAAACCGGTTGGCAGCACGCCGTAGGTGCGCAAAACGTTAACAATCCCCAAAAGGAAGATAACTCCGAAATTCAAAATAAAGATCTGGGCGCCTCTGGCGGCTTTGCCTTGCGGATGCGCCAACTTACGCCACCACCTGATTTTACGCGGATCGGAGGCGATGCATTGCAGGGAAAAGGCGATCGGCACGAGCAGCAGCACGAAAGCGACACAGTAATCCATCGAAGCGGTGCGGTAATACACGCGGCCGGTTCCCAACAGCGCGACGTAGCGATTGACCATGTAAACCGCTTCAAAAATTGTATAGGCCAGGCTGAGCAGCAGGCTTGCGAAAGCCATTTTTTCATATTTGGGAATACTGCGCGGATATTGATAAGCAAATTGAATCAGAAACACCAGCGCCAACCCCAGGACGGTATTTTCGGCGTATACCGCCCATAGCCGGGAAAACGGCGGCAGGACCGCATCCAAAAAAAGCAATCCGATGAAAAACGTGGCGGTGATGAAAAATGCTGTCAAAAGGCGCGACTGGAGATTGTGACCTTTCAGGCGCGTTACCAAAAAATAGGTAATTACAGTTGAGAGAATCAGTTGTGTTAAATAACCAAGCGAGGCTGGTGTGAGAAAAATTTCCGCCATCATCTTCCAAAGCCCTTTGTTGTGATCCCATCCAGCGGACGATTAATCAGACAAGATCAACACCGATTACGAATTTTACATGATTCCTGCGATTTTGGTGAGGATTAATTAGACGAAAAGGCCGGTGTCAGAAAAATAATACTGCAAAATCGGAAAAATAACCGCAGGAACGGATAAAATATATCTACAAAATCCTTCATCATGAGGTGTTCACCCATGCAATTTCGCTCATTTGGAAAACTGGATTGGCAGGTCTCGGCGCTGGGCTTCGGCTGCATGCGCCTGCCGATCATCGGCGAGAATAGCGCGCAGATCGACCAGGAAAAAACCAGCGCGATGATCCGGCACGCCATCGACGCGGGCGTGAATTATTTCGACACAGCCTACGTGTACCACGAAGGGAACAGCGAAGGCGCGCTGGGCAGGGCGCTGCAGGACGGCTACCGCGAAAAGGTGCGCATTGCCACCAAGCTGCCGGTGTTCAACGTGGAAGCCACAAGCGATTTCGACCGCATGCTGGATGAGCAACTGCGGCGGCTCGGCACGGACGCGATCGATTTTTACCTGCTGCACGCGCTGGATCAGCGCAAATGGGATAAAGTTTTGAAACTCAATTTGCTCAGGGAGGCGGAAGACGCACTGGCGGATGGACGCATCCGCTGCCTGGGATTCTCGTTCCACGACAACCTGGAGGTCTTCAAGCAGATCGTGGACGGCTACGACAAGTGGACATTCTGCCAGATCCAGTATAACTACATGGATACCGAATTCCAGGCAGGCAAGGCCGGGCTGCAATATGCCGCGGGTAAGGGGCTGGCGGTGGTGATCATGGAGCCGCTGCGCGGCGGCCGGTTGGCGGCAGATTTGCCGGCGGCCAGGCCGATCTGGGCGCAGGCCGAGCGGAAGCGCACCCCGGCCGATTGGGCGCTGCAATGGTTATGGAGCCAACCGGAAGTGGCGGTGGTGCTGAGCGGCATGAGCACGCTGGAGCAGGTGCAGCAAAACCTGGCTTCGGCGGACCGTTCGCGCGTTAGGCTGCTGACGGCGGATGAGCTGGCGCTGATCGGGAAAGTGCGGCAGACGCTGGAGGGCCTAAGCCCAATCGACTGCACGCGCTGCGAGTACTGCCTGCCATGCCCGAACGGCGTAAACATCCCGCGCGTGTTCAGCTATTACAACCGGGTGGCGATGTATGACGACCTGGCCGGTATGCGCTTTCAATACCGCAATTTCATGGAAAACGAGCAGAAAGCCGCCAATTGCGTGCAGTGCGGCGAGTGTCTGCCGAAATGCCCGCAGGGGCTGCCGATCAGCGACTGGATGCCGGTGATCGAGGATGTGCTGGGCGGGGAAGGGAATTACCGCAAAAAACCATAACTCAGCCTATTGCGCATAGGCATAATTGGTCTAGGTCAAACCAATCAATTGCGCGTAAAGCAGGCAAGCCTCTTCAATCTGGCTGACGGCGCAGCGCTCGTCGCGCATGTGCGCCAGCTTGGGGTCGCCGGGGCCAAAACCGATCACGGGGATACCGCGGCTGACCAGGGCGACGGCGTTGGTGCTGAAATCCCAAAAGTCCAACTTTTCCGGGGTTATCCCTATGACCTGTTGATAAGCCCGGATAAAGGCTTGCATGAGAGGGTGCTCGCGCCCGAGCTCCCAGGCGGTATGCAGGGGATAGTAGGTGAGGGGCTGGCCGGTCCATGAGGTGCGGCGGATGGTGTCCACCTCCCAGGTCGCGTCCTTGCCGGCGGTGAGGGCGTCCATTTCAGCCTGCAGGGTATCCTGCGTTTCGCCCGGCACGGTGCGGCGGTCGAGATAGATTTCGCATTCCGAAGGCACCGCATTCAGCGAGACGGCTGTGCTGGAGATGCGCGAGAGTACCAGCGTGCCCTTGCGGCCGTTGATGACCGGCAGATTCCGGTTGGTCTGATCGACGCGCCGGATGATCTCCGCCATCTCATAGATGGCATTGACGCCTTTTTCGGGCGCGGAACCGTGGGCGGAGACGCCTTTGGTTTTGAGGATGATCTGGGCTTTGCCTTTGTGGCCGATGGCGATGCGGTTATTGGACGGTTCGCACACCACGGCGTAATCCGGTTGGATGCGGGAGTCCGCCAGCAGCAGGTCGAGCCCCACGCCGTCGCAATCCTCCTCGAAGATGGTGCAGGTGACGTAGACGGTTTTTCCGTCCAGCATCCCTCGTTCTTTGGCGAGTACCGGCGCAAACACGGAGGCTGCCAGGCCGGATTTCATATCCACCGAACCGCGCCCCCACAGAAAGCCATCTTTGACCTCGCCGCTGAAGGGCGGCACCTGCCACTGATCGGCGTCATAAACCGCGACCGTATCGGTGTGGGAATCAAAGAGCAGCTTCTTCGTCCCGTTCCCCATGCGGCCGAGCACGTTGCCGTAGCGGTCGATGCGCACTTCGTCGTAGCCCAGCGCTTCCATTTTGGCGGCAATGGCACGCGCGACCGCTTCTTCCCGACCGGAAAGTCCTTCGATGCGGATGAGTTCCTGCGCGAACGCCGCCAATTCAGTAGAAAAGCCATTATCAATGCTGCCCGGATTTACCATGTGTTATCCTCGAATGCATATAATTTTGCCAAAAATTCCTGGCAAATTATACGAGCCTTTTCATGGATGGGCAGCAATTGCAGGCTAAAAATTATTTGGTGGAAGCAATCCTGGCGCCAGCGCCGCGATCCGGCCGGTGCGCGGGGCGGCGGGTTTGAGAATTCGCCTGCGGACGGCGCGGCATGTTCACCGGGCGCGTGCGGTCCGGTGAATTCTGCGGCAGAGCCTGGTTGTAATCAAAACCGGGCAGGCGTTCGCGCGCGATCTTCCGGCCGAGCACTTTCTCGATGTCGCGGATCATGCTTTCGTCCTCCGGCACGCAAAAGGTAAAAGCTTTGCCGGTGGCCTGCGCGCGCCCGGTGCGGCCGATGCGGTGGATATAGGCGTCGACCGTATCGGGCATATCAAAATTGATGACGTGGGTAATATCCGAGACGTCGATGCCGCGCGCCACGATATCGGTGGCGACCAGCACGTCGAACCTGCCGCTGCGGAACCCGTCCAGGGCGGCCTGGCGCTGGTTCTGGGACATGTTGCCCTGCAGCGCGGCGGTGCGGAAGCCTTCTTTTTCCAGTTTACGCGCCAGGTTGCGGGCGCGGTGCTTGGTGCGCGTGAATACCAGCACCCGGTTGGAATTTAGTTCCCTGAGAATGGATACGACCAGCGCGGGCTTCAGCAATTGCGGAACCGGGTAAAGCGCGTGCGAAACGGTTTGGGTTGGGGCGATCATGCCGATCTGCACGGTGACGGGGTTGTGCAAAATGCTGTCGGCCAGGTTGCGAATTTCAGGCGGCATGGTGGCCGCAAAGAATAAGGTCTGACGATTCGCTGGCAGGCGCTTGATAATGCGGCGGATATCCGGCAAAAAACCCATGTCGCACATGTGATCGGCTTCATCCAGCACCAGGATTTCAACTTGCGAGAGATCGATGGCGTTTTCATTCATCAAGTCCAGCAATCGGCCGGGGCAGGCCACAACGATATCCACGCCGCGCCGGAGTGCTGCGAGTTGGGGAACCTTGCTGACCCCGCCGTAGACGGTCGCGCTGCGCAGGCGGGTTTGTTTGCCTAAATCCACTGCGGTTTGGTGGATTTGTTCGGCCAGTTCACGCGTGGGCACAATGATCAGCGCGCGGATATGCCCCGCGGGTCCTGCACCCAGCAATTGCAGGATTGGCAGCATAAACGCGGCGGTTTTGCCGGTGCCGGTTTGAGCCAAACCTAAAATATCCTGCTTTTTCAAAACGACCGGGATGGCTTGCTGCTGGATGGGGGTGGGGTCGGTGTAGCCCGCGTTTTTGATACCCGCGTTGATTGACGGGTTGAAAGAAAATTGTTCGAATTGCATTAAAAAAATACTCCTTGACTCTGTAGAGCCAAGGCGCACACTTGACCCGCAAGAATGGTGCGAAAAACTTCGCGATTAATATCCTGAGAGGTTTCTTCAGGTTTAGACAGATTCAATTATACCTATTATTCGGATTTGCGCGGGTATGCGCGTAGGTTTGCGTAGCCTCCGTGAAATAGGCAAAGTTGCATTGTGTGGATAGAGATTATGCTTCGCTGGCTCTGATCGCCTGCCGAACGCCTTCCACCAGTGCAGTGGTATCCATGATGACGTTCACGAACAAAAAGCCCTGCGCGATGCGCTTGCGCGCGACTTCGGGATTGGGGCAGTAAATTCCCAGCGGGACGTGATGCTTGCGCCCGGCAGCCAGGATGGTTTGCAGCGCCTCTTCCAGGATGGGGGAGGGTTGGCCGGAGAAGAAATCCAGCCCCAGCGAAAGCGAAAGATCGAGCGGGCCGACCAGCACCATATCCAAGTTGGGCGTGCTGAAAATGTCGTCCAAATGATCGAGCGCCAGCTTGTTTTCCACCTGCACGGCGGCCATGACCTGCTCGTTGGAGGCTTTGGCGTTCTCGGCGGGGGTTTGGCCCCAGGTCAATCCGGCATAAGAGGAACCGAAAGAACGCGAACCGATGGGGGGCAGCTTGCACCAGGCAACCACCTGCGCGGCTTCTTCTCCGGAATTCACCATGGGAGCAATGATACCGGCTGCGCCGGCGTCCAGGGCGGACTTGATATTCTCGGAGCTGGATTGCGACAGGCGCACCACCGGCTGCGGTCCGCCGGCCTCGCCGACCGCCGCCACCATGGCGACCATGTTATCCAGCGAAGTGGGCGCATGCTCCATGTCGATGATCATGAAATCCAGCGGCAGGCGCGCCAGCAGGCGCACACTGTGCACGCTGGGGATGCCCAGCCACACCCCGCGGGCAGGTTGGGCATTGCGCATTTTTTGAAGGATTTTGTTAGCGGCCATAATGGGATGATTATATATGGGATCGGGGAAATAGGGAATCGGATTCCGATTAAGGAATGGCGTGACATAAAACCCGGATGCGCGGTTTGTGTTTTCGCGAATCCATGTCATAATTCAATAAGTCAAATCAAATGAGGAGGAATTGAAATGCAATATCGGGAATTGGGACGCACTGGCTGGAAGGTCTCGGCTTTGAGTTTCGGCGCGTGGGCGATCGGGGGTACCTGGGGGCCGGTGGATGAGGCCGAATCTTCGGCCGCGTTAGTGCGGGCGGTGGAGTTGGGCGTGACCTTTTTCGACACGGCGGACGTTTACGGGGATGGCCGCAGCGAGCGCTTGCTGGCGAAGTTGCGAAAGGAAACCCGCGCACCGATCCACATTGCCACCAAAGCCGGCCGGCGGTTGAACCCGCACGTGACGGAAGGCTACAACCGGAAGAATTTAACCGCCTTTGTGGAACGCAGCCTGAAGAACCTGGAGACGGACAGGCTCGACCTGCTGCAACTGCACTGCCCGCCCACGCCGGTATTCTATATGCCGGAGGTATTCGGCGTGCTGGACGACCTGACCGCCGCCGGGAAAATCCAGTATTACGGGGTCAGCGTGGAAAAGGTCGAGGAAGCCCTGAAGGCCATCGAGTACCCTAACGTGCAAAGCGTGCAGATCATCTTCAACCTGTTCCGGCAGCGCCCGGCGGATTTATTATTCGAGCAAGTTAAAAAGCGCAAAGTGGGTATACTGGCGCGCGTGCCGCTTTCCTCGGGCATGTTGACAGGCAAGCTCAAAGCGGAATCCAGTTTCGCAGCAGACGATCACCGCGCGTTCAACCGCGAAGGGGCCGCCTTCGACCGCGGTGAGACCTTTTCCGGGGTGGACTACGCAACCGGTTTACAGGCAGTGGAGGAACTCAAGAAAATTTGCCCGCAGGGTATGAGCCTGACGCAATTCGCTCTGCGCTGGATTTTGATGTTCGACGCGGTGACCTGCGCTATTCCCGGCGCCAAGCGGCCCAGCCAGGCGGAGGAGAATTTCTCGGCAGCCGACCTGCCGCCATTATCGGAAGAGACCATGCAAGCTGCCCGCTCCATTTACGACCGCATGATCCGCCCTTTGGTGCATCATTATTGGTAGAAAGATTCCATTTCGTCCTTGCGCAGCCAAGAGCGCAAAATAAGGGCAAGAAGATTTTATTAATACAGTTCGGATCAACACGATAGAAATTCATCCCTCCCGTGAATATTTACGGGAGGGATTTTTTTAATAATCTCAAGAATGCTCTTCAGAATATGCTGCCTGAAATGCCATTCGAGCAACGAACTGGCGGGGTGACCAAACGCCGGTTCCGCCTTTTGCGATATAATGAGGTATCTTTACTCCGTAAAGCGCATTGTTTCTTCCAAAAACCAGGTTTAGATCCATATCAAACAAGATTTGGCAGGGGGCTGGAATTCTCTTTCAATCAGGGGCGGATTATTTGGTTTGTCGGTAATGTTTGTTCAAAAAAAACCAGAAAAGGATCGGTAAATGGCCAACAACCAACTTGAATTAACCAAAGGGGATTGGATTGTACACAACCGCCATGGATTGGGGCAGATCACCGGAATGGAAACCAAAGAACTCCTGGGCAAACGGCAGGACTTTTACGTCGTCAGGACTGAGAGCGTCACATACTGGCTGCCCCGCAGCGAATCGGGCGCCGAGAATATCCGCCCGGTTGCCAACAACGAAGCGTTCAAAGAAGCGATTGGTGTGATCGCGCAGGCCCCAAAACCACTGGAGGAGAATTTCCACCGCCGGTTGAGCAACATTCACGAACGCATTCAAGAGAGCTCGTTGTTGACCAAAGCCGCGTTGATCCGCGATATGTACGCGCGCAACGTGGAAAAAGACGTGCACATCAATGAGCGCAAGATCTTTGATGTGTTGGAAGAACAATTCATCAGCGAGTGGGTAGCAGCCTGCAATATTGATCGGGAAATGGCGCAAACCGAATTGAGAAAAGCGTTGATGAAAAGCAGTGCTGACCTTAAGGTAAAGAAGAACCGATTTTAGAGTTCCTTCAGCCAGAGACTGTGCAATCATATTCTTTATCTTCTGAGTAAACCAAAGAAGATAAACAGTTTATATTAAATAATTTACACTCCGATAACATTAAGCCGATCACTGAGTGTTATGATACGCGGAATTCGTCACCGGGGTGAATAATTATCCTTTGAAACTGCACAATTCCAGGTCTCGTTATCCATCCGCGCTTCGACAGCTCAATCCCATCATTGGGTTATGGAGTATCCTGGTCGCGTGCTTTATCAGCAGCGGCGCGTCGCTCCTGCGAGTTTTCACTCTATCTTATGAAAGCGCCCACGACATCCTGCGCCATCTCAGCCCCAGCGGGGAGCTTGCCAGCCTCACCGCATCCATTTACCAAAACCTTCAACCATTCGGTTGGTTAACGGGCCTCGTTTTTACGGCGGCCGGTTTCAGCATGCTGCTCTATCCCAAACGCAGCCAGCAGAAAGTGGCGCGAGGAATATCAAAAATGGGCGAGTTAAGCAGGCGCTTACGCGCGGATGGCGCTGCTTTGTGGGAAGCTTGCCGGCCGCATCATCGCGGGTGGCCGTATCTGCTGGTACTCAGCTTGATTGTCATCTCTACCGTATTCCTGCGCCTGTTGTTTCTCAGTTATCCCATGCGATATGACGAAGCCTATACCGTTATGGCTTTTGCCAGCCGGCCGTGGTTAAATTTGATCTCCGATTACAGCCTGCCCAATAACCATATTTTTCACACCATTCTGGTCAAACTGGCAATGCAGTTTTTCGGAAGCGATCCGTGGGCCGTGCGCTTACCGGCTTTCATCCACGGCATGCTGTGCATCCCGGCCGCGTACCTGCTGGCGCGCCAACTTTACGGGCGGAGCGCGGCAATATTCAGCGCCGGTTTGGTGGCGGCTTTGCCGATGATGGTCACGACTGCAACCAACGCGCGCGGCTACAGCCAATACATGTTTTACAGCCTAATCCTGTTCAACCTGGCCATTTTCTTGTTGAAGCAAATCAACCTGGCAGGATGGGGGATGTTCATCCTGACAGCCGCGGTTGGCTGTTACACGGTCCCTTTCATGCTTTTCCCGTTGGGAGCGGCGTGTCTGTGGATGGCAGCGAACGCTGCGGGCGGGGAAACCAGGCAGGCTTACGGTTCCATTAAACGCTTTCTAAAATATCTGTCGGCCGCCGTAATCCTGATTACGCTGATCACCATTCTGTTCTATTCACCGGTTATCTTTATCGGGACAGGTTGGCATTCGCTGACCGCCAACCCATTCGTGGCACCGCAGAGTTGGCCAGAATTTTGGCCGGCTTTCGGCGAGCAACTCCGGAATATATGGAGGACATGGAATGAGGACATCCCGCTGCTGGTGCAAATACTGCTTACCGGGAGCGTGATTCTATCGCTGGTATTTCACCACAAAGTCAGTCACGTTCTGATACCCATTCAGTGCATCGCCATCGCCTGGAATTTGACCGTGTCATTGGCACTGCGGCGTTCACTGGACCGGGTTTGGTTGTATCTGCTGCCGCTTTGGCTGATCTGGGCCAGCGGCGGCCTGACAGCCGTCTTGAAATTGGTACGAATACCCAAAAAAGGAATGCAAGCCGGGTTTGCAGCAGTTATTCTGATGATAACGGTATTTTTTCCTCTGCAGCGCGTATATCATTATTTCCCCGGCTGGCGAGCCGACCCCGGCAAGGTGGAAACAGCAGCGGAGTTTATCGGCCGGAATTTACAACCGGGGGATGCCATCGCGGTGGTGTTCCCTTACGACGCGCCTTATTGGTATTACCTGGCGCAGGCTGGCGTGACCGATGAAAGCATGCATCGCATCAATCGGGAAACTCACCCGCGGGTGTTCGTGGTGGTGAACCGGCATGAGGTGAGCGGACCGGCGGAAGTGCTGCTGGCGCAAGGATTATCGCCCGAGGAATACCAGGTTGATGAAAGTGAGTTGGTTTTTAGTATCAACGATCATGACATTTATCTATGCCTGCACAGGTGAGATGCGGGAACGGGTTGTCAGTAATCACTTGTCCAGATAAGGGAATTTCAAATTCGTATTCCTGATGAGCTGAACCTCATTGCCGCCTATCCGAGAGCCGCAATTGCTGACAGCAGGAATCCCGAATGGACGCAGGCTTTCGTCGAATGCGTGCTATCCACTGATGGGCAGGCTGTCCTGGCGAAATACGGGTTTACCACGGTAACCGTAAAATAACGTTTGGTTTTTGTGATTCAAACGAGTCTATCCGCGCAATAGAATCGATACTAAAACAAAACGGGCAGGCTTAACGCCTGCCCGTTGCTTGTCTCTGTATAGGATTTGTTATTGGACTTTATAGGTGAAATACACTTCGCCGTTGGTTACCTTGGTGCCGTCGGCGTTCTTCAGGAACCAATAGGTAGTGTAAGGGCCGCTGGTGCCGGGCGCCTGGCAAGAGAGATCAAAGCACCACTTGCCGCCGGGTTCGACAACTTTACCAACGTAGGTTTTGGAATTGAAGCAGACTTTTGGCCCGTCGATGTAGCCCAGGTAATAGCTGGTGGTCCAACTGGTGGATCCGACATTCGCCATGCACACGTGGAATGTGAAGTCCTGGTTGGGGGTGAAGACCTTACCGTCCACCGGGCTTTGCGTATTCCATCTGGCCGCGTCGCCGTAAAGCTGAACGGTGGCAGTCGGGCCAACCGGGATGGTGGGGGCGGGAGCTTGTTGTTCTGCTGGCAGTGTGGGGGCGATGGTTGGAGTTGGGGCGGTTGTGGCAGTCGGTTCCGGTGTGGAAGTGGGGGGCATGGCCTGGAAGGTTTGAGTCATGCTGACCATAACGGTTTCAGCCACCTGGGTGAAGATGACGTTCGGGTCGGTGGTTGGCTCTGCGGGAGCGGCGGCGCCGCAGGCAGTCAGAATCATCGCGGCGGTAGTCAAAATGGCTATCAAGCCGAGTGTTTTTTGCATCGATTTTTTCATTCTTTCACTCCATTCCAAATTGGTGTTCTTATTATAAACGAACTTATTTACGCCTATTTTACCACCCGGCGCAAGCCGAACTTCGCTGGTCGAACCCTCCGAATGGCTCAGGAATGATTCAGGGGATCATCCTTCCAGGGGCTGGGCGGCGGCTGCGTCTTTAAAAACGTCATACGCATCCTCGCGTTCGAAGCGGAACTGGCGCGTATACAGGTTGTAATACTTGCCCTTCAACTTCAACAATTCTGCGTGTGTTCCCATTTCAGCGATCTGCCCATCTTCGATCACCAAAATACGGCTGGCGCGCTTGATGGTTGAGAGGCGGTGGGCAATGATGATGCTGGTACGGCCGCGCATGATGGCATCCATGCCCTTTTGAATGGCCGCTTCCGTGAGCGTATCCACCGAACTGGTGGCTTCATCCATGATGAAAATCTCCGGGTCTGAAAGAACCGCGCGCGCCAGGCTGATGAGCTGCTTCTGCCCAACCGAAAGCAGCACGCCGCCTTCGCCAACTTCTTCGTCATAGCCTTTTTCCAGATTGCTAATGAAGCGGTGTGCGCCGGCCAACCTGGCGGCTCTTTCGATCTCCTCAGGCGTGGCATTCAGGCGCCCGTAAGCGATGTTATCGCGAATGGTTCCCGAAAACAGGTGCGGGGTTTGAAGCACCACACCGATCCGCGATTGAATGGACTGCAGGGAGAGGTCGGTGTAATCGTGATTACCGATCAGGATGCGCCCGCGCTTGGGCTCATAAAAACGGCAAAGCAGGTTGACGATGGTGGTCTTGCCGCCGCCGGTGGAACCGACCAGCGCGATGGTTTCGCCGCGCCGGATAGTCAGGTTGAGATCCTTGATGACTGGCATCTCATCCTCGTACCAAAAGGAGAGATGTTCAAAGTGAATATCGCCCTGGATGGTACCGGGGTCGATCGCGCCGGGTTTATCCTTAATCTCGGGCGGGGTATCCACCAGCGAAAAGATGCGTTCAGCGGAAGCCAGGGAACGCTGCATTTCGGCAAAAACCCGCGCCAGATCCTGGATGGGCCAGAGTATGGACGTCATGTAAGAGACAAATGCCTGGATGCTGCCGACAGTGAGCAGGGCGGTGCCGACATGCGCACCGCTATACCAGATGATTCCGCCTAATGCAAAAGCGGAGATGATCTGGACACTGGGCAGGAAAAGCGCGCTCAGCCAGGCGGCGCGGTAGCCGAACCGGCGCATATCGCTGCTCAGCACTTTAAATTCATTCAGGTTTTCATCCTCGCGCCCCAGCGCCTTGATTACGCGCACGCCGCTGATGTTTTCATTATACGAAGCGGTTATTTTGGAGTTAACCTTGCGCACCTTGCGGAATTGATCCAGGATGCGCTTGCGGAATTCATAAGCCACGTACAGCAGAATCGGCAGAACAGCCAGGACGATCAGCGCCAATTGCCAGTTGATGGCAAACATGAAACCCATGGCGGTGATGATGTTGATCACACCCCAGGTGGAATCCAGCAGTCCCCAGGTGACCAGGTCGGCTACGCGTTCGGTGTCGTTGGTCACGCGCGACATGATCCAGCCGACCGGTGTACGCGAGTAATACGACAAAGACAATTTCTGCAAATGGTTAAACAACATCTGGCGCATGTCGTAACGAACCTTTTCACCCAGTACGCCCACCAGGTAGACAAATGCAAATACAGCCACTGCCTGGATGATGATCATGGTACCGTACTGGATCAGGATGCGCTGCAGAGCGGCTGTATCCCCGGCCAGGATGCCTTCATCGATAATCTGCTTGCTGAGATACGTAAAATATGCATCCAGGATGGAGACGAGGATAACGGCGATCAGGAAACCGGTCACCCAACGCCAATGCGGACGCATCAAGCCGCCAATACGCTTGAAGACGTTCCCGTTTAATTGACCCTGAAATTCTTCTTCCTCGTAAAAATCAGACGGCACTTGAAAGCTCCTCTTCCAACTCGTTTTCAATGCGAGTTTGAATTTCGTAAATCTGTTTATAGACTCCCGCTTCTTTCAGCAGGCTTTGATGCGTACCACGCTGGATAATGCGACCATTTTCCATCACCAGGATCAAGTCGGCATTCATGATGCTTTGGATGCGGTGAGCGATAATGAAGGTGGTACGGTCTTTCATCAAAGATTGCATAGCCATGCGAATCTGCGCTTCCGTTTCGGTATCCACCGAGGAAGTGGAATCATCAAGAATCAGTATGCAGGGATTTTTCAGCAGCGTGCGCGCGATGGCGAGGCGTTGCTTTTGACCGCCTGAGACGGTCACGCCGCGTTCGCCCACCAGCGTGCGGTACCCTTCAGGAAAGCTCAGGATAACATCGTGGATGGCAGCCATTCTGGCGGCTTGTTCGACTTCCTCTTGCGGGACGTCACGCCCGACGCCGTAGGTGATGTTGTCGCGGATCGAGCGCGAAAACAGAAATGGTTCCTGTTCCACGATGCCGATGTGTTTGCGCAGGTAACGGCGCGAGTAGGTGTTCAACTCGTGCCCGTCTAATAGAATTTTCCCGCTGGTGTAATCGTAGAAGCGCGGCAGCAGGTTGACCAGGGTGGTTTTGCCTGAACCGGTGGAGCCGAGCAGCGCCACGACCTTGCCGGCTTCGATCTTGAAGCTGACGTCATGCAGCACCTGTTCCTGTTGGGTATATTCAAAATTCACGTGATCAAAGACGATCTCACCACGGATATCCGTCTTGGGCTGGTAGCTGCCGTCATCCAGCGGTTCACGGATTTCTTTAATAATTTTAAAAACCCGGTCATATGAAACCAAGCCGTTTGACATTTCCACGATCAAGCGCCCCAAGCCGCGCAGCGGAAAGATGATCCAGACCACCAGGCCGGCATAAGCCAGGTAGTTGCCGACTGTGATCTCGCCGCGTATAGTCATCAAGGCCCCGAGCATGAACCCGGCCAGCATCTGGAATCCGCAAATCGTGTCGGAGATCGGCCAAAAGAGCGAGTGAATGGTCAGCAATTTTTTCCCGCGCAGATATTTTTCCCAATTGGTGCGCTCGAATTTCTCGATCTCGTGCGGCTGGCGGGCAAAGGCTTTCACCACGCGCACGCCGCTGAGATTTTCCTGCAGCGTGGTCGAGAGCACCGCGTCCTGTTCCTGATAGGATTCATACGCGGCGGATACCTTCTTGAAGAAGTAGACCGAGGTTACCACAATGACGGGCACCGCCACAACCGAATATAGAGCCAGTTTGACGTTCAATTGCAGCAGGGCAACGAAATTAACCAGGAAAAGCAGCACGATGCGGCCTACGCCGATAGCTTGATCATTGTAGAAACGGCGCAGGGCGTCCACGTCCGATGTGCAGCGTTGGATCAATTCACCAGTGTCGGTTTCCGCGTGGTAAGCGAAAGGCAGATGCTGCAAATGATCATAAAGATAATTACGCAGCCTTTCGATGGTGCCTTCAGCCGTCCTGGCTGCCGAGCGGCCGCTCAAGAAAGTAAAGAATCCCTGAAAGGCAGCTGCGGCAACAAAGGCCAGCGCGATCAACCAGACCGGATATTTCCCGGTGGACGCCAGGATGTAATGATCGACAAAATAACTCAACAACAGATAAGTGGCTGTCTTGGAATATGCCGAAAGACCTTGCATCAGCGTGGCGAAAATGTAATCCCATTGATATCCGCGCATGAGGCGCCATAGACCAAGCAGCCGGTTGGATGAATTTGCGTTGCGGAGATCGAAGTCGGAAATCCCCTTGGAATTGTGAAACATATCGAATCCTGTAAGATTGGGTTAATGAATGAGCAGGTATTATATCCCACCCTGCGCCAGAATGTTTCTGCCATCACAGCATGCGCCGAGTTGATAAAATAGGGATACTCAATCATTCCATTATGGAAGCCAATCATGATTATTAAAGAAATTGACACTGATAAGCGTAAGGAGGTCAATGCCTTTCTGAACCTGCCGTTTCGTATATACAAAGACTGTCCTCAATGGGTGCCGCCTTTGGTAGGGGATGAGCGCGCCATGTTGAACCGTAGAAATCATGCCTTCTATCGGAATGGCGAGGCGGTTTTTCTGATGGCGTTTTCTCAGCGCGGCGAGCCGTTGGGGCGATTGGCTGTGCTGGATAACTTCAATTACAACCAACACAATAGCACCAGTACTGTATTCTTCTACTTGTTCGAGACTGTTCCCGACGAAGCCGTTGCAAAGGCATTATTCCAGGCGGCGTTTGAATGGGCGCAAAAACGTGGAAAAAACGAGATGCTGGGCCCAAAAGGTTTCAGTGCGCTCAATGGATTGGGTATGCTGGTCAAGGGATTCGAGTTCCGCCCGGCGATGGGTATACCTTACAACCACGCCTATTACCCGGTGTTTATGGATAGCATGGGATTCACCCCTCTGCGGGATATCCTATCCGGTTATCTGAGCGGCAATCAGCGCATTCCTCAGAAGATCCACGAGATTTCCCGGCGCGTACAGGAAAAACGCGGATTGCAGGTGGATGTGTATCGCAGCCGCGGGGATTTACGCAAGATGCTGCCATATTTAAAGGATCTCTACAATGGATCCCTGGTGGGTACTTCGGGGAATGCACCCCTGACCGACGCGGAGGTCAGAGGCATTGCCGACCAGATCTTATGGTTTGCCGACCCGCGCCTGATCAAGGTTTTGTGGAAAGGGGAACGGCCGGTCGGTTTTCTGCTGGCTTATCCGGATATAACGCCGGCGCTGCAGCGCACAGGCGGAAAACTTTGGCCATTTGGATGGCTGGAGATAATGAAAGAATTGCGCCGGGCGGAATGGATCGATATCAACGGTGCAGGCATTATTGAGGAATATCGCGGATTGGGTGGCACGGCGATTCTGTTCAGTGAAATGGAAAAAAGCATTCTGGCGGGTGGATTCAAGCATGCCGATATCGTCCAGGTTGGCGTGGAAAATGAGCGCATGCAGCGCGAATTGAGCAGCCTGGGGATTGATTTTTATAAGATGCACCGAATTTACCACAGAAAAATCGAGTAATTTGTTTATCGGATTAGTCACAAGTGGCACTATAAATCCATCCGTGGGTTTGGGTAGGATAAAATCGTCATGCATGGAGGTTTATGCGAATGGATTCAGCAGTGAAATTGATGATCCCGGGACCGGTTGAAGTCGATGCGCGCGTCCTGGCGGCATTGAACCGGCCGGTGGAACCCCACTATGGGGACGCCTGGGTGGAAAAGTACAGCCGGGTGGTCGCAATCCTGAAGCAGATATTCGGTATTGCGGAAACGGATTATGACGTTTACCTGATGGCCGGCTCCGGTACCTGCGCCATTGATGCCTGTATGGGCAGCAGTCTGCTGTCGGGTGAAAAAATCATTGTTGGCAATAACGGTTTTTTCGGCGACCGATTGGTGGATATCGCCGGAAATACCGGACTGCAGGTAATTGAGGTGAAAAGCGAGTGGGGCCAGCCGCTTGATCCGCAGGCTATAAAGGTAGCGTTGCAGCAACACCCCGATGCGAAAGCCGTGGCGGTGGTGCATGGCGAGACTTCTACAAGCATCCTCAACCCTATCGCGGAAATCGGGGCGGTAGTGAAGTCTGCCGAGGCGGTATTCATTGTAGACGCGGTTTCTTCGTTGGGCGGGCTGCCATACGACCTGGCTGGCTGGCATGTGGATTTGTGCGCCTCGGCTACCCAAAAGTGCCTGGGGGCGCCGCCTGGCCTGGCGCCTGTGGCGATCAGCCCGAAAGCCTGGCGCATGATCGATCGCTCCAACCGTAAAGCCCATGGTTGGTATACCAACCTGCAAAATTGGCGCAAGTATGCGCAGGAATGGGGCGATTGGCACCCAACCCCCATTACCATGCCGACCAATACTGTCAATGCTCTGCTGGTTTCACTGGAAATATTAATACAGGAAGGCATTGCCAACCGCATGGAGCGCTTTAGAAGTTTGGCGTTGCAATTACGCAATGGCTTGCGCGAAGCCGGAATGGAGCCATTCACCCCGGACGAACTGATGAATCCGGTGTTGACGGCTGCACGCCCTCCGAAAGGTGTGGAAAGCGTACAAGTGGTGAGGTACCTGCTAGACACGCATCATATCCAAATTTCAGGCGGATTAGGCCACTTAAAAAAAGAAGTCTTTCGGATCGGGCACATGTCGCCGGTACTCAAACCTGAAGACATTGAAAATTTAGTCTGCGCCCTGAAAGCATTCTGATTCATTCGACATTAAAAAAATAGAAAAAGGTGACAGTAGTCATATTGTTACCAATGTTCATTTTCCCCAAATTCGTCCTATAATTAAGCCACTAAAACATGAGACTGGAGGAAAATCATGGCAAGTGTTACTTTCGATCACGTCGTTAAAAAATTTGGCGACGTACTGGCCGTCAACGATCTCAGCTTCACCATTGACGACAAAGAATTTCTGGTATTGGTAGGCCCGTCCGGCTGCGGCAAAACAACCGCATTGCGCTGCCTGGCGGGATTGGAGGAAATCACATCCGGCACGATCAAGATCGGCGATCAGGTTGTGAACGACATTCCCCCGAAAGACCGCGATATCGCGATGGTATTCCAATCTTATGCGCTCTATCCGCACATGACCGTGTTCGAGAACATGGCATTTGGTTTAAAGCTGCGTAAAATGCCCAAAGAGGAAATCCAGAAACGCGTTGATGCGGCCGCTAAAACGTTGGAGATCCAGAATCTATTGAACCGCAAACCCCGTGAGCTTTCCGGCGGCCAACGCCAGCGCGTGGCAGTGGGGCGCGCCATCGTGCGCGAACCGAAAGTGTTTTTGTTCGACGAACCGCTTTCCAACCTGGATGCCAAATTGCGCGTTCAAACCCGCAAGGAAATTACCAAATTGCACAACAGCTTGAAGACAACTTTCATTTACGTTACCCACGATCAGGTGGAAGCGATGACCATGGGAACGCGCATCGCGGTGATCAATCACGGCGTGCTGCAGCAGGTGGACACACCCCAAACGTTATACGACAGCCCTGCCAACCAGTTCGTGGCCGGTTTCATCGGGTCACCTTCCATGAATTTCTTCCAGGCGAAAATCTCCAAATCCGACGGTAAACTTTTCGTTGTGACCGATAGTTTCAAGTTGGAAATCCCCAAAGAAAAAAATAAAGTCTACGGACCGTATGACGGGAAAAAAGTGATCTTTGGAATCCGCCCTGAGGATATCTATAATCCGGAATTTCCCTCAACCGGCATCAAGGCTGCGCCAGTGGAGTGCAAGGTGGATTTGCTGGAATTGATGGGCGACGAAATTTATGTCTACCTGATGAGCGGTTCGCACGACCTGGTCGCGCGCGTTGATCCGCGTTCCAAATACACGCTTGGCAGCAAAGTGCAAATGGCTTTCGATATGAGCAAGTTCCATATCTTCGATATCGAACAAAACCCTGAAAATCCGATTGCCATACGGTAAGTGAATATTTCCAATCCAAAAGACGCGGCGCACAACAAGCCGCGTCTTTTTTGTTGTCGGATTATGTTGATGATTTCCGGCTGGATATCTTCATTGAAATACCTGGAACGCTGATGAAAATCAACGCACGAAACCTGGATGAATTGCTTTGGATCGGCGCTCTGTTCAGGAATGTTTTTTCAACCGGTAAAATAAAATCGGGATCAAACAGAACAGAATGGTGCAGGCGCCGATAAAAATGAACAAGTCCTGCCAGAAGGTAAGCGGGAAGAGGCGGATGAGATGGTCGGTTAGGTAAAAGAGCCAGGAATCCCCTTCAAAAAACAGTTGGTGGAATTTTGTGAAGAGCAGGTTGAAGTTCATCCAAACCGCTGCGAGAATGGCAGCGATCAGGGCAATGGTGGCAAGGGCGCCGTCATGCAGCGCTCGCAAAAATTGCCCCGGCCATTTCCCGGTCAGGCTGGCGAGCAGCGCAAGCGCGAAGAATACGCACAACCCTTTCCAGATTTGCAGAACCACCAGCGTGAGATCGCGGACATCCTGCATGTGCGAGAGCTCGCGCTCGTTGAAGAGCGGCGTTCCATCCGGCAAGGTTTGGGCAGTGAAATCACGGTCGGAGACTTTTCCCAATAAATAATCGATAGAATACTGACCCCACTGCAAGCGGTCGGCGGTGGTGAACCCGTATGCATCCGCGGGAAAACCGGGCCGGTTGTATTCCACATTAATATAAAAAGGCGTCAAAGCTACCCGGATGGAACAGGTAACGACAAACAAAGGGAAGAGGATCACGATCAGGATCAGAATCAGTTTCTGAACGATTTTCAATGCAGCGTCTCCAATTGACCGGATTTAAAAAGACCAAAGATCATGTCATTGGTAATCCATTCCACGGATGCACGGTCGTCGGTGAACAGGATGGTTTCGGGGGGATTGGATTGCATGCCCAAAACCGTGGTTTGCAGCGTTTCCATTAACAAAGACGGGGTTGAAGCGTCGCTGTCGAGCGCCAGATAATTCAGCGCCAGGTTTTCAATTCGCGTCGGCTGGCGGGTTGCAAAGATGATTGAATTCAACGTATCCGGCAGATCGACAATATAAACCGAGGGATAGACCGCTTGAATGGTGGTGTAAAGGGCGTTCACCAGGCGGCGGTCGTCCAGGATTCGCGCGACGTTAATGACCAATGTCCCTTGTTCAGTCAAATGCGAGTAGGTTTCCTGAAAAAATTCAAGAGTGGTCAAGTGCCAGGGAATATAAGGGGGGCGGTAAGCGTCGATACTGATAATATCGTATCGTTGGCCGGAATGCGCCAGACCCCAACGGGCATCCTCGGCATAGACATTCAATGTAGGCACGTCCATTTCGAACAGGTCGCAGCCAACCTCGATGATCTTTGGATCAATCTCGTAACCGTCGATTTGCGCGCGGGGATAAACTTCGTAGGCCTGGCGGGCGCTGGTGCCGGCTGCCAGGCCGAGAATGGCGATGCGCTGTACTTTGTCAATATTATAAGGTGCGTTATTAAAAAAGGGTGCAGCCAGCACTTGCTCCCAGGCGCCGTAAAAGTTCTGCTGAAGCGGATGGTAGATCGAGTGAATACCCTGGCCTTCGTTCAGGCGCAGGATGCGGTAGTCGCCGATCTGCTGCACCTGGATGTAGTTATAAGCTGATTCCCCTTCAAAAATAATACCCTGAGCCTGCTTGTCGAATCCTCCCAGCCCGAGCAAGGTTGCTAAAACCAGCAGGACGGGCATCCAAAGCAGGCGCGTAGCGGCCTTTGCCCCGGAAGTCATCCAGAGACAAAAGAGCGAAACCAGCATCAAGCCTGCGCTGAGCGCGATAAAAGTGCGGTAGGTGCCGATGGCCGGTACCAGCACCAGAACCGGCAAAAATGTTCCCAGGAATGAACCCAGCGTGGAAATGGTGTAAATTTTTCCTGCCACTTTGCCGGCATTCTCTTTATTCTCCAGGGCGATACGCACGGCAAAGGGAGAAGCGGTGCCGAGCAGCGTGACCGGCAGGCTGAACAGCGCCAGCACGGATATGAAAGAGCCGATCATCACCCCGACTTGCATTTCATCGAATGCCTGGCTGGCCGCGCGCAGGATGGGGCGCGAAGCCAGAGGGATTAATCCGATCAACAATGATGCCCAACAGAGGATGGTAAAAAAAGTTCTAAACTCAGGGGAGCGGTCAGCCCATTTGCCGCCGATGGTATATCCAACCGAGAGGTAAATCAAAATCAGGCCGATTATAGCCGCCCAAACCAGATTGCTGGATCCGAAATAATTTCCCAACAGGCGCGAGGCGGACATTTCAACCGCCAGGCTGGCGCAGCCGGCAAAGAAAACCCCAATATATAAATAACGGCGCATGGCTGCAATTATACCTTCGGCTAGCAGCGCCGACGGGAAAGTATAATTTGAATAGACGCAGAGGTTTTGAAATGAGATTAGTTACCGTTCATCAAATGAGAGAGTTGGAATCGCAGGCTGACAAGAACGGGCTTACCTATGAGCGGATGATGGCCAATGCCGGATTGGAAACGGCGCGCGCGGTGCATCAACGCTATTTCAGCAGGCAGAGTCACAGGGTCATCGGGCTGATCGGATCGGGAAACAACGGCGGGGATACGCTGGTTGCCCTTGCGCACCTGGTGGCTTGGGGTTGGCACACACAGGCTTACCTGGTGAAAGAGCGCGGAAAAAATGACGCGCTGACCGAGGCTTATCTGAAAGCTGGCGGCAAGCTCTTGCCGGCCGGGGAGGGTGGTGATTTCCCGGCGCTGCGGGAGGGCATTATTGAAAGCGATGTTTTACTGGATGGCATTCTGGGAACCGGCGCAAAACTTCCATTAAAAAAAGAAATTCAGGATGTATTGGCTTGCATTTTGACGATCCCGGATAAACCGGTTGTAATTGCCGTGGATTGCCCTTCAGGCGTGGACTGCGATAGCGGCGAAGCCGCGCCGGAATGCCTGCCGGCGGAATTGACGATTTGCATGGCGGCCGTTAAACAGGGATTGCTGCGTCAATCGGCGTTGAAGCTATGCGGCGAGATTCTGGCAGTGGATATCGGTTTACCGGGAAATCTGCCAGCCTGGCAGGAAGCCGGAACGGAAGTGGTGGACGCCAACCTGGCGGCTGCCTGGCTGCCGGACCGGCCGGCGGACAGCCACAAGGGCACTTTCGGAACCTGCCTGATTGCCGCCGGATCGATCAACTATTGCGGGGCGGCGCTGCTGGCTTCGCAGGCAGCATACCGCGTTGGCGCGGGTTTAGTGCGTACGGCGATTCCCGGCGCGATCTACGACGCGCTGGCGGGCAGCCTGCCCGAAACGACCTGGTTGATCCTGCCGCACACCCTGGGAGTGCTGAACGCCGAGGGCGCCAGGATTGTCGGGCAAAACCTGGAGCGTGTGAGCTGTATGCTGCTCGGTCCGGGGTGGGGTTTGGAGGAAGAAACTCTGGCATTTCTGAAACAGTTATTCGGTGACAGCGGCGCAGGAAATCAGATGGGTTTTGATATGGTGCAAGGGAAGCGCGCACGGAACGAAAGCGTAAATCTGCCGCACCTGGTGATCGACGCGGACGCCTTGAAGTTATTGGCCAGGATTGATCATTGGGAGAAGAAAATCGGCTTTGCGGTATTGACGCCGCACCCGGGCGAGATGGCCGTGTTGACTGGGCTGCCAGTCGAGAAGATACAAGCCGATCGGGAAAAGATCGCCTGTGAGTACGCCGCGAAATGGGGACAGGTGGTTGTATTGAAAGGCGCGCTGACCATCATCGCTGCCCCTGACGGCCGCAGGGCGCTCATTCCGGTTGCCAACTCGGCTTTGGCCAAAGCCGGCACTGGCGACGTTCTGGCAGGCATGATCACGGGTTACGTAGCCCAGGGTGTGGAAGCGTTCAACGCGGCAGCGCTGGCAGCTTGGCTGCACGCTCGGGCGGGTGTGGCGGCTGCCCGTCGAATCGGAACCCCGGCCGCGGTGGCAGCCGGCGACCTGATTGCTGCAATCCCGCTGGTAATAAAACAGATCGGCGGTTGAGAAATCAACCACCGATTACTTAAGGATCATTATTTTTGAGGAACTCGATTAAGACTCCGCGGGTTTTTCGCCCTTGGCGGCGGATTTCGCAGTTTTGCTTACCTTGGCTTTGGTATCTTCCAGCACTACCTGCCCCTGTTCCACCACTTCAGCAGCTTTGGTTTTAGCTTGTTCGAGCAGGGTTTCAGCCTTTTTCACCGCTTCATTGGCGGCTTTCTCGGCTTTTTCCAGCGACTCTTCCACAGTAGTGGCGGTTTGATCGCGCAATTCGATGGCTTTCTCTTTGATCATGGTGCGGGTTTCTTCACCGGACTGGGGAGCGAGTAATAAAGCAGCAATGGCGCCTGAGATACCTCCAACGATAAAACCAATTAAAAATGTTCCTAAATCATCATTACGGTCTGACATTTTTTTCTCCTTTCAGGAATCTGGTTTATTCTTTACGTTTAATAAAACCGATGATTTCAAACAACTTTCGCGAACCGGCCATAAAACTGCTGGCGGTGATGATCGGTTTAACCGCGCGGTCGGAGATGAACTTGCTGGTGCCTTTGATGGTGCTGACGGCTTCCTTGGTGGAAGCCAGGATCGGCTTGACTTCATTCTGGATCAGGTTGGTTAAAACAGCCAGTTGGATAACTAGGATGACCAAAGCCACGCCCAGGAGCAGCGATTCAAGCGCCAACACGATGATGAAAATATCGCGCACCCGGCCGGTTGTATCCGCATTTTGTTTGGAGAGGACCACAATCCCGAAAATCACCCCAACCAATAAAATTACCGCAACGATCGCAAGGATGATTGCGGCGGTTTTATTTTTGACAGCGGGCATATTTTCAGCGGGAATTTCCTGGTTTTCCGTCATTTTTAAGCCTGTATCCTAGTGATTGATTATAGCATACCAGAAAAAACGGCCTGTTTCCATTAAAACCTTGTAAGAAGATAGATGAAAGCGCTCTTATGTAAAATTTTGCTTAAATAAATGTCTTATGTTAGACTAATTTGTTGCCAATTTATAAATAGGATAAAAAGAGCATGTTCTTGCGAAAAAAAACTGCCACCGAATCCCTTGAATGGTTCCTGATTGTCGGATTGGGGAATCCGGGGCGCGAATATGAATACACGCGCCATAATATTGGCTTTCTGGTCATCCAGCGCCTGGCTCAACGTTGGGGGATGGATATCACTCATTACCGTTTCAAAGCCCTTACCGGGAACGGAATGGTCAGGGGCAAGCGGGTTGCTTTGGTGATGCCGCAGACATTCATGAACAACTCCGGCGTGGCGGTGGGATCCTTCGTCAACTTTTACAAGGTAAATCTCGATCACCTGGTGGTGGTCAACGATGATCTGGATGTGCCTTTCGGCAGCATCCGCATCCGCAAAGCCGGCGGATCAGCCGGGCAGAAGGGCATGCAGTCAATCATCACCCGCCTGGGGTCAGAAACTTTCCCGCGTTTGCGGGTGGGAATCGGACGGCCGCCGGGGCGCATGGACGCGGTGGATTACGTGTTAAAGAAGTTCAGAGGGCCGGAGGAGGAGATCCTCAACCAGGTTCTGGATACCTGCGCGGATGCGCTGGAAACCTACCTGGAATACGGTATCGACAAGGCCATGAACACCTACAACGGCTCTGTCTTGAATGATGAGCAATGAGACACTAATCCGGTTCGACGAACTGGAAGGATTTTCGGATCTGCTGGAGAGGTTAAGGGGGGAACCGGCGCAGATCCCGATCAGTTTGCCGCGTTCAGTCAGGCTGCCTTTCATGGCCGCCCTGCAACGGGGAATTCAAAAACCGCTGGTTTTTGTCACCTCCAAAGCCGACCGCTTGCAATCGATGTACGAAGAATTCGGTTTCTGGTCGAAAGACGGCCGGAATTATATCTTTGCCGAACCGGCGCCCCTGTTTTATGAAAAGATCAACTGGGGGCGCGACACACGCCGCGACCGCATGGAAACACTGGTGGCGCTGGCGCAGAGTTATTTACCGAACCGTGCTGAGGATTGCTACCCCGAGGTGATCTTTACCTCGGTCAAATCCTTGATGACCCGCAGCGTGCCCCGCCGCGATTTTTTGATGGCCTGTTCGACATTGAAAACCGGCAGCACCAATAACGTGGACGCGCTCTGCCGAAAATGGGTGGAGATCGGCTACAACCGGGCTGAGCTGGTGACTGGCGCTGGGCAGTTTTCACGCCGCGGCGGCTTGGTGGATGTGTGGCCGATGCATCTGGAATTCCCGGTGCGCATCGATTTCTTCGGAGATGAGGTCGATTCCATCCGCACCTTCGACCCGGCCAGCCAGCGTTCTGTGCAAGTGGTGGAATCCGTTTTCATCCCGCCGGCCAGCGAAATGATCGGAAAGATCAATCTTGAAAATGAAGACCCCGGCCAGGCGCTGGTGGAGTTCAACCTGCCGATGGCCTATAAACAACCGGCGACGCTGCTGGATTTTCTGCCAAAGGGCGCGATCATCCTGTTGGATAACAATGCTTCGCTGCAGGTAACTTCTGAAGAGATTGAAGAACAAGCCCTGAAATTGCGCAAAGAAGCTGTTGAAGTTCACAGCATACCTTCGGACTTTCCGCTGCCATACATTACCTGGTCGGAAATCAGCGATGCGATGACCCGTTTCAGCGCAATTGATTTGGGGTTCCCCTTGAGCGATGAGGTCCATCCACTTTCGCACGCATTTTCCCCCGGCGCTCGCTTCGGCAGCCATCTAACCGACTTGTTCGCTTTTATTTCCAAAGCGGTAGACAACGGCAGCCGCCTCACAATTGTTTCCAAACAGATCGGGCGCTTGAAAGAAGTGGGCGGCGCGCGGGCTGCCGAACTGGTCGACAGCCAGGCGCTGAGTTACATTGATGGCAGCCTGAATGCGGGATGGGAAGTGCGTTATCCCAACGGCAAGACCGAAATCCTGCTGACCGACAGCGAGATATTCGGCTGGGAGCGCCCGCGGCCGCGCAAGATGCGCGCCCGGAGTTTTGAGGGGCCTGAAATTTCGTACGCCGATCTCAAGCCCGGCGACTGGGTAGTGCACGTCGATTATGGCATCGGCCGTTTCGCCGGTTTGGTGCAACGCACCATTGAGGGCGTGGAACGCGATTTTTTGTTGATCAAGTATGCTGACGACGACCAGCTCTTTGTCCCGGTGCACCAGGCCGACCGACTGAGCCAATACATTGGGCCGGACGAGCGCACGCCGCATCCGACGCGCCTGGGCGGGAAAGAGTGGGTGACCGCCAAGGAAAAGGTCAAGGAAGCCGTCAAGGAAGTGGCCACCGACCTGCTGGAACTCTACGCAAAACGGCAGACGGTAAAAGGCTACGCTTACAAGAGCGATACCGAGTGGCAGCATATTCTGGAAATGAGTTTTCCCTATGCGGAAACCGAGGACCAGATGCGGGCAATTGAAGAAGTGAAGCGGGACATGGAAAGAGCGCGGCCAATGGACCGCCTGTTGTGCGGCGACGTTGGTTACGGAAAGACCGAGGTGGCGCTGCGGGCGGCTTTCAAGGCCGTGATGGACGGGCGGCAGGTGGCTGTGCTGGTGCCCACCACGGTGCTGGCGCAGCAGCATTTCGATACCTTCCGCAAGCGCCTGGCGCCCTTCCCGGTGACAGTCGAAATGCTCTCGCGGTTCCGCAGCCCGGGCGAACAAGCCCTGATCCTGCTGCAACTGCAAACCGGCGAGGTGGACATCATCATCGGAACCCACCGTCTGCTGCAAAACGACGTGTTGTTCAAAGACCTGGGTTTATTGATCATCGATGAAGAACAGCGTTTCGGCGTGACTCACAAAGAATATTTCAAAAAAATGCGCACCGAGGTTGATGTGCTGACGTTAACCGCCACACCCATCCCGCGCACGCTGTACATGGCGCTTTCGGGTATCCGTGATATCTCCAATATCAACACCCCGCCTTCGGACCGTTTACCGATCCAGACGCACATCGGCGGCTACGATCCGCAATTGGTGCGCAACGCCATCATCCGCGAAATCGACCGCGGCGGGCAGGTATTTTTCGTGCACAATCGCGTACAAACCATTGGGGCGATGGCCAATCACTTGCGCAAACTGGTGCCGGAGGCCCGCCTAGGAATCGCGCATGGGCAGATGGATGAAGATCAACTGGCGGACGTGATGCACAAATTCACCGGCGGCGAAGTGGATGTGTTGGTTTCTACTTCCATCATCGAATCCGGGCTGGATATTCCCAATGCCAACACGCTAATCGTCGACCGGGGAGATACTTTCGGCCTGGCGCAGCTTTACCAACTGCGCGGGCGGGTGGGGCGCGGCGCTTCCAGGGCGTACGCTTATTTCTTCCATCACCGCAAACGGCTGCCTACGCCGGAAGGATTGGAACGCCTGGAAACTATCGCTGAAAACACCCAATTGGGAGCGGGTTATTCCATCGCCATGCGCGACCTGGAAATGCGCGGGGCGGGCGACCTGCTGGGCACCACCCAACATGGGCACATCGCCTCAGTAGGTTTTCATCTGTACACGCGCTTGCTCTCGGAAGCCGTGAATGAAAGCAAGCAGGTCAGAGGAGAAGTTGAGCCGGTCAAGCCGGCGCTGCCTTTCCGCGGCATCCGCCCGCTGGTGGCGATCGAATTGCCTCTTTCCGTGGGAATCCCCCAAAGTTACATACCGGCTGACCGCCTACGGCTGCAGTTGTATCGCCGGATTGCTGATACGATTAACGAGGAAGATATCGACCGCATCCGGGAGGAATTCACCGACCGATTCGGTCCGCTGCCGCAAGAAACCGCGAACTTATTTTGGCAGTTATCCCTTAAACTAAAGGCTGAATTATGCGGTTTGTCGTCGATCACGGTGGAAGGGGATCAAATCGTGCTGCGCTACCCGGCCTTGCCGGAAGGCATCAAGGCGCGCGACCTGGCCGATATTGGAGGCGACATCCGACGGGGAAAGAACGCTTACTGGATGCCGGTCGGAACGGAAAACGGCTGGCAAGAGCGCTTATCTCAGGCGCTTGATCGATTAGTTGGGCTAACCATCAAACAGGAAAAAAGGAATGGAATTCAAATTAAAAGCTCCTTATGAACCGCTGGGCGATCAACCCCAGGCGATACAGGAACTGGTGAAGGGCATCCGCGCTGGCATGCGCCATCAGGTATTATTGGGCGCCACGGGAACCGGCAAAACCTTCACGATTGCCAACGTGATCCAGCAGGTGCAGCGGCCGGCGTTGGTACTGGTTCACAATAAAACCCTGGCGGCGCAACTTTACGCCGAATTCAAGGAATTTTTTCCAGAGAACGCGGTGGAATACTTTGTCTCCTATTACGATTACTACCAGCCGGAGGCTTACGTCCCGCGTCAGGATTTGTATATCGAAAAAGAAACCGAAATTAACGAGGAGATCGAACGCCTGCGCCTGGCAGCCACCACTTCGATCGTATCGCGCAAGGACGTTATCGTGGTGGCGTCCGTTTCCGCCATCTACGGATTGGGCAGCCCCGAAGCGTATTCCAGCGTGGTGATGGATTTACGCAAGGGCGAGATTTACCGGCGCAACGTGCTGCTGCGGCAATTGGTGGAATCGCACTATGCACGCAACGACCTGGATTTGCGGCCGGGCATCTTCCGCTTGCGGGGGGATACGCTGGAAGTTTTCCCGGCTTACGAAAAAAGCCTGGTTTACCGCATCGCTTTCTTCGGCGACGAAGTCGAGCGCATTATCAAGATCAACCCGGTAACGGGCGAAATTCTGGAAGAACTGGATGAAGTTCAAATTTACCCGGCCAAGCACTTCATCACCGAAGAAGACCGCTTGCGCAAGGCGTTGAATGACATCGAAAACGAGTTGGAAGATCAATTGAAGGTTTTCAAATCGCAGGAAAAATTGCTGGAGGCGCAGCGCCTGGAGCAGCGCACGCGCTTTGACCTGGAGATGCTGCGCGAGATCGGCTACTGCTCAGGCATCGAAAATTACTCGCGCCACATGGATCAGCGCCCGGAAGGTTCAGCCCCCTGGACACTGATGGACTTCATGCCCTCGGAATATATCATGGTGATCGATGAATCGCACATGACTATACCCCAAATCCGCGGCATGTACAACGGCGACCGGTCGCGTAAATCAACACTGGTGGAATACGGTTTCCGCCTTCCCTCCGCGCTGGATAACCGTCCGCTGACCTTTGAGGAATTTGAAGAAAAAATGGGTTCGACCATTTATACCTCAGCCACCCCCGGACCGTATGAGATGGAAAAAAATGAACAGGTGGTGGAACAGATCATCCGCCCGACCGGCCTGGTGGACCCGCAAATTGTGGTACGGCCGGTGGAGGGGCAGGTGGATGACCTGATTGGAGAGATCCGCGCGCGCGTGGAACGCAAAGAACGCGTGCTGGTGACCACCCTGACCAAGCGAATGGCAGAAGACCTTTCTGAGTATTTGAAGGAATTATCCATCAAGGTACATTATCTTCATTCCGAGGTGGAGACGCTGGACCGCGTGGGTATTCTGCGCGACCTGCGCCTGGGAGTCTATGATGTGATCGTGGGCATCAACCTGCTGCGCGAAGGATTGGACCTGCCGGAAGTATCGCTGGTGGCGATCCTGGACGCCGACAAACAGGGATTCCTGCGATCGGCCACGGCCTTGATCCAGACCATCGGGCGCGCAGCGCGCAACGCCAACGGGATCGTGATCATGTACGCTGACCAGATGACCGACGCCATGCGCGAAGCGATCGATGAAACCAACCGCCGCCGCGCTAAACAGGAAGCTTACAACCAGGAACACCACATTCAACCGGCGACGATCATCAAGGAAGTTTACGACATCACCGCCCGCTTGAGTGAATACGCGGTGGCGGAAATGCAGGGCGAATACAACGCGGAACCGGCAGCCACGCGCCTGCCGGCCGGCGAAATTAAACACCTGATCCAGGAGACCGAGGAGAAAATGAAGCAAGCCGCGCAGAACCTGGAATTCGAACGGGCGGCTGTGCTGCGCGATCAAATCCTTGAATTGAGATTGATGCTGGCGGATGAATCCGGGCAGCCGGGGTGGAAGAAAGCCGCCATCATCAGCGGCGAGGACGCTTAATAATGATTAAGCTGTTTCCAGGATTGTGAAGGGCTGCAGGTCGCCGGAAGGGTCGAACCATTCAACCTGCACTTCATCCACCTGCGCCATTTGCGGCCCTTCCTTGAGTTTTTCCAGGAATTCATTTAGAACGCTTTGGGAACCTTCAGCCACCACTTCAACTTCACCATTGAAACGGTTGCGCACCCAGCCTTGCAAGCCAAGATTGACTCCATGCTGGAACACGAAAAAGCGGAAACCGACGCCCTGGACAATGCCATGTACTGAAGCATGCATACGCTTTTGAGTTTCTTCCATCGTTGATCCCTCTTGCTCTAGAAAATATCCAACGAGGCATTCTCGTCGGAAAAGTCTAAATTATCGAGCGCCATTTCCAGCACTTCAACTTCCTCATCATTATCGGCATGTTCCAGCAGGTCTTGCAGGGTTTCCTTGACCGATTCGCCGCCGATCTTGGAAAGTGCCCAAATGGTTTGGTAGTAGATGTCGGTATTGCCGATTTCCTCGGCCAGCAATTTCAACAGAACCGGACGGGCGGTTTTCAACTCCAACTCGCCGGCTGCGCGAATGGCTTCGTATTGAAAATCGGCGTCTTCGCTATGCATGGCTTCGAGTACCTGGTTTTTCCAGCGCGAGTCAGCGGAACGCCCCATCGATTCCAGAGCCGCCAGTTTCCAGGCTTTGCCGCCGCTGGCGTATGCTTCTTGGATCATGGCTGCGATCTCCTCCCGGCCGCAATACGACACCGCGCGCAGGATTTCCTGGCGGATCTTGTCAGCCTGATCGCATTGATATTGCTGCAGCAGCAATTCCAGGGTGCGTTCAAACACCCGCGTAGAAACCTCTTCCAATTCTCCCAGCAAAATGAAATTGCCCAGGGCTGAAGCAGCCTCGGCGCGCACGTCTTCGCTGGGATCTTTGGATAACAGTTCTCCGAATAAACGCGCCAATTTGGGGTCATCGCTTTCCCACAGCAGCTTGATGGCATGGCTGCGTACTTCAGGATCCTCGTCGCCCAGTGCGAAGCGGGCGAAATCGTCGTACGAAAGCAGCGTATCGGATTCAAGCATGCCTTCCAGGTCTTGCAGCAGGTTGATCTTGCGCAGCACCGGAACGCGCGGCCATACTTTTTTGATCTCCGCCAGGTCGGCTTCGGTGATATCAGAAAAAATGTACAGATATTCCGGCGGGAATGGTTCATTGGGAACCAGCAATGAGTCAATCAAATTCAGGGGACGGGATTTTTCAGTCATGGTTATTTACGGCAGCACAATTGGATTAATAAAGTCCTGCATGAAGATATACGCCATCAGAACCAGCAGCGCCATGTAACCCACCATATGAATGGCGTTCTCATATTTCGAAGGTACGCGCTTACCCAGGAAAATCTCAGGCAGGATAAACAAGATACGGCCGCCATCGAGGGCGGGAATGGGCAGCAGGTTCGAAATGCCCAGCGCGGTTGAGATGATTGCAAAAAACCAGGCGATATTCAGGAATGCCAGATCGGGCTGCGCCTGCTCGGAAGCCTGCTCGCTTTCACGCACCTGGTCGTAAACGTCATAGAGCCCTTTAGGCGAAAGCGGGCGCAATTCTTCCGATGATATTTCACCGCGCGCCAGTTGACCCGGCAGGGAGAACAATTCCCTGATTTGATGCCAGGCGGTTTGTGCGCCCAACGGTATGGATTCCAGGAAAGTATGATATTCGATGGGATATTCCATCACGATGCCCATCGCGCCCTGTCCTTCAGGCGGGTTGGAACGCGGGATGACAGTAAGCGTAAATTCTTCCGTATCGCGCAGCAGCGTGATCGTGACAGGTTGATCCAGATTGGCTTTAACAACGGCGCTGACCGCGGACATATCTTCCAGCGGCTGCCCGTTGACCATGAGCAACTGATCTCCGGGGAGCATGCCGGCATCCGCGGCCGGCGAATCCGGCGCGATTTCGGCGATGCGGATCACATCCGTGTTGGCGTATCCGGCGCGGGCAATCACCAGACTGAACAGGATGATCCCGACCAGGATGTTCATGGCCGGACCGGCCAGCAGGGTGCCGAGCCGCTGCCATTTATTGGCAGCGTAAAAACCGCCCTCGGAATTGGGATCGTCTTCGCCCTTAAAGCGCACGAAAGCGCCGAACGGGATCCAGTTGAGCGTGAAGTCGGTTTTCCCCCAACGAAAAAGCCTGGTCAGCCGGGGCGGGTAACCGAAGCCAAACTCCTCGGCCTCGATGCGGAACAGCTTGCCGATCAGGAAATGCCCCAGCTCGTGCGTGAACAGCAGGAAGCTGAGCGCCAAAATGAAAACCAACAGGTTATTGGAAAAAATCATGATCTTTCAATCCTCTACGCAGGCGATTATAACCTGTACTGATGCTGGAATTGTTTAAAGAATATTAATTCGCGCCAAGCAGCCGGGCGCAGCCCCCCACCGGAGAAACCAGCACCCAGCTCACGCCGGGCAGCCCCTCCAGATGGCGCTTGACGGCTTCATGAGAACCGGCTGTGCAGATCACGTGCACATTGGGGCCGGCATCCAGCGTGTAGGCAGCTGCCAGCCCGCGACGGCGCAAGGCGGTTACTTCGCTCATCAAAAGCAGCGAGGCCGGGCTCCAGTACATCAGCGGCGGGGTGGAGGTCTGCATGACCGCGTGCATCATGTTGCTATCCTGTTCGATAACATCCGCCAGCTTTTCGAAATCCCTGGCCAGTACCGCCTCGCGGCAAAGCTGCAGGCGGCGGGGCGCATCGGCCACACGGGCGGCTTGCAGCGGGCTGGTGGAGGCGAGCGCGTGTCCTTCGGTAGAGCCAGTGGATTTGGGCGCGGCTTCCACGATGGCGACGCAATCCCACAACTCCCAATGGTCGGGCGCAGCGAACGATTGCGCATAGGAATCCTCGTCGCCGGCGCCGGACAGCCATTCGCAGAAACCGGCGGGAATGGAACGGCAGGCCGAGCCGGAACCGCGCCGCGCCAGACGCGAGAGGTCCTTTTCGGAAAGCGCCAGCCCGAAAGCGCGCGAAGCGGCCAGCGCCAGGGCGGCGAAGGCCGCGGCAGAAGAAGCCACGCCGGCGGAGGAGGGAAAGTTGTTCCTGCTGATGACTTCGGCGTAAGCCTTTTGGCCGCTCAATTGGCGGACAATGTCCAGAAAAGCGCTCACGCGCGCCAGGGAAGCGCCGGATTGCTCGTCGTCATTGATCACCAGATGGTCGGCGGGCGCGGATTCCGGCAATGTGACGCTGGTACGGGTTTCCAATGCGCCCAGGTTCATGGAGATGGAGCCGTTTACGGGCAGGCGCAGCGCCTGATCGCGGTTGCCCCAGTATTTGATAAAGGCGATGTTCGGGTGGGCGAGGGCGGAATATGTTTTCATTAAGGAGATTATAACAAGGGCAGGTTTCAATTTATGCGAAACTCTCTCGGAGATTTTCCATTATGAAAAAATAAATATTTATATTAATAATGAGAGGGAAATGCATCAAAATGCGATAGGATTGACCAGGTTAGAAAAATAAAAATTGAAAACGGAGGACTGATAACCCATAGATGTTTATAAAAATGAAGGCTAAAGCTCGATGCAGTTGCGGCCTTTTTGCTTGGCGCGGTACATGCATTGATCGGCGCGATCCAAAAGATCGGTAAACGAATCCTGAAGTTCAAATTGAGCCACACCCAGGCTCGCCGTGACCGGATAGGGTTCCAGACCGATCGAAAAAGGCGCGCATGTTACCGAATCTTTAATGCGCCTGGCGATCTCGGCTGCCTGCTGCAGGTTGGCTTCAGGCAGCAGGATCACAAATTCGTCGCCGCCATAACGCGCGAAAATATCCATATCGCGCAGATGGCTTTTTATGCGATTGACCAATTCTACCAACACCTGATCGCTTTTCGCGTGGCCAAAATGGTCATTGATCTTTTTAAAGTTATCAATGTCCAGGAAAATTACTCCCAGATTCGTCTTGATACGGCGTGCGCGGTTGAAATCATGCAATCCTAATTCGAACAACCCCCGACGATTATAGATATGGGTAAGTTCATCTGTAATCGCCTGCAATTCAACTTGTTTCTGCAAGCGTTTTTGCTCGGTAATATCAACCATTTGTTCGATACGACCGCCGGCGTAATACCCCACACGGATCGGTTTGCTGGAATATAGGACCCAACGCTCAGGCTTTCCTTCAGCTTTTTGGAAATGAATTTCCAGATTTTCCAGATAAAACCCGTCCCGGTAACTTGACAAGATTTTTTGAATCAGTTCTTCGCGATTCTCCGCGCGCGGGTGCTGGTTCGAGAAAAAGAATTCCCGGATGTCCTGATTCAGAATGGATTCGCGCGAGAAAAACCAGTTTTCCACGCAAGCCTGGTTGACCCAGATGATCCTGAAATCTTTGTCGATAATGCAGATCGCCATGCTGGCGGCGTCAACGACATCTTCGATCAGCGAACGATAGCGTTCCTGGCTTTGATGCAACTCCTCTTCAACCCGCCGGATCTCGGTCATATTTCGTAAAACGTACATATAGCCGGCGGTTTTTCCGCTGTCGTCTGTCAGGCAGGTGGGTATGGAAAGGATGTGGTGGGTTTTAGATTTTCCGCCAATGATTTCAACCGTTTGATCCGTTTGGCTGAAAACACCCCCGCAAGAATTGCATTGATCGATTGTTGCGCCCAGTTTTATTTCACTGCCATCCAGGAGCTGCAGAGCGGCTGGATTAATATCGACAACCTGCTTTCTGCTGTCTAAAACGACCACGCCATCCTGTAAATTTTCCACCAGCAAATTGCGGCTGAGCGGGACGAGATCAAACATACGCAGAAAGACCACGCTGAACACAATCCCCAATCCGCTGATCGAAAACCCGACCGGCAGGATGTCCATGCCCGGGATGGGGTTCCGCCCGAAGGCGTACATGAGACCGGAAAAAAAAGGGAAAGCGCTGGAAATCAGCAAGACCAGCGATTGCAAGCGATAAATTGCAGTGGCTCGGCGGGTATTAATATAAATCAGGATAATCGAGGCAATGCCGCATGCGTAATTATAAGAAAGGGCAATCCAATATATTGGGCCATGTAAAAAATAGTAGCCGTTGATCGTCCCGGAGATGTGTTCAAATCCGGTATAGAAGAGATAGTGGTACTCGTTTGTGATCAAACCGATGAAGGTTATGAGCGGGATGCTGAAAACCATCAAGAGAAAGAGAGGGTTGAATTTGATGCGCTGCTGCGGGAAATTAATAAAAAATAATGCCAAGAATGGCCCGACTGTATTGGCTCCCAGATATTCCAGCTTGGAGAACAGTATCCTGCCGCTGAGTTCCGCGCTGGAAGCATCCAGCATGGCGAAGAAATTATAAACACCAATCGCGATCATCGCCAGAACCAGCCAAACCATTCCGGCTTTTTGCCGTTTTTGCCACACGACCAGAATGGTCAATACGTTTAGAACCAGCGATGCCAGGAAGATAAAAGTCTCTTTGGTTATAATAAAGGACATCCCAATAATTCCGAGATCAGAATTCAATCCGTATAATTTTATCATCTCTATCCATTAGGAAAAGACACTGTAAAAAAAACATTTTGAAAAAACTGCCGTGCGTTCACGGATTGTGATTGACAATATATTTAATATAAAGGATGGTGGATTATTGAAAGCAATCAAAGAAGAATCAGAAAGGATGCGGCAGCGCGCGGAGAAGGTCATTGAAAGCAGCGGTGTGATAGCAGCCTGGCGGAGTATCGGGGCTGAAATCAACCTGGTTGGATCTGCCAGGATGGGGCTGATGGCGAAACGCCGCGACATCGATTTTCACATCTACACCGATCCTTTTTCACTGGCGGAGAGTTTCAGGGCAATGGCGATTCTGGCGCAAAATTCCGCTATTCGCTCCATCACATTCGCCAATCTGCTCGATGCCGAGGATCGCTGCGTGGAATGGCACGCAACCTTCCGGGATGAAGCGGGTGAGGACTGGCGGATCGACATGATCCATATCCTGAAAGATTCCAGGTATGCCGGTTACTTTGAACGCGTGGCTGAGCGGATCAGCACGGTGCTTACACCTGAAACACGAGCGGCGATCCTGAATATAAAATTCTCCATGCCGGATGATAAAAACGCAGCAGGCATTCGCATCTATCGGGCGGTGATCGAAGGCGGCGTACACGACTTGGCGGGTTTCCAGGATTGGGAAAAACTGAATCCCCCGCAGGGAATAGAAAACTGGATGCCATAAACAAACAATTCATGCAACCCAAATTAATATGCAGGGGGAAGGATTTCCAATAGAGAGGACGAAAATATACGGGAATAATCTATTAACAAAATACCGCTGGAAATATCTTCCTATTGATGATACGATATATCATCGTAAAGTTGTCTAAACAAATAGTAGGAGCAATCCGGAGGGAGCTTTGATGGAATCGGGATTATTGAAAGCAGTCGAGGACCTGGGAGCTTTCCGGCAAATGCCCATCCTGTTTATCGGGCATGGCAATCCGATGAATGCCATCGAGGAAAATGGTTATTCCCGCAATTGGGCGGCAATGGGGCAGATTCTACCCAGGCCGAAAGCCATCCTGTGCGTTTCCGCGCATTGGGAAACCTGGGGAACAGCGGTCACCGCTGTACGCCGGCCGCGCACGATTCACGATTTCGGTGGTTTTCCTGAGGAACTATATGCGGTTCAATACCCGGCGGCCGGGGATATGCAGTTGGCCGGGAGAATTAAAAAGCTGGTGCGTTCACGGGAAATCAGCCTGAATCAGGATTGGGGTCTCGATCATGGGTGTTGGTGTGTGCTCAAGCGGATGTATCCGGAAGCGGATATACCGGTGGTGCAATTCAGCCTGGATTACACCCAGCCGGCGCAGGAGCATTACAATTTGGGCAGGGAATTAAGCGATTTACGCAGGGAAGGCGTGTTGATCCTGGGCAGCGGCAATATCGTCCACAACTTGCGGGAAATCGTGCTGGTCAATGGGGATTTCAACAAACCCTTCGGTTTTGATTGGGCTGTCCAAGCTGGAAATTTATTGAAGAAACTAATTTTGGAAAATCGGCACGCGGAATTGACCGCGTATTCGGCTCTCTCGGATGAGGTCAGAATGGCGATTCCCAGCCCGGAGCATTTTCTGCCTCTTTTGTATGTGTTGGCGGCCAAACAACCCGATGACCGCGTCGCTCTATTCAATGATGATATTCTGGCCGGTTCTCTGTCCATGACCTCGCTGCTGGTTGGCGGCGCTTGATAAAAATACTTTGAGAGGAAAAACGGGAAATGAATGAATTTTCAAACTTGACGCAGTACCTGATTGACGAGATTGAGCAAGAATACCGCAACTGGCTCAACCTGATTGCCGGTTTATCCCCCGAGCAGCTCGCGAACCGCCCTGAAGATGGGTGGTCGGTGGTGGATGCGCTGGTACACGTTACTGCCTGGCAGGAAAACGCGCTGAAGATCGCAAATGGACAAAAAGACCCCCAGGCTCTCATACCGGATGCGCAGTTTGGACCTTCACGCGTGCTGAACATCGATTTTGAGGAATTCAATCAATGTGTTTTTGAAGCTCACCGTGATTGGAGCATGGAGCAGGCGCTGGCCTGGTTCGAATCCATCAATACCAGCTTGCGTTCCGCTTTAAAAGAATTGCCCATTGAACGCTTATATACTGACGCAAACAAACGCGTGCCTTTCAACTGGTTCTGGCGGCCGGCTATCGTGCACGCCCGCGAACATCGTCTGGATATTGAAAATCGTTTTTAAAAGCGATTAAATCCTGAAAAAGAAAATGGTCACCGGGAGGCGACCATTTTTTGGATATTACCCTGATCGTCGGCAACGACTTTAACCACAATTGGCAGCGTCATCCCGTTGGAGGTTTGCGCGCTGTATTGATAGCGCAATTCGCTCAGGTTTCGGCCGATTTCCAGGATTTTCGGTTCGACGTCCTTTAAATAGGGAAAATGCGCATAGACATCTTGATTGATCTTGTCGAGAATTTCTTTATCCATTACGATAGGTTTGATTATTTATCTGATTATATCCTCTGCGAATGAAAGCAGGCACTTCCAGATCGTCGATATCTTTCTCAGCCGGATCAAAGGCATGCGGACAGAAATCCATCGGCAGGGCTGCGGGTTCAAGCTCGCACGGCAGCGCAGCGGGATTTTCGACTGGCAAGGGTGTGTATTCAATGGCTGTGGCGCCAATGCCGGTAGCCAGCATGGTAACCAGAATTTGCCCATCCGGGCGTTCCTGTGAATTCAAGGCGGGAAGGATTTCCGTATCCGGAGACGTACGGCTTTGCAGGTGCCTCATGGCTTCCTGCATTTCAGTAACGCTGATGGCGCCGCTGAATTTTACAATCATGCCTTTTGCCTGGTTGATGGGAATATCCTCAAGCAGCGGGTGAGAAAGCGCATTCTCAATTGCCTGAATCGCGCGGCTATTGCCCAGACCATAACCCAGTGAAATAAAAGTGCCGCCGCCATTTTTAATCAATCTCAACACGTGCGACAGGTCGATATCCACCAGGCCGGGAGTTCCCAGCATCTCGGATAATGCCTGAATGCCTTTGATTAAAATATCGTCCGATAGGCCAAAAGCTGATTGAAGGGTTGCATCCGCTCCCGCCAGGTCGAGCAGCCGGTCGTTGGGGATGGTGATCAGGGTGTCAGTATAGGGCTGCAAGCGTGCAACCGCTTCACGCGCGTTTTGCTGGCGTTTTCCCGCTTCAAAGGAAAATGGCACGGTCACAAAACACATACTGGGAATGTCCAGCGATTTAGCAATGCGCGCGGCGATCTGGATGGCACCGGAACCGGTGCCGCCGCCCATGCCGGCGGTAAGAAATAGCAGGTCGCAGCCGCGTATGGCAGCAATCAATTCCCGATAACTCTGCTCGGCTGCGGCTTGCCCGGTTTGCGGATCGCCGCCCGAGCCCAATCCGCGGGTCAGGTTTGCGCCCAGCAGAATCTTGTTCGCAGCCGGATTGACATGCAAGGATTGCCGGTCGGTATTGGCCGCGATCAATTCCACGCCGGATAATTGCAGCGCGTGCAGGCGGCTGATGGTATTGCAGCCGGCGCCGCCCAACCCGAGCACTTTAATGTGCGGAGTGGATTCAGGGTCTCGATTGGCAGTAGCGATTTCGTTGAAATTCCTCATGGATTACCTCATGGTTTCGGTGATGACGGCAGCCAAGCTTTCCGGATCCAGCACGCGCACCTGGCTGCCGCCTGATTTCAATTTGTCGATTTCGTCTGATGAGACGTTGTTTTCATAAGCGATCCACAACACGTTGGCTGCTTGTTTGGCTTCATCGGCAGAAAAACCAACCAGCGGTTTGCTGCGTGAAATAAATGGATGCAAATTATGCAAAATTTCCCGAATGCGCGGACGGAGACTATCCGAGATCAGGATGTAAGTTTCGAATTTAAAATCCGGGGTGATGGTCTGCATGGCTGGCGGAGATTTTCGTGAAATTCGATCTTTGGAAATTTGATTCAACAGCTCACTTGCAACCGCTGCAGGCATGCCATCGGGATTGAACCAGGTATTAAGTGAAGAAGCCGATGGGTCGCTGAGCAGGTAGAAATTACACGCCAGGACTTCCGCACCGATCGCGTTGATCAGTTTCTCGGGATTATCCGGGTCAAATACATTTTCATTCCGAAGCAGGCGGTACACAGCGACCTGTTTAGCAATTCCCGAACTCAAGTCAGTACTGACATGGCTGAATGGATCGTCGCGCAAACCAGCCTGGAGCGTCAGCATGGGCAGCTTTTTCCCCAATACTTTTTCAGAAATTTGCGCATACCATTCGTACGTGCGAAATCCGCGTTGATCCTGGCTGCCTTGCGGGACCTTGTAAGCTTTTACGTGCTGCCAGATTTTCGCTCCTCCGGCGCCCCAATTCAAAGAGCGGTCGAAATCCCAGGCGTAGGCGGAGAGAATCATATTGTTGAGGATGAAAGCATCAGAGGTTTCGGAAAGCGTTTTCAGCGCGGTTTCTAAAAATGCCAAATCCCAAAAATCACCGCCCGGCAGCAGCGGCGCGAACACCGGTTTGATCCCGCAATCCAGAGCGATTTCGGCGAAATGGTGGAAGCGGGCGGCGTAGGCGACGGCCAGGTCAGCCTGTTTCCAAAACGCAGACCCCCAAGCGCTTTGGCTGTTTGGCTTCTGATCAAGGATGGCATAATCCAGGCCCCACTTGCCGTATGAGCGCAGGAGGGTTTCCAGGTCAGCCCAATCAGGTTCCGCCGAGAGCGGATAATCGAGATCCAGGATGGTTTTGATTTTGGCTTGCGCCAGCGCGCGGATGAATTCTTCCGGGATGGCGCGATTGCCGGGGGATTTCAAGACCAGCCACTGCGCATCCAGTTCTTTCAAACGCGGCAGCCAGATTTCGAGGTCTTTTTCACCAAAGTGAAGACCATCGGGAAAGTAATGAAACCCGATTCGGTTGGCAATGCTGTAGGTCTTCGCTCTTAAATGATCCATTTTTATTAAATACACACAATCAGTAAGGGGGATGTTACAAGAAGCGTGCCAGGAACGCAGCGGCATTTCTGCTATAATCGCTGGCATGCTGCTCATTACCGGCGGGACAGGTTTCATCGGTTCGCGTTTCACCCAAAAGCTGATCCAATCCGATCATGCCGTTCGGGTTTTGCTGCGGCCGCAAAAGACCAATCCGCGCCTTCCGCGCAATGTTTCCATGGAAATCGCTGTCAGCAGCCTGCAAGACCCACGCAGCTTGCGCGCGGCCCTGAAAAACGTGAAAACGGTTTTTCACTTTGCCACTGCTGAACACCATTTCCCTATTGCGGACTATGAGAGCGTGGATATCCAGGGCACCCGGAATCTGATCGAAGCAGCCAGGGATGCCGGGGTGGAGCGGATGTTATACCTCAGCCGTGTCGGCGCCGAAAAGAAGTCTTTTTACCCCGTGCTGAAAGCCAAGGCGATGGCGGAGGAGATTATACGAGAAAGCGGTATTTCTCATACCATCATCAGGCTGACGGATGTTTTCGGAAACAACGATCATTTGACGACTCCGATTGCGACGGCAGTAATGCACAGCCCGTTAATCCTGACAATCCCGGGTGACGGGAAAATGAATTTGCAGCCTTTGTGGATTGAAGACTTACTCACCTGCCTGATGTTGATCTATGAGGAAAATATCTTCGAGAACCGCACCTACGAATTGGGCGGCGGAGAATATTTCAATTTCATGGCCATGCTGAAGCTGATCGTCAAGCGCATGAAAAAAAACCGCATTATTCTGCCGGTATCGCCTGCATATCTGCGGTTGTATAACTTATGGTTTAAACAACAACAGGACAGGTTTCCTTTATCCACGCTGTGGCTCGACCTGCTGGCAGTGGACCGCACCTGTCCATTAAATTCCCTGCCGCGCACCTTCGGCTTGCTTCCCGCGCGTTTTACTCACCATTTGGATTATTTGGAAAGAAGATGATTCAAACCGGCAGGATCCGGTAGACCTTGCTTTCATACGGTCCCAAATCCAATTGCAGTCCGTGAACGATATCCATTACCCGCGGTTCTTCATGTGCATCATGCTCTCCGCTGACTTCCCAAAACGCGGCCGGACTGGTTTCGCTCAAACCCAGATTTTCCCATAGGAATGAGGAGCGTGCTCTTGGGTTTTCCGGATCCAATCGCTGCGGAACGCTTGCGTGAATCGAACCACCAACCGATTTTGCGCTGTTATTGAACAACAGCAGAAAAGCTCCTTCCCGGCCGGCATTGGAAAATGCATAAACATCTTCATTCACTGTTCTGTCCGGTTGGATGAAATCATACAGACGGAAGTGCTCCACGGATGAGAAACAGTTCCGCATCTGCAGCAGGGGACGGATCCAACGATCATGATCACGCACGATAACCGGGTCCGGTTCTTCTGCGAGGGTGGGATGGGAAACATCCATGCCGTATTGCTCCCGATATCCCTCCCATTGGCCATGGCCGAACAGCGGCAGCCCCGGCATACAGGCCAGCATGCGCCCGGCGCCGAAATATTTGGCGGAACTGCCGAATTGTAAGATAGCCGGCAATTCGTCAGGTGTGGTCAGAAAATTCACGAAACGCTCCAGCATGGCGGGATCTTTTAACAAAATGGATTTTAAATATCCGCGATATTCGCGATTATTTTCATTCAACAGGTGATGCATGAAGCTGCTGTTGTACACGCGATGCATGCCGATGCGATTGATAAAAAAATGTTCCGTCAACCAAAAAGCCTCGGCAATCAATAAAGTGCGCGGTGCTTTGAGAGCCAACTCCCGAATCACCTCCGCCCAAAATTCGTGCGGCATCAGGCGGTCGAATTCATCGTCCGAAAGAGAGAAAGCGTCACGGGTGGGAATGAATTGATCTGCGCCGGCTGCGGGGAACCACAAACGTTTGAAATGTTTGCGCGTCAGGGTCATGGCCGCATCCAGACGGATGATTGGAAATTGCTGCGCAACTCTGACTATCTCCTCCAATACTGCCCGGCGGGTTTCCGGGTTCAGGTAATTCAATTGGGCTGTGTCGTTCCAGGGCATACTGGTGCCGTCATTGCCGTGGTAGACATACCGGGTTTGATGATCCTGATGTAGTACCAGTTTGAACACTTCGGCAGCCGCGCTTTGATCGTAATATCCTTTTTCAAGATAGATCTCGCCGGCCGGGTTCTCCGACAGATTGGGAGTATCGAAAGAGAAATTACGGTCTGGGTTTACTTCGGTATAAATATAGCGATCGGGATGCTCAAATATCCAGGAATTATCCATACCCGAATGATTGGGCACCATATCGCAAGTCAACGCAATACCTTTCGCCGCCAGCCTGCGCTGGAAAAGTTGCAGCGCTGCTTCACCGCCCAGGTCATCCGCCGGAGTATATTGCAATATGGAATAAGCCGAAGCGAGGGCATCCGCTCTGCCATAGAGCTGCTTGATCTTGCGTGAAGCGGGGCTGCGCTGCCAGATACCCACCAGCCACAAACCCGTTATCCCGCGGGCTGCGATTTCCACGATTTCTTCTTCGGGAATTTGGTCTAATGAGGCAATGCGAGTTCGATACTTGCGGCTGAGCTGCTCCAGCCAGATATAGGTGTTCTTTACCAGCAGAACCAGGTTGCGCGCCCAGGCAGCATCGAATTCCAGATTTTGTCTATTCATTTATTCATTGTAATTATAAGGGAATGAAAGATGCTAAACGAACAACTTTGGATGGCAATAGAAGCGATCGTTCTGGTCTTCCAAGACGACTTGGTCCAGAAGGATTCCGTCGCCTGCCATTTTGTTCAGAGCTTTTTGCAGATCTTCCCTGGGCCAACGCAGGATCTTGCAGGCTTCACTGAAACGGGCGGCTCCCACAGATAAAAAGTAAGCATCCAGGATGCGGCGCATGGCTTCGGTTTTCTTGATCGCATGTGACTGGCTGATCAGTTCAGGGAAAGAGCGGTGAACGACATCGTAAACAAAGGCGTAATGCCACGCGCCGGCCTCGGCGATACCGACCGGCAGAACGCGAAAATCGCGCTGCAGGTTGTCCAGCGCCCGATTGAAGCGCGTGGAGTTTTCGGATGTGGATAAGCGGGCTTCTTTGCGCAGCGCAAGTGTGTTCAAGGGGCCTTTATCGAGCAGGGTTTCGTAAACGATCTTCTCTTCCTGGGTCAATTTGCCTTGTTCGTATTCAAGCAGGTAATCCTCCTCCGGCGTGCCGTAATTTGGCGAAAGGGCATAGAAGCAAGGGAGCAATTCGATGGATATCAATGTGTTGCGCCGGCAAAGAATGCGAGCATAATACCAGCGTTTCTTTCCCAGCATACTGTCTTTCCACGACCAGGTGATCTGGCCGGGGTCGTCGTGATCATTGGGGACCGGGCGGTTGCCTGCTACGGCGCACCACATACTGGGCAGTTCATAACCCTTATTCGGCCAGAAGAAGAGGAATCCGCGTTCGTTGGTGAATTCGATAGCCTGTTGCAGCGTTCTCACGCGCAGTTTTTGTGAATAACGGTACGTGCGCTCGCGGTACGCTTCCAGGCGTTTACGGGTCAGGATACGTTCAGTTGACATTGGTGAGGATGTGCGTGATGATATTCGAACCGCTGCCGCCGATATTTTGGGTCATGCCGTAACGGGCGCCTTCCACCTGGCTCGCGCCTGCCTGCGAGCGCAATTGTTGCACGGCTTCGACAATCTGGTACATGCCGGTGGCGCCCACTGGGTGGCCGCGGGCTTTCAGCCCGCCCAGCGTGGCGGTCGGTATGCGCCCTTTCAACCCGATCTCATTGTCCAGCGCCAGCCGCGGGCCCTGGCCTCTCTCGATAAATCCGGCGGCTTCCAAAGATAAGGCAGCCATGATGGTGAAAGCGTCGTGGTATTCAAAAAAATCAATCTCATTGGGGCCGATGCCTGCCTGATTGTAAGCGGCCTTGCAGGACTTCTCCGCAGCGTTCAACCAAAGCGGGTCCTTGCGCGAATGAATGGCGATGTGATCGCTGGCGGCGCCTGAACCGGCTACCAGAATCAGGGGAAAAGCCGTGTTTCCGGAAAGTTTTTCGGCAGGCACCAGAATGGCTGCCGCGGCGCCGTCTCCGATGGGGGAGGCGTCCAGCAGGTTGATCGGTTCGCAGATCATACCGGCAGCTTCGTATTTCTCGGCTGTGATGGGCATGTGAAAGCGCGCGTTTGGATTGTTCATGGCATTTTGATGCGCATTAATGGAAAAATTGGCAAAGTCGCTGTGCTTCCAGCCGTATTCGTGCATGTAACGCTGCATGATCAGCGCGTTCAAGGCCACGAAGGAAATACCCTGGCTGACTTCCCAATCAGCGTCCGCCGCGGTGGCCAGGCTGGCGGTGATCTCGTCGCCGGGCGAATCGGTCATTTTTTCAACACCTACAACGGCGGCAATGTCGATCTCCCCGGAAGCCACGGCCATCAAACCGGCGCGGAAGGCGGCCGAACCCGAACTGCAAGCCGATTCCAGCCGCATCGCTTCTGCGCCGCGCGCGCCCACCCAATCGGCGATGTAGGTTCCCAGGTGCTGTTGTTGATTGGCTGTCGAGGACATCATGTTGCCGGCATATAAGCCATCCAGATGGTCCAGACCGGCTTCGGTCATCGCAGCCAGCACGGCGTCGCCTGCCAGTTCCCGCAGGGATTTTTCCCACTGTTCATCGATTTTGGTTGAACCGATCCCGATCACGGCTACTTTACGCATTCTTACTCCTGATATATTTGCAGATGTCCGATATTATATGTAGAAAACCTCTCACGAACTATCTATAATTAGGGCAGGGAAATGCAATGAAAATCTACGATATAAGCATTCCATTATGCGCGCAAACCCCGGTTTGGGAAGGGGATAAAGAGGTGACCATCCGATGGGTGTCCCGCATATCGGAAGGCGCAGAATACAACCTCTCCGAGTTGGCAATGGGCACGCATGCCGGCACACACCTGGACGCGCCATTCCACGTTTTTACAGACGGCGCGTCGATCGACCAAATCCCGCTGGAAAAATTGATCGGGAAAACCCAGGTCATTCACGTTCCGGACGAGGTGCGCAAAATTTCGCGCGAGACGATCGCCCAAAAAGACCTGGTGTATGGTATTTCACGCCTGTTAATCCGCACGGCGAATTCCAAATATTGGAAAGCGGCCGGCGGCGTCTTTCGCAGGGATTACGTCGGGCTAGATTCGGGAGCAGCGGGTTACCTGGTGGAGAAGGGGTATCAATTGGTCGGCATCGATGGTTTTTCTATTTCCCCGCCGGAAGAATTGATGCCGCCACATCGTATCCTGCTGGATGGCGGCGTTGTCATCCTTGAAACCCTGGATTTAAGCGGTGTTCCGCAGGGGATATATGATTTATATTGTCTGCCTTTAAAATTAATCGGCACGGATGGCGCTCCGGCGCGCGCGATCTTGATTGACGCAAATTGATTAATGCGGCACGGGCAGCGTATACCCTCCGTCTACAATCAACACCTGACCGCACATCATTTCCGCCAGCGGACTGCACAAAAAAGCGACCGCGTTGGCGATATCTTCAGGCAAAACCAGGCGGCCGGCGGGCGTATTGGCAATTGCGCGCGGGATCACCTGATCATCCTGCATAAAGGAAAAATGCTGCAGCGCATCCGTCTCGATGATACCGGGGGATACCGCATTGACATTGATGTGGCGGGGAGCGAGTTCCACTGCCAGGTAGCGCACCAGAGCGTTCAGCGCGGCTTTGCTGGCACCCACAGCCACGTAATCCGGCAGGACGCGTTCGGCGCCCGGGCTGGTGATGGCGACAATTTTACCGCCTTCGGGAGGCATGAGTGGAACAGCCAGCTGCGCTGCGAACAAAAAGCCGCGCGCGTTAACGTTTAGCGTATGATCCCAGCCGGATTCCTTTTGCTGCAAAGCGGGGCGGTTGAAACCCGAGGCGGCATTGGAGATAAAGAAGTCCAGCCTGCCGAATTGGTCGCCAATCTGCCCGAAGAGCGTTTTCAACCCCTCTTCCTTCCCCACATTGGCGCGCACCGCCAGAGCCTGACGGCCGAGCGCGCGGATTTGCGCCGCGGCTTCTTCCGCGGGTTCTTGATTGTGCACGTAATTGATCACAACATGCGCTCCAAGCTCAGCCAACTTCAATGCGATGGCGCGTCCAATGCCGCGCCCGGAGCCTGTGACCAGGGCGGTTTTACCGGTAAAATCCAAAGGGTTTTCCATAATGCCTCTCAAAATCTTTCCTATAGACATTATATAAAACCTGCAAGACATAATTTGGTTGCTCGCTGGGTTAATATTGTTCCAACTTAAAATTGACAGATTGTTTAGATAGAAGAACTGGATTGTTGATATACTCAAAACTGGATCAATCATCCGCAGGAGAATTTATATCATGGCAGAAGAAAAACAAATTGAAGACATTCTTATCCTGGGCACAGGTCCGGCAGGGCTGGCAGCGGCGCTGTATGCCGCGCGCGCCGATCTGCGGCCGTTGCTCTTGACCGGAACCGAAATCGGCGGGCAGGCTGCCACAACCGATCGCATTGAAAATTATCCCGGTTTTCCGGATGGAGTCGGCGGGACGGAATTGGCTGACTTATTTCAAAAGAATGCCGAGCGTTTCGGCGCCCGCCTGGAATATGATACTGCCACGCAGGTGGATCTTTCAAGCCGACCCTTCAGCGTGAAAACCTATAGCAAGGAGTTCAAAGCGCGCGCCTTGATCATCGCCACGGGCGCCAGCCCAAACAAATTGGGCGTTCCTGGAGAAGAATCATTCAGGGGTAAGGGCGTTTCCTATTGTGCCACTTGCGACGGATGGTTCTTCAAGGACAAGGATGTGGCGGTGGTGGGCGGCGGCGACAGCGCCCTGGAGGAAGCCATCTTCCTGACGCGCTACGCGAAAACCGTGACCATCATTCACCGCCGCGAGGAGCTGCGCGCGGGCGCCTTGCTGCAAAAACGCGCCAAAACCAATCCGAAGATTAAATTCATCTGGAATTCGGTAGTGGAAGAAATTCGCGGCGATCAGGGCGTGAGCAGCCTGCTGATTCAAAATGTTCAGGATGGTGGAAAAAGCGAGTTGCCGGTGAATGGCATTTTCATCTTCATCGGCCACAGCCCGAACACGCAATTATTTACCAATCAATTAAAAATGGACGACAAGAACTATATCATTGCGGACGCGCATATGAACACCAGTGTTGCGGGCGTTTTCGCAGCCGGCGAAGTTTGTGATGCCTTCTTCCGGCAGGTGATCACTTCCGCGGGTATGGGCGCAGCAGCGGCTATCAGCGCGACCAGGTTCCTGGAGAGTGAGGGGGAGTAGTATCAAGTTGCCTTTGCGAAGCTTGCGTCAGCAAGCTGAAGCAATCTCTGGCTAAAAGATCGCTTCGTCATGACGTTCCTTGCGAATACATCCGGTAATTGTCTTTGCGAAGCTTGCGTTAGCAAGCCGAAGCAATATCTAGCCCTAAGATCGCTTCGTCACGACGTTCCTCGCGAATACATTCGGCAATTGTCTTTGAGAAGCTTGCGTCAGCAGGCTGAAGCAATCTCTGGCCCTAAGATCGCTTCGTCACGACGTTCCTCGCGAATACATTCGGCAATTGTCTTTGCGAAGCTTGCGTCAGCAAGCTGAAGCAATCTCTGGCCAAAAGATCGCTTCGTCATGACGTTCCTCGCGAACACATCCGGCAACTGTCTTTGCGAAGCTTGCGTTAGTAAGCCGAAGCAAGCTCCTGACTAAAGATCGCTTCGTCACGACGTTCCTCACGAACACATTCGGCAATTGCCTTTGCGAAGCTTGCGTCAGCAAGCTGAAGCAAGCTCTTGCCAAAAGATCGCTTCGCCACGACGTTCCTCGCGAATACATTTATGTAGAAATTAAAAACAGGTCAGACATTCTTGTCTGACCTGTTTGTTTGTATATGAGTTTTACGGCGCCTGGGTGGCCACAGCGCCGATGCCCGACCAGGAGAAGACGCGCGGGCTGCTGGCTGAACCGGCCGGCACCCAGATGGTGTCGCCGCTTTCGCTCGTGCCTTCCTGACGGACCGGCTGCACCCACCAGCGGATGACGTGCGGTGAGCTTTCTGCAGGGCGGAAGCTGACCGGAACGGTGTACTTGGTGTCGGTGGCATAATCGACCAGCTTCTTGCCCTGTCCTTGCGTCAGGTCCTCGATGGTGACGGCGTAAGCTTCACCTTCCAGCATGCCAGGAATGGCAGCCCATTGCAGGGTGACGCTGTCGTTGGAACCTGTGAACACCGCGCCGTCGGCAGGCAGCAGCAGGTTGGTAGCTGCGTAAGGTGGCGGATTGGTGGGGGTGGGGGTGGGGCCGGCGGTTGGCAGGCGTTCGCATAAGGGGATCACGATCGCTTGGCCGCTGTAGATATTGTTGGAAGTTAGGCCATTATAGGTTTTCAACGTTTCAACAGAAACGTTATAGTTGGCGGCAATGCCGCTGAGTGTATCGTTTTCACCTACGTTGTAGGTAATTTTTTGGCAGGCTTGTTCTGTGGCTTGACCGATGCTCAAGGTGGTGGTCGCCACCGGAGAAGCGGTGGGGGTCGGCTGAGGAATCAGGATTTTTTGTCCGACGCTCAGCACGCCGCAATCCGATTGCAGGTTGTTCAAGTCGGTGATGCTTTTCATGGTGACGTTGTAGTAATACGCAATCGAAAGGCAGCTATCATTTTCTTTGATTATGTATTCAATGGGTGGCAGAGGCGTGAAAGTCGGTTCCGGTGTGTTGGTGCTGGTTGGAGTGGGACTCTGCTCGAAGGTAGGCGAAGGGCTGGCCGTTCCGGTGGGTTCCGGCGGAGCAACCTGGCCGGTTCCGCGCAAGATCAGGAAGATCAACCCGCCGCCGACCGCCAGAATGACCAACAGCAACCCCATTGCCAGCGGCAGGCTGAGGGTCAGCTGCGGCAGGCGCTGCGAACGAACCGCTTTGGATTCTTTGGAAATGGTTTTGGCTGTGAACGTGCGGCCGCATACCAGGCAGCGCGTGGCATTTTCCGGCAGCTTGGTTCCGCAAGTCGGACACAGCATATAGGACGATTTGTTCTTGGAATTCATCATCGGATCAGTTTCCTGTGGTATTCAAAGCCGAATCATTATACCATCTGCAATTTTACGGAAAAACGGGAGATTGAAGGGTATGATTAAGGCATGCCTGAAAGGGAATACCTGAGCCTGTATCTCCACATACCGTTTTGCAGAAGTCGTTGCAATTATTGCGATTTTAACACATATGCAGGGATGGAAAGTTACCTGCAGGATTACGTGGAGGCGTTGACCAAAGAGCTGCGCCTGGCATCCACAATGGCGGCGGAAGCCTTCGTGGTCCGCTCGATTTACTTTGGCGGCGGCACCCCCACGATCATACCGGCAGACGCTTTCGAGAAGATCCTGAGTGATGTTCGAAAAAACTACACGTTAACTGATGATGTGGAGATCACCACGGAAGCCAACCCCGTCTGCCTGCCTGCGGATTACCTGGCCAGGTTGAAATGCTGCGGAATCAATCGGTTAAGCATGGGTATGCAATCCGCCGATGAGACCGAGTTGAAATTGCTGGGAAGGCGGCATACGTTGGAAGATGTTGCCCAAAGCATGGAGAATGCCCGCCAGGCCGGAATCGCGCAGATCAACCTGGATTTAATGTTCGGCATACCGGGCCAACCGCTGAATGCTTTCCAGCAAAGCATCGAGAAGGCGTTGGCGTTCTCGCCCCAGCACCTGTCGGTATATTCGCTTACAGTAGAGGAGGGCACGCCGCTGGAACGCATGCTGCGGGAGGGCAGCCTGCCTGCCATCGATGAAGATGCCAGCGCGGATATGTACGATTGGGTTATGGAAACGCTGCCGAAAAGGGGCTTCAACCAATACGAAATATCCAACTGGGCAGCGGGCGCAGATTTTCGCTGCCGCCATAATATGCAATACTGGCATTATCGTCCTTATCTGGGATTTGGCGCTGGTGCGCATAGTTATTTTAATCATCAGCGCTGGGCAAACGTGGCAACCATTCCGGGTTACCTCAAGAAAATGGAGAAATCAGAGAAATGGCAGAAGGGTAAACCGCCCGCGTCCTCCGAAATCATCCGCCTGGCACCAATCGATGAAATTCAGGAATTCATGATGATGGGGCTGCGGTTGGTGGATGACGGAATCAATGAAGATGAATTTTTAGAGCGGTTTGGAAAGAGCTTGACCGAGGTATACGGGAAAGAAATCAACTTGCTGGTGGAGCAGGAACTGTTGGAAAGGGTCAATTCAGCCGGGCAACAAGTGATCAGACTGACTCAGCGAGGCCGCATGCTGGGAAACCAGGTATTCATGCAGTTCATGCAAGATTAGGATCAGGTGATGATGACGGGGGTGTGGAATACGCCGTTCGGTTCCGCTTCCTGCGGAAAAGGCGTCGACCACCGGTAAACCCATTTGGCATCTTCCGAGCGCATATTAACGCAGCCGTGGCTCATGGTGATGCCGAAGTTGTTATGCCAGTAGGTGCCGTGCAGGGCGTATCCTCGGATTTCAAAATAGGATACCCAGGGCACACCCGGCAGTTCATAGGCATCCGCGTCTGAGCGCAGCGTTCCATCGCCCATGTGCACCGAAGGTTTCTTGCTGCGGACCATATGGTTGCCGTTGGGAGTGTCCGTTGGGATGGCAGCCGGGTCAAGTGAGGTGCTCGGCAGACCGGTGGAGACTTTAAATTCCCTGACCAGGGTTTCCCTTTCGAAAGCTTTTAATGTTTGGTAATCCAGGGAAATCTCGATTCGTTTATCGCGCGCGGGGATGTCCGGGCTGATGGGAGCCAATTCTTCATTCGTCACCGGGCGCAGGTGGTTGGCGGGTACATAGTAGGAAAGCGTCATCAACCCATCATGGATCTCATACCAGGGCTGCCCGTCCGGACCCTCGATCACGTTGGAAACCCAATGGGTGGAACTGTAGTACAGTTTATACGCCGGCCCCAAAGATTCCCAGGCGCCATTGGCGCGGATGCGATAGGCTTGCGAGAGGGGAACAGTCAATTCCATCAGTTGTCCAGTTTCGGAAATACTGGCCAGCACCGGATTTAATTGATTGCGGACATCCTGTACGAAAGCGCTGTGCACATAGCCGCCCCATACGCGATGCCAGTACGGATTGTAGGCTGGGCCATCCTCCGATTCGATTGTGCGATAGATGTTGAGAATATCATCCTTAAACCGTTGAAACAGAATACGGCTTTTATCCGACGGTTCGGAATATACGCTGATGGAATCACGCGTAACGCGGCCCAATTTGAGCGGTACCAACGCTGAAGGAACGGACTCATTGTCTATTTTACCCGTCGAGGGGATTGCCAGCGCAGCCAGGCCTGCGCCCAGCGTTTTGATGAAATCCCTGCGGCTATATTTCTCGTTCATATCCGGCATTATACCAATTAATCCGACTAAAATTGTCAAATTTGCAACTTATCATTTCCGCAGCAGCGAGGCAGGTTCTGCGCGCAGGTAAAAGGAACGGAAGGCGGATTCTTCCGCCAGGTCCTGGTGGATCTGATTGGCCAGGCGGTTGAGGATTTTATTGTCCTGATTTTGTGAATCGGCATTCCGGGATATGCGCCAACCGCTATCGGCGTTGTTTTCAATTCGGATATCTCCATGCGCCTGCCACCACTGCAATCCCATTGCGATCAAGGTTTCCGTGTGCCCCAGGGCGGCCGCGAGATCGGCGGTTTTAACCCGCCCGTCATAATGATTGAGGGCAAATTTAACCAGGCCGGATAATTTGGCGAGGAATCCATCCAGCCTGTCATCCGGGCTGTCCAGCCGGAAAAATACAACGCGCTTTGGACGGACTTTTCTGAGAACTTCCTGCAGCAGCGCCGGGGAGGGAGGAGGCGTCAGGATCGCGAACACGCTGCTTTGCTCCAGTTGATTGCGGTTTCTGGTTGAAAAAGCCAACCGGCGGGAGAATCCTTCGCCCCATAGGCAAGTATCCGGCTGATTGGCGAGCGCGGCCGCCAGTTCCAAAGCCTGCGGGTGCAAGCGGTAATCCAGAAAATCTGCTGTGACCAGGGGCGGCCTGACCTCGATGGACTCGGCACGGGATTCCTGAAAGTCGATCAATTCGAGGGAGATGCCGCGCCGGCCGTTGAACTCGTTTGAACGCAAATAGTAAGCCAGGTCGAAGCGTCCTTGCGGCGCTTTCCGTCCGCGGACGTTCCACCAGAGCACCTCGCGCGTTTCCCCGGATTTGTCACGCACAATCAGTTTCAGGTGCTCCTCATTCTTTCCAAGGGGAATCGGTTTGTTCGATTCCAGCGCGCGCGTTACCAGCACCGGGGGCGGGTTGCCACTGCCGAAAGGTGCCAGGCGATCGATTTCATCCGCCAGGTCGGATGTCAGATTAACCAGAGGCAGGTAGGCGTCTACCTGCAATTGGCTTTCCACAGGCAAGCCTCTGGCGGCCGTGCGCACGGTTTGCGACAAAGCCTCCCGGAAAGCAGGCAATTGGGAAGTATTCAATGAAAGCCCGGCAGCCATGGGATGTCCGCCGTACGTGTTGAGATAGGCGGCGTTGGCGCGGATCGCCGAGATGATGTCGATCCCTGCCACCGAGCGAACCGAACCGGCGGCGGTTTCCTGATCAATATTGAGCAGCACCACCGGTTTGTTGAATTCCTCCACCAGACGGCTGGCAGCGATTCCCACCACGCCTTTTTCCCAACCCGATTTGGCCAGCACCAACACTGCGTATTGCGCGAGGGCAGGTTCTTTATCCAGCATGGCGCGGGCGGACTGGTAGACCCCTTCCACAGCCAGCTTGCGCTGGCTGTTCAGGTCTTCCAGCCAGCCGGCGGTTTGCTGAAGAAAATCCGCGTCATCCGAAAGCAGAAAATCCACGTTGCGGCCGGCATCCTCCAGCCGGCCGACCGCGTTCAATCGCGGGGCGAGCGTGTATCCGATCAGGCTTTCGTTGACGCCGCTATTGCGGTAACCCGCGCATTCCAACATGGCGCTCAAAGCAGGGCGCATCGCGCCGGCCATACGGCTTAAGCCAAGCTGGGCGTAATATCGGTTTTCGCCTTCCAACTCGACCAGGTCGGCAATGGTGCCGAGCGCAACCAGGTCAAGATAATCATTAACCGCATCGCGAAGATTGATCGATTCGAACAATCCGCGTATCACCTGGAATGCCGTGCCCACGCCCGCCAGGTGGCTCATTGGATGATCTTCGGGCAGCATGCGCGGATTGATGATTGCCAGCGCAGGCGGGAGCTGCTCCGGCAAGGAATGATGGTCGGTCAGAATGACGTCCAATCCCTGAGCTGTGGCATATTGCAGCGCATCCAGTTCTGAAATGCCGGTGTCGCAGGTGATCAACAGATCCAATCCGGGTTGCATGAATTCTTTTAAGAATTCCGTGCGGATGCCATGCGACTCACGCGCCCGGTTGGGGATGTGGAAGCGCACCTGCGCGCCGGCGCGGCGCAGCCCATGCACCAGGAGCGCGGTGGAGGTTTGCCCATCCACGTCGAAATCGCCCCAAACGCCAATGGTCTGCTTGCGCGCGATGGCCTTTTGAATACGCCCAACCGCTTTTTCCATATCCGAAAAAACGAAAGGAGATGCCGGGTCATAATGGGCGGGGTCGAGATAGGCCTGTGCGTCCGTCAGTGCTGTCAACCCGCGCCTGGCGAGCTGTTCCGCCAACAGGATGCTGTTCCCGAAGTGTTCGCTGATTTCGACCGATGCAGCCCAAGGTTGAGGGTTAAGCCATTTCATGCTACTGCCTTAGAATGCGATCTCTTCCTGAGCGTCGAAATCGAGGTTGGAGAGGGTATCCTGCAGATCGGATGCATCCTCCAGCTCTGCCAGATTTCCGGCGGTAATCCCGCGTTCGCACAGTGACCGGTAAACGCAGAAACGGCAGCGGCGCGCTTCCGCTGTGCACTCAAACGTACCTGGTTCTTTAGAAAGGATCTCCCCGATGGTGGCGGTTAGAAATGCGCGGTTTTGCTGATGGGAATCGGGCGAATAATCAAACGTCAGCAGGTTATCAGCCGGATGTTGGACGAATAAATAAGCCATGTGGATATTTTCCGCCTGGAGTCGGATATCCGGGAAAATTCGATCCGCGCACTCAAGCGCAATGAAAGGATACAGGATGGATTGAATGCGGTCGTTCAAATTTTCCCTGCGGGTTTTTTTTGCGGATGTTTTCCAGTCCAGAATCCACAAATTGCCATCAGCGGTTAAAGCGATCAAGTCGCAAACCGCAACCAACGGCGATTGATTAATAACAGCGCGCAGGCTGAATTCACTGAAAATTTGCACAAACTTGCGGCTGGAGTAAAAGGCATGAAAGTTAGCGAACCATTCATGCAAAGCAGCATCCTGAATAGATGCCAGCAGGATTTCCTGCGGGACTCCATTCAAATATTGATGTACCATCCGGTGAAAACGGTTGCCTAATTCAGCGTTGTGTTCGAATTCCAGCACCGGTTCGCTTTCCTCCGCCGGCCAGTTCTGCTTGAGCAGGTATTTCAATTCGAAGCGGCGCGGGCAATCCAGGTAATCCTGAAAGCTGTTGGCGCTGAATATGAAATTCGTTTCAATCGGCATTGTTCTGCTCCAGATGGTCCTTTAAGGCAGTCAACGGCAGCGCTTCATGACAATCACCGCGCTGCCCGGTATTATAGGTAATGACCAGTTCGCGCCGCGCACGCGTGATCCCGACATAGAGCAAGCGCAGCCGCTCCGCTGCATAGTCCAGGCGGGCGTCCTGTGTTGCCTGACCTTCCGGCAGTTTCAAAGCGACCATATCATTTTTCACCAGGGCTTTCAATTGCGCGATTAGTTCCGCTTCCAGATTCAGATGGCCGCGCACGAACCATTTTTCCGACATATAGCTGTCGCCGTTTTGCGCGGAAGGGAAATCGTAGTTATTGACTGATACCAGGTAAACCCGGTCCCATTCCAGGCCTTTGGCTTTATGCATGGTGGAAATGACTGCCACGCCTTTATGCGTGTCCGGATCGAAACCGGTATCTTCATCAGAAAAGCCGTACAGGCGGTAGCGGTTGCCTGCAATCTCTTCCAGTTCGCGGCAAAAATCGGGCAAACGCCATTCAGGATTGAGGGCGGCGGCTGAACCCAACAGCACTGCCAGTTTGTAAGCCAAAGCCAAATCAACCGGCTCGTTGAACAAGTTCATGGATATGGTCATTACGGTCTGGTCGATGGGCAGGAGCACGGCCTGCTGCCACTGGTTCAGGCAAGCTGCCGCCTGCTTGAGGAGCATTTCAGCCGAGATTTCCTTTTCGCCAGAAATCGCTTCGGATATCGTTGGGAAGATCAGGTTTTCAGGTTGATCTGACGCGTTCACCAATTGGCGGATTTCTTTGGCATGCTCTTCGCTGGTGGCTTTGCCGTATTTCACGCTCACGATACTGAGGACGGCATTCAACAGGTTTTTTCGGGCGGAAGGATGGGCGAAGAATCCCAGGATATCAGAAAGCGCCTGGGCGGCATCGCGCGTGGCTTTGCTGCTGCGCAGCATCTCCAGAAAGGGCACTTTGAGGGCAGTCAATTGTTCCACAACCTCCGCGCCGCGTGCATTGCGCGGAACCAGGATCGCCAAGGTACCCTGCGGGTTTTCCGTCAGCCATTTACGGGCGCTGTTCGCCACAGTTTTGGACTCCTCATCCGGCTGTAGTTTCTTATCGAAAATAATGATGTTTCCCGGCGTGTCCGGCGGGTTAGGCTGCGGATCGCCGGGGGGAGTGGGGTGAATATAAGGTTCGCTCAGCGTCCCGCGTAATTCCTCCACGGGATGGTCTTGCTGCGACCAGCGATTGAGGAAATTCGCCAGCTCGATGATGCTGCGCGCCGAACGCCCGGAATACTTCAGGTCGACAGGCGTTACATCCTCGCGTTCCAGGAATTCGCGCAGCAGGCGCGGTTCGGCGGTGGTGAAGGTCTCAAAGATAGCCTGGTTTGGGTCGCCCACCCGCACCCAATTGCCATCATCCCCGCACAGCAGGCTGAGCAGTTTTTCCTGGATCATACTGCTATCCTGGGCTTCATCCTCCAGGATAACCGGCCAGCGGCGGCGCAGCCGCTCCAGGTAGTCGCGGTTGTTGACGAGGACTTTGTATGCCAGGCGGATCAAATCCTCGAAATCAACCGCGCCGCGGTATTTCAAAGCCTGCTGGTAAGCGCCATAGATACCAAACCCCATCTCCAGCAAGGGATAAGGTTCTTTCAGTTTGTCGAGCCTGGTGCGGATCATCTCAGGCGTCAACTCGTAATCTTTGGCCTGTTTGATAAAGCTGGTTGCCAGGGAAACCAACAGTTCATTCCATGGCTTTCCCAATTGCTCCGGTACCTGATTTTCGGCGGTGTATGCGCGGATGAAATCGGGATGGGCTCGTTTCCAGGCATCTACCACCTGGTTGAGCGTGGCGGAGGCGGCGCTTTCATCGATAATTGTGAAATGATTATCCAACCCGGCCATGGCAGGCTCTTCACGGATGATATCGTAGGCCAGACCGTGCAGCGTGCGCACGCGGTAGCCGATGCCGGGCAGCAGGTTGAATTCACGCAGAAACCCTGCTACACGACTGGAAAAATTGTCCACAGCGGAATTGACCAGCGTCACGATCAGGATTTCCTGATCCTCTGCTAAATCCTGGCTGGCAACCAGGCGGGCAGCGAGATGGGAAAGCGTGTGCGTCTTGCCTGAACCCGGCACAGCGGCGATGCCCATCTTGCCGCTCCGGTAGTTGATGACCTCATTCTGGCCCGGTCGCGGTTTAAACATCCTTGCCTCCCTGAGTTGCGAATACACGTTTGCGCAACGTCTGGAAAGCCTGCAGCAACGGCCCGCGTTGTTCGGAACCGCGCTCATTGGTCTGAACGCTGTAGACGTAAAGATGCTTCTCGCAGCGCTGCAGCAAGCCGGAAACCAGGCGCTGCATGTGTTCCTGGTTGGCGTTGAAATCCTGGTTGTAGCTCCAGACTGTCCCGGGCTGCCAATCGCGCCGCAGAATGTACGGGTTGGTCAGCGGTTGGTTAAGGCGTTCCCACCAACCCAGGCTGCCGATATCCAGCCAAAATTGGCAGGCAACCGCGCGGTTTTCCATGAGAAATGCATGCGCCGGAGCGATCAGCACGGCATCCCGCGGCGCTTCATCACGGTTGAGGAAAGCGGAGGGCAGCAATCCTGCTTCCACGGTGCGGATAAATTCGATCCCGGTGGAAATTTCATCCATCCCGAAAACCACGGACAGGAATTGACGGAAGGATTTGATCGCGTTGATCAATTGGGCAATGTGCGCGCCCGCTTCATAACGATCAAAGAAACCGAAACCTTTCTGCGAGAGCAATTCGCCGAACAACCGGCTGAGGAAAATATCCAGCGGAAGCGCATCCTTGCTGGCGTAGGTTTGCAGCCATGCGCGTATCTGTTCCAGTTTCTCACCGAAAGCAAAGGTGATACGCGCCTGCATTTGCGGGTTGGTCACCCCGTCAAAGGATTTCAACCCTGTTGAGGGTGCGTACAAGGTCTGGGCGATCAGATCGGCGCGGATGACATCTAAATTAGGCAGCGTCTGCATGAGTGCATCCCGTAATTCGAAATGCGAGACAGTCATCTCCCACTGCGGGTGCGCCAGTTTGGCGAAAGCCAGCACGCACTTGACCGCCGGTTCATCCAGGTACATGCGCGAAGGCCGCGAGGAATAAGAATGGATATTTCTGTTCTGAAGCAATTGCTCCAGCGAAAATTTCAGGGCATCCGAGAGGTAAGGCGCGAGGATGACAATTTCACCGGCCTGGACCGAAGCATTTTTGATCATACCGGCGATTTCGTCCGCAACCCCGGCCAGCATTTCGGGGTAAAAGTGGAAATCTTTTAAAGTCAAAACCGGGTTGAGGTCCGGCAGTATGGCGGCAGATGGTTCGTGGCGGATGCAGCTGGTTAAGGCAATTTGAAAATCCACCATGCCGGTTAATGATTTAAAGGTGTCCTGCGCGATGATTTGCCGATCGCAGACGGATTTCAACGCTTCCGCGTTGGATGGATCGGCGCCCAGGAAGGTACGGTAGCCGGCCTGCCGGTCCATGATCAGCAATGCGGATTTACATTCGGGCAGCCAGGCTTGCATCAGATCGTGGGCGGCCGGCACATCCTCTTCGATGTTATCGAAAAAGACGTGCGGGTAAAAAGTTTCGAAGTATTTACGGCAATGCGGCAGCGGCCAGACATGTTTGAAAAAAACCTCGATTTGCAGCGAATAATCCATCAGGTTATAGTCGAAACAAAACCGGCGGAAATCCAACGCGCAAGCCTGGGCCTGGTCCAGGGCGGGTGCCAGGCTGGGCTCAAGATTGAGATCGGCTTTCAACCGCGCGGCGATCTCGTCGATGGCAAATCCAACCACTGCGGCTTTGTTCAGGTTATCAAGAATCTGGCTGTAAATGCGATTTTTCTCGATCGTCACCGAATTGAATAAACCTTGTTCGCGTTTCGGATCGACGATGCGCGACATGCAATATTGCGCTGTTTCCAGGGAGAGGAAATAAGGCAGCCGCACCGGATCGCGGAAACCGGCTTGTTCAGCTACCAGCGGCCAAAATAAATTGGTCATCCGCTGTGCCAAACCGCCCAGCGTGAGGATGGACGGCAGGCTGCCGCGGTAATCCGGATTATTTTTTACGTAATCGTAATAGGGTTTGCCAAGGCTGCGCTGGGGCACGAGGATCAGGACCTCATGGCCGGGAACGTGCTGCAGTATCCTTTCCAGGCGGGCCAGCGCGGCGCTGGTCTTGCCGCTGCCGGCCGGGCCTTCCAGAAAGGCGCGGGAATCCAGCGGCAATTGAATGACGTTCTGTTGGGTTTCGGTGTAGGTCAATGCCATGATGGTTTATCTATTGCAGCAGATACCGGTCGATTTTCTTCAAACAACCGGGACTGCTGCTTATAGATATTTTACTCAATGGCGGGATTCTCAACAGCATGAGTATGAGAAAAACGAATGTGGATATCAGGGGGATCAGCACATCGCCTTTGGCAGCCAGGTAGGAATGGGCGAGTGCCAATGCAGTCAGCACATAAACCAGGCGGTGCAGCTGGTTCCACCTGGAACCCAGGCGGGCTTGCAGTTTCCGCAATGAAGTCACGGCCAGGGGAAGCATAAGCAGCAGGGCGATCAGTCCAAGGCGGAGGAAGGGTTTTTGCGCGAGCTCGGCCATGATCCACAGCGGATTGAATTCATAATCCAATCCTGTGAAGATCAGAAAATGAAGAACAGCGTAAAAGAAAGCAGCCAACCCCAACACCTTCTGCACCGGTATCAGCGAGTTTAGATGAAAAAGATTCTTCAACGGCGTGCAGGCTAAGGATATGAGTAAAATACGAATGGCCGCCTGCCCGCTGCGTAAGGTGAGATCCTGGATGGGATTGGCGCTTAGTTTACCGAAACCCCAGGATGTTATGGTTGCCAATAAGGGGATAAGGCAAAAAATAAACGCGATGATCTGACCGCGGGTAAGCTTCATTAAAAATTCACAGCCAGGTCCATACCGGCGTATAACGAAGCGACCTCATCTTCGTACCCGTTGAACATCAACGTATCGCGCCGCCCGGATTCGCCGATGCGGCGTTCGGTGGCTTGCGACCAGCGCGGGTGGGGCACGTTGGGATTGACGTTGGCGTAAAAGCCATATTCATTCGGGCCGGAAGCCATCCACAATGAAACCGGCATTTCGCTAACCAGGTCGATCTTCACGATGCTTTTTATGGATTTAAATCCATATTTCCAGGGCACCACCAGGCGGACGGGAGCGCCATTCTGCGGGCTGAGGTCGCGGCCGTATAATCCGGTGGCCAGCAACGTTAAGCTGTGCATGGCCTCGTCCAACCGTAAGCCTTCCACGTAGGGAAACGGAAAAAAGGAATTTTTCTGCCCGGGCATTTGCTCGGGATCGTAGAGCGTTTCAAAGCGCACGAATTTGGCGTCCGAAGTCGGTTTGACCAGTTCCAGCAGTTTTTTCAATGGAAAACCGATCCAGGGGATCACCATCGACCAGGCTTCCACGCAGCGCATGCGGTAGATGCGCTCTTCCTGATCAAAAAGCGCCTTGATTTCGTCGATGTCAAAGGTGTGCGGTTGATCGACCAGGCCGCTGACTGCCACCGACCAGGGACTGGTGGTCAAATTCGCAGCCAGGCGGGTTGGACCGCTCTTATCGGTGGAAAACTCGTAGTAATTGGTATATCCGGTGACGTCCTGATAATCGGTGAGCGCATCGCCCAATTCATCGGCGCAGCCGGTTGCGGCCGGGGCGGGGTAGGCTGCCGATGCGTCGGCAGCCGGGGAGGGAGTATTTTTCGGGCGGCAGGCGCTGAGAATCAGCGAGGCCGCGGCCAGGCGGGCGGTATCGCGGAAAAACCGGCGGCGGGAGATGTAAACGGCTTCAGGCGTGATCTCCGAAGGTTTAATCGGCACACCCATATCGACCTCCTTAGAAAATCAATATTAGTCGATCAGCCAGTAAGCGATTTCGTCCAGATGAACGGTAAAACCGGGTGTCTGAGCGGAATTAACGAAAAACCCGAAATGCCCATCCACGTCGATCTGGCTGTCGTTGATCTCGGTTAAAAATTGATTGTTGGCATATAAGCGTATGGTAGAGCCTTTAAGCCACATTCCGAGAGTGTTGCTTTGGTCAGAGCCTGCGTTAAGCGCTTCGCTGGATGGTGAGTCCAGCAACTCGGTTGTGCCGCTGGTGGTTACCCGCCGCAGGTTGTAATGACCGTCGCAGGTCACCGTATAATAATATGCGATGCCATCCGCGTAATCTTTTGCGCGGGCCATCAACCCGTAGCGGTCATTCTTGCTGCAGGTATCGACTTCAAATTTGGCTTCTAAATAAGCATCGCGGAACGAAAAATAGGTGAGAATCCAGTTAAAGCTAAAGCTGTTTCGCGCGGCGATGGCGCCCTTTGAATGGGTAAAAACATCTTCTCCTATCCCCTCGTTCACCTGAGCCAGGCTCCAGTTTTTGTCGGATGTAATGTCATCCTGCCAGTCGGGATCGCCAAGCTGGATTTTGGGATCGTCGGCGGGGGGAGTTTGGGTGAGCGTGGGCGTGGGCGAGACCGCGTTTTCCAGCGTCAACGTGGCAGCCGGGCTTTGCTGCGCGGCAGCCAGCGCAGTTTGGGTGAATGCCACCGCCACACCGGTTTCAACTTCACGGTCATAGGACGAAGAAGAGGGAAAGCTGATCGTACAGGCGATAACCGTTAATAAAATCGTGATAAAAAGAAGAACTTTCTTCATGGTCACCTCAAGTGAATCACATTTTTATTATATCGGATAAAAATTGTAGACTTTTAGAAATCACTTTCCCGCAATCATGTATAATTTTTTCATTGCATGTGTGATACTGCCCCTTCCAGAATAATGGCCGTCGATTGGGGTGCCAGACGTATCGGACTGGCGCTCAGTGATCCCACGCGCACCATCGCCAGCCCGCTGAGAGTCATCGAACATCAGTCGCGTGCGCTGGATGCCGCAGCGATTGTGCAGCTCGCCAATGAAAATGAGGTTTCCCTGATCTTGATGGGCGTAACCTACGACGATCAAAACGACCTGACGCCCTCCGGCAGGAGCGCCATACGGCTGGCGGAAGCGATTCATGCGCAAGGCGGTCCGGAAGTACGCGCGGTTGATGAAGCACACAGCACACGCACAGCCAGGCAATCGCGCCTGGAAATGGGATTGCCGCGCGGCAAACGCAAAGGCCATTTCGACGCGATCGCGGCTGTCTTATTCCTGCAGACCTATTTGGATAACAACCAATGAAAAGAGAAAGAAAAGATCATTTACTGCTGGTATTCTTCATCCTGCTGGTATTTCTGATTTTGTACGCTGTCTATTTCGTATTCGGCTTGCTGATCCCCCAAAAAGCTGCAAGGGATTTCGGCCAACCCGATCCGCAATTGGAAACTTCTCGGCGCATCCTGTATGCCATCAACCTGGAAGCCAACAAGAAAACGCTCACCACACCGTTGGATGCGGATGGGGTGAAACGGATTTTCACCATCCAATATGGCGAAAGCGCCAGCCAGGTCGTGTATGACCTGTATCAAGCGGGATTGATTCACGCATATAACCCGTTCATCGACCTGCTCATCTACACAGGCAATGACAAAAAGATTCAAACAGGTATTTACACGCTTAGCCCGGCCATGAGCATGCTGGATATCGCCAATCACATCGTCGACAGCAATCCGCAGGATGTGGCTTTCAGCTTTCTGCCGGGCTGGCGCTCCGAGGAGATTGCTGCGCTTTTACCGCAATCGGGATTGGCGGTCGACGCGGCGGATTTCCTGGACGAGGTCAAAGACCCTGCCGGTGATTACAAAATTGTTGAAAGTTCAGGCGCCGGCAGCCTGGAAGGTTTTCTTTTCCCGGGTGAATATCAGATGCTGCGCAGCGCCGATGCACAAGATTTGGCGGCCGCGTTAACCGGTCAATTTGCCGCCCAGCTTCCAGCGGAGTACGCCGGCCTGGTCGAGAAGAAAGGCTTGAGCTTGTACGAAAGCATCATTCTGGCCTCCATCGTGCAAAAGGAAATGGTGGCTACGGACGAAGGTCCGCTGATCGCGGGGGTGTTCCTCAACCGCCTGAAAGCGAGTATGCCGCTGCAGAGCGATCCCACCGTCCAATACGCATTTGGCTTTGACCAGGCCAGCGGCAGTTGGTGGAAGAATCCCCTGACGGAAAGTGACTTGCAGACGAACTCACCCTACAACACGTACCTGAATCCCGGGCTGCCGCCCGCGCCGATCTGCAACCCCGGCATGACCGCGTTGATGGCGGTGGCGAACGCAATGGATACGCCGTATTTATATTTCCGCGCGGCTTGCGACGGGTCAGGACGGCACGTTTTCTCCGCGACTTATGAAGAGCATTTGGCGGCGGCCTGCCAATGAGGTCCGACTAGTGATAAATAATAAAAGCAGGTCGCACATTTTTGTGCGACCTGCTTTATATAAATCTGAGATTTAAAAATCCGGCTATGCCTGGAAGCGTTTGGCGACCGCGACCCAATCCACCACGTTCCAGAAAGCGTCCACGAACTCGTTGCGGCGGTTCTGGTACTTGAGGTAATAGGCATGCTCCCACACGTCCACACCCAACAGGGGAACCAGCCCCTGTGAGATGGGGGAATCCTGATTGGGGGTGGTGCTGATCACCAGCTTGCCGCCGGCATCCTGGCTCAGCCAAGCCCAGCCGCTGCCGAACAAGCCTACGGCCGCCGCATTCAATTTCTCCTTGAAGCTGGCAAAGCTGCCGAGGGTCTCATCGATGGCTTTGGCCAGCGCGCCGGTCGGCTCGCCGCCTTTGCCGGGGCCGAACTGCGTCCACCACAGGTTGTGATGATAGTAGCCGCCGCCGTGATTGCGCACCGCGCCGCGCACGTCCTCGGGAACCTTGGAGAGGTCCTTCAGGATATCTTCGATTTTCATATCATAAAACTGCGGATATTTCTCCAGCGCCGCGTTCAATTTGGCGGTATAGGTGGCATGATGCTTGTCGTGATGCAACTCTGTGGTTTTAGTGTCCATGTAAGGTTCAAGCGCATTATAATCGTACGGTAAATCAGGTAATTGGAAAGTCATTTTATTTCTCCTGTTTTATTATTCATCAATAATCTCATTCTATAAGCCGGTTAGACCTGTGTCAATAAAAAAATACAATATCTATCAATTCGTTAATAAAAACACAGCCCCGCTTGGGTTGTTTACCGCCATTCTGGCAGTTTCCACTGCTGCTATCTTTATTCGCAAAGCGCAGACGGATCTTTCATCGCTGGTGATCGCTACTTACCGGCTCTCGCTGGCAGTAATCTTCCTTTTTCCATTTTCCATCCGGAAGATCATTCGCGAGAGGCAGGTGATCCGCGGCCGGAATGCGCTGCTGCTGATCGGCTCGGGCATGCTGTTGGGGATCCACTTCGCTGCCTGGATCACGTCGCTGGAATTCACCAATGTGGTTTCGTCGACGGTGCTGGTGACCACTTCGCCGATCTGGGTGACGCTGCTTTCGCCGCTTCTCCTGAAGGAAAAGCTGCCCAAAGTGTTTGTGGTCGGATTGATGGTGGCGATTGTCGGCATTGTGCTGATCTCGCTCAACGGCATATGCTCCTTCTCACCTGATGGTATGCATTGCGGACTAGAGGACGGGTTCAACGGCCGTGAGGGGATTTGGGGCAACTTTTTGGCATTATTCGGCGCCTGGTGCGCCAGCGGATACATGATTTGCGGTCGGACGGTGCGCAAGGAACTATCCAATCAGAGCTATAGCTTCCTGGTATACAGCGTGGCTGCGCTGACGTTGCTGGCCATCTCGCTGGCTGCCCGCCAGCCGCTGCTGGAGGTGGACACCTCCAACCTGGTGTGGCTGGTGCTGCTGGCGCTGATCCCGCAGGTGATCGGGCATTCCTTATTAAATTGGGCGCTGGGCAAGCTGCCGGCAGCTTACGTGTCGCTGTCGCTGCTGGGCGAACCGGCCGGTTCAGCGGCGCTTGCGTTTTTTATATTAAGTGAAAAACCCAGCCTTTTGGAAGTGCTGGGTTCTGCGGTGATCATCTTCGGTATTTATTGGGCCAATAAACCTCGCCGCAGCGTGGAAGAAGCCGATCCTACCCTCTGAAGTATTGTCCGGCTTTCCAACCTTGCCGGGGGTTCGCGCGGTTGTAAACGATATTCAATTCCCTGATCCAACCTATCAGTCCGGGGGTGAGCGCGTCCGGCTGCATGCGCCATTGCCAGTTGCCGGAGGTGGATGCCGGAAGGTTCATGCGGGCGGAATTACCCAGCTTGAGGAAATCCTGCATGGGCGCCACGGCAAAAACCGCCACCGAGCTCCACACCGCGCGGATCATGGCATGCGCGATATCGCCAATCGGCGGATAACCCAGGTAGCTCATGCAGAAGCGCTGCTCGTGGGCAGGAGCCAGTTTAAACCAGGATTGGGCGGTGTCGTTGTCGTGCGTACCCGTGTAAGCCACGCAATCGACCGGGTAGGTGTGCGGCAGGAATTCGTGATTGGCGTCCTCCCAGAAGGCGAACTGAAAGATGCGCATGCCGGGCAGGTGGTAATGCTCGCGCAAATCCACCACATCGGGGGTGATCACCCCCAGGTCCTCAGCAATGAAGGGCAGCTCGCCCAGCCTGGCTTGAATGGCGTCGAAAAGGTCGCGTCGCGGCCCATCCACCCATTCGCCGCCTTCGGCGGTCTTGTTGGCAGCCGGGATTTTGTAATAACCCGCAAAACCGCGGAAGTGATCCAGACGGATGATATCGACCGTTTTCAACGTGGCCGCCACGCGGTTGATCCACCAGGAATAACCTTCCTTACGATGTTCCTCCCAAACGTACAACGGGTTGCCCCACAACTGGCCGGTGCTGGAGAAGAAATCCGGCGGCACCCCCGCCACGAAGGTGGGATGGCGGTCGGCATCCAGGGTGAAGAGGTGCGGCATGGACCACACGTCGGCGCTGTCGAAACCCATGAAAATGGGGATGTCGCCCACGATTTGCACGCCGCGCTCGTTGGCGTAGCGTTTCAGCGCGAACCACTGGCGGAAAAACAGGAACTGGAAGAAGGCCTGCATTTCAATCACGGCGGCCTGCTCTTCGGCGAAGGAGAGCAGCGCCTGGGGTTCGCGCAGCCGGTAGGCATCCGGCCAGTCGCGCCAGCTGACCAGCTTGAAGCGCTCGCGCAGCGCCATGAAGGTGGCGAAATCTTCCAGCCAATGAGCATTTTCCAGCTTGAATTGTTCGAATTCTTTTTGAAGAGTGACATCCGGGTTTTTCCGGTAATTGGCATAAGCCAGTTCCAACAGGCGGCGCTTGAAGCGGCTCGCTTTGTAAAAATCCACCTTGCGCTGGGAAAATGCGGGCGGCGAGGAGAGCGCTTTGGCCGGGATGAGGCCGAGTTCGCGCAGGTTTTCCAGGTCGATGAACAAAGAGTTGCCGGCAAAGGCGGACAATCCTTGATAGGGCGAATCCCCGAAGCCGGTGGGGTTGAGCGGCAGTACCTGCCAGAGCGCGGTGCCGGTGGCTTCCAAAAAATCCACCCAGTCATAGGCGCAGCTGCCCAGGTCGCCGATGCCGAATTTCCCGGGCAAACTGCTGACGTGCATGAGAATGCCGCTGGAGCGTTTAAATTGCATAATTGCCTCCCTGTCTATTTCCCTTCGGTTCGTAATTCCCGATATAAATCCAAATAGCGCCGGGCGGATTGTTCCCAGGAAAAATCCTGCCGCATGGCGCGAACTTGCGCTGCCTGCCATGCCTTGCGATTCCCGAAATCAGCAAGCGCGCTGCGCAGCGCCCGGCTGAAGGAAGCCTCATCGGCGTCCGCGAACAGGTAGCCCGTGCGGGCATCCGCCGGCACGTCCTGGATGGTATCACGCAGTCCGCCCACGGCGCGCGCCACGGGCAGGCAGCCGTAGCGCATGGCGATCATTTGCGAAAGCCCGCAGGGCTCATAGCGCGAGGGCATCAAGAAGATGTCGCCCGCGGCGTAGAGCTGGTGCGCCAGGTGGGAATTGAATTCCAGCGAAACGCGCACGCGCCCCGGGAAAGCCGCCTGCAGGTCGCTGAAATCGCGCTCGTAACCCGGGCTGCCCGAACCCAGCACAGCCAGATTCCAGGGCAGGTCCTTGAGGGCCGGCATGGCAGAAAGGATCAGGTCTACACCTTTCTGCACGTCCAGGCGCGTGATGGCCACCAGCAGCGGACGCTCCGTATCCGGCGGCAAGCCCAGCGTTTGCAACAGAGAAGCCTTGTTGAGCGGTTTACGCTCGAGTGAATCGGCGGAATAATTCTCCGGGATGTGGGAGTCGGTGCGCGGATCCCACAGGTGCGTGTCGATACCGTTGAGGATACCGCTGAGGCGCTCGCGCCTGCTTTCAAAGAACTTCACCAATCCGCTTCCGAATTCATCGCTCAGCAGTTCCTGCGCGTAGGAAGGCGAGACAGCCGCGATGTGATCGGCGGCGACCAGCCCCATGGTGAGCGGAAAATGGCGCCCCCAGGCGGGCAGGCCTTCCGCGTCCACCGGAGGAAGGCCGAATTCGTTGAGCACATCCTCGGTGCCCCCGCCCATGTAGGGCAGGTTATGCACTACCAGCAGCGAGCGCGTGTCCCTGAAAAACGGATGTACCGGTGCCAGGCGCTTGAGCTGGTGCACAGCCACCGCTGCATGCCAGTCGTTGGCGTGCAGGATGTCCGGCTGCCAATCCAGCGCTTCGGCCAGGCGCAGGCTGGCGAGCGAATAGAAGATGTATTTGCGCGCGTCCTGCAGCGGGTCGGGGCTGTAAATACGTTCAAAGCCGCCGGCTTTTCCGGAACGGCGGATGAAATAAAACGGGATGTTGTTGAAGGTGGTCTGAAATGCGATGCCCTTGGCTGTGCCGCGCCGTTTGGGGACCGTCAGGTGCGCGGCTTTTTTAAAACCGCTGGGGTCCACCGCAATGCTCTGGTGAAAAGGCAGCGCCACGCGCATATCCAGCGGCCGGCCTTCTTTTTCGGCGACGGCGCGCAACGCGGCCGGCAGCGAACCGGCGTAATCGCCCAGGCCTCCGACTTTGTAGAATGGTTCAGCTTCGGAGGCCAGGAACAGGACTTTCAACGGTGCTTGCGATCCGTTCGCCATACCGGTCAGCGTTCTTCCACGATCTCGATGTAATCCTTGACGGTTTGCTTGCCGGAGGGTGCCCCCAGCAGGTTGAGCAGGTCGGTGATCAGCGCGGATTTTTCTTCCGCGTCTTTTTCGCTCCAGGTGCGGGCTTTGATTTCCAGGAAGTACCCCAGGTCGGGTTTCTTGATCTCGTCGACGTTGATGAAGAATTCCTCGCCCTTGTATTCCACCAGGTAGCGCAGGCGGTCCTTTTCCACTTCGACCTCGGAAACCGGTTTGAAATATTCGCGGTAGAAGCGCAAGCTCTGGTCGGCGGGGGCAATGAAGCGGCTGCGCGAGAGCATGACTTCCTGCGGATAATGCCGTTCAGGCGTGGCGCCGATCAGGGTCAGGCGCGAACGCACCTGCGAGATGGAGCCGTTGCGCTCGATGAAATGATCCTCGCGGAAGCGTAAGCGGCCTTCGGCTTTGTCCTCGAAATCGAAGTAGGTGTCGTACTCGCGATAATGGCGCGAGCGCACGATCATCAGCACGCCGCTGTCGAGTTTTTCGATGATGGGTTTGGGATCGTCGATGCTGACCTTAATCTGCACCTCGAAGGATTCCTCCTGGCTGGCGCCGCCGATGGCAAGCAGCTTGGAGAGAATGGATTTCTCGCGTTTGGTGATGAACTTGTCGATTTTGGCGGCCACCACCTGACTTTCATCGATCAGGGCCTGCTCATCCAGGCAGTCGATGACGCGCTCGCGCATGATCCACTTGCCGTTGACCAGCATGTCGGTCACGTCGCTGGCTTTGCCGGCGTAGACGATCTGCGAATAGACGCCGTTCTCGTCGTGGGTGAAGCGCGGGCTGTTATGAATGGTGTTCAGGTCGAACAGGATCAGGTCGGCGCGTTTGCCAACTTCCAGCGAGCCGGTGAGATGGTCGACGTGCATGGCTTCTGCGCCCATGCGCGTAGCCATCAGCAAGGTCTGCCAGGCGGGCACAGCGGTGGGGTCGCCGGTCGAGCCTTTCGCCAGGAAGGAAGCCAGACGCATTTCCTCGAAGAAGTCCAGATCGTTGTTGGAAGCGGTGCCGTCCGTACCGATGCCGACCTTCAGCCCCAGGTCGAGCATAGCTTTGACCGGCGCGATGCCGGAAGCCAGCTTCATGTTGGAGGAGGGGTTGTGCGCCACGCCCACATGCGCGTGCTGCAGCGTGCGGATCTCGCCTTCGTCGATGTGCACGCAGTGCGCGGCGATGGTCTTGGCTTCGAAAACACCCTGCTTCTTGGTGTAAGGCACCACCGGCATGCCGTTTTCGCGGCGCATGTTCTCCAGTTCTTCCTTGGTCTCGGCAATGTGGATGTGCAGCGGGATGTCGAATTCCAGGGCCAGTTGGGTGCAGGCCTTGAGGATTTCCGGCGGGCAGGTGAAGGGGGCGTGCGGGGCGACGCAGGGAATGATCAGGGGATGGTCCTTGAATTCGATGGCGAAGGCGCGCATCCGTTCCAACGCATCTTCATACGATTTCGCGTCGGGTGTGGGATATTTCATCACGGATTGGGAGCAAACCGCGCGCAGGCCGATTTCGGCGATGGTGCGGGCAATGGTGTCTTCGAAATAGTACATGTCATTCATGCAGGTGATGCCAGTGCGGATGGACTCGATGCAGCCGATTTTCGTGCCGAGAGCCACAAATTCGGGCGAGACGAACTCGCGCTCGACCGGCATCATGTAGCCCATCAGCCATACGTCCAGGCGCAGGTCGTCGGCCAGACCGCGCAGCATGGTCATGGGGATGTGCGTATGGGTGTTGACCAGGCCGGGCAAGAGCACCTTGCCGCCGCAATCCTTGACCTCGCCAGCGGAATAGGCAGCGAGGATATCCTTTTCAAAGCCGACCGCCGCGATGGAATCGCCGACTACCGCCAGGGCGCCGGGCGTATACTGGTGCAGGTCTTGGTCCATGGTCAGGACGATGGCATTTTTAAGGATCAGGTCTACTTTTTGCATAATTCACCTTTCTCTTTTAAGTTTAAGATGGACTCGCGTATAAAGCTGAAAATGTAATTCTTGACCCACAGGGGATAAAGGGCGGGGTGCCCGCCGAAATTGCGCGTATCTTGCAGGGTTTTTCCGCCCAGCCGCAGAGACATATCCAGCGCCCGTTTTCCGGCGCGTTCACCGGCGGAAAGGACCAGTACATCTTGGTCATGAACATCATTGTACAATGAATTTTCATCAGTGGATGGAACGACGCGGGCAGAGCGCACGAAGGGCAGGGTTTTAACGTCTGCCACGATCTCTTCGAGCGCGGGGGTATAGAGCACGTCGAGATGAATATCGCAATCGATGGTTAGTTTGGTCAGCACGGCGGGCAGGGTGTCCTCGTCCGCGCCGTAGATCTTCACGCCCAGCATGCGGCGCACCTGCTCCTCGACCGGCCGAATGAGCGCTTCGGCTTCCGCGCGGCTGGGGGCTTTGGCGGTGATGCGGATGTCCACCTGGCCGGGATGGGCGGCCAGTCCTACGGTGGGGTTGCTGAGTTTTTCCAATTCGGAGACCAGCTCGTCCACGTTGGATTCGCCCATGCCGGCGGAGCGCAGTGTGCGGGAAAGGGTGATGCCGGCCAGCTTGAAACGCTCCCGCAGCATGGGGATGACCGCATCTTCCAGTAACGTTTTCATTTCGGAGGGCACGCCGGGCAGGCTGACCACCACCTTGCCCTCTTTCCAAAAAGCGAAAGCGGGGGCGGTGCCGACCGGGTTTTCGATGGCCTGCGCGCCGCGCGGCAGGTACGCCTGGCGTTTGTTGTTCTCGGAGGGCGGGCGGCCGTAAGCGCGGAAGCGGGTTTCAATTTGCTCCCATAGCTCGGGGTAAAAGTCCAGCTCGACGCCAAAGGCACGCGCCACAGCCTGGCGGGTGGGGTCGTCCACGGTGGGGCCGAGGCCGCCGGTGGTGATGAGGATGTCGCTTTCCTGCAGGATGGCGCGGATTTCCTCGGCGATGCGGGCTTCGTTATCGCCGATGGTGCCGGTTTTGAAGATGTCCACGCCGTATTGGTTGAGGCTGCGGGCGATGTAGGCGGTGTTTGTGTCGGTGATGACGCCGAGCAGGAGTTCGGTGCCGATGGCAAGTATTTGTGCGGTTGGCATAAGTGGGATGCTTTCTTTACGAATAGTGTTTTTCAAGTTTAGCAGGGATTTTTTAATTGTCAAATTCGCGCTCTGACACAGCGCAGGTTAATGGAATTTAACGCAGATGAACGCGGATGATGATTTTATGGTTGATGAACACAGATAATATCTTTCTATCCAAGTGTCATGCTGAACGCAGTGAAGCATCTCGGTTGGAAGAACAAAATTCCTGGCGCACGTCAACATCCAGCCGAGATCCTTCCCCACGCTCCGCTGAGGGCAGGCACCCCTTCGGGGTTCAGGATGACAATTAAAGGGGAATAGAATGCAGCTCTACGTCGCTTGCTCAAACGATGACCGACTCATGGATTGCTAGATGCAATCATGAGTCGATTATCTCCGCTCACTGCTCTTGCAGTGGGCTACGACCTCACCCCTGACCCTCTCCTGGAAGGAGAGGGAGTCCGCTGTCAAATCAAAAGTAGGGTGCGTTTCCATACGCGCCACTTGAATTATTGCTGTAATGCGTGGGTGCAGGTTGGTTTCGGTTTTTGACGCAGATGAACGCAGACAATTATTTTATGATTTATGGACGCAGATAATACCCTTCTGGTTACTGTCATTCTTGTATAAATAAGTACATATCCAGGAATGGATTAAATTTTAAATAAAAAATAAAGGCAAAGGAAAACGAAAAATCACCTTTGTTTCTATACTGATTAAGTAACGCTAATAATAAAAACTGGGGTGTCTATCTCCCATATTCGCTGGTTCTCTACAGTTTCTTATGGAGAGAAATTAATTAGCTACTTTTCTGTAATAAACAATACATTTGACAATGCTTTAATCATTCGTTCAGATGATAACATCATCAATTCGAATTGCTTATTAGTCGAAATGTCACAAATATTATGAAAAAGAATTCCTGATCCACCTGTCACTTGCGCGCTAAATTTTTTGAATTCATTCATCGTTATTCGATAGACACCTCTTGTCCCAAATATTGTTTCGCGACGTTCAACCTCCTCAATCTCTAAAATACAGAGGGCATACCATTCAATTGTTGAATTTGATAACAGATATGGCAGATAAGGATGCTTTTGCTGCAAACTTTCGCACCATTTCCTGATTTCTTCCACTTCCCATAAAGGACGCGGGTCATTTGCATATCCTGAGATCGTCATATCAAAAGGGAAGTATTCTTCGGATTTCTTTAGGTTATTGATGATCGAATCGATAAATGGATCAACTTCATGAAGATCGCCCGCTAATACTGCATTTTTTGAAATTTCACATGAATTCATTTTTTCTCCTTATTTATAACCCCTTGAAAAGGAACCACAGTATACGAGTGCTGGCACTTGTTACATTTTTGCATTTCTATACTGAATAAATTATTATAGAATCGTTACCATTATTTTAATTCATTTTATGCGATCTATTCTTTAAATTAGCATTGGGATTTGCATTTTGTGTCCGACCAAAATTCATCTTATAGGATGATATGTGATTATAGGTACCTTGACAAGAAATGTAGGACGGTTTTCCATAGCCGCCACTTGAGTTACTGCCGTATTACGTGGGTGCAGGCTGGTTTCGGTTTTCGACACAGATGGACTCTGATGATTATTTAGGGTTGATGAACACAGATGAGGTCCTTCAATCCAAGTGTCATGCTGAACGCAGTGAAGCATCTCGGTTGGAAGAAAAATATTCCTGGCGCACATCAACCTTCAGCCGAGATTCTTCACTCGCCCTGCTCGTTCAGAATGACATTGATTTTTCGCGCTCTCTTCGATCAGGCATACTATAATGAGAAATAATCATGGACGGACGAGCGAAAAGGAAGCAAAGCGACAACAAGCGCCTGGGGAGCTGGGGCGAGGGGGCGGCCCGGCGCTACCTGGAAGCTCAGGGCGCGCAGGTGCTGGAGAGCAATGTGCGCACAGCCTACGGCGAGATCGACCTGGTGGCCAAGGAGGACGGCACACTGCTGTTCTGCGAGGTCAAGACGCGCCGCACGCAAACCTTCGGCTACCCCGAGGAGTCCGTCACCCCCAAAAAGCAGGAGCACATGCGCAACTCCGCGCTGGACTACCTGCAAACTCACGACCTGCTGGACGCGGACTGGCGCATCGACGTGCTCTCCGTGGAACGGCAACCCAATCAACAAGTGAAAGTGACCTGGTTCAAATATGCGTTATCCGGTTGAGCATCCTGTGGTGATCCTGGTCGGCCCGACGGCGGTGGGCAAGACCACCCTGGCGCTGGAGCTGGCGGGCGAGCTGGACGCCGAAATCATCTCGGCCGACTCGCGCCTGTTCTACCGCGGCATGGACATCGGCACGGCTAAGCCCACCCCACAGGAGCTGCGTTCCATTCCCCATCACCTGATCGACATTGCCGAACCCGACCAGACCTACAGCCTGGCGCTCTTTCAGCGCGAGGCACTGCGCATCATCGCAGATATCCAAACCAGGGGCAAGCTGCCGCTGGTGGTGGGCGGCACCGGGCAGTACGTGCGCGCCATCACGGAGGGCTGGAGCATCCCGCCGCAGCAGCCGGACGAGCGCATGCGCGCGGCCATCGAAGCCTGGGCGGAGGAAATCGGCGCGCAAGCGCTGCACGCCAAACTGGCGCTGCTCGATCCGGCGGCGGCCGCGGCTATCGACTGGCGCAACCGGCGCCGGACGGTGCGCGCGCTGGAGGTGATCTTCAACACCGGACGGCGCTTCTCGGAGCAGCGCAGCAAGGGTGAATTGCCCTATCAATATAAGTTGATCGGCCTGAAGCGCGAGCGCGCCGAGCTTTACGCGCGCATCGACGCGCGTATCGAACAGATGCTGGCGGACGGCTTCGCGGATGAGGTGCGCGGGCTGCTGGCGCGCGGTTACGCACCGGACGCTCCGGCGCTCTCCGCCATCGGCTACGGTGAGATGGCGGCTTATATAAAAGGAGAGATGAACCTGGAGGAGGCGGTCTTGCTGATCAAGCGCCGCACGCGCCTGTTCGTGCGCCGCCAGGCCAACTGGTTCAAGCAAGACGATCCGCGCATCCGCTGGTTTTCCATGCAAGGGGACGTGCGCAGCGTGGTGCGATCGTATATATTAGATGTAGAAGAATGGCAGGGAGCCTGAGAAGAGATCAGCTCCGGTTGCGCGTAAGGACCCGGCGCTGACGACCGAGGCGGTGCAGGAGTGGTGCCGCGCCGACCTGATGAGCTACAAGGTGCCGCGCGAGGTGATCTTTATTGACAAATTACCCGGGTCGGGGGTGGGGAAGGTGTTGAGGAGGGAGTCGGTTAGCAATAATACTGGTTGATTTTTCGATAAATTATAGGAAAACACTTTTGGATAAGAGTATGAATCAGAATAAGGTTAATGACGAATTCTTAGGTAAAGCCTTGATCGCCCGTATTGCAACAGTCGACGAACAAAACCGGCCGCACGTGGTGCCGGTGTGGTACGGCTGGGATGGGGAATGCCTGTGGATCAGCGCGTACAGCAGCACGCACAAGGTGCGCAATATTCAAAAGAACGCCTGGATCTCGGTGGTGATCGACACGACCACGAACCACCTCGACAACCAGGCGGTGGTGCTGGAAGGCAGGGCGGAGCTGGTGCGCGGGCCGCGCGCATTCCTGCGCGAGAAGTTCACCTGGATCTACGCGCGCAACCTGGGCGAGCAGGGGGTGCTGGCGCAGGATCCGCAGGAATGGATGGAAGACCCGGAGAACCTGTTGATCAAGCTGAAACCGGAAAAGATCAAGAGTTGGGGGTTGGAACAATAGTGATGCTATTCGGCTGCCACGCGCGTTTCATTTTGTTTGAATAGATATCCCTCAAACCAAACCGGTCTTTGCCGGATAACAAAAAGCGCGCCACACGGGCGCACTCTCTGATTAATTCTTTTTATCTATCCCTCGGAAAGAAAAAAATCTTCGAGAAAATGGGCTGGCCCGTCCGCTTCGGGTGAAGCGACCAGCAGGTCGGCGTTCTCCAGGCAGGCGGGGGTGGCTTCGCCCACGGCCACGCCCAGGCCGGCGGCTTGCAGCATTTCGGCGTCGTTGTCGTAATCGCCGAAGGCGATCACCTGTTCGAGGGTGATGCCGAGCGCATCGGCCAACTGGCGCAGGCCGGTGGCTTTGGTGATGCCGTTGGGCTGCACTTCCAGCAGGGCTTTGCTGGAGCGCAGGGTGACGGCGCGCCCGTCGAGGGCTGCCCGCAATGCCGCCTCGGTTTCGACCAGGTTCTGCTCATTGGTCTGGTCGACGATCACGCATTTGTTGGCGCCCGGCAGCTTATCGGCGATGGTATCCCAACTGCCGACCTCGTGCAGGTAAGCGGACGACTTGCCGTAGGTGGGGGAGATGTTGTCGGTGTTGCGCAGGACATAAATATCCTCGCAGATGTAAACGACCAGGTCGCGTTTTTGATCGGCAGCCACCCGGATGGTATCCTGAATGACGTCCAGCGGCAGGGGGGTGAAGGCGGTCAGCTCGCCGCGGCGGTTTTGCAGGATGCCGCCGTTGGAGAGGATCAGGGGGATGTCGATCTCCAGGTCGTCGGCAAAGGCGGTCACCGCGGGCAGGATGCGACCGGTGGCGATGGTGGAAAGGACGCCGCGCGAGCGCAGGCGCATGAGCACGGATTTGGTGAAGGGGGAGATTGTCTGGTGCGCGGCAATCAGCGTGCCGTCCAGATCGAAGGCGAGCAGTTTGACTTGGTTGGGTTCAATCATAGGATATGATTTTACCTTGAGAGGCCAATTAACCACAGATGCACACAGATAATTTTATGAATTATTGATTTTTCCTGTGGTTATTAAGATCTCCGAGAGTATTGTCAGCCAGGATTTGATGAACACAGATGGGGAACAGTAAAATAGGATAGAGGAAACGATAAATGAAAACGATTTTGGTTCTCTCACCGCACCTGGACGACGCGGTGCTATCCTGCGGGGGATGGATGGCGCAGGCGGTAGAGGCGGGTGAACGCGTGTTGGTTTACAACCTGTTCTGCGCCCATTACCAGGGTCCGCTCTCGCCGGCGGCGCGCGAGCTGCACGCCAGTTGGGGGAACCCGAGGGACATCACCGCGCTGCGCGCGGCGGAGGACCGGCAAGCCCTGGGCGTCATACGAGCGGAGGGCGTGTACGGGGACGTGCGCGACCTGATCTACCGGCAGGATGCGCGCGGGGAGTGGCTGTACCCAGCTATGGACGACATCCTGGGGACGCGCAATCCGCAGGATGGCGCGCTGGTGGGGCATTATCTCGAAAAAGTAAGTGCGCTGTTTAAGACGGAGGAAGTCGAAATGTACGCGCCGCTGGGGATCGGCGGGCACATCGACCATTTATTGGCGTTCGACCTGGGAGTGCGCCTGCAGGGAAGCGGATATGCGGTGCGTTTCTACGAGGATTTGCCTTACGCGCTGCATGCGGATTGGCTGGAAAAGCGCATGGAGGCGATCAACGGCGGGGAGACGCAGGTGAAGTTGTTTTCACTGGAGAATTTAGAAAAGAAATTGACGGCGTTGAGTTCGTACGCGTCGCAGATCCCGTCGTTATTTGGAGACGAAGCGAAAATGCGGGAAAGCCTGACCGTGCAGGCGCTGCGCATGAGCGGCAGGCAGGATATGGGCGGGGAGAAGGTGTGGAAAATAGAATAGGCGTTGGGTTGTCCCTGTATTTTAATCAGGGAAATGTAGGTCGGTTTGAGTAAAGCGAAAACCGACAAGGAAGGTTGCGAAAGGCATTGTTGGAAGGAGATTTGTCGGATTGGAAGAACACCAATCCGACCCACGAGTGATAGCGGGATGGGTGGTTATCCATAACCACAACTGTTGTAAATGAATTGGCGCATTTGGAAATGCGCCCTTGTATCTTTAAGGGTAGATGTGTTAGAAAGGCTGAAGGCACCGATTGCGCAAAGCCAGGGTGAATCTGGATCCGCCCTTCAGGCATTAAGCCCGATGCGTAGATAAGATCCCCTGGCCTTTTTCCGAGTTGAGATCGGACGGTATCTGAAGCCTTTCCAACACATTGGAAATGAGCTTGCATTCACAAGGTTGATCCAATCTCTGAACGCTCAACCAGTGCCCT
>JABLXK010000014.1 GCA_013178095.1 Anaerolineae bacterium | reverse complement strand
TGCAAGATGGCAGTAGTGGGTGCCGCCATGCGCAAACTGCTGGTTTTGGCTTATGGCGTTATCAAGACGGATATGCCTTTTGACCCCAATTTTGCTCTTGGGGCTTGACAAGCAAGACGGTATCTACGGTGCGTTATGAGGGGTGAAAGCGGCGGGAATGGATTCCCGCCCTACAGATGATGAAGGGCCGGCAGGGTTATTTCGCGAGCCAGAAGACGCCGGTGCATTCGGGCAGGATTTTCCATTGGTTTTTACGTACTTTTTCGGCCAGCTCACCGCCGAAGAAGAAATCGGAGAGGTCCTGGGCTTCCTGCATGGAAGCGAAATCGTAATCGGTGCGGATCCAGTCAGACCGAAAACCTTTGCCTTTCAGAAAATCGAAATATCCATTCAGATGGGGCGGGGGGTTGGGGGTTTCGGAGCCGGTGCCGTAATTCTCGAAGAGGATGACCATACCCCCGGGGCGCAGCAGGCGCAGCGCCTCGCCGAGGCCATTCTCCAATTCGGGTTGCCAGCGGTCCGCACCCCAAACAGCGAGGTAACAGAAGCTCCAGCCGGCGACGACCAGGTCGGCGCAGGCATCCGGGAAGGGCATACGGCGCATATCGGCCACGGAGAGGCTGCAGCGCGCGGCTTCTTCTGGACGCAGCAAGCCGGCTGCCCGGCTGAGCATGTGAAAGGAAAGGTCGCCGGCATAGACTTTACGGGCTTCGCGCGCCAAAAAGCGCGTCAGGCGGCCGGTGCCGGCGCCCAGTTCGACGATGTCCAAACCGGCAAAATCGCGGATATTCCGCACGGCTTTGGGCAGATTCTTTTGATAATCCTCGCGATAAACCAATTGCTCATAGCGATCGGCGTGGGATTGGTAGACTTCTTTTTCGGTAGGCATTGGACGATTTTACTATGGATGCAGGGCGGCGTCAGGGTTTTTCACCCCAACGGTCGATCTTGTCCCAATCGTTTTCAGGCGAAGAGAGCGGATCGCCGGAAGCCAGCACCAGATCTTCCATCAATTTCTGGGTTTTGACGGCTTCCCAGGCATTGACAAGGGGCGTTTGGCGGGTTTGGACACAATCCAGGAAATGCGCCACCTGGCCCTCAAAGCCGCGTTCGCGCAGTTCGGGCACCCATTTACCGGCGCGGTCGGTGCCATAGACTTCCTCGTGATCATCGTACTTCACGCGCAATTCGCGGAAGGCGTCGACGTGCAGACTGAAGCCTTCGCCGTGCAAATCCACGCTTTCCTGCCAGGCGCCGGCCTGCAGGCTGTTCACCAGTGTGACCAGGCCGCCGCCGGCGGTGCGGGCGGTGCTGACGGCGCCGGTCAACCTGCCATCCTGCAGGGTGTAATGGGTGGAGAGCGCCTGCAATTCACCGCAGTAAAAGCGCATCAGGTCGATTTGATGAATGGTGTCATCGAGGTACTGGTTGAAAAGGTTCACATGCGGGCTGACCGGGCGATGCTTTTGGAAGAGCGCGGTTTGGACGGCTCGGCCGCCGAAAATTTCCTGCGCCTGGCGGTAGAGCAGGGCGAAGCGCCGGTTGAAAGCCACCGCCATGACGCAGCGATGGTTATCGGCCAGGCGGGCCAACTCTTCGGCCTGCGCACTGGAGGTAGCCAGGGGTTTTTCAACGAACACATCGACGCTGTTTTCCAGCAGCAGTTTGCAGATATCGAAATGGCTGGTGTTGCTGGAGACCACAAAAGCCGCCTGCGGGCGGGTATCCAACACCGCCTTGAGGTCGGTGGTGGTATTTTCGATCCCCCATTTGGCGGCGACCTTGTCGAGGGTGGCCTGCGTACGGCTGTAGAGCGACGTAAGCTCCACGCCGGGCCATTTCAACAACAACGGGAAATAGGCTTTCTCGGCGATCCCGCCGGCTCCGATGACAGCGATTTTCATGTGAATTCCCTTTCTTTTCCCGTTCAAGCCAGCGGCAACCGGATAGTCTCCGCGCCGCGGGCGGCGGAGAGATAAGCCGCTTCCAGAATTTCCTGGGCTTTAACAGCCGAGGCGAAATTTACAGCGGAGGGACGGTTTTCAGCGATGTTCAACAGGAAATCCATGATGCAAGCGAAATGAGTGTCGTTAAAATCGCCCAGAGAAAGCTTGGCGGGCGGGAAGATCTCGCTCATGGGGCGTTCGCCCTGCGGAAGCGGGAAATCCTGCGCGCCGAAGCAAACCTGCTTGCGCTGCAGATCATACCAGAGCGCATTTTGCGGGCGCAGGAAATCGATTTCGAGGCTGCCACGGCTGCCGAAGATTTGCACGCGCGAGGTATCGCCGATGCCGCCGCCCATGCGGGTGGTCTCGACCACGCCCTGCGCGCCGTTCTTCAAACCGAGCGTGCACAGCGCCCAGTCGTCCACATCCACCGGCGCCAATTCGCTGCTGCCGGCAGCTTTAGGGCGCGCGGCGATGAAGGTGCGCGTGCGGCATTGCACCCAATCGGCATCTCCGAGCAGGTAGCGCACCATATCGATGGAATGCACGCCCAGGTCAGCCAGCGCACCGCCCCCGGACAGGCTGTTCTGCAAGCGCCAGGAGATGGGGCGCTGGGGGTCCATGTAGCTGTTATGGAAGAGATAAGCGCGGAAATTGTAGATTTCGCCCAGCGCGCCGCTGGCCAGGATGGCTTTGACCTGGCGGGCGGCGGGATAATAGCGCATGACGAAAGCGGTATGGGTCAGCACGCCGGCCCGGTCCGCTTTTTCGGCCATCAGTCGGGCTTCGGCTAAATTCAACGCCAGCGGTTTTTCACAATAAATATGCTGCTTCTTATCCGCCGCGGCGGAAATATGCTCGAGGTGCAGGTGGTTGGGAGAGCATACATCGACCACGTCCAGGTCCTGGTTGAAGAAATCAAGTGGATCGGCGGTTTCCAGCGGTCCTCCCAGGTTTTTCAATAACTCCCGATCGCGGCCGGCGGCGGAACGTAGCACGGCAGCCAGGCGGGCGTTGATTTTCGGCTGGCTGAAGCAATAGGGGATGGAATGATAGGCATGCGCGTGGACCTTGCCGATAAAACCCAGGCCGACCAGGCCGACTTTCAATTGTTTTTCTGTCATGAATGCGTTCTCCTTATTTTGAGTATACCAATTTGCCTTTTACGAAGGTCATGAAGACATTCAAATCCGCGTCGACCAGAGCCAGATCGGCGGATTTACCGGGCTGTAAACTGCCCAGCCGGTCGTCCAACCCCAGCACCCTGGCGGGATTGAAGGAAGCCATTTGAACCGCTTCTTTAAAGGAAGCGCCTGCCAACCTGATCATGTTGCGCACGCAGCCGTTGAGAGCAGCCGTACTGCCACCAATGGTGCCATCCGGCAGGGTGGCAAAGCCGCCGCGCACAGCGACTTTCTGGCCGAGCAAATCATAATCACCATCCGGCATACCGGCGCCCGGCATGGCATCGGTGATCAACACGAGGCGATCGGCGCCCAGGCAGCGCAGCAGGATGCGCATGGTGGCCGGATGAACATGGCGGCCGTCAGCGATCAATTCAGCCGTGACGCGTTCGGAAGCCAATAGCGCGCCCACCACGCCCGGCTGGCGGTGGTTGAGCGGCGATTGGGCGTTGAAAGCATGGGTCACATGGGAGTAATCCCCGCGCAAAGCAGCGGACGCAGTTTCAAAATCCGTGTTGGAGTGGCCCAGGGCGGGAATCACGCCGGCATCGGCCAGCATACGCGCCACCTCGGGCGCGCCCGGCAGCTCCGGCGCGAGGGTCACGTGTTTGATCCAACCCCGGCCGGCATCGAGATAACGCTGCGTCTCCTCGCGGCTGGGCAAGCGAATCCAGGCCGGGTTATAGGCTCCGTGCCTTTCGGGATTGAGGAACGGCCCCTCGAGGTGCAAGCCGAGAGGCTGCGCACCCGGAAAGACCCCCGACAGCAAACCGGCATAGGCAGAGATCGTTTTTTCGATAAAATCCGCATGCGGCCCGGTGAGGGAAAGCAGAAAACCGGTTTCAGCGTTACCGGCAGCCCAGGTTGCATACTTTTCCAGATCAACTGCCAGATCACCCAGACCGAAGGAAACGCCGAAGCCGCCATGCACGTGCATATCGATCAGGCCGGGGATGAGATACCTACCGCCCGCGTCGATACGCATGATTTTTCCGCTTAAGGAAGCCGGCGTTTCACCTATAGACACGATCTGACCCTGGTCGTCAAATAGCAGGGCAGAATCGCACAGTTCTTCAAATGGCGTAATCAGCGTGGCGTTTTCGATTAAGGTGGTCATGTTGTCCCTACAAGCAGATGGAATGAATTATAAGCCCAAGCGGAAAAATGGGAACCGGTTTATTCTAACGCAAACAAGCTGGGCTGGGTGGGGGGACGGCGGCCATCGAGCAGGACAAAAGCCGCGGCGCGTTGCGAACGGATGCCCAGTTTTTCCAGGCTGCCGAGATCGCGCAGGGTATGCCAGCGGCGGGCTTTCAGAATGGCTTCGGCAGATTTGGGGCCGATGCCGGGCACGCGCAGCAATTCTTCGCGGCTGGCGCAGTTAAGTTCCAGCGGCTGGGGGGCGAGATGGGCCTGCGCCCAGCGCTGCTTGGGATCGGATTCGAGGGGCAGGTTGCCGGCGGGATCGAGGATGAGTTCCTGCCGGGAAAAACCATAATCGCGCAGCAGAAAATCGGCCTGGTAAAGGCGCAGCTCACGGCGCAGCGGGATAGGGTCATGGTGCTGCAGGGGTGTATCCAATTCGGGCTTGAGCGCTGAGTAATATACGCGCCACAATCCGTACGCGCGGTGGAGGGTTTGGGAAGTTTCCAGCAATTCCAGGTCGCTCTCGCCCGCCCCGCCCACCACGAACTGGGTGCAGGAAGACGGCCAGCGGTTCTTCCAACCGCCGGCGGCGGGCAAAGCCCGGCGGATCTGGTTGATCCAGCGCAGGGGAGTGAGCAACTGCGGCAGAAAGCGCTTGCTGGGCGCCAGATCGGGTAGGCGGCGGGCGTTGGGCGCTTCGAGATTGACGGACACGCGGTCGGCCAGGCGCATGGAAGCCAGCACCTGGTCGTATTCGGCACCCGGCATGATCTTGAGATGCAGGTAGCCGCGGTATTCAAATTTATTGCGGAGCACCTCGGCGGTAGCTATCAGCCGGTCCTGAGTGAGCACGCCGCCGCCGAACACGCCGGAACTGAGAAAAACACCCTGGATGAGACCGGCATTGGTGAGATTGAGCACCACGCGGGCGAATTCCTCCGGCTGATAACTGGCGCGGCGGATATCGCGCCCGCGGCGAAAACAACAGTAGAGGCAGTCATTCTCACAATAAGTGGAGAGCAGCGATTTTAACAGGGTGGTGGATTTACCATTTGGCAGGCGCGCCTGCGTGAGAACGATACCCTTTTTAGAGACAGCGCCCGAAAGCCGGCAGCCGTCCTCGCCGGCTTCGCGTTGGCTGGCGCCGGAAAGCAGTTCCAGTTTCTGAAGCTCGTCCATGCCCTAATTATAGAACGGTTATTCTATAATACAAGGGGATAAGCGGATCCAATCAACAATCGAAAAAATCAGGGAGCAGGGGTGAGCGTTGGGGCGGAAATGGTGGGCAGCGAATCGACCGGCAGCAGGATCTGCACCAGCTCGGCGGAAACCCAGCCTTTCTTACCGTGGTAATCGATATAAATCCAGGCGCCGTCTTCCGTACGGCCCAGGCCGGCGGCTTCGTGGCCGGCTTTGAACGATCCGATGATACCGCTTTCCATGTCAGGCAATTCACGGATATTGACCGAATAACGGCCGGCATTGCGCACGATGAAATCGCCGGATTCAGGAAGGGGGGTGGGCTGCCCGGACGAGAGCAGATCGGTGACCGGGCGGCCGATCTGGATGGCTTTGGTCGGTTCAGATGAGGGTGCGGGAGTGGGGGTGGGCTGGGGTTTTTCTTCAGGAACAGCCACCAGTATCAACCGGTGCGAGTTGGAGTTAGCCGGCCAGCAAGTGACCAGCGTCAGGCGCTCATCAGTGGAGGGCAGAATCCAGCGGGCATTCTGCAGGCGGCGGTCGAGCGACTCCTCCTTTTCAGGCAGGATCATTTTGTTTACGATCACGTAATAGAATTCGTGGACCCCGCTCAGCATGATGACCTCGTCGCCGACCTCCAGATCGATGAGATGTTCAAAGACCTTGCCGAAGGCATTGTGGTGGCCGCTGATGACCGTATTGCCGATTACACCTAACGGGGCGGAGCCTTCATGCCAACCGGCTGCGAACTCGTTGGGGATGAGGAACTGAGTCACCTCCTGCCCATCGACCGAGGCGTTCATGCTATCGGCTGAGATCACTGGCGCGTCGAGGCCGATCTTGTCGATCACGATGCGTTCGGGGGCAAAACCTTTAGCGGCAGCCGGATCAACCGCCTGCGCGGCGGGAGCGGCCTGGGAAACCGGAATGAACAAAGGCGCGAAACCATCCTGCTCAACAACCGGCGTCTCCTGCCGCGCTTGCAAGTAGGTAAAGGGATTGAAATCGAATAAATTAAACACAGCAAAGGTGATCAGAATGATACCAAGAAATATCAATATCCATTCTTTGTTGTTTTTAACGAAGTTCAACATTTCGCGCCGGCTATATTAACCTATTTATTATAAAATTCCCGAATTAATAAAAGTATAATCCAACAAATAAGCGGTTTGTATTTCAGGAGAAAAATATGCGATTAGGTACATGGGAAATCCTCATCATCCTGGTGGTGGTATTGTTGATCTTCGGCCCGGGGCGGATCGTGAAAGTGGCGGGCGAGATGGGCAAGAGCATCAAAGCTTTTAAAGAAGGCCTTAACGAAGGGAATGAAAGCGGCGACGCCCCTGAAGCCAAGGAAGACAAAGAACAGAAGAAATAACACAAGCATACCGAAGCGACAACATGGAGTTTTTAGGAATCGGTCCGCTCGAATTCCTGCTGATCGTGGTGATCGCCGTGATCGTGCTGGGACCGCGGGGCATCGTTAAGGGCGCGCGCGAAGCAGGCAAATTCGTACGCAAAATCACACGCTCACCGATGTGGAGAGACGTGCTGGATACCTCGCGCGAGATCCGCGACATCCCGCAAAAGATCATCCGCGAAGCCGGAATCGAGGAAGACCTGCAAGAAATCAGGCGTACGGCGAGCGGAACGATCACGGAAATCGGTCAGGCGGATCAGCGGCAGGAACCCAGAAAGAAACATCCCGATGCAACGGCAGTTGAAACCAACGAGGACAAGCCGGTATGAACGCAAGACAGGAACAAGCGCAGGATGAAACTGACAACAGCGAGCTGATGACTTTTTGGGAGCACGTCGAGGAACTGCGCAAGCGTTTGTTGATTGCGCTGGCGGCGCTGCTGGCGGCCACATTGGGCAGTTTCGCTGTGTCTGAACAGGTGATATACCTGCTGGCAGAACCGATTGGATCGGTGGACGCACTGCAATCGATCGAGGTTACGGAGAACATCTCCGTATTCATGCGGGTGGCGCTGCTGTGCGGCGTAACCATCGCCATGCCGGTGATCCTGTATGAGCTGCTGATCTTTATCCTGCCGGCATTGAAAGCCAACGAAAAACGCTGGGTGTACCTGGCAATCGTATTCGGGACGCTGCTGTTCCTGGCAGGGGCGGCTTTCGCCTACTTCATTATGCTGCCGTCATCGCTGACCTTCCTGGTGGATTTCTTGGCGGTGGAAACCAAACCGCGCTTGTCATCTTACATTAATTTCATCACCAACCTGATTTTCTGGATGGGAATTGGCTTCCAGTTCCCACTGATTGTCTTCGCGCTGGCCAAGCTGAACGTAGTATCCGCGCGGACGCTGGCGAAGGGCTGGCGCTACGGCGTGGTGATCATATCGATCCTGGCGGCGATCATCACCCCCACGGTCGACCCGATCAACATGGCGCTGTTGATGGCGCCATTGTGCCTGCTTTATATGTTGAGCGTGTTCTTTGCCTACCTGGCTACGCGGGGAATCGGGCCGAAAGACGAGGATACGCCGGAAAGAAACAACTCAAATTAATTTACAAAAGATAGGATAAAAAATGATAACCATTAACGCAGAACAAAAAAAAGAACTGCTGATCCTGCAACAGGAAGAGATCAACGGGCATCATACATACGCCCGGCTGGCAGAGGTGGTAAAGGACGCCAACAACAGCAAGGTGATCAGCCGCATTTCTGGGGAAGAACTGAAGCACTACCAGCTCTGGAAACGCTATACCGGGCAGGACGTGAAACCGAACAAGTTTAAGATCGCTTTCTTTTTCTGGGTGTCCAAGCTGTTCGGATTGACCTTCGGCATCCGCCTGATGGAATTGGGCGAGGAAAAAGTGCAGAAGGTATACAGCCGGTTAATTGAAAGCATCCCGGAGGTCAAAGAAGTGCTGGCTGACGAGGAGAAACACGAAGAAGAATTGATGGGCATGCTGGACGAGGAAAGCTTGCGCTATGCCGGCTCAGTGGTGCTGGGGTTGAACGATGCACTGGTGGAATTGACCGGCGCGCTGGCGGGGTTGACCTTCGCCTTCCGCGATTCGCGCACGATTGCGCTGGCCGGGCTGATCACGGGCATATCGGCCTCATTCTCGATGGCGGCTTCGGATTACCTGTCGACCAAGGCGGACGAGGATGGCAAAAATCCGCTGCGCTCGGCGATTTACACCGGGCTGGCGTACATTGTCACAGTTTTCATTTTAATCATCCCATACCTGGTATCCAGCAATTACGTATTCAGCCTGGGTTGGACAATCGTGAACGCCATCCTGGTGATCGCGGTATTCAACTACTACATTTCTGTAGCGCGCGGCTATGATTTCAAGCAGCGCTTTACCGAGATGGCGGTCATCAGCCTGGGGGTGGCGCTGCTGTCATTCCTGATCGGCAATGTGATCAGCGCCTGGTTGGGGGTGCAGGTATAGTTGGATAGTTTGGGAATGAGATTTCGGCAGGAGGAGATTCCTGCCGATTTTTTTCCTTGAGATTTTTTTAGCATGCATTTAACCACAGATGAACACGGATAAAGAACCGATGAATGCAGAATTAATAGAATAGTCGGATTGGAAAACCACCAATCCGAACTCCGGGTTTGTTGGCTGCATTACCGCAATCCGATAAATTAGAATAATGAAAAGTCGGATTGGAGAAAGACCAATCCGACCTTGTATCTTTAAGGGTAGATGTGTTAGAAAGGCTGAAGGCACCGATTGCGCAAAGCCAGGGTGAATCTGGATCCGCCCTTCAGGCATCAAGCCCGATGCGTAGATAAGATCCCCTGGCCTTTTTCCGAGTTGAGATCGGACGGTATCTGAAGCCTTTCCAACACATTGGAAATGAGCTTGCATTCACAAGGTTGATCCAATCTCTGAACGCTCAACCAGTGCCCTCATCCCAAGTTTACCAAAGAGGTGGAAAAATGACACAATCAATCATCGGTATCGATGTCTCCAAGCATACGCTGGATATTGCCCTGCTGCAGGAAGAAGGAACTCAATATCTGAGAATCGATAATAAACAGGAGGGATTCAAGCTATTGGAAAAGTGGCTCAGGCAGCATGGCTGCAGGGAGGTGCATGCCTGCATGGAAGCCACCGGACAATATGGCTATGCCGCCGCGGATTATCTGTACCTGTGCGGTTATCGGGTCAGCGTGGTCAATCCTGCCCGCATCAAGGCTTACGCTGCCAGCCGCCTGAAACGCAACAAGACCGATAAAACAGATGCTTTATTGATCGCGGAGTTCTGCCAAAGGGAAAAACCGGGGCTGTGGTGTCCTGCGGAGCCTGCTTTCAAGGCCCTCAAGGCCCTGGTACATGCATTGGATGCGTTGATGGCGATCAAACAGCAGGAACGCAATCGTCAGGAGTTCAGCGCCGACGTACCGCTGGTGGATGCCATCTTGTATGAGCATGTTGAATTCCTGGATGAAAAGATCCGGCTGCTGCGCCAGGCAATTCACAAGTTGATCCAGCTGGATGCCCGCCTCAGCCATCAGTATGACTTGTTGGTCTCCATCCCCGGGATCGGAGAACTCAGCGCGGCCAGATTATTAGCCGAGATCCGTGATTTTCGCGAATTCAGCGGCTCCCGTCAACTGACAGCTTATGCGGGATTGAATCCCCGTCAATTCCAATCCGGCGTCTCCATCCACCGCAAGAGCAGATTATCCAAGACTGGCAATGCCGCTTTGCGGCATGCACTCTATATGCCTGCCCTTGTGGCCAGGAAACACAATCCGATCATCCGCGAGTTCAGCCAGCGCCTGGCGGATCGCGGATTGTGCAAGATGGCAGTAGTGGGTGCCGCCATGCGCAAACTGCTGGTTTTGGCTTATGGCGTTATCAAGACGGATATGCCTTTTGACCCCAATTTTGCTCTTGGGGCTTGACAAGCAAGACGGTATCTACAAGGACTCTTTGATTGGCTCAGTGGCCGGGCGAGAAAAAAAGGATAATTGATTGTATTTGCAGGGTTAGCGTATATATTATTAAATAGCAGATAACTTTGAAAAGAGGAAAGATGCGCATTCTGGTGTTCGGGGCGGGACCATTGGGCAGCCTGATCGCGGCGCGGCTGCTGGAGGGCGGGCTGGCGGTGACCTTGCTGGCGCGCGGTCAGCGCCTGGAGGAGTTGAAGCAGCACGGGCTGGCACTCAAAAGCTGGAGCAACGGAGCAGAGGAGGTCCACCAAATACCGCTGGTCGATCATCTCGACGCGGACGACATCTATGACCTGATCCTGGTGGTGATGCGCAAGAACAGCGTGCTGAAAACGCTGCCCATCCTGGCGGCTAACCGCTCGAAGAGAATCCTGTTCCTGATGAATAATGCCGCCGGTCCGCAGGCGTTAACGGAGGCGCTGGGAGAGGAAAGGGTGCTGATCGGCTTCGCGGGCATGGCCGGTTACCGCGATGGGGAATGTATTGTATTCCTCAATGCAGAGGAGGGGCGTCCGGGCGTGATCTACCTGGGAGAACCGGGCGGCGGCACAAGCGCGAGATTGGAAGAGACGGCCGCCATCCTCAGGCAGGGAAAACACCTGAGCGCGCAGATCGAACCCGAAATGGACGCCTGGAGCAAGTACCACGTGGCGATGCTCTTCCCGGGGCTGGCGCCGGCTCTGTATCTGTGCGGCAACGACAACTACCGCATGGCGCGCACGCGCGACGGGCTGGTGCTGGCGTGGCGGGCGATGCTGGAGGGATTCCGGGTGCTGCGCAAGCTAGGGTATCCGGTGAGGCCGGCAGCGTTGAAAAAATTTACGTGGTTGCCCGAACCGCTGGCGGTGCCGCTGCTCTCCAGGCTGATGGCCAACCCGCGCATGGAGGTGGCCATGGTGCGGCATGCGGAGGTGATCCGCGACGAGATCACCCAATTGAACGACGAATTCATGGGATTGGTGGAAACCTCAGGAGAATTCACCCCAACCATACGCTTTTTGATCAACCAATATAAAAACCGGGCGCCGGCCCTGCCGGACGGCAGCCGGTCGATCCGGCTGCATTGGTCGGGCGTTCTGGTACCGGTTTTATTAATGATTTGCCTTGGTTTGCTGGTGGCTTTGATTTTTTAGAAGAAAACCTTCACTAGGTAAACGAAATTAACAAAAAGTCGGATTGGAAAAGCACCAATCCGAGCTACGGGTTTACCTCCCGGCACTTCGACAGGCTCAGTGACCGGGAGAGGAAAAATTGGTACAAATCATTATCGGATCAAGCGATTCTAGAAGAAGATTTTCACCAGTTTGAGGGCTTTTTGCTTCCAGGGCACGCGGTGCGAGACGCCCTCCGCGCCGCTGAATTTTTCCTTATTAGCCAGATACCATTCGTAATTGCGCAGCAAAGCCTCTTTGTTGGAATATTTGGGTTTGTAATTCAGCACTTGCTGGGCTTTCTCAATGGAGACGAAAGAATCTTTTGAGGCGGTTTCGTAAATCCAGGGATAGAGCGGGGATAATTTCAAAGCTTCCAGCAATTTGAGCACCGGGATCACCAGTCCGGCAGGGAAGGTAACGATCTTTTTGCCGAAACCGGCGCGATCGAGCACGGCTTGATAATCCTCTTTCATCGTGGTGTACTTTTCAGCTCCGATGTTGAAGGTGTCGTTGACTTTGGCCTTGTCGAGGGTCATGCAGGAGAGGATGGCCTGGCACATATCCTCCACATCCATCAGTTGATAGCGATTTTTCCCCGAGCCGATCATGGGGAAGCCGCGCCCTTCGCTGGCCCATTCGTAGAAGATGGCGAACACGCCCAGGCGTTCCGGACCGACGAAGGACTTGGGGCGCAAGATGGGGACGCACAAACCTTTTTCACGGAATTCGCGGCAGATGGCTTCGGCCTGAACCTTGGCTTCGCCGTAAGGCCCGACGCCAAACACCTTATCGGTTTCGTAGAGGGGATGGTGATCAGGCACGCCGTACACGGCTGTGGAGGAAATGTGGATGAAGCGCTGGGCGCCGTAATCCAGCGCCTGCTGCAGCACGTTGCGCGTGCCGACGATATCGGTGGTGTAGATTTCTTCGGGGGTGTAGAGCGGCAGCGCGGCGGCGGTGTGGATGACCATATCGGCGCCTTGCATGCTTTTCTTCAGATCTTCCAGGTTGCGGATGTCGCCCTGGGTGAAATCGATCTTATCCCGTTCGGGATAATCGAAGTCCACCAGGTCGATTCCGGCGATGTCGGTGTAGCCGTTGGCCAGCAGATAGCGCACCAGGTTGATGCTTAAAAATCCGCTGATGCCGGTGATATAAATTCTCATAACTTTTCCTTGCTCACAATTTCAGATTTGATCTTACCAGCGCGTAATTATAAAACCGAAAAATCACTCCAGAAATGATCGGGCGAATTCCAGGAAAGTCTGCACGTCGTTGAAATTGCTGACCAAACCCACAGAAACGCGCACCGCGCCAGTGGCCTTGGGGTCGATGCAACGCTGGAAATCCAAATCGGAAATGCGCTGCTCGTAGCTGGGGCGCGAAAAGCAGGAGGAAAGCTCATCGCCGGAGATATCCAGCGCCACCTCGCCCGCGCCGGGGTTGCAAAAGAAACCCATACGGATGGAAATGCGGCGCTGGTTGGCGGCGGTTTCCAGGCGCTTCTTCTCGATCAGCTTACCATTTGAATCCAGGAAGTTGAGCGCAAGCGTGCCGCCGCGCGCCTGGGTGGTGAGGGGGCCGTAAATCTGCACCAAATCCTTCCCATTGGCGTGCCTGAGAGCGGTCAGCTCCTGCAGCAGCCAGCCGGTCAGGCAGCGCACGCGCTCGTGGATGGTCTCATAGCCGATCTTTTGCAGGTGGCGCAGGCCGATTTCCACGGCCGGGATGTTGAGATAATCCAGCGTGCCGTCCTCGAAACGGGCGGGGGCTTCGGCCGGGTAATATTTATTACCGCGCACGGAAGCCACCGTGGTGGTGCCGCCGGCGAACCAGTGGCGGCTGAGCTTGCGCACGGAATCCTTGCGCGCCAGCAGCGCGCCCACGCCGGTGGGGTAGCCGAACATTTTATAGAAAGAGAGCGGTACATAATCCGGCTTCCAGACCGAAAGGTCCAGCTTGTTGGTGGGGGCAAAGGCAGCCGCGTCCAGCAGCACGTCCCAACCCAGCGCCTGCGCCTGGGCGATCCATTCCAGCGGATGCTGCACGCCGGAGAAGTTGGACTGGGCGGGGTAAGCCAGCAAGTTGAAACAGCCGGCCGATTTTTCCTGCAGTGCGTTCAGCAGTTGAGCCTGGTCGATGCGCAGGTCGGGCAGGATGACCGGGACGTAGGTGACGGAAGCACCCTTGGCGCGCGCATATTCGCGGATGCCGTTGACCGAGTTATGGTTATCGAAGGTCAGCAGGTAACGGCAGCCCTCGCCGAAGGGGTAGGATTCGCCCACGATCTTGAGCGCGGCGCTGGCGTTTTGCGTGAAGATGCACACGTACTCGTCCGCTGGTGCGTTGAAGAATTCCAGGACGAAGCGGCGGGCCTGCTCGATCAACTCGGTGGATTGCAGCGAGGTGGGGTTGTAGGAATGCGGGTTGCCGAAAACGTGCGCGGCGAGCAGTGCCTGGTGCTCGCGCAGTTGGTAGGCGGCGAACAACCCGCCGCCGGTGTAATCCAGGTAGACGTGGCTCTGATCGTCGAGGATGCCGTAATCCGAGCGGCGCAGGTCGTCGATCAGGGAAGTATTTTGATAGGCGGGAAATTGGGCGATGAATTTATCGAAAGGCTGCATTCGCTCCTCAGTAATCGGTTATTTGGCTTTTAACGCGTCGATGACCTGCTCGAAGATCTTTTCCCCGTCCACCATGCCGTAGGCGATGGTATCGATGTCCTGCACGATCACGCCCATGGGTTCCACGCGCTGGGCCAGGTTGCGCTTGATGTAGCGCACCTGGGGGGCAACCAGGATGATATCCATGCATTCTTTTTCGAAGTCCCACATGCCCATGCTGGAGGAGTCAATCGCCTTCAACTCCATATCCCGGCCGGCTTTCTCAGCTGCCTTGCGGATCTTTTCCTCCAGAAGGCTGGAGGACATGCCTGCCGCGCACACCAAAACCACCTTGATCTTCTTGTCTGCCATCTTCCGCTCCCTGTGATGATTTTTATTACTGTATGAGTTTATATCAATTCTCATAAAAGGGGAATAATTAAAAAACAGCAGACCTGATTCAACCAGGTCTGCTGTTTTATGTTGAATTTTATTATTTTACGTTCTAAGGACCGGTGCACTCCACATCGATCTCCAACGGGCCGAAGTTCTGGTGGTTGGGGGTATCGACGTACAGTTCGATGGTGTAGGTATCGGTGACCGGCGCGTCGATGGTGTAGGTGGTCGAGACGGTCTTGGTGCCGGCGGAATCAAAGGTGACCGACTTGGTGCTGGTATGGCCGCCCACACTGCGGTCCCAATAATAAGTGACCTTGCCTGAAGAGCTGGCAGTGATCTCCGCGTCGACGTCAAAAGAGATCGGCGCAGCGCAATCACCGCTGTAGGAATTGGGATCGGCATCCAGATCGACACTGGTGACCGCGAATGATTTTTTCACCTTGATCTGCACGTAAACCTGGCTGAAGTACTCGCCATCGTCCGAGCGCAGCTTCCAGTAACCGGTATAGGTATCCGGGTCGGAGGGGGCGGTCATATCGATCTCAAAGTCGACGGATTCGCCGGGTTTTACGTATTGGTCCAGGTCGGTGGTCTTGGCGCCGCCCATACGGTCGCCGCTGGCGAAGACGAAATCGTAATTCGGATTCCAGGTGCAGGTGCCGACGTTTTTCAAGCGCCAGGTCTTGGTGAAATCCTCACCGGGAGCGAACACGGTGTTATCTTCAATGGTCTCGCTGACGAAATCGGCAGCGTTGCATGGTTTAACCGTGGGCTGCGGCGGCAAGGGCGGTTTCTGCTGGGAGACCGGAGTATAAGTCGGGTAAGGGGTCAGCGTCGGCAGGGGCGTGTAGGTTGCGGCTGCCTGGGTTTGCGCCATGGCCGCCTGGACGGTTTCCGCGACCGCTTCGGCCACATCCTCTTCGCTGCGGCTGGAGACCAGCGGGAATGAACAAGCGGTAGCCACCAGCAGAGCGGCAGCGATCACAGCGATTAATATTTTTCGATTCATGCAAGTACCTCCTAGTTGACTAACCAGCCTTATTGTAATACGCCGGCAAGGTTAATAATAGATATCATAAGCATAACGAAAAATTGGTTAAAAAGTTCCGCGCATGGCGCCGGAATTTGCCAGCTGCCGCATTCGATCAGCTTGCCGGGATCAGCGACAAGACGTATTCCCAGGCGTTCAGCGTTTTTTGCATAGAGGCTTCGTTATGCTGCAGGCAGCAGTAAAAACGGTCGCCGAGCGGCAGGATGCCCTGGGTCATCAATGCCAACGCGTAGGTTTGCAGAACCGTGTAGCGTTCGACCACTTCAGAGAAGCGGGCAGCCGGGTTTTCCACGACCGAGATGCCATTGTAGCAGGAAGTCTCGACGTGAATGATGGATTGGATGTTGTAGGCGAAGAAAGGCAAATCTTTGCGGGTTGCGAAGAGATCGTTCAGGGCTTGCGTCAGGCGGTCGGCGTAAGCGGCCGCTTTCTCGACGGCCTGGTATTCCTGGATGAATTTTAAAGCGTAATACCCGGCCGTGACCATCACCGCGTTGGCGGACATGGTGCCGGCCACGAAGGCCTTATGCCCATCCACGCTGCTGGGGTGGCAGAAGCGCATGATCTCGCGGGGGCCGCCAACCGCGCCGGCGCCGGCATAACCGTGGCTGATGATCTTGCCGAAGACGGTCAGGTCGGGCCTGACCCCGTAATACGCTTCCCCGCAGCCCAAAGCCAGGCGGAAGCCGGTGACTACTTCATCGAAGATGAGCAGTGAACCATTTTGGTCGCACAGGTCGCGCAAGGTCTTGTTCCAATCCGGATGGGCCAGAAAAGTACCGGCATGGCCTCCACTGGGTTCCACCAGCACCGCCGCGATATCGTCTCTGTTCTGCTCGAAAGCGCGTGCCAGGCCGGCGAAGTCATTCTGGAAAACCTCAATGGTATGTTGGTAGCATTCTTTTGGTATGCCCTCGGCATCCAGCGGGCCGGTGCCCGGGAAATTGATCGAGAGCGAGAGTTGATCAGACCAGCCGTGATAATTCCCGGCGATCTTGATAATTTTCTTTTTGCGGGTATAAACACGCGCCAGGCGGATGGCCAGCGTGTCCGCTTCGGTGCCGGAAGCAACAAATCGCACCATCTCAACACTGGGGACGAGCTTGATGATCTCCTCGGCAAACCGCCGCTCGTTCTCATGCGTCAGTCCGACCGCCGGACCCTGCTCTGAAATGAGCCTGACCACTTCAGCGTCCAAAGGTTCGAAATGATGCCCCAGGATGATCGGCCCGCCGTCCAATAAATAATCGACGTATTCGTTGCCGTCGATATCGTAGATCTTATCCCCCTGGGTTTTGCTGTAGGTCAGCGAGAAAGGTTCGGAAGAACCCAGGTTATGCTGCAGCCCGCCCGGGATAGCGTTTTTCATTTTACTGAATTCATCGCGGGATTTCGAACCGCGCTGGTGAAAAAGCCGGATGACATCCTGCAAGGTATCCGCCGGAAGCGGATGGATGGGGGAATTTACAATTGTCCTTTTGCGATCAATAATTTCCTGATAGTCCATTTTTTTCTCCCAACTGATTTTATCGTGATTTCGATGAAGATTTTTACCTCACCTCTGAATGAGAATGATCTACAAGGTGAGAAAGAGTAAACGATAAGGGAGTCTGTAAACCATGAATAAAGACAACTGAGAATTAAAAAAAAACCTCATTTTTATTTTGGGGCTTTTTTCAAAAAATCTACTTGTCTAAATTTGTATGAGGTGCGATTTCATCATTTCCTGAATCAGAGCTACCTTTTCAGCGGATAATACGCGCGGATTGACGCCCATCATCTTGCACAATACCAACCCCTTGCATATTGCTTCGATCATGTCCGTAACACCGGAGGCATATTGCAAATGGGGGCCGCAAACGAAGAGGCCGTGATTCCGGATGAGGACATAATTGCTGTTCGAAAGCGCACCGGCAACAATCTCGCCGGATTCCACGGAACCGGTTCGGGTCCATTCCACAATTGGGAGTTCGCGGACCATCGCCGCATCGCCCGTGATCGGCAGGTATTCGAGATCAGCGACACCGAAAGCGGTGGCGTAGACCGGGTGGGTGTGCACGACGGCATTCACATCCGGGCGGGCGCGCAAGATGGCCAGGTGGATGGGCGTTTCGGAGGTCGGCTTGTAAGGGCTGTCCTCGAGCATTTTTCCCTGTAGATCGATGCAGAGGATTTGATCGGGGGTCAGAAATTTCTTATATACGCCGCTGGGCGTTACCAGCGCTTTGCCGGGATCGTCCGGGCAGCGCACGGAGATATTGCCGCCGAAGGGCGTGATCAAGCCTTTGGAGTACAGGTCGTCCTTGATTTCCAGGAATTCTTTTTTAATATCGGTATAGGGGTCCATTAACTCTCTCTTTTCAAGACTGGAATATTTGTCCATAGATTCTAACCTGTTTTCAGGGATTACAGTCAGAGCGGGCATCCATGGCAGACCGGCTGGTAAAATTACATTATGAAAACTTATCGGCCAATCAATTTCCTGATCGTTCTATTGCTTACTTCCTGTACAGCTCAACCTGCGGCTGGATTCGCCACACCGGTTGGCGAGAGCGACCAAAGCGAGCCGTATTTACGCGCGACCCAAACCGCAGCAGCGGCGGGGACAGCCGCAACCGGGACGGTGGAAGCGACTCCCACCGAGGAGGCGCACCTGGCGCCGGAGGATTGGATGGAATGGCCGGTGATTCCCGAGGTGACGGAAACCGCGCGGGAAATCTACCGCAAGGGAGTTGCCATGGGTAACAATCCGAAAGCATTCTCCAAAGTGGGCGATTGCCAGAATGTGCGGGAAGCATTTTTAGGTTTCTTCGATCACCCGGGGAAATACGAGGATATGACGGGCATCGGGGCGATGCAAGACACGATCAATAATTTTGCGGGATACTTCGACCGGGACGGGGAAGCCACCAAGTACGGCTTCAACGCGGCGGCGGTGCTTTCACCGTTATGGGCTGACCCGGAGGTTTGCCTGCCGGACGAGACGCCGCTGGAATGCGAGCTGCGCATCACGCGGCCGAGCTTTGTGCTGATCAGCCTGGAATTCTGGTTCGAGGGGCGCACGCCGGACACTTACGAGCGTTACATGCGCCAAATTATCGAATACACGATGGCGCAGGGGGCGGTGCCGATTTTAGCAACCAAAGCGGATAACGTGGAGAAGGACCATTCCCTAAACCTGACCACTGCCAAATTGGCATACGAATACGATCTGCCATTGTGGAACTGGTGGGCGGCGGCGCAGCCGTTAGGCGATCACGGCATCGATCCATATCGTGATGGTTTCCACATCAGCGTGGCAGCCTGGAATGTGCGCAGCAAGACTTTTTTACAGACGCTGGATCACCTGTGGAAGGGGTTGAAGGATATTCAATAATTAACCAGCAGGGCGGGAGCTAAATCCCGCCTTTTTTTATTAACCACAGATGAACACAGATACACACAGATAAAAAAACTGGCAATACCGGAGCCCGTTAATGGCGGAGTGTCCTATCGAGGATGCAATGCCAAATCGTGTAAAAGGGCTGATTCTATTCCAGCCATGACTTTAGCGGCGCATTTGGAAATGCGCCCTACGGGAGAGCGGCTCGCGAAAATAATATTGAGGAATTGCGTTTCAAGAAAAAATTATTCGATTTCCCGGATGGTCAGGTTGAAAAAGGCGCATTTGGAAATGCGCCCTACGGGAGAGCGGCTCGCGAAAATAAAATTGAGGAATTGCGTTTCAAGAAAAAATCATTTGATTTCCCGGATGGTCAGGTTGAAAGAGGCGCATTTGGAAATGCGCCCTACGGGAGTACTTCGGAGATCGCCACGGCTGGCGCAGCCAGCCTCGCAAAATCAATATTAATAGATTTCTTTGATGGTCAAGTCGCTGAAGACGATGGCGTCCGGGTTGGGATCGCCGCCGGCTTTGGTGAAGATGCCGGCGCGGCCGAAATTGAGGTTGTAACGCGTATCGGTGAGGGCTTCCACCTGCTGGTCATTGATGTAGAAATCAATATTGTTGCCTTTGCACACCAGACGCAGCCGATTCTCAGCCAAGCCAGACTGGATGGCGGCGGATTTACGCTCCGCCAGCATGGTGAAAGGTTTTTGAGGCGTATCGCGGTAGATAGTGTAGGTGCCGTCCACACCGATGACGGCCATGTACATGCCATCCTTGCTGGAGCGGCAGATCAAGCCGGCATATTGGGTGCCGCGTTTTTCCGGATCGATCTGCATTTTTACGGTAACACTGACATCGGTATTTTGCAGGGCAGGGCCGGCCTTGGCGCCGTAATAACCATAGGAGATGACGGGAGAAAAATGAAAACCGTCGGATTGGTAGGAATTGAAAGCGCCGCTCATGCCAATTTGTGAAAAGGTTCCCGATTCGGCGGTTAAATCATCCGATAAGCTGTATGGTTCAAAGATGGGCATAGCCTCATCCCGATCGCTGATGGTTAGAGCGGAAAACGTCACCTGGCCGAACAACTCATCCCAGGAAGAGGCGGTAAAGAGGCCGATCTCTGTCACTTTCCCGTTGATGGCATTCTCCGACCGCCCGGCCAGATTATCATTGACATAGATATCGCAAGATTCGCTGGAACAAGCCAATCGCCAATGGTTGACCTGGCCGGCGGATTTGATGAAGGGCGAAAAAGACGGCCGGAGCCGGTCAACCAGCTCGGGTTGGGCGCTTACACTCCAGGTTTCAAAGTTGAGGTATTCACCCTGCACTCGCAGCGCTTTATAGACCCCATCATCATCCAAAAAATAAAAACCGTAAGCATTTTGATCGGCTTTTACTTTTTCGGCCGCCTGAGAAGTGGTGTCGATTTGCAGGCTGAATTGCGCGGTATCAACCTCGACGCTGCGTGTCAACAATCCATCGATCTTAAGACGGTCGGCGGCCTGGGTGACGCTGAGGACGTTCTGGCCGCAGGCGGCATCAAAAGAGCTGCCTTCCACCTCCGGCACGCAAAAATCGCTGCCTTGGGTAAACACGTCCGCGGGCACCAGGCCGGGCAGGGGCGTGGGCGTGAGCAGCACCGCCGGTGTGGCGGTGGAGAGATCTGCCAGTCCGGGAGTTGCCGGGCTGGCCTGCTCGGGTTGGGCGGGGGCGCAAGCGGCCAACCCGAACAGAAATGCAAAAGTTATGAGAAGAGTAAATCCGAAGCGATGGCTCATGCCTTGATTATAAATCGGAAGCGACTTTTCTCATCAAACCGCCGGCCTGGTAATAAGCCAGATCGAGCGGTGTATCGAGGCGGGCGGTAACATGGAAGTTAAACTGGCTGCCATCCGGACGCCGCACGTCCACTTTCAATACCGGTTTGAGGGTAGTGAGGTTCCCAACTTCCGGGAGGCTGAAAAGTTCGTCGCCTTTCAACCCCAAAACTTCAGCGTTCTCACCGGGTATGAATTGCAGCGGCAGAACACCCAGGCAGACCAGGTTGGTGCGGTGGATGCGCTCGTAGGATTCGGCAATCACCGCGCGCACACCCAGCAGATAAGCGCCCTTGGCAGCCCAATCGCGGCTGGAACCGCTGCCGTAAGCTTTGCCAGCCAGGATAATCAGGCTGCGTTTTTCAGACTGGTAGCGTTGGGCGGCGTCGTAAATGGTCATGAGTTCGCCATCCGGCCAGTGGCGGGTGAAACCGCCCTCGCGCCCTTGCGCGAGCGCGTTATGCAGGCGGGGATTGCTGAAGGCGCCGCGCGCCATGACCTCGTGATTGCCGCGCCGCGCGCCGAAGGAGATGAAATCCTGCGGCTGCACGCCCAGGGCTTGCAGGTACCGACCGGCGGGGCTATCGGGGGCAATACGCCCGGCGGGGGAGATGTGGTCGGTGGTGATGGAATCGCCCAACACGGCCAGCGCGTACGAGTCGCGGATTGCGCCTGAAGACGAATCTTCCCGTTTCTCCAGCAGGAAAGCCGGTTCACGCAGAATGTTGGAATCCTCCCGCCAGTCATAAAGCATGGAAGCGGGAACATCCAGCGCATTCCAACGCGGGTTGCCGGCGAAGATGCGGCTGTAATTCTCTTTATAAATGTCATCGGTGATGGCGGTTTGGGTAATCTGCTCGATCTCGGCGCGCGAGGGATAGATATCGCGCAAAAAGATCGGTTCCCCCTGCGGATCGAGGCCGAGGGGATGACGCTCAAAATCGAAAGCCAGGCTGCCGGCCAGGGCGTAAGCCACCACCAGCGGCGGGGAAGCCAAAAAACTGGCGCGCACGTCGGGATGGATGCGGCCTTCGAAATTACGGTTGCCGGAGAGCACTGCCGCCCCCACCAGCCGGTTTTCACGCACGGCTTTAGCAATATCCGGATGGAGCGGACCGGAATTACCAATGCAGGTGGTGCAGCCATAGCCGACCACGTTGAAACCCAGACTGTCTAAGCCGGTCAACAGCCCGGCTTTTTCCAGGTACATGGTGACTGCGCGCGAACCGGGAGCGAAACTGGTTTTCACCCAGGGTTTGCTCCGCAAGCCTTTCGCGGCGGCATTGCGCGCCAGCAGGGCGGCAGCCACCATCACGCCCGGATCGGAGGTGTTAGTGCAGGAAGTGATGGCGGCGATGAGCACCGCGCCATGCGTCAGGCTGCAGGATTGGCCATTGAGATCGAGCGTTGCGCTGGCGGCTTGATCCGCTTCATTCAGGGCAAAGCCGCGCGCTTCCAATGGCGCCGTGAGGGATTGCCTAAAAACCTGCGCGGAACGGGACAGGGGAAAGATATCCTGAGGGCGTTTGGGGCCGGCCAGCGTGGGCTGGATCTGCGACAAATCGATGGTCAGGACTTGCGTATAGGCGGGAATGGGGCTGGCGGAATCGAGGAACAAATCTTGCGCCCGGAAATAAGCCTCAACCAACGCGACCTGTGAAGCAGCGCGGCCGGTGCGACGCAGATAGCGCAGGGTTTGATCATCCACCGGGCAGTAGGTCATGGTCGCGCCGGATTCGGGGGACATATTGGCGATCATGGCGCGCGTTTCCACCGGCAGGCCGGTATAGCCCGCGCCGAACAATTCGACGAATTTACCCACCACGCCGATTTCGCGCAGGCGGCTGGTGATGGTGAGGGTCAGGTCGGTCGGGCTGGCCTGGCCGGGCAGCTCGCCAACCAGTTCCAGACCGATTACCTCCGGGATGGGAAACTCGCTGGGGTAGCCCAGCATAGCAGCCAGCGCTTCGATGCCGCCCACGCCCCAACCCGCCACCCCCAGACCGTTGATCATGGTGGTGTGCGAATCGGTGCCCATCACACTATCGGGGTAAACCAGACGATCGGGGCCGCTTTCATCCACAAAAGCGACCTGCCCAAGATATTCCAGGTTGACCTGATGGCAGATGCCCAAGCCGGGCGGCAGGACGCGCAGATTGCGGAAGGCTTTTTGGCTCCATTTCAAGAACTGGTAGCGTTCCAGGTTGAGATCAAATTCCCGCTCTTCGTTGATATGCTGCGCTTCAGGGCAGCCGTAGGCTTCCACGGTGACCGAATGGTCGATAATCAGGTCGGCGGGGATGCGCGGATTGACGACCTCGGGATCTTTACCGGCGCGCTGCAGGAAAGCGCGCAGAGCGCTGAAATCGTTCACCACGGGAACGCCGGTGAAATCCTGCATCAGGATGCGGGCGGGCAGGAAAGCCACCGCGGGCCGTTCCCCTGCGGATTGCGGTTGCCAGGCAGCCAGGTTCTGCAATTGCTGCGCATCGTAGCCGCCATCGCCCTGATGACGCAGGCAGCTTTCCAGCAGAATGCGGATGGAATATGGCAGTTTATCCAACATCATCCCGGATTCCCGCGCAAAACGGGGCAGGCTGAAAAATTGACAGGAACCGCCGGCGCCGGTCAGGGTTTGCCGGCAGGATGTTTTTATTTTTTCCGACATAATTGCCTCACTACTCTACAAACGGCTGATAATGGCAGCCGCGAATTCACGCGTACCCAAGAGCTGCGCGCCGGGAATCTGCGCGGCCAGATCGAAAGTGACCTGCCCGGCGCGGATGGTTGCCGCCAGTGCCTGATCGATGCGATCGGCAGCCTCACCCAATTTCAGGAAACGCAACATCATCACCGCCGAGAGAATTAACGAACTGGGATTCGCCTTGTTTTGTCCGGCCAGGCTTTCAGCCGAACCATGGTTGGCTTCGAATACCGCCCGACCGCTTTCATAATTGATATTGGCGCCGGGGGAGACGCCCACGCCGCCGGCCAGCGCCGCGATGGCGTCGGAGATGTAATCACCGTTCAGGTTGGTAGTGGCGATCACGTCGAATTGCTGCGGCCGGGTGATGAGCTGCTCAAAGGTCACATCGGCGATGACGTCATCGACCCACAACTTGCCATCGGCCAGCGCCTGTTTTTTGACAGCCTCGGCGGATTGCGCGCCGCCGGCTTTCAGGATGGCCTGATAGCGCTGCAAACTGAAAGTCTCATCGGTGAATTCAATGTCGGCGACTTCATAACCCCAGGCGCGGAAAGCGCCTTCGGTGTATTTCATGATGTTGCCCTTATGCACGATAGACAGGCGCTTGCGTTTGTTTTCCAGCGCCCACTGAATGGCGGCGCGCACCAGCCGCTGGCTGTTGGGTTTGGAGATGGGTTTGATGCCGATGCCGCATTGTTCCGGATGGGCGATCTTGGCATAATCCTCCGGCATCGCAGCGCGGAAACTATTCAGCCAGGCTTGCTGCTGGGGGCTGGCGGCGGGATATTCGATGCCGGTGTAGATGTCTTCGGTATTTTCGCGGAAAGTGACCACATCCAACCCGGCAGGATTGCGCAGAGGAGAGGGCAAACCTTCATACCAGCGCACAGGGCGCTGGCAGACATATAGATCCATCTCCTGGCGCATGGCGACATTAAGCGAGCGGATGCCCCCGCCAACCGGCGTGGTGAGCGGGCCTTTGATGCTGGCGGTATGGCTTTTGAGGGTTTGCAGTGTTTCTGCGGGCAGCCATTGGCCGGTCTTTTCGAAGGCGGTTTTGCCCGCCGGACACTCCAGCCAGTTGATACGCTGCTTTCCTCCATATGCTTTTTCGAGGGATTGATCAACGACGGTTTGAGCGGCGGCCATGATCTCGGGGCCGATGCCGTCGCCGGGGATAAACGGGATGGTAATGATCGGTTGTGTTTCCATGTTTAGCGCCTCACATCTGCTTGACAATGTTTATAAAGCGTGTAAAATAATAACATTGTTTTTGGGACAGTGTCCTATACAATGAGACAACATGACGACTGACAAAATCCAAATGCTCGACCGGACTGTAGCTATCCTGGACAGCTTTTCGCTGGACCAGCCCGTGCAAGGCGTGCGCGACGTGGCCCGCAAAACCGGCCTATCTTCCAGCACAGCCGGCCGCATCATGGCATATCTGAAAGACCTCGGCATTCTCAACCAGGATCCAGAGACACTTTCATACATGATGGGTTCCAAACCACTGGCCTGGGCGGGGATTTACACTGTCACCAACGACGTGCGCACGCTGGCGCTGCCGATCATGGTGAAATTGCAGGAAAAAACACGCGAAACCATCAGCCTGTATGTGCTGGAAGGCAATGAACGTGTATGCGTGGAAAGGCTGGAAAGCCCCGAAACCGTGCGTATCGTGGCGCGGGTGGGCAGGCGCATTCCTCTATATGCCGGTTCAGCCGGTAAAATATTCCTGGCGTATCTGCCGGACGCACGGCGCGAGGAGATCCTGAAGAAGGTCAAACTGGTGCCGCTGACCGAAAAAACCATCACCAACCTGGAGGAATTGCGCGCCAACCTGCAAAAGATCCAGAAGCAGGGTTATGCTTCCAGCCGGGGGGAATGGGTGCTGGAAGCCGCAGGCGTGGCCGGACCGATCTTCGACCAGCGCGGACAGATCGCGGCAGCGCTGACTATCAGCGGCCCTTCGCAGCGTTTCACCGGTGAACGCATGCAGGAAATGGCTCATCTGGTCAAAGAAAGCGCGGCGGAGATTTCCAACGAATTGGGTTATTACCCGGCCGTCAAGGCCCGTTAAATTTCTATTGAAAGGAAGAAAAAGAGATGTGGCTGCATGAAATCCTGAAAGACAAAATCGAAGACGCGAGAAACCGCTTGCAGCGAGTCAAGCAGGAGTACAGCGACCAGACCGTCAGCGAAGTAAAGGTCAAACATCTTTTTAATGGGCTGCGCGGAGCGGACTTGCTGATCAGCCAAATCTCACATGTCGATCCGCAGGAGGGCGTGCAGTTTTACGATTACTCGGTGGACCAGGTGCTGGAAGTACTGCCCAGAGCGGAAGGCAGCGAGCTGCCACTGGCGGGCGGCATGTACTTTTTACTCTTAACGGGCGAGGTGCCCACACGCGACCAGGCGCTGGCGGTGGAGGAGGAGTGGCGGCGGCGCAGCGACCTGCCTTACCATGTGGCCGATATGCTGCGCGCCATGCCGCGCGACACGCACCCCATGACCATGTTCTCGCAAGCCATCCTGGCGCTGCAATCACGCTCGGAATTCACGCGCCATTACACCAACGGCATGCAGAAAACGGACTACTGGCAGCCGACTTTGGAAGACAGCCTCAACCTGGTGGCAAAAGCGCCGGCTATCGCGGCGGCCATTTACAACATCAAGTACCACAGCCGCGGATTGGTGCCGCCCAGCCAAACGTTGGACTGGAGCGCCAATTTCGCCTATATGATCAATAAAGAATGGGACACCCAATACATGGACCTGTGCCGCCTGTTTTTCGTGGTGCATTCCGAGCAGGGTATCGGTAATGTGTGCGAACACACCGCCTGGCTGGTCAATTCGGCGTTATCGGACGTGTATTTCGCCTGTTCAGCAGCGATGAATGGCCTGGCCGGCCCGCTGCACGGGCGCGCCAACCAGGACAGCCTGGAATGGCTGCTGGGGATTTTGCATAAATTCGGCGAGTGCCCCAGCGAGGAATTGCTGGAGGAATACATTTGGGATACGCTCAACCGCGGCAAAATCATCCCCGGCTACGGACACTCCGTGCTGCGCAAGACCGATCCGCGCTTTCTGGCTCAACTGGAATTCGGGCGCAAGAGCATGGGCGATGACAGTTTGTTCCAGCTGGTGGAACTGGTCTACAAGGTCGCCCCGCGCGTTTTGCAGGAATACGGCAAGGTCAGCGACCCCTGGCCGAACGTGGATGCCATCAGCGGCGCGATGCAATACCACTGCGGGCTGCACGAGTATGACTTCTATACCGTGCTGTTCGGCGTGGGGCGCGTGATCGGCATCACCGCCAACCTGGTTTGGTCGCGCGCGCTCTACACCCCGATTGAACGCCCGCAGTCGCTCACATTGGCGGTGTTGGAGCGGCAGCTCGGCATTGCGGCAGGATGACCTAAAAAATCCCCGAGAGGGGATTTTTTTTTGTGAAAATTGTTGGATTGGAATGGCACCAATCCGACCAACAGGAAGAGAAAAGTAGGTCGGTTTGAGTGAAACGAAAACCGACATAGGCGTTAAAGAAAGTTTTCGTTGATATGAAATAATCAAGAGCGTATTGAAATCCGATGAGATTTTGTTTGAGATTTTTGTCGGATTGGAAAACCACCAATCCGACCTTGTATCTTTAAGGGTAGATGTGTTAGAAAGGCTGAAGGCACCGATTGCGCAAAGCCAGGGTGAATCTGGATCCGCCCTTCAGGCATCAAGCCCGATGCGTAGATAAGATCCCCTGGCCTTTTTCCGAGTTGAGATCGGACGGTATCTGAAGCCTTTCCAACACATTGGAAATGAGCTTGCATTCACAAGGTTGATCCAATCTCTGAACGCTCAACCAGTGCCCCATCCCAAGTTTACCAAAGAGGTGGAAAAATGACACAATCAATCATCGGTATCGATGTCTCCAAGCATACGCTGGATATTGCCCTGCTGCAGGAAGAAGGAACTCAATATCTGAGAATCGATAATAAACAGGAGGGATTCAAGCTATTGGAAAAGTGGCTCAGGCAGCATGGCTGCAGGGAGGTGCATGCCTGCATGGAAGCCACCGGACAATATGGCTATGCCGCCGCGGATTATCTGTACCTGTGCGGTTATCGGGTCAGCGTGGTCAATCCTGCCCGCATCAAGGCTTACGCTGCCAGCCGCCTGAAACGCAACAAGACCGATAAAACAGATGCTTTATTGATCGCGGAGTTCTGCCAAAGGGAAAAACCGGGGCTGTGGTGTCCTGCGGAGCCTGCTTTCAAGGCCCTCAAGGCCCTGGTACATGCATTGGATGCGTTGATGGCGATCAAACAGCAGGAACGCAATCGTCAGGAGTTCAGCGCCGACGTACCGCTGGTGGATGCCATCTTGTATGAGCATGTTGAATTCCTGGATGAAAAGATCCGGCTGCTGCGCCAGGCAATTCACAAGTTGATCCAGCTGGATGCCCGCCTCAGCCATCAGTATGACTTGTTGGTCTCCATCCCCGGGATCGGAGAACTCAGCGCGGCCAGATTATTAGCCGAGATCCGTGATTTTCGCGAATTCAGCGGCTCCCGTCAACTGACAGCTTATGCGGGATTGAATCCCCGTCAATTCCAATCCGGCGTCTCCATCCACCGCAAGAGCAGATTATCCAAGACTGGCAATGCCGCTTTGCGGCATGCACTCTATATGCCTGCCCTTGTGGCCAGGAAACACAATCCGATCATCCGCGAGTTCAGCCAGCGCCTGGCGGATCGCGGATTGTGCAAGATGGCAGTAGTGGGTGCCGCCATGCGCAAACTGCTGGTTTTGGCTTATGGCGTTATCAAGACGGATATGCCTTTTGACCCCAATTTTGCTCTTGGGGCTTGACAAGCAAGACGGTATCTACGGGACGGAAAAACACCCGCGTGTAGGATTTATCATTACAATTAAAGAAAAAGCCAGACAGGAGCGGACATGCAGGTATTTTGCGATCGATGCGGGAAACAGGCAGATTTCAACCCAAAGGAATTCCGCTGCGCTTGCGGAGGCGCCTGGGAGCCACCCGAGCAGGCAGATTTTAACCCAAAGAAGATCGACCAGGGTAATCACACGGTCTGGCGCTACCGCGAGCTGATGGGTTTGGAAGCGATCGACAACCCGCTGACTTTGGGAGCAGGCTGGACGCCACTGGTGGAGGCCGATTGGGACGGAAGCCCGGTCAGCTTTAAATTGGAATACATGGCCCCCAGCGGATCATTCAAAGATCGCGGCACGGAAGTGGAAGCCAATTTCTTGAAGCAGGCGGGCATCAGCGAAGTGGTGGAGGATTCCTCGGGGAACGCGGGCGCTTCGCTGGCGGCTTACGCCGCCCGCACGGGATTACGCGCAGCCATTTACGCGCCTGAAAGCGCTTCGCCGGCCAAGCTGGCGCAGATCGCGGTGTACGGCGCAGATTTGCGGCTGATCCCCGGCCCGCGCAGCGCCTGCACCCAGGCGGTGCTGCAGGCGGCGGCAGCGGGCGCAGCGGTGTATGCCTCACATGCTTACAACCCGGTATATCTGCTGGGGCAGCAGACCTTTGCCTGGGAGATGTGGGAACAGAATGGCGGTAATTTGCCGGAGGCTCTTGTGATCCCGGTCGGGCAGGGCGGGCTGCTGCTGGGAGCCTGGATGGGCTTCACGCGTCTGCTGCAGGCGGGGTTGATCGGGCGCATACCGAAATTGTTCGCGGTGCAGCCGGAAGTCCTGGCACCCATTTCCGCGGCTTTTTATGCAGGTGAGGAGGAAGTGGCGGAAGCTGCCTCGAAAGAAAAGAGCCTGGCAGAAGGATTGGCTATCGTCAAGCCGGTGCGCGGGCGGAGGATTTTGCAGGCTTTGCGTGAGAGCGGCGGTGCAGTATTAACAGTGAGCGAGGCGCAAATCCGCAAGGTGCATGGCGAATTAGCGCGCAAGGGCTTTTACGCCGAACCCACCAGCGCGGCAGCCGCGGCGGCAATTGAACAAGTGCTGAAAATCACGGGAAATAATGCCCGGATCGCTATCGCTTTGACGGGGAGTGGGTTAAAATCTCCCATGAATTCTTAAGAAATGGCGAACACGATGGATGAAATCATTGCTTTCACGCGCGGCGTACCGCCGGTGGAGAGTTTCCCCGTTAAGAGACTGGAAGAATGCGCCAAACTTGCGCTGGAGCTGGACGCGGGCCGTGTGCTGCAGTACGGCACAGCCGCGGGTTACGCGCCGCTGCGCGAATGGATTGCGCACGAGTACCGCGTTTCAGTCGATCAAATCCTGATCGGGCAGGGTTCGCTGCAATTGCTGGATACCCTGGCGCGGGTCACGCTGACCGCGCAGGATGCCTTTTTTCTGGAGCAGCCCACTTACGACCGCGTATTGACCATTTTCCGGCGCAGCGGCGCGGGATTGGCGGGCATCGCCCTGCGCGACGGGCGGCTGGATTTTGGGCAATTGGAAAGCAAATTAAAGAGCGGGATTGTCCCGCGTTATTTTTACCTTATTCCGGATTTTCAAAATCCGAGCGGCGCGTTGATGCCGCTGGAAGACCGGCGCAGGTTGATCCGGCTGGCGCAGGATCACCATTTTCACCTGATCGAAGACGGTCCCTACCGCCACCTGCGCTATTACGGCGAAGACCTGCCGACGCTGTTCGAGCTGGCTCCCGAACAGGTGATCCATACCTCCTCGTTCAGCAAGCTGATCAGCCCGGGGCTGCGGGTGGGATTCATGATCCTTCCGCCGAACCTGTTCCAGAGTGTGCGCAAGTTTGCCGAGGATACCTACATCAACGCCAGCTACCTGAACCAGGCCATCGCCAGCGAATTCATCGAACGCGGCTGGCTGTCGCAGAACCTGGTCGAATTAAAAGAACTTTACCGGCCGCGGCTGGATACCCTGCTGCAAGCATTGGACGAGCACTTCAATGGCATGGCCACCTGGATCAAACCGCAGGGCGGGTTCTTCGTGGGCATGAATTTGAACGAAGGGCTGCGTGTACCGGACAGGGAGAGATCCCAGTCCGCTGGTTTGGTTTTGAGTGACAGCCGGGGATTCTTCCTGGAAGGCGGCGACCAATTCATCCGCCTGCCATTTTGCGCCTTGAATTCCGCGCAAATCCGGGAAGGGGTCAAACGGCTGCGCAGCCTGTTCCCAGACTATTGATTGGTTATCCTATTAATTATCGAATTGTAATTGGTGACAAATTTCTGTTTTCCAGCAGGAAAGCTTGGTCGCAGAGAATGTTGATCTCATCCTGTTTGTTGCTGGTCAGGAGGATGGTAGTGCCTTCCTCTTTTAATTCAATGAGATATTCATAAATACCCCTCCAGCCGGCCTGATCGATGGAATCGGTCGGTTCATCCAGGAGTAGCAGCGCTGGTTTCTCCAAAATAGCTTGGGCGATACCCAACCTTTTGCGCATGCCAGCGGAGAAGGTCCGCACAGCCTGATCGCGCTCGCGCTGCAACCCGACGATGGATAACACCTCCAATATACGATTCGGCGAGGCTTTTCCGCTGATGTCCGCCAGCAGCTTCAGATTGCTGTAAGCGCTGAGGTCGGGCAGAAAACCGGGTTCGTCAATGAGAGCACCGGTGCGCGGGGGAAAATCGACGTCACTGCCGATGCATTTGCCAAATACGCTGATCCGCCCGGAATTGGGTTTGACCAATCCACAGATCATGTGCAGCAGGATGCTCTTGCCGACGCCGTTCGCCCCGATGATGCCGGTGATCGCGGCGGCGGGAATGGAGAAGGTCAATCCATCAAAAAGCATCTTTTCCCCAAAGCTTTTACGGATCGAAATCAGTTCTACGACATTTTCATTCTTCATGTTCACTCCTCATTATGATGGACAGTATAAAAGTTACGGCGGTTATTGATCACCCGGCTGACTGCCAGACAGATGGCGATCCAGATAAACCAGAAAAGCCACGAGTAGCTTTCCGGAATGACGCGCATGGGCGCCCACAGGGGTGTGAATTCCAGATGGTTTTGCATTAGAAAAAAGGACTCGATGCCGCTGCCACCGATCGGGCCGCCGCTGACTGAACCGAGTTTGCTGCAGACGATCAACACCACACCCACCAGGAACCCCGGCCAGTTCCGGTGGCTGAGCAGTTCGATCACCAGGATACCAAGGCCGATGGCGAACCAGCCGGTGAGTAATAACAACAGTGTATGCAAACATGCTTCCAGCGGGGTTCCGTTGTTAATCGAATAACCCAGCGAGATGCCGAAATCGGCCAGGGCGGCAGCGCTCCATTGATTGGAGAATGGATACTTGCCCAGCAGCGGAAGGGCAAAGCTGGCGCAAATGAGCAGTATATAGGCCAACGAAGCTTCCAGGATAAACAGGACTTTTCCCAGCCACCAATCGGAACGGCTGCCCATGCGCAGCAGAACGAAAGAATCATAAGAATCTCCTAAAGAAACATCCGAGACCAGATAGATCCAAAGCAGCGAGAACAGGAAATAGACGATCTCCGGCTTTCCGAAAGCCCAGATGTAAGCTTCAAGAGCATTGCTTGCACCGGCAAAGGGACTCTTGATAATGATGAAGGAAGCCCAATAACCGGTGAGCAATCCCAGGGGAATTGCCAGCAGCCAGCGCTTGCGCAGCAAGTAGCGGCGGGCTTGATATTTTAATAAAGCGAGCAGATTCATAGTCAATCCTCAACTTAAAACTTGACGTTCTTTTTTCCTGAAAGCCAGCCAGGCAAAGCCTGTCAGCAAAACGGCCACCAGATATTGGACGAGAGCCGCAAATAAATTTCCGGCCGGGATCAGGGCGGCTTCGGTCGAAATCAACCAATTGAGCCGGATGGAAGCGGGAAGGATGTAATACCCGAAAGCATAGAGAAGAATAGGAGTCGCGAATACCGGGATGCTATGCTTGCTGACGAGGGAGGCTGCCATTGCCAGCGCCGCGTAGGTGCTGCCGAACAAGCCCAGGAAAACCAGGCTGAGCAGCAGATAGCTGCCGGGGACGGGGTTGCTGCAGGCGGCAGCGGGGATCAGGTTGCGATTCAACGGCAGAAAGAAACACAAGTCCGGAAGCCGGATCGGGCCGGATGGGTAGGCGATCAGGCAGACAACCAAAAGCAAGAAGGCGGGCAGCAGGACCGCCGCAATGCCGGACAGGGCGATGGCCAGAAATTTGGCAAACAGATAGCTGCGATAATCGGCGCGCAATAATATTGACGTAAGCAAGCCTTCCCTTTTTTCCCTGCTGAATGAATCGGCAAAGGGCAGGGCAGCCATCAGCGCGGCGAAGAAACCGTAATAGCCTCTCAGGAGGATCAACTGCCAGATGGTCAACGCCCCCAGAGACGAATCGCCCAAAGAGGGAGCCAATTGCGCGTGTCCATAAGTAAAACTGAGTGCGGCCAACAGAAAGACCAGAACCCAACGCTTATTGAGGAGCGCGCGCGTGATTTGCGAAGCAAGCAATCTTTTCATGGTTTATTCATTCTCCGTTTGATTTCCCTGAAGCCGGCTCTCAAGGTATTGTTCGACCATCTGCGCCAATTCATCCTCACGGTATCCCAGGCGCAGCATCTCGTTGACAAAGGTGTCCAGAACGTAAGAACGCAATCTATCCTGCAACGCGACGAGGATGGCTTTATCCTCCGTGACAAAAGTGCCCTCCCCGCGCCGGGAAACGACGATGCCCTCGCGGATCAATTCCAGGTAGACTCTTTGGATGGTGTTGTGATTGACCTTGAATTGCATAGCCATTTCGATGGTGGCGGGCAGTTTGCCGCCGGTCGGGTATAGACCGCGCAGAATATCGGCATAGATCTGCCGTTTGATCTGCACATAGATGGGCTGGTTATCATCGAATATTGGATCCATATTTCATCCTTTTTTGTCGATTATCAGCGGATCACTCGGTGGGTACACCCAGCAGATAGGCCACCCCGCCGCTGGTGAATGCCAGGTATTTGCCATCGGGAGAGAAGAGATACTCGTTGCCATACGAGGGCATGGGCTGGTCCGCGGCCAGCAGGTCGATGAAGGTGAGCGTGCTGCCGGAAAGCTCCCAGGCTTGCAAACCGAACCCGTTGCCGGAGACAACCAGGCGATGATTGGGGGAAATGGCGGGCAGGGTAAGGGCGCCATTGCCGTAAGGCGAGCGGAATGCATCGGTGACTGACAGGCTGCCATCCGCTTGCAGGGTACCCGCCATCCGGCTGTTGTCGGAATACGCGCCAAAATGCTGTCTGTCGTTCGCGAATTGCGTGATATGGATCTTGTCAGTACCAATGGAACGGCTTTCGCTGCTTTGCGTGTTCCACAGGATCTGCTTTTGAACGTATCCCGTGTAGGGAGAAGGATACCGGGAAATGCGATACACAACCGATACATTATCCTGCAAAACTTCCAATAATTCGACGCGCCAGTTCTCATCACCCAATTGCAGGGTATCCAGCAAGGTGCCGTCCACCACGTTCCAGCGCCGCAGGGTGTTATCGTCGGCGCCTGACACAAGCCAGCTCGAATCCGGAGAGAAAGCAATATGGGTCACGCGTCCCTGGTGTCCGGCCAAGGTTCGCAGCAGGGCGCCTGTCTGCGCATCCCACAAACGAATGTCGGTATCATCGGAGCAGGTGGCAATGGTTTTGCCGTCTGGGGAGAAACGCACCTGGTTGGTCGTTTTCGTGTGCCCCGCCAAATCCAGGATGAGCTGGCCGCTCTGGACGTCGTAAACCTCCGTATTCCCGTTTTTAGTGCCGGTAAGTGCCAGACGGCTGCTATCCGGGGAGAAAGCGATTTCCAGACTTTCGCTGCCGGCGGAAGCCCCGCGGAAGGTATGGGTTTCTGTATAACCGGGAAGCTGAAAAAGATGGACAGCGCTGGGTTGGCCGTAAGTGGTGAGATTTTCGGAGACGATCAGTTCCTGCCTGTCGGCGCTCAGAATTATGCTTTTGATCATGGCCGGCTGCTCGAAGGGTGTCGCCCCGGCGGGATTCCCTGTCAACGAATAAGCGGTCCATGTGAAAGGGCCCAACTGTTTGGTCACCTTTCCGCTGTCCGCAGAAACGATTTCCACCCATCCGAATTGGGTTCCCAGGTAAATTGTCCCGCTGTCCTCGTCAACTTCGAACGCGGTGAAAGAATCCTCTTTGGTCGATGGGCTGCCGGAATAAAGAAGTTTCCCATTTGCCAGGCTCCAGATTTGAATCATTGGGGGTGTGTTGCTGTTTTCTTCACCGAAAGTACGCAAACCGAGATATTGGCCGCTGGAAGAAAACGAGAATTCGGGGTAATCCGATGGAGAAATTTCGAATTCGTGCACCAGACTGAAGTCGTGGGTGGAGAAAATCGAGAGCCGGCTGCCCTGTTTATCAACGGAGGCGACAACTTCCCCATCTGGGGAAATAACCATGCTTGAATCTTTGGCCATTTCTTTGGTGCGGGTAACTTTTCCTTCAGTCAGGGAGGCGACGCAGAATTTTCGAACATCCTTGTCATCATTGACGCCGTATTTCTTCTCGAAGACCAGTTCCGCTCCATCCGGCGTGAAAGCGATGTCCCATATATTGGAATTGGCGCATTCCCCCAGGTCGGTGATGGGCTGCCCCTTCGGGTTACCATCAGGCAGCGTGTAGAGCTGAATTTGTTGGTTGACAACCGGAAGCCCCATGAAACCTCCCAATTTCCCACTGGGGTAATTAACCACAATTGCCAGAGTGGTGCCAGCCGGAGAAATGGAAAGCGCGGTCGGTTGCAGCCCGATCGGGATGAAACCGGTTTGTTCTCCGCTTTGGCGATCCAGCAGCGCTACTCCCGAGCTGGTGACGGCTGCCAAAAGGCTGCCATTGGGCTGCTGCGCCACGCTGCCGGTGTAAGCCCCCTGGCCAAACCAATGCAGTAAATGGATTCCGCGGATATTCTCGGGTGTGATCACCTGCGGGCTACCGGCAGGTGCAGGGGTTGTGCCCTTCACCTCAGCCGATACAGATCCATTGGGTAAAGATAGAGCCATTGCAAAAACCAATAGCAGTATACTGCGAACGATCCGGAGAGATTTGTTTTTACTTTCATTGTTCATGGGTACCTCGCTACGTATTCCTTGATTAACCATTACTATAATACTAGTTAACTAGTATTATAGTAAATTTAGAGATTAAGTCAAGGGCTTTCCTGGATTGAAAATAATCCCGTGCCCTAAAATACCTATAATTCCGGGATGAGATCAACTCCCTGTAAAAGCTTTTCGAATAAAAAAATCCGCTGAATTTCAGCGGATTTCTCTTTTTTTTTCTAGTAACGATCGTTGTAGCCTGAACGGCCGCCCCGGCCGCCGCCACCCCCACCGCCGCCACGACGGTTCCCGCCGCCACCGCCACCGCCACCACGGCGGAAGCGATTATCGAATTGCGGGCGATTATCTTCCTTGGGTTTGGCGACGTCTACTTTTAGAGGACGACCCTTGAACTCGTAGGAATTGAACATTTTCATGGCGTTCTGCATGGCTTCCTGGCTGCCCATTTCTACAAAGCCAAAACCCTTGGATTGTCCGGAAAACTTGTCTTTAATCAGGACAACCGATTTCACCTCTCCGGCATCCGAGAAGAGCGTTTTCAGTTCATCCTCGTTCGTGTCAAAAGACAGGTTACCAACGTACAATTTTGTTTCCATATTTTTCCTTTACTGGTTATTAAATGAAATACCGCCAGATCATTTGATCTGGCGGCTTGACACCCACTCATTGATCGAAATCTGTAGGAGGATTATATCATTCTACCGGTATTGTAAACAGGAAGGTGCTTCCCTTGTTTTTCCCTTTACTTTCCGCCCAGAGCTTTCCGCCGTGGGCTTCCACCAGCGATTTGGCGATGGTCAACCCGATGCCGCTTCCGCCTCCTGCGGCGCGAGAGCGTGACTTGTCGGCGCGGTAAAAGCGTTCAAAAATGTGCGGCAAATGCTCGGGAGGAATGCCAATGCCGTCATCCTGAACTGAAAAGAGCACTGCATCTCCATCCTGGCGAACTTCCAGGACGACATGACCGTTTTCAGGCGTAAAATGCAGGGCATTGCCCAGCAAGTTGTGCAGCACCTGCTGGATGCGGTCGCTATCGACTACGATCTGGGGCAAAGCGCTTTCCACCTGCGATTTCAATGCGACACCTTTCATGGCAAACGTATTTTCCAGGGGAACCACGACGGCTTGAACCAGATCAGCGATTTTTATAGCCTTGCGATTCAAACGCAGCGCGCTGCTGTCGATGCGGGTTAATTCCTGCAAGTCTTCCACCAGACGCTGCAAGCGGTCGGTTTCGCGGTAGATTTGCTGGTAGGTGCTTTTATCGGCGGGCAGCACGCCATCCATCAACCCTTCCATCGAGCCTTTGATGGCGGTCAGAGGCGTGCGCAGTTCGTGGCTGATGTCGCCGATCAATTGCTTGCGTATGGCTTCAATGCTTTCCAATTTTTCCGCCATGCTGTTGAAACTCTGCGCCAGAAGTCCCAACTCATCAGTGGAAATTTCATCGGGGGGAATGCGGTGGCTGTAATCGCCGCCGGCAATCGCGCGGCTGGCACGGGTAAGCCGGTGGATGGGTTTGGTCATCAGGCGGCTGATCAACAGGGCGGCAAGCACGGAGACAATGAAAGCAATCAGCGCCGAGATCCACAGCGAATCATTCACGGCAGCCGTGAAACTTTCATACAGGTTGACGCCGCGCATCCCGCTGCCGCCGCCCATCATCCCCTGCATGTTTTCATTCATCCGGCCCAGATGCCGCTCAAAGGCAGCCGCGATGGAAAGCCGCATGGCAACGGCATGCGCCCCGCCGGCGATTAACACCACCGCAATGAAAGCGGCCAGGATCTTATATATCCAGCGGCTTTTGAATACCTGAATGAATCCGGCGCTATTTGTCTTCAAAGCGATACCCTGCCCCGCGCACTGTTTCAATAAAACGGCTGCCCACCTTCTGGCGCAAGTGCCCGATGTGCACATCCACCACGCGCAGGTCGCCGAAATAATCGTAACCCCAGGCTAACTCAAGCAATTTTTCCCTTGAGAGCACCATCCCATGGTGATCCGCCAAAATGGAAAGCAGGTCGAATTCCAGGGAGGTCAGCTCAATCTCCTGATCATCAATCCACGCCCGGCGGCTGCCGCTATCAATGCGCACGTGCGGCAGCGTGATGACTTTCCGTTCGGTGTCGGTTGAAGGTTTCTGCAGCCGGCGCAGCGCTGCCTTGATGCGCGCCATTAATTCGCGCGGGCTGAATGGTTTGGTCAGGTAATCATCCGCCCCGACCGATAACCCCACGACTTTATCCAGCTCTTCGGATTTGGCAGTCAACATGATCACGTATGCTTCCGATTCTCGGCGGATATGTGTGAGCACCTCAATACCATCCATGCCCGGCAGCATGATATCCAAAATAACCAGGTCAGGTTTGAAAGCCCGGAAGGCTTTCAAACCGGCAGTCCCATCCCCGGCGGTGTTAAACTCATAACCCTCCGAGCGCAGGTAAGCTGTGACCAGGTTTAGGATGGCGGGTTCGTCATCGATTACCAAAATTTTTGCTTTTCCCATCGGGCATCCTTAAAGAACAGAGGAGGATATTGCTCCTCCTCTATAGTATAAATCGAACAGAGCGCTTATTCGCTGTCTCCGGCTTCCCATTCTTCGATGAACTGACCATGCCAGGTGTGCGGCCAAACCTGACCATTGGCGCTGTTCACGCTAACCATTCCCGCGGTTTGGCCATCGACGCTGTAATCAAAAGTGAAATAGCCGTAGAACGGCTGCCCAAGCGGGTCAAGTTCCGCATTCTGTAAATTCTCATCCAGATATTGCGAGGCGCTTTGGGCAGCTTCATCCATCGTGAGAGCGGTTTGAGCTGCGGGAGAAACGGCTGCGTTGAAATTGAAGCCCATTCCGCAAGTGCGAGCGCCGGAGAAACTGAAAGCGCGTCCGCCCATCATGCCGTATTTCGCGTTCCACATATGCTGCGGGCCGTATTCGGGAAAGACAGCAAGCGTGGAGGGATCGACCAGCAATTCCATGGCGCCCATTCCGGTGCTCTTTTCGACAACCACGGCATACGCATTCCGATCGAAAACCATCACTTCAGCCAACACGAGATCATCGTTCCCAAGCGTAATCAAATAATCCTCAACCGCGCTCCTGGCGGCAGCGAGACTGAGAGGCTGGGCATTGGTTGATGGATTAGCGGTATTCCAGCCCATCATACCCCCGCCCCTGCGAAAGGTCTGCCTGGCGAATTGATTACCAAAGCCGCCCATCATCCTTCCGCCCATCATGCCACCCATTCTGCCGCTCGTCCAGCCGCGCCCGAAAGCCCGGGCGTTCCAACCGGTAGCTTCCGAACCAGCCTGCCGGCTGCCGCGGAAGCCGCCAAAACCATCCCAGGCGGGAATCCGGTTCCGGCTGATCAGGAATCCGCTCATCACTAAAACCGCGGCAACCAGCAGCAAGGCGGCGGCGATCAAAATTGTTTTTAATGTTGTGTTCATTTTTCACCTCTGTTTGTGTATGCTGAATATACCGGCGCCAGGTGAAGGATTATTGATGGTTTTGTGAAGATTGTGTAAAGATCTTTTCAGGAGTCCGACAAGCTACCAATTTTTCCACCTTGCCCCTTCAGGTGAAAAGATGGATACTGGAATGAAAGAGCGGGAGGAATTATGGAGTGGATGGATCAGGTCAAGCCGGAAGCGCTGGATTGGCTGCTGGAGAAAAATGACGGCGAGCCCGCGATACGCTACCTGGCTTTGCGGGATCTAGTCGGCCAAACCGGGCAAGACGCGGAGATGCGCGAAGCATACAACGCTGCACTGCAAACGGGAGCGGTTGCGCAAATCCTGACGCAGCAAGCGCCGGAAGGTTTTTGGGTGAAACCCGGCCCCGGCTACTATCCAAAATATACTTCGATCGTGTGGACGTTATCGCTTTTAGCCCAATTGGGCATGAAAGCGGATGTGGGACCGATCCGAAAGGCCAGCGAATATCTCCTGGAGCATGCGCGCGGGTCATACGGCGGGTTCAGCATGTCGGCCACGCCGGGAGGGGCGATTCACTGCCTGCAAGGCAACCTGTGCGCAGCACTATGCGACCTGGGAATGGGGGACGATGCGCGGCTGCAAAAAGCCGCGGAGTGGATGGCATGCAGCGTAACAAACGATCCTTACACCGACATGGAGGGGACCAGCGCGCCGATCCGTTATTACCGCATCGGGATCAGCGGACCTGGTTTCCTTTGCTCGGCCAACGACCACCAGCCCTGCGCGTGGGGCGCGGTCAAGGTGGCTTTGGCGCTCTCCAAGATCCCGCAAGCCAGCCGAAGCCCGGCCATGAAAAAGGCGATCAATGCCTGCGTGGATTTTTTATTGAGCGTCGACCCGGCTACGGCGGATTACCCGCATCCTTATGCGCCTAAAGCCAGCACTTCCTGGTTCAAATTTGGATTCCCGGTTTTTTACATCACCGACGTTTTACAGATCCTGGAAGCACTGCTGGGATTAGGACTGAACGGCGACACGCGCTTAAAAAACGCGGTGGATTTTGTTTGCAGCAAGCAAGACGCGCAGGGGCGCTGGCCGATGGAATATTCCTACAATGGCAAAATGCTGGTGGATTTCGAAGAAAAGAAAACGCCCAGCAAGTGGGTGACCTTGCGGGCGCTGCGCGTGATCAAACGCTATTACGCGTCATAACTGCCGGAGAGTGGTCTTTTCGAAAATCCCGGAAAAATCTCCGGGATCGAAATCGCCCGGTTCCGCTTTCAGGATGCTGGCTGTGGCCAGCGCGCTGCCAAAGCGCAGCATTTCACTGAAAGCCATCCCGCGCGTCAGGCAATGCAAGCAGCCGGCCGTGAGGGTATCGCCCGCGCCGGTCAAGCTGAGGGGTTTGACGGCGGGCACGCGCGCCAGCCAGGTTTGCCGGCCGTCGCTGCCGATCACGCCATCCTTTCCCAGAGAAATGACAGCCATTTCGACGCCACTGGCAATCAATTCCCGCATGCCCGCCGCCAGCGTTCCCTGATCATTCAAATCGCGCCCCAGCGCTTGCTCCAGTTCGGCGCGGTTAACGCGCAGCAACGCAGGCCTGGCAGCCAGGCCGGCGACCAACGCCGGGCCGGAGGCATCCAGACAGGTTTTAACGCCCGATTGACCGGCCAGCCGGATAAGATCGGCGTAAATGGAAACCGGCGCACCCAGCGGCAGGCTGCCGCTGAGCGCCAGCCAGGCAGCGGCTGGCATTTGCGCGGAAAGGCTACGCGCCAGGCGGGCAACTGCGGCGGGTGAAACGGTGAAACCGGGTTGGTTGAACTCGGTGTCCTTGTTCACACTGCGATCCATCACCTTGTAATTGACGCGCGTGCGGCCGTTGACGGGGACAAAATCCGCTTCCACCGAAACCGCGGCCAGTTTGCGCCTATAGGAGACCAGCTCACGGCGGCCGATAAAGCCGGAAGCGAGGCAAGCGTCGCCCAGTTTTCCCAGCGCAAATGCGACATTGATGCCCTTGCCCCCCAGGAAAGTGGATGATTCATCGACAAGATTTTTGTCGTATACGGTTAAAGCGTCAACAGCAAACGAAAGGTCAATGGCGGGGTTTAGGGTTAAGGTGATGATCCTGGAGTTGTTCATGGCTGAACGTTATTCTAACATTTTACTGATAATCTTCATAAAATAAATCTATACAATACAGAAAAGTCATATACTAAAATAGGATTAATGATCACGGTCAATCCACGGAGAAGTGCCCGGATGGTCCCGTGAAAATAAAAGGGAGAACGATATGAAAATAGCCATCGTTACAGACAGCACAGCCGACCTTCCACGGGAGGTTGTCGAGCAGCATCGCATCCAGGTGGTGCCGCTGTACATCAATATCGGCGAGGAGAGCTACCTGGACGGGGTCGATATGACCCGCGCGCAATTCTACGAAGGATTGCCCGGATTTAAAAAACATCCCACCACCGCCGTTCCGGGGATCGACGCATTCCTGGGCGCATTCAACCGCGCGATTGAGAGCGGGGCGGAGGCGATCATCTCGCTGCACATTTCCAAAACGCTCAGCAACACGGTGGACGTGGCCAGGCTGGCGGCTGAAAGAATTAAACAAATCCCGGTGCACGTGCTGGATACCGGCAACCTTTCAATGGGCGTCGGGCTGCTGGCACGGCGGGCGGCCATCATGGCGGAAGCGGGCGAGAAAATCAAGACCATCCTGGCGGAAATCGGCGACAAAGCCAAACGCACTTATACCTTCGCGGTTCTCTCCACGCTGGAATTTCTCAGACGCAGCGGGCGGCTCTCGAACCTGCAATTCGGGTTAGGCAGCCTGTTGATCCTTAAACCGATCATCAAGATGAATAACGGCGCGACCGAACTGGAACGCACGCGCACCATCACCGGATCGCAGCACCGTTTACTGCAGCTTGTGGAGGAAAAGGGGAAGCTCGAAGAGCTGGCATTCGTGCATACGCACGCCCCGGAAAAGGTTGATAAATTGAAGATCGACGCGGCGTATCTTGTCCCGCAGGGGGAGAAACCGCTGGTGGGCGAAGTGACTCCCGTAATCGGATCGCACATCGGTCCGGGAGCGGTTGGTTTTTCATTCATTCAGGCAGGTTAACATGAAGGATCATAAGATGGTAATCGCCAAAATCATCACGCTGCTGGGCGCGCTGGCGCAGGGCGGAATCCTGATCTACGGATTTACACGCGGAGATTTCGCGGCTGCCGGCAGCTTCTTCTTCAACGATCCCTGGGGCATCGTTTCGCTGGTGGACGTGTACGTCGGATTCATATTCTTCTGCGGTTGGGTGATCTACCGGGAGCAGCACCTGTGGAAAGCGCTGCTGTGGACCGCGGCCATCCTGATCCTGGGGAATTTCCCGGCCGGCGTTTACGCGTTCCTGGCATTGCAGACCAGCGGCAACAGTTGGAGTAAGTTCTGGATGGGCCGCCATAGCCGAGAGGAGGCAAGCGCATGAGAAAGATAAATACCGCGATCATACTCAATTTCATTTCCCTGGCCGCGGTACTGGCAGTGAACTTTCTGGCGGTCAATTTACCCCTGAACAACCTGACCACCAAACAGATCTCGGACAGCTTTGACATTTATTTCGTCCCGGCCGGATATGTTTTCTCGATCTGGGGATTCATTTACCTGGCACTGATCACATTCAGTATTTACCGGGCACTGCCAAAGAACCGCGAAAACGAGAAATTTGCCCGAGTGGATGCATGGCTCGTTGCCGCCAATGCCTGCAACGTGCTGTGGCTGGTATCATTCCATTACCAGCAGTTCCTGCTCGCATTGATGTTCATGTTCATTCTTTTGATCGTGCTGATCAATATTTTTGAGAAATTGGAGATCGGAAAACGCAAGCCGGACCTGGCCTGGAGATGGGCGGTGGAAGTGCCTTTCAGCGTTTACCTGGGCTGGATCACGGTGGCCACGATCGCCAACGTGACACAGGTGCTGGATTTTGTCGGCTGGAATGGATTCGGGATTTCGGAGGAAATCTGGTTCCTGGTGGTGGTTGCTGCGGTGGTGATTATTTCGGCGGTGATGAGCATCACGCGCCGCGCCTTCGAATACGTGTTAGTGCTGGTGTGGGCGCTGGTGGGGATCGCGGTGAAATTTCCGGATGTGCCCCTGGTGAATTATTCCGCTTGGGGCGGCGCAATCGCCATCACGGTGATCGACATGTTGGCGTTGATCACCGCCTCCAACCCCAGCCAAAAGAAGAACTGATACCAACGAAAATTTTTAAAAATAAAGCGTTCCCGCGGTTTTCAGCGAGAACGCTTTTCTGTTAAGCTACCAATAAGCGCCAGGGTTGTTCCAGGAAGAGGGCCAGCGCCTGCAGGAATTGAGCCGCTTCAGCGCCGTCGGTAACGCGGTGATCGGCGGAGAGCGTGGCTTTCATGCGCCAGCCAACTTGCAGGCTGCCATTTACAGCCACCGGCACTTCCAGGGCGCTGCCGACGGCCAGGATGGCGGTTTCCGGCGGGTTGACGATTGCGATGAATTCTTCAATATCGTACATCCCCAGGTTGCTGATGGTGAAGGTGGAACCGGCGATATCCTCGTTGCGCAGCTTGCCCTCACGGGCAGCGCGGACGAGGCGGCCGGACTCCGCGGCGATCTGCTCGACGGATTTACGGTCCGCATTGCGCAGGACCACCGTGAGCAGCCCCTGTTCAAGGGCGACTGCGACACCGATGTTGATATCGCCATGCTGCAGGATGTTATTCCCATCGAGTGAGGCGTTCAGGTTGGGGTATTGTCGCAACGCCAGGGCTGCGGCGCGCACCAGAAAATCGTTGAGCGAGATTTTCGCGTCCTTTTCGCGGGATTCATTCATCTGCCGGCGCATCTTCACCAAGTCCCGCACGTCGATGCTGCGGGTCAGGTAAAAAGCCGGAATGCTGCGCTTGGATTCCTGCATGCGGCGGCCGATGGCGGCGCGCAGCTTGCTGAGGGGGAGGGCGCGATCCTGCCCGGGGGCAAAGGCTGAGGATGAAACTGCGGCTGGCGATTTGGCGGTTTCCAGCGCGGCTTCCACGTCGCGCTTAACCACGCGCCCACCGGGGCCGCTGCCGGCGATGGCGGCAAGATTGACCCCGCGATCGCGTGCCAGGGCTTTGGCAAGCGGAGAGGCTTTTACGGAAGCGCCGGATTCAGGACCTGGCGCGGCCGGCGTTTCCGGTTCAACGGTTTGACCAACAGGCGGTTCAGAAACCGGCGAAGCAGGTGCTTTTTCCTCCGTTTTCTCCTTTTCCTCTGCGGTGGTACTGCCGCCCAGCAGGGCATCCAAATCGACCGTTTCGCCCGGCGCGGAAATCACCGCAATGGGCGCCCCGACCGGCAGGGTGGCATTGGGAGCGGCCAGGTGCTTGAAGACCACACCGCTTTCGCTGGATTCCACCTGCACCGTGGCTTTGTCGGTTTCGATCTCCGCCAGGGTTTCACCCTTTTCAACTTTATCGCCTTCGGCTTTGACCCAGTTCATCAGGGTGCCTTCGGCCATATCAAAGCCCAGCTTGGGCATTTCGATGATCTTTGCCATTATTTCATTACCTCCCGAACTGCCCGGACGATATCATCCATCTGCGGCAGCGCCAATTGCTCCAGCCGGCGGTTATAGGGCAAGGGCACTTCTTTTTGCGCCACGCGCCGGATGGGCGCATCGACGTAATCGAATGCGTCCTGATAGATGCGGGCGGCCACTTCGGCGCCGACCCCAAAAGACTCCCAACCCTCCTCAACGATCACCGCCCGGTTGGTTTTTTTGAAAGATTCGATCACGGGATGCATATCCAGCGGGCGCAGACTGCGCAGGTCGACCACTTCGACTTCAATGTTTTCTTTGGCAAGCAGTTCGGCGGCCTGCAGGGAAGGCTGCACCATCTTGGAGTAGGTCACCAGCGTGACATGCTTCCCCGCGCGCTGCACTTTCGATTTACCGATCGGGACGGTGTAATCGCCATCCGGCACTTCACCGCGCTGCTGGTAAATGGTGGCGTTCTCGATGAACAGCACCGGATCGTCCGAGCGGATGGCAGCTTTCAGCAGCCCCTTGGCGTCGGCGGGTGTGCCGGGGGCGACGACTTTCAGCCCGGGAAAATGCGCAAAAATGGCATCGGGCGTTTGCGAATGGGTGGCAGCCAACTGGCGGCCGCCGCCGCCGGGCGCGCGGATCACCAGAGGCACCTTCATCTGCCCGTTGAACATGTAATGCAGCTTAGCGGCCTGGTTGACGATATGATCCATAGCGACGAAAGCGAAGTTGATGGTCATCAATTCCGCCACCGGGCGCATGCCGGCCAATGCGGCACCAACACCGGCGCCGACAATGGCCGCTTCGGAGATGGGCGTATCGCGCACGCGTTCCGGGCCGAAATGATCCAGAAAGCCTTTGGTCACGGCATAGGTGCCGCCCCACACGCCGACTTCTTCGCCCAGGATGAACACTTTGGGATCGCGCTCCATCTCTTCCCAGAGCGCCTGAGAAATGGCCTCACGCATGGTGATCACTGCCATGTTGCACCTCCATCAGCCCCTTCGATTTCATCCACTTCATCCACGTAGATATGTTCGAACAGCGCTTCGTCAGCCGGTTCCGGGCTTTCATGGGCGAACTTGACCGCCTCTTCCAGCTCCTTATCCACTTTTTTTTCAATCTTCTGCAATTCTTCAGGCGTTCCGGTTTGACTTTCAACCAGGTATCTCTGATAACGTTCAATCGGCCCGTGTTCCACGTATTTTTTCACCTCTTCGGGGGTGCGGTATCTTTCGGGGTCGCCCATGGAATGCCCGCGAAAGCGATAGGTGAAGACTTCCAGAAATTGCGGTCCGCTGCCCTCGCGGATTTCCCGCAGCCGTTCGGCAACCATATCCTTGACTGCCAGCACATCCATGCCGTCCACATCGAAGGCCGGCATACCATAACCGCAGGCTTTGCGGATGATGGGAGAAACGGCTGAAGCCCGTTCCGGCGAGGTGCCCATGCCGTAGCGGTTGTTTTCGCAGACCCACAAGACCGGCAGGTTCCAGGTTTTAGCCAGGTTGACAGCTTCGTGGAAAAAACCGATGTTGGTGGCGCCTTCTCCAAACATGCAAATGGTGACGCTGTCACGTTTTTCCAGCAAGTCAGCCAGCGCCAAACCCGCAGCGATGGGCAGATGAGCGCCGACAATAGCGTGACCACCCCAGTAATTCAGGCTGGTATCCGCCAGGTGCATGGAGCCGCCTTTGCCGCCGGAAACGCCGGTGGATTTGCCCAGCAATTCCGCCATGATGTGCTTCAATGGGATGCCCGCATTCAGGGCTACGCCATGATCGCGATAGGCGGTGATAACGCGATCATGCGGCTGGCGCGCTGCCAGGATGCCCGTGCTGACGGCTTCCTGGCCGATGTAGAGATGCAGAAAACCGCCGATTTCGCCTTTCTGATAGAGTTCGGAGGCGATCTCTTCCATGCGGCGAATGGTAACCATCTGCCGGTAAAGATCCAGATAATCCTCTTTTCGCATAATTCGTCCTTCCTGCAATACAATCCAGAATAATTAAGACAATTTAACTCCGAATTATGCGAAGCGCATATTTGCATAATATAAGAACCGGCCGCAGCCGGTTCTTAAAGGAGATGTTTATTTACTGAAATTATTTCAGTTCGGATGTGCAAGCGGGGCAGCGGGTGGCTTTTTTGGGAATGGCGCTCAGGCAATACGGACATTCTTTCGTGGTTGGTTCAGCCTGTTTGGGGGTTGGTTTTTGAAGGCGGTTGATCTGGCGTACGATCAGGAAGATGACAAAGGCAACGATCAGGAAATCGATGATCGTATTCAGGAACATACCATAATTAATCGTCGCTGCGCCGGCAGCCTGGGCGGCGGAAAGGGAACCGTAATTGCCGCCGCTCAAATCGATGTAGAGATCGCCGAAATTAACCTGGCCGAGCAGCAGCCCGATGGGGGGCATGAGGATGTCGTTGACCAACGAAGTCACGATCTTCCCGAACGCGCCGCCGATGATCACACCAATCGCCAAATCGAGCACATTTCCGCGCATGGCAAATTCTTTAAATTCTTTCAACATATATTGTTTTCTCCTGATTTTTGATCAATTTACTTAACGCGACGATTTTCGTTGATAGGTCCCGAAAAATTCGCATTTCGACAAGATATGACCCTGCATTTGCTCCAGCAATTCTTCTTTGGTGATCCCCGATTTAGCAGGAAAAACGCAATCGAGGGCATACAGCTTGAAAAAATAGCGGTGAACACCGCCGGGAGGGCAGGGGCCGGCATAACCGGTGCGCCTGCCGGTATTGATGCCTTGCAGGCCGCCGCCGGGGAGATTTCTTTCTTTTGGTTGATCTTCCGTCAGACCACGGGCGGAAGCGGGAATGTTGAAAACCACCCAATGCACCCAGGTGCCGGCGGGAGCGTCGGGGTCATCCATGATGAGGGCCAGGCTAATGGCTTCTTCAGGAACATCTTCCCAAGCCAACGGGATGGAAATATCGCTGCCTTCGCAGGTGTATTTTTCAGGAATCGGCATTTTTTCCTGAAAGGCAGGACTGTAGATTTTCATTTCGTCCTCCTGTTTCGCTTTAATTAACTATATCTCAAAAAGGGATTATTACAGCTGTTGAAAAACGCGCAGTCCATTGCGGCCGGAAGTTTTAGCGGCATACATGGCTTTATCGGCTTCCTCAATCAGGATTTCGAGCGCGGGCAAGCCCTGGGAATGATGGGTGACACCGAAACTGGCGGTAACGTGGAAGTTCAAGCTGCCGGCCCGGATGGCCGTACGCTCGAGTTTTCGGCGCACGCGCTCCATGGCTTTCACCGCCTCATCCAGGGAGGTCTCGGGCATGATAATCACAAATTCATCCCCGCCGTAGCGCCCGATGATATCGATCGTGCGAACATTTACGCGCAGCAGCCGGGAGACTTCTTTAAGTACCCGGTCTCCGACCAGATGGCTGTGCGTGTCATTGATCTCTTTGTAGTTATCCAAATCCATCATGACCACAGCCAACGGCCTCTCCAGGCGGATGGAGCGCGAAATCTCGTAATCTCCAAACTCAAATAACGCCCGGCGGTTGAGCAAGCCGGTCATATCATCCGTGCTGGCGGCTTCCTGGAGTTGTTCAAACAGGATGGCATTCTCCATTGCCACAGAGGCGTGCTGGGCGAAGATGGTCAACAAATGCTGGTCGTTGCCGGTAAACTGGATACCCTCATCATAATGAAAGACGCTGATGCATCCCAAAATCTTCTCCCCGAAGATCAACGGGGCGGACAGGGAGGCTTTGATACGGGATTCCTCATAAGCGGGCATGCGACCGCTCCAGGATGAATAATCCCTGATGGCGACGGTCTTCCTTTGGGCCACGGCTTTGCCGACCGCTCCTTCACCCAACCGAGTGCGCGTGCCGCTATAATCCTTATCCAGGTTCAACGAGGAGACAGTGATCAGTTCACGGTTTTTTTCATCGTAGATAAAAAATTCCCCGCCCTCGGCGCGCAACAACTTCACCGCGCGTTCCAGGATGCTGCTTTGCAGCCGTGATCGCTGCAACTCGGAAGAAAATTCAACTACTTCTGAGCGCAGAATGCGCAGTTCGCGGGAGATCTTGCGGGATTCTTCCAAGGAACGGTTTTTAATGATCGTCAGGCTGATTTGGGTGGCAGCCTGCTGGCAAATGCCGATTTCAAGCTCAGAAAAAAGGCGCGGGGTGGGGCTGGCAAAAAGGATCAATCCCAGATGCTGATTTTTAGCGGATAATGGAATCGCGATGAAAGATTTTCCGATTTTTTCAAAATCAAGCCCCCTGACTTTTCGGATTCTTTTATCAGCCTGGAAAATAAACTCCTCTTCGCGCACCTTCTCCAATAAATATTCAATTTCTTTTAACACTTCCTCATCAAGTGCAAGCCGGACCCCGGACTCGAAGACCTGAACCCTGCCGATATCATCCAGAAGGATCAGCCAATTCCGCTCAATATTCAACAAGGAACGCAGATTGCGCGACAGCGCCCGAATGGATGAATTGCAGCTATCCCGCTCGATGCCGGTGCGGGTGATCTGATTCAGACGGTATTGGAAGCGCTGGCCGGCTTGCAGGTCCATCTCTGTCAGTTTTCGGTCAATGGCATTCGAAATGATGGTTGAGATAATCTCGACCACGATCGTGGTTTGCTCATCCCAGGTACGTTGTTGATCGATCAATCCAAAAGCGAGAATGCCGAAGAAATCCTCCGCGACAATAAGGGGGAAAGCGATGATAGATGTGATTTTATTGTTCTGAATAAATTTTCGTTCCACAACCGCCGTATCAGGAATATCGTCGGGGTTGGAGAAAATTACCGGTTTTTTGGACTTAAATTCCCGCAGCGCCCAGCGCAGCGATCCGATATCCAAAGAGAGTATTTCCTTTTTCAGTGACAATTTGCCGGGTTTCACCCATTCAAAAAATTGCGTGACCGCATGGTTTTCGCTCTGGTCGATGGCGGCTATGAATCCGAAATCCACATCCAGATAATTTCCCAATCTGCCCAGCACATCCTGAAGGTTTTGATCGATCTTGTTAATCGGAAGATTGATAAAGCGCGAAGAAATTTCAGTCATCAATTGAGCGTATTGCAGAAAGCCATTAATGCTGTGCTGTTTTTCAACCAGAGTTTTAAGTGACCGATCGAATTCGAGGGATAAACGGGAGATTTCATCAGACCCGGAAAGAGAGAGCGGTTGATAATCGCCCTCCCCCTGCCGGACGGCGATGACCGCGTCGTGCAATTTGGATAACCGCGCCAGAAGAGCTTTATCCAGGAAAATCAGGATAAACCCTCCGGCGATCGTCCCGGTGAGAACGATGGCGATCAACATGCTTCGCAAGCCAGACAAGCCTTGTTGATAGATGGCGCGGTATTTCGCCTGCCGGATGATGAAAATGGGCGCACCTTGAAAATCATAGAAAAGGGAATAAAACTCAATCCGGCTGCTGGAGGGTTTTACCACGGCGATCTCTCTGCCGTTTTCATCCTGCAGCGGCAGCAAGGACGCGGAGGAGGGAATTTGAGCGGGATTGTAGGGCAGTATGGTGACCAATGAACTGACAGAGTCTTCAACCTGCTTCAGGAAATCGCCCTGAAAATAGCGCCCAAACACCAGCCAGCCGCGGCTGGGGCCCTGATCGGCGCTGGTGAGGATGGGCGAGATGCAATACATAACGGGAGCGTTCTCATTCCACAGAAAGCCCGAAAAAGCTGTTTCCTCCGCTTTGGCAGTCAATTCCGGATTCTGAAAATAGTCAACCAAAGCGGTCTTGAGCGGGATGCTCCTGGCTAGTTCCAGATCGTAAGCTTTCAGAAATTGAACATCGCGTTGGCTGTCAAGAATAAGCGCAAAATTCAAATCCAGGTTCTCGAAAGTACCTTCCGGAAAATTGGATTCGAGGAAAGCGGGATCGCGGGTGGACATGAATTGGTAGGTATCATCCCAGGCGGCCCAATCGGTGCAGAGTGCTGAAAAGTCAGCCTGACGGGAGTCCAGCATGGAAAGCAGGTGTCCGGCATCCTCGCGGACATCTACGGATTCAAGGAAAAGAGAACTTCTTAAATAAAGGGTATGCGCAAATATTCCCCAAATCACCAATATCACGATCACAGAAAATAAAATGACTAGAAAGGTTTTCTTTCTAAGGCTCATCGGTCAGAACGAAATTATTCATTATGATTGATCAATTCGCTCTTAATCAGTGACATAAAGACTTCCACGATGTGCGGGTCGAAATATTTCCCGCTCTGTTCGCGAATGTAATCGAGGGCTTTTCTGGAAGGCCAGGCTTTGCGGTAGGGACGGTCGGAGGTGAGCGCATCCCAAACATCCACCACCGTGAAAATGCGCGCGGGGAGGGGGATCTCCTCCCCTTTCAATCCGCGCGGATATCCCGTGCCATCCCATTTTTCATGATGGCAATAGGGAATATCCAGAGACGGGCGCAAGTGGGTGATCGGATAGATCAATTCATAGGCATACACCGGGTGGCGTTTCATTACCACCCACTCCTCATCGGTGAGGGGGCCGGGTTTAAGCAGGATCGAATCGGGAATACCCATCTTGCCGATATCATGGAGAAGCGCGCCGCGCCGGATGTGGGTGAGTTCTTCATCTTTTATCCCCATGGATTGCGCGATGCGCAAGGTAGTATCCACCACGCGCTGGGTATGGCCTTCCGTTTCGCGGTCGCGCAGGTCGAGCGCCTTTGACCAGCCTTCCAGGGTGGTGTCGTATGCCAGCGACAGTTCCACGTTGGTGCGGTGCAGGTCTTCCAGCAGGCTGGTGTTATCGATGGCGATGGCGGCCTGCCCGGCCAGCGTTTCCAGGAAATTGAACCAATCCTGATCGGGGCTTAACAGGGAACGGTTGAAGATATCCAATACGCCTTTGATCTGGCCTTTCGCAACCAACGGCACGCTGTAATAACTGGAAAAACCTTCCTCCTGCATCAGGCTGGTGTAAGCCAGATCACCATCCAGTTCTCCGAGGTTCAAAGCCTGCACCAGGTGGCGTTCCATGGCTGCCTGCCCGGAGATGCCTTCACCCATGCGCAGGTGATAATGCTCGATGGTGCGGGTGCGAAAGCCGCGGCTGGCGGTGTATTCGAGCATTTGCGAACGCGGATTGAGCAGCAATACCGCCGCAGCATCCACCTCCAGCTTTTCGACCACCTGATCCAACAGGATGTTCAGGGTCACGCGCAAATCGAGGCTGGAATTGATTACCAGGTCGATATCGTGCAAAGCCGCCAGCCGTTCGATCTGGCTGTGCGTTTGCTCCAACAAACGGGCGTTATCGAGCGCGATGGCCGCCTGGGCGGCAATGGATTCCAGCATGCGCTGGTGGTTTTCATTGATCACACCGGCGGCGAACGATTCAACCGAGAGCAAGCCGATGACATATCCCCGCGTGATCAGGGGAACGCCCAGCCAGGATTGAACCTTTTTATCTTCATAAACAGGACCAGGGAGGATGGTTTTTGCGGTTTTAAAATCCTTGATCAATACTGCTTTTTGTTCGCGGATGATCTTGCTGTAAAGGTGGTCGGAATCCATTTCCAATTTTCTGCCGGTCCAATCGGGCAGAGGGTGGTCATTTTCCATCGCGTACGCTATATCAATCGTTTCAGATACAGGATCAAAACGGGCGATCGAAAAAGCATCCAGGGGAAGCAATTCCTTCACTTCATGATACAGCTTTTGATAAAGGGTGTTGGTATCCAGTACGCTGCTGGTAGTCAGGGCAGTTTCGTACAAGGTTGTGATTTCCTTGATATGGCGCTGCTCATTTTCAAACAATTGGATCTTCTCGATGGCAAGAGCCAGTTGATTGGCCAGAGTGGTCAACAGTTTTTGGTCGGCGTCCGTGAAAAAACCCGGTTTGGAGCTTTCCGAGTTGATCACACCGAAAACCTTATCCTTAACGAGTATCGGCACGGATAACTCAGACGCTGTTTTGGGATTGGATTCCAGGTAATCCTTGTCCTTGTGCACGTCGGGGACCAATTGCGGCTTTTTTGAGCGGACAGTCCTGCCGGTAATGCCCAACTTGATCGATTCTTCCCTGGCAAGCCATTCCGCGCCCAGCCCGATGTAGGAGGCATGCGGCCGCAGGGTGTTTTTCGACTCGTCGTAAATCATGATGCCAAAGTTGTCGGAATAGAGAGTTTGCTGCAGGATTTTTGTTGAGCGGCTGATCAAATCGTCGATGCTGGCCGCGTCGGTTCCGGCTGAAGCGATGCCATGCAGGGCGGTCACCTCCAGCAATTGACGGCGCAAAGCTTCTTCCGATTTTTTCCTGCCGGAGATGTCGCGCACGAATGCCCACATGCCAACCGCTTCATTCTGGGCATCGCGGGTGATGAATCCGCTAATCTCAACCGGGATCGTGGCGCCATCCTTGCGGATGTATTCCTTTTCAAGCAAATCCGAATAACCGCGTTCCCGGATCTGCGCGTGAATTTTTTTTGTATCTTCGTGCCATTTTTGGGGCGTTATATCCCAAATCGTCAATTTCTTCAGTTCCTCTTCGCTGTATTGCAGTGACTTTAACAGCGAAGAATTGAAGTCAACAATTCTCCCTTCCAGATCAATGGCGATAATTCCGTCGATTGCGCCTTCATAAATTTGGCGGTAACGCTGCTCGGACTCGGATAATGATTGGGCGGTTTCTTTTATTTCCAAAGCGCGCTGGATAGTGACGATCAATTGGTCAACATCATAGGGTTTTTGAAGGTAGCTGTAAGCGCCCAAATTGATGGCCTGAATGGCGGATTCGGTGGAAGCAAAGCCGGTCAGGATGATGCACTCAGTATTCGGCGAAATTTCTTTGACCTTTTTAAGGACTTCCAGGCCGGGCATATCTACCAGGCGTAAATCGATCAGCGCCACCGGGATCGACCTGGATTCCACCGTGCTGATGGCATCCCGGCCGTTGTTGGCTCCCAGGGCTTCATATCCCTTGAGATGCAGAATATCCGTGAGCGTTTTACGCAAATTGACATCGTCATCAACGATCAGAATGGGTTGCGAAAAGGTCATTTTTTTATTCTCCCAGCGCGATAGATTTGCGGGCTTGAGTCAGAAATTGTTCCTGGACGATGGATTCGACGGCGTGGGCGATCTCGTGATTGCGTGGGAGGACAATCAGGTTCAGAATATCCGCATATTCAGCTTGCAAGCCGGCTGATCTCTTAAAGTCGCAGATGATCACAATGGTATTCTCGGGCAAGCGCTCCAACAGTGAATTAATATCGGTTGCGAAATGCTCGGAATAATCCTGGGCGTCGATAAACACCAGCGGGATATCGAACCGGTTGGAAAGCAGGAAATTCTGGATCGAATTGAACTGGAGAAACGAGAATTTTTTATTTTCCAGGATGGCCTGAATTTGCGCACAAATCCCGAGGTCTTCGCTGATCACTGCCGCCTGCAGACTTCGATTCAGGTCGGCAAAAAACCGCAGGAGGCTCTTGATATCGATCGGTTTTTGAAAGGCGGCCAATACGCCCGCTGCCAGAGCTTGCTCGATGACCTCGCTCGAGGTATATGCAGTCATTAAAACAAAGGGAATGGCCGGGAATTTTTCCTTGATCTGGTAGTACAGGTCAGGTCCGCTCTGTTCCTGCATTTTTATATCGGAAAGAATGAAATCGATCTGTTTGCGCATGAGCAACTGGCGGGCTTCGGAGACGGAGTGAACCTCGCTGCATTCATATCCCTCGGATTGGAGAATGGCGCACAGCGTGTGAGCGAAATTGTGATCATCGTCGACAACCAGAATATTCAACGGTTTATTTTTCATGGCAGCTCTGTCTCTTTATTTATTCTATAACATAACCATCCACCCGGTTAGGTTAATCAGTCATTTCGGCGGTAAATCGGCAAATGCAGCACAAAGACTGAACCCAACCCCACTTTGCTCTTGACGGTAATTTTGCCACCATTGACCTCTGCCAGCATTTTTGAAATAGTCAGGCCCAAGCCGATACCCTTGGCTTTGGTTGTGAAAAGCGGTTCAAAGATTTTTTCAATGTTTTCAGGTGAAATTCCGACGCCTGTGTCGGCGAATTCAATTTTCAGAAAATCTTTCGCGGCCATCGCATCGATTGTCAGGTTTCCTCCTTGCGGCATGGCCTGGTAGGCATTGGTGACCAGATTTGTAATCACCTGTTCGACCTGTTTTCCGTCCGCAAGGATCTCAGGGATATCTTTCGCTAACCGGTTATCAATCACGACGTTTTCAGGCGGCACAAATTTTTGAAGAATTCCCTGGATGAGTTCCGTAATCTGCACCGGTTCCATGTTGGCGGGCTTGATGCGCGCAAAAGTCAACAGGTCCGTGATGATCTTGTTAGAAGCGGCCACTTCCTGGTCAATGATGTTCAGGTAATTCTCGAAATCCGGCTCCTGGCGGGTTTTCGCCAGGCGGAGCATATAGAGCGCGTTATTGATGACAGCCAGCGGATTGCGCAGTTCATGACCGACGCCGCTGGCCAATTGCCCCATCAGCGCGAGTTTTTCCTGCCTGGCCAGGCGTTCGCGGGCTTCGAGCAGCTCCCTAGTTTTTTCCGCGACGAGGTTTTCTAGTTCTCTGGAGTATTTCGTCAATTCGGCTTCCGCTTTTTTCAGGTCAGTGATATCGCGGCCATAGATGTTAACGTAGCCCTGTCCGGAAATTGGAACGATGAACATACTGTATACCCGTTCGTTACAATCGAGGTAGACAACTTCAGATCGGCCTTTAGCTAAAATGGTGCTAATCATCGACTGAATCTCAGCCGGCAGACGCTTGGTTTCAAAGAACCGCCACATCTCGAGGAAGGGCTGGCCGCCCTGATTGCTATACAACAATTCTCCAGTGTTGGAAAAACGCATGATGGGATAAGGATTTTCCTCCGGGAACCTGGAGAGGGAGAGCAGCTCATTTTCAAGCTCTTTTTGACGGGTGATATCGGAGGTGATCACCTGGACGCCGATGCAATTGCCCAGATGATCCAAAATTGGAGAATAATTGGTATGGAACCATTTATTTTCACCAGAAACCTGGAAAGAGTCATCGTAATCCAGCGTTTTTCCACTGCGCGCTGAATCCGCTATCCGGGATAAAACTCTGGCGCCTTCTTTTCTGCCGACGATGCCATGAATTTTCTTGCCAAAGTAATCAAGAGAATTCAAATTCAAAAAACTCAAAGCTTTGTTATTAAGAAAAATGACACGACCATCCAAATCGAAATAACCGATGCCAACCCCTGCATTTTCCGCCAGCAGGCGGAATTTGGATTCGCTGGCCTGCAACTCCTGCTCGGCCTGTTTCCTTTCCGTGATGTCATCTGCCGAGACGATCACGCGGGAATAATCCTTTTCATGACCGGGGAGGACAGCCCAATTGATGATTGAGTATCGCGTTTTTCCATCCGCAGAGCGGGTGGTGATTTCATAGGTGTTGGTTTTCTTTCCCTCGGCAATAGTTAACAACTCACGCACATAATAAGCATACGATCCCTCCCAAAAGATCTGATTGAGATTGTGAATGCGTTGCCCCTTCTCATCCGGTTTGTTATATAAATCCGCAACCCGATTATTATAAGTATTGATCTTGACCAATCCGGCCAGTTTTTCAATCACTTCCGGATTCTGGTTGAAGTATTGCTGGAAATCTGATATGCCATTATCCCTTATTTCATCAATTGCTTTCTTTACGCGCGAATAGTCCAGGTCCCAAATGCGGATGGGCGCATCCATAAAGATGGTTTGATACAACCGGCGGGCTTCGTCCAGGCGTTTTGCCTTGGCGTATTGATCGGTGGTATCGCGGAAGACGATGAAGTAGCCAGTGAAAGTTCTATTCTGAAAACGCGGGGCGGCATCCATCTCAAGCATGCATTTTGAATGATCCACCCGCCTGGTTAATATGCCTAACGAGAAGGGTTTCTTTTGCTGCATCAGGGCAAAAGCGTGCCGAAAGTCCTGATTTTGATCGATGGGGAAAAAACGATAAAAATTGCTTTGCAACAGGCTGTTTTTCCCTGCCCGAAGAATATTTTCCGCGGCCGGGTTGATCTGAACAATGCGGTTCTCCTGATTAAGAATCAATATGCCCTCGCCGGTATTCTGGAACAAGTCGCGGAGGAGCTGCCAGTCGGTTTGCAGTTTGCTATAGAGAATCTCCTGGGGTTCGGAGATTCCGCTTACGAGCACTATTTGAAAAATCAGAAGGTAAGAAAGGATTTTCAAATCCAGACCGAGTATGCTGGTCAGATGCGCCTGGGAAGTGTTCCAACCGATGGTTAGTTCACTGGCCAAAGCCAATACTGCCGCGCCCAGAAATACCTGAAAAACACGGGCATCGAAACGGGCTCTGCGCGCGATGATGTGGATCAAAGCCAGGAGGAACAGGGAACTGATAGCTAATTCCAAAATCAGCCTGATTGACGAGAAATTTCCGTCGGGATTTAATATTGCCGGTAAATCGAACCGATATATGAACAACCCTGCCAGGGTTGAAACAGCCGCATACAACAGCACCGCCAGACGATATTTGGCTGTTCTTCCGGCGCAGACGGGCGCGATCAGGAAGGTCAGACCTTGCAACAGGCGGGCGGCCAGCCAAAAATAGATGGATTGATCCAGAGAAATACTCGACAGAGCTGCCATACCTTCGAAGGAGAGAATATGAAAGAGATCAAGGATCGAGACGAACAACAAACCAATGCCGATGACGGAAAAATAACCATTTTCGATCTTTTCGCGCATGATCCAGACGAACAGAAATAAACTGCAACTGATGATGACTGTTACCAGCTCTGCCATAAAATGGAACAGGGCGTGGTTGGAATAACCGAAGTAATTGATCAAGAAAAACGCGAGGATCATCAGTATCAAGGCAGGATCAATTTTCCTGATGATCGATTTGCCGGTTTTAGCAAACATAGCGGACTATCCTTTTACGTGGCACAAGTTTATCAATCGAAATGATGTTTAAATAACTATAAATCATTTTATAATCGAAAAATGTAAAAATAAAGGATTTTCCGATCGAACAATTAAATCCTAAATCGATATGTTTAACCCGCGCAGTGAGTGATAGAAACTAAATTTCCTGATTCCGGAACCAATGATTTTTAATTGTCAAATCGAAGGTAAATTGTCAACCTATTGAAAAATCACTATTTCTTTGTATAATCTTTATACAAAGAAGCAGAGGGAGGGCAAGCGTAGGTTAAGTACGTGGGTAGGATGCGGCGGAGGGTGCGTGGCTTTTTCCTATAAGGTATATCGATTTACGCTGATTTGTCCCAAACAATTGATTGGGGATTTGAAGGATGTAAGTTAAATGAAAGGGTCAATCAGGCGAATTTTATTAATCTCAAACGAAAAAGGTTACGATCTCTATTTATCCAAACTGCTCCAAAATCAAATCAATCATGAATTTGAAATCGACCAGGTTTACCCGATCGAAAAAGCAGCAGGCGAAATCAATTCGGGAAATTACAGCTCGATAATCCTGGACATCGATGGGAATGAGGATTGTTCGACCGCGGCTGAGAAAATCTGCGCGTTCAACACTTATTTGCCAATTCTGGTTTTATCGCATCACCAAAACGATACTTTTGAAAAAGCGTATAAATCGGGCGCCCAGCAGGTCATCAGTAAATCCCATCTGGACGCGCAGATGCTGGCATACAGCATTTTGTCTTCCATCGATCGCAAGGCAATCGAGAATGAGATTCACATGCGGGATGAAATCCTGAAAGCGGTCAACAACGTCGCCGAGATTTTCCTTACGCAGCCCAATTGGGACACCTACCTGAGCGAGGTCCTAGAATCATTGGGTAAAGCCACCCAATCGGATCATGTATCCATTATTAAAAACATGGACGATTCGGAAGATCGAACTACCGGTATATTGCAAACGGAATGGTGGTCCAATGGCGTTGGACAAACGGATGTCATTGACCGGCAGCACGGCATTGATTACGAGCGCCCCGGTTTCAACCGATGGAAGCAGTTAATGAAAGCGGGACAGGCGGTGTGGGGCGACGTGGAGGACCTGCCTGCGGAAGAACAAGCCTCGCTGATGAAACTGGATATCAAATCCTTCATCTATATCCCGATTTTCATCGACCACACCTGGTGGGGATTCATCGGGTTCGACCGCTGCACCCGACGGCAAAATTGGAATGAAGTCGCGGTGGACGCGCTGAAAACGGCCGCCAAAATATTAGGCGCAGCCATTTCCCGCCAGGCAACTGAGGAGAAACTCACCTACCTGGCTACGCACGATTATTTAACCAATTTGCCCAACCGGATGTTATTTGCAGATCGATTTAACCAGGCTACCGCCCGTTCCCTGCGAAGCGGAAAAAAATTTGCCGTCATCTCAGTCGACATGGACCAATTCAAATCGGTGAACGATACCTACGGCCATCAGGCGGGGGATGAAGTGTTGATCGAGGTCGGGAAGCGCCTGACCACTACCATGCGCGGGACGGATACCTGCGCGCGCATCGGGGGCGACGAATTCGCTATCATCGCGGAAGAAATCCACAACAAAAGCGACGTGATCCGCATTATGGAAAAAATCTGCCAGGCTATGCAGCCCAAGATCGCCGTCGAAAACCGGGAAATCCAGACCAGCGCCAGCATGGGAGGATCGATTTATCCGCAGCATGGCGAAAACCTTGAAGAGCTGATGAAAGCGGCGGATAAAGCGCTATATTTCATTAAGGGGACGACAACGCGGTTTAAAATATTTTCAGATGACCAGATATCATGGCTGAACGATTAAAAATCCTGACGCTGAACCGCAACCGCAAAACGCACGAGTGGTTTTTAGGAGTGCTCGACCCCGCGCGTTTCGAATGCCGGAGCGCCAAAGACCTGGCGGAATTCAGGAAAATCCTGCCGACCGTTTCAGCCGACGTTATTGTCCTGGGCTTGCCATGGGAAAAACTTTCTGATCAAGAAGCCATCAGCATGGTGGCTGAACTGGCGCCGGAGACTGCATTAGTTGCCCTGGTAGAATCGGCCGCGGATGAGGAAGTGCTGAAATGCATTGAAAGCGGCGCCCACGGTTTTTTGCGCAGCGAAACGCTGGGCAGCAAGCTGGTCAGTTCGGTGCTATTCCAGGCATACAGCCACCAACGCGTGATCCAATCCGTCAACGAAGGAAAACGCAACCTGCAAAACCTGATCGGCAACCTGCCGGGCTTTATCTACCGCTGCCGCAATGACCAATACTGGACGATGGAATACATCAGCGGGGGATTCAAAGACATGACCGGTCGCGATCCGGAGGATTTTATCGAAAACGCCAAGATGTTTTTCGAGGAAATCATTCATCCGGATGATCGAAACCGGATCAGAGACGAGATCAACAAAGCAATCAAAAAGGGGAATCACTACCAACTGGAATACCGTCTGCTCGCGGCTGACAACTCGACCATCTGGGTGTGGGAGCAGGGGAACGCCCCCGAAGGTTTCGCGGAGAACGCCATTCTGGAAGGTTTCATCGTCGATATCACGGAAAAGAAGATGCATGAAGATCAATTGCACGTGATCATCAGCATGGGTGAAATCCTGGGCGGCGTCATCCGGTTGACCGATTTTTCCAGAAAAGTGCTGGAAAAAATTGCGCACATCTGCGGGATACGCAATGCGGCCATATTGATAGCCAACTCCTATCCCGGCCAGTTCACGGTGGAAATGGCCTTGGGCGGATGGGAAAGCCTGATCGGTCAGAAAATTAATGAATCCGGATTCCGTCAAGCGGAGATTTCCGCGGAAAGCCAACCCAATTACATCGATCTTCAGGCAGATCATGAGCCAACCAATCCATTTATACAGTCAATGCGGACAGAAAACCGATACCTGGCATGCATGACTTTAAAATCCCCCAAAAAACCGGCAGGGATGATTGTATTGGGCTGCGACGAAAAGTTTTCCGCTGAGTTGACTATGACCCTGAAAGCCGCAGCGGATATGGTGGCAACGGCGATCGAGCGAGCCAACCTCTACCAAAGAACGGAAAAACAATTGGCGCATCTGGAATCGCTGCATGCGATCGACCAGGCCATCACCTCGGTATACGACATCCAAGTGATCAACAAAATCATTCTGGACCAGGCTTGCAGGGCGCTGGAAGCAGACGCAGCTGATATCCTGATCCTGAATGAACCGATCAATGCCCTGGAAATGGTCAGCGGGCGCGGATTTATTGATGCCATCAATACCAATGTGCGCATCCCCATAACAACCAGTACGGCTGGAAAAATCCTGTTGGAAAACCAGCAGTTCTCCATCCCCAACCTAAAGGAAACCCCTTTAGACTTTAACCGGAATTATATTCCGGTGGAGAATTTCACCAGTTATTATGCCCGGCCGATTTCTCTAAAAGGCAAGACCATCGGCGTTTTTGAAGTGTTTTTCAAAAATGCGTACTTCCCCGAAAAAGACTGGGAAGACTTTTTTGAAGCGCTGACCACGCAGATTGCCGTGGCATACGATTCCACCCAAAAATATTCTGATCTGCAAAAATTGCAGCAAAACATGGCGGCGTCGCTGCGGTCGACAATAGAGACCTGGTCGAAATCGCTTGAGCTGCACGACATCGAGAGTTACGGACACATCCGCCGGGTGACCAATGAGACTTTGGAGATCGCCAAGATCATGGGGATCGAGGAGGACCAGCTTCCGAACATCGAGCGCGGCGCGCTGCTGCACGACATTGGCAAGCTGGCTATCATGGACGGCATCCTGCAAAAGAAGGGCACCCTGACCGAAGACGAGTGGAAAGAAATCAAGCGCCACCCCGAGATATCCCGCGAGATGCTTTCGAATGTGACCCTGCTGGAAGATGCGGTGGATATCCCCTACAGCCATCACGAAAACTGGGACGGCAGCGGCTACCCGCAAGGCTTGAAAGGGGAAAATATTCCGCTGGCAGCCAGGATCTTCGCGGTGGTGGAGACTTATGACGCGATGATCAGCCCGCGCCCGTACCGCGCGGCATTGACAAAACAGGAAGCGATCCAATACCTGATCGACCAAAAAGGCAAAAAATTCGACCCAAGGGTGGTAGATCTTTTCCTTGAAACAATAAAAACCAGTTAGCGTTTCCCGATAAACCAATCCTGAAATATCTGGCATAAATATTGTATCTATCCGTGTATATAATATTGTTATACGGTTATATTTACGATTAATGAGGAAGGTAATATGAAGAGGCTGCCGCTATCAATTATTCTGTTAATTCTCTTTTTAGCCTTTTTTTTCAACCTGGAGAGACTGGACCTGGGCGAGCAAGCCCTGGTCAACATTCACACCCCGGTTTATATCCTGACAACCATCGTAGTTACCTTCACAGTGATGCTTTCGCCTTTAAGGCAAGCGAAATATCCACTCGCGGTCGGTTTTTGGCTGCTGGTTTATTTCGGCAGCCGGATTTATCTCTTTAACACCGGCCCGTGGTGGGGCGGACTGGATACCTACATCACGCTGATCGAGGTGACCATGCTCTGCTGCGGAATCGCGTTGGCGCAATGGCTGGGCAGGAACCTTGATGATTTTGAAAAGGCGGTGGAGAACATCACCTTCGCGGAGATCAAACGCGCCAGCAATTTAAAAGACGCGGTGGAAAGCATCAACAATGAAATCTACCGCAGCCGGCGTTACAACCATCCATTGACCATGATCATGGTGGAACCGCTGAAGGGTTCGCAGGAGATGATCCTGAACCAGTCGGTGCGGGAAGTGCAGGAATCGATGATCTCGCGTTACGTGTCCATATCGCTGGCGCGCGCGCTGCGGGAATACATCAGGCGGACGGACATGCTGGTGGAGCAGCCGGATAAAGGCCGTTTCATCGTGATCACGCCTGAAACCGGGAAGGTGGAATCGGAGCGGGTGGTGGACAAGATTTTCGAGGCAGCGTCATCGATCGGAGCGGAAGTTGCGGTGGGAATGTGCGCTTTTCCGGATGACGCGTTGACGCTGGAAGATATGTTGAGCCGGGCGGAATTGGACCTGGCCGAGTCGGAAATCAACAAGCAGATCACAGGCAGCGCCAATGATGAAACCAGCCACGGCGCGAAATGAACAAGGCATCCGGCTGCGCGACGGTACATTCAATCAGGAAATCGCGTGGATAGAGAAATATGATCCGGAGAAACGCCTCCTGAGAGGCGAGAATTACATCCGCGCTAAACGCATCTTCGATTTGCTGCTGACTGGTTTATCTTCAGTGGTGTGGGCACCGGTCATGCTGCTGACCATGCTGATCGTAAAACATGAGTTTCCCTCGCGAAAGATATTCTATAAACAACTGCGCACCGGCAAGGGCGGCAAACGCTTTTGGATGTACAAGTTCCAGACCATGGTGCCCAACGCGGATGAACTGAAACCCGCCCTGATGCACTTAAACATCCTGGAATGGCCGGATTTTAAAATTGTGGACGACCCGCGCGTGACGAAAATCGGAAAAATCCTCCGAAAGACGAGCATCGACGAACTGCCGCAAATCTTCAATATTATCAAAGGGGAAATGTCATGGGTCGGCCCGCGGCCGACTTCGTTCGCGCCGGATACGTATAAAATCTGGCAGACGGAACGGCTGGATGTGATACCGGGATTGACCGGCTTATGGCAGATCACCGAGCGGGGAAAATCCGATTTCAAGGAAAGACTGTTATTGGATATTGCTTACATCCAACATCGCTGCCTGATGCTGGATATTGAGATTATCTTCCGCACGGTACTGGCCATTTTCCAGGGCAAAGGGGTGACATGATGGGCAAGGTAGCTTACATCGTTTCGCGTTTCCCGCATTTGCCCGAGACGTTCATCCTGCGCGAAATGAACGCGCTGCAGGCGCGCGGCATTGATGTGGAATTGTTTCCTCTGATCGTCCAGGACCAGGCTGTCATGCATACGGACGCGCGCCCCTGGCTGGACAGGATGCACCGGATCAGCCTGTTCACAGGAAAAACACTGAAATCCAACCTGGGCATGCTGCTGCGCCGACCGGGACGGTATCTCGCGACATTCTTGCAGGTGGTCTGGCATAACCTGCCCAGCCCCAAGTTCCTGGCGCGCGCCATTTACATTTTCCCGTGTGCCGTGCGTATGGCAGAAGAGATGAACTCCCTGGGAATCAGCCACATCCACGCGCATTACGCCACCCATCCGGCGCTGGCCGCCTGGATCGCCGCGCGTTTCACGGATATCCCCTACAGCGTCAGCGTGCACGCGCACGACATCTACGTCGAGCGCAGCATGTTGAAACAAAAGCTGGAAAAAGCTGCCTTCATCCGCGCTATCTCCGCATTCAACAAGCAATTCCTGATCGATCAACTTGGGATTTGGATTGCCCCCAAGACTTTCGTCATCCATTGCGGCATCCAGGCGGAGCGTTATGCGGCCGGAAAAAAGAAGAATTCCGGCGAATTCAGAATCATCTCGGTGGGCAGCCTGCAGGAATACAAAGGCCATGAATTTCTGATCAGAACCTGCCGCATCCTGAAAGACAGCGGCACGGCTTATCAATGCACGATCGCGGGCGGCGGGGAATTGAAAGGAATGTTGGGCAATTTGATCGCGCAACTGGGACTGACGGGAGAAGTGCATTTGGCAGGCGCGCAAACCGAAGAGAATATTGCTAAACTGTTAAAAGAAGCAGATTGTTTTGTCCTGGCAAGCATCGTCACCCGCACGGGAAAAATGGAAGGAATACCGGTGGTGTTGATGGAAGCGCTGGCCAGCGGATTGCCGGTGGTCGCTTCGGATATTTCGGGCATCCCGGAATTAGTTGAGGACCAGAAAACCGGTTTGCTCTGCGCTCCGAAAGACGTGCAAGCCATCGCCGAAGCTATTCAGTGGGTTCAGACGCACCCTGAAGAAGCGGCGCGCATGGCGAAAGCCGGCCGCCGGAAGGTGCGCGAGGAATTTAATTTAGAAACGAGTGTGAAGGAATTAAGTGATTTATTTTCAAAATTTGAGAAATTGGCAGGTGAGAGATGAATATCAAAATGTATTTTCGAATGATCCAAAAAGGGTGGTGGATAATCGTGCTGACGGTGCTGGCGACGCTGAACGTGATCCTGATCATCGACATGTTTTCCTCGCCGATCTACGAGGCCACCACGCGCATGATCGTGCTGCCCAACGCGGAGAGCTTCGCGGGCAAGGATTTTGTCAGCAGCCTTTCTTCGCTGGATAACTCATCTATCGTCACGACCTACGCGGACGTGTTCGACAGCGAGTTCAATCAGCAAGCCTTCATCAACACGCTGAACCTAACGGAGGATGAAATCGCGGAATACAGCCAGAGCACGGTCGTACTTCCGGATTCCAACGTCCTGGAGATCTACGTCACTGGGCCGAACGCGGAAATCACTGCCAAATGGGCGAACGGCGTGGCGCGCACGGGCATCGACTATATGCGAAACCTCTACCAGGTTTACGAGGTGAATATCCTCGATGCGGCGGTCGTTCCGACCGAACCGATCAGCCCCAAGCCGGCGCGCGACCTCTCGCTGGGCGGTGTGCTGGGTTTGCTGGTCGGGGTGATCCTGGCAATCCTGCGCGATCAACTGCGCATCCCGCTGGAAGCCTACCGGCAGCGCCGGCTGGTCGATTCTCAATCCGGCGCGTTCAACCGCGAACACTTCGAAACTTTGCTGGCGGAGCAAACCGAAAAATCCGCCGGCGAAGGAGGCGTGTTCTCGCTGGTCATGATCAAACTGGAAGGGTTGACGGAGTTTTACGACACGCTGCCGCAGCAGGTGCTGAACCGGCTGCTCACCGACGTGGTGGGCGTGTTGAAGGCCGGGCTGCGCGGCAACGACAGCGTCGGGCGCTGGGATGAATCCACGTTTTCGCTGTTACTGCCGGATACACCGGTGAAAGCCGCCGAAACGATCAAAGGGCGCTTGTTGAAAGCGCTCACCCCGCCGATGGCGCTGGCTTCGTTGGACGAGAAGATCGCGCTCAGGCCGGCGGTGGGCGTGGCCGAGTTTACCAAGGGCGCAGATAGCGACGAAATCGCATTGAAAGCGCTGAAAGCCATGTCGGAAAGGATATAGGAGAGAGGCATGCAGCCTTCGGGTCAATCCCGCTCTTCTTTCAATTGGTTATCCCCGGTATTCGGCGCGATCGCAATCGCGATCGGGATCGGCGGGGCGATCCTGGCAACGCGCATTCACGACGCGGGATTGTACGTCCTGATGCTGATCGGGATCGTGGTGCTGGTGGCTGCGGTTTGGAAGATCAACTGGGGCTTGTTCACCCTGGTAGCCATGACCTACGCGCGTATTTCGGACGTGGCGGTGCACTATTACGGTGCGCCTTCCATCGCGCAGCCTTTCATTGCTTTCCTGGCCGTCCTGATTTTCCTGCGCTGGGTATTGAACGGGGAACGCCCGCAAAATTGGCTGCCGGGTTTGGCGACAATCGCGGCGTACGGGTTGGTCATCTTTTTGTCGCTGTTCTACGCAGGCGATCCCACGCGCGCGCAGGAAGGGCTGCTGACCTTCCTAAAAGACGCGATCATTGCGGTCATCCTGATCTTGTTGATCCAATCCAGGGATTCCTACCGCACAGCCGCCTGGGGAATCCTGTTCAGCGGAATCCTGCTGGGTACGATCGGTGTGATCCAATACCTGACAAGTTCTTTTACCAACGATTACTGGGGGCTGGCGGAATCGCGGCTGATGAATATCGTCAGCGGAACGGAAGGATACCGCATCATGGGTACTTTCGGCGACCCCAACTTTTTCGCCCAGGTCATGGTGGTGATCGTCCCCATCGCGTTGAACCGTGTGTTGTACGAGAAAAAACCGGTCCTGAAATTGCTGGCGGGGTGGGCTTTGGCCGCCAGTTTCCTGACGGTCATTTTCACTTTCTCGCGCGGCGGATTCCTGGCCTTGTGCGGCGTTCTGGCGTTGATCGTGGTTGTCCGCAAGCCGCCCCTGGTGGCGGTGCTGTGCGGTCTGCTGATCCTGCTGCTGCTGGTTCCATTCCTGCCGGCGACGTATTTCGAGCGCATCCAGACGATCCTGGAATACCTGCCATTTTCAGGAGCGGACGTGCGCGGCGAGGTATCCCTGCGCGGCCGGATGAGCGAATATGCAGTGGGCATCCAAATGTTCCTGGATAAGCCAATCCTGGGAATCGGCTACGAAAATTACGCCGCCAACTACCTGAAATACTCGATGAGGCTGGGGCTGGATCCGCGCCGGACTGAGCGTTCAGCGCACAGCCTGTACATCGAGGTGCTGGCTGAACAGGGCATTTTGGGCTTGTTGATGTTCGCCTTTGTTTTGTATTCCACGTTCAGGAGCCTGATCAACGGAAAGAAGATTTTCCAGAAGATATCTCAAGACGAATACGCCGACCTGGCATTGGCTTTTCAAATCGGTTTTATGGGTTACCTGGCCGCGGCTTTGTTCATCCATGGTGCATACCCGCGCAACCTCTGGCTGTTGATCGGAATCGGCCTGGCAACGCAGCAGGCCGCCCGGAATGAGGAAATGCTGTTCACACGCCAGCTTCTCCAGCAGCGGTTGAAAATCAGCCGCCGCGCCAGTCTGCAAAGTAAAGGGAAGAATATCTAATGGAATCCGGCGGGACGAGTTTCGCGAAAGCCACGATCCGGGGGACGTTCTGGTCGTACCTCTCGGTATACACCGGAAAGCTGCTGGTGTTCATCAGCACCATCATCCTGGCGCGCCTGCTCTCCAAGGCGGATTTCGGCGTGGTCGGTTACGCGTTCATCGTCACCAGTTTCCTGGATGCTTTAAATGGGCTGGGCATTGGGCCGGCACTGATCTATCATAAAGACGAACCCGAAACAGCCGATACTGCCTTTTGGCTGGGGCTGGCAGTGGGCATCGGGATGTTTGCGGTCACCTGGCTGGCCGCGCCGCTGATTGGGGCTTATTTCAACGACGAACGCGCCATCCCGGTAGTGCGTATGATGGTGCTGGTTTATCCCATCTCGGCTTTAGGAAACGTGAATGCCATCTACCTGGCCAAAAAGCTAGATTTTCGCAAGAAATTCATCCCTGAAGTCAGTTACGCCTTTGCCAAAGGCATTTCGTCGGTGGGGATGGCGGCGATGGGTTTCGGATACTGGTCGCAGGTGTGGGGGCAGGTGATCGCCAACACGGTTTCGGTGGCAGTGGCAAAGATCGTCAATCCCTGGAAGCCTTCCTTGCGTTTCTCGCGCAAAATTGCCGGTTCGATGCTGAAATACGGTTTGAACATTGTCCTGCTGGATTCGCTGGCTAACCTGCTGAACAATGCTGATTATCTGTTGATCGGCCATTACCTGGGGGCGGAAGCATTGGGCGTTTACACGCTGGGTTTCCGCATCCCGGATATGGTTCTGACCCAATTCGCGCGCATCGTTTCGGAAGTGATCTTCCCGGTTTACGTCAAGATGAAGGATAACGCCCAAAACCTGAACCGGAATTTCGTGCGTTCGTTGAACTACGTGTCGACGATCACCATTCCCATTGGGCTGGGCATTGCCTTGACCGCCGAGCCTTTCGTGATGACCTTCTTCACCGATAAATGGGTGGAAGCCATACCGGTTATCCGGGGAATTGCGATCTACGCGCTGCTGCTTTCTCTTTTCCGGAATGCCGGCAGCTTCTACAAGGCGCAGGGCAAACCGGAAGTGCTGACCTACCTGACCATCGCGCGCCTGATTATCCTGCTGCCGGCGTTATGGATTGCGTTGATGCGCACGCAATCCATCACCGCCGTGGCATGGGTGCAAGCCGGCGTGGCGCTGATATCGGGCGTGATGAGTCTGGTGGTTGCGGCAAGAATGTTCCAGATCAAGGTCAAAGATATTCTGGTCCAATACCAGCCCGGCATCCTGAGCGGGCTGGCGATGAGCGCGGCCGTGTTGGGGGTGCTGGCGCTGCTGCGGCAGGCGCCCGCGTTGGCGCGGCTGTTGGCGGCGGTTTTCAGCGGGATGATGGTGTATGGCGGGGCGCTTTGGCTGCAAGGCCCCGAGCGCATGCGGGACACACTGGGCAAAATCATTTCCGCTTTAAGGGGAAGCTGAGATGAAAGTGCTGCAGGTGATTGATTCCCTCAAAGTAGGAGGCGCGCAGCGCCTGATGAGCGTATTCGCGCAGGAAATGCTGCGCGGAGGGCATGAAACCGAAATCATCTCGTTATCCACCGCGGAAACCGAATCGCCCATCTACCGCGATCTAAAAGAACGCGATATCCCGGTCAGCAACATCCCGCTGCGCACACTCTATGACCGGCGCGCTTACCGCCAATTGCGGGAAGTGTTAGCCGAAAGCAGAGCCGACGTAGTGCACACGCAATTGAATTACGCCAACATCCTGGGTACAACCGCGGCCCGACGGGCGGGAATACCCAGCGTGGCTTCTTTGCACAACGCCAGCGTGCATCTGCGCACCTATAAACCCTACCGCACCTGGCTGGAAACCATTGTTTTAAAGCGCCATTCCCGCAGGATCATTGCCTGCGGCTACACAGTGGCGCGCGTCCAACAGCCGCGATTCGGAAAGCGCGCGCTGGAAGTGGTGCCCAACCCGGTGCCGGACCTGCCGGAAGTGCCCGCTTCAACGATACGGGCGCTGCGCGCTGAATTCCTGCCGGACGGCAAGGGAATTTTGGTCATCTCGGTTGGGCGGTTGATACCGGAGAAGGGTTACTCCGATTTAATCCAGGCCTTCAGGTTGGCGCGGGAGCAATGCGACCTGCCGATGAGGCTGCTGATTGCAGGCAAGGGATACTTGCTGGATGACCTGCGCGCGCAAGCCGCCGCAAACCATCAACAGGGCGCGATCTTTTTCGCAGGGGAACGGGACGACGTTCCGGCGCTGCTGGCTGCCAGCGATATTTACGCCGGCGCTTCCCATTTCGAAGGCCAATCGCTGGCGGTGCTGGAAGCTATGCTGAGCGGGCTGGCAGTGGTGGCAACGGACGTGGGCGACAACCGACAGGTGATCCAGGAAGCCTGCGGCCGTGTGCTGCCGGCAGGCAGGATTGACCTATTGGCAGACGAGATCGCACACCTGGCGAAAGACGCCGGCGAGAGAAAACGGCTGGGAGAGAACGCCAGGCGCTGTGTGAAAGCGCGTTATTCGCCGGCGGCCTGGCTGGCGCAACTGATGGAAATTTACCGCGAGGTGCAGCATGAATAAAGCCGGGAAGCTGCGCGTGGCGATGATCATCCAGACTTATTTACCGCGCCTGGGCGGGGCGGAAAAGCAACTGGCTGCCGTGTGCCGCCGGCTGCGGGCAAGGGACATCGAACCGGTGATCATCACGCGGCGTTACCCCGGCTTGAGCGCGTTCGAGATCATCGAACAGACGCCAGTCTACCGCGTGCCCGCGCCGCAGCCCAAAGCGCTGGCGGCATTCTGTTTCATCCTTTTCGGCCTGATGAGAATCCGGCGGATCGACGCGGATATCCTGCATGCGCACGAACTGCTCTCGCCCGGCGACCTGGGCATTCTGGCAAAGAAAATATGGAAAAAACCGCTGGTGGTGAAGGTGCTGCGCGGCGGAAAATTGGGCGACCTGGATAAACTGCACAACCGGCAGGGCGGAGAGCTGCGCATCCGGCGCCTGAGAACAAACGTGGACCGCTTCATCGTTATCAGCCGCGAGATCGAGCGGGAACTGGAAGACGAGGGGATTCCCAAACATCAATGCCAGTATATACCCAACGGGGTGGACGTTGAACTTTACGCGCCGGTGAACGAGGCGGAGAAAACCCGGCTGCGCCGGACACTGAAGCTGCCGCAAGGTTTTCTATGCGTCTACGGCGGACGGTTGGCGCCGGAAAAGGGACTTGACCTGCTGCTGCAAGCCTGGAAAGCTATTGCCGAACAGGACCCCGGCGCGCACCTGCTGATTTTGGGAAGCGGCGAGATGGAATGCAAATTGCGCGAACTGGCCGGGAAACAGGTCATTTTCGGCGGATTCGCAGCCGAAACGCGGCAATATTATCAGGCGGCGGACGCTTTCGTTCTGCCATCCTTGACCGAAGGATTATCGAATGCCATGCTGGAAGCCATGTCTTGCGGTCTGGCAACAGCCGCCACCCGCGTGGGGGCGGCAGCCGACCTGATTGATAGCGGCAAGAACGGATTGTTGATACCGCCGGGAAACGAGGAGCAAATCCAGAAGGCAATCATGTTCCTAATTGGCCATCCGGCGGATCGCGCACGCATGGGCGCCGCCGCGCGGGAACGCATTTGCCGCGAATACGCCCTCGACGAAACGGCCGAGAAACTGGCCGGCTTGTACCGCGAGCTGGCAGGAAAGGGGGCGTACTGATGGAAATCCTTTTCTGGCTCAGTGCGGTTTTACTTTTCTATGTTTACATCGGTTATCCGCTGATGACCGCCGGCCTGGCTCGATTCAAACCCGAAGAAGAATACGCAATTTCCACATTGCCGGCGGTGACGCTGATCATCGCCGCTTACAATGAAGAAGCAGTGCTGGAGAAAAAATTGCAAAACACAGCCGAGTTGAATTACCCGCCGGAGAAGCTGCAGGTGATCGTGGCCGCCGACGGATCAAGCGACGCGACCGCGGCGATCGCGGAAGCTTTTAAAGAGCGGAAAGTGCTGCTGAGCTATTCGAAGGAGCGGCGCGGAAAGGTGGCGGCGGTGGCGCGCGCGGCAAAGTCAGCCGGGGGGGAGATCATCGTGCTCTCGGACGCCAATAACCTCTACCCGGCGTACGCCTTAAAATCGCTGGTGCAACCCTTCACCGATACGCGGGTGGGGGCGGCCAGCGGGGCCAAGCACGTTGAAAAAGAAGGCGACAGCCTGTCGGCCTCGGAAGGCTTGTACTGGAAATATGAATCATGGATCAAGCGCAACGAGAGCCGGCTGCACACCTGCACGGCGGCGGCCGGAGAGATCCTGGCAGTGCGGCGGGAGTTGTTCCCGCAATTCCCCGCTGATGTGGTCAATGACGATTTCTATATCCTGCTGCACGTGCTGCGGTCGGGATTCCGGGTTGTATACGTTCCCGCGGCCGAATCCTGGGAAAGGGTATCGCAGAGCGCGGAGGACGAGGTCAAACGCCGCGCGCGGATCAGCGCCGGGCGCTTTCAGGCCGTGAGCCGCTCGCTGGGCTGGCTGCCCTGGAATGACCCGCTGGCGGTCTGGCAGATCATCTCGCATAAATATTTACGCCTGGCCATTCCATTCGCTATGATGGGGGCTTTGATAGCGAACATTTCCCTGGCATTCTTCTACCCGCAGGAAAGGGATTGGGTAACATGGCTGCTGGCCGCGCAGGTTATTTTTTACCTGCTGGCAGTTTTGGGCAGAAGGTTCAATTTTAAAGGAATTGGCAAAGCGCTGTATCTGCCGGTTTTTCTGGTGGACAGCAACCTGGCGACGCTGCGCGGATTTTTCCGCCAGGTCCGCAAAGGACAGGACGCCGCCTGGGAGAAAGCGAAAAGAAGATCGTGATCATTTTTATCAATCTATTTTGGAAGAGGTGCGCGATGAAAAAAATATTTTTGTCAGGATGGATCGTATTACTTTTGGCAGCCTTAAGCACGCCGGTGATGGCGCAGGCTGCGGCGCAAGAGCCAACCCCCGCAGCGGAAAGCGCCGCGGCAGCCGGACCGGATACGTATTCTTTCCCGCTGTTGGGATTCACCGAAACCCGTCTGATCGGCCCGTTCGATTCGACCGGCATGCAGGTGAGCTTTCCGGAGGAATGGACCTACCCGAGCAGTGCGATGATGCACCTGGATTACTCGCTGGCATTTTTTGGGAGCGATTACGTAAGCGGACAGAGCATGAATGGCGGGCTGCTGGACGTGCTGGTGAACGGGAATACGGTGGCATCCATTTCCCTGAATAAAGAGGGCGATTACAGCCTGGATATTCCGATCCCGGCCATTGACCTGGCCAGCGACCGGACGGATGGCAAGATGCAATTCACCTTCAACCTGACCAGCGAGGAATCGTGCGTTCAGGATTTTGACGTGAACGCCGTCATCAAAGACAGTTCATACCTTTATCTGCCGCATTCAACCAGCAGCCCATTGACTGATTTGACGCTCCTGCCGCGCCCGTTTTACCAGTCCAGTTCATTATTCGAACGCACGGCTGTGCTGGTGCTGCCGGACGAACCCACTAGCGCCGAACTGCAGGCCGGCATGGATACAGCAGCCGGATTCGGCAGCCTGACCAGCGGCGGCCTGCTGTTGACCACCGTCACCGCCAGCCAGTTGACCAGCGAGCAGCGCAACAATGAGAACCTGATCCTGGTCGGGAAGGGCGCTTCGCTGGCGCTGTTGAGCCAGGTCGAGCTGGCGCAAGCCTTAAGGAACAAGGAATTTAAACTGGAAAACCAGGATGACGGCGTGCTGCAAATGGCTGTATCCCCCTGGAATTCAACGCGCGCAGTGCTGGTAGTTTCGGGAAATTCGGATGAGGGCGTGATCAAGGCAGGGCAGGCGGTCAAGTACGGCACGATCCTGACCACCAGCAAGCCGAACCTGGCCATCATCGAATCCTACCGCACAGAAGCCAGCGCGCCGCTGGCGGCCACCGACCGCACTTTCATGGAGCTTGGCTACGAAGACCGCAATTTGCGCAGCACCGGCACCAATTACGCCTATTACGAATTCTATATCCCGCCGGGGCAGACCGTCAGCGAAGACGCCTACCTGGATTTGAACTACAGCCATTCTGCGCTGCTGGATTTCAACACCTCCGGCATGTCCATCATCCTGAACGGCAGGGTGATCAGCAGCATTAAATTCTCCGAGACCACCGCGCAGTTAAACAAGACGCAGATTAAACTGCCGCCGACCGCTTTCATCCAGGGTACTAACCAACTTCAGATGCAAGTGCAATTGATCCCGCAGGATAACTGCACCGACCTGACCTCTTTCGTCAGCACCTGGGCGAGCATTTTCAGCGATTCGACGCTGCATCTGCCGTTGGTGCAAGACACGACTTCCGCCGAGATTTCACTCAACCTGAACAATTATCCGGAAAACCTGGCTTACGGCGAATCGCAAGGAAAGATCACCTTCATCCTCCCCAAAGACAACCCGGAGAGCTGGAAATCTGCGGCAGCCGTGGCTTTCGGCATGGGTAACCAGTTGGACGACGCCCTGACGCAAATCAGTGTGCAGTACCCAGATAATTTACAGGAAGCCGCGCTGGCCGGACAAAACGTGGTGGCAGTGGGCAGCCCAAGCGACTTGCCGTTGATCTATGCCTGGAGCGAAATCCTGCCGGCGCCCTTTGAGAAAAACGCAAACGTGCCTTATGACCCCGCTTCGCGCGTGGTATACCGCGTCACTGAAGGCAGCGACGCCGGATACATCGAACTGTTCAACTCGCCGTGGGGCGTGAACAAAAAAGCGCTGCTGGTTTCGGGCAATACCGCAGCCGGAACAGCCCTGGCAGCGAGCGCGCTGGCGGGGGGCGAATTCCGCGGCAGCCTGGCGGGCAACTTCGCGATCATCGCGAGCGGACAGATCATCAGCATGGACACGCGCTACCCGGTGAGCAGCGAGCTGCTGCAAACACAGAGCGGCGCGGGCGAGCCATCCGTGGCGGTCGAGTCGCCCACGGCCTCCGAGATCAGAAAGAAGAACCTGACCTGGATGATCCCAATGGTCATCGTGGTCACCTTAGCGACCGTGGCAGTGATCCTGTATAAATTGCTGCCGATCCTGAAACAATATAAAAAAGATGACAATAAACCTGAGAGAAAAGGAACGAAGTAAGCGGCGCTAGCATGACGGATACAAAAAGAATCCTGCTTGTTTACAAGTTCAACCACCCGGACGTGGAAGGATTGCGGGCGGCCCTGGCCGAAGTTTTTCCGGGCCGCCCGATCGACCTGTTGAATATCAAAAGCCTGGTCCGATCTCATCCGGGAATCCTGGCGCTCAATATTATTTATTTATTCAGCGAATACCCATTACGCCAATTGCTGGGGTACTGGAAAGTCTGGCGGAGATTCTGGGCGACAACCTACATGCACCGGCAGATACGCCGGCTGGTGAACCGGTACGCGTCGGAGGGAAACTATCTCTTCACCATCCAGACCCAGGCGGATTTCGACGCGGCCTGCCCGGGGCTGCCGAATTTCATCTACACCGATACCACTAACCTGGCGAATACCTACACTCCGGGCTATACCGAGGACAAACTCTATTCGGCGGCCTGGCGCAAGCTGGAAGAAGAGACCTACCGCAACGCGCGTTTGGTCTTCGTGCGCAGCAGCCACATCCGGCGCTCGCTGCTGGAGCAATACCATGTCCCATCGGAAAAAGCGGTGATCGCTTACGCGGGCTGCAACACGCCGCTGCGGGAAGTCGACTTTGATCAAAAGGATTACAAAACCCAAAATATCCTGTTCGTGGGCGTAGCCTGGGAACGCAAAGGCGGGCCGGACCTGGCAGCCGCTTTTCAAAAAGTGCTGCGGGATTATCCGCAAGCGACGTTGACGATTGTGGGCTGCGCGCCGAAAATCGACTGCCCCAACGTGGAAATTGCCGGCCGGGTGCCGGTGGAACAGGTGGCGGCGTATTATCAGAAGGCGTCCATTTTCTGCCTGCCGACGCGGCTGGAACCATTCGGCGTGGTGTTTGTCGAAGCCATGGCATACGGCCTGCCGCTGGTGGCGCCGCGCAGCGGCGCTGTTCCCGACTTTGTCGAGGACGGAAAGAATGGATTCATGGTGGAACCGGGCGATATCGACGGATTGGCTTCCGCGCTCGAATGCCTGCTGGCCGACAGCGGACTTTGCCGGCGTTTCGGCAAAGCCGGGTACCAATTGGCGCGCGAACGCTATACCTGGAAAAACGTGGGGAGTATCATGCAAACGGCGATTCAACCGATCCTTGCAGGTAATGAAAGGGAGAATGCGTAAGAAAATCCTGCATTTTCGCATCTGGCCCAGCCCGCCGATTGCCGTCAGCGTGGAAAAGCTGCTGCGGGAGACTTTTCCGGAGTATGAACTGGAAATCGTCACCCTTGCGCAGCGGATCAAAGCCGATAAATGGCTGTTGATTCGGAATACGCTGGAAGTGCTGCGGCAATACGGATTCGATATTCTCAGGGGCAGGCTGGATTTCAAGGCTGCTTTCTTCCGCACCATTTTCCTGTTTGACCGCGTCAGGCGCATGGCGCGGGAAATCGGCCGGGGAAGAGACGACATCGCTTTCACCTTTCAGCTCCAGTCGATCTTCGACACGCACCTGGAGGGCATCCCGCACTTTGTATACACCGATCACACCCAACTGGCGAACCTGCAATATTCCCCGCACCTGAAAGTCCAGCTCTATTCAGCTGAATGGATCAGCCGAGAAAAAGATATATACATGAACGCCGAACGGATTTTCACCCGCAGCAGCAACATATCGCGCTCGCTGAACGAACAATACGGCATTCCGGCAGAACGGGTGAGCTGCGTTTACGCCGGCGCCAACACCCCTACCGAAGCGATCGATGCGGAAAAGAAAGATTACTCCGCAAAAAACATTTTGTTTGTGGGGTTGGACTGGGAACGCAAGGGCGGACCGGAATTGCTGAAAGCTTTTGAACAAGCGCGCCGTAAACATTCCGATGCGACCCTGGTGATCGCAGGCGCGCGCGTGAAAACCAACCTGGCGGGCGTCATTACTTTGGGGCGCGTGCCACTGGAGGAATTGAAGCGTTATTACCGGGAAGCAACGATCTTCTGCATGCCCAGCCGCAGCGAGCCTTTCGGAGTGGCTTACGTGGAAGCCATGGCATACGCGCTGCCGATTGTGGCGACCGAAATTGGCGCTTTGCCGGACATGGTCAGCAACGGCAAGAACGGTTTTTTAGTGCAGCCGGGCGATGTGGACAACCTGGCGCAAGCATTGGACAGTTTGTTGAGCGACAAGCAAAAACGGGCGCAATTTGGAAAAATCAGCCGGCGGTTGGCCGAGGAACGCTACAATTGGAATGCAGTCGGAAAAACGATGCGCAAATCCATTGAACCATTTCTTCCATTGAGGCAGGCAAAATGAGTACGTTACTGATCGATCGATTCCTCGAGCAATCAAAACTGCATGCAGAACGGATTGCCATCATCCACAATGAACGGAATATCACTTACGCTGCATTGGCGCAGCGCGCTCGGGCGTTGGCGGCATATTTACGAAAAGAATTCCACCTCACGCAAGAGCAGTTGGTTGGAATTCACGGAACACGATCGATTGACAGTATCACGGGCATGCTGGCGGTAATGCTGGCAGGCGGGGCTTACGTCCCGCTGCCCGCGAATTGGCCGGAAGGGCGAAAACAGGCGATTATCGAAGACGCGAAAATAAGCGTTGTGCTGGAGGATGAATTCGCCGTTCCGTTAAAAACAACTTCTTGGCGGACTGTTCCGATCAGCAAAGCGATCTCAGAAGCGCACGAGTCCGGACAGCAACTGCCCGAACGGAGCGCTAATCAATTGGCGTACGTGATGTTTACATCCGGCTCCACCGGTAAGCCGAAGGGCGTGATGATCGAGCAGCGCAACGTGATGGCGATGCTGAACGGTTTCGAGAAAATCGCTCCGGCCGGACCCGAATTATCCGGCAGCGCGCTGGTTTCAATCGGCTTTGACGTTTCAGTTTGGGAGATATACGCTATGCTCTGTTTCGGCGGGACATTGCACCTGATCGACCATCCTGAAATGACACCGGAATTGGCGCGATATATTGCCAGTCAGAGTATCAAAAGCGCCTATCTGCCGCCGCTGCTGCTGGCCGATTTCATCCGTGAAATCGAAAAAATGGAGACCCAACCGGTTCTGGAGCGGCTGCTGGTGGGCGTGGAACCTATTCAGCAGAAGACATTGCAGGCGTTAAAGGAAATCCTTCCCGGTCTGAAAATCATCAATGGTTACGGCCCAACCGAAACCGCGATCTGCGCCACTTTTTACGAGTTTATAAGCGCGATTGAAGCGGAGCGGCGCACTCCGATCGGCAAAGCGGTGGACGGCTACCAGGTTCATTTGATCGACGAGCAGTTCAAACCGGTAAAAAAGGGAGACGAAGGAGAAATCCTGATTTGCGGCGCGGGAGTGGGAAGAGGATATTACGCGGACGCGGCGCTGACGACCGAGAAATTTGTCAATGATCCTTTCGATAAAAAGGAGAGATGCTACCGCAGCGGCGATTATGCCCGCGAATTGCCGGATGGAAACCTGGAATTTATCGGAAGGAAAGACCAACAAATCAAGATCGATGGTTTTCGCGTGGAGTTATCCGAAATCGAAACCGCGCTGAACCGCTTCCCTCAAATCAACCAGGCTTGTGTTGTGGCGCGCGAACGGCAGGGCAGAAAGCAAATCATCGCCTATTACACTGCCAGCCACGGACAAACCATCGATTTGCGCGATTTGAAATCTTTTTTAAAGGATTTGCTCCCGCAAAGCCTGCTGCCGGCAGCTTACGTGCAGGTTGTGCAATTCCCTGTTACTGAAAACGGGAAAATCGATCGCGCCTTGCTGCCGGACCCAGCCGGCGGGATAAAGCAAAAGATCATGCCCCCGCAGGGCAGCCGGGAAGCCGACCTGTTGCGCATCTTCCAGGAAATATTCCATGACGATACCTTCGGCTTGGAAAGCGGTTTTTTCGACCTGGGCGGCAATTCCCTGCAAGCGGCAAGCATACTCGCCAGAATCCGCGAGCGGTTCGGATTGGAGATTGCATTCCCTGATTTTTACCAATGCGAGACCATCCAGGAATTGGCAGCCAGGTTGGATGAATCCCGGGCAACCGACAGCGCAGCCATCCGAACGCAAATCCCGCGCTGCAACAGCGACAGGATCCCGCTTTCCTACAGCCAGGAGCGGATGTGGTTCTTATCCCGGAGTGAGCCGGATAACCCTTCGCTGCATTCGTCTTTCGCGCTGCTGATCGAGGGGGAGTTGGATAATGAGATATTGATACGCAGTTTGCGCGAACTGATCGCCCGACATGCCATCCTGCGCACGGTGTTCCTCGAAGAGGACGGCCAGCCTTACCAGGAAGTGCTGCCGGAGATTGACCTGCCGTTGAGCACGGTGGATCTATCCGGCAAAAAAGACCCGCAGGTTGAATTGAAGCAGGCTATTACAGCCTCGAACCTCAAGGTCTTTAATATCCACACAGCTCCGCCATTCCGGCTGATCCTTTATAAGCTCGGTCCACGGAAAGCCGCGCTGGCAGTGATCATCCACCACATCATCACGGACGGCTGGTCAGCCGAGATTTTCCGCAGCGACCTGGCAGAAATCTACCGGCTTAATGCCCGCAAAGCGGACTTCCCTAAAGCGGCCATTCACACTTATGCCGATTTTGCCTGCTGGCAAAAGTCGGAGCAATTCGAGCGGCGCATCAGCCCTCAACTGGATTATTGGAAAAAGAAAATCTCCGATGAAACCGCGATCACCCAACTACCCAGCGACCACGCTCGTCCATTGGCGCAGAGTTTCAACGCGGATACGGTTTGGTTAAAAATCGACGGTAATTTATTCAAACAATTGACGGATTACAGCCGCAGGCATAGCATAACCCTGTTCCCCATATTGCTATCCGCTTTCTGCCTTATGCTTTCCCGCCACACCCATGAACAGGTTATCCAGATCGGCTCATTTTTCGCCAACCGTGTTTTGGCGGAGGTGGAAAGCATCATGGGACCATTCGTGAACGGCGTGGTGCTTAAACTGGATCTATCCGACAGCCCGAATTTCAACGAACTGGCGGCGCGGGCCGCGGCAACCGTGATGGAAGCGCAAGCCAACCAGGAAGCGCCCATCGAAAAGGTCATCGAAGCCGCACGGGTGAAGCGTGACCGCAGCCAGAGAACGCTGTTTGGGATCGTCTTCAATTTCGTGAACATTCCCAAATGCAACTCGAATGATGGAGAAATTACTTTCAAATACTTCGATTTCGAGACCGGCACGGTCACCTACGACTTGAACGTTGAATTTAACCAGGACGCAGGCGGATTGCAGTTTGCCTTTGAATACAACACCGATCTATTCAATCCAGCGACCATTCAGGAATTGACGGCGCATTTCAAATATATACTTCAGCAAGCCATGCAAAGCCCCGGGAAATCCATCGCGGAATATTCGATCCTGACGGCGGATGAAGAGCGCGAATTATTGGCGTGGAGCGGGGGCAGCGCCCCTTATCCGCGGGACACCCCGATCCATGAACTATTCGAGAGACAAGTTGAAGAAACCCCGCGAGCGGCAGCCGTTTTTCACAACGGGCAAACCCTGACTTACGCCGAACTCAACCGCAAAGCCAACCAAACCGCCCATTGGTTGATCGGCATGGGATTGCAGCCTGGTAATCTGGTGGGCCTGAATTTGCCCAAGACTGAGAGTACCATCATAGCTATGCTGGCGGTGTTGAAAGCCGGCGGCGCGTACCTGCCCCTGGATCCAGCCTACCCGCAGGAACACTTGCTGAATATTGTGAAGGATGCGAAGCCGGCCATCATCCTCACCGATTCGGATACCTTTAGCCATTTACCACCGGCTGCCGCAAAAGTTGTGCGCTTCGACCGTGCTGCGCAAGAGATCGACGCCCAGGCGGATGGAGCCATATCCGCCGGCGTGAAAGCTGAAGATCTGGCTTACTGCATCTACACTTCCGGTTCCACCGGAAAACCGAAAGGCGTGATGGTGGAACACCGCCCGCTGGTCAATTTCACCACCAGCACTATGCGCCAATACGGGATCCATCCCGGGGACCGCATGCTGCAGTTCGCTTCATTGAATTTCGACACCTCGGCGGAGGAAATCTTCCCGACGCTTTGCAGCGGCGCCATGCTGGCGCTGCGTTCAACCGATATGCTGGATTCCATTCCGCATTTCCTGCAGCGCTGCCGCGAATGGGGTCTCACCATACTGGATCTGCCCACGGCTTTCTGGCAGGAATTGGTGCAGTACCTGGAGAAGAGCCGCGAAAAATTACCGGAAACGCTGCGTATGATCATCATCGGCGGGGAAAGGGTTTCGCCGGCGCACCTGAACACCTGGCACCGCCTGGGATTCGAGTCCATCGATTTGCAAAACACTTACGGATTGACAGAGTGCACCTGCGTGGTCACGCGCTGCCGGTTGACAGCGCAGGAACGCGCGCAATACGGCCAGCGCGAAGCCCCGATCGGCAAAGCGATCGACAATGTCAAGCTTTACGTGCTGGATGAACGCATGCGGCTGGCGCCGAAGGGAGCGGCCGGCGAGCTGTACATCGGGGGCGATTGCCTGGCGCGGGGCTACCTCAACCGGCCGGACCTGACGGCGGAACGTTTCCTGCCTGATCCCATTGGCGGAGCGGGCGGCAGGGTATACAAAACCGGCGACATTGTCCTGTGGCGGCCGGACGGTGCGCTGGAATACCTGGGGCGCAGCGATGAACAGATCAAGATCAGGGGCTTTCGCATCGAACCCGGTGAGATAGAAACCGCCTTGATGCAGTTCAAAGGAATCTCCGACGCGGTGGTAGTCAAGCGCAGCGATCCTTCAAAGACAGAGCAATTAGTGGCTTACCTGGTGGCGGACAAGGGCAGCAGCGTGGATGAGGTGCAGCTTCGCAGCCACATGAACACCCGGCTGCCGAAATACATGCAGCCAGCTTTTTATCAAATATTAAAGGAATTGCCGCTTTCTCCAAACCGAAAAATCGACAAACAAGCCCTGCCCGAGCCGGATTGGGCCAAGGTCACCGGCCAAAAAACGCAAAAGGGACCCGAGACCCCGGCAGAAGAGAAAATGCTGGCAATCTGGCAGGAGATGCTCGGCAGGCAAACAATCGGCGTGGAGGATAACTTCTTTGAGATCGGCGGCCATTCGCTGTTGGCCGCGCGCATGATGACTGAGGTTGAAAGCCGGTTTGGAGTCTCCGTGCCGCTGGTGGCGCTATTGGAAAACCCAACTATCCGCGATTTGGCCAAAGCAATCAGCGCTTCCGGCTGGAATCCTTCGTGGAAATCCCTGGTCAAACTGAAAGACGGCGGCAGCCAGCCCCCGATATTTTTGGTGCATGCCATCGGCGGGGACGTCCTGAGTTACCGGAGCCTGAGCGCTTACCTGGCGGATTTGGACCGGCCCATTTACGGACTACGCGCGCAGGGGGTGGACGGCAAGACCAGGCCTTTGGAAAGTGTGGAGGAAATGGCCGCGCTTTACCTGAAAGAAATCCGCGAAGTACAACCGCACGGACCTTATTACCTGGGAGGATATTCATTCGGCGGAACAGTGGCATACGAAATGGCCCAGCAGCTATCCGCAGCCGGGGAGAAGACGGCGCTGCTGGCGATGTTCGACACGGTGGTGATGGAAAATCTGCCGCCGGAGCTCAAACCCGGAAAATTGGTGATTGCGTTTGACCGCGTGGAGCGGTTGGGATTCATCGCAGGAAAGTGGCTGCGGTTAAGCCTGCCCAAGAAAGTCGATTACTTCAAAAAAACCATCGGCGTCGTGAGCGGCCGGTTGAGGGCGTTTGCGCGCCGCACGAAATACGTCAATCCGCAGGAGCAGGCCGACCGTGAGCGCTGGTTGCGCAAGCCGCCGGCATTCCAAAAAGTGGAGACAATCAACCAGCGTGCGTTGGATGCATACGTGACCAGGCCATACGCCGGCAAGGTAACCTATTTCAAAGCCAGGCAGCGGGAGTGGAGCGAGATGGTGCGGCCGGAACCGCTATGGCGCCGGCTGGCATTGAGAGGTCTGATCGTTTATACCTGCGAAGGCAATCACAATTCCATCATGGTCGAGCCTTACGTGCGCAGCCTGGCGGCGGCGCTCAGGCGGGCTCTTGAAAGCGTAGAGCAGCAACAGCAAAATGAGCGATGATTTGATCCGGGGCGGTTGGGAAATACCCGATACAGTGCCAGGATTGAAGCCGGGCGAAATTGCCGTGTGGCAATTTTCCCCGAAGGAGTTTACTCACTTCACGCGGCCAATGGGAAAGCTGCTGTCAGTCGACGAAAAAAGCCGGCGCGAACGATTTTTGAATGATAAAGCCAGGCAGGAATTTATACTCAGCCACGGGGTTTTGCATTGCCTGCTGGCAAAGTTGCTGCAGCAATCGGCCGCTTCGATTGAATTCAAGGCTGGGGCGCAAGGCAAACCGCAATTGGCTGGGCGGGAGCAAACCCAAAGGCTTTCATTCAACCTGACCCACACAGAAAATGCAAGTTTGATCGCTTTCGGCTGCGACTGCGAGGTGGGCATCGATGCTGAAAAAGTCCAGGCGATGCTGGATTTGAAGCGCCTGGCGCGCACATACCTCTCGCTGGAAGAATATTCAGCCTGGATCGGGACGTCAACCGAGCGGCAAGGCGCGCAATTCCTCGATTGTTGGTGCGCCAAGGAAGCCCTGCTTAAAGCCGCTGGATGCGGGCTGGCGATCCATCCCAGCCAGGTGAACACACTGGAAGCGATATCGAGCGGAACCGTCAGGGGCATGCGGGAGAATGGCTGTTTCTTTGAATTCCGCGAGTGCCGCTTGAGAAAATTGCCGCTGCCGGCGGAAACCTGCGGATGGCTGGCAGTTTTTGGAAGCGCCAGGGAGGCACGGCTTTATCGGCTGGAGGCTCACTTATTGGCGGACATGCTTTCTTCTGAAGGAAGAAAAGTGGAAAAATGAGCGATCGTGCGGTAACCACGCCGGCTATAGAAGTTCCAGGCCATGAAAGAGGGTACCAGCAGGATTTTTCCTACTCCTTTTTCGAAAGCAAAGCGGTGCATATGGTTGAGGATGGCGCTGGCAACACCGCGCTGGCGGAAAGCCGGAGCTGTGAACATGCCGCCGACGTAAGCGGTATCGGCATCGGGATAAACCAGATAACCCCAACCGGCGGCTTGATGGTCGATTTGGGCGAAAAAGGCGCTGCAGCCTTGCGCGCCGGCCAATTTCGCGGGAAAGGGTTTGAAATTGGAAAAGGTGGCATTGATAAGATCCACCTGCCGGGTATTGCTCACCAGATCGATGGCTAGCGCGGGGGCTTCTCCGGCGGCGGGCAGCTCAATGGATTGCAGCAGGTTGGGCAGAAAATATTGATAACCCAAAGCCTGGAAGCGCAGTTTGAGCATGCCCAGATCGGATTCCCGGTGAAATACCTGGAGGGCATAGGAGCCGTCGCCGAGAAATTTATTCGTGCGGGCGAGCGCGTGCAGTTCTTCGGGAGTTTTATTCAAACCGAACAGGATGGATTGATACGGCACGACCTCGTGCGGCGAAGCCGAAAATTCGGGGCCATAATAAAAGATATCAGTTCCCTCAACATGCCGGTGACTGCTGTCGTAGGCTGATTCAAAGGATTGGATGAAGGCCTGAATGAACAATTGAATTTCCGCAACCGATAAAGCATCCATGACGCAATTATAGCCGGAGAAGATTATATGAACATTAAATAAGCCGAACAAATTAAACAATACATAAAACCAATCCTGTTTCTGTCTTTAATCCTGGCAGCCATTATGCTGCTCACCTGGGGAATCAGCAAAGCATTTTCCATACCGCTAAATTACCTGATTGAAGACAGCGCGTCCGTATTGGGCGCCAGCCAATTCATTGGCTTCAGCACCCTGATCGGCGCGGGCATCCTGATGCTGGGGGCGGGCGCTGTGATTTTAGCGCTCACCTTTCGTCCAGTTCTCGGTGCAAGCCGCGAAAGCCTGGCGGTGCTGGGGTTGGCTCTGATCAGCCTGTACCTGGCGCTGGATGATTGCTTTCTGCTGTACGAACGGGTTATCACCGGCATCTTTCAGGTGGGAGAACGCAGTATTTATCTTGCTTACCTCATTCCTTTCGGTTTATTTGTGATTATCTTTCAGGAGCAGCTCTTCGACCAGAAAACATGCTTGTTTTTCTGTGCGGGCGCCTGGTTTGCCTTATCGCTCGCGGCTGATTTGTTGACCGACAAGATTGCCTTGTCTGGGGGATTGCAGGGGACGGTTAAGATAATCGAAGAAAGCTGCAAAATGGGCGGATACCTGTTTTGGACAGCCACCGTTATTTACAAATCCCGGAACTTGATCCGAACGGGAAAAATAGCGGCAGTTAATCGGTGATGACCTCGGAGGAATGTTGGTCCGGGTTCACCCGCACAAATCCCTTTTCGAAATCGCGCCGCCATAGGCCATTCTCCGCATAACGCGGACCCAGGGGCTGGCCGAGGTCAATCTCAAACTGCGGATACCACCACAAATCGTTATACGCTTCATCATTGCTATAGCGGAAATACGCCAGACCCTGGTTAACCAGCAAAAAGGAAGCCAGGCCATATTGCATGCGCTGTTGATCGGCAGCGCTCCCCTGGGTGACCAGGATGACGCGTTTGCCGAGCGCCTGGGTTTTCTCAACCAGGTCGAGTTGAGCGAGCCAATCCTGCTCACTCAGATACCCGCGATCCCAATCAGCCGCGAAGGATTCCAGCATGGCTCCGTCCAGGTATTGCAGATAGGCAAACCAGGCATTGGCATCCTTCAGGTAGGGAATATTAGCGAAAAGCGGCTTCCCGGAAGGCGCGAAGTAGTTGGTGTAAAGAGACTTAAGAAAAGAAATGATTGCCTGCTGGTACTCAGCGTCATCCGCGTAATTTGCCAAAAGGGAATGCATATCTTCAAAGCGGCCCAGGCTGCCATCGACATTATCCAGAAATAATCCCGACCAACCCGGATCGGATTGAAAGCCTTTGACCTTGTCCAGATAAAAAGCCTGCCATTGCGGATTGCCCGGATCCATGAAAACGTATTGCGATTGGTCATAGCGAATATTTCTCCCGTTGATGTCCTTCAAAAACCAATCCGGGTGCTGCTGCGCCAGTTGGCAATAATCCCCTTCCAGGTGAGCGGCCTGGTTTTGGAAGGGTTTGGCGGTGCAGCCGGAGGGGTCCATGATGGCTTCAAAGCGCAAGTATTGCAGGATGGGGCCGGTATAGCCCATGTCCCGCAGGTTGGAACGTTCCAACTCATCATTGCGGGTCAGGATCAGTATGGAAAAATTGGCCGCGACTGCGCCGAGGTCGGCATTTTTACCCGGCGGTTTGTAAAACCAGGCGAACTGCAGCGGTTTAAATTCAGGCAGGGGCGTTGCGTACGTTTTTACCGGCGTGGCAGCGTATTCGGGGGTGGATAATCCCGGGCCGATGGTCAGGATACTCTCCGCGATTTTTCCGCAGGCAGCCAGCGTTAACAGAAGCAATAGAGAGATCCCATTTAAATACCTGCTTTTTTTACCCATGGAAAAAAATCCTTATCATCGATCAACGCGACAGATAAAAATACAGAAAAACGATCAACGGCAGCACGATAGCCGCGATGGACACCAACACCAGTTCGATCATGTCCACATCGGCTGGTTCCGTCTTCTTTAATTCATGAAATCCACGCGGGGTGCTGGCGAAGGCAGAATCAGGCATGATCACCGGCCGATCGGCTGCTTTTTTTTGAGCGCGCTGTTTCTTGGGATGAGCAGGCAATTGTTCAGGAGCGGAAAGCGGCGCGGGTTTGCGAGAACGTTTTGCTTTCGCAGGAGACGGGTGCTGCCCGGCCGGCATTTCAGGGGAGGGGCTTTGCTCCACTTCAACCACATTCGGCGGGGTTTGGATGGAATCAGGTTCGTTCGCCCCGGCTGCGGCCAATTCGGGCGAAATGGCGGGAGGTTCAACGGCCGCTTCGATGATGGGAGAAGCGCCAAGCTCGACTGCCGGCTGCCCGGCAAAAGGCTCCGCGGGGCTTTCGGGAAATACGGATGCAGGTTTGGTTTTACGGACGAGTTTGAATTTTCTGCCGCGGGAGGTCGGCGATAAGGCGACCGGTTCCGAACGCTTGCGCAATCGCAAGGCTCCAGCAGTCTTTTCAGGGGAAACCGCAGGTATTTTCGCGACCTGCGGCAGGTTTTCCTGCATGGATTGCGATTTTTCCGATGTATCCTCTTCCACTTTTTCCGCCGGTTTTTCTAAGATAGGTTCCTCTTCTTCCAGAGGCGTTTGCACATCCACAAAAGCGGGATTAGGTTCCTCTCCCGGTTCATCCGGAGTTCCCGCGCTATCCGCTGCATTCAGCCGGCTGAAAACCAGACGAACGGCTTTGCGGGCTGCCTGGCTGCGGGGATTGGCGCGCAGGGCATTTTCCAGGTAAAGCATGGCTTTTTCAGGCTCGCTCACGGAAGCCAGGATCAGCCAGGCTTGCTCGCAGAGCGGATCCTGGCGCGCTGCGGCCATGGCGCACTCGTAAGCGCGGGCGCTGTCGCCGCTCTTCAACGCGGCTGACGCCTGCTCGAGCCATTCCGAGGTGGAAAGAGGATGCAATACTTCCATACTAAAAACGATTCCTCACCGTGATTTAATCATACATTAAAAAAAAGACCTGCTGTTGGTATAATAATGCAATTTTAGTGCCAGCTCCATCACCTAACGGAGGAACTCATGGAATGCAAGAAGACGCATAACCTGACGAAATGTACCTGCACCTACGAACCCTGCTCGCGTAAAGGCACCTGCTGCGATTGCATCAGCTACCATGTACAAAATCGGGAATTGCCGGCTTGCTGTTTTCCACCGGAAGCCGAACGCAGTTACGACCGGTCTTTTGAGAATTTTGCCCGCCTGGTGCAGGCCGGAAAGGTTTAGAAAGTTCTCTTCATCCTTATAAATCGTTTATACTTGTGCGGGTTAAAAATAATGTTTGAGATCAAAACCAAAACCAAAATCGCGCCGGATATCTTCCGGTTTGAAATCTATGCTCCCCTGATCGCCAAGAAATTCCAGGCGGGGCAGTTCATTGTCCTGCGGCCGCTGGAAAGCAGCGAACGCGTACCCCTGACCATCATGAAAGCCAACCGGGAGGCTGGCACCATCACCTTGATCGTGAAAGCCATCGGCCTTTCCACGCGCCAGTTAGCCGAGCTGAAGGAAGGCGACGCGGTCGCCGACCTGTTGGGCCCGCTGGGGAAGCCATCCGAAATCGGCAAGTTTGGCACAGTCGTGGTGGTGGGCGGCGGCGTGGGTACGGCCGTTGCGTTCGCCGTGGCGCAGACGCTGAAGGAAGCCGGCAACCGCATCATCATCATCAGCGGCGCGCGCGACCAGAGCTTCGTGATCCTGGAAGACGACCTGCGTGAAATTTCCGACGAACTGATCATGGCTACCGACGACGGGTCTTACGGCGTCAAAGGCTTTGTGACTGAATTGCTCAAAGACCTTTACCGAAAGGGCGAGCAGATCGACCGCGTGATCGCGGCTGGACCGCTGCCTATGATGAAGCTGATCGCCGATATCACCCGCGAACACGGCACACCCACTATCGTAAGCTTGAACCCCATCATGGTGGATGGTATCGGCATGTGCGGCGGCTGCCGCGCGCTGGTCAACGGAAAGATCGTGTTTGTGTGCGTAGATGGGCCGGAATTCGACGCGCACCAGGTGGATTTCGACAGCCTGATGCGGCGCAACAATGCCTACCGGGATATCGAGCAGGAGAAAGAACACGCCTGCAAGCTGGACGCGCAGATCGAGGAGATGAAACGTGCCTAACGACTTGCCCCTGAAAGAACGTATGCAAATCGCGCGGCACGTGATGCCGGCGCAGGATGCACAAGTGCGCATCACGAATTTCGACGAAGTCAATCTGGGTTTCACGCCGGAACTGGCACGGGAAGAAGCCATGCGCTGCCTGCAATGCAAGGACGCGCCCTGTTCGCAGGGTTGCCCGGTGCACGTGCATATCCCCGACTTCATCAATCAGATCGTGGAAGGCGACATGCTAAAGGCGGCGGACGTGCTGCTGCAGGATAACCTGCTGCCGGCCATTTGCGGGCGAGTTTGCCCGCAGGAAAAATTCTGCGAATCACGCTGCGTGCTGGGCAAAAAAGGCCTGCCGGTAGCCATCGGCAGCCTGGAGCGCTACACGGCGGACGCCACCGCCAATCAACGCGCGGCACGGCCGGTAGGCGATCTGCCACCCGCCACGGGCCGAAAGGTCGCCCTGATCGGCTCCGGTCCGGCTTCGCTGGCCTGCGCCGGCGACCTGATCCGCATGGGGCACGCTGTGACCGTATTCGAGGCGTTGCACGCTTTCGGCGGGGTGCTGGTGTACGGCATTCCCGAGTTCCGCCTGCCCAAGCGCATCGTGGAATACGAAGTGAACGTGCTGCGGCGCCTGGGCGTGCGCTTTGAGAAGAACGTGGTGATCGGCATGACCCTGACCCTGAATGAATTGATGGCCGACCAGGGTTACGACGCCGTCTTCATCGGCGCCGGCGCTGGATTACCGCATTTTCTGGGCGTTCCGGGCGAGGAATTGATCGGAATTTATTCTTCCAATGAATTGCTGACGCGCGTGAATTTAATGAAAGCCTACCAAAGCGGCGCGGTTACACCCATTTTCAGCTACCAGGACAAGACCGTGGCGGTGTTCGGGGCGGGCAATACCGCGCTGGATTCCGCGCGTACTGCGCTGCGGCTGGGCGCGAAAAAAGTGCACATCATCTACCGCCGCTCGGAAGAGGAAATGCCGGCGCGGCATGAAGAAGTGCTGCACGCCAAAGAGGAGGGCGTCGAGTTCACCTTCCTGGCGGCGCCATTGGAATTTATCGATAATGGGCAGGGCTGGCTGAAAGGTGTGCGCTTGCAGCGCATGCAATTGGGCGAACCGGACCAAAGCGGCCGGCGCAGCCCGGTGCCGATTGAAGGTTCCGAATTTACCATGGAGTTGGATCTGGCGGTGATCGCCATCGGCAACAGTTCCAACCCTCTGCTGCGCGATACACCCGGGCTGCAATTCACCCGGCGCGGGACGCTGGAAGTGGGCGAGAACAGCCTGCAAACCACCAAGAAGGGTGTGTTCGCGGGAGGCGACATCGTCACCGGCGGCGCGACGGTCATCTCGGCCATGGGTGCCGGACGCCAGGCAGCCCAGGAAATCAACCGTTACCTGTTGGAATTGAATCAACCTGCGGGTTGATATGAAGCGCGGCTGGTTTTTTTAAACAGTCGAAAACGGAACCAGAAAAGATGCGACCTGCGAACAGCGCTCCAAGATCGCATCTTCTTGTTTGCTGGGCTTTATGTACGGGTGGGATCGTCGAGATATTTCCCGTGGTAGATGGCCTGGCGAGCGCGGATGAACTCGTTGGTGAGTTTGGTGAAGACTTCCTCGCTGGGGCGTTCGCTGAAATAAGCCGTGCGCAGGTAGGCGTAGTTGACAATTTCCCAAGCGACCGCTGCCATCATGGCATTGTCATCCAACCCGTCGGGTAAATCGGACATGATAACCTCCTTGTTTGAAACAATGTACTTGGAATGATTCAATTGTAGCATTTTCGGTATTTTTTTATACGCAAACGGAGCATTCACTGGCGATCGGCTTAGGATTGACACAGCCCGCGCCGGCCTTTTTCATCTATAATGATTAATAGCCCTGAATAAAAAAATGGAGCGAAAAATGACCAAAAATGTTGGTGTTCTGACCGCCGGCGGGGATACGCCCGGTTTAAATGCCGCTTTGCGCGGGTTGGGAAAATCAGCCGAATACCGCTACGACCTGCAATTGGTGGGATTCTACGACGGTTTCCGCGGGCTGCTGCAGGACCGCTGCATCCTGCTGGATGAGACTTCGCTTTCCGGCATCCTGACGCTGGGCGGAACTATCCTGGGCACCAGCCGCGATAAACCCAAAAAAATGCTGGTGGGCGGCAAGTTACAGGACATGCGCGACGCCATGGTGGAAACCTATCACAAGCACCGCCTGGATGTACTGGTGTGCATTGGAGGCGGGGGGACTCAAAAGAATGCCTTCAGCCTGATGGAGAAGGGATTGAATATCGTTACCCTGCCTAAAACCATCGATAATGACATTGCCAATACCGACGTTACCCTGGGCTTCGATACCGCCCTGGGTATTGCTACGGATGCCATCGACCGGCTACACAGCACCGCCCACAGCCACCACCGCATCATCATTGTGGAGATCATGGGACATAATGCCGGCTGGCTGGCGCTCGGTGCGGGCATTGCCGGCGGAGCGGATGTGATCCTGATCCCGGAAATTCCTTACGATCCTGAAAATATTGCTAAAGCAATTCTGGAACGCAGCCGCAGCGGCAAGCATTTCAGCATCGTGGCGGTCTCGGAGGGCGCCATGTCCATTGAGGACCGCAAACGGGAGACGCAGCTCATGGAAGATATCAGCGCAGCCAAGAATAAGAAAGATAAAGAAAAAGCCAACGAAGAATTATTGAAATTCTATTCCGCGCAGCCTGGCAAGACCATGCGGCTGGCGGATGACTTGCAAAAATTGACCGGACTGGAAGCGCGTGTCACCATCCTGGGTTACGTGCAGCGCGGCGGTACGCCCTCGGCGCGCGACCGCCTGTTGGGTTCGCAACTGGGCGGAGCGGCGGTGGCGCTGATCGCAGAAGGCAGCAGCGGGATCATGGTGGCGGTCAAAGGTGTTGAGGTGAAACCCGTACCCCTTAAGAGCGTTGTGGACAAGCGCCGCCTGGTGCCGGGCAACCATATTTGGCTGGATACCGCGCGGCGGGTGGGCACCTGCCTGGGCGATTAACCGGTTTTTTCTTTTCTAAGAGAAATGTAAAATCCACCTGAGCCGGATTGGCGCGGGGAATTTTGTGATTTAATGGCTATCCATAAATCAGATAAACATTATCATATAGGTCTACTAATGAGAAAAATCACAATTTTGCTCTTAATGACTGCGCTTTCGTTCAGCGCTTGCACGCCAACGCTAGCGTTGACTTCACCAAACGTCAATACGGACACGCTGGCTGAATCGGCTCCCGCAGCCGAACCGGACGGGGTATCGCTGCTGCCTACGGCGGAAGTTGCCCTCAATCCCTATTCCCTGGAAGCGCTGGCCAGCCGCACGTACGGCCAGGGCGAGTTGCGCGTGGAATATGCCTGGCAGGAAAAGACCGAATTTACGCGTTACTACATCACCTACGATAGCGATGGATTGAACATCCACGGATACGTGAATATCCCCAAGGGCAAAGGACCTTTCCCGGTGGTCATCGCGCTGCACGGCTACATCCCGGCAGAGGAATATGAAACGCTGGATTATTCGACGCGCTACGCGGATTCCATCGCCCGCAAGGGCTACATTGTGCTGCACCCCAATTTGCGCAACTTCCCGCCTTCCGATTCTCCCGGACGCGTGTGCGATTACATGAGCGGTTACACGGTGGATGTGATGAACCTGCTGACGTATGTGCGCCAGGCCGCTGGCACGAAAGGCAGCATCTTCGAGAATGCCGACCTGAACCGTATGGGCATCTGGGGGCACAGCCTGGGCGGGGGTGTGGCGCTGCGCGTGCTGAACCTGGTGCCGGAGATCAAGGCCGCGGTACTGTACGGCGCGGTCAGCCAGCGCTACATCAATAACTCGGACGGAGTCAAAGTGTATGATTTGAGCGCCACCGAAGCGGCTTTCAGCGTGCATCACGGCGGGGAGGATGAAGTGATCGCGCCGGAATGGTCGCAAAAATTATGCGCGCAGTTAGAGGAAGCCGGACGCGAACATGAATGTTATTTTTATGAAGATCAGCCGCACACCTTTATCGCCAGCGGCGAGGCCGATCCGTTGTTCATCCAGCGCGTGGTAGATTTTTATGATCAATACGTGAAAGAATAAAACCAGGTAGATGCGGATAATTTCTGCACAGTAAACGTTTGATCAAAAACTTGAACGGGTTCCTTAGGCTTTTGCTGCACGCAATTTATAAAAAGTGATCCCATCCAAGGTTTTATTAAATCGAGGATTGTATTAATGAAAAAATCCCCAACTCTGGCCAGAGTTGGGGATCCGCTTTTGTCCAAAATTGCGTTATTCCTGTGGAACAGGCCGGCGGAAAAACAGCCAAATGACGACGGCCGCCAGAACAGCCAACCCGGTGCTGATGGCGGTCCAGGTGATTTCTTCCGCGGTGTTGGAATAGGTCTGCCCGAAAATCAGCGCGCTGGAGGAGATGCTGGCGTGCATGAAATAGGCGAGCAGCAGGCTGCCCTGCGTGCGTTCGTAAACCCAGGTGAGGATAAAGGACCAGGCGGTCAGCAGCACCGGACCGAGCAGAACGATCAATAGCAGGGAAACCCATCCCTGGCCGCCAATGCCGATGAAATCGGCGTAGCCGTGCCACAATCCACCCCAGATCAAACCGGTTAATACCGTCGCGGCGAACGGTGAATATTTCTTGAGCAGGTGAGGCAGCAGAAAGCCACGCCAGCCAAATTCTTCCATCAAACCAGCGGTGAGGCCCAGGATAAGGCCGGGGATGAGCTGCGATAACATCGCGCCGCAATCCAGCGGGTAGCCTGCGAGCCAGCGCAGGAGCGGCGTCAGGGCAGTCACCAGAGGAATGATCAGCACGGCCAGCCACCAGCGCCCCACCCGCCAAATGCGGAACCTGTTCCAAAGAGCTTGCAGCCCTTCACGCCCATAAACCAGCCTGCTGGTGAGCACGCCGCTGAGCGTAGGACCGAACCCGCCCAGCACGACGAATAAGTAAGTGATGGGCGGAGGATTTTTCAATAAACCGCCGGGTTCAATAAACAAGAACATTAGCGACCAGATGCTGAACGACCAGAGCAAGGTGAAGATGATATACGTGAAAATCGGATGACGCGCAATCCAGGTTTTAAGATTCATTTCAATTCCTTTGATTGAATTTACCATGCGCGGCGATTGTTAGCGGATGCAGAGATACACCGGGAATCCCACCACGGATGGAAAGTTATTTTAATGGATATTTTAGGGTAATTTCATCCTTTTGTATGTATTTGCCGCCGGATGAAAGTATTATCTTGTTTACAACCAAAGCCAAACTCATCACAAAAAAAGCCTGGCGAACCAGGCTTTTTAATCGTTAAACCAGCTCGGCGATGAAAGGCACTTTGTCCTTGACGAGCTGCTGGATTTCCTGCGGCGATTCCAATTGCAGAGCCTGTTCGGCGAGGGCCTGCATCTCCTGCGCGTTCAGGTTGCGCAGAATTTGTTTGACCACTGGCACCATGGGCGGGTTCATGCTGAACTCGTCCAGGCCGAGGCCCAGCAGGATGGGGGCTGCCAAGGGTTCGCCGGCCAGTTCGCCGCACATTCCCACCCACTTGCCTTCCTTATGGGCGGCGCTGATCACATCGCGGATCAGGCGCAGAACAGCCGGAAAGAAAGCGTTGGAGAGGTCAGCCACCTTGGGGTTGGTGCGGTCGGCAGCCATGGTGTACTGGCTGAGATCGTTGGTGCCGATGGAGAAGAAATCCACTTCTTTGGCCAACTGGTCAGCCACCAGGGCGGCGGAGGGGATTTCGACCATGATGCCGATCTCGATGTTTTCAGCGAAGGGGATATTTTCTTTACGCAGTTCGGCGATGCATTCATCCATGACCTTGCGGGCGGCACGCACCTCGCTGGCGGTGGCGACCATGGGGAACATGATCTTCAAGTTGCGGCCGACGCCGGCGCGGAGGGCTGCGCGCAATTGCGGTTTGAAGATATCCGGCCGAACCAGGCACAAGCGCAGGGCGCGCTGGCCGAGGAAGGAATTGCTCTCGGCTGCCAGGCCCATATAGGGGATTTCCTTATCCCCGCCGACGTCCAGCGTGCGCAGGATGACCGGTAGATTGCCGAACACATCCAGGATAGCTTTGTAGGCTTGATACTGCTCTTCTTCAGTCGGCAGGCTGCTGCGTTCCAGGTAAAGGAATTCGGTGCGCAGCAGGCCGACGCCCTCGGCGCCGTTCTCGATGGAGCTGCGCGCACCTTCCACATTACCGATGTTGGAAACCACTTCAAGATGGCGTCCATCGATGGTGACAGCCGGTTCATGCGCGTGTTTCACGGAAGCTTCGCGGATGGTGCGGGCGGTCTGGATGCGCTGTTCGTAATCCTTGACCATGGCCTGATCCGGATCGAGAATGGCTTCACCATTGGTGCCGTCCAGAATGATCTGCGAGGCATTGCAGGAATTCAGGATGGATTCGCCCACACCCGCCACAGCCGGGATGCCCAAACCGCGGGCAAGAATGGCGGTGTGTGAGGTGGCTGAACCGCGTGCGGTGCAGAAACCGATGACCAGGCTTTTATCCAGCAGGACTGTATCAGAGGGGGTTAGATCGTCAGCCACGATGACCGAGGGGGTTTTCAGGTTGGCAGTGGGGCTTTCAGCCACGCCCATTAAAACACGAAGCACGCGGTTGCCGACATCCAAAATATCGGTCGCGCGTGCCGCAAAGTATTCGTCTTTCATGGCCGCCATCATGTCTGAGAATGCTTGCGCGGTTTCTTTCATGGCGGATTCAGCGCTGCATTTCCGGCTTTCGATTTTCTTGCGAACCTCGCTCAGCATTTCCGGGTCTTCCAGGATCATCAGGTGGGCCTGGAAAATTTCCGCGTCCGCTTGGCTGGCTTCGGTAAGGGCTTTTTCGTAGATTTTGGAGATTTGTTCTTTGGCAGCGCCGATGGCTGCGTTCAACCGCTCGATTTCCTTCTGGGGATCATCGACCTTGCAATCTGTGACGACTAATTCCTGGCGAATAAACTGGAAAACCGGGCCGATGCATATACCGCGAGAAGCGGGAATGCCCGCCAGGCGTTTCATCAGTCTTCTCCGAAATTGTTTTTAACCAACTCAGCCAGGGTTTCCACTGCTTGTTCTTCATCCGCGCCATCGGCTTGGATCTTGATACTCATGCCCTGGAAGACGCCCAGCGTCAGGACGCCCAAAATGGATTTCGCATTGGCTTCGCGCAATTCCTTGGTGTCCGGATCCTGACAGGAAACCTGGATGTTGGAGGAATATTTTGCCGCCGCCTGTACGAACAACGACGCCGGTCTGGCATGCAGGCCTACTTTGTTATTTACTGTTACTGTTGTCTCTTTCATGCAAACACACTCCAAAAATAAATTAACGAATGTAGAATCATTCGCAGTCGCCATGCATATAAAAAGAGCATTGCAATGCTCTTGCGGTGGATAATTTTATCACGGTTGACATGCGATTAAGGTTCAAGGTATGGGCGTGAGCATCCCAGCTTCCACAGTCTCGGATGTTGGAAGGCTGGTGGGTTCCGGCGTGGCCGTAACGGGCGGAAGCGGGGTTTCAGTGGACGCCGGCAATTCCGGCGTCTCGGTGGGAAGGGGTTCTTCGGTTGGTTCCGGCTCGGGAAGCTGCAGGTTCAGATGAATGCGTTTTTCGGCATAGGTATTTTTTGTGCTTTCCATATAAATACGCAGCGTGATGCGGGAAGCGCCGGCTTCGGAGGCATCCCAGGTGACCAATTTTTGCGGTTGGTCGAAGGATTGGCTGCTTTTCAGCAAAGTTTTCCACTTGGTGGGGTTGTCGCCGACGCCAACCTGCAATTTAAATTGTTTGAAGTTGCGTGATGCGTCCGCGACCGCGTAGATATCCAGTTCGGGTTCGGTAATCACGTCATCCTCTTTCAATCCCACGAATACGATGGTCGGGCGCGGGCTGCCGCCATCGCATTCGTCTTCGGGCGTGAAGAAAAGCGGTTCCGAAAAACCCATGCTTTTTGCCCAGGCCTTGCCGGTTTCGTCCTGGGTGAGCCATTTGCGAGCCCAGGGATCACTGACGTTCAGCGTGAATTTTTCCTCGGCGAATTCGGTGCAGGCCGAGCCGGCCTTCAGACCGGTCCAAGTATCGATTTTGACTTCTTTCCAGATATCATCCTCTGCTTTCAAAGGCGGTTGGCCCTTGGCAAAGATCTCGGTTTTTTCATCCTTGCAGCGGTCGGAAGGTTCAGCGCCTGTGGCTGAACAGATTACTTTTTCTTCAACTCCTTCCGGCCGTATGAACCGAGCAGGATTACCGCCGGTGTAACGATCGATCGCCCACTGCATGACGTCCGCCCAAACCGGGGCTGCGCCGGCCACGCCGCTGACGTTGATCATAGGGGTGTAATCGGCATTGCCGATCCAAACCCCGATGGCGATATCGGGCGTGTAGCCGAGCGTCCAGTTATCGCGGAAATCATTGGTGGTGCCGGTTTTAACTGCGGCCGTGAAAGGCAGCTTGAGCACGGAATTGGCACCGAAAGCGGGCGTGCGGGCGGCATTATCCGAGAGGATTGAGTTGATCAGGTAAGCATGCTCGGCGCGGATGACCTGCCGGCTCTCATCCGATACCTCATGCCGGTAAATAATGTTTCCGTCATGGTCCTCGATACGCTCGATGGCGTAAGGAGCGGCGCGCAGCCCGCCATTGGCGAAAACTGCGAAAGCGCCGGTCAATTCCAGCAGGGTCACGTCTCCACCGCCCAGGGTGAGCGACAGGCCGTAATCATCGCGCGTGAAAGTAGAGATGCCCATGCGTTCGGCGAAAGAAATGAAACCGTCTTTTTCGGGAGTGGCTGGATTGTCATAAATACCCACAAAGGCCAGGGTTTTAACAGCCGGGATGTTATACGAATTTGCCAGCGCCGCACGCGCCAGAAGAGGGCCGTGATACTTGCCGTCGTAATTAACCGGTTTGTAAGGATCTCGCGTATCGGCAGGATCGCCGGAAGGCGGAAATTCGCTGGGCACATCCCAGATCAGGGTGGCGGGCGTCCAGCCTTTTTCAAAAGCGGCGGCATAGGTGAGGGGTTTGATGGACGAACCGGGCTGGCGCAGGGCAACCGCCATGTTCACCTGGCCGGAAATGGCTTCGTTGTAAAAATCCGCCGAACCCACCATTGCCAGGATCTGCCCGCTGGCAGGCTGGATGGCTACCAGGGCGCCGTCGCTAGCGTTATTATTGACCAGGGCGGCTACTTGCGATTGGATGGTGGCCTGGGCGTAATCCTGCAGTTTAGGATCGAGGGTGGTGTACACCTTAAAGCCGGAGCGGTATATGGTCTGGGGCTCAAATTGGGTTTCGAGCTGCGCGCGGATGTAGTTGACCCAGTGCGGGTAAGGCATGGAAACGACGCGTTGTACGAACGGGAAGGCGTTTATCGCTTGAGCAGCAGTCACCGCATCCTGCACGCTGACGCAGACCGGTTGGGCGGATTGGTTGACCGATATGCAACCGCGCTCGCTGCTGAGCTGGGTCATCAGGCCCAGCACATCCGTGTGGCGCAGCAGGGCGGCCTGGCGGTTGGTGAAAATGTCATAAACCGCCGGGGCTTGCGGCAGGCCGGCCAGAAAGGAGGCCTGGGCTAAATCGAGCTGGCCGGCGGATACGTTGAAATATGTCTCGGCTGCCGCTTCGACGCCGTAAGCCAGATTCCCGTAATAGATTTCATTTAGATAAAGTTCCAGAATTTCGTCTTTGCTGTAGCGGCGCGTGATCTCGGCTGCCAGCACGATCTCGCGCGCTTTGCGCTGCGTGGTGATCTGGCTGCGTTCTTCGGGTGAGAGCAGCAAAACGCGCGCCAGCTGCTGGGTGATGGTTGACGCGCCGGAAACCACCTCGCCGTGGGTGTAGTTCTGCCAAAAGGCGCGCATGATGCCCCAGGGATCAAAGCCCGGGTTGGTGTAAAAATCCTTGTCCTCCGTGGCGATGGTGGCGGCAATTAAAGCGGGGGAGATGTGGTCGAGGGTTGTGTAGGTTCGGCGGCCGGCGTTGGGATCCAGGATTTCGTAGATCAGGCTGCCGTCGCGGTCGTAGATGGTGGTGGTTTGAAATTGGGAGGCATACGAACGCAGGTCATCCACACTGGGCAGGTTGGCGGCAATGACGAAATACTGGATAATGATGAAGGAGATGGCAAGGAGGCCGGCAGCCACCAGGCAAAACAGGCCGACGATCACTGCGTTCAGCAGGCAGCTCAAAGGTTTTCGGGGAGGGCGATCCGGCGGGGCGGATGCGCGCTTCACTTTTTTCCACGGGGCAGTCTTACCGGATTTCAATGGACGATTCTTTTTAAAAAGGGAGGAAAAAACTTGCCTGATCTCCTGACCGATATCATGGAGGAGTTCACGGGGGGTGATCTGGCTGTTTGAGTTTTCAGCCCGCGCCTGCTGCGGGGAAATGACCGGGATAGGCTGGGTATCGCTCTTCTGAAGCGGTGCTTCCTCTGGTAAATCTACCGGCAGTTCATCCGGCAGTTCCCCATCCGCCAGGGGCAGTGCTTGGTCTGCAGCTGGGGTTTGCGGTTCAACAGCGGCCGGAGTTGATTGGGGAGAATCCTGCGGAGCAGAGGGCTGTCCGTCCTGTTTGCGCTGCGAGTTGGCGAGTATGCGCCGCAGGCGTTGTGCGGGAGTTTCATCGGATGGGTGGGAGCGCGAGTTGGGATCCTGATTCGGGTTCTTTTCCATATTTAAATATTTTCTTTAAATTCTTCTACCTGATAAATAAACACTTCCAGTTTCTTGCGGCGCCAGAGATCGCCCGGCGCGCCCATTTTGTAACACAAATGCGTGAGGAATTCCTGCGGGTCGGCAACTTTCTCCCAGACCTGGGGAAGAAATGTCGCGCGCTGAAAGCCATCCTTGATCAGAACGCCATCCACGCCCGGGCGCAGTTTTTCGATCAGGTCGCGCCAGTCATTGTACGCCAACGGGCGGGTGGGGGTCAGGCGCGAGATCTCGATCAGCAGCAGGGGCACCTCACCGGCCGTGACCGGCGGGAAGCGGTAATCCTGGGTGGCGGCGGCCACGGCGTGCTCCTGAACATCCAGTGCCAGCGGCTGGTAGGCTTCCAGCGTGCCGATGCAACCGCGCAATTGATCCGCGATGGTGAGAGTGACAAAACTTGCGCCGTTCGCTTGCAGATCAGCAGAAAACGCAGCCAGATCCAGAGTGGGCACAGCCAGCCCGGCGGCGGCCGCGCTGATTGCCTGCCGCGCGATCTTCAACAATAATTGGCGATCGGTTTCACTCAACATGGATTCTCCGGTCATACAACACTTCCTTCTAATGAGTCCATCCTGATTATCATCCAAAATGTCGGCGCTGCTTCAGTTATAATTTTCTTTAAACATCAGCGGAATTATACTAATTATGGCAGCCCAAACGCTCTTGAAAGCCGATAATAAAAATGACTGATTCCTATTCTGAAGAACCCCTGCCTGAATCCCCGGATCCGTTGGGAGAGGATTCCTTTTTGGAAGACGAAGAAATCCCACAGGTTGATGATGCCCCTGAACCGAAAGGGGATGGGAAAAAACCGCATGCGGACTATACGGTATTAAGCGGGGTGCAGACCGTGGTCAGCATCGCGCTGGTGATGGCGACGCTGCTGACGCTCTGGAACCCGCGTAAAGTATTCAACACTCCCAGCCTGGCATCGCTGGTGGAAGCCGAAGCTACCAAAGCCGCTTTGGAATCAGAGAAGAAAGCCGAGGGCGGCAACGCCATTGGCATCCTGGCCGGGCACTGGGAAGATAATAATCCCGGCGTGGTGTGTGCCGACGGATTGGTCGAAGCGGACATCAATCACGACATTGCCACGCGCGTCGCGGAGAAACTGGAAAAATTGGGATACAGCGTAGATCAATTCCCGGAATATGATCTGAAGCTGTTGAACTATGAAGGCGCGGCATTCGTGGCGATCTATTCCGGTTCCTGCGCAGATACGCCCATCCCGCCCAGCGGCTTTAAAATCGGGGGCAGCTTTTCGGCGCAAAATCCGGAGCAGATCGATCAATTGGCAACCTGCCTTGCGAAAGAATATCAGGCAGCCACCAGCCTGCCTTTCACCTACGAAGTGATCAGCGCGGAAAATGCTTCCTATCATATTTTTCGCGACGTGAGCGGAACCACTCCGGTAGTGCGCCTGGAGATGGGCTCATTGAAAACTGACCGGCGCGTTCTGATCGATCAAGCTGAAAAAGCGGCCGATGGCATCGTGGCGGGAATCCTGTGTTTTCTGAACGGCGAGGGCGACCAGCAGTAATGGATAAAGATCAACGAGCGGCCCGCCAGTCCGCGACCCTGGCAGACAAACACCTGCACGCCGCCTGGCCAGCCCTGTTCCTGCTGACGGCTGCCGTTTTCAGCCTGGCGCGCGTGACCGACGCTACGGCGGCAGGGCAGGAACAAGTTCAAATCCAGGAGACAGAAGTTCCGCCGGAAACGACTAAGGCAACCCCGACTTTGCTGCCCACCCCCAGCCAGACACCGGATAAATACTACGCTGATTACTTCGCGCATCCCTGGGATATTCCTGAGGAAGCCGCGCAAGGCAACACCTTGTGGATTGAAGTCAACTTGAGCGCGCAAACCTTGAGCGCATATCGCGGGAACCAGATCGTCAACACTTTTCTCATCTCCAGCGGCACCGAGTCATTCAAAACCGTTACCGGCACCTACCGTATTTATGCCAAATACAGCCAATACACCATGCGCGGACCGGATTACGACCTTCCGGATGTGCCCTATTCCATGTTCTTTTATAAGGGTTATTCCATTCATGGCACATACTGGCACGATAATTTCGGTACGCCCATGAGCCGGGGTTGTGTTAATATGAAAACGGAGGATGCAGCCTGGGTATACGAAAATGCCCCGGTGGGAACGTATGTATTCGTTCATTATTAGGCAAACATGAATAAGACTTTTGATCGACGTGACTTTCTAAAATACTCGCTGATGCTTTCAGCCAACGCGTTGCTTTGGAACGGAAGGCCGGCATCGTTTTACACGCGGATCGAATCTGATGAGGCAAGTTCAGGGAAACTGGGAAGAGTGCTTTACAATGGCAGCACGACCCACCGCGCGCCGGATGAAAGCAGCGAAGTCGTGGCCACCTATGCGTTCAACGACATCGTCGAATATGAACGCGAGGTCAAGGTTGATACCGGTCGGCCGCATAGCGAAATTTGGTTCCAATTGAAAGATGAAAGTTACCTGCATTCGAAAAACGCGCAGCCGGTACAAAACCGGATCAACGAACCGGTAAGGACCTTCAATACCAGCGGGCAACTGGTAGAAGTGACCGTTCCGTTTACCACCGCGGTTGTGAACCGACAGAACAATAACCGCAACAAAACCGAAAACCAGATGTTTTTCTATGGCTCCACCCACTGGATCTACGGGCTGGGCAAGGACGAGGAAGGCACCCTGTATTACCTGGTGAAAGAAGATCGCTGGGAGGATTCGTATTACGTAAACGCTTCCCACCTGCGTTTGATCGACGAAACGGAACTAACACCGACTTCCACCGAAATGGATCAGAGCAAGAAAGTAATCCGGATCGACTTGCGCGAGCAATTTCTGATTGCTTACGAAAACGAAGAACCAGTCTTCATGTCCGCATTATCTTCCGGTCAATTAATCGGAGATATCGACCTCACCACCCCCGCCGGAAAATACGTGATCAATTACAAACGGCCATCCCGGCACATGGTGCATACCGACCGCATCGGATCCAACGATGACGAGCTTTACGGAGTACCCTGGGTGAGCTATTTTACCGAAAGCGGCATCGCCTTTCACGGGACTTACTGGCATAACGATTTCAGCAAACCCAACAGCCACGGCTGCATCAACCTGCCCATTCCGGCTGCGCGCTGGATTTACCTGTGGACGCAGCCGGTGGTGGCGCCGGGCGAAATGAAACACGTTTCCAATAACGGTACACGCGTGGAAGTTTATTAACATTCATAGAAATTGTTAAGAAACATCTTGCGGCCTTGTGATTAAAATTTTGTCCAATTATGGGTAAAAAAGCAGTTTTTGAAGGTTTGGTATTTGACGAGAATGACCGGCAATTGGACACGGCCTTTGTCGGGGAGGAAGCCTGCTATGTGATCGACGACGAAGGATTCAGGCGGCATATACCCTCTGAACAGATCGACTGCCAGGTGCTGACGGCCATGCTGAACCAGGTAGAAGAAAACAAAGACCTGATCACTGAGCAAACCGTGAAGATGCTGGGGCAGGATGATCTGTTCACGCATGCCATTATCCAGAATCAACTGGAGAACGTGGACGACCAGATGAAGCGCCTGCTGGAGCAAGGGCTGCCGGAAGCCGGGCGAAATTATCTGGGCATGCTTGGGTTTAAAATTGTAGTGAACTACCACGGCGAGGTACTGCGCGTGGAACAACCCGCCATGCCGAGCGAAGACGATGAATGAGCAACCGCAAGCGGAGAAAAGACTATGATGGCAACGGATAACAAAATCGACGTCAATGAATTGAATTTCGAATACGAAGTCATCGCATATTCACGCAACATCCCGGTTTTAGTGGATTTTTGGGCGGAATGGTGTAAACCCTGCCAGACGCTTAGCCCGCTGCTGGAAAAAATTGTGGATGAAGCCAACGGCGGTTTGCGACTGGCGAAAGTCAATATTGACCAAAACCCCAACCTGGCGCTGCAATTCAATGTGCGCAGCATCCCGACCGTGAAAGCCTTCATCGACGGGCAGGTGGCGGGCGAGTTCAGCGGCATACAGCCGGAATCGCGGCTTCGGGATTTCATCGGCCGGTTGACGCCGCCCAGCCCGCTGGACCTGGACATCGAGAAAGGGCAGGGACTGCTGGCCAATCATAAATGGAGCGACGCAGAATGTGTGCTGCGCAAGGCATTGGAACAGCAACCTGAATCGGTTTCCATCCAACTGGGTTTGGCGAAAGCTCTGCTGGCGCAAGACAAGCCGGAAGAAGCGCTGGCGTTATTGAAAGCGATCCCTTCGGGACGCGAATATAATCAGGCGCAGCTCTTGCTGCCTTATGCCGAAAGCCTGCTGCAATTCAAACAGGATTTGCTGCCGGACGACAATAACCTGGACGCTGTCTTTCGCAACAGCCTGCGGCTGGCGGGGCAGGGAAAATTTCCGCCAGCTCTGGACGGCATGCTTGACATCCTGCGCGCGGACAAGCGCTTCCGCGGCGGATTGGTGAAACAGGTAATCCTGGGTATTTTGGAGATCATGGGCGAAGATGACCCGCAGACGCGCAGTTTCCGCGCCGAGCTGGCCACTATCCTGTTCTAGGTCTATCCGCAAGTCCCTTAAAAAAAAGGACTTGCTTTTTTGTCAAGCAGCGAAAAACATTTTCCCGATAAATCAAGCGGGAAAGAACTCCCCAATTCTCACAATTTTGTAATGCAAAACAATCCTTAAAACCTCAATTCAAGATTGTCATACAATCTTGAATTGGTTATAATAGGTCAAGGATCAATTTCCATGGATAAAAGGATCAGCCGGAAATTTTTTAATGATAGGGCCGAACACTGGGATGAAACGGTCCGCAATAACGACCCCCAAAAACTGCGCAGTATGGCTGACCGGCTCAACATTAATAAAGACGACCGCGTTCTGGACGTTGGCACCGGCACCGGCGTCTTTATCCCCCATATCGCCGAGAAATTGAACGGCGGTGGAAAAATCATTTCGATGGATTACGCCATCAACATGCTGTACAAGGCTAATGCAAAATTCCCGCAAAACGGCAGCCTGCGCTACGTTTGCGCCGAAATTGAGACACTGCATATGAACAGCAAAGCTTTCGATGTAGCCACCTGTTACTCGACTTTTCCCCATTTTCACGACAAGCCCAAAGCATTAAGTAATTTAAGGCACTTGTTAAGAAGCAATGGTATATTGTATATCTGTCATACCGCCGGCAGGGAAACCATCAACGATATTCACAGGAATATCCCGGATTTCCAGGACCATCTTATCCCCGACAACGCATCCATGGTGCAATTATTAAAAGATGCCGGTTTTACGGATATATCTATTGAGGATGACAGCGAATCGTACCTGGTAGAAGCCAGAAACGGCGCTTGAGAAGATCGTTCAAGCAGCATTAAAGACAGGGAAATCCACCAAAGTAAATGGGTTTCAATTGAAGCAGAACTTGAAAGAGAAAAATAAAAGGCAAGGAGGTGAGCGCGTTAAAAATATACATATATATCCTATCGCACACTTTACTAAAAAAATATAAGGAGAAATTTAAATGAATAAGAGACTACTTGCTATTCTGGCGATCCTGATGGTCGGCTCATTACTGTTTACCGCCTGCGGATCCGCCAAAGCTGAAGAAGCTGCCCCGGCTGAAGAAGCTGCCGCAGAAGAAGCCGCTCCCGCGGAAGAAGCTGCCGCTGAACCCGAGTTCACCTGCGCACTGATCACCCCCAATCCCCTGGGCGACCGTTCATTCATCGATTCGTCCGCCCGTGGCATTGAGCAGGCCAACGCAGAACTGCCCGTTAAATGCGACATCATCGAAACCAACGGCGTTTCCGAACACGAAGCCGCCCTGCGCGGCGCCATTGCTGAAGGATACGACCTGGTTTTGGGTCTGGCAATTGACGCGGAACTCTTCGTGAACCTGGCAAATGAATTCCCGGATCAGAAGTTCTCGTCCCCCTCCGAGCTGTTCGTCGAGAAACTACCTGCTAACCTGGTTTCATACCAGGCTGAAGTGCACGAGTCCAGCTTCCTGGCCGGCATCGCCGCAGGCATGATGACCGAAAGCAAGATCTTGGGCGTGGTCAATGGCGGCGATTCTCCGTCCATGAACCAGTTCACCTATGGTTTTGAACAAGGCGTTTGGGAAGTCTGCCCCGACTGCCAGGTGCTCGTGAGCTACCTCGGTTTCGAATTCTCCAATCCCACCCTGGGTTTGGAGACCGCTTTGGGTCAGTATGACCAGGGCGCGGACATCATCTACCAGGTTGCCGGCCGCTCCGGCGAAGGCGTTCTGGAAGCAGCCGCTCAGCGCAATTTGTATGCCATCGGCGTAGACTCCAACCAGGACTACATCCAGCCCGGCCACGTGATCACCTCTGTGATCAAGCGCGTTGACAAATGCACCTACGATTCCATCGCCAGCGTGGTCAACGGTACATTCGAGGGCGGCAGATTCATCTCCAACGGTTTGGCCGAAGGCTTCTCCGGCCTCTCGTGGGATGAGGGTTCAACCGCTTTCGAAGAGAACGGCCCCGCCGAAATGGTAGCCAAACTGCCCGAAGTCAAGGCAAAGGTAGAAGAATACCGCGCCAAGATCCTCTCCGGCGAATACAAAGTTTGCGACTCGCTGGTTCCCGATACAGCTGAGTGCCAGGCTGTGCTCGCTCACTAATCTAATCAAATTTTTATAACAAGACCCCGGCGCAAGCTGCCGGGGTCTTTACCGGAGGACGATCGCATGGCACACGCATTAGAAATGAAAGGGATCACCAAGTACTTTAGTTCGACCGATGTGCAGGCGAATAGCAACGTCGATTTGACTGTGGAAGCAGGTGAAGTACTTGCTCTGGTGGGGGAGAACGGCGCGGGAAAAACCACCCTGATGAACATCCTGTACGGTTTGATCAAAGCGGATGCGGGCGAGGTTTTCATCGACGGCGAAAAAATCCAGATCAATCACCCTGACGACGCCATCAAGAACGGCATCGGCATGGTACACCAGCATTTTAAACTAGTCCCATCCTTTACTGTCGCTCAAAACATCATCCTGGGCATGGAGCCCAATAAAGCCGGTTTCCTTTCGCCAAAGCAGGAGAACGCCGCGATTTTGGAATTATCCCAAAAATTCAATTTACCGGTCGATCCCAAAGCGCAAATTCGGGACCTGCCGGTCGGCATGCAGCAGCGCGTTGAGATCCTGAAAGTATTGGAACGCAAGGCAAAGATATTGATCCTGGATGAACCCACCGCCGTTTTGACTCCCCAGGAAGTCAAGGAACTGATGGCCGTTGTACGCGATTTGGCAAAAAGAGGCTATTCCGTAATTTTTATCACTCATAAATTAATCGAAGTCATGGAAGTCGCCGACCGCGTTAGCGTGATGAGAGCCGGCAAGATGGTGGGAACCAAGAAAGTTACTGAAACGAATATCCCAGATTTGGCGCGCATGATGGTGGGACGCGAAGTTTTGCTGCGCGTAAAAAAGGATACCATCCAACGCGGCAAGCCTGTTTTTGAAGCCAAAGATATCAGCGTGTCGGATGTGAACGGTCTGGCAGCCATTTCGCACGTGTCTTTTGACGTGCACGAAGGTGAGATTGTCGGCATTGCCGGCGTGAGCGGCAATGGCCAAACCGAATTGGTGGAAGTCATCTCCGGCATGCGTCCGTTGGACGGCGGGAAGATTTTCCTGAACGGCAAGGACATCACCCATGCCGACGTGCGCGAACGGCGCGACGCGGGCATGGCGCACATTCCGGAAGACCGCATGAAAGTAGGTTTAAACCTGCAAACCAACCTGGATGAAAACCTGATCATCTCGCGCTACAACCAGTCAGAATTTAGCAAATTCGGCTTCCTGCTGGGCAAGTCGATCAATAAATTCGCGGAAACAGTTGTCAAATCATTCTCAATCGCCGCGGCCAAACCCGGCGAAGACATTTCCATGCTCTCCGGTGGAAATCTGCAGAAGGTGGTGGTAGGGCGGGAGCTCTCGGGTGACCCATCCCTGATCATCGCCAACCAACCCACACGTGGCCTGGACGTGGGCAGTATTGAATTCGTGCATAAAACCCTGATCGAGGAGCGCGACAAAAAAGCCGCCATCCTGCTGGTTTCGGTGGAACTGGACGAGATCATGTCACTGTCGGATCGCATCCTGGTGCTCTACCGCGGCGAAATCCAGGGCGAGCTGGACGCGAAAACCGCGACGGAAGAAGAAATTGGCATCCTGATGGCAGGCGGCAAGTTGGAACAGGCGTCGAAAGGAAAGGAATAAAGGAATAAAGATGGAAAACAAAAAACTAAAAAAAATCCTTGACGCGTTCCTGGTTCCGGTACTGGCCATCCTTTCCGGGTTGGTGCTGATGGCCGTACTAATTGCCATCACCGGTAAACCGGTGCTGGAATCCTACGGCATCTTGTTCAGCAAAGCCTTCGGTTGCGAGAAGATCGGCAATTGCGCCATCATCACCACACTGGAACGCGCTACCCCGATCATCCTGACCGGCCTGGCGGCCGTGGTGGCTTTCCGCTCGGGTATGTTCTGCATCGGGCAGGAAGGGCAATATTTGATGGCGGCTGTGGTGGCGGGCTACCTAGGTTATGCCATTCATTTGCCGAACGGCGTGCATCAAATTGTTATCCTGCTGGCCTGCATGGCAGCCGGCGCCGCTTACGGCTACATACCTGGTTTTCTGAAAGTAAAACTGGGAGTCAATGAATTGCTGGCCACCATCATCCTCAATACCGTCGCCACCCTGTTCATTGAATACATGGTGCAATTCCCCATGCGCGGCGACAAATCCACCACCGCGCATTCTCCCACAATTGACGCGACCGCGCAATTGCCCACCTTCCTGCCGGGTGCGAAATGGGGTGTGGGCTTCATCATCGCGGTGCTGGCGGTGATTGTGATTTTCATTTATCTGTGGAAAACCAAGGCCGGGTACGAGCAGCGCATGGCGGGACAATCCAAATTCTTTGCCCTGTATGGCGGCGTTTCGAGCGACAAAGCCGCGCTGCGCGCCATGCTGATCAGCGGCGCGCTGGCCGGGCTGGCGGGCGCCATCGAAGTGATGGGCGTGCACCGGCGCATTATGACCGGTTTTTCCACCGGACTGGGTTTCGACGGATTGACCGCGGCCATCCTAGGCCAAACGCATCCTTTCGGCGTGTTCATCGTATCCATTCTGTTCGCCGGCCTCAAACTTGGCGCGCAGTTGGGCCTGCAATTGAAGCTGGGCATCCCGCGTGAATTGGGCGGGACCATTATCGGTTTCATTATCCTGTTCATCGCTGCCCGCAAATTCTACGAGAATAACATCGACCGCGTGAGCAGTTGGTTCAAGAAACCCAAAAAGCTCAAGGCGAAAAGAGAGGAAAACTAATGGAAGGATTCTTCAGCGTTTTCACAATTGAACTGGTCAACAGCGGCATCCGCCTGGCGACCCCACTGATCCTGGCGGCTTTGGGCGGCGCGCTCTGCAATAAATCGGGCGTCTTAAATCTGGCGCTGGAAAGCAAGATGTTGATGGGTGCGTTCGTGGGCATCGTGGCGGCTTATTACCTGGGCAACTCATACCTGGGCCTGTTAGTAGCTATTCTGGCAGGCGGACTGCTGGGCGCGTTGTTCGCGTTTCTCTACCATAAATACGAAGTCGACCTGGTCATCTTGGCGATCGCTTTCAACCTGATCATCCTGGAATTGACAGTATACATGATGCGCATCATGTTCGGCAACGTGGGCAGCTGGTCCGACCCGAGCATTGTGCGCATTCCCGACATTGAGATCCCGTTGATCAAGGATATCCCGGTGATCGGCGGCATCCTGAGCGGCTACAACATCATTGTATATTTTTCTTGGTTCATGACCATTGCGATGTACATCGTCCTCTACAAGATGAAATTCGGCCGCCACATCCGTGCGGTGGGCGAGAACAAAGAAGCCGCCGAGACAGTAGGCATCAATGCTACCCTGATCCAGACGATGGCGCTGACCATATCGGGTATGCTGGCGGCGCTTGGCGGAGCATTTCTTTCCATTGGTCACCTGAAACTGTTCACGCGCAACATGAGCAACGGGCGCGGTTGGACAGCCATCGCTGCGGCGCTGTTCGGCGCCAACCACCCGATCGGTACGTTCCTGGCCAGCCTGTTCTTCGGCATCACGGAGGCCTTCTCGGTGCGCATCCAGAACGTGACCGACCTGCCGCCGAACCTGATCGAACTGCTGCCGAACTTCGCGACCTTGATCGTGTTGATCTCGATTGCACTGCGGGAAAAAGTGCGCGAGACCAATGCCCGGCGGCATTTCCGCGCGCGCCTGAAAGCGGAAGAGCAGCAGAAAGCTGCCTGATCCACTGCGGAAAATAGAACGACCCATTCAGGGGTGCAGCTTTTATGCACCCCTGATTTTTTCAAGGAAACGATGAATGGTTGAGCGGATGGTTTATGTGGATACGGATATCAGCCTGGGCACGCCTGGCGCAGAGATCGACGATTTCGCCGCGCTGCTGATGCTGCTGCGCAACCCGCAGGTGGCGCTGGCCGGCATCGGCAGCGTATTCGGCAACGCGCCAGTGGCAGACGTGGATACCAACCTGGCGCGCCTGTTATTTTGGCTGGAAGGGGCGGATATCCCCACCGCCTCCGGCGCGGCGGTGCCCCTGCAGGGAAATCTGAATTGGTTCACGAAATGGCAAGCCGGTTACGGCGCCACCCCGCCCTTCGATTTTTCACGTCCGCAGCAATCTTCCGCTGAACTATTAATCGAACTGGCGCGCACCCACCCGGGAGAATTGACCATCCTGGCCATCGGCCCGCTCACCAATTTAGCACTGGCGCTGCGGCTGGCGCCTGAGATCGCCGGGCAGGTACAGTGCGTGGTTGCCATGGGCGGCTCGTTCACCGCTAACCCGGAATTCAATATCCATTGCGACCCGGCCGCCGCGCGGGCGGTCCTGCAAGCCGGCTGGCCGGTCACTCTGCTGGGCATGGAGATCACCCGCCAGATGGCTTTCTCGCGCGCGGATTTCGCCGCGCTGCCCGATACTAATCCCGCCATGCGACTGTTCAAAGGACAGGCTGAAGGCTGGATCGATCGGGTGGAAAGCATGGGCTGGGAAAAGGACGGCTGCGCGCTGCACGACGCGGCCGCCGCGGCTTACCTGCTGCGCCCGGAGTTTTTCGAAACGCAGAAAGCCAAAGTAGAGGTGACCGTTGAGGGCAGCGGGAAACTCCCCGCGGGCGCGACTGTGCTCAAGCTGATCAGCGAGGATGAGGGGCAGGCGGTGGAAGTGGTCACGCGTGTGGACGCGCAAGCCTGCCGGGAATTGATCTGGTCATTCATGCAATGAGAAATCAACTATCAGGAGTCAATTTATGAAGCCATTATCCGTTTTCTGTTACGGCGAAGTGGGACTGGATAACATCATCCAGGCTGATAGCCTGCCCTCGCCTGAGATCGCCGTGTTCCCCGAGCACGAGAGCTACCATATCGGCGGGGCGGCCGCCAACACGGGCGTGTGGCTGGCACACATGGGCGTACCCACCGGTGTGAGCGGCAACATGATCGGCGATGACCTGTACGGCCGGCAGTTGCGTACCTGGCTGGAGCAGCACGAACAGTTGGACCTGGATGCGTTGCAGATCGTCCCCGGCCTGACCACACCCTTCACGCGCGCCATCGTCACCCCAGACGGCGAGCGCTCTTTCCTGATCTTTTACTATCCCAAAACACCCAAGAGCGCTTTTACGCTGGAAATGATGCGCGGGGCGCGTTACCTGGCCCTGGACCTCTATGGCGGGCCGGAGCGGCTGAACGCCGCCAAAGCCGCGCATGCCGCCGGGCTGGAAACTACCATCGGCGACGTGATCTGGCCGGAGCATGAAGCCCTACCGGTCACCAGCATCGTCACCAATTCCGGATCTTACATTCGCAACATCTTCCCCGGCGTGGACGTGCGCGCCCACGCGCGCAAGCTGCAGGCCATCAACAAGGGCATCGTGATCACCACCGACGGCGGCGAGGAGGTTTTCGCCATCGACCGGGACGGCAGCGCCTTCAGCGCCAAACCGCCCAAAGTGACCGTGGTGGACGCTACCGGTGCGGGCGATGCCTTCCGCGCGGGCCTGCTCTACGGATTGAATAAAGGCCTCAACCTGGCAGAGAGCGTGTGCTGGGGCATGGCAACCGGCTCGCTCAAGGTCGGCCAGGTGGGCGCCGCCACCACCCTGCCGGAGTTTGCTGAAATCGAGAATCTGGCTAACACCCTGATCGCCAAAGGCGTGCAGGCTTGTTGATTTAAGCAAAGCGAGAATAATAGCGGCGATGGAAACCACTTTCGGCATGATCAACCACGTGCTCCCGCGCAGTTTTGTGGACGGGCCGGGCAACCGCGCCGTGGTTTTCGTGCAGGGCTGCAACTTCCATTGCCTGTACTGCCACAATCCCTTCACCATCAACTTTTGCAGCGACTGCGGCATCTGCGTGCAAGCTTGCCCGCAGGGCGCCTTGCGCATGGAAAACGGGCGTGTGACCTGGGATAGAAACCGCTGCGTGGAATGCGATACCTGCATCAAAACCTGCCCCAGCTTCAGCTCGCCGCGCGTCAGCCGTTATACACCGCAGGCATTGTGGGCGGAATTAGCCCCGCTGCAGGCTTTCATCTCGGGAGTGAGCATTTCGGGCGGCGAGGTCTCGCTGCAGCTCCCCTTCATCACAGCTTTCTTTGAGCAAGTCAAGTGGCACTCGCGCCTGACCACGCTGATCGAGACCAACGGTTATGCCGGTCCGCAGGCATACCTGCCACTGCTGCCGGTGCTGGACATGGCTATGGTGGACCTGAAAGCCGGGGACGATCAGACACATGAGCGATTGACCGGAAAGCCGCTGGCGCCTGTGCTGGAAACGATCCAGTTCCTGCACGCGCAGGGCAAGCTATACGCCGTGCAGCAGGTGATCGCGCCGGGCTTCACCGAGGACAAAGATTCCATGCTCCAAACGGCGCAGTTGCTGGCCGGCATCGACCCGGGTATCCGTTTGCGGCTGCTGCGCTTCCGCCCGCATGGCACGAGCGGCGCGGCCGCGGAATGGCCTTCCCCCAGTGATGAAAGTATGGAAAATTTGATGGACGTCGCCAGAGCCTGCGGCCTGACGCAGGTGGAGCGTTCGCTATAATTGCTGATTAACGAGGTTTGAAATTATGGAAAAGAAGACTTTAGCGGTTCCGTTTCACGAATTCGAGAATTTCACGGAGGGTCTGACCCCCGGCATGGCGGCGATGTTCAAGCAGAGCGTGGCGGATACGATCCACGATCGCAGCCTGATCTACGAACAAAAACGCGACGCGCTGGCCGGCATGGCCGCCGCCGCGCTGCCCTACCCGCCCATGTCGGACGAAGCGGCGGAGCTGCTGGAATCCGGCATCCTGTGCATCCTGGGCGAAGGCCCGGCGCATTTCTACCCGCGCTACGCCGCCCCCGATTACGCGCGCCTGCTGCAGAACGGCAGCGCTTTTCTGGAATTGAAACCAGCCGGGGACTTAATGGAAGCCACCGCCAGTTTATTGACCGCCTACAAGTATTTCCCGTGCGAAGCGCTGCCGGTGTTCATCGGGCGGCTGGACGAGCTGCTGGAACCCTATATCGACAGCCTACCGGAAGATTTAGCCCGCAAGGTGCTGCGCTCCTTCTGGCTGCTGGTGGATCGCCTGAACCCCAGCGGATTCGTGCACGCCGACCTGGGTCCGGCGGAGAGCAAAGCCGGGCGGATGCTGCTGGAGGTGGACCGCGAGCTGCAGACCATCACCAACCTGACCCTGCGCTATGACCCGCAGGTTACCCCGCGCCAATTCGCGCTGCAGGCGGTGGGCAACGCCCTGGAGGTCACCAAGCCCTACTTCCTTAACCACCCGGCCATGCTCAAGGATTGGGGCGAGGACTACGTGATCGCTTCCTGTTACAACGCCATGCGCCTGCGCGGCGGCATCTACACGCTGGTGCGACTGAACCTGAAACGCGCCGCGGAATATTCCGGGGACGACCCCGAGCGCTTTCTGGACGAGACCTTGCCGCGCATCGGAAAGTATTGGGCCGAGATCATCGAAAGCCGCTCACGCTACATCATCGAGGACGCGCGCTGGTTCGAGGACAACTTCTGGGTGGACGAGGGCTACCTGCAACAGGACAAGTTCAGCGCCTACGCGGGCGTGTTCGCGCTGGCCGAGGCGGCCAACCACTTCAGTCAGGCCAACGGCAAGGCAGAGGCGCGTTATGGCTGGGACGCAGGCGCCAACGCATTGGCCGCGCGCATCACCGACCGCGTCCATGAGATCCTGGAAGCCAACCCCATCCCGGCCTGCGCAGGCACGGGCGGGCGAGCCTGCTTCCACGCGCAGGTGGGCATCACCAGCGACCTGGATACCACACCCGCCGTGCGCGTGCCCTCCGGGCAGGAGCCCGAGCTCTACCAACATATTCTCACGGAAGCACCCACGCACCGCTGGATCATGGGCGGTGTGAGCACCATCCTGGAATTCGACCAGACCGCGGCGGCCAACCCGGCAGCCGTGCTGGACATCATCGACGGGGCGCATCATGCCGGCATCCGCAACCTGTCGATTGGCAGCGCGACTTCCGAGTTCGTGCGCGTGACCGGCTACCTGGTGCGGCGCGCCGACCTGGAAGCGCACCAGGCCGAGAAAGCCCTGCGGCACAGCTCGGCGGCATTGGGCGCGGGTGTGATGGAGAACAACCCCAACCACCTGCACCGCATCACCCGCAAGGTATAGGAAAATTCACGCAGGAAGTTTGCATTGACGAAATCCACGCAGCCGGAAAAGAATCCGGAATTAGATAACAATGCGATCCCTGAGCAAGGTCGAAGAGTCGCCCACCAGCACGAGCGAAAACCGACTCTTCGACAGAGCTCAGAGATCGGTTTTCGGGCGGATCCTGAAATCCGTCGATCGCGCAGCATCTCTTTGGGAAAGACCGCCCGTCAACTAGCGCGAAAACCGGCCTTTCGACAAAGCTCAAGGATCGGTTTTCAGGCGATCCCTGAGCAGGGTCGAAGGGTCGCCCCTTTTAAAAAATATCTCATCCGCTTTGCCAATTTGCTGCTCCCCTTGCTGGCCAGCCTGGCGGCGGGGGCGCTGCTGATCCTGGCAACCGGCGAGAACCCATTGACCGCATACGCCAGGTTGTTCGACAGCGGCTTTTCCTGCCGCGCGGGCGCGGGGCACTGCGCCCTGCTGACCACGCTGCAATTTGCCACGCCGCTGATCTTCAGCGGGCTGTCCGCGCTGGTGGCGCTGCGCGGCGGCTTTTTCTCCATCGGGCAGGCCGGGCAGATGCTATTCGGCGCGGCCGCGGCCTGCTGGATCGGCAGCCGCTTCAGCCTGGGCGCAGGCCTGCACCCGGCAGCCGCGCTGCTGGCGGCGGCCGCCTTCGGCGCGCTGTGGGGCTTGCTGCCGGCGCTGATCCGCGAGTTCAGCGGCGCCAACGAGATCATCGTCACCCTGCTGCTCAACCCCATCGCGGGCATCCTGGTGGGCTTCTTCCCCATGGAGCGTATTCAGGCAAGCGCCCAACTGGCGCCCATGGCGCCCGGCACCAAGTTCACTGTGGGCTTCTTCCTCGCCGTGGAAGCCGCCCTGCTCATTTACCTCATACTGCGCGTCACCAGATTCGGCCTGGAGCTGCGCAACGCCGCCCAGGCGCCGCGCTTCGCCCAATACGCCGGCATCCGCGCGCACCTGCCAGTGCTGGAAACCATGCTATTGAGCGGGGCGCTGGCCGGGCTGGCCGGGGCGGTGGAGGTGCTGGGGGTGCATTACAAGTTCGTCTCGACCTTCTCGGCGGTGAACGACTTTGACGGGCTGATCGTGGCCTTCGCCGGCGGGCTGCACCCGCTGGGCGCCATCCTCATGTCCGTCATCCTGGGCGGCCTGCGCTCAGGCGCGCTGGTGGGCTTGCAGATCCAGTCCGGCATCCCGCGCGAGCTGGGCGGGGCTCTGATCGCGCTGCTGCTGATTTTCGCGGCGATGCACAGGTTTTACCGGGTGAACGGGAAAGCCGGAACCTAGAAAATGACGGCAAGGTTCGTTTCTGACAAAAGTTGACAGTTTGAAGAAACCAATCAGCGAAGCCCTCCGAGTTTTCGGATAGAGTATCCACTCTACGGCCAGGCTTATAATGTATACAACATAAGCTAAATAGTAAAAAATAAAAACCCAAGCGACAGCGTCCGGGGGTTGGTGAGGAAGAAAAATAACCTTGTAAAGGTTTGCGCTTGACCACCTGGGCGAATTATTTATGAGTGAAATCGCATGCGCTTCGGGATCTGCTTGATCTGGTTTGCGCCGATCAGGATGCCCTGATTTCCGGTTTATCCAGAGCTATCGTCTCACATGTATCTGAACTTAAGCCGATGGTCGAAGCGGAAAAAATGGAACAGGGGGATGCGGCAATTAAATCCAAATCACTTGTTTTCTCCCCTCAACGGAAATGATCCTGAGCGGTACGTGATAGATCCTGGACAGATTTTCTTCAGTGGTAATTTCGCTGGTTGGACCCGATATCAGCACACCTCTCTTTTCCATCAAGATGGTTGTCTCGCTGATTGCAAGGGCGATCTCCGGTTCGTGCGTGGTCAGCAAGATGGACGTGCCGGATTGTTGCAGTTCTTGAATCAACCGCATCAGGCGAAACTTATTGCTCAAATCAAGATGCGCGGTAGGTTCATCCAGAAGCAGCAGCCTGGGCTGCTGGGCCAACGCGCGCGCCAGCAAGACCAATTGCCGCTCACCGCCGCTGATCTCCATAATGGAATGATTGTACAGATCGGCAATGCCGGCTTTTTCCAGCGCTTCATACGCGATCATCTCATCCGCCGGCTCCGGCATCCCCAAGGGAGGCAGGTAAGGTGCGCGCCCAAGGAGAACATATTCCAGGACAGTATATTCGAACGGCAGGTGTTCACTCTGTGGGATGAGGGCGATCTGCTGCCCCAAAGCCCGCCGGCCAAAGCTGCCGATCGGCTTGCCTGAGAGGCGGATTTCCCCCTGCCAGGCTTTCAACCAGCCCAATGCCAGGTACAGCAGCGTGGTTTTTCCGGCGCCGTTGGGGCCGAGAATCGCGGTGATGCGGCCTTCTTCCAGCGAAAAATCCAGGCTTTCCAGAATCGGCAGGGCGCTTTGGTCGTATCCAAAACACACCTGCCGGAAGGATAATAAGGCCGGTTTCATCGCTCCACCTTCACCACGCGCGATATCATCAAAAGGACAAACACAAGCGCGCCCAGCAGCGAGGTTAGAATTCCCAGCGGAATCTCCCCGGCAAGCAAGGTGCGGCAAAGGTCATCGCACACGATCGCGAATATGCCGCCCAAGAGCATGGCGGCGGGCAGCGATAAGCGCGTGTCGGTGCCGAAGATGCGGCGGGCGATTTGGGGCATGATCAAGCCCACCCAGCCCACCATGCCGGTCACCGAGATGACAGCCGCGGCCGGCAGAACAGCGGCAACCAGCAGCAGGAGCCTTTCTCGTTTCGGGGCGGCTCCCAGGGAAAAGGCGGTTTCGTCATTCAGCGCCAGCACGTTCAAGCGCCAGCGAAAGAGAAAGAGAAAAACCAACCCCAAAACCACAGCCGGCAGAATCGACAGGAATTTCGTCCAGGTGATGCCGGAAAGTCCGCCCAGCAGCCAGAACGTGATTTCGGGAAGTTGGCTCATCGGATCGGCTACGTATTTCAGGATACCGACCCCGGCGGAGAACAAAGCCGAAACAGCCACGCCTGAAAGCACCAGCCGCAGCACCCAGCCGCCGTAGCGGATGCGCCGCGCGAGCAAATAGGAAAGCCCCAGGCCGATCAGCGCGAAAGCGGCCGCGCTGCCCTGCACCAGGACAGCCGACCCGGAAAAGAAAACGATACACAAAGCGGCGCCAAAAGCCGCGCCCTGCGACACCCCCAGAAAACCGGGTTCGACCAGCGGGTTCCCAAATAACATTTGAAACACCAACCCCCCGGCGGAAAGCGACATGCCCAGAGCGAGTGCGGTCAAGAGGCGCGGCAGGCGCAAATTGAATACCAGGCGGTACGCCAGTTCATCCTGGTTGAGACGCTCCCAGGAAATCAAGCCTGTGCGCGGATAGCGCCCCAACAGCAGGGAAACTGTCAATAAGACGATCAACCCCAAACTCAACCAGAGCAAGATCCAACGGCGCGATCGATGCCAGGCGGCAGTCTTCAAGACGGCGGAGGCGGTTGACACGGAACTCAAGGCAGGTCACCCCTAAAGACGGGTTGAATCTCGGCTGCGACGAATTCGGCGTTCAGCCCATACATCTGCTGATAAAACTGCTGCACTTCCGCCAAAGGGTCATACTGCGGAAAACTTTTCGGATGCAATTGAGCAGCCAGCCAAGAAAGCCCCAAAATCCAGCGCGAGTCGGATTGGTCCCAGCTATAAAAATCGGCGGGAAATCCGTACAGATGATTTTGTTTCACTGCGCGCAGCGCCTGCCATTGAGGGTCTGATTTCAAAGCAGCGGCAATTTCAGCGGAATTTTTCTGATAGGAAATAATGAAAATCCGGTCCGCATCCCAGGCGGCAATTTGTTCCAGGGTCACCACGGTCCAACCATTGCTCAAGTTGGCGGAACCCCAAACCGGTTCCCCGCCTGCCAGTTCGACCATGCGGGTTTGAATCCAGGATAAGGGCGGCACGTTAAACGCCACCGCACCATCTTTCTCGCTATAGTAGAGCATCAGCACACGGGGTTTTTCGATATCCTCTTCCAGCGCGGCCTGAATTCTGCCGACGCCATTCAAATAATACTCCGCCAGCTCCTTTGCCCTGGCTTCATTTTGAAAGACTTTACCCAGAATGGCCAGGTCGCGCGTGTACTGTTCAGGTGTTTCAAAATCCACATACAACACCGGGATATGGAGCGCTTCGACCGATTTACCGACCGATTCAGCCAAATAACTTTTGAAGATCACCAAATCGGGGTTGGCAGCCGCGATCTGTTCGGCGCCGGCATCCGTCTGCAGGATCATCTTTTGATCAAAACCGGGGTCGATGCGGGAAATAAAATTGCCATTGCCCTGGTTCGAATCACCCATGGCAGCAATGCGAGCGGGGGCTTCAGGGAACATATAAACGGCATCCAGGATCAAGGTAAATCCTCTGCCGGTGACCACGATGCGGGCGGGGGGGTGGCTGAGGGTCACTTCGCGGCCCAGCGCGTCGACCACTATGATTTGCGGCTGGGCACTATCGGCGACGGTTGCGGCAGGTTCAGCATGCGCTGGCGCGGTTGGCTCCTGCGCCGCGGGCGCGGTAGAGCAGGCGCTGAAGATCAGCAAACCAAGCAGCAGCGCATAAATCAATTTTTTCATTTTATAAATCTCCTTATAATAAATTGCCTTCTTCTTTTGATAAATCTTCTTCATGATCCCGGATGCGGCTGACGGTTGAACAGGCAGGCAGCGCGCGCTTCGCGGAGGCGGCAACGCAAGATTAAAACCTCACCTTATTACTGTATTGAATACTCATGAATTGAGTATATTATAGCGCTGATTGGTGACAGACTGATGATTTTATTAAGGTAGGTAAAGACGTAAAAATTTTCCTGCTTGAGGATTCCATGTAATGAGAAAAGCCATGCAGTTGGAAGCAAGGATCAACAACCCGGCTCGGGAAAATTAAAAACATACAAAGGCAGTCATTTTATAAAGCAGCGTGGTGGTCATTACGAACCAGATTCCACCTAAGCAAGGATTGATTTGTGTGATTCGCAGACATCATTTCAATTTACCGCGTGCCTGCGCAGCAGGTTGCGATTGGCGTCATCTAAAACAAAGCTGCTGTCCAGTGCGCCCCGCGGGCAGGCGCATGTATGGAATGCGGAAATTTGAAATAAATCTGTGTTCATCAGTTGTTGAAAATTTGGGTATGAGAAAAAGGTTTTACCATTTCCTGGCGCAGATATGAAATCTACGCCGTACATGGTATCTTCGGCAATTACCCCCTGCAATTGCCTATGAAGATCGCCACAGCCGGCTTTGCCGGCCTCGCGAAGACAATCAATATTCTGCCTGGCGCCGATATTATTGCGCTGCAAGCCAGCGGAAGATGTCGCGGCATTGAATTTTCCTCAGATCAAAGCCCCATGTTATTTATAGAAGTACTATTCAATTGATTTATAAGTGTTTATGAATTATGCCAAAACCCTTGACATGGACTGGAATCGTATTATTATATTCGTAATAACGAATATGAAAAGTTGAATATGACTAACCATATCCGCGAGACCTATAAGGATTCTGCCGGGCTTTTGCGAGTTATTTCACACCCGGTCCGTTTGGCAATACTGGAGATCCTTGAAGCCAATAATGAAATGTGTGTATGCCATCTGGAAGCAATTTTAGGTTATCGGCAGGCATATTTATCACAGCACTTGATGTGCCTGCGTGAGAACGAACTGGTAAGCGACCGACGCGAGGGTAGAAACGTCTATTATCGCATGAAGGAGAAAGGAGTAATTCCAATCATCAAGGAAACAAAAAAATGTACTTCAACAAAAAAAATTGACTTTCAGGCTATTGACTGCAACTGTCCGGAGTGTGAAAGTAAAATTTCCAAACAGGAAAAATCTGATCAACACAGAGGAAAGAAAATAAATGGCTAAAAATTGGTATCCCATCATTAATGAAGATTTATGCACCCAGTGCTACACCTGCTCGAATTTCTGCGAACACGAGGTATATGAGGTTGGAGAGGACGGTTACCCCAAAGTTCTCAACCCCGATAACTGCGTTGAATTCTGCCGAGGCTGTTCCAAAATCTGTCCGGTGGAAGCGATCACATATTTTGGCGACAACTAATATATATTTATTAAAGGAGTAAGCTATGTCCAAAAAAGGTTTATTGATGTGCGTATGCCAGGGCACCTGCCCGTCTTTTCAAGAGATGAATATTTTCGAAGTGGGCAATGCGATCCGGCGCGATAAACTGGTGGATTACGTTGCGGTCCATCCGCAGCTTTGCGCGACTGACGGCGACCAGTTCCTGTCCACGCTGCTTAAGGGCGGAGAAACGGATCACTTGTTTGTGGCAGCTTGCGACCCCAACATGCAGGTGAAGATGTTCCGGGATGCTTTTGACGCAGCCGGTTTCGACAAAACCAAAATGACTGGGGTTGACATCCGAAACATGAACACCGATCAGGCTGTTCAGGCCATCAAGGATATGATTGCCAGTGTTGCGGATTAATTGAAAAAGTTCTTTCCAAAACACATCACACAGGAGGGTCGAAGATTGCCCTCCTGTGTGATGTAAAACGGAGGCTGATAAATGAAAATCGCAGTAAGTTCCAGGGGCGCAGGTTTAGGCGCATGGATTGAGCCAAATCTCAGTGCGTGCGGCTTTTTAATGATTGTGGATGATCATCTTAAATTCAGCGCAATTGAGAATAAGGGCAATGCAACCGATATGATTAACCAGGCAATCGGTGAGGGAATTGAGGCTTTAATTAGCGGAACAATTGAAGATGAAATCATTGAAAATCTAAAAAACAAGGGAATCAAGATTTTCAGCGCACAGAAGGGCAGTATCCTGGAATTGGTTGAAATGGGATTTGCAGGAGAGTTGCCAAATTTATAAAGTAATTTTTATGGATTGTTGAACATGGAAACGATTTTCTTTTATCGGTATTATGCACTTGAAGAGGAAACATCGTTGACGACGGCTTGATAAATCTATATCTGCGCAAGCAGTGGAATTTCACAGCGGTGTTTTTCGGAATATTTCTATCCACGCCTGAATTCTTTCAAGCATTTTGGATTTTTTTCAGGAGCGATTCCAAGTCAGGCACTGCCATTTATCACTACGCAATCCAAATAAAATAAAAGCCAACGAGAATGAGGATCACTCCACTGACTTTTTCCATTGATTCCGAAAATTTGCCAAAACTTCGAATGCCTTTCAACGCACCCGTAAATGTGCCGGCAAGCACAATCGGAACACCCCTTCCCAAGGCGTAAATGAATAATAAAATCGCGCCGTACGCGAGGCTTTCCTTGCGGGCCATCACATAAGTGAGGATGGCGGCCAAAACCGGCGTGGCGCATTGCGAAGCGACCAGACCGGATACCAATCCCAGCAGAAGCGCGCCGAACAAATTCCTGATTTTGATCTTTTCGCGCAAGGCGGAGAACCAGGAAGGTGGATCGATGTGGATTACTCCCAACATCTGCAGGCCAATCACCAGGCAAATCAACGCGACGACGTAATACCAACCCTTGCTGCTTCCCCCCAGCATTCCCCCAACCAATGAAGCGACGATGCCCAAGACCATAAATGTGATCGCCAGACCGATACTGAATACAAGGGAAATAGCAAACGCCTTGCGCCTGGGAAGGTCAACAGAACCGCCGATATATCCGATAATCAACGGAATCATGGCTGCATTACATGGACTGATACTTGTAACCACGCCTCCCAAAAAAACCAGGAGATAGCCCAATACGGAGGTCGGCGTTAATACGGATGGATTGATGTTCACGTTCATTCTCCAGCGATTTTTTCCAGGGCTTCACGGAGTTGATCACGCGACATCAAGCCAACATTGCTAAAAATTTCGCCATTGCTGTTAAAGAAGAACTCGGTGGGAATTGCCCTGATTTGAAATTGCTGTAATAAATTTTGATTTACTTCATCATAAACATTGATATCAACCAGGGCTACTTTGCCTTCATATTCAGGATAGACCTCATCTACAACCGCGATCATATCCAGGCAGAGTTGGCAGTTGTTTGAGTGAAAGAAAGCAAAAACAGGTTTTTTCTGACCATACAAGCGATTGAATTGTTCTTCAGGCGTTTCAGGAGCGGCTTGTGCAACGGCTGCGGCTGAAGAATTTTCTGACGCCTGGCTGGATGTTTCAGATTTGGCTTTGCCCATTTGCCCTTTGATCAGGATGATTGAAAGAACAACAACCGCCACACCGGCGATGATCCATAAATTATTATTACTGGTTTTCGTTTGCGGTTTTTTGCGGGTTCTCGTCATTTTGTATTTTCCTCTTATCTTATTCAATATTTTCCAGAATGCATATTCGCGGGATGCCTGTTCATCATTTTTGCTTCTTCTTCAACCCGGTGCCGATATAAATTCCAAATCCGGGAAGCAGTTTTTGATGGATCAATAAAACAAGAAATGATAGCGCCAGTGCTATTCCGAAAACGACCAAAGAAGTATCCATGCGGTTCATTAATTCGGGTTGCCCCAGCATAACAACGCCCAGAACCAGCATGACAACACCGCTGATCAGCTTCAAGAGACGGCCATGCTTTTCCTCCAGGCGGCTGGCCTTCATGGAAACAACTGCCATGCCGAAGAAAACCAGTTCATCCAATAAATAGATGAGCATATAAACAGCCAGCAGAAGAATATAGAATCCGGCACTGATATTGCTTGAGGAAACCAGGTTGCTCCAAATTACAGGAAAACCGGCCGTGCAGGCAAATTCGATCAGGGAAACGCCGATAGCCAGGACCACAGTTGAACCAATCAATCCCCAAGTGGAGCGTTGATTCGCCACGGTGCTGCGCATATTCTGGTATATTTTGGGTTTGTGTTTATCGGAGATCGTGAACGAAACACCCTCTTTATACCAAAAATAATCTTTTAGGTTGACAAAGCCAAAAATCAACGCGATGGCGGCTACCAATGCCTGGATCCATTTGAGATATCCCACATAAGAAAGAATAGTAAACACGCCTGTAATAAACAGACTGTAAACGAGCATGGTTGTCAATAAGAAGGTTAATCCTACAATCAAGGTCTTCGAGCGCGAGCCGCTATGCAAAGTGATAGCAAGCAGAACAGACAAGACCCAGAGAGAACAAGGATTAAACCCATCAACAAAACCAATGATCGCAGAGCTGATCATGAGCGACTGGTTTCCCAGATCGATTACGCCGATCAACGGGATATTTATTAGATACGCGGATGGTTTTTGAACTTGATCGGAATCTTCTCTTAGGACAACTTGTCCGGGATCGAATTCGCAATGATCCTGCATACATGCCCTGATTGCGGCTTCAATCTCTGTCTTATATTCCTCGCGAAAACCAACCCAATATTGTCTGCCAATAATGGTGGTTGGCACGCCTTGCGGTTCGAAGTCGAGAGCAGTTCCAAATTCTTTAAATAATTCGCGGTTTTTTTCAACGTAATATATTTCATACGCATGCAGTTTTACCTGAGGATATTGTTCAACCAATGATTCCAGGAATGGTTTTTCGGCGGCGCAATGCGGGCATCCATCCCCCCAAAAGAAATATACGTTTACGGGCATTGGCGGATCATTCTCCCTGGCGTAGGCATTTTGTATGTTAAACAGCGCCAGGAGCAGCAAGGGCAGGATGAATAGCAGATAGCTTTTCTTCAAGTGAGCACCATGATTTTTATTCAGCATGTTGTATTATAATATATATTCATACTAAAGAATATGTTATGACGGGCTGCTGACCATGGCTGATTTCTCATCGCAAGCACACGATAAAAAAATCTATTTTGATAATGCCGCAACCAGTTGGCCAAAACCTCCCCAGATGATCGAGGCAATGGCTGAATTTTCCTGTCAGGCAGGCGCTAATCCCGGCAGGGCCGGCCACCGAATGGCGATCGATTCCGCCCGGATCGTTTATGAGACGCGTGAGGCGATTGCCGGATTGTTCCATTGCGCCGATCCCCTGCGCGTGATTTTCACCAGCAATGTCACAGAAGCGATCAACCTTGGGCTGTTTGGATTATTAAAAGCCGGCGACCATGTCATCACGACCAGCATGGAGCATAACGCAGTCATGCGGCCGCTGCGGTATCTTCAAGCGCAAGGCGTTGATTTATCCATTGCCCCATGTTCCAGGGAGGGGTATCTAGATCCTTCCGACGTCAGGAGGGAAATTCGAAAAAACACTCGTATGATTGTGATGACCCATGCTTCCAACGTAAGCGGTACGTTAATGCCTGCGGCAGAAATCGGGCGGATCGCACACGAGAATGACCTGCTCCTGATGGTTGATGCTGCGCAGACTGCGGGCGTGATACCGATCGACATGCAAAAAGACCACATTGATCTGCTGGCGTTCACCGGACACAAATCGCTTTACGGGCCGATGGGCACCGGCGGTTTGGTGATCGGCGAGCGCGTTGACCTTGCCAATTTCAAACCGCTTAAGATGGGTGGAACCGGCAGCAATTCAGAAAATGAAGTGCAGCCCGCATTTTTGCCCGATAAATTTGAAAGCGGGACACTGAACGTGATTGGATTGGCGGGTTTATTGGCGTCGCTGCGATGGATCGATCAAAACGGGATCGACCAGATTCGCGCGCACGAAGCATCGCTCACCAGGGCATTTCTGGAAGGCGCGCGGTCGATAGAAAACCTCAGGCTATACGGCCCAAGCGATGCGGCAGAGAAAACCTCAGTGATCCCATTCACGCTGAATGGAAAGGATATTGGTCTGATTGGCGAATGGCTCGATGAGCGCTACGGCATTTTTTGCAGAGTCGGCTTGCATTGCGCGCCGGCCGCCGCGCGGACGATGGGGGTATTTCCCGATGGCACCATCCGATTCAGCCTGGGTTATTTCAATCAATTATCCGAAATTAATTATGCACTAGAAGCTTTGAGAGCATTGTCAGAAAGGTAAAAAAAAGAGATGGAAGAATTTGCGGTGGTTTTGGTGGAATCCACCAGCCAGGCCATGCGGCTTGAGAATTTACTTCACATGGACGGTATTCAAAGCAAACTGATCCCGGTTCCCCGGTTCTTGAGTTCTTCCTGCGGTAATTGCCTGAGAATTGATCTTTCCAGCATAGAAGCTGTGAAGAAAGTTATCGAAAAGCACCATTTCGCAAATGCTTCTGTAGAAATCGTGCAGATGTAAACCCCGCAGCGTTCGGTCTTTTGATCGCTGCGGGGCAATTGGAATGTGTCAGCAATAGTCTACATTTTTGGTGATGACAACAGCACCGCAATGCGGACACTTCAGGTCTTCCTTGATATTCCCCTTGAGAATAATTTCCTCAGTGTAGCCGGTATCTTTTTTGCATTTATAGCAGATGATTTTTTTAGACTCTTTTTCCATCGCAGGCTCCTTTCTGGAAATTGTCCAGGGTTTAGCGGATTCAGGTAAATGGGCGGATCAGAGCCCTGCCTTTTCTGACATGCTTTCTCTACTTGCCTTAAACCAGTTGACTACGAGAGAAACCACGGCGACCACAACTAAAAACGCAACCAGGTACAGCAGGATCGATGCCAGCGGTGTTCCATTGATCCAGGCGCCGTACAGCAGCCCCGCAACGGTGCTGAATAACGCCACCCAGCCAACGTAAACCCACGCTTTCAGTTTACCGATAATGGTGGCGGTAATCAAAATGCTTTGCAGGCTCAATTCGGGGTCAGAAATAAGATAAGCCAGCAGCGGACCGCGGTGCATGCCAAGGCCGAGGAACATTTGCGCGATGGGGACTTCCACCAATGTGGGGAAATACATAAACACACCGAATAACACGCCGATGAAGTTGCCGAGGAAGGTGTTGCGGCCGGCCAACGATTCGATCCACTCGGGTTTGATCAAACCGCGAATGATCCCCACCGCAAAAACGCCAACGATCAGCAATGGGAAGATCTGCTTGATGAAGCGCCAGGTTTCCCAGAGAAAATCGCGGGTTTCGTCTTCAGTCAATTTATTCTTCAACATCCATCCCAGGATGACCAATGAAATCAGCACGCCGAAGAACTTGCCGGTCAATTGGATGCCCAGGTATCCTGCCGCAGGCTGCAGGCTCAACGAGGCAAAGGCCAGCGTGACGCCGACCAGGGCGGTTGACACCCAGGTCCATGCGTTGAAGCCTTCATGGATCTTTTCCAGACCTTTCCAGGAGCTCAGCCCGATCAGGAGCAACAGGCCGATCATCACTGCGCCCTGCACGCTCACGCCCTCTTCACCGCGCGAAGCGTCAAACGGAACCAGCGCAAGGAGGAAATTCTGGAATTTATCCACGCCGGATATGGGCAGGGATAACTCGAAATAAACATTTTTCAGGACATCGATCTGGAAAGTACCGACGACCAGCAAAGCCACGAGCACCAGCAAGAAAATCAAGGCGGGGCGGCGCATGCTTTTTTGCTGCGCAAACATGGCGTCGGTGGCGCGGTCATGTTCCGCGTCTTCCTTATTGAAAATGATGGACATCAAAATCCCGATGCCAATGCCAAAAGCCAGGGAAAGGATGAGGCGCGCCAACGCCAGGTCCATGCCAATCACGGTACCGGTGTATGTCAATGCCAGAATATTGACAGCGGGCGCCACGAAAAGGAAGGTAATTGCCGGCCCGAGCCCGGCGCCTTTCTTATAGATCCCCGCGAAAAGCGGGATGACCGTGCAAGAGCAGACCGCCAACAGGAAACCCGCTGCGGCCGAAGCCGGGTAGGATATCCATTTCGGCGTGCTGCGGCCCAGATAGCGCGTGATGGTCTCTTTGGGGATCAGGGCCGTCATGGCCCCGGCAATATAAAAAGCAGGCAGCAGGCACAACAGCACGTGCGCAGCCAGATAAGCAGCCAAATTTCCCAAACCTCCAAAAAGCAGAGTCGTGATGGTGTTCAAAAGATTGTTCATTTCCATTCTCTCAATAAAATATTCATTAGGTTGAATGTGTAAATCCCATTGAAAAACCCTGGGCGACAGGGTTTTTTTATTCCAACTTAAAGCTGAAATCAGTTAAGCAATTTCTTGCAACCAGGTATTGATTTCCGCTTCGGAAGGGATGCGGCCGTAGGAAACCACTTTCTCATTGATGACCAGACCAGGAGTCGACATGATGCCATAATCCATAATTTTCTGGAAGTCCGTCACTTTTTCAATATAGGCTTCGATACCCAGGGAATCGACAACTTTTGCGGCAATTTGTTCCAAGCGCTTGCAGTTCGCGCAGCCGGAACCTAATACTTTGATTGTTACCATTGATATTTCCTGAACCTTTCTACTTTAAATTTGTTTGTTTGCAACACTGAGATTTTCGGTTTTTTCAAGATGTGACACACTGCTTCCGCCATCGCAGTGCGGGCAAATACATTTGTCAAGCACCTCATTTTCGCGCTGCCGGGGGAATTGGCTGCGATCCACGCCGGCAACTTCAGCGGCATGCTGGATCAGTTCGAGGATTTCCGGATTTGACAGGCGATAGTATACGAATTTCCCATCCCGCCGGGTTTCAAGCATGCCCGCTTCGCGCAAAGCCATCAAATGCTGCGAGATATACGCCTGGCGCTTTTTCAGCAGGGCTTCAAGATGACAAACGCAGGCCTCCTGCGCCCCAAGCGCGAATACCAACTGGATTCGAAAAGGGTTGCCGAGTACCGATAATATATTGCCAGCTTGTTGTTCAAATGTATTTGTTTTCATATTCAATATTGAGAATGTATAATACCGCAACTCTTCCATTTTTACAAGGGCAAATATGCTTTCCTGATGGTAATCAAGCCTGCTCCAATTCATCGCAACTGGCGATCGGGAATTCTCTTTCCAGGAGATTTTCCCTGTGCGGTTATCGGCTCAAGCGGGTGGGGGGACGTGCAGATCCAGTCCGGCATCCCGCGTTTATCAATTGCCAAAAATCTCCCAACGCCATGGAAACACCTGCAGCCGGCGTAACCTACCGGCGGCTTCCGGCGTATATAGGAACACACAAAGAAGGGATTTAATATGAAATTTCTTTACTCGTTGTCGTTTTTACTGGGGGCGGACAATTGGAAAATCGAACCGACGCCGCAGGAAGTAACCGGTTCGCTGGAAGGTTTTGCCAGGGACAACACCATCATCCTCGATCTGGGCTGCGGGGACGGTTATCACAGCCTCACGCTCGCCAAAGATGGGTGGAATGTGATCGGCGTGGATTACGTGCCGCTGGCCGTGCGCCGGGCGCGCCGCGCCGCGCGAAAGGCCGGGCTCGCACAGCAGGCCGACTTCATGGTCGGCGACGTCTGCCAGTTGGGCGTTCTCGCCCTGCCGGCGGTCGATTTTGCCTATGACATCGGCTGCTTCCACCTGCTCGATACGCAGCAAGCGGAAGAGTATATCCGCGGGTTGGCGAATGTGATGAAGAGCGGCGGATTGTTTCTGCTGAAAGCTTTCACCCCGCGACCGCAAGGCAAAAAGACGGTTGGATATGAGTCGGAGGAGATCGGGCAGCTCTTCAGCCCGTTTTTCACGGTCGAAAAGACCAGCAACCGCAGCTACTGGCGCTTCCCCGCCAGGTGGTATTGGATGATGAGAAAATAGCCTTTTCGTGAATTTATCAATTCAGAAATAATTTACGTTTGCAGTCCGGCATTCCGCGCGAGCCGGGCGGGGCGCTGATCGCACTGCTGCTGATCTTCGCGGCGATGCACAAGTTTTATAGAGTGAATGCTAATGATAACCAGATAAAACAAAGGTAAGATGTACAACTAAGTTTCTCGCCTGACGTTTATTATAATAAACCAGGAGAGATAACATGAATGCAACAGACAAAGTAGCGCTGCATAAATTAAGTGTGCTGGAATTAGCACAGAGCTTGGGGAATGTCACAGAAGCATGCCG
>JABLXK010000013.1 GCA_013178095.1 Anaerolineae bacterium | reverse complement strand
AGCGTTGCTCATGGAGATCAGTGAGGAGTGGCAGATCGGCAAGCGTTACTGTGCAGGCAAATCATTCAATTGTTAAAGAACTGTGGATATTTCTGACTCGAATTTACAGAAAATAGGTTGCGTAATCGGTATCTCCGAATCCTGTATTACTGGTTATCTTTTTCTTCATATCAATGAATTAGGTGGAAATTCATTAACGATGAGCTTTTCAATGGCAACGGCAATTTTGAGCGAGATTGTCTGTTTTTCTTTTGTGGATCAGATAATTAAAAAATCCAAATTATCAACGATGATAATTTATTCCTATATATTGCAATTCATCAGATTATGTTCATTGGTATTAATAAAGAATCCCGTTCTTCTGGTTTTATTTCAATTCTGTGGGGGAGCCTCATTCGCATTGATCTGGTCCGCTTCGGTTGCTTATATCAATACACACGTGGAAAAGGAATTACAAGCGGCTGGCCAGGCATTGAAAAGCGTGAGCATGAGTATTGGTTCAAGTATTTGTATTTTTTCAGCAGGATATTTATACGAGGTTTCCGGCACGACCTCAATTTTTTTCTGGATGGCATTGATAACCTTACTTACTTTGATTACAGGATTTTATGTCAAATTCCGCACCAAAAGCAAATCAGCCGCAACACAATGAATATGACCTAACGGGTCATTCCTTTAATAAAGTATTAACCTGATTTTATAGTACTTGACTTGCCAGGACGACATCTAAAGGAATCTGGCCAGACTTTTAACGGGATAAGACTTCGCTTACAGATCAACACTTGAAAGTTGAAAAGGATGGGTTAGTAAAGAATATACATTTGTTATAATCCATTGCCAATAGAAAATTGCTTTGCGGTTTTGTCTTTATCCAATCGTGTCTACGACAAATAAATGTTAGTGAAGAGGGATATATGGATCTGAGCAAATTTTTTTGGATCAACGAGCCAAAGAACTTTCGTATCGCTGGCGATTCCATCAGCTTTCAAACAGAACCCGGCACCGACTTTTGGCAGCGCACGTATTATGGGTTCCAAAATGACAACGCGCATGCCTGCCTGACTAAAGTAGAAGAACAGGAATTTTCTTTTTCTGTGAATGTACGCTACGCGCCTGCGCAACTCTTCGATCAGGCGGGCGTGATCATCTATCAAAACAGCGATAATTGGTTCAAAGCCTCGGTTGAATTTGAAGGTGAGGGAGTCTCCAAATTGGGAAGCGTGGTAACCAATCACGGTTACTCGGACTGGGCTACCACGGATATCGAAAGCCCAGCCGAAATTCATATGTCCTATCGCTTGAGCCGCAGGAACAAAGACTTTTTGATTGAAAGCGCAATAAACGGCAACCCCTTCCGCCAGATGCGCATCTTCCATTTGCATGAGGCAGCCGGATTGATTCAACTGGGCATTTACGCCTGCAGCCCATTGAAGTCATCCTTCCAGGCAACTTTCTCGTCGTTTGATTTGGGAAAATGTGTTTGGGAAGCTTATCAATTAGCTGGCGGATAACTTCAAGCCTATTCCGCAAAGCATCTCCACGATATTTTCGTACATGCCCGCCCATGCCGGCACAGGCTGCAGCGTTTCCAGGTTGTATGCCTGGTCGAAGCGCACGCCCGGATAGCCGCCCGGCAGTTTGAAGATGTGCTCGTACTTCTCCAGCAATTCCAGCACCCATTGATTGGCCTGCTCCAGGGTCACTCCCTGGCGGCTGACAGCTTTCCCGACCTCGCCCATCAGGCGCGCCTCCAAACCGGTGGCATTGGGCAGCAGCCCATCAGCCGAGCCGCAGCCTTCCAGGTGCCCGCCGTTGACCGTGATGAGCATGGCGTTGGCGGCGGTCTCGTAAAGCAGCTCGCGCGTCAGCGCGCCGCTCTTGGGGTAAACGTCTGCCACGATGATGGCGGGGGCGTTGCGCGCGAAAGCCTGCAGCACCACGCTTTCCACCCACAGCACCTCGCGCGTGCTGGTGGCCACGTGGCGGATGTGGATGGGATGCAGGATGTGATAATCCGCGCGATTGGTCAGGTTTCCCAGGATGATGGAAGCCACCGAAATCACCGCGCAGCCGGGCGCGTCACCCCCCAGGCCGCCGGCGATGGCGCAATACAGCCCGCCATTACGCATACCGTACTCGATGGAATTAACCGCCCGCGCGATATTGCGGTTATCGATCTTCAGCTCGTTCAACATGGGTACCAGGTGCGCGTCGCAGGGGCGCAGGTAAGCGGGATGCGCGGCGGCCAGGTCGCCCAGCTCGGAGACGCTGCTTTGCGCTGCCAGCATGCCCATGCCCGGGCGGCCGACGCGCGCCAGTGCCTGATGCAGGTAGGTCAGTTCGCGGCGCGTGGCAGTAATCTCCAGTGCCTCGCCGGTGCGCACTTCGCGCCCGTCCACTTCGGCCAGCGTGCCGCAGGTGATCAGGTCCACAATCGGTTCCTGCGCCCAGCTCATCACCGCCGGCAGGAACAGCGCTTCCGGGTGCGGCGCGCCGGGATTGCCCGCCCACACCAGCGGTGCGCGTTCGTCCATGATCTTGCGCGCGAAAAGCACACGTTCATCGGAGCCCTGTCCCATTGTCAAGCTGATCTTCATATTCTTTAAACCATCTTCCAATTCGCTGCGCTCGAAGCGCAGCACCCGTTCGCTGCTGCGGTTGTATGCCCCGATCGCGGCGGCCAATTCGAAACCGGCTGCGAACACCCGGTCAGCCAGCGCCGGATCGTTCGGCACCAGCGTCTGGCGATCCCACTTCAGATCGAATTTCTGCACCAGCTGCATGCAGGTCATGGCGACTTTTTCCAGATCCCAGTTTTCTTCGGAGATATACGCCCCGGCGGTGGAACGATCAAGAATTTCCAGATAATCCATTGAAAGCTGTCCTCATCAATTGAGCATCAGGCTGCGCGCCAGTTGCAGCGCCTGGACGGCATTGGGGGCTGTACCATCCGCCCCGATACGCGCGGCGTATTCCGGTGTGACGGATGCCCCGCCCACCATCACTTTAAAACGCCGGCGTTCGCCCATGGCTTCCAGGGTTTGGATCAGGTCGCCCATGAAAGGCATGGAAGTGGTTAGCATGGCCGAGCAGCCAATGATGTCCGCGCAGGCATCCAGCGCGGCGGAAATGATGCGCTTGATGGGCACATCCACACCCAGGTCGATCACCTCGAAACCGCCGGTGGTCAACAGGGTGGAGACGATGTTCTTGCCGATATCGTGGATATCCGACTGGATGGTGGCCAGCACCACCAGCCCCTGCCGTCCGGTGCCGCCTTCCCCTCCCAGGCGTTTCAGTTCGGGGGTGATGACCGCCATGGCGGCTTTCAGGGCGCGCGCGCTGAACATCAATTGCGGCAGGAAGACCTCGCCGGCTTCGAATTGCTGGCCGACGATATCTGCCCCGCGCATCAAACCGTCGTTGAGGATGCTCTGCGCGTCCAACCCGGCGGCCAGCGCCGCGTGCGCGGCAGCTTCCGCGGCTTCCGTGTCTCCGGAGATGAGGGCATTCTGGATGGAGTAAAGGATTTCATTAACCAAGAAGAATTACCTGATGAAGCGCCTTTCAATAATCGTAAACAGCCGAATTCATTATAACAATTCGGCTGGAAAATTCGATTCCCTTATTGACGATGTACTAAAAACGGATCGTGATCGGCACGAATAACGAGACGAGCAGGCACCCAAGCAGTATAACACCCAGGATGATCAACAGGATCACCCACCAACGGATTTTTCTTTTTACGGGTTGCTTTTGCTCAACCGCCTGATCTTGTTCAGCCGCCGCCTTTTGGCTCAGCTTGCCGCGCAGCGTTTCTTTCGCGTTTTGCGGTTTATCCCCGGGTACGGATTCGGGAATGGTCTCCAGTTTGCCGCCCGTCATGAATGCCGTTCCGCAATCTTTGCAGAATTTCGCAGCCGGATCCTGCAATTGTCCGCAGGCCGGGCAGGGGATGCTTGGGATCTCCTCCGTGTTAAGATCCAGCGCCTGATACAGCAATTTGGGTTCCTGCGTGCAGATTTTAAGAATTTCCAACAATCCCTGCGGCGACCGTTTGAGCCAATAAACGCTTTCTTCTCCCGTCCGATACGCCATTCCAATCAGCGCGTTTTGGCCTTCAAAAAAGATCAATTTCTGCATTTCGATATGGATGGCGTTTACCTTTTGCGCGCTCGTCAGGTTTAATGCGAGATGCGGTTGGCCTGTTTGTTTGGTTATTTCGGCCGCTTCGCCGGCGGGTAAATACCGATCGCCTTTCTTCCCCGACAGCCCGTGTTTGACCAACCAATCCAGGCTGCCCTCGATATTTCCCTTCTCCTCTGGTTGGTTCTCGGTTAATGAGTAGAGCGTATTCAGCCAAAGCCAGGAGGATGAATCGCCGAATTCCTTCAGCGCCTGAATGATTTCGGCCGGGCTGAAACCCCCGGTGGTTTTGGCTCCCGCATGGTTATGATGCGACAGATCCAGCAAACATGCCAGCGTCCAGGCATGTTCCAGCGAAGAATCTATCGTGAAAACGCTCTTGAGGTTTTTCTTAATGGAGAAATAGGATTCAATCTCGGTAATTAACTCCGGGAAAGCCACGCCGCGGGCAATCGCCAGAAGTTCCCCTCCGGCATTCAAGCTGATCGGAAGGCTTGCCATATCCTTGAAATAGACCGAAAAACTGTTTTCTCTTTCTTCATTTAAAACATCAATATGGAATTCATGGATTGGGTCCAATAAATCCTGCAGCAGTTCCCGGAAGACCGGCTCGATGTCTCCTGACGGTGCAACCAATCCTTTTTTCTTTAACGCTTGCAGCGTTTTTTGAGTTGCTTGTTTCCCGTTGCATTCATCCAATGGAGAAAGCGCTCCGCGCTCGCCCGGCAGCAAGCCGGCTGCGGCGGCGAACAAGTCAGTTTCGATTGTCTGGTCTTGTAGTTTATCCATTTTGCACCCAACCATCGCGTTATTTTTCCAACTCTTTAAGTTGGTTTAGCACCCGGGTGTGTTCCCGCCCGGTCTTCAACAGGTCCTGCTTCAAGGAATCTATATAGTTTTTCAAAGCAGCCTGGCACTCTTTACCCTGCACCAGGATATCCACGTCCTTTTTATTATCCAGATCGAACAGCATCTTGTCGATATCCACGCCGGTGGCGCCTTTGAAGCCTTCCCCCACAAACTTCCCGACCGGGCCGCTGATGACTTCCCTGACTTCAATGGCTTTCTTAACCAAAACTTTTAGACGGTTGGTAGTATTTTTACGGATCAATTTCAAGAGTTGGTTTTCGCGTTTATTAATTTCACGTTTGATCTCGTTCCATTTGGCATCCAGCTTGATGGCTTTTTCACGCAGCTCAGCGCGTTCCTGCTTGATCGGTTTAGATTCCCCGCCGCTCTCCTTTGAAAATGACTTTCTTGAGTCGGTTGAAATATCTCGCTCGATGCCGGTTTTGGGTTTGGCGCTGCCGGAGATCAGTTTTTTTCCGATCACAATTGCGCTCGTCCCGATGGAGATCACCCCCACCCCGACCAGGATGATTTTGATCAAATCCTTCAGGGAAGTACCGGGGGTTGATTTCTGCGAGTCCGGCTGCGGCAGCGATGCCTGCGGCGGCGATTGGGGCGGGTTCTGGTCTTTGGGTTGGGGCATGTTTGCGGCGGGAACGGTCAGATTAAGAACATGCGCGGCGTGATCGGGACATGTGTATTGCAGTTCCAGGCTGGCCGGTTGGCCGTCCCACACCACTGACCAGGTCTCTTTGCCGTTGATATACAAGGCTTGTCCGAGCGGTTCGATCGGTTGGCCGTCCGGTCCGGTGTAACTGGTTTCAGGCGAAAGCACATCGCCGGCTTGCAGGTTGGCGTCCCAGGTCATGGCGGCGGTGCAGGTCGAACAGCTCGGGAACCAACCAGAAAAAGGTTCCGAACTTTCAGTCCGATACCAATAGGTGTTGCTTAATCCGCTGAGAACTGAACTGGCTACTGTGCAATCCTGCTGTGTCGTTTCCAGTTCATTGGGGATCCAGACCTGATTGAGGTCGCCCATAATATCGCTCGACCGGCTGCCTGCCGGCCCGCTGGTGTAGTTGGGCCCGCTCACCAATGTAAAGGTCCCTTCTGGTCCGCCGCTGAAGATGAACTCAAAGATGGCGGAGGAGGAACCCTCCTTGAAAAAATAAAAATTAAGTGTCACAATGGCGGTTTTATAAGCCTCACCGCCCATCGCGCCCACGTTCCAGAATTCCAACACGCCATCTATTGAGGAAACCAGCTCACCGGTGTCGGTACGAGTTTCGTCAACTTCGATAACGGCGGTGACTTTTTGCGGCGTCACGCCCGGTGGGATGGCATCCTGCGCCTGTGCTTCGCGTGTGATAACCAATAAACTGAAGAACAGGAAAAAGCCAAAGTAAAAATATCTTATGGAATTTAATTTAAACTGAACCGATCGGCGGCATTTCATCTTTCCCTCCATGATCTACAGAACGATGAGGAAAATACTTAATTCGAAACATCTCCCACAGATAATCCCCCCGAGAGCCATGCGTATTGGATCGGCTGATAGCCCTCCGCTTTGATGCAGCGATCATATCCTGTTGTTAATTATACAAACTCATAAAATAAATACAATACGGCAAAAAACATCATCCCATTATTGGAAGATTATTCCTTAAACCTGACTTAAATCTATTATCTCCGCACGATCTCAATACTAAACTTTGCTTAGGAAAAAATTGAAGCTGGCAGGAGTGATGCATTCGTGCCGGCTTTTCCAGTTTGTTCGCACTGTACTGGCGCAGCGACGCGCGCGGCGTAATCCGGGCATGACCCGCTTCACCAACAGCGGCTATACTGCCCGCGCTGTGCTGGAAGCAACCGCCTGCCAGACACGCTAAGTGCTGGATGCCATGAATAAGGACTCTGGCGTGGCACTTTAAGCCCTGAAGGTAGACGGCGGCATGGTTTTCAGTGAGTTGTTGGTGCAATTCCAGGCTGATATCCTGAGGGTTCCGGTCATTCACCCAACCGTGGCGGAGACCACTGCATTGGGTGCAGCATACGCAGCAGGATTGGCAACGGGATTTTGGAAAAAGATCGATGACCTGCGAGTCAATTGGGGTAAGGATAAAGAATGGCTCCCCGGCATACCGGGGGACCAAAGCGAGAGCCTGTATCGAGGCTGGAAAAGGGCAGTAACAAGAACATTTGATTGGGTTAAATAAGATTAAACTGGATCAAAGGGAGCGGATGGAAAAACCGCTCGCTTTGATTTTTAGGTGATTTTTTTTTTTTAGAAGTGTTGAATTTACCCAGAATGTTATTATAATGATGAGGTGAACAAGCGCTCATTGTAAATTAAGCCTGTAACAAATGGCTTTTACTACCTATTTTAATAAAGTAAAGGAGGCCAGGCAACAAATTTCATATTGAGGAGTCGAAAGCAATTATGACCAATATTCTACTGGTATGTCAAGGCGGCATGTCGTCTTCATTTCTTGTTAAAAAAATTCATGAAGCATTTACGAAAAATCAAGAAGAAATCCAGATCATATCGAAAGCTTCCATGGAAATAGTGGATTACATCGATTGGGCGGATATTATTTTGGTGTCACCGAGTGTACTTTATGCTATGGACGAGATAATGGAAGTGTGCCAGGAATATGGAATTATCCCGATCCTGATCCCCCTGGAGTTATATGGCCGCATGGATGGCGATGCGATCCGGAAATTGATCGTCAATTCATAAAAAAATCCTGGAGAAGATCATGGCTGTTGAAAAGAAATGGCATGAAAAATTCATCGTCGATCCGTTGAATAAATTTGCCAACCTGCGGATAATAAAAAGCATTTCCGGTGGCATTGCTTCAGGGGTGAATATTTTATTAATCGGGTCCATCCTTTCCATTATTTCAATCCTGATGTCTTTTATTCCTGGATTGAAAGAGACTGAATTTTCTGTAAAATTTTTTGCGCTTAAAGAGCTGGTGTTTGGTATTGTGGGTGTTTTCTTTGCGTACAGTATTGGTGCAGCCAATGCTAAATACAATAAGATCGACAAACAATCGGTGGGCTTTTTCGCGGTGATTGTTTATTACATCTTCATGCGCCCAGAATTTGTAATTAACGAAAACGGGATTACGCTCTTTCAGGCGGAATTCAGCAAATTTGGGACGAATGGAATTTTTGTCTCGCTGGTATCCGGCTTATGGGCGGGGGAAATAACCAATTTCTTTAAGAAACATGGTTGGGTCATGAAATCGGAAGGGCTGCCTGAGATCATCCAAACCTGGTTTGATTATCTCATCGCCGGCACTGTTGTAACCTTGAGTGCCTGGGCATTTACAGATTTACTAAATGTTGATTTATTTACGATTTTCAGTACAATCCTCATTCCAATAATTGATATCTTCAGCTCTTTTTGGGGGACTTTACTTCTGGCGGCTTCCGGTCCTTTATTATTCTATTTCGGTATTCATCCTTTATCGGTACTTTATCCGGTTTTTGCAGTTTATATCGCTGCGGCCGCGCATAACGCGGACCTGCTTGCCAGAGGATTGGCGCCAACCTTGGCGAACGGTTTTATCATTAATAACTACGGAACGCTGCTGATGATCAATCTGGGAGGGGCAGGTTCCACTTTGGGATTGAATATTGCTCTGCTCTTTTCAAAATCCGAAACCCACCGGAAACTCGGACGGCTGGCAATCCTACCGGGTATCTTAAATATCAACGAACCCCTGATTTTCGGACTGCCGATCATTTTCAACCCGGCCTTTTTTATCCCATATGTCATTGTCCCCATTATCAATCAAGCAATCGCATACTTTGTGTTGTTTTTTGGATGGGTGAGAATCCCGGCTTCTTTGGCGCTTTCCATGCATATTCCATCGGTAATCAACGCTTATATCCTTACGGAGGATTACCGTGCCATATTTTTAGTGCTAATTTTGATTACGTTAGATGCTTTGATTTGGGTGCCATTCCTGAAGACTCATGCAAGACAACAGTTGATACAAGAGACACAGAAATCAAACTAAAAAGCAGGTGGATAGAAAATCATTATATTAAGTAAGGCATTCCCATATTTTAGTCGCGGAGAAAAAAGGAAAATATTTTGCGTTCAATTAGCTTGATAAGACGACACGTTATCATCCTTAGGTTATGGGAAAAAAGCAGATGTATTTTTAAGATAAAAAATGTTGCGAAAGACACGGCAAAATAGTTGATCCTATGGGTTATTTAAACAACGGGCATATCGGATAGGCCCAAAGATATGCACACAATCTGCGGTGAATACACCGTCTTTCCAATGACTTTTTTATATAAAAAAATATCAAGGCTTTCAACTGCTTGATTATGGTCTCTCGATTAACTATTGGAGATTAATATGGTTATGGAAAAGAATGGTATGAAAAAAAATTAATTGAACCAATGAATAAATTCGCCAATCTAAGAATTATCAAGAGTATTTCCGGAGGAATTGCTTCAGGTGTCAATGTTCTGTTGATCGGTTCCTTTTTATCAATAATCTCTATCCTGATGTCTTTCATTCCCGGATTAAAAGTCACAGCTTTTGCAGTTAAATTCGCGAATTTGAAAGACCTGGTGTTTGGCATTGTAGGGATTTTTTTCGCTTATAGTATTGGGGCGTCAAATGCTAAATACAATCAAATCGATAAACAAACGGTTGGATTTTTCGCTGTTATCGCGTATTTTATTTTCATGTGCCCGAATTTCATTACCGATGATAATGGGAATATTTATTTCTCAGCATTATTCAGTAAATTTGGTACGAATGGACTATTCGTTGCTATCATCTCAGGCCTTTGGGCAGGGGAAGTGACTAATTTTTTTAAGAAGCATGGGTGGGTCATTCAATCCGAAGGACTGCCGGAAATCATTAAAACCTGGTTTGATTATCTGTTTGCTGGCACTGCCATTACGTTGAGCGTCTGGGTATTCACGAATTTATTGAATATCGATCTACATACTGTATTCAGTGCAGTGCTTACGCCTATTATTGATATTCAAACTTCTCTTATTGGAAGCTTGATACTGTCAGCTACAGGACCAATTTTATTTTATTTTGGCATCCACCCATTGTCAGTGACAACACCAGCATTGGTGGTGCTGATGACGGCGGCTGCGCATAATGCGAATTTGCTCGCCAAAGGCTTGATGCCTACAGTCGAAAACGGATTCTTAATCAATAATATGGGAACACATTTAATGATCAACCTGGGCGGAGCCGGTTCCACGTTGGGTTTAAATCTGGCCTTGCTTTTTTCGAAATCACGGACGCATAAAAAACTTGGACAATTGGCATTTTTACCAGGAATCTTGAATATCAATGAACCGCTGATTTTTGGTTTGCCGATTATGCTCAACTCATTCTTTTTCTTTCCGTTTGTGATTGCCCCGATCCTGAACCAACTTATCACTTATTTTGTGCTTTACTTCGGTCTGGTCAAAATACCTTCCTCGCTGGCATTTTCCATGGGCATACCGACACTTATTAATGCGTATATTCTCTCTGAGGATTTTCGGGCGGTTTTACTCGTGCTTGGTTTGATCATACTGGACGCGCTGATTTGGATGCCTTTCCTGCGAATACATGCCGGAAAATTAGAAGCGGAAGAGAATTTGCAGAAAGAAATGGGTTGAAAGTGCAAGGCAGACTTAACCGATATAGAGGATTTAGAAAGAATGACGTTACATACTGGATCGATGCTGGTTGAAATTGCGACCAAGGTCATTATTCATGCCGGCAATGCAAGGAATACCATCTTAAAGGCATTAAATGCGGCGAGCAATGACGATTTTTCGACTGCAAGTAATTGCATCGATGAAGCTGAAAATGAGCTACGCGCTGCACATCACATCCAAACCGAGATCATTCAGATGGAGGCCAAAGGTGAGAACCTTGAGTATTCCCTGCTCTTGAATCATGCTCAGGATACCTTGATGGCGGCCATGACCGAATTAAATTTAGGCAAACAGATAATCCGTATATATCTTAAATTTGGCGGTAAAAATGATTGAAGCTGACCGCTGGACTAGAAATTGGATAAAAAAATATGCCTCGCTATACGAATTTATTTTACAGACTGAAATGCATAAATTTGTAATAAATGATGTTTTGTTGACAAAAGCGTTTAATAACTTTAGAATCCAGATAAGGTTCAAAATCTTGTATCGAAAATAAAAAAAGGAAACGGATGCGAGGCGATAAAACCAGACAGGAAATTCTCGAAGCGGCATGCGAATTGTTCATCCAGAACGGGTTTCACGCCACAACCACACGCCAGATAACCGAGAAGATCAATCTGGTACCTGGGGCATTATACAATCATTTCAGCAGCAAGGATGTCCTTTTCGAAGCGGTATTGAAGGAATATCACCCCTGGCAGAAAATCCCGGAAGCGTTGAAAGAGGCGAAAGGCAGTACCATTCAAGAATATATCCGCGATGCCTCAGCAAAGCTTTTGAAGATCTGGGATCAGCATCCTGAATTAATCCGGCTGCATCTCATAGATATGTTGGAATTCAATGGCAAGCATCTGCCGGTTTTATTTGAAGAGACCTACACGAAGATTTCAAAAATCGTGGAAGAAGCGCAATCTCACGAAGATGGACTCAAAGGCGTGAATATGAACCTGTTGTATCGGGCCATTGTGGGATTGTTTTTCGGGTATATCATGTCGGATAAGGCTATGGTCGATATTGATTCACCTTTCTCCGAAGGTGGTTTTGATTATTTTGCGGACACTTATCTATTGGGATTGTTTGCGCAAGGTAATCCTAAAATCGCTAAAGAGGAACTTGGAAAAAGCTAGGATTGCATTAGGGGAAATTTTTCTGTTTCAATCAAGAGCTAAGATTTTGTGTTCTGAATTTCGTTATATAAGCGCTCGACCACTTTAATCATATTTTTAGCAATGTACATTTCGGAAACAGCTGACATCAAGCTATCTTGGGCATGGGTCAACAGCAAGGTGATTTCCATGGATTCACCTTGAGATTCCGCCTGAATGATCTTGGATTGTTCCCGGTGGGCAAAAAGGGCTTCCTCTTTAGCCTCCTTGATTTTTTGCCTGGCAGCCTCAAAATTGAAATCATTGAGATCACAGTATGCGTCCGCGATCAATTTGCGCGCATTGCCTGCGTGGAGAATGGTCATGGTAGCAAATTGAACGGATTTGGATTCATTTGTCATTATTTTCGACCTTAATTAAAATTTGGACTATCCTTGAATGACACTATACGATGAGCGATTGTTCATCAGATTATATCAAGAATTGATTTCTTGAGTTGCTTAAGGCAATTATTCTTACTATTGCGGACCTTTTAAAAAATTCAAGGCATTCTTAATTTTCAAGCCTCTCATTATTTTTATCCTTCGACAGCACCCAACAGGATCTTTTTCAATTTCTTTTCATCAAAATCCACCACGATTTGCCCATCGATGTCAAAAGTTGGGGTAACCTGGGCGCCTCCGCCCCAAAAACGCACCTGGCGGGCAGCGTTTAGGTTGAGGGAGATATCCACCTCGGTATAGGCGATGTTGTTTTTCTTCAACCAATCGCGCGCCAGGCGGCAATCCGGGCACCAGGGCGTGCAATACATCACCACCCCGCCGCTCGGCAGTTCTTCGTCGTCCTTGTAGAGGATGCTGATTTTTTCCTGCGCGTCAGGGATGATCTTTTTTAATTCATTCAATAACACTTCATTGTCCGGCTGTTCATTGATGTTGTGGATGTCAATGTAGCGAATGACGCCATCCCGATCGATGATAAAAATGGCGCGTTCGCTGTAGCCTTCTTTTCGCAGCACGCCATATAAATCCGATATTTGACCGTGCGGCCAAAAATCGCTTAACAGCGGGTAATTAATCCCGCCTAAACTCTCCGCCCATGCCTTTAAACATGGAACGTGATCGACGCTGATGCCCAAAACCTGGACATTCAATCCCGCAAAAGTATCATGCAATACTTCATACGACGGGATCTGGCCGGTTCAAACCGGTGTCCAGGCCAGCGGGAAGAACGCCAGCACCACAGTTTTCCCGCGCAGTAGCGACAGCGTTACGTCCTTGCCGAGGTGGCAGGGAAGGGTAAAATCCGGCGCTTGCATGCCTGTTTTCAACTTCATTTATCCTCCAATCTGTTCCACGCTTGTATGTATTATAATTTTGCCTGTTTGATTCAATCGCTGATTAATAAATCTCTAACAGCAAAGGAAATGACTATGTATAAAGTCGTACTGCTTCGGCATGGCGAAAGCGCCTGGAATAAAGAAAATCTTTTCACAGGTTGGACGGATGTGGATCTTTCAGAAAAAGGTATTTCTGAAGCGCACAATGCCGCCAAATTGCTAAAAGATGACGGTTATACCTTCGATATGGCGTTCACGTCGGTTTTGAAACGCGCTATCCGCACCCTGTGGATCGTCCTGGATGACATGGACCTGATGTGGATCCCGGTGATCCGTTCCTGGCGTTTGAATGAACGCATGTATGGCGACCTGCAAGGATTAAACAAAGCGCAAACCGCCGAGAAATTCGGCGAAGAACAGGTGCACGTCTGGCGCCGCAGCTACGACGTCCCACCGCCGGCCCTTTCGCGCGACGATGACCGCTATCCCGGCAAGGATGCGCGTTACGCCAGCTTGCCACTGGATGAGGTACCGGTGACCGAATGCCTCAAGGACACAGTCGACCGCTTCCTGCCGTATTGGGTCGATAGCATAGTCCCCCAAATCAAACTGGGCAAAAAGGTCATCATCGCAGCCCACGGCAACAGCCTGCGCGCCTTGGTGAAATATTTGGATAACGTTTCCGATGACGAGATCACCGGCTTGAATATTCCCACCGGTGTGCCGCTGGTGTACGAGCTGGATGACGATATGCACCCGATCAAGCATTATTACCTGGGCGATCAGGATGCAGTGAATGCCGCCATCAACGCGGTTGCCAACCAGGCAAAAAAGAAATAATTTTGGTAAACAACGAAAAGCAGGCAGCAGATCAATGGCTGCCTGTTTTTTATTCCAAATTATGGGGAAAATATGCGATATTTATAAATAAACTGTAATATCCTGTTCATTGATACTCCAAACCGCAATACTATAATGGGAATCCTGACTTGCCCGATTGTCTTTTCAAATGGAGGAAGACTTTTGTTGATAATCGGGGAATAAGGTCGAATGGGAAGAACAGGAACCCTTTTTAAAAAAAGAGTCATTCCAAAATTAAAGTCCAGTTTAGTTAATTCCAGCGGGGAGAATTAATGAATTCATCCATACCCAATTCATTTGGAGGTAACCATGATTAACCTATTTTTTGCGAGAAAAGGCCGGCTGGTTGGAATCCTGCTCCCGGTGGTATTGTTGATCAGCCTGATGATTGCTGCTCCCGTATTCGCGGACAGCGAACCGACATCCGATCCGGCAACCGTAACGTCCACGGAATCCGGCACGGATTCGGGAAATCAACCTGAGACAGAAGTCACCGCCGTTGCAGAAAGCGCTGAGGGGACTACGGAAACCTCCTTGTCCGAAAATTCGGAAGAACAGACAGAAGAGGAAACCGTAGATGCAGTTATTCCCGACAGCCAGGATGAAGAAGATTCAACTCCACAAGTCGCGGATGATACGACGGGATCCGAAAATGAAATGGTTGACTCAACTGATCCGGTTGAGACTGAACTCACGGAGGAAACCATCGAAATTTCCGAAACATCGACTGATGAACTAAATGATGTATCGAAGACAATAGCTGAAAATAACCTTACTGTTGTCGATGAAAACGGTGAGGCGTTGGACATGGCCAGCGAAAGCAGCGCAGAAACCATCTCGAGTGCCGATCCATGGTGGCTAGTAGGTGCAACCAAATACGCATTCATCAAGACCGGCGGCAGCTGCCCATCCGGTACAATTGCAGGGACTACCTGCTTTGAGTCGGATACCCCAATCAGCAGTGCATTAATGTACATGGATTCGAATGATCTGGTACCCAGCGATGGTATTTTGCACATCGAAGCGGATACTTACAGCGAGGATATCACCGTGGATGGCGCCTCGGTTTACGGAAACCTGTCCACTCTCAAAGGTATCGTTAGTTCGGGCAGTTCCTCAAATACCACTATCACCGGAACAGTGACAATTACCAATACCACAGCGGGTTTCACCCTGATCGGCATGACCATTGAAGGCCAGTTGGAAATCAGCGGCAATATCGGCACAATCACATTAACCGATGTTGTTGTTGAATCTTCAACGGGTACCGGTATTTCGATCACGGATCAGAATGGGGCAGTGGTTGTTGACCAGGTGGCAGCGGATGACAACAGCACCTACGGCATGTATATCGACAACACCGCCGGAACCGGTGCGGTGACGATCACAAACAGCGAATTCAATTTCAACGATGATTCCAACGGTTCAACGAATTACAGCGGCTTGTACATCAAGTCCAACGGCATTGTTACCCTGGATGGTGTATCCGCCAACGGGAACGGTGGAAACGGCGTCGAAATCACGTACGCAAAAAATATCGTCGTCAAGAATAGCACCTTTAATAATAATTCCATCAGCAGCGCTTCGGAATTGTCCGGACATGGTTTATATATTAATAACAGTCATACAACCGGGACGGTCACCCTCTCGAACGTCCAGGTCGATAACAATGCCATGAGTGGTTTCTATGTAATTACCAGGGGAAATATCGTCATAGATAGTGTCATTTCTTATGCCAATGGGGTATCCTACGATACGTATGGAGCGCTCTTAAACAATACCAGCGGAAAAGGTACGATAACAATCGTCAACAGCGAGTTCCTTTCCAGCGGAGGAACCGGTTTGTATGTTTACTCCAACAGCAAGGTAGCTATGGATGGCGTCACCGCTGAAGATAATGGCGGCGATGGCGTTTACATTGATAACTGCAATTTGAGCGGCAGCACATGCCTTGGCAATGGGATTGTCAGTATCACAGGAAAACAATTGAATTTTTTCAACGATAATGCTGGATATGGATTGTATATTCTTTCGGCCAGTAATGTTACACTTGCCAACTTCACTGCCAATGGAAATGCCAAAGGGGTATACATCCAGAACGATTTCGCCGGAAAAACCGGAAAAGTCACGCTCAATTTGACCTACACCTCCGATTTGGAGGACTTCGCCAATACCATTTCCGGCAATGATGGAGTCGGACTGGAAATTTATTCCAATAGCAATATCTCCGTTGAAAAAGTCGATATTTATGACAATGGCACCGATGGCGCCATACTGGATAATGATAACGCCGGAATATCAGCCCCGATTTCCGTGAGCAGCAGTAATTTTTATGGAAACAAAGCAGGCGATGGACTGGCGATTTCTACCATAGGCAAAGTAACTTTATACAATGTAAATGCCTATCAAAACAGCGGCAACGGTGTGACCATTTATGCCAGCTCCGGCACAGGTTTGATCAATTACACCTCCTCCCGCTCCGGGACCAATACGCTTACCGGTAATGGCGCTTATGGCTTATATATCGAGTCTTCCGGGATTGTCAACCTGTACAATATCGATGCGACCGGCAATGGTTATGGTGGTTACGTTAGAAATAATTACGGCGATTCCAGAGCGGTCAATATCAACAACTCAAACTTCTCGAACTCGACCATTGGAACGGGCTTGGCTGTTCTGTCCAACGGCATCATTACGTTAAACAACGTCACTTCCAGCAGCAATCAGATTGGCGGTATCATTCTGGATAACTCCACTGCCAACAGTGCGCAAAAGGTCGTAATCAACCGTGTGGTCGCCAATGAGAATACTACCGGGTCCGGGATGGTGATCGAAACGCTTGGTTTGGTGAGCTTGTCGAATATCACAGCGGATTCTAATGCTGCCTATGGCGTCAATATCGATAATTGCCAATATGACAGCGGCGCAGGCACTTGCCAGAGCTTTGCGGGTGTCAAGCTGCAGGGAGAAGGCAGTGAATTCAATGGGAATAGCTATGGTCTGATGATCACTTCAGCAGGCAGCATAGTTCTAACAAATTTGTCTGCTGACAATAACATAAGCGGTTTGGTGATCAATAATAGCTATGCCAGCAATTCCAGCAGCGTCAAGATCAGCAACTCCAAGGGATATATCAATTCCTTCTCAAATAACGACTCGTACGGTATTTATATTGAAATTCCCGGAGAGATCACACTTGGAGGAATCAAAGCCAGCGAGAATGGCAACACCGGTGTGTATCTCACCAATACCAGCAGCACAAAGTTCAGCGATGTCACTTTGATCAATGTAACTGCGAGCGGCAATTCGAATGACGGAGTGAATATCATCACACTGGGTGACGTGATGTTGAAAGGTGTCCAGACTGACGAGAATACCAATTATGGTATCAATGTAAATAACGCTGCTGCAAGCAGCAGCGGGAATGTCACGGCAATGCCCTATACAACCGGCGGTGAAGGTCTAAAAAGCAGCGGAAACGGAAAACAGGGTTTGGTAATCAATACTAATGGCAACATCAGCCTGGCCAGTATTGAAATCAGCAGCAATGGCACCAGCGGAACCATCGGTGCTTACCTGGATAATCAGGGCGGCGGTACAGCGAAATCGATCGTACTGAAAGATGCCACTTTCGATGATAACAATAAAGATGGTGTCGTGATTCTATCGAAAGGTCAAATTACCTGGACTGGCGGCAGCGCCAGCGGCAATGATAGTGGTACAGGCGCCAAAATCAGTAATACGAGCGCCTCAATTGCCCGAACAATCACGATCAGCAGTGTGGATTTTGATGAAAACACAACCACCGGTTTGAGCGTCACTTCCTTAGGAAATATTACCCTGGGGGGTGTCACCGCGGATAATAATGGCAGCGACGGTGTGGATTTGGATAATTGCGTATATAGCAGCAGCACTGGCGCTTGCACCGGAACGGGCAAAATCGTCATTCAAAGTTCAACAATCAACTCGTTTAATGGAAATGGGGCAACCGGCCTGGTTGCTAACTCCTCAGGCGATATCACCGTTGTCAATGTTGAAGCAAACGAAAATATGATGTATGGCTTGAACCTGAGAAATAACTATACCAATGCCGCAGGGAATATATCCATTAAGACTGGTGACAAATCCACTTTTAATAAGGTTTCCGGAAACGATGACAACGGGGTGAATATTCTCACCAACGGCAGCGTGCTGGTAAGCAACGTAATTGTCAACGAGAATGGAGGTAACGGTATCCTGGTCCAAAATACGGGTTCGGCAGATGAGGACGCGGTTACTATCAACCGGATCAAAACCCTGACAGCCAACAACGCCAGCAGTATCGTGGTAACGACCAAGGGGGAAATCAAATTGAGTTATGTTGTGGACTATGGCGATGGGATTTTGCTGGATAACACCGCCTCCGCCAACGGGAATGGTGTCACCATCTTGCGCTCAAAGGTGGAAGGTGTGACCGGCGGCACTGGATTGAGCGTTGTCACCAATGGCGATGTAATCCTGGATAGTATGATCGCCAATAAAAATAAAATCGGTGTCAGTATCGACAATTCCACCGGCGGCAATGCAACTGTAAAGGTCCTCGAAACTTATAGTGAAAATGTATTCAGCAATAACACGCAAACCGGTCTGTTGATTATTTCCAACGGCGGTGTCAGTTTGGCAGGTATCACAGCGGAAGGCAACGGGGGGGATGGTATCAACGTAAGCACCGATGGAAATTTAGTTGTGGCAGATGCCACTTTGTATCGCAACTCCGGCAACGGAATGAATGCCACTGCTTCGGCAGGCGCAACCATCCGTTTCGTAAATGCTGCCAATAATGGGGCTGCCAGCAATGGCGACGGCGTCTATATTGAGGTTGCAAGCGGTTCGGACGTAGCAATTTCTTACAGTGCCATCAGCGGTAATTATGGTGACGGTATTGCAGTGAGCGGCGATGCTTCACCAACCTTATTTAAGACCAGCTACTTTGGCAACGACATTAATAATACCGGAGATAAAAATCTGAATATCTTCTAACTCAAGCTGATTTTCGATCACAGGCCTCAGTTGAAAAAAACCGCTCCCCGAGTTTTTTGGGGAGCGGTTTGCTTTTTTAATACGCTACCGTGTGCACCGCAATTCCCAGCGTGCCCGGGCCGACGTGCGTCCCGATGACCGGGCTTAGATCATAGATTTCCAGCTCGCTGCAATTCATACGGTTGGAAAGTTCCTGCCGGATCATTTCGGCATCCGCGGGCGCAAGGGCGTGAATCACGCCGACCCTGGCCGGCTGGCCGTTGGCTTTAGCGACTGCCAGGTCTGTGATACACTGCACAGCTTTCTTTTTGGTGCGGACTTTTTCGAGCGCGTCGATTTTACCCTCTTCGGTCAGGTAGAGGATTGGCTTGATGTCCAAAGCGCCTCCCAGGAATCGCGACGCGCCTCCTATGCGACCACCTTTGTACAGGTACTCCATGGTATCCACCATGAAAAAGATTCCCATGTTTTTAATAATCTTGTCCGCCAGGGAGATCATTTCCGCCGGGCTTTTTCCTTGCGAGCGCGCGCTGACCAAAGCTTTCACAATCAATGCCAGGCCGGCGGAAGTCGATTTGGAATCCACAACATGCAGGGGAATATCGGAGAGGTGCTTTTGCGCCATCAAGGCGGAATCCACCGTTCCGCTGATGCCGGAAGAAATCAAAACGGCAATGATGGCATCGTTGGTTTTCGCCAGTTCCTTGATAATGACTTCAAATTCACCATAAGTGGGTTGGGAGGTGGTGGGGATGGTCTTGGATTTACTCAACATGTCGTAGAATTGCGAGGGGGTAATGTTCACTCCATCGCGGTAATTAGTTCCATCCCAATGCAGATTCAATGGAATTACAGTAATCTCGTTGTCTTTAACGAATGATGGCGGTAGATAGGCAGTGCTGTCGGTAATAATCGCGGTTTTGCTCATGATTGCTCCTTAAATCAAGATATGGATAAAATAGGGCTTACCAGAATTAACCACAGATAATTGAAAAAGTTGCTCGAAAAGAAGCTGGAAATTAAGCAAATATTACGCGATAAGATTATGTACTCAACGAGGAATGGAGATGCTGTATACCTTTGAATCCGGTGATCCGAAAGCCCCAGCCATCTTATTTCTGCATGCTGGTGGATTGAGCGGGAAATCCTGGCTGCCAGTGATGGAGGCGCTGCCGGAATTCCACTGCCTGGCGCCGGACTTGCCAGAGCAGGGCAGCAGCCGGACTGTTCCCTACAGTATCGCGGGCTGCGTGAGGGAAGTAATCTCCATCCTCGGGGTTAAGGCGCCGGGGCAAAAAGTCCATCTGGCTGCCCTATCCCTTGGCGGGCCGGTGGCTTTTGTGCTGGCGGGGGAACATCCCGAACTGGTCGATCATATCCTGATCTCGGGCGGTTCTGGCCAAATTCCCCGCTGGCTGGTGAACGTGGGAAAATCGACTTTATGGACATACCGCCTGTTCAGCCGTGAATTTCTGGTGCGTGCCACCTTGCGCGAACACGGCATTCCCGAACAATATGCCAACCTGGTACACGACGACTTGATCCAGTCGCTTGACCCGGCATTCATGCGCCGTTATATGGACGAACTGGCTGCCTGGCAATTGCCGGAACACATCAACCAACCGCTGCTATTGGCGGTTGGCGAGCAGGAACCCAAAGCCGCCCGGCGGTTCGCCCTCAATTATCTGAAAAAGTTCCCGCATGCGCGCGGGCTGGTCGTTCCGGGCGCGCGGCATGCCTGGAATCTGCAATATCCGGTCTTGTTTGCCAGCCTGGTGCGAGCCTGGGTCACCGGCCGGGCGCTGCCCCCCGAATTTAAACCCCTCGCTTCGACTTGATTCCGTCCGAAATTTTTGGCCTTTATGCTACAATCACCCTCTAACATGGGCAAGGAGGATGACGGGTGGCAGCGGAAAATCAGGACGCGATAACTTTCTATAAAACTGCGGGGCCATTGTCGGACGTCTCCCGTTATTCCGATTCCTTAAAAAATCTCCCGGATACTGTGGAAGGACTGGTGGGCGTGATCCAGGGATTGCTGCTGCACATCTTCTGGGCCGGGCGGTATGGGGAAATGTTATCCACCCGGCGTAAAGAAGAGGTCAATATCCGCACGGCGGAGGGAAAAATTGCCAGGATTCTGGAAATCGAACCTGCCGCATTGACGCAGGCCAGAGCGCTCAATCAGCGCCTGATCGGCAACTGCCGGGATTTCTCCCTGCTTCTGGCCGCGTTCCTGAAATTCAAAGGAATACCGGCGCGAGCGCGCTGCGGATTTGCTACTTATTTTATTAAAGGTAAATTTGAGGATCACTGGGTGGTGGAATACTGGCATGCGCAGCAGCAGCGCTGGGTGATGGTCGACGCGCAATTGGACGCGTTCCAGAGAGAACACCTGAAAATCCGGTTCGACCCGCTGGATATGCCAACCGGACAATTTCTCCCGGCCGGGCAGGCCTGGCAGTTGTGCCGCAAAGGCCAGGCGGATCCGCTCAAGTTCGGTATCCAGCAGTATCACGGAATGGAGTTCATCCTGGGCGACGTCCAGCGCGACTTGCTGGCCTTGAACCGCATCGAGCTGCTGCCCTGGGATATTTGGGGCCTGGCCGGCAAGCGCTTTAAGGACTTAACCCGCGAGCAGCTTGGCTTAATCGACCGGATTGCGCTGTTCACCCTGCTGCCGGACAGCCCTCTCGCGATCATCCGGCAATTGTACGAAGAAAACGCGATTTTGCACGCTCCGCAGGATTGGCTGTCGGGCGTCCGCCTGGGGTTTTATCGGTAGGCAGGTTTTTGAAGAATGAAGAGAACCTCCCTTGCGAACCTGATTGGCATGAACGCTTACTGGATGGGGCTTTCGTTTATGTGGAATAGCCTGCACCCGATCATCCTGCCGGCGGTCCTGCTGCACCTGGTGCCGGCCGGCGCCAAAAATTCCTACCTGGGTGGATTGACTTTCTTCGGCCTGGTATTGGCTATGTTCATTCAACCCCTCTCGGGCAGCCTCAGCGACCAGTGGCGTTCACGCTGGGGCAAGCGCCGCCCGCTGGCTTTGTTGGGCACCGGGTTGGATTTGATTTTTTTAGGTTTGCTGGCCTGGTCGGGCAATATCTGGGCTGTGCTGGTCGGGTACGTCGGTTTACAGGCAGCTTCAAACCTGGCGCAAGGTCCGCTGCAAGCCTTGATCCCGGACCTGGTTCCGCGCGCCCGGATCGGCACCGCCAGCGCTGTTAAAAACCTAATGGATATGCTCGGCCTGGTGATCGCTTCGCTGGCTGCCGGCAATTTACTGAAACCGGAGGACCATCATCCGATAGCTATCCTGCTGGTCGTGATGGGGGTGTTGGTGCTTTCGGCCGGGATCACTTTCCTGACTGCCCGGGAAGTTCCCAGCGAGGCTGTTGAACCGAGCCTTAATAAACGCATCGATCTGAAGGAAATGTTCAGTTTCAACCATCTGGCCAGCCGTAATTTCATCCATCTGATCCTTTCCCGCTTTGTTTTTCTGTTAGGGGTGTACGGTGTGCAGGCTTTCGCGCAGTATTACATCCAGGATGTAATGCGGGCCGCCAACCCGGTGAAAGCCACCAGCCAGTTGATGGCTTCCCTGGCGGTGACGCTGATCATTTCCGCCATGCTGGGGGGCTGGCTGACGGACCGTTTCGGCGCGCGGCGCGTGGTTGCTTTGGCCAGCGGAATTTCCGCAATCGGCTGCGCGCTGCTGGTGAGCGCGTCAGATATGAGCAGCCTGATCCGCTTTGCGGGGGTCCTGGGGGCGGGCATTGGGCTATACCTGACCTCCAACTGGACACTGGCCAGCCGCCTGGCGCCACGGCAGCAGGCCGGTAAGTACCTGGGCATGGTCAACCTGGCAACCGCCGGCGCCAGCGCCGCCAGCCGCTTGCTGGGCGTTCCCATCGACATCCTGAATAATACCCGGCCGGGTTTGTACTTCGGGTATCGGGGTTTGTTTATTTTGGGCGCGGCGGGGACGCTGCTCAGTCTGCTGATCCTGGCAAAGGTGAAAGAAGAATAGCGATTTCCCCGGTGTATTTTGTAGCTGCACCAGCGAGCAAAGGCCCCGCATTGTTGACTGATTTTCTTCACAAAAAATAGTTTCAAAATCTTTTCCCTTGCGGGCATCGCGAAGCACGCCCCAATGTGTCGTTCTGACGAACGAGGCGATGATTCCGAACCAAAATTTTCCCTCCTATTTATATCTACGTATGGTTGTCTACTGATCCATATCGTGAGGAAGGACTTCGATTAGAAATCCTGATGATGTCGGGCAATTCTGCCATTGCAGCCGAAATCCTTTGCCAAAAGCTGGCTCAAGATGATAGAGCTTTTTTTAGCCATTAGCAGGAAAAACCAGGCAAAATAAAAAAACGCAGGCTGCGAAAATTGCAGCCTGCGTTTTACTAGTAGAAACAAGATTACGGATTGAGGATGTAATCGTACGCGGCTTGCAGGACAGTATCCTGGTCGGAGAGCACGCTGGCCTGATCGACCGCCAGGCGGATGGTCGGCTGCACACCCTGTCCTTCCAGGAAGATGCTGCCATCCGGCAGGGTGAAGCGCCCGGTCGGGATGGTCAGCTCTATACCGGCGGGTAATTTAAAATCGCCGCGCGCGGTTTCGGCTTCCACGCCCGCGGTGGGGAATTGCCCCATCACTACCATGCCTGGCACCTGGCTGAATCCGTAAGCTTCAATTTCACAAGCTGAATAACAGAATTGATCCACCAGCAGGACCATTTTATCGAAGCTGTACTGTTCCTGGTTGGGATACACTTTGTCGCGCGGACCTTCGGCTTCAAACTTGCCGGTTTTGTCACTGTAATATTCCAATTGCCCCAGCAGGATATCCTGATCGTGGAGGAAACCAGCCAACCCCAGCGGGGAACCGCCATAGTTGTGGCGCATGTCAATCACAATCCCCACTGCGCCTGCTTCGGTGAATTGCTTGAGAGCGCGGTTAAACACGCGCACTGCCAGGCCCAGATCGTCATAATTGGAGTTGATGCGGATATAACCGATACCGTAAGCCGCCTCAAAGGAATATTCGATCGGAAGCACGTATTCGTCGGTTGAACCTCCCTGGAAGACCGCGAATAAACTATCCAATTCGTAAATAGAAGTCAGTTCGACAGTCTTGGCGGCAGGCTTGCTTTTGAATAATTTATGCATCAAATTCTGGAAGAAACCCGATTCCTGCGCGGCATTATCCGGGTTGGTGAATTCAACTGTCATTTTCTGGTCAATCGCGCCGCGCGTGAGGAACACGGTCTTTTCGTGCCGGGCGCCGAAATCGGTGGATTGCGGGGAAAATAAGGGCACGTTATCGATGGCTGTTTGAACATCCACGCCATTGATTTTGGTGATCAGCGCGCCTGGCTGCATGCCAGCCTGTGCGGCAGGCCCGTCGGGCAGCACGTAAACCACCACGACCGTGCCGTCGTCCAGTTCGCGCACGGCAAAACCATACCCGCCCAGGACTGTGTTTTGATTGTAAACGGCTTCCAGATCGCCGCCGCTGAGTCCGACGTGCCCATCGTGGAATGCCATGGCAAAATCGCGCAGCGCCAGGTAGTAGGAATACGCGTCGCCGTCCTTTTCCGCCTGGGCAATCTTGGGCGCGACCGCGTCATGGAGTGCGTTCCAATCGGGCTGCTTGCCATCCACGCCGTTAAAAGCATATTCCTTACTGGCAATGGCAAACATGGATTCGAAAGCTTTGCTGTAACTCAGGTTGGAAAAATCCTTGACCGCGATATCGGTCGGTTCGTAGAGTGTCAGCGCCACCTCGCGCTCGCGGATGATGGTGAAAGGATTGCTGTCGAGGTCGATCACAGAAAAGCCGGCCGGTACATTCATTTGCGGATCGTCCGCAGTGAAGAGCAGCCCATCCTCCCCAAAACTGCTCGGGAATTGCTGCCCGCTGTCATCCGCCCAAATCACCAGCCTGCCGCCGGTAACTTCGTCCTGGTTTTCAGAATCGGTTTTCACCGACGCCAGGTAGGAAGGCCAGCCCAGCGAACGGTCGTCGCCATCCGAGAATACATCTCCGGTCAAATTGGGGCTGTAGCCAACAGTGAAGATCTGCACGCCTTGTTCCGTTTGATTGTCCTGGTCGACGTCGTTATAAATCCCTTGCGGTTGAGCGGGGAGGGAGAGCTCGAAGGTGGCGCGGTTGTTCTCGGCGTCCAGTTTCATATACCCGAGCACCTGGCCATTGACCGGCAGTTCCCATTCCTTGTCGCGTTTGACGAAGCCGGTCATATCCAGCAGGGCTACGGCGTGTTCGACGTAATACGTTTCCACCACGAATTCGTTGCTGTAGGCAAACTCGCCGGTGATTTTGACCGGGCTTTGCGGATCATTGTCATCCGCGGCGCTGCCGGAGGTAGCAGCGGAAAGCTCCGGGAAACTGTAAGCGGAAAACAGTAAACTTGAAATTACCAGCATCATGAAGATCATCAGGTATCTTTTTTTCATTGTCTCTCCTTGAAAAGCCTGTACCTCAATTGTAAGCCTGCCGGGTTTTATGCTTTGCTTCTGGCGATGGCGCCGTGCAGCCAGGCTTTGAAGGCGGGCAGATCGAGTTCCTCGCAAACGAAGCAATTGGGCTCGCCCTGGAAGATGCGGTTGGTTGCGACAAAGGTATGCCCCGCGGTGTATTGCCCGCTGCACTCGCAGTCTACGAAATAATGTTTCATTTTAACCAGATCTGGATTGATGCACACGCCAACCGCCAGCGCATCGTGCATCAAGGCGTCCTCGCCGCCCCGTCCCAGGCGCTCGAACATGAAATCCAGGATGTCGGCGGCAACATCCGCGGCCGGCGTGCCGATCCGGCGGATATCGGCGGCGTCCTGCAGGTTCAAAGCGGCCTTCAGCGTGACATCCAGCCCAACCATGGTCAGGGGAATGCCTGCTGCGAAAACGATCCTGGCGGCTTCCGGGTCGCCCCAAATATTGAACTCGGCTGTGGTGGTGATGTTGCCGCCATATTTCGCGCCGCCCATGAAAACGATACGCCTGATCAGGTTTTTCAGATCCGGGTGGACCATGATTGCCTGCGCGATGTTGGTCAGCGGCCCGATGGGGATCAATTCCAATTCGCCGTCTGCTTTCAAAGCTTCCTCATAAATCGTTTCCACGGCTGTTTGGTTATAAAACGGCTGGTCGGTTTTCGGCAGCACCAGCGTGCCCAAGCCGGTATCGCCGTGGGTATTATCGCCGGAATGGATGATGGTCCGGCGCAGGATGGGCTGGGCGGCGCCAACCGCGACTTTAGTGTCGAAGCCGAGGTAGCGTACCAAATTCAGGGTGTTGCGGCTGGTGTGTTCCAGTTCCACGTTGCCCGCAACCGTAGTGAAAGCGCGCAGGTCCAACTCGGGGCTGTACAATGCGGCAATGATGGCGATCGCATCGTCCGTGCCGGTGTCGCAATCGATGATGACAGGTTTTTTATTCAATGTTTCCTCACTCTACTTTTAAAATGATTTATATACCCATAAGCAGTATTGATTATAAGTGAACTGGCATGAAAAGAAATGAAAACAGCCTCGTGAAAAACGAAGCTGTTTTTTTTTATCAATGGCGATTAGGGACTAACCAGATGAAAAGCTTACTTGTCCTTGCCTTTGGCTTTTCCGTTGTTGGTCTTTTCCTTTTCTTCATTCCTGACCTGGCCGACGCCGGTCGTTTCGGGTTTTCCGTACTTGGCAAATAACTCGCCCATACCGGAACCTGTTTCATATTCCGCCAGCAAGCTATCCACCGTCACGTCGCAATTGATTCCGGTCTCGGCGCATTCAGCCTGCGCTTCATTGACAATTTGGAGCAATTTGGTGATTTCACCAAATCCAAGATCCTCCTCGGTGTGCAGCGCGGCTACCTGCTCCTCGGCGGATAACGTGGGAACCGGTGTGGGTTCTTCCACCGGTTCTTCACCTTCCACCGGCGGTTCTTCGGTGGTATCAGGAGGCAGCGTCTCCCCGCCTTCCTCACCACCTTCAACTGGTTCCTCAACTTCCGGAGAGGTGAACAAGCCGCTGAAGAAACTGGCAAGCAGTTTCACGATCGGGTTATTGATGAAAATATTGGTTTCTTCGACAATCGGGGGCTCTTCCAACGGTTCCGTTTCGCTTTGGGCGAAAGCGGGTGTGACAGCGGCAGCCAGCATGACAAGGGCTACCATCACACTGATCCATTTTTTGTTGGTCTTCATCCAGACCTCCTACTGCATTAAACTCAACTCTAAAAAAATGTGCTGCAATGATCCTCATCCTCTAGTAAAAACACAAAACACGGCAACCTGGCTGTCCTGGCTGAAACTCAGCTGTAGATCCATGGCTTTGCGTCCCCGCCTTTCGACGGGTTTGCCTTTATCGAGTTGGTATACAAATCGTACTACTTTGTAGAATTATGTCAAGCGATAATAATTACGAGCCGAGATATTTAGAAAATAAAACCGCGCTCTTAGTTATTTGATCGATGAATTGCATAAAGAGAAAAATAGCGAAAAGCAGCCAACCGGCGGTTCCCAAAACCTGTTTCCATTTAACTGCTGCCACGCGCATTTTTTCAAGGGGATAGGTCAGGTTGGTGATGGTGGAAAATATTGGAACGAGCAGCGGCAGCAGGTAATGATCAGGTTTGGGGGAGACGAACCACAAAAGATACACCGCCAGGGGCGCCGACCAGGCTGCCCGCAGCCAATTGGCCTCTTTGCGGGGGCCGTAGAAGCACCCCAGGATCAGGGCGGCTGCGAAAATATAGATCGAGCGGATCTTGCCGTAGGATACTTTCAGCGTCCAGCGCCAATATTGCGGACCTTTGGAATAATACAGTGAATCCTCGTGTTCATACCCGCTGGTGAGTTCCTGTGATTTGAAGCTTTGGATGGCCAGCATTTCGTCACGCGGGGATTTGTAGAACAGGAAAGGATTGCTTAAAACGATCACAGCAATCATGACAGCCAGGAAGAGCAAGGCGCTGCGGGCGAATTTTCCGATCGAATATTTCTTTTTCCTCCAGGCGATCAACAGGTAAACCGGGATGGCCAGAAAGAAGAAAAACCCCATCAATTTAATAGCGGAAGCCAGGCCGCAAGCCGCCGCCGCCAGGTAAAAATACCTGCCCAGGCGGAATTCATCCAGGTCGAGGAACAGGAAGGTCAGCGCGATGGACAGCAGCATGAGCGCATCGGGATGCCACCAATGCAGGTTGCTGCGCACCACGGCCGGGATGGTTAATAAAAGCAGAAAAATGAGCAGGGATTTCCACAACGAGCGGAAATGCGTTTGAATGTAAGTCAGAACGCCAGCCATTGCCACCATCGGCAGGACGTTGATGAACTGCCTGAGCAGCAGAATGTTGAAAGCGACGTGATTGAAAAAATCGCCGCCCTGGACCAGGCGCAAAGGCAGCAACACCAGCATCGAGAGGAAATAAAAGGGATAGCCGTAGTGATAATCGCCGTAGATGATCAGGCTGCCCCAGATGCGGTGGATATCGCCGTCAAAAGCCAGCATACGTTCCACGATGGGGTAAGTGACGTACTCGTCGCGGTCCAGGAAAACAATCGGATTGTTTGAGCCGAGGGTGGAGGCGTTTGGGATGAAACATAACGCAAAGTAGATCGCTCCGATGATCGCCAGGATCAGGAAAGTCTTTTTTCGGGTATTTTCCATAACCACCTGATTATAGCCAGAATTACCCCGCCGATGTTCCCTGTTCTTTTGATACGGATTTTATGCTACAGTAAGGATGCAATGGAATACCGGGAGGAAGAATGAAAAAAGGAAAATGGCTCAAATCGACAGCCCTGGGCGCGATTTTGGTGCTGCTGCTGGCTTGCCGCGTTTCACTGGGCGGCGGGGATTCAAGCGACGTGCAGAATGCCATCCAGCAAACACTGCAGGTAATACAAACGCAAACAGCCGCCGCACAACCCGTTCCATCGTCTGGCGAGTCCCAATCAACCGGCAGCACGGATAGCGCAGCGGTAGCCGAAGTTGAAGAAACGCCAACAGTCAATCCCACCCCCTGCAACGCCAGCCGCATGGTGGATGAAACTATTCCGGATGGGAAGCATTATGACCCAGGTGATAGTTTTACCAAAACATGGACGCTGCGCAACAACGGTTCCTGTGAGTGGAATACGGATTACCGCTTTGTCTTCGAAGAGGGCGATCGCATGGGGGGCGATACTTCCCAATATTTAGATGAGAAGGTCGAACCTGGCGAGGAGGTCACTTTTTCGCTAGACCTGACCGCCCCGGATGAGGATGGGGAATATACCGGTGTGTGGCGTCTGCTGGCGGATGACGGGGAAAAATTAGGAAAGTACTGGGTGAGCATTGTTGTCGGCAATCCGCCGGGTCCTTTCGCGGTTACCAGCGTCACCTTTTACATGCCGCATACCACCATCGACACCGGCTGCCCCAATGACATCAACGTTAAGGCCGAGATCACCAGCAACGCCGCCGGGAAGGTTACCTATAAATGGGCTGACAGCGCAGGCGGGAGCTCTTCCACCAAATCCTACACTTTCAATGAGGCTGGCAAGAAAATCGTCGAATACAACGTCACCGCGGGCAGCAGCGGGGATTATTGGGCCAAGCTGTACATCGACAATCCTAATCATCAATGGTTCGGCCCGATGGATTTTCACGTTAACTGCACACCTTAAGTTCTTTTTAAAATTGGATTTTAAAGATTCCCGTATTGGGTCATGCATTCCCAGCGGGAATTTTTATCAATGGTCTACCCGATTCCCAAGATATTAAATTAATGCTACATTATTATCAATAAATATTAATGTGATCGGGAGGGCGTTATGGATATGAGAAGAGGAGTCAGAATTTTTATCGCAGGGATCTTACTGCTGACTGTGTTGGCTTGCAGAATCTCCTTTGGCGGAAGCGAAAACAAGGAGGATGCCGAAACGAAAAACCTGAAGCTGCAATTGACCGTGCAAGCGCTGCAAATGACCCAGGCAGCCTCCGCGAATAACCAGGCGCAGTCAGCGCCGGCGCAGCCCCCGGCCCAACAAGTTCCCGCGCAACAAGCTGCAGCCCAGCCCCAACCCAAGCCCCAAACGCAAAAAGATACTGACGACGATGAAGATAAAGACGATGATGAAGAAGAAGATGAGACCCCCTGCAACTCGAGCAAATACGTCAGCGAAACGATCAAGGATGGCACGGTATTCGATGCGGGTGAAAACTTTGAAAAATCCTGGACGCTGCGCAACGCAGGCGATTGCGACTGGAACGAGGATTACGAATTCGTTTTCGAAGAAGGCGACCGCATGGGCGGCGAGAAATCGATCAAGGTGAATACTGTAATCGAGCCGAACGAGACTATCACTTTTAAAGTACATCTCACCGCACCGGACGATCCCGGAGATTACACCGGCGTGTGGCGGCTGAAATCGGACGATGGTGAAAAGCTGGGCAAGTATTGGGTCAAGATTCACGTGGGCGGAGCGCCAGCGGGGCCCTTCGCCGTGACCAGTGTGACCTTTTCGACCGCCGCGCAGCCGATCCATATCGACTGTCCGGACAACGTCAAGGTAACCGCCAAGATTACCACCAGCGGAGCGGGTACGGTGACTTACAAGTGGACGGATTGCGAGGGCGGTTCCAGCAACGGCAGTATTACTTTCGATAGCGCCGGCACCAAGAGTGTCAGTCACAACGTCAATATCGGCTGGTCGGATCCAGCCCACTGGGCCAGCTTATACATCGATAATCCCAATCACCAGGATTTTGGCACTAAATATATTGACGTGATCTGTAATCCATAAGATCAATTTACGCCTGGCCAACTGCCCCGAGGATTTCGGGGCAGTTTATCTACAGCCACAATCAGCATTTTCAACTGATAAATCCAGGAACGGCGGCGGATTGGTTAATTTTGCGGAAGCGAGAATCACACCGCCGGGATTGGAGATTCGCGCCGCCTGACGTAAAAGCGGAGGCAGCCCCTGGTTGTGTTCATCGGCAGGGCGCAGGATCTGCAGGCAACCGTGCGCGTCCAATGCCACCGCCAATACCCGCGAGGTGCTGCCGCTGAAGTTCCCGTGCCGGATCGGCAGGCCCATCTGCAAGGCGGGCAGCTCATTTCCCAGCCGTTCGCTGATGCGCAGCATATCATAGGAGAAAGCCTCGCTGGTGTTATCCGCGTCATAAGTCCAATTGAGCAGAGCCGCCAGCGAATTGGCCGGGTAAGCGGGGATGAGCGGTTCTTCGTACAGGATGGCGGTGCCGGGTTGCAGGCCGGGCGCGCAATGCGCGAGTTGGCTGTAAAAACTGTTCAATTCCCGCCAGGCGCCTGCGTAACCCTGCGCTGTATCGAATTGAAAAGCAGCTGAAAAACCGCTCAGCAGCGCCGCCGCCAGCCAACCTGCGCGCGCGGGCAGCAGACGCAGCAATCCTGCTGCCATGAGGCAGGCGCCGACCATCAAGCATAAAGTCGTGCGATTTTGCGGAAAATCCAATTCCAGCGGCGTTTGCGAGACGAGCAGGGGAATCTCCCCGGCCAGCATGCTCAGAAAACCGGCGCAAATGAGCAAAAGACCTGCGCGCCGGTTGGCGTGATCGGCAAGCAGGTCTTTCCGGCAGGCCAGGCAGATCGCCGCGGTCAATGCCCCGCCCAGCGACAGATACAGCCAGAGTGAGGTGTTACTCCGATTAAAGGAAAAAGAATTTACCCAGGCCGCCCCGCCGGCTTTCCATAGGTCCGGCGCAATACGCGAAAGCAAATAACGCAGCGCCGCCGCGGGGTTTGCGAGCCAGGCTTCCATCAGCAGCGGGCGTGGATACGGAATTTGGGCCAGTTTCAGCCGCCAGAAAATGAAGACAATACTGATGAACAAGTAAGGCAGCCAGAGCTGCATACGCCCTTTACGTGAGGATTGTTTTCCATTCTTTATGAAATACCGCAACAGCAACGGACGCAGCAGCTCCAGCCCAAAAAAATATTCGGTTGAAAAAATTCCCAGGGCGCACAGGATCAGCGATGAGAAGAGGAGCGGCAGCGATTTCCTGCGATCCTTTGCGGCAGCCGCGCGCAGCATCAGGATCTGCGAACCCAGCGCGGCGCACAGGGCTGCCCAATGCAGCGCGAATTGCAGGGCGTGCGCCTGCTGGCTGAAACCCGGGTAGAGCAGGCACAACAAGGCCGCCCACACAGCCGGCGCGCGCCATCCCGGCCCAAGCCGGCGCAGCAGGTCGAACAGCAATCCGGCGCCGGCCGACCGCAGCAGCAGCGCGCAGAACTGCCAGGCCAGGGGCTGCCCGCCGGCCAGTGGGTAGAGCAGGGTGTAGACCCAACCGCCGAATGGGCGCGAATACCCCAGCGCATCGCGGTAGCCAGCCAGGCCGAAGCGGTGGAAGGCGTACAGCAGCTGCGGATCGTCCCCGAAGACTCCCGGCTGCAGGAGCAGCCGGCCGTAGGCTGCCAGGCTCAATCCGAACAGCAGCAGGAAAAATCGGCGGTGACCGGGTTTCGAAGCGGATGTATCCAAAATTGCCCTGCCAGTTTGCTTTTCTTCTTCAGTATAGGCTGAAAGCGGGCGTTTTTGAAGCGCCGGCAGGCGGGGTTGCGAAGAAAGTATTCGCGCTTTTGGCATCAATCCTGCATCTGTTTTAATGCAAGTTGCATTTGGAACGTATAGATTATGAGTTGAGTGTAATCAGGAGACAAGCCGATGATACAGGGAATCGACATCAGTCACTGGCAGGATGATAAATCCACCCCTCAAAAGATGGATTTTAATAAGACTGTTAAGAAGGGCGCCAAATTTGTATTTATAAAAGTATCCGAACGCGGAGCGATCGACAAGGATTTTGAGTATAACTGGAAAGCCGCCAAAGATGCCGGCCTGCTGCGCGGCGGATATCACTTTTTGCGCTGGGACCTCAACGGCTTGGTGCAGGCGCGCATCTTCTGCGACATCCTGGCAGAGGATCCGGGCGAGCTGCCGCCGGTGGCGGATTTCGAAGCCCCGCGCCAGGGCAGCATTTACCCCTCAAATGCCCTGCTGGAGCAATTCCTGGTGGAGGTGGAAACCAAAACCGGCCGCCGGCCGATCCTCTATACCTCGCCGGGCTATTGGGACGTGCACGGGCGCAACAAGGTCACCAAGTTGTTTGACGCCAAATGGGCATATTACACGCTATGGGTGGCGCATTATTTCGCTACCTACCAGGCCGGGGTGACCAAACCCAAGGACCTGGAGCCCTGGAAGAGCGCCGGCAAGAGCTGGACCTTCTGGCAGTATACCCAGAACGGCGACGGGCTGGCCTACGGCGCGGAGAGCAAGAGCATCGACCTGAACTGGTTCAACGGCGACCTGGACGCGCTTTACAAGTTTGCGGATGCCGGCAAGGCGCCCAGCAACGATTCATCCGGCACGACCACCGCGCTCACTTCCGCGCAGATCACCAGCTTAAAGAACAAGGTCAACACCGCCATCGATGACTGGAAAAAGACCCTGAAATAAGCCCCTACAAGAAGGATTGTAGGCCACGCAGGAATGCGTGGCTTTTTTTTACCGATTTGAATTCCAGCCGTGGGATTGCTTTGCTTCGCTCGCAAAGACAGAGTGGGGTTTTTTTTTCGCGAGGCCGGCGCTTGCCCTTAGCGAAGCGCAGGGTCGCCAGCCGTGGCGGCTTCTCGAAAATGATTTGAGTGCCGGCCGTGAGATTGCTTCGCTTCGCTCGCAAAGACAAGCTGGGGATGTTTTCGCGAGGCCGGCGCATGCCCTCAGCGAAGCGTAGGGTCGCCAGCCGTGAAGAACTTTTGAAAATGATTTGAGTGCCGGCCGTGGGATTGCTTCCCCAAAGGGATGCTTCGCTCGCAAAGCCAAGCTGGAGAAGTTTTCGCGAGGCCGGCGCATGCCCTCAGCGAAGCGCAGGGTCGCCAGCCGTGGCGGCCTTACGATAATGATTTGAGTGCCGGCCGTGAGATTGCTTCGCTTCGCTCGCAAAGACAAGATGGAGAAGTTTTCGCGAGGCTGGCGCCTGCCCTCAGCGAAGCGCAGGGTCGCCAGCTGTGGCGGCCTTACGATAATGATTTGAGTGCCGGCCGTGAGATTGCTTTGCCCGCTGAAGCGGGCTCGCAAAGACAAGCTGGGGATGTTTTCGCGAGGCCGGCGCATGCCCTCAGCGAAGCGCAGGGTCGCCAGCCGTGAAGAACTTTTGAAAATGATTTGAATGCCGGCCATGAGATTGCTTCGCTTCGCTCGCAAAGCCAAGCTGGGGAGGTTTTCGCGAGGATGGTGCATGCCCTCAGCGAAACGTAGGGTCGTCAGCCGTGGCGGCCTTACGATAATGATTTGAGTGCCGGCCATGAGATTGCTTCCCTAAAGGGATGCTTCGCTCGCAAAGACAAGCTGGGGATGTTTTCGCGAGGTTGGCGCCTGCCCTCAGCGAAGCGTAGGGTCGCCAGCCGTGAAGAACTTTTGAAAATGATTTGAGTGCCGGCCGTGGGATTGCTTCGCTTCGCTCGCAAAGACAAGATGGAGAAGTTTTCGTGAGGCGGGCGCCTGCCCTCAGCGAAGCGTAGGGTCGTCAGCCGTGGCGATCTCGATTGGGTATAAAAAGATCGGGCGATGGGATTCGACCCCGAATATCAGCCACTAGAAGAGAGGCTGATGCCGAAAATAGCCAAAAAGAATAATTATAAAGAAAAGAGCGGGCGATGGGACTTGTAATCTCCGAATATCAGCCACTAGAAGAGAGGCTGATGCCGGTAATATCAACGCAAGTTAAATAAAAAGAGCGGGCGATGGGACTCGAACCCACGAATATCAGCTTGGAAGGCTGATGCCTTACCACTTGGCGACGCCCGCGTGGACTTTATTCTACACAACTACGGGGTATCGGTCAAGAAAGGGGTTAAGTAACCAAAGAAAGCCAGGAATAAATAATCTGTATCCATCTGTGGCAAGCATCCGCCTAAAAAAATAACAAGCCATACTTTGGTTATAATGGCGGTGTGAAAATCAACAAAATCGCGATAATCCTGCTCGCGCTGGCGCTGGCCGCCAGCCTGGGCACTTACTCGCCGGTATCAGCCGGCCAGCCTACCGGCTACGACCTGGTGGCGGCTGTCAACGCCTATCGCGCGGCCAATGGCTATTATGCCTTCAACGCCAATTCCCTGGTGATGGCCGCGGCGCAAGCCCACGCCGACTGGATCGTGCAGACCGGGCAGGGTGGCCATACCGGCTCGGGCGGCAGTGACGAAACCATGCGCGTCTCCTGGACCGGCTACGGGGGCGGGGCGTCGATCAAATGCGACGAGAACTGGGCCGCCAGCAGCAGCGTGGAAGAAGCCATCTACAGCGCCTGGTCGGATTGGACCCACCAGGAAGTAATGCTGAATTCCTGGGGTAACCGTTACACGGACGCCGGTGGCGGCGTGGCGGATTGGGGCAACGGCCTGTACGTATTCGTGCTGGACGTGTGTCTGGTCGAAGGGCAATCCTCCACTGGGGCAGTGCCTTCCACCAATCCCAACAGCGGGGATGCCGCCGAAGCGCAGGCCACCGCTGACCTCTCCAACTATGTGTACGGCGTCAACCTGGCCACCCCGCAGGCGGATGGCTCGATCAAGCATACCGTGCTGAACGGCCAAACCCTGACCGCCATTGCTACGGCTTATGGCGTCACGTTGGATGAACTGCGCGAACTCAACAAGATGGCGGCGGACGATTCCGATATCTGGGTCGGCGAGGAATTGCTGATCCAGCCGGCCGGCAGCGCGCTTCCTACCCCCGCGGCCAGCCCCACGGCAGCGCCGCAAGCTGAAACGGCGCCGACGGCCGTACAGATCACCCCCACCAGGATCGCCCAGGCCTACGTCCCCCCGCCCACACAAACCGCGGCTGGCGCGCCGACTGCAACGGTCCCGGCTGCCAGCCCGGCGGAGCGGCAAACCTACCAGATCTTCGGCATCCTGCTGATCGCATTCTCCGGGATTGGACTGGCAGTCATGCTGTTCATTTCGAACAAAAGATAAAACCACCGATCCACGCGGACGCAAAAAAGATCAGGCAGATTGAATAGACCTGTGTCTATCTGTGTAAAGGGTTGGTGTTATAATTTTTTTCACCTTTCCAGGGGCCCATAGCTCAGCGGCAGAGCACGCGGCTCATAACCGCTTGGTCGCAGGTTCGAATCCTGCTGGGCCCATATTAGATAATTCACCGTAGGCTGAGCCCGTCGAAGCCTACATTTTATTTAAGCACAAAATCCTATACAATCATTCCATGAGCAATAAACGCCTTTGGCTGGCCCGCGCCCTGATCAGCCTGCTGCTGTTCCTCAACCTGCAATGCGCGCTGGTATTTCTGTGGCACCCGGAAGACTACATGGCCGGCTTTGGACTGGGCGGCGCGGCGGGCATGGGCATGCTGCGCGGGCTGGGGCTGCTGTTCGTGATGTGGAACGTGCCTTACGTCTTCGCCTGCGTTCACCCCATCAAGTATCGAATTTCATTAATCGAAGCACTCATCATGCAGGCCATCGGCTTGCTGGGGGAAACTCTGATTTTGCTCTATGGGAATTATCAAAACACGCTGATCCAGGCCACCATCAAACGTTTTATCCTGTTTGACGGCATGGGGCTGCTGCTTTTACTGCTGGCGTTTGCGCTCACGCGCTCCACGGAAAAGAAGAAAAGCTAGCCCAGGGAGGCGTTGAGTACAAGGAAAGCCGCCATGCCCGCGGCGATGGTCCACAAAGCGCTCTTGCTGCGCCAGGCTACCAGCGCGGCGATCACGCCCGCGATCAGGCGCGGGTTGCCCAGCGAGAAATCCAGCGCGCCATTCGAGGCCAAAATCTCCGGCACGATGATGGCGGTCAGCACAGCCACCGGCACGTAGCGCAGCGCGCTCTGCACGACCTGCGGCGGCTGCCAGTGCTGCAGCAGCAGGATGAACGAGAGGCGCGTCAGGTAGGTCAGCAAGCCGACCACGATCATCACGATCCAGATGTCGCTCATCGCTTCTCGCTCCACAATCCCACCGCGATGCCCACGAAGGCTGCCGCGATCAGGCCCAGTTTATAAGGTAAGCCGCGCGCCAGCAGGGCAGTGGTTCCCGCGCTCAGGGCTGCCAGCAGCGAAGGGCGGTCGTTGATGGAGGGCACGGCCAGCGCAATGAAGGTCAGCGCCAGGGTGAAATCCAGCCCCCAACTGGCGGGCACCTGCGCGCCCAGGAAAATGCCCGCAGCGGTGCTGAGCTGCCAGCAGGTCCACAGCACCAGCCCGGCGCCCAGGAAGAACCAGTGCTTGTATTTAATGTCGGTTTTCTTTTGGTAATGCATGACTACTACTGCGTAGGCTTCGTCAGTGAGCAGGTAGGAAAGCCCGGCTTTCCACAACGGGCTGAGGTGCTTGGTATAGGGGGAAATGGAGGCGCTGTAAAGCGCGTGCCGCAGGTTGATGATCAATCCGGTCAGGATCATCATCAAGGCCGGCGTGCCCAGGTTGATCAGCTGCACCAGCATGAACTGGGCTGACCCGGCGAACACCACCGAGGACATGGCCTGCGCGTCCCAGGCCGACATGCCCGCGCCGCGCGCCAGCACGCCGTAGATCATGCCGAAAGGCGCCACGCCCAAGAGAATAGGCAGCTCTCCTTTGATGCCATCGAAGAATTCACTGCGTTTGCTGGGGGAGGTTGGTAGGGCCGCCATTAAGTCCACAATTATACAGGCAGTATAGAATAACGCAAATAAATTCTTTATAAGATTTTATTGGGATGAGGCGATATTCGAAAGCAGCGTATGCAGCGCCGCGACCGTGCGCTCCCGGATCCAGACGGTCATGCGCGGGGCGATGATCGCCCAGGGGATCAGCGCGACCAGCGGGATGAACAGGAACCAGGTATGCGCGTGCAGTTCAGGGATGAAATACCACAAGCCAGTGAACAGCAGCACGTCAAAGGCGCCCAGGCCCAACAGGATGAACAGCAGGAATTTCTGCATACGCTCCACGCCGCCCAATTCCGCGCGCACGGTCAGGGCGGAACGGCCCAGTTCGAACTCCGCGCGCGAGATGCCCAGCAGCGCGTCCTGTTTGGTGCTGTTGTAGCGCTGGTTGGTGACGGTCAGGTGCGAGCTGCCCTGCGATTCGATTTGAAAGCCCAATGGCAGCAGGGTATGCAGCGCGATGCTGATGGCGCGCTCGCTATTGCCGCTAAAGGGTATGAAGTCTTCGTAGGTTTGCATGGTCTTTACTATTATAAAATGACTTCTATTGAGTTTTTCCAAAGGTGGAAAAGAAAGGCTGCTGCCTGCCTGTCCCCGATCATGAGAGGGGAAGCTTGTCGAAGGCCGCTGCCTGCCTGTCCCCGATCATGAGAGGGGAAGCTTGCCGAAGGCCGCTGCCTGCCTGTCCCCGATCATGAGAGGGGAAGCTTGTCGAAGGCCGCTGCGATCTGCCTGTCCCCGATCATGAGAGGGGAAGCTTGTCGAAGGCCGCTGCCTGAGCTTGTCGAAGGCGAGGCCGACTTTATAATATCCCGTAGCAGATATTCAACTCAAGATTGGGGTGAGCGATGCCATTTACTTACATTCTAAAATGTTCTGATGGGACTTTTTATACAGGCAGCACCTGGAACTTGGATAAGCGAATTTGGGATCATATTGAAGGACTTGGGTCGAAATATACAAAGAGACGTTTGCCTGTTGAATTGGTCTATTGCGAAGAATTTAAAAGGATAGATGAGGCTTATCAAAGGGAAAGGCAAATTCATGGCTGGTCGCGGAAAAAGAAAATTGCTTTGATTGAAGGTAATTATGATGATCTTGTCAAATATTCAAGGAAAAAGAGAGAGTAACATCCGAGAGTTGGCTTCGACAAGCTCAGCCAACGGAGAGTTTTTTAAGAGTGTAGTGATTGGTTAAAAAAGATTGCCTCGTAATATCCTTCATCAGGATTAAAAATTAGTGACCTGATCCCTATTAGAAGCTTTATTAATAAAAACTTCCAGCAAACTGCCGATCGATGGCCCCACACCCTGGATGGACTGCAAGCCTTTCAATCCCATCTGTTTGGAAATCAGGCCGATGTCCTGCGGCAGCTCTTCCAGCGCCCAGGCGGCTTTGCGGTAAGGCCAGATGCGATCAGCCTGCGCGCCGTCCAGCTCCAGGCTATAAGCCCGGTTGGCCAGCAGTTCCGCGGCGCGTTTATTCAACGCGCGCTTTTCTCCCGGCAGGATGGGGCGCGGCATGCGGTCGGAGATGCCGACCTTCAGGCATATCTCGCGCACCAGCCGCCCGACCTTCAACCAGGCATCCCCCTGCGGGCCATAGCTCTTGTCCGGGTAGAGCTGCCGGTAGAGCGGGAGCAGCCCGGGGTGATGGACTTGCAGGTATTGCATGAAATAGGTCTTTTGCTGGTCAGCCAGCGTCAGCGGCGCGGCCAGCACGAACCGTCCGCCGGCATCGGCGGTTTGGCGGATAACCAGTTCGATATTTTCAGGCGTATCGCACAGCCCCGGCAGGATGGGCATGAAGCAGATGCCGGTAGTGATGCCCGCTTTGGCAAGTGTGCACATCGCATCCAGCCGCGCCTGCGGCCGTGGCGCCAAATGCTCCATGCGGTCGATAATTTCGGCCTGAGGAGTTTGCGCAGTGTGGATCAGGCTGAAGAGCACAGAGGCGTGCGATTTACGGTTGATCTCCCCGATCAGGTCCAGGTCGCGCAGCACCAACGGCGAACGCTCCAGCATGAAGACGGGGAAATCCATATCCAGGCAGACTTCCAGCAGGCGGCGCGAAATTCCGAACTTGCGCTCCAGCGGCTGGTAGTCGCCCACGGCGATGGTATCGCGCGGGACTTTGGCCAACGCCTTGCGCAGCAGGTCGGGCGCGTTCTCTTTGATCTTGATCACGTAAGGAAAATCAGCAATGTCCTCGTAAGGCGCGTATTTTCTTTCGCGGCAGTAGCAAAATTCGCAGCCATGTTGGCAGCCGATGTACGGATAAACGGTGTAGCGCGTCCAAAACCAATGGTCGGGGTATTTGTGCTTGTTCAGCACGCTGCGCGCCCGATAGGGCAGAAAGACTGCTTTGCGTCCCATCAGGATTTCGCGAAATTCCTTTTTAGTTCTGGCGGCAGGTAAAGCAGGGCTTTGCGGCGGATAACAGCGGCGGGCGGGTTGTTTTTCGCCAGCATTTCCCGCTCCAGCCAATCGGCCGCCATTCGGGGATAATAACGCCCGGCGGTTTTCAACGCCCAACCGACCCCTTTGGCGGCTTCATAGTCGCGTTCAGACAGCATCGGGCTATAAAATTCCAGCAAGCAGCCGGCCTGGCTCTCCAGCCCGGCATCGCCATTGGCGCGTTTGAACCAGAAATGGCCGGCCACGCCCGCGGCGCGCCGCACCCAGTGATCGGGATCGCTACGCCAGTCAGCCAGGCAATCAAGGCTGGCACCGAAATAGTCGACCAGGGCCTGCCCCGGTACGCGCTCCGCGATGGAATCGCAGCCGTACCAGATGCCGGCCTGGATGATAAATCGGCGGGCGGCTTCCAGAGGCTCATGCACGCCCAGCGGCAGGCGCGCGCGCAGGGCGGAAGCGATCACCACCCAACCGCCTTCGCTGCGTCGACCGGCAACCGCTTGCAGCAATTCATCCTCCTCGTTTTGCGCAGCCGAATTCAGTTCTGCTCCAACGAGATCCAACAGGCGGAAGGATGTGCGTTCCGACAGGATTTCATTTAACAGTTCAAGCGCGGAAAAAGCGTCCCGGCAGGATAACTCCTCGGCAACCTTTTTCCCAAAAGCGCGCGCCTCACTGGCTGATTTCAATAGCATGTTTATATTATATGAATTAGGCCGCAATAAAAAAGCAGGTCTGATACTTGAACAGACCTGCCCGGACAGGATTCTTGGGGGAGGCGGATTACTCCGCTACGATGATTTCCTGCTCTTTTCTCTTCATATTGACCATAAAGATGCCGGAGAGGATCAAGGCTGCGCCCAGGAAGGTTTGCCAGTGCAGGGATTCGCCCAGGAAGATCACACCCAGCACCACCCCCACCAGCGGGGAAATGTAAGTGGTAGTAGATGTGCGTGTGGGGCCGATCTGGTGCAGCAGGTAGAAATACAAAATGTAAGCCAGGCATGAACCGAGCAGCCCCAGCCAGACCAGCGCCAGCCAAGTGACCGGCTGGGTGGGCAGCGCGGGCATTCCCTCGGTGGCGAAAACCGCAATCCAGATGAACAGCGAACCGAGGCTCAATTGCAGACCGGCTTGCAGCTGCGGAGGCAGCCCGCCGCTGTTCTTGCGCGCGTAGACGGCCGCGAATGCATAAAAAACCGTCGCCAGCAGGCAGGCTCCCATGCCGAGCAGCCCTGAACTCCAGCCTTCTTTTACGTTCGGCAGCATCAGGATCACCACGCCGGCAAAACCGGTCAGCAAACCGGCCAATTTGGGTAAGGTGATGCGTTCATCCGCGATCATCAGGGGTGCGATGATGATGGTAAAAAGCGGCATGGCGCTGTTGATGATGGAGGCAATGCCCGAATTGACATATTGCTCGCCCCACGAGATCAAAGCCCAGGGAATGGAGATATTGCATAACGCCAGCACGATGAAAACCGGCAGCTTGGAACGCAATACTTCCCAACTCGGCATGATCTTACGGTAATAAAAGACGATTGCCCCCAAACCCAGCGAGGCGAATAACGTGCGAAAGCCGACCAATACCAACGGGGTGACGTCGGCCACCGCGACCTTGATCCACAAAAACGAGGTTCCCCAGATCAGTCCAAGGAACCATAGAACAGCCCAGTTCTTTGATTTCATTTTTTCTTTTTCTCTTTCACGTCGATCGGTTTATCGGGTTTGTCCGGATCGGGATATTGGGTATTGAATTTCATGGTTAGCTTGAAACCGATCACAACCATCACAGCCGCTGAAATGAATACCGGTATGGATATGGGCAGAAAGAAATAACTGGTTATCCCGGAAAAGAAGATGATCCCGGCATAGAGATAGAATCGCTTGATCGGGATCAACCAGGCGGCCAGCAACGCGGCCAAACCGCCCAGCAGCGCGAACGCCAGGCTCATGATGTTCCCCTGAAAAGGCAGGTTGATCATGGTTTTTATGTTTAAGGGATCGCCAACGATCACGGTGCCAAGCACCAGCAGCGTAATTGCCAGCCCCACGGCTGTTTGCGCTGTCCAGCTGCGCACAATTTTCTCGTCGGCCTTGAGAGCGTCGTAGTTAAGACGCGGCAAAGTAAAACGGTTTTTAATAGAAGAATAGAGCAAGACCGGGATCCAGGTAAACAAGGATGTGGTCGGGGATTCGTTCAGCAAATCCAAACCGAGGTTCAACAGAACCGCGCCCGCGATCAGGTCCAGAGCGCCGTCGGAATGGTATAAAGCCATGACACTTTCTCGCTCTTTGGGAGAGGAAATATTTAAGAAGGACATTCGGAACTCCGTATTGATGAATGAAAACTTCAGTTGGTGAAACTGCAATTATATCCGTAAAACCAACCCTGCGGCCTTTGCGTCGGCGGCAATTTCAACGTTTTCAGGGGATTTCGGGTAAAATTCGGCTTCAATCGCATACGAAAACCAGATTCTAATGAAAAAATCCGAGACTAAAAAAGCTTTGCTCTTGATCGCGCTGGGAGTCCTTTTATTAGGAACCGGCCCGATGTTCGTTAAATACGTGCATGCCAACGGCGTGCTGGTGGGTTTTTACCGGTTAGTGTTTGCCGGCGCCATGCTCAGCCTGCCAGCGGTATTTCTGAAACCGCGCGACGAAAAAGTCCTGCCGGGTGGAAACGGTTTGAAATGGGGCATACTGGGCGGGCTGGTTCTCGCACTTAACCTCGGCTTGTGGTGCTCGGCTCTGAATTACACGACTGCCTCGGCGGTCACCCTGCTGGATAATACCGCGCCGGTTTGGGTTGGCCTGTTGAGCTGGATGTTATTCAAGGAAAGGCAACCGGGGCGATTTTGGCTGGGATTGCTGGTTGCCCTCGGCGGAGCGGGCTTGATGATTGGCTGGGACGTGATCTATGGCGCCAGCGTGCAAACTACGGGCAACCTGATCGGCGTCGCGTCCGGAATCTCATACGCGGTCTACGTCCTCATCACAAAAGAAGCGCGCAGGTATATGTCCAGCCTGCGCTATACCTGGTTGGAAACGGTCAGCGGCGCGCTAGGAATGCTGCTGGTTGCGCTTGCCGCCGGTTTGTTCAATCAGCCGCTGCCGGGTAAAAGTCTGCTGATGATCTTTCTCATGGCGCTCACGTCGCAGGTAATCGGCTACCTGTTGATCAACCAGGCTGTGGAAAAATTGCCGGCCGCGGTCGTTTCTGTGGCGCTGGTCGGCCAGCCGGTGGTGACCACGCTGTTGGGAATCGTGATTCTGAATGAAATCCCCTCCGCCCTGCAGTTGTTGGGCGCTTTGGTCTGCCTGGCCGGCATCCTGGTGGTGCAGCGTTCACAGGTCAACGGACCGGCAGTGATTGTTACCGAGTGATGCGGCCTTGCCAGGAAGCGCCGCGCTGCGGTTGCGGTAAAATCACATTCATATGATGATCACCCTTTACTTCATCTTCAATGCGCTGCAGGCAGCCTTGCTGGCGGTTTACCTGGCGCTGGTGGGTTCTGAGCCGGGCGCGGGCGTGGTTTTCAATCTCTCACTTTCACGCCTGTTACTGGTAGCGGCGGTCTTCGCGGTCAGCATGGTCTTCGCCTGGCTGGCGTACCGTTCGCAGCGCGCGGACAGCCGCATTCATCGCCGGGCCGAAGCACTCCTCGATCATGAAGAAAATATTGGGTTGATTTTCCTGGGCGGCGTTTTCCTGGCAGCCGTCCTGTATTTCCTGCTGACCCGCCAAACGAACTGGTTTGGCGACCTCAAGCTGGTTTATGAACGCTTGGAACCTGTCCTGGTATGGCTGGCGCTGCTCGGCATCCAGAGCGCGTTTATGGCCGCGGTATGGTATTGCGCGCATTTCATGCGGCAGGGCGACCAAAGCGGGGTTTCCCAAGACCTGGCGGAGCTGCCGGCTTTGTTCGGCGTTTACCTGCTTTTCATCCTGGTGAAATTGGCGCTGGTCACCTCCACCTCGTATGGCCCGCTGGGGCGCGGGGATGAGATGACTTACTTCGATATGGCCGAGTCTTTTTATCGCGGCTTTTTTTCAGTGGCGCAATCGCATCATTATCCGCCCCTCTATCCGTTGGCCATCATGCCGGCTCTGGTATTTAGAGAATTCATTTTTGAAGGCATTAAATTCATCAACGTGGTGCTGTCCTCGAGCATCATTTTCCCGGCTTATTTCATCGCCCGCCAGTTTCTCGATCGCAAGCACAGCCTGATCGCCGTGTTGTTGACCTGTCTGATCCCTTACCACCTGGTTTATCCTCGCCGCATTCTCAGCGAAAACCTGTATTTCCCGCTCTTTATTTGGGCGGTATATATCACCCTGACAGCGCCGCGCAACCGGCGCATGCGGCTGCAGTGGGACATGCTCAACGGCGCCATGCTGGCGGTGCTGTACCTGACGCGCTACATCAGCCTGGCTGCCATCCCGTTTTTCATGTTGGCCTGGTGGATCAAACCGTTCGAAGGCGAGGGGTCGCTTTTTAGACCCGGCTGGAAAAAGATCCAGCACGCGGTGTTGCTGACCCTGGCCATGCTGGCAGCCTACAGCCCCTGGCTGATTGCCGGGCTGGCTGAGGGCGTGGAGTTGAAGCTGATCCTGGGTTTCGGCGTGGCCGCCAAAACTGACCCGGCCGCGCTCACGCTCCCGCGCCTGCTGCTCTGGGCGCTGCTTTACGTCTGCTATTACATCCTGGTCTCCGCTCCGGTGCTCAACCTGCTGCTGGCAACCGTTACGCAGATTGATTTGCGACGCTGGCGGGAGGGATTGGGGCGGCTGGTTTTTGAAATGCTGGCGCTCATGGCCGGTTTTTATGTTGCCGTCACGCGCCATTCCTGGCGCGCGTATTACAACCGCGAAATGCCCTCCAAGATCATGGGCCGCTACCTGATTGTCTTTTCAGTGCTCTACATTCTGATTGCCATGATCGTCATGCGCCATTTCGACCGCAAACGCGTGAAATCTAAAGCGAAATTCATTATTTGGACCGGCATTTTCCCATTCCTTTTGATCGTCCTAGCCAATGCGGTATTGATCCAGGGAGCGATCTTCCCGGTAGACGAATATTTCATGAAAGCCCTGGGATCGGTGGACGGATTTCTGACCGAAATTCTTGGCCCGTATTTCTTCCTGATGGTGGCTTTGTTGTATGGCGTCGAGATTTTCCTGCTGTTGACCGAAAAAAGAAAGTATCTGCTGCCGGTGTTTGTTGCCGGGATGGCGGTGTATTATCTGAGCGGATACCCGGCTTACTACCACTCATTGATGGACTACCAGACCTACCCCTGGTTATCCGGGCAGATCGCGGACCTGCTGCCTGAAAGCAACCTGAAAGACCAGAGCGGCGGTAAGATCAGCGTGTTCCTGCCGGCAGAGCATACGTCGCAGGACGAAGCGGAAATCTACAATGGGCTGCGCGTGCGTGGCATTGATAATACCGAAATCCTGACTGACGGGGTCGATCCGCTGGGGAGCATGACCAACCCGCGCGGGTTTATCATCCGGCAGTTGAAGAGTGCCGAAGAAACGGGAGAAGGATTGAAAGTGTATACATTCAACGGTCAATACTTCACCATCCGGGAAGTCGATCATGAAGCGCTTTCAGAAGGTGGATGAATTCTTGTTTTCGGTTGAGTTTCTGAGGTTATGAACGGCAAAGCAGTTTTTCCGATCATCCTCGCCTTTTCAACGTTGAGTTTCCTTTTTTCAGGCTGCCTAACACCGACTCCAGCCGCAGCCGAGAACCGCGAATTACCCCAACCGCAAGTGCAGACCAGTGTGATCACGCAGACCCCCACGGTTACAGCCACGTTTATTCCCACGCCGATCCCCAGCCTGACGCCAACCCGCCGGGTGTCCGCCACCCGCACGCCCACCCCCGTCCCCACGCTCACCCAAACGCCATCGCCTACCAGCGACCCATTTGAAGATTATTACATCGATACGCTGGCGGGGCGCAATTATGGCGGCGGCGTGATCCAGGATGAGGGCAACTTAAATTCTGCCGGCAGCTTCACCCGTAAATTATTTAAGTACCGCAGTGAAGGCCTGGATTTGTACGGTTTTATCAACATCCCGCGCGGAACGGGGCCTTTCCCGGTGATTCTGATGCTGCATGGACATGTGACGCCGGAAGATTATGCCACGCTGGATTACTCCACGCGCTATGCCGATGCGCTGACCGAAAACGGATTCATTGTGGTACATCCCAACCTGCGCGGATACGCCCCCTCGGAAGGCGGCGGCAATCTGCTGGGTATCGGCGACACGCTGGACGCGTTGAATCTACTCAGTCTGGTACGCAGCCAGGCCGGGCAGGCCGGCATTTTGGAAAAAGCCGATGCGGGTAAGGTTGGAGTGTGGGGCCACAGCATGGGCGGTGGGATTGTGCTGCGCATGCTGGAGGTCGATCCGGATATCGACGCGGCTATGTTATATGCTTCCGTCAGCGCGGATGAAAACCTGAACCTCAACCATTTCGACGATGACGGCCGCGGGAACAAGAAGCTGCGCTTTCCGGAACAAGCTCTTGAGAAGATATCCCCGATCTATTTCCTGGAGCGTATTCAGGCGCCGGTCAGCATCCAGCATGGCGAATCCGATAGCGTGGTGCCGGTGGAATGGTCGCGCGATTTGTGCAGCCGCCTGACTGAACTGGGAATCGAGACGGAATGCGTCTATTATCCCGGACAGCCGCATACATTTCAGAACAGCGGGGATACGCGCCTGATCGCTCAAAGCGTGGCTTTTTTCTCAAAATACCTCAAATAGCCGTTTCGCCGGTTGTTCTCGTACAGTTGGCTTGCTCCCTGAAAAACCCTATAATCAATTCGTACGTATAGATGGTGTAATCAAGTGAAATCAGGAGGTTCGAATGGCGGACAAACTTACCGATAAAAATGACGAGAAACAATTCGACGAAAAAGATGAGAAAGAATTGCACAAGCATGACGAAAAGATCGAAGAGCGCGATGCCTTGAGCAGCATCACCTGGGCAGCCATGTTGATCTGGGCGGGGTTGGTGTTCCTGGCCGCCAACACCGGCTGGTTGGACACGATCATCGCGCACAGCTTCATCGCGCGGTATCTCCCCGCGGAAATGGTCATGTTCGAACCGGCCATCTGGGGCATCATCATGCTGGGCGCCGGCATCATCCTGCTGGGAGAGGCAATCATCCGTTTGCTGGTGCCGTCGATTAAACGGCGCGTGGTCGGTACGCTGGTTCTGGGAGTGGTATTCATCGGGATCGGCCTGGGCAACTTCTTCGGGTGGGATCTGATCTGGCCGTTCATTCTCATCCTGCTGGGTGTCAGCGTGCTGGTGGGCGGATTGCTGCGTACCAGGCAGTAGATTTTAAATTAAAACTCGCAGGCTTATTTTTGAAAAAGATCAAACGAATTCATAGGAGTTATGATGGCTGACGAAGAAAAAAAGATCGAAGAAAAAGATGAAAAAGAAGTACTCAAACACGATGAAAAGACCGAAGAAAATGATCTGTTGAGCTCGGTCGCCTGGGCGCTGATCCTGATCTGGGCGGGTTTGGTTTTCCTGGCTTCCAATACCGGCTGGTTTGCGGACATGGGCTGGTCGGTGGATACCCGCTGGATTTTCCATTCGCTGCAGGACCTGCGCAACTTCGGCGTCTGGAACCTGATCGCGCTGGGAGCAGGCGGGATAATTCTGCTGGAAGCATGCGCCCGTTTGATCCTGCCGGAATACCGGCATAACGTCGGCGGGAATTTCATCGGCGCGGCGATCCTGATCGGGATCGGCCTGGGCGGATGGATGAGTTGGTCTTATCTTTGGCCGCTGATCCTGATCGCGGTTGGCATCAACGTCTTGATTTCCGGGCTGGGGAGGAAACGTTCGTAAGCTGGATTATTTCAAACCCATTAGCTTTTAGGAACTTTCAAGACCGTACGCGAAATGCCTGCGCATAGTTAAAGCAGGTATTAAAATGCGTACGGTTTTTATTTATCACAGCCGTCCAAAATTCAGTGTTGCCAGTTCATACCAGCCGTACTTGAGCGGGGTCAACCAATTCTCGCGCCCGATGCAGCGGAAGTAAGGCGGTTGAAAAGCCAGGATCAAATCGCCAATCTTGTAACGGGCGAGGATGGGGGTGGAGACGATCAGGCTGCCCAGTTCGCCGGGCTGCATTTCATGCAGGGCTTTGATGCCGGAGGATGTTTCCACTTCGAAATAGAAAAGGTCGTAATTGGGCGACCAGGCACGGCGCTCATCCAGTTGCTGGCCGAACATGCCTTCGGTGGCGCCGTAAATCTCGCGGATGGCTACGTTCCCATAAAGCGCCCGCAGCGGTTCAGCCAGGCGGGTATTAATCCCGGGGACGCTGCCGAGCGTCATTACGATCACCTGCCATAACTTTTTTGGATAGGTGCGGTGCTTGCGATGCAGGAAGCGGGCGAATTGCAGGGCGGTGGGCGCGACGCCTCCCACCAGCGTGACGTTGCGATCACGGCATTGTGCATAAGCCAGTTCGAAGCGCTGTTCCCAATCGCGCAGGGTCTTCCCTCCACCCAGCGCATCGATGTCATCCTGGGTGGGCAGCGATTGGACCGGTGTGTGCGTGGAAACGTATTTGGTATAGATCCCGGAGCTGTACCCGTAATCCAGCTCGCGATTGCCGGCTGTGATTGTGCCGATTTTGGACGGGAAATTGAGATTTAAATTCACACCATTGAAAATATCGAAGCGGCGCTCTGCCAGCGCGTAATTAGCCACTGCCCGGCCGGCGGAAACGCGCATTTGCAGATCGGTGGGCGTCATGGGGATAAACTTCATCTCGCCTTTGGTGGTCCCGCGCGTGATAGCCCAACCTGCCGGTTCTTCGTTCAATAATAAGGAAGTTTCACCGGCCATCACCCTGGCGATCATGGGCTGATACGTTTCGTAGGTTTGCACGGGAAAAGCACGGCGGTAATCAGCCGCTGAGCCAACCTCGCCTGCGTGATGTTCCTTCCCGTAGCCGGTTTGGCTGTAGATTTCAACCAGGTTTTTCAACACGGTCTCTTGGGCTGCGGGAGGGTTCTGCAGCGCCGCATGCCAGGGCTCGACGATGGATTTTATTTTCGCCAATCCTGCCTGAATGTCGATTTGCTCCATGACCACGCTCCCTGTTTAGTTTTAATGAGTATATATGGAAATACCGACGTTTTAAGATAAAAAAGAACCCCGGTTCTAGGGTTCATTATATTTTTATTGGATAGAATTGCTAAATATTCAAACGCGAGCGCCTATCGTAGGAAAGCAGGCGATCGATGAAGGCTTTTTGATTGACTTGATTCTTCGGTTGGTTGCGCATGACAATCCCGATGATCGTGGCGCCGGTTTTCTGGAATTTCTCGATGATCGCCCGCGATGTTTCATCCTTGTTATACCCGGGGTGGATCAAGAGAATCACGCCATCGACTTGAGCCGCTAAAGAAGAGGTTTCGGTATAAAAGAAAGGCGGGCCGTGAATGATGATCTTGTCGAACCGATCTTTCAGGAATTGCAGTAATTGGCCCATCCTGGGAGAGCCGAGAAAATCACTATTCTCCTTGGGCAGCTTTCCGCTGGGCAATATAAACAACTTGTTTTCGTGCAAAGCGTGCATTACGGATAACGGCGGCCGGGTATCCTGAAGAATATCCACCAGGCCGACCCGGTTGGGGATATTGAAAAGCGTGTGGATCACCGGGCGTCGCGGATCGGCATCGATCAACGCCACCCGTTTATCGTTCTGGCTGATCAAGGTCGCCAGATCGGCAGCGATGGAACTTCCATCCGTGAACGAACGCGTGTTGGTTACCAGGATCGTTTGTATATCTTTAGTCTTAGAGTTCTCCATGGTTATCCCAGTCAGAAAATCGTAATCTGTGCGGCAATGCTAATCGATCTGACATCAAGCACGAAAGAAACAGGCATTACCCATGCCTAAGAATGGGTAAGAACCTGACTGATTCGCTTTTAAATTCGCTTAATCCTGCCGTTATTTGCCGATGCCGATGGAAGCGGCAGGCGCGGCGGCGCTCAAGATGAACAGCGCGAAAATGAGGATGGTGGTCAGCTTTTTCATTTCAAATCTCCTGAATGCAATATCTAAATACGAGATAACTGGGCGGCAAATTCAGCCAACGAGGTCGCGTGGATGGTTGCCAGGCGCGATTTGTCCTCATGATCCAAATCGAATTGCTCGCCGCTATACCCGCAGGAAATGGCTTTTACCGGGTCGGATAGCAGCATGTCGCGGAATTTGCTGTTGATCACGGCTGCCGAAAGAATACGGCTATACTCGGAGCTAGTTGATCGTTCCTGATGGGCGGATTTTGATGGGAATTGTTTCAACATTTTTTCTTCTCCTCAAAGAGGTTATTTGCCGATGCCGATGGAAGCGGCGGGCGCAGCAGCGCTCAGGATGAACAGCGCGAAGATGAGGATGGTGGTCAGCTTTTTCATTTCAAATCTCCTTGTTTCAACTATTTACCGATGCCGATGGAAGCGGCGGGCGCGGCAGCGCTCAGAATGAACAGCGCAAAAATGAGGATGGTAGTCAGCTTTTTCATTTCAAATCTCCTTATTTCAACTATTTACCGATGCCGATGGAAGCGGCGGGTGCGGCAGCGCTCAGGATGAACAGCGCGAAAATGAGGATGGTGGTCAGCTTTTTCATTTCAAATCTCCTGTTTTTTCAATCACTTGTAAATTTAGACTTCCCTCTTTAATGCAAGTACCGCGCCAAGATGAGCATTTTTTAGCGGGGCAGATGCGTTGAGTAATCAACATTTCAAGACATGACATGCGTTCTCGTTCTGTTCCCTCCCTTTCTATATAATGGCCAACTGGTTGGCAAAATCTTTCAGATTGGTTGACACCCGTACCGTGGAACTTTCTTTTTCCCTGATACTGACTGAATGAACGGCGTTGTTTTTTCTGAAAAAGAATGAAGCTCCCGGATCCGGAAAGTCACGCAAATGCTTATGATGGACAAGGGCTTCAGGACGTTCGACCGGGTTGCGCTTTATCCGGCGGTTCGGATCCCGGATAATATGAGGATTTATGATGGTTGTCATGCGGGTATTGCCTCCAGTTTCTTGTTGGGACTCCCCAATTCCCAAAACAACCAAAAAACGCCCAGGCTTAAGAGCACGTCACCGGGGCTGAAAGCTAAGGGGTAATGCAGCCATTCCGGCAGCAGGAAAATATCTCCAAGGAACCACAACCGGGTTTGAGATTTCTCCAGCAGAATGTCTTTGGTGCTTCCCACCCTTTCGCCCAACGTGAGCGTGATCGTGCTTCCTTTGGGCAGCAGATGGGCTGCGTTTTCGGGGGTGAGCGGCATCATGCCCCCATTCAAAGCAATTACCAGAAAGTTCAGCAACAATCCGAGTCCCATTAACCACCCTCCCGGAATTTTCCGGTTGATCCAAATAAAAATTAACAACAATACCTGCGAGGCAACCAGTAGGATGGAAACCCAGATGGCGGGTATTGAACTTCGCGTGGAGGGAAGAAAAAACATGAAGAACTGGGGTAGATAAGCTGCTAAAACCAGCCAGATGTGCTTGATCTCAAGAGATTGGTAGGCGGCATGATTGAATTTGGCTCGCAAGAAGCCGAACAATACACCTGCCAGGATCGCAATCAACAAAATCAATTTTTCTTCCTTCCAACTAAAACAAAAAAACTCCTGTATATCGGCAGCGGCGTTCAGCGAATTATTTTCCTATACAGGAAAATCGCTATTGTCATCCATATCCACCAGACACTCCTGCCCCCTCAAAGGGGAAGGGGGCAGGGCACCTAGAGGTGAGGTAATGGTTCGGAGGGCTTGTTTCCACAACCTCAACGTACTTGATTTAATCAAAAGGGTGGCTTCAAAGGTGGCTTCAAAAATTCAATTGTTTGATAAAATCGACTGAATAATGGACAGCGAGGATTGCGAATGAAAAAAAACCTTTCTCGTGCGGCAAAGATTATTTATGGTTCGGGGGATTTGGGTTTCAGTCTGACAACTACGATAATTGGCGCGTATTTCCTCTTTTTCCTGACCGATGTAGTGGGTATTGCGCCGGCAGTGGCAGGGATTGCCATTCTGATCGGTCGAACGTGGGATTATCTGAATGACCCGCTCATCGGGCATATCTCCGACCGCACGCGCTCCCGCTGGGGCCGGCGCAGGCCGTTCCTGCTGTTCGGCGCGCTGCCTTTTGCCCTGGCATTCATGTTGATGTGGTACCGGCCTCCCCTTGAGAGCCAGGTGGCGTTGGCGGCGTATTATTCCGTGGCATACGTGCTGTTCGATGCTGCCGCTACTTTTGTTTACATGCCGTATTTCGCGCTCACCCCGGAATTGACGGAAAATTATGATGAGCGAACGTCGTTGACCTCTTACCGAATGTTCTTTTCCATTTTCGGAAGTTTGCTGGCTTTCACCGTGCCGATGATGATCATCGGCACATTCACCCCCCAGAGTGCCGGAAAAGTAATGACGATGGCGGTTATCTTCGGGGTTGCCAGCGCCCTGCCTCTTTGGCTGGTTTTCTTCAATACCCGCGAAAACGCAGTTTTTATTGCGCAAGAAAAACCGAAAATGCTCGACTCACTTAAGGCGGCCCTAAAAAACCGGCCCTTCGTTTTCAGCGCCGTTATCTACTTGCTGACATGGGTATGCATGGATATCCTACAGACGACTTTGCTGTTTTTTATCAAATATGCATTGGGGCTGGAAGCTCAAAGCGATTTGCTGATGGCTTTGATCTTCGTCACGGCGATTATTGCTCTGCCTTTCTGGGAATACACCTCCCGTAAGATCAACAAGAGGATTGCTTATGCCATCGGGATTGGGTTTTGGGCTACGGTGCAGATTGTGCTGATCACGGTCGGTCCAAGTGTGTCTCAACCGGTTATCTATTTTCTGTGCGTCATGGCCGGTATTGGAGTTAGCGCGGCGCATGTGCTGCCCTGGTCCATCATACCCGATGCAATTGAGTGGGATGAATATAGAACCGGCGAAAGACATGAAGGTGTTTTCTACAGCCTGATCACGCTCATGCAGAAAATTGCATCTTCAATTGCGATCCCTTTGGTGGGCGTCATGCTGCAATTAACCCATTACCAGGCGAACGCGCTTCAACAGCCGCCAAGCGCTGTGTTGGGAATTCGCATGTTGGTTGGACCGATCCCGGCTATTCTGCTTTCCATCGGGATCATTTTTGCTGTGAAATATCCGCTGGGCCGTGAACAATTCACCTCGATCGTGGCGGAATTGGAAGCGCGGCGTGAAAAGGCTTAACATGGAGACGTTGGACATCCGCCGGGTTTCCAATCGCAGGGAATTGCGATTGTTTGCCACTTTCCCTTGGAAAATTTACCGGGATGATCCCCTTTGGGTTCCGCCATTGCTGCCCGACCGTATGAAGGCGCTGAATCCGGACACCGGCCCATTTTTTAAACATGGAACAGCCGAGTGCTTTATAGCCTGGAGAGCTGGCAGACCGGTGGGAACCATCTGCACTGCAATCGATCATAAAGCCAATCAAGCGGTGAATAAAAAGGAATGTGTTTTCGGTTTTTATGAATCCATAGAAGATGAAGAAGTCGGCCGGTCTTTGCTTGATCACGCTTCAATGTGGGCCAAACAACATGATCTGAACAGCTTGTATGGTCCTTTCAACCTCGACTACGAAGATGCTTACGGCGTTCTGGTGGGTGGACGGGAACGCCAGCCGGCGATCATGTGTGGCCATACAGCCGATTATTACCAGGGGTATATCGAGAATTACGGTTTCAAACCGGCGCGAGGCCAAAACCTGGCATTTGCCCGGGATCTGACCAGCGGTCTGAAGGATCTTCAAGAGATCATCCAGTACGCTGATCGGGTTCGGGAAAGAAAAAAATTCACTATTCGTTCCGCTGACATGGCGCACTGGAAAGATGAGGTCAACCTTGTTTATGAATTGATCAATCCCTGCCTGCAACATTTGCCGGGTTTTGAACCCTGGCAGCCGGAAGCATTGCAGGAATTGATGGCGCCTTTTGTCGAATTGGCGGATCCTGAACTGATCCTGTTCGCGGAAGACCATGGCAAAACAGTTGGCTTTTTCCCGGCAATCCCGAACATGAACGAAATCCTGGCGCACCTCAACGGGCTGCGGTATCCCTGGGATTATCTGAAAGCTGCCTGGTATTCGCGCCAAAAAGTGAAAAGCGCTTCCATAAAAAGCGTACTGGTGTTGCCTGAATACTGGGGAACGGGGATTGCCATCTTGTTGTTCGCAGAGATGGCCAAACGCTTGATCGCCGCCGGCTATGAATGGGTGGATTTATCCATCACTTCGGATGATAATCCGCGCACGCCCGCCCTGGCTGAGAGGATCGGCGCCAAAGTGTATAAGCGTTACCAGGTTTACCGGCTGGCGCTTTAACAAAATAACCAGGAAGAATCACTATTCTTCCTGGTCAATGTATATCGAGATATTAGTCTTTTAGCGCCAGGTTGAAAATCACCGAAACAGCGCTGACCACCAGCGAACCCAGGAAAGCCGCTCCAAAACCATCGACATAAAAACCGATGCCCAACGATTCCGCGACGCGGGCGGCAATCAGGAAAGAAACGGCATTGATCACCAGAATAAATACCCCGAGCGTCAGGATGATCAATGGGCAGGATAGAACGCTCAGCAGCGGCCGCACCAGGGCGTTCACCAAACCCAAAACTAAGGCCATGATGAGGTATACCTTCCAGGCCTCGGGATCTTCCACGCGGATACCTGGAACAAGGTAGGCTGCGGCGAACAAAGCGGCGCTGGTGACCAACCAACGGATTAGCAATTTCATGGTAACTCCTTCTTTTTGTTCTAAATTAGTATATTTGAAATACGATAAATTTCAGAAATAGTTTTTTTTCAGGTTGATATTTTCTTTTTTTTAGAATATAATATCGAATAACGATATCGTGAAACGATATAACAAAGACAATGAATACAAAAATTTTGCGAGATTTGTTTATCGGGTTTATCCGTATCCATATCCTGTTTCATGCCAACCAGGAATCTGTTTTTGGAAGTGCCTTAATGATCGAGCTGGCCCGGCATGGATATAATGTCGGACCAGGAACCCTGTACCCTATATTGCATGGTCTTGAAAAGGATGGTCTTCTCCTCAGCAAGACCAGGGTGGTAAACGGAAAACGTCGAAGGTGCTACGAAATAACAGGTTACGGGAAAGACCTGTTGGACAAAGCCAGACAACAAGCAAAAGAATTGATTGAAGAAATCGATGAGGAAAATAGAAATGTTAATGAAAAAGAATATTGAACAAATTAAAGGCCTTCCGCGCAACATCCAGGCGGTAGGACTGACCAGTTTTTTTATGGACATTTCCAGCGAAATGGTCATCAATGTTTTGCCGCTGTTTCTCTCAAATGTCCTGGGAGTAAAGACCGACATCATCGGTTTAATTGAAGGGGTGGCTGAATCAACAGCCAGCATACTCAAAATCTTTTCCGGATGGCTTTCTGATAAACTGAGGGCGCGCAAATGGCTGGCTGTGGCTGGTTATGCCATGTCTGCGCTGGCAAAACCATTCTTCTATTTTGCCGATTCCTGGAGCTGGGTGGCCGGTGTGCGTTGGGTGGATCGGGTCGGCAAGGGTGTGCGCACCGCACCGCGCGATGCGCTGGTGGCGGATTCAATATCGGAAGAAAAACGCGGGATGGCTTTCGGTTTTCATCGTGCAGCTGATACCGCCGGCGCCATGATCGGGATTCTGATCGCGTTGCTGCTGGTTTGGCTGGCACAGGCATCCAACCTCGAACTGGGGCGAGCGACTTTTCGCACGATAGTTTTAGTAAGCCTGATTCCGGCTTTCCTGGCGGTCATCGCGTTGATGGTCGGCGTTAAGGAAATCAAGCCAACTTCCCAGCAAGCTGCGCCGAAATTCGCGTTCAAGTCCCTTGGGAAACCCTTTATGACGTTTATGGTCATCGTAGGGATCTTCGACCTGGGTAATTCATCAGACGCGTTCCTGATCCTGCGCGCCCAGGAACGAGGCATCAGCGTGTTAGGCATATTGGCTTTATTGGCAATCTTCAACCTGGTTTATACGCTGGTTTCAACCCCGGCCGGATCGCTTTCCGATAAGATTGGGCGACGGAATGTAATTATCGGCGGTTGGCTTGTGTATGCCCTGGTGTATTTAGGTTTTGGGTTGGTCAGCCAGGCATGGCAGATCTGGATGCTGTATATCGTGTATGGGCTTTATTACGGTATGGCTTACGGCACTGCTAAAGCTATGGTAGCCGATCTTGTCACTGAGGAATTACGCGGAACGGCTTACGGTACCTATAACGCTATCCTCGGAATTATCGATTTTCCGGCCTCCCTGATTGCCGGTATCCTCTGGGAAGGCACCGGGGGATGGCGGGGCTTTGGCCCTTCCGCCCCGTTTCTATTCGGCGCTACGCTTGCTTTAATTGCAGTGATCTTGTTCATTCTATGGAAACCGTCCAAATCAACTGCAGGTGATTACACCTTATAAATTGAGAAATGACTTTTTGAGTTGAAATACTTGCCCGACATTATGTAAAATGAATGCGGGCAATATTCTTATTAGCGAGAAGTAGACCATGGCAGTGATAATCGGCGACTTGAAATTCGGCAATCTTTGGCGTTCCAACTCCGAAGTTTTCAAGTTGTTAGTCACCCATGCCAATCGCTATCCGCAAATGAGCGTTCAGGATGTTTATAAGTTGCTTTACCAGGGCGCTATGGGTTCGGAACATTTTCAGGATTCATTTAAAGATTTCGAAGATGACCTGTCAAATGAATGGCAATCGGTAAAAGCGGATGATTCCATCCCCATTTGGGAAAACATCCGGCCGGATGGGCGCATTGTTCGGTTTTACCTGGCACCCTTTAAAGCACGCGAGGGGCAGATTACCCAACTGCTGACATTGAGCTACTGGACAACTACCCTGTATGAGGGCAGTCTGGAAAACCTGAAATCGAGTTGGGAGACCTTTGAAAAGATTTGCCGTGATAAAAAGTGGATCAAATTTCCGATTGATGAGGTGGATGCATTCGATAATTGGTTAAAGCGCAATCAGTTTCCCCCTGTTCATCATTCAGAAAATTATAGAAAATCGTACCAACCTGCCTATCGATTACTACTGAGAGAGTTTTTAAGTGTGCTCACGCCTGTGTAGATGCTCTAATAGCATTGTTGAGCTTGAAAACGAACAATCCATTTTTACAAAATCAAAAAAAAGGTCGGAGCCAGGTATCCGTGTTGTCTTTCTGAAAAACCAGGGCATTGTTTAATTTATAACTTTAAGTTATTTTTCCCAAATTTTGCAGAATGCCAAGAAATTCCCAAAAAATTGGGAGTATAATGCTCACAATTTGTCTTAATTCCAGAAATGGTCTATATTTAACAGAAAGGAGGTTTAACATGGCTGTTCACTTATATTTATCCCTTATCCCTGAGGCACTGATTGCTTCCATGCTTTCCCCGGAAGAATTTGGTGCTTACTATGCAGTCGGATCAGAAAAAAAGTCGCGGGGACAGGCGATTTTTTTTGAAATCGATCCGCAATTTCGCGGAAGTGGCTTTCAAGTGGACGAAGCAATCAAGCGCTGTGTCCCGCATGAAGATGGATCTCCTAAACGCTCGATTTATATCTCAGTTTATCGTGTGCTGGAAAATGTTCCGCTAGACTCAATTCAACGTCTCAACCTGACCACCCAGGACGGACGCACACTCGGAATTGATCCCAGTGCTCAATTTCCTACGAACGGAGATGAATTGCATTTATATCGCGAAGTCTCTCCGGTAACCCCATTAGTCGTCAGTACACTTGGCCCGCAGGCATTCTATGAGTTGATTGTCAAGAATCCTACCAGCCTGATCAAATTACCGGCGATATGTTTCACCGAGTTGCGGCTGGATGATCTGGCGAAGGATCCCGTGAATGCTGAAGTGGGTGATCTTCCTTATGCCAATATTGAACATATTCGTGGCTGTCTGAAAGGCATCCGAACAAAAGCAATTAATACAAAAATGGTTGATCGGCTTCCGTCGGGAATTCTGCCATTCAGGATGATCAAGAATGGGTTTTTCGTCGGCAATTCAAAGACATTGCTATATTTCCCGTTACCAGACGAAAAAACCCTGGTGGATAAATATTACCGGTGGTGGCGATCAGCCACGAGTTGAAATTAGCAAGTAGCTAGTCAATCGACTTTCATCAAGACGGTTTAAATTTTGCTGGTTATTCCAGAAGGGTGAAGTATGGCTTAAGACAAAACTTCTTATTCGAAAGAGGTATTTATATGGCTCAATCTTGGTTGTATGTAGGAATTGTGTCGGGTTTACTTTCAGTCGGCGTGGCGGTTTATCTCTATTTCTGGGTTATGCGCCAGGATGCCGGCTCGGAGAAAGCCCAGCAGGTGGCAGGGTGGATTCGGGAAGGTGCAGCATCATATCTCAAACGTCTTTATTCCGCGCTGACATTGGTTGCAGTCGTTCTGGGTCTGGTTATTGCCATTGTATTCAGTTTCAATATGACTCAAATTGGCAGCAGCCATGTCGATTTCAATCCCGCCAATGGTGTTCAGATGGCTCTGGTATTCGTTTTCGGCGCCGTCTGTTCCGCCATTGCAGGTTACATGGGCATGACAGTGGCCGTTCAAGCCAATGTCCGCAGCGCAGTTGCAGTGTCGGAACATTTGAATAAAGGATTCAAGGTTGCTTTCTTTGCCGGTTCCGTAATGGGCCTGGCAATGGTTGGTTTGGCAGTCATTGGCATGAGTGTGATCTATTTGCTAACCGGAGATGCAGAAGTGGTGCTGGGCTTCAGCTTTGGAGCTTCCACGCTGGCGCTGCTGGCAAAAGCCGGCGGCGGCATCTACACCAAAACGGCTGACATTGCGGCTGATCTGGTAGGAAAAGTTGAAGTCGGTATTCCTGAGGACGATCCCCGCAATCCGGCGGTGGTTGCCGATAATGTAGGCGATAACGTTGGTGATGTGGCTGGTATGGGAGCCGATATCTTCGACAGCTACGTAGCCAGCACTGTGGCTGCCATGCTGTTGGGCGCTGCCATGGGCGGTGAAATTGGACAGAAATATACCGTTTTCCCCCTGATTCTGTGCATCCTCGGAATTTTTGCTTCATTGATTGGTATCCAGTTTGTGCGTGTTGGTAAAAATGGCAAACCGGGCGATGCTCTAAATTTCGGCACAGTATTTACATGTATCATATTCGGCGTGATGATCGCGGTTCTGGTGATCACCGGCGGTTACGATATGAGCGCATTCTGGGCTGCCCTGGTTGGTCTGATCACAGGTGTAGTCATCGGATTCACCACTGAATTTTTTACCTCCGAGGATTTCAAACCTGTCAAAGAAACTGCCAAAGTCTCCAACTCCGGGGCGGCGATCACGATCATCACTGGTTTCAGCTATGGGTTACTCAGTATTTTGCCTTCAATTATCGGTATCGTAATTGCCATGTTGATTGCTTACAACGTCGCTGAAGCCAGCGGTGTTATTTCGGGTATTTACGGCATTGGCGTTGCGGCTGTTGGTATGCTGGCGATCAGCGGCATGATCGTTTCCGCCGATGCTTACGGCCCGATTGTGGATAATGCCCGCGGTATTGCCGAAATGGCCGGCATGGAGCACGACGTAATTGAAAAAGCAGATGTGCTCGATTCAGCCGGTAATACCGCCAAAGCTATCACCAAGGGTTTTTCTATTAGCGCAGCGGCTCTGACGGTGCTGGCATTGTTTGCGGCTTATGCTGAAGTGATTGAAGCCCGCGGTATTGAATTGAATATCAGCCTGCGCAGCCCGCTGGTGGTTGCCGGCGTATTACTGGGCGCCATGACTCCGCCGATCTTCAGCGCCTTGACCATGCTTTCAGTTACCCACAATGCTTTCGACATGATCGAGGAAATCCGCAGACAATTCCGTGAGAATCCGGATATCCTGGCCGGCAAGGATTTGCCTGATTACAAAAAATGCGTCAGCCTGGCCGCTGAAGGGGCTTTATCGTCCCTGATTCTCCCGGCCTTCCTGGCAGTCGGATTACCCTTGCTGGTTGGCTTCATTTTAGGCCCGGATGCTCTGGGTGGTTTTCTGGGCGGTGCAATTTTTACCGGCGTGATCTTCGCGCTGTTCATGGCGAACGCCGGTGGTTTGTGGGACAATTCCAAGAAATACATCGAGACTGGCCAATTTGGCGGCGTCGGTTCCGAAGCGCACAAAGCCGGCGTGGTGGGCGATACGGTTGGCGATCCTTTCAAAGATACGGCCGGCCCGTCATTGAACACTCTGATCACGGTTATGTCGCTGGTTTCCTCGCTCTTTGCCCCAATTATCGCGATATTCCACATGTTCTAAAATCACCGATCCCCCGCAAAAAAGCGGGGGATTTTTTTTATAAAAAAAGCAGGATGATTATTTTATTTCAGCAGGACATACTGTGTGGTTAAAGAAGTGATTTCCTTCTTGTTTACTTTCGGTGCCAAATATTGTTTAATATTCAAAACCGGAAACACGCGAATAAAGAGGATTATGGGAGGCGCCATGCAAAGTTTTATTGAAGGACTTCCAAAGGTTGAATTGCATTTGCATATTGAGGGCACGCTTGAACCGGAGTTGATGTTTAAATTGGCAGAACGCAACCGTGTTCAGCTTTCATACAAGACGATTGAAGAAGTGCGAAAAGCCTATCAGTTCAATAATTTACAAACCTTCCTGGATATCTATTACCAGGGCGCGCAAGTGCTGCAAAATGAGCAGGATTTCTACGATTTAGCCTGGGCGTATTTCTCCAAAGCGCATTCCCAGAATGTGCGGCACGCTGAAATCTTCTTTGATCCGCAGACCCATACGGCAAGGGGAATCCCGTTTGAAACCGTGATTAGTGGATTGCGGAAAGCTCAGGAAGACGCTGAACAAAAAACGGGTTTAAGCTCGCGGTTGATCATGTGCTTCCTGCGCCACCTGAGTCCTGAAGAAGCACTGGATACCCTGGAGGAGGCTAAACCTTTCAGGAAATGGATTACCGGGGTTGGGTTGGATTCTTCCGAGCAAGGCCGTCCGCCGGCGTTGTTTCAGAAGGTGTATGAACAAGCTGAAGCCGCCGGCTTTTTGCCGGTTGCACACGCAGGAGAGGAAGGTCCAGCTGAATATGTATGGGAAGCCTTGCAGTTATTAAAATCCAGGCGCATTGATCATGGCGTGCGTTCAACGGATGATCCTGAACTGATTCAATATCTGATCAGAGAGCAAATCCCCTTGACCGTTTGCCCGCTATCCAATATAAAATTACGCGTCTTTCAAACGATGAAAGAGCACAATCTACGCCGGATGCTGCAAATGGGTGTTTGCGTGACCATAAACTCAGACGATCCGGCATATTTTGGCGGTTATATGAATGAGAATTTTCTTGCAGCCCAAAGAGATTTGGAGCTTACCAAAGACGAGCTGGTTAAATTGAGCGCCAACGCAATCAAAGCATCCTTTATTGATGAAAATGCCCGGCAAGTTTTAACCGCGGAGTTGAATGAATATTACAGGAAGAATGTTTGAGGTTGACCGGTCGAGGATTTGTTGGTCGATTATTGAAGAAGAGCAGGCAACTTTTTACAATCTGTAGATTAATTCTGTACAAAATAAACTCGAGATTTGGAATCGCAAGCTAAAGCATTGGCAAACGATTTTTAATCGATGCTGTATTCTGTGGAATAATTACCGTTCTGTTATCAATACTGTTTTGGAGGAAGTATGAAAAAAGTCTGGATAGACACAGATCCCGGAGTCGATGATACTTTTGCAATTGCCATGTTATTCGAGGCGAAAGATAAAGTGGAAGTTATCGGAGTCTCAACCATCTTTGGCAACGTTGACGTAGCCCAGACCACCCGCAATGCCAGAATATTAATGGAAGCAGCCGGAAAAACCGACCTGCCGGTTGCCCGCGGCGCCAGCTACCCGCTGGTTGTTCCCCTGGACACTTCACCTTTCGTCCATGGCGCTAATGGCATGGGGGATATGCCTTTGCCTGAACCGCACATGCCGGAATTTGCCTTGCGTGCTCCGCAAGCCATCATTGATGTTATTTTGGCCAATCCTCACGAGATCACTTTGCTGCCAATCGGCCCATTAACCAATATAGCGATGGCGTACCTGATGGAACCCAAAATCGCTGAATTGGTAAAGGAGGTCGTAATCATGGGCGGCGCCGTGCGCTGCCCCGGCAATATCACACCGGCAGCCGAAGCCAATTTCTTTCACGACCCGCATGCCGCCCAAATCGTTATGAGCGCCGGTTGGCCGGTGGTTTTGGCAGGTTTGGATGTGTGCTCTTTTGGAATGGTGCCGCAAGCGCTTTTAGATAAAGTGTGCAGGGCCGATAAAGCGCTGGCGCCTTACATCGCCGGCGCACTGCCGTTCTTCCAGGATTTTCTGAAAACTTTCGGTGTTTATGACCGCGTGGATTTTCCGGATGCCCTGGCAGCTGCTTATTTATTGGAACCCGGAATTTTTACGCTCGAGGAATTACCTCTATTCATCGAAGTGGAAGGTTCCTGTATGGGTCAATCGCTGCCGGTGCCCACCGGTAAGTGGTACGAAGACCTGAAGGCAAATCGTCATTACAAAGCGGATGATGCCATTGCGCCTGCCAAAGTCTTGTTCAAGGTTGATACATCTGCATTTCTTAATCTGATCGAAAAACTGCTTGCATAAAAATTGCAGAAATCTATTTCCAATAGCCCGGAAAAAGTCGGGCTGTTGGAATTGGAATAACTGGTTAATACATCTTGACATCAACCCTGAGATACGATATGATAGAAATGTGGATTTATGCTGCCTATTGTGAGTTGTGAATTCAAGAAGAACCCAAATGAATAAACATATTTCTATCCAATTAGCACAATCAAACCCGCTCTACCTCTATTATCGTTCCGTTAAATCCCCGCACTATATTTATCGCTGGCACGAAGTCTGGAGATTTTAAGTAAGGCTGGCCCCTCCAATTTGATGGCCCTCTCGCAATAAATGACATAGGTCATTTGTTTATTTCATGTTACCAATAAAAAGGAGCAAGCATGGGAAGTCAAGATATTCACAGTGAGAAACAACACCATATCGATATGGCGAAAGGAGATATCGCACCCACGGTATTGATCCCCGGCGATCCCGGGCGGGTGGAATTGTTCGCCAGTTTGATGGATGAGGCAACCAAGGTGGCGGAAAAACGCGAATATATCACTTACACTGGCAAGAAAGACGGTGTGCCGATCAGCTGCACCTCCACCGGTCTGGGCTGCCCGCCGACTGCGATTGGCGTTGAAGAATTAATCCGTATCGGAGCGCAAAACGTCATCCGCATAGGCACCTGCGGCGCAATCCAACCCAACATCAAACCCGGCGACATGATCATTGCAACCGGCGCTGTGCGCGGAGAACACACCAGCGAGGAACTCATCTCGATGGAGTATCCTGCTGTAGCTGATTATCGCGTTGTACGCGCCCTGATCGACGCCTGTGAAAAATTGGGATTGCCCTATCATTTAGGGATCGTGCGAACGCATGATGCTTTCTACCTGGAATCCCCCTGGGCGTTGGGCGATTTCCGCAAACGCCTGCAGCCGTGGGTCGACTTGGGCGTGCTGGCGTTGGAAAATGAATCCTCAACATTATTTACCATTTGCAGCATGCATGGCGTGCGCGGGGGAACAATCCTAGCGGGCGGTTATTCCATTCTGGAAGACCACGATGAAAAAATCCATGAAGAAGAAAATATCCGCAAGATGATCATGGCCGGAATTGAAGCTGCAAAACTGCTGCATGAGCGCGGATTGGCGTAAATAAGGATAGAGGTTAATAAAATGGAAAAACAACATCATATCGATCTACTTCCCGGGGATGTCGCTGAAACTGTGTTTTTGCCCGGCGATGTCCACCGCGCAAAATTCATTGCTGATCTGTTTGACGATGCAAAATTGGTTGCCCACAAGCGGCAGTACATCACTTATACCGGTACGTATAAGGGAGTACCCGTTAGCGTAACCTCCACGGGTATCGGCTGCCCGGCGCTGGCAATTGCTGTTGAGGAATTGATCCACGTCGGGGCAAAAAATTTCTTGCGCATCGGCACCTGCGGCGCTCTGCAAAAATACGTAAAACTGGGTGACATTATCATCGCCACTGCCGCCGTGCGCGGCGACGGAACCAGCCGTGAATATTTCCCTCTGGAATATCCCGCGGTTGCCGATCTGTTCATGCTGGAAGCCATGATTAAGGCTGCCGAGCAGCGCGGCGTCAAACCCCACGTAGGCATCATCCGCGCTCACGATGCTTTTTACGCGGAGAGTATTTTGGCTAATGGCGATTACCTGGAATTGGATCAACCCTGGATTGATAGCAACGTGCTTTCGACTGAAAATGAGTCTTCGACCCTGTTCACTCTGACCACTGCGCGGAAATGCCGCGGCGGCACGATCCTGACCCCGGTTGGGCATCATCTTTTCCCCGACGCCATGATCAGTGATGAAGAACTGAAGAATGCCATCAAATTGGAGACCCTTATCGCGCTGGACGCGGCGGTAATCCTGGCGAACCTGAAAAAATGATGAAATGAAAATGACAATGTCCCTTGAAGAATACAACGCCAAAGTCGAAGCCAACTATAAATGGAATTTTTTCTGGTTGGCATTAGATAACATGGTCTTCTTTTTCATCTTTATGGGCTTGTCCCCCTATACCATTTTGCCGTTCTACATAGGCAAGTTCACCGCATCTAAAGTGGTTATTGGCCTGATTCCCACCGTTTACCTGGTGGGATCGACACTGCCGCAAATTTTCATGGCCAAATTCCTGAAAAACCGGCGGGACCGCAAAAAATACCTGGTCACGGCTGCTTCCATCCAACGCATCGGGATCCTGGGAATGTTTGTCCTGGCATTCTTGCAGCCGAAGTTGGCGATTTCCTCAACTATCTTTCTTTTCTTTTTTTTCCTGATGTACGCATTGCAGAATGTGGCCAGCGGCTTTTATTTTCCAGCCTGGGCTGATTTCCTGGGTAAGGCTATCCCGCGCAGGCGCGGTTTCCTTTTTGGTATTTCCAACTTCATGGGTGGATTGTTGGGATTGGGATTGGGATGGCTGCTTTCCTACTTACTGGACCGTTATCCGTTTCAACATGCAATACCGGTTATTCTTGGGATTTCTTTTGTGGCTTCAATGATCTCGCTAATGGCGATCCTTTCCTGGCGCGAGGTTGTTCCACCGGATGCTTACTTCAATGATGCCACTGCCACCGAGGGATCATACTCCAGCGTATTTACTGACAAGAATTTCGTCAGCTATCTTACCTGGCGCGGTTTGATGGTCATTCTGGAAATCGCCACTCCTTACTACACGTTGTCAGCCCTGGAGCAGTTGGCATTGAACGCCGGTCAGGTGGGAATTTTCACCACCATCATGTCCTTCTCCGAGGCAATCCTGAATCCGTTGTGGGGCTGGCTGGGAGACCGGCGCGGTTTCCTGGATGTGGTCAAGTTGTCAGCGCTCGCAGGGATCATGGGGGCTTTTATGGCGATTTTCTTCCCCTCGCTGTTCACGTATTACACGATCTTCTTCCTGGTGGGCGCCATGATTTGCGGATTCCAGATTGCCACTGTCAATATCGTTTACGAATTCAGCCCTCACCGCCTGGTGCCTTTATATACTGCTATTTGCATGATCTCATTGACACCCTTGTCAAGCATCGTGCCAACCCTGGGTGGTTTTATTGCTGAAAATTTGGGATATGCAACCGACTTTTGGCTGGCAGGAGGATTGGGTTTGGCCAGCCTGGTGGGTTTGAGCCTGAGGGTAAAAAACCCAAAAAATACTCGTTTAATCGATTTGGCAGTTAACCAGGCCGAGTCGTAATCAGTCAAGGATTTAATCAATTATTGGAGCAAAAATGAGCAGAAAAAAAGAACAAATTCATCGGCAACATCACGTTGACATGGTCGAAGGCGACATCGCAACCACCGTTTTAATGCCGAGCGATCCGGAACGCGTGGAAGTGTTTGCCGGGTTAATGGATAAAGCCAATAAGGTCGCCCGCAAGCGTGAGTATCTTACCTACACTGGAGAGAAAGATGGTGTAGCGATCAGTTGCACGAGCAGCGGGATTGGTCCTTCCCCCACGGCGATCGGCACCGAGGAATTAATCCGCCTCGGAGCGGAAAATATTATTCGTGTTGGAACATGCGTCACCTATGATCCCTCGATCAAGCCGGGCGAGATGATTATTCCTTTAGCGGCGATGCGCGATGAACGGGCTTGCCAGGAATTCATATCAATTGATTACCCTGCGATTGCCGATTACCACGTCGTCCGGGCATTAATTGATGCGTGCGAGAAAATGAAAATCCCTTATCACCTGGGAGTTGTACGCACGCACGATGCATTTTATCGGGTATCTCCTTTCAACCCCGAGGCATTCAAAGCGGAAGCGCAGAAATGGTTGGACATGGACATCATTGCATCCGATAACGAAACTGCCACCATGCTGGTGATCAGTTCGATGCAGAGTGTCAGAGCCGGGGCGATTTTGTTGAGTGGTTTTCCCGTTCCGGATAATGAGGATGCTGAATTTCTCAAGAATGAGAAGAATTTGGTCATGGTTGGTATCGAGGCGGCGAAGAATCTGGCCACAGCGGGTCTCAACGATTAAATAATTGATGCATAGGAGACGAAATAATGAATAAACAACCATTTACCAGATTGGTTCCCGGCGATATCGGCGAGACAGTATTCATCCCCGGCGATGTGAGCCGGGCCAAGATTATCGCGGAACATTTCGATAGCTACGAACTGGTCGCTTCAAATCAGCAATTCAATACTTTCACCGGTACATACAAAGGCGTAAAAGTCAGCACCACCTCTACCGGCATCGGCGGCGCGGCGGCAGCCATTACGATAGAAGAATTGGTCAATGTCGGCGCAAAGAACGTGATCCGCATCGGCACCGGCGGTATGATGCAGACCTGGCTGCCACGGCCGGGTATCTTAGTGATAACCGGAGCAGTCTGCGGCGATGGCACCAGCCAGGAATATTACCCGACCGGATATCCGGCGGTTGCCGATTTTCATATTGTCGAGGCAATGATAAAATCAGCAGAGGAATTAGGCATTGTTGTGAACCCGGGCTACGAGTGGTCTCACGATTCTTTTTATGCCGGCTCGATTCTTTCGAAGATGAATATCCTTGAGATTGAAAAACCTTGGATCGACGCTGGTGTCCTGATAGCTTCCCAGGAAGCGGCTACTGTCTTCAATGTTTCGAGAAGAAGAAAAATTCGCGGGGGTACGATTTTATGTTCCGAGGGTTGTCACCAGTATCCTGATCTGGATGTATCCCCCGAAGTCATGGCAAAAGCTATCTCGGATGCTACCAGGGTTTGCCTGGAGACAGCGGTAAAACTGCATAATCTGGATCATGCTTAATTATTAAGGAGAGAATTTCCGAAATGAAGACTTTGCTTAAAAATGGAATTTCGTTTTATCCTCCTTCCTATGAGGTTAAACCGATCAATATTCTGATTGAAGATACTGAAATCATTCAGGTCAGCGAGAACAAGATTGAAGCTGCCCCGGATATGATCGTTTACGATCTGAACGGCAACCTGATCGTCCCCGGTTTCATGGATTGTCACACGCACCTGGCGCAATCCTTTGGGCGCGGAATCTACGATAACCTGCATTTGACCCAATGGCTGCTGACTATGGGCCGGCACTTCGACTTAACCAGAGAACAAACGTATGCTGCCACCCAACTGGCGTGTATTGAAGCGATTAAATCTGGCACGACCTTTGTGGGCGAAATGGCCACTGCCGGCGCATATGACATCGAATGCATCCAGGCTATTGCGGATTCAGGCTTGCGCGCGGATGTCTGCCTGGCGGTAGGAGATTTCCAGGAGGGAGATAATGCGCCGCCGGATATGAACGCTGATCAAATCCTGGATTTATTGCGCGATTTGCACAAAGAATGGCACGGGAAAAACAACGGCCGCATAACCACGCGCGTCAGCCCGGTCGGGCTGCCGGCTTGTACGGAAGAACTCATGCGCGGTTCGCGCGCTTTGGCTAACGAACTTGGCGTGGGCATTCATACCCATTGCTGCGAGGGAGAAACTGAGACTGCCAATTCATACGATCGGTTTAATTGCAGTGAGGTGGAAGCGCTGGAGCGTTTCGGCGTGTTGGGCCCCGATTGCCAATTGGTTCATAATATCTGGCTGACCGAGCATGACATGGACTTGATGGCTGAATACAAATGCAGCGCCATCACCTGCCCTTCAACCAATACCAAAATCACAGATGGCATGCCGACCGTACCCGGATTGTATAAACGCGGCGTGAATATCGCCATCGGCTGCGACGGTGAATCCAGCAGCGGCACTTACGATATGCTGCAAGAAGTACGGTTGGTGGCATTGTTGGCTAAGGTTAGCACAGGCGATGCGGCTATGGTTAAAGCGGAAGAAGCCTACGAAATGATGACCAAAAATGGCCGCCAGGCGGTTGGCTTCGATACCAAGGTCGGTGAGATCAAACCTGGGTTCAAGGCTGACCTGACAGTAATCAATTACCCCGCGCCGCATCTGATCGATGAAAGACGCCTGATGTCCAACTTTATTTATTCAGCTACCGGCGGTGACGTCCTTTCGGTGTTTGTGGATGGAAAGCCATTGATGTTGGAGCGCAAACTCACACAGATTGATGAAGAAGAAGTCTTGGACAAGATTACAGAAATCATGCGGAAAGCAGATAACCTGCTACCCTAAAGACATATAATTGACAAATATTGTGAAGGAGGTGGTTTACTTTTAGAAAATGTGTAAGGTACTGGTAGTAGTGTTGTGAGTAAGAAAAAAAACTATAGGAGAAGTAGAAAATGAAAACTATGCGTAAATTGAGCATCATCGCTTCAATCGTTTTGGTGTTCGCATTTGTGTTAGCCTCCTGCGCACCCAAAGCTGAAGCTGCGGCACCCGCTGAAGAAGCAGCGCCCGCTGAAGAAGCAGCACCCGCTGAAGAAGCAGCCCCGGCTTTCAAAGCTGCCATGATCACCGACCTGGGCGGCCTTTCCACCAGTGAAGAAACCAAAGGTTTCTCCGATCTGGGATGGGATGCTTTCAAGAAAGCCAAGGAAGACCTCGGCATTGAGACAACCCTGATCGAGTCCAAGGAATTGGCTGACCTGGAACCCAACCTGCGCAAGATGGCCGATGAAGGCTACAACATCATCGTGGGTGTTGGCTACCTGTTCACCGATGCAATCGCCGCGGTTGCTCCCGATTACCCCGACACCAAATTCGCGATTGTTGACAGCGTGGTAGATTCCCCCAATGTGATGTCCCTGACCTTTGCTGAGGAACAGGGCTCCTTCCTGGTGGGCGCTCTCGCCGCTGGCATGAGCAAGAGCGGCACGATCGGCTTCGTCGGTGGTATGGAATCAGCGCTGATTGAGAAATTCGAAGCTGGTTACATCGCCGGTGCTCGCGCGATCAACCCCGATATCAAGGTTGTTTCCGGTTACACCGGCAGCTTCAGCGATGTTGCCGCCGGCAAGGAACTTACCCTGACCCAGTACGGACAGGGCGCTGATGTAGTCTACGCAGCCGCCGGTGCTTGCGGTTTGGGCACTATCGAAGCCGCCAAGGAAAAAGGCTTCTGGGCGATCGGTGTGGACACCAACCAGGATGCAGTCGCTCCTGGCAGCGTTCTGACCTCCATGCTGAAACACGTGGAAGTTGCGGTTTATGATGCGATCAAGGAAGCTTATGACGGCACCTTCGCTGGCGGCGTCAAAGTCTACGATCTCAAAGTGGACGGCGTTGGTTACAGCGACATGAAATACAGCGTGGACAAGGTTCCTGCTGAACTCATCGAGAAGGTCAACACTTTCGCCGACGAAATCAAGAGCGGCAAGATCGTTGTCCCGACCACGAGAGACGAAGCAAACGCGTTCGTTTTGCCTGAATAAGTCAAGATAGAAGATAAAAAAATCGGGTGGGAGATTGTCTCTTCCCACCCGATTGTTTGAAAAGATCGGAGGTTTTATGTCTTATATCCTCGAGATGCGCGGGATATACAAACATTTTGGAGAAGTTCTCGCAAACGATCATGTTGACCTTAAGGTAGAGGCAGGGACCGTTCATTCCATCGTGGGAGAGAATGGAGCAGGAAAAACCACCCTGATGTGCATTCTTTATGGTCTTTATAAAGCGGATTCCGGGCAAATTTTCATTGATGGAAAAGAAGTCGATATCAACAGCCCCTCGGATGCGATTGCCAATGGGATTGGTATGATCCACCAACACTTTAAATTGATCCCTGCCATGACTGTAGCCGAAAATGTGATGCTCGGTCTGGAGCCAAGAAAAGGGAAAATTTTCCTGGACTTGAAACAAATCAATCAGCAAACCAAGGAATTATCCGACCGTTATGGCCTGGCCGTTGACCCAAAAGCATTAGTTGGCAATATCTCGGTTGGTATCAAACAAAGGGTTGAAATTCTAAAAGTTCTCTACCATAAGGCTAACATCATGATCCTGGATGAACCGACTGCGTTGTTGACGCCGCAGGAATCGGAAGATTTATTCCGGGTTATTAATCATTTACGTGAAGATGGCAAGACAATCCTGTTCATTTCACATAAACTGAAAGAAATTATGCAGATATCGGATCGCATCACGGTCATGCGCGACGGAAAAATTGTCGATACCGTGGAAAAGCGCGATACGAATGAAGTAAAGCTAGCTCGCATGATGGTCGGACGCGATGTGTTCCTGAAACCCGCCCCGGCTCCCAAAAAAGTTGATGGCGCCGTTTTGAAAGTCGAAGACGTTTCAGCCGTCAATGAGTTTCACCGCCCTGTGCTGACCGACGTGTCCTTCGATGTGCGTTCCGGTGAAATCCTGGGCATTGCCGGTATCGATGGCAATGGCCAGACGGAACTGGTGCGCGCTTTGATCGGATTGCAACCCATCACCAAAGGTAAGATCACCTTGAAGGGCAAGCAGATGGATCACAAACCTGTTAAGTTGATCCGCGATGAGGGCATTGGTGTGGTTCCCGAGGACCGTTTGATGGAAGGGTTGGTGGTCGATTTCAACGTACAGGAAAACCTCTTCCTTGGGTTGCAGCGCAACAAGCCGTTTTCCGATGGAAAGCTGATCAGTTGGAAGGCGGTCAGAAAGAATGCGGATGATTTGGTCAAATTTTTCGACATCCGCACACCGAATAACGAACAAAAAGTAAACCTGCTCTCCGGTGGTAATCAGCAGAAGATCATTGTGGCGCGCGAGCTTTCGCATAATCCTGAAATGATCATTGCCGCTCAACCCACCCGTGGTCTGGATATCGCCGCCACTGATTTCGTGCACGAGCAATTGATCAAGCAGCGTGATGAAGGCAAGGCGATCCTCCTTCTATCTTTGTCCCTGGATGAAATCCTGCTGCTATCCACGCGCATCGCAGTCATCTATAAAGGCAGTATTGTGGCGATCGTCAATAAGGATGAAACCACAGCGGAAGACCTGGGCCTGATGATGCTGGGCGGAACCTATGAACATATCCCTGCGTGATAAGGATGGTATGTGGCTATGAATACAGTTAAAAAATTCTTATTAAAAAGAGAAGACGTTTTTTCCACGTTAATTGCCTTGCTGATCGCTTTCGGCATCATCGCAATTCTCTTAATGTCCACAGGACGCCCTGCGGGAGAAGCATTCTATTACTTTATTAAGGGTGCTTTCGGAAATGTGGAGAATACTTCGAACACAATTTCGAGGGTGATCCCGTTGACGATTGCAGGTGTTGCTTTCCTGATCGGTGCGAAATGCGCAGTTTTCAACGTGGGCGTTGAAGGGCAACTGATCCTGGGCGCCATGGCATCCGCAATTGTCGGATATATCGTGCATCTGCCGGCGATCATCCATCTGCCTCTGATGCTCCTGGCCGGTATGGCAGCAGGCGGGTTGTACGCTTTCATCCCTGCCTGGTTGAAGACCAAACGCGGTGTCAATGAAATTCTTAGCACGATCATGTTGAACTACCCTGCCACGTTCTTCACGCACTTTCTTGTACTGAAAGTGCTGCCGATGGAAGGTGTGGTTCCGGCGACTCCCAAGATTGACGCCACAGCCAGATTCGCGACTTTGATCGAAGGAACCCGCCTGCATGCCGGTTTTGTTGTAGCGATCCTGGTGGTTGTCTTTGCTTACTTCCTGTTGAATAAAACCTCGATCGGTTACGAAATGCGCGCAGTCGGCGCGAATAAAGAAGCCGCCCGTTTTCATGGCATCCCGGTAGAAAAACGAATGATCACAGCTTTCATGCTCAGCGGTGCGCTGGCTGGTTTAGCCGGAGCAGTTGAAGTAGCTGGCGTGCATTATCGCTTCCTGGATCAATTTTCGCCCGGTTATGGTTACGATTCCATCACGGTTGCCATGGTCGGTTTGATGAACCCCATCGGTGTCGTGCTTTCCGCCACGCTATTCGGCGCATTGAAGACCGGTATCCTCGACATGTCTATTTACACCGAAATTCCCAGGCAATTGACCACTCTGATCAACGGTATTGTAGTGCTCCTGATCGCTTCCAAGGAAATGATCCGCTCGAGCTTTTCCAAATTGGTTAGAGGAAAAGAAGAATTCAAACAGGAAAAGGAGTAAATGCAATGACTTTCCTGGACATCATCAAATCTGTTTTTACAATTGCCCTGGTTTACTCCACAATACGCATCAGTATCTCCATCCTGATTGCAGGTATGGGTGAAATGATCACCGAGCGGTCGGGTGTGCTTAACATCGGCGTCGAAGGTGTAATGTTGATGGGCGCCTGGGCGGCTGCCATCGGTTCCTATTTTTCCGGCAGCGCCTGGATTGGCCTGCTCTGCGCTGTGGGCGTTGCCCTGGTCATTGGCTTGATCTTCTCTTATATCGCGATTACTCTCAAAGCCTCACAGGCAATTGCCGGTTTGGCTATCACGTTGCTGGCAACTGGCCTCTCCGGCTATTTACTGCAAATCATCTTTGAACATGGCGGCAATACACCACGAGTGCCCACATTGCCTAATATCAACCTGGCATTTCTTAACAAAATTCCGGTGCTGGGCAGAATAATTAATGACCAATCCGTCCTGATGATTTTCGCGCTGCTGCTTCCAATCCTCCTTTACATTATCTTCTATCGCACTCCCTGGGGCACCTGGCTGCGGGCGGCGGGCGAAAATCCCAAAGCGCTGGCGGTGGTAGGTATCAACCCGGTTACTGTTCGCTACATCGCCACTTTGTGCGGTGCCATGCTCGGCGGTATCGGCGGCGCTTATCTCTCTATTTCGCAAACGTCCATGTTCTCTGAAAACATGGTCGCCGGACGCGGTTTCATTGCGCTGGCAGCTGTGATTTTTGGCAATGTTAAACCGCGCGGCGTTTTCGCGGCTTGTATGTTCTTTGCCTTCATGGATGCACTGCAAATGACTCTCCAAACAGCAGTTCCCGATAACATTATCCCGAGAGAGGTCTTCCAGGCGTTGCCATATATCCTCACCGTTGTCATTCTCGCAATTAATATGGCCAAAGGCGGCGGGCCTGCGGATATCGGCAACCCCTATGAAAAGGAATCGCGCTAGATCGAGCGATCCAGAAAAAAATTTGAATGTAAAACAGGGATCAGCATTTTTTACTGATCCCTGTTGATTTTAATTAACGGTTAGTTCCTTCAGAAACAGAAATAATTCGCGGTGGAAAAAATCGGGGTTATCCAGATTGGCGCAATGTTTGGCGCCCGGGATAATCACCAGGCGGCTATCGGGTTCATGTTTCGCCCAAACGGGCATGGCTTTTTTGATGTTCCCTGTACTTTCCTTTTCTCCCATGAGGAGCAGCAGCGGTTTGCTAAATTGATAGTCCGGTTCTTCGTGCAGGCATAATGCCAGGTCCATCATGATTTGCACGTATTCTTCCTTGCTTTGCACGCGCATGGCTTTTTCAAGAACCTCGCGCCCCGCAGGAGAAGTCACGGTGACGTCCAGTGATTGCTTGACCAGATTTTCGTAGGAATAAAGATTGAAAATTTGTTTGGTGGAGGAAAGCATGGCCTTTTCGAAGGTTGTCAGGCGCTGGAAATTCCAGGTGCAATCCAGGCAGACCATGGCTTGTACGCGCTCGGGATAACGGAAGGCGAACTCCTGATGGATATTCCCGCCCATGGAATGACCTACCAGTATGGCCTGCTTCGATTGGTAAATATCGAGCAGCATCAGCAAGTCAAGCAGGGCGTCTTCCAGCGTGAATTTGGCTGGCCGCGAAAGGCCGTGGCCGCGCACATCCCAGGCTAGCACATGATATTTCTCTGCCGCCAGGTTTAGTGTTTCATCCCATTCGTGATGGTCAATGGTGGCGCCATGCGTGAAGACCACTAAAGCCGCGTCAACTTTTCCGCCTGTCCAATAGTGGATGGGAGCGCCGCCGCGTTCCAGAATCTGATGGGTGAATCCTTCCATTCTTCCTCTTTAAAAAAACTATAACAATTTACGGTTACTCTCCGGGTTGCAGCTTGGGATTATAATCCCCGATTGCATTAATTTTACAGAAAGAGGATCACCAATGACAGCGACAACGATCTCAGTGCATAACTTAACCTACCGTTTCGGAAAACTAACCGCGGTTGACCACATTAATTTCGAAGTGGGCGAGGGTGAAGTGCTGGGGTTCCTGGGGCCGAACGGAGCGGGAAAAACTACCACCGTCCGCATGCTGACCGGTCAGTTAAAACCAACCGAGGGCAATGTGGCAATTCTGGGTGAGGATATTCATCAATCCGCCAAGAAGGTGCAGCAGTATCTGGGCGTTTCATTCGAGACGGCCAATCTCTACGAAGAGATGAACGCTGTGGAGAACCTCAATCTGTTTGCGCGATTGTTCAAAATTCGCAATTTCAAGGCGATGGATTTATTGGAAAAAGTGGGACTTTCCGGCCGTGAAAAGGAAAAAGTGGCCGCATATTCTAAAGGCATGAAACAACGCCTGATGCTGGCGCGCGCTTTGATCAACCAGCCGCGCATTCTCTTTCTGGATGAACCCACGGACGGGCTCGATCCCGTTTCTTCGCAGACAATTCATGCCATCATCCGCCAGGCTTCGGAGGACGGCACAACCGTTTTCCTGACCACGCATGATATGGTCAAGGCGGACAAACTCTCTCATCACGTTGCATTCATCAATAAAGGGAAAATTGCCGCGTTGGATCAACCCTCAGAGCTCAAACAACATTATGGCAAGCGCCTGTTGAAGGTTGAAATCGAGGATGATTCCGGGCGAAAACACACACACAGCCTTCCGCTGGATGAGAAAGATTCGGCGGAAAAGGTGCGTGAGGCATTTGCCTCCGGCAGGGTACTGACAGCCCATACCGAGGAAGCTACGCTGGAAGATATCTTTATCGAGATTACCGGTCGAGGGCTGCTGGGATGATTGGGGCGCTGATCGAAAAAGATTTTAAGTTGTATTTTCGTAACCGCTTTTTCCTCGTGGTAACCCTGCTGGGTTTGGTGGCCTTTGTTGCGTTATATTATTTGATGCCCTCCAAACCGGACGATACCATTGCCACAGCCATTGTCCTGCCGGAAAATGCCACTTCCGAGATGAAAGCTTTCCTGAGTGATGCGATGGATTCTAATTTACTGGCATCCAAAGAGGAATTGCTGGAAGCAGTGGAAAATGGCGATTATCAGGCCGGGACCGTGTTGGATGAGGCTGCTCTGGCGGCTATCGACCAGGGAAAAGCAGTGACGATCACAGTTTACAGCGCTCCGGGGACCACTCCGGAGTTTAAACAAGCCTTGATCAGCTTATACACTGCCGGTTTCAACAACATCGACCTCGATACAGGCCAAACAAAGATCAAAATCAACGACAAAATCATCGTGCTCGGACCGGATTTGCTTGGGATTGGGGAACCGGTAGCGTTGCGCGATCGCATGCTTCCCTTGTTATTGATGATGATGTTTTCGATCGAATTGATGGGCCTGGCCAACCTGATCAGCGAGGAATTGACGCAGGGCACTGCCCGCGCGCTGCTTGTTACACCTTTAAGAACCGGACAGTTTTTCGCCGCGAAGATGCTGCTGGGGATGGGCCTGGCTTTTATTGAAACGCTTCTGATCACCATAGCCGTTGGCAAAATAACGGTTGCGCCTGTGATCCTGATTGGCGCTCTTTTAGTCGGCAGCCTGCTGGTAACCGGCGTGGCTTTTTTCATCGCGGCATTCGCCGGCGGTTTCATGTCCGTCCTGTCCTGGAGCGTGCTATTCCTGTTCATCCTGATCCTGCCTGGGATCGGTGTGATTTTCCCCACCATTGCTTCCAACTGGATTAAAACCATCCCGTCTTTTTTCCTGGTGGATGCCCTGCACCGCGCGTTGAATTACGGGGCGGGTTGGGGTGATGTGAGAATGGACTTGCTGATTTTGTTCGGCAGTGGCTTGTTGTTCTTGCTGCTGGGTGGATGGGTACTGAGGAGGCGATTCTAATGAATTTGAGGAGGGTTGCGATCCTTTTCGGGCGTGAATTGCGCGCCAGCGCAGGTAATTTCCTGATGGTCTTTGCCGTGGTTGTGCCGATTGTTTTCACACTGCTGATCAACCTGGTCTTTGGCGATGTATTCTCGGGAAAACCGGTTATGGGTTTCTACGACCCACACCAAAGCCAATTTACCCGCATGCTTATGGCGCAAGGCCAGCTTAAAACCAGTTCGTATGACTCGCTGGATCGCATGATTGCAGACGTAGCATCAGGACGGCTTGAAACCGGGTACGTGGTCCCGGAAGGCTTCGACCAGATTCTCAAGGAAGGTGTTGAGACCGATTTCCTGGTTTACACCTGGGGTGAAACCCCACTTAAAGACCGGTTGATCGCGGATTCGACTATAGCCAATATTATTAACGAGATTGCCGGACTGGGCCGGAATGTGACTGTCAACGTACAGGTTCTGGGGCAGGCGGAGCAAAACAGCCTGGCGGATCGCCTGATGCCGATGCTGGTTCTGATGACAATTATGCTGGGCGGCGTGCTGGTTCCGGCGCTTTCCATGATCGGTGAAAAACAGAGTCATACCCTGCAAGCTTTGAACGTAACCCCAGTGCGTTTGGGTGAAATTCTTGCTGCCAAAACGCTTTTGGGCTTGACATTGGGTACGGCTACCGCCGTCATCACCCTGTATTTAAACCGCGCTTTCGGAAGCGATCCGCTGCTGTTGATCTTCGTGCTGCTGTTGAGCGCATTAACTGCTTCCTTGTTCGGCACGCTGCTGGGCGCGTTGCTCAGGGATATGAACACGCTGCTGGCAGCGCTTAAAGCCGGCGGGTTGCTGCTTATGGCGCCTGCCATTTTGGAGATGGTGCCCAAAGCGCCGGATTGGATCGCCAGAATATTTCCGACCTATTACATTCTGAATCCGGTCATGGAAGTGGCTGAGCGGGGAGCCGGATTGGACGCTATTCTGGGCAACCTGCTGGTGCTGGCGGCGATTGCCGGCTTGCTGGTGTTCGGTTTGGCATTGGTAATCGAGCGCCAGCAAAAGCGTTTGGCTTTGTTTTAATAAACGCGCCCTGCCCTCTGAACACATAGGGGCGGTTTTTTAAAAGCTATCGAAGAAAGAAGTAAGCCGCATGGTTATCCCACTTTTATTGCAGAGGTTCAGGAATAGTGTGTTCCCATTGTTTAGGAAATACACTAAAAATTGGCTTTGCAGGAAGTCTGCCGAAATGATCCTGTTTTTACCCTATAATTGGTACATTGAATTGCACAGGTGAGCCATGGCCAAACAATATCACATTCAATTGGATGAAGGCGATTGCGCCCCTTATGTCCTGCTGCCGGGTGATCCGGGCAGGGTGGAAGCCATCGCTTCCGTTTGGGATTCGGCCGAAAAGGTTGCGCAGAATCGGGAATATGTCAGCTATCGCGGCGTTTATAAAGGCATGCCCATTTCCTGCACCAGCACCGGCGTCGGCGGCGCTTCCACAGCCATCGCAATTGAAGAGCTGGCGCGCGTGGGCGCCAGGGTTTTCTTGCGGGTAGGTACCTGTGGGGCTTTCCAAAAGCAGGTCAAAGACGGCGACCTGATCATCTTCGACAGCGCTGCCCGCTTTGATGGCACGTCGCGCACTTATGCCCCCTTGGAATTCCCGGCGGTCGCCGATTATACTGTACTGCTCGCAAACATCCAGGCCGCAAAAGACCTGGGTGTGCGTTATCACGTGGGCTGCACCCGCTCGCACGACGGGTTGTACGCACGCCACCCGGAACCCGGAGCGTCGTATAACGATTACTGGTTATCGGAATGGCGGGAGCATTACCGCGACCTGGAGCGCATGCATATCTTGGCTTCCGAAATGGAAGCGGGCGTGGTGCTGACGCTGGCGCGGTTGTGGGGATTGCGCGCGGGCGGCATGGCAGTTTCGGTGATCAATATGCTGCACGCGGATGAAGCCAAAAATGAGTACGATCCGACCAAGGATTTCGATACCTCTGAGGATACGGTAACCACCCTGGCGCGCGTGGGCAGCGAGACGCTGTGGAATGTGTACAAACAAGAAAAAGAACAATAAGTCGATCATTGAGCAACAGAGCACAAAAAAAAGAGCGCAAGCTGAACCCGAGAACGGGATGTAAGATTTTCTTTTTTCTGGCCGTTCTGAGCGGGTTGATCCAGATATTCAGTTACATCCCCCGGCAAAGAAGTCATGAGAAGAATGGTAATTACTGGCCGTATTTCTTCAACGAATTGCCTGAAGATTCGGTCGATGTTATTTTCATGGGAAGTTCCCACTCAAATTCAACCTTCATTCCCGAGATCATTGATGATATCCTGGACATCAACAGCATCCACGTGAATACCTCCGGCGAAAGTATTTACCAAACAGCATTGGAATATCGGGAGGTGCTGCGCCATCAGCAGCCGCGGATGGTCATTATTGAAACCTACCCAATTTTCGATGGATTGACGCAAGAAGATCTGAAGCCCTGGAATTACTCCTTCTTTTTCGCGGTTCCTTCCATTGTCCGGCAAATGCTCTATGCGCACCAATTCTTCTCAATTGAGAATTTGATTTATTTTTACCTGCCTTATACGCTTTACCATGCCGATTGGAAAAAACCTGGCAGTATCGCCCAGCGTGTAGAAGAAACGGTAACCGCTTTGATCTCTGGAAAAGGACAGCTTGAATTAGCGCATAAAGGCTATTTTAATTACATGGAATCTCTTCCTCCACTGAAAGCTGGTGTGGATGAGGATGATCCGCCGGCAGTATGTGCGGTAGCCGATTTAAAGCAGCGCCTGGAAACGACCAAAGAGATCATGAACCTGGACTCTGAGAATGCGCCGGTGTTGATGTTCGTGGAAGCCCCACAGTTGGTAAACGAGTTCGAGGCTTGCCGGCGCGAGGTTATTGAAGCCATCCGCAACTGGGGCGGGGATTACCAGGTGCTGCTGCAGGATCAAGAGCGGCCGCGTTTATGGTTCGGTGATCATGAACACATGACCCAATTCGGGGCGGTTATTGCCTCGGTGGAATTGGCGCGGCTGCTGGCGGAAAAGTTGGATTTGAAAGTGGACATCCGGGCGATGGCGTATTACCAGACCTATTTTTTCAATGATTACAAAATTAACCGTGACGGCCGGGAGGTGGAAGTGAACCTGATCCCGCATGATAGCGAAGCGGTTTCCGATTTGTATTTCACCTGGACTTTGCATCGCGACGGGGAAGAGATTGAGAAGATCGAGGGTTTACGCCAGAACGAATTAACCGTCACCCTGCCGGCTTCGGATGGCAAGTACTACTTTCACGTGGAAATCTATAATCCCGCCGGCGTTTACCTGCTGCGTGGAAATTTGAACATACCGGTGGAATAGAGGCGGATGGCAGAGATGGTGATTCGGGGTGCTGGTAAGCGGGGAAAGGGCGCATGACATTCAATCATTTTGCTTTCTATCCTTTCCTGGCCGCCGTGATACTGGTGAATTACTTGCTGCCTGCGCGCGCCCGCTGGGCCTGGCTGCTGCTGGTCAGCTATGGATTCTATGGGCTTTTCGATTGGCGTTTTTTGCCGGTTCTGCTGGGTGTAACGCTGCTTTCTTATCTCTCGGGCAGTCGTATCTCCGCTTCTACAGAAGAAAAAGTAAAAAAAACATGGATGCTGGCAGGAGTAATCGGGAACCTGGCGATCCTGTTTTGCTTTCGTTACCTGGATTTATATCTTGCCGCGTTCAATGCGGGAATGGTTTTGCTGCGTTTGCCTCGGGGTCTCCCTGAAGCAGCCATCTTTTATCCATTAGGTTTATCGTTTTTTGCCTTGCAGGCAATCAGTTATATTTTAGATGTATACGAAGAGCGCGCGCAGTCTGAACCGCATTTCGGCTATTTCGCCCTTTACATGGCATTCTTCCCCAAACTGCTGAGCGGCCCGCTGGAGCGATGCGCGCGGTTTGTGCGGCAAGCACGCGAGCCGAAACCGTTTCCGGATGCCGCCCTGGGTGATCACCTGCTGCGCATTGGCTGGGGACTGTTCAAAAAAATCGTGATTGCCGACCGGTTGGCAGTGGTGGCGGATGCGGTATTCGCTGCGCCAGGGGATTTTCCCGCGACCAAACTGGTTGCCGGCGTGTTGGTTTTCACCTTCCAGGTTTACATTGATTTCTCCGCTTATACCGATATTGCCCTGGCAGCGTCCGCGCTGCTGGGTTTCGAACTAACGGAAAATTTCAATCGCCCTTACCTGGCAACTTCAGTGGCGGATTTCTGGCGGCGCTGGCATATCTCTTTCAGCAACTGGCTGCGCGATTATGTGTTCCTGCCGCTGGAGATCAAAGACCGCCGCCGCAAACCGCGCGCGCTGTGGCTGAACCTGCACATTCTGATTACTTTCCTGGCCAGCGGCTTGTGGCACGGCGCCAGTTGGACCTTCGTGATTTGGGGCGGGCTGCACGGGCTTTACCAGGTGGCCGAGCAGCTCACGCAGAAAATACGCGCCGGCTGGGAAAAACGCCTGCCGAAAGCATTCTTTATCCTGCCAACCTTTGCGCTGGTTTCATTTGCCTGGGTGTTCTTCAAAGCCGACTCGCTGGCCGCAGCCTTGGTTATGCTGCGCGCCATCTTCACCGGGCAGGGCGGGGCGGCAGCGGGCGCCTGGAGCTTTCTCGACAAAAGCCTGGGGCTGGACGCCCCGGATACCAACCTGACGCTGGTCGCGTTGTCGATCTTCTTTGCGATGGAATTCCTGCAAATGAAGCAGGACCTGCTGGCGGCCTTCAGGCGCCTGCCGATCAGCGTCCGCTGGCTGATCTACTACAGCCTGTTCTTCGCCATCACCATCTTCGGCTACTACGGCGAGGTGACCGGCGCGGACTTCGTGTATTTTAAGTTCTAATTTGCTATATGTTCAGAATCGAAATTGGATGATCTAGCTGTACCTGGTCAACCTTATCCACATTTAATAAATGTATGAAACCAAGTAATCCTCGATTGAAAGCCATCCAAAATTCTTTCGTTGGCATAAATCTCTCCTCCAGCCATAGTCCGTTGATATGCAACGCACCGGCTACGCGATCCACTCTCATATCGGTGCGCGCCACCAATTGGTCGCCGTACAGCACCGGCATGGTGTAGGGCCCGAACCGGCGAGTGTGGGCCGGTTTGTAGATCTCCCAGGTGTAATCGAAACCGAAGATTTTCTTTGCGCGCCCACGCGCGCTGACGAATTCCAGCGGAGAGAGGAACACCACTTCCTCCTCGCTGGTGGCGCCCAACGGCTGCCAGGCAGCCGGCACGCGCCCGCTGGCCAGATCTTCCAGCAGCGGCTTACGGGATGCGGGGTAATAAAGCGTCTCGCCGCTGTCCTCGCGCCGCACGCAGGCGACGCGCCCGCTTTCCAGCAGCTCATTCAACTTATTCTTGATCGCGGCCGCATCCCGCGGCAGCTCGGTGGCGCTTTTCCAGATGGCGGCGAACTCGCGCTCGTTGACGAAACCGTACTGGGCGATAGCTTTGTTGATGAAAAAATCCACTGCTTCCGCTTCAGGAACGGCATGCAGATACTGCGCGGGGATTAACTTATCAGTGAAGTCGTATACCCGGTCGCGCCCTTTCCTGCTATGGATGGTCAGCTCGCCGGTGATCCACAGGCAGTACATGGCGTAACCGCTATCTTTGGAGGAGCGGTAGCGGTCCACGCGTTCGCCCGGCAGATCGCGCGTGCCCAATGGGCCGCGTGCGCGCATCTCGGCGCGCACCCGTTCGAACAATTTAGGATTGTCTTTAATGTATTCCCGCCAATGCGGGGCGGCCGCGCGCCGCTTCATTTCGACCATCCAATAGGAAAACTCTTCCACCGGGTAGATGAATAACGCGCCGCCGTAATCGAAGAATTGGCGATCCTGATAAAGCAGTTCCTGCAGGTATTCCGGCCGGTAATCCGCCACGCGCCCCCACAAGGCAATGTCGTGGCTCTGCGCCACCACCGCCACCGGGTCCACTTGTACGCTTTCAGCGGCGCGCAGAGCTTGCGCCGTTCCGGTTTTACCGGCCCACCGCCGCCCCGGCCATAAGCCCTGGCAGCCCAGGATGAAACGCCGGCAGGCGGCGGGAGAGATGGACTCCATAATTTTTTTAAATACCTCGAAGCGGGATTGATTAAATGATTATATATGCCGAATTATTACAGAAGATTTATTACCGGGTGAATAAGGGAGGAGAAAAAAATCGGGAGTGATTAGCAGATTCAACCCGGCGGGGTGCTCTTGCTTTGCCACTCGGTTTGCAGCAGCGCGTGCCACTCCTCGTCCATCCATTCGCCTTTCAGCCACAGGCTTTGAATGAAACGGCCTTCGCAGCGCAGCCCCAGTTTGCCAACAGCCTGAATGGCCGGTGTGTTGCGCGGGTCGATGTTAGCGTACACTCTGTGCACCTTCAAGGTTCCGAAGAGATATGCCAGCAGCCACTTGCCCGCTTCGGCGGCGAACCCATGTCTTTGAAACGGCCGCGCCAGTGTCATGCCGATCTCTGCCTGACGGCTGTCAGCGGAAAGATGAAAAGCGCAGTCGCCGATCAGGCTGCTGTTTTCTTTCAATTCCAACGCGACCTGGTACCATTGTCCGGGCTGGCCGGGTGTTTTCGCGCGCATCTCGGCGATAAAAGCCCGGGCTTGTTGCAATGAAAAGGGCGCCTGCCAGCCCTGGTAACGCGCAATCAGCGGGTCGGAACGGTAGGCGCTGAATGCGGGCGCGTCTTTCTCTTCAAACGCACGCAAAATCAGGCGATCAGTCTCTGCAGGAAGCATGGTGAAAATCCTTTATCTTTATTTGGGAGTTAACCTGATTATACCTACCAGCAAGAAAGAATCCGACCTTGCGGCCGGATTCCCTAGATGAAAAAAGTAAGACTACTTTCAGAATCTTACTCTTTCATCAATAATATACCTTATTTGAGACAAGCGGCAAAGCCATTATTTTTTATCGCGATCGAAGTGCGGGATTTCATCCGGCAGATCCAGGCAGATCTCAACCAGGCCGGAGAATTTGCCATCTACGAAGTAGGGCGCCTGGTAGACCAGCTTCTTTTTCCCGTTCTTGGTGATGGAGTAAACGTTGAATGATGCGGTTTCGTAAAGTTTACGGACCTTGTCCTGGGTGCGTTCGGGATGGCAAGTGATGGCGTTGCGGCCCATTACAGCGTAACCGCCGTCGCCTTTGAACATTTCAGCGGAGGCGTCGTTCATTTCAATAACTGTGCCCTTTTCATCTGTAACCGTGATTGCGCCGGGAAATACTTTGTACCAATCGTGTTGTTCCATGATCCTCTCCATGTGCCTGTAATAAAGGCATATTATAGCCGATGAAATTTTTTTACGAATTACTGGACGGTGTGATATTGCGCGCCAAATTACCTGACCAATTTCCGCGGATTATGGTTTAATATAATGCAGTTTCACGCGCAATCGTTATTTCAAATTTACAGGCAAATCTATTGTCTTTAATATTAATTTAAGGAGTGATTGATGGATAACGAAAAGCGCAAGAAATTAACCCTCGACAGCCGGATGGTCTTTTATCCGCCTGAACCAGGCTCCATGTCGATCAGCGACCCGATCTACATGGCCAGCAATTTCCAATATACTGAAGAAATCTATAACCGCGTCCTTGACGGCGCGCGTAAGGAAGTCAATATTTATTCGCGCTGCGGCAATCCGAGCGAATATAAATTCGAAGAGCAGATGATTTACATCGAAAATGGCGATAGCTGCCTGGCGGTTGCCTCCGGCATGGCTGCGATTGCCATCACGCTCTTCGGCTTGCTGAAAAGCGGCGATCATATCGTCTCGGACTGGACCACCTACAGCACCACGCACGAGTTCCTCGATCACCGCTTTACCGATTTCGGCGTCGAAACCACTTTCGTAGATTCCTCCAATATCGAGATGGTACGCCAGGCAATCCGCCCGAACACCAAGGCGATTTACTTCGAGACAATTGCCAACCCAACCATGAAGATTTCCGACATCGAAGCGATCGTTAAGCTCGGCCACGACAAAGGCATTATTGTGATTTGCGACAACACTTTTGCCAGCCCATACGTCTTCCGGCCGCTGGATTGGGGTGTTGATATCGTTGTGGAAAGCGCCACCAAGTTCATCGGCGGGCATAATGACGCTTTGGGCGGTGTAATTGTGGTTAAATCGAAGCTTTTACCCCCCGATATTATCGAAAAGATCCGTTGGTCGACCCTCACCAAGCTGGGCGGAGCGCTTTCACCCTTCAATGCCTGGCTGCTGTTGCGCGGCATCCAAACTCTGCACGTCAGGGTGGAACGCATGTGCAGCAATGCCATGATCCTGGCCAAATACCTGGAATCCCACCCCAAGGTGCAGAAGGTGTGGTATCCAGGCCTGCCTTCGCATCCCCAACATGAAATTGCCCGCAAGCTGATGCCGAAATTTGGAGCCATGCTCTGCTTTGAAATAAGCGATGAAAGAGCAGCAGTGCGCGTATTGGACGGATTGGAATTATGCACTTTCGGCGCCAGCCTGGGCGGCGTTCGCACCACCACGCAGGTGCCGTCTACCATGGCATTCCTGGATGTGCCGCCGGAACAGAAAAAACTGATGAATATCCGTGATGGCATGATCCGCATCTCGGCCGGCTTGGAAGACCCGCAAGACCTGATTGCCGATTTCGAACAAGCCTTGAAGAAAATTTAGTTCCTGCGTGACAAAAGAAAAGGATAAATGGACAGATGAGATTGTATGACATTTATCCTTTTTTCCTTAAAAATTGTTGAAATGAACGGGAAATCCTGATAATATCATCGTAACGATTGCGCAAACGTATTTCTCGGAGGGCACGATTTCTACGATTAAAGAGGTTGCTGAACAAGCAGGTGTATCTGTTTCGACCGTCAGCCACGTTATCAACAATACGCGTTACGTTAGTGAAGAGTTGAAGACCAAGGTGTTGACGGTAATGGAATGCCTCGATTACCAGCCCAACAGAATTGCCCGCAGCTTGCGGAAAAAACAAACCAGCTCGCTGGGCCTGGTTGTTGCTGATATCACCAATCCCTTTTACACCGAAATTGCCTGGAGCGTTGAATATCTAAGTTACCTGCGGAAGTACACCATGATGCTGTGCAGCTCCGACGGCGATCCCGAGAAAGAACAATTCTATATTCACCAACTCTCGCAATGGCAGGTGGATGGTATCATTTTAGTATCGTCCTCCATAATGCCCTTGCAGCTCGTCCCAACCAGCACCGGCAACATACCGATCATATTGATCGATCACGATTGCCCCGGTTACGATTTCGACACGGTGATCATCGACGATTATTATGCCGGGAAAATTGCTACTGAGCATTTGGTGCAGCTCGGCCATAAACGCATTGCCTGCATCACCGGTTCAAAGGATATTATTCCCAGCCATAAACGCGAATTTGGTTACGAGGCGGCCCTACGAGAAAACGGCCTTGAATTCGACCCTGCTCTGGTAGTGAGGGGCGACTTCAACATCATCAGCGGCCTCAATTGTGCCAACCGCTTGCTGGAAATGAAGAACCGCCCTACCGCCATTTTTGCCTGTAATGACTTGATGGCAATGGGCGTGATGCAATCCGCTTTCAAGCATGGCTTGAGAATACCCGAGGATCTCTCAGTGGTTGGTTTTGACGATATTTATTGGTCCAAATACACCACGCCACCTCTGACCACGGTAAAATTACCCATTCATCAAATGGCGGAAGAAGCAATCAATTGTTTCATCGACCGAATGGAAAACCCGGCCAAAGCTTGCCGGACGGTCACGCTGGAAGTGCAATTGGAAAAACGCGGTTCAACCGGACCGTTAAAGAAAATCAATCCATGATTGATGGAATCATCTTTTTTCTCAATAGTATTTATGATTCTGAGAAAGACGGAGGAGGTGGTTGCTGAAAGAAATTGATTAACGTTAGTAGAAATAGCGGTAAAAGAAAAACAAAAATTCTCGAGGAGAAAAAATGAACGCAAAAAAGTTAACCATTTTAAGCCTTTTGTTAGTTGGCGCTTTATTGTTAGTCGCCTGCGGTAGCGCTGCTGCCGAACCGGCTGCCGAACCTGCCGCTGAAGAAGCTGCCCCGGCCGAAGAAGCTGCTGCTGAAGAAGCCGCTGCGCTGCCGGTACCTGCCGAAACCAAGGTCATCCATGTTGTAAACGGAACCCTGGGCGATAAATCCTTCACCGATTCCGCTCATCGCGGTTTGACGAAGGCCGCCGAAGAGTTCGGTTTCGAACTGGTCACCAATGAAGCCGGCACCGATCCCGCCAAATGGGAACCCGCCTTCCAGGATGCTGTTCAGGATCCCGATTCCGATGTTATCCTGATCGCCTCCAGCGACCTGATCCCCGTCATGCTCGAGGCTGCCGTTGAATACCCTGAGAAAACCTTCATCATCTTCGACAACCCCATCGATTTCACTGCCGGTGATTACAAGAACGTCTATGCCATTCAATACAAACAGAACGAAGGTTCATATCTGGCTGGTTTGTATGCCGGTTTGATGAGCGAATCCAAGATGGTCGGCGCCCTCGGCGGTATGGATATCCCGGTCATCAATGACTTCATGGTTGGCTACAAGCAAGGCGCCATGGATGCTGGTATCCCCGAAGAGAACGTCCTCGTTCAATATGCCAGCGGCTGGAGCGATCCTGCCAAGGGTAAAGAACTCGCCCTCACCATGTACCAGCAGGGTGCGGATATTGTCTTCCAGGTCGCTGGCGGCACCGGTGAAGGTGTCTTCTATGCAGCTCAGGAAGCCGGCAAATGGGCAATCGGCGTCGATTCCGATCAATATGCGATCGAGAACGAAACCAATCCTGAACTTGCCAAAGTTATCTTGACCTCCATGCTGAAGAACGTGGATAACTCCCTGTACCGCGCAATGAAGATGTATTTCGAAGGTACCTTACCTGTCGGCACCAATGAGAACCTCGGTATTTCCGAAGGTGGCGTTGGTTTGGCTTACAATGACTACTACGAAGCTATGACCCCGCAGGAAGTCAAGGACAAGATTGCTGAAGCGCAAGCGAAAGTTACCGCTGGCGAAATTAAGATCAACACCGTTTTCTAGACAGAGCTAATGAAGGGCAGGGAGTTCTCCCTGCCCTTCACGCTATTTCCTGATTTAGGAGAGTAACCATGAAGCCGATAGTTGAAATGAAAAATATCGTAAAGATTTACGATAATGGCGTAGTTGCAAATAATGGTGTGAATTTTACAGTCAACAAAGGGGAAATTCACGCTTTGGTTGGTGAAAACGGTGCAGGTAAATCCACCCTGATGAAAATCCTGTATGGTATTGAACAACCAACAGAGGGCGAGATTATTATTGACGGGCAGAGTGTTTCATTTAAGTCTTCTCTGGATGCGATTGACCACAAAATCGGAATGGTTCACCAGAACTTCATGTTGGTTCCATCATTTACTGTTGCTGCAAATGTAGTGCTGGGCAATGAACCGATCAAAAATGGATTTATTGATAAAGACCAGGTACTTAAAGTAACCAAGGAATTATCAGACCAATTTGGCCTTTTTGTTCAACCGGATGCAATTGTCGACGGTATTAATGTTGGTCAGCGTCAACGCGTTGAGATCTTAAAAACCCTCTATCGCAAAGCCGAAATTCTGATTTTGGATGAGCCTACCGCAGTTTTGACCCCGCAGGAAACTCAGGATCTTTTTAAAGCCATTCGCACGTTAGTGCAACAAGGCAAGACAGTTATTTTCATCACGCATAAATTGCGCGAGGTGAAAGAAATTTCAGACCGCGTGACCGTCATGCGGCATGGCAAGATGATCGGCACCGTGGACACCAAGGACGTTACCCGCGAACAAATGGCGAACATGATGGTGGGCCGCGAAGTCTTCCTGAACATCACCAAACCGCCCATGAAGCGCGGTGAAAAACGCATGGAGATTAAAAACCTCTCCTATATTTCCGAAACCGGTCGACCTGTCCTGCAAGACGTCAGTTTTAACCTCTATGCTGGAGAGATTTTGGGCATTGCCGGCGTGGAAGGCAACGGACAAACCGAATTGGTAGAAGTCCTTACCGGCTTGAAGAGATCCGCGGGCGGTCAGGCATTTGTCAAGGGAAAAAGCGTTTTGGACCATACTCCCCGTGAAGTGCGTCAGCAGGGTGTTGCCCATATTCCCGAAGACCGTTTGACCAATGGCGTGGCGTTGAAAGAATCCATCGAAGAAAACCTGATCGTTGACCGTTATTTCAGTGCCCCCTATAAAAAAGGGATGATGCTGGATTACCGTTTGATTGAGAACAAAGGCAAAGAATTGATCAAGCAATTCGGTATACTGACACCGAATGGAAAACTACCGGTGGAATCGCTTTCCGGTGGTAATATGCAAAAAGTGATTGTTGCCCGCGAGTTTTCCTCCAATCCCTTTGTATTGATCGCTTCCCAGCCTACCCGTGGTATCGACGTAGGCGCAACGGAGTTCATTCGAGAAGAATTAGTGCGCTTGCGCACAGCGGGTTGCGCGGTTCTGCTGGTATCCGCAGACTTGAGCGAAGTTATGAGCCTGTCGGATCGCATTGTTACCTTGTACGAAGGCAGAATCACCGGTGTATTCCCCGATGCTGCCAAAGTTGGCGAAGATGAACTGGGTCTCTACATGTTGGGCATCAAGCATCAAACTAACGAAGAGATGGAGAAATTCCTATGAAATCTTTCTTTGAATCCAAAGGTTTCCGCGAATTATTGCGCATTGTGTTGGCTGTTACTATCGGCCTGGCATTGGGATTCATCATCACGTTGTTCGTATCCAAAGATCCTGTAGGTGCGTATAAATCATTCCTGTTGGGCCCAATTTCGCGCTTGAACCGCATCGGCGACTGGTTGGAAGAATCCCTGACACTGATCTTGTTGGGTTTGGTGATTTGCATCGTCTTCGGCGCCAGCCAATGGTATATCGGCGTGGAAGGCCAGATGGTGCTGGGTGCGATGGCTGCCGGTTGCGTGGCGTTGTACGTCCCCATACCGCCTTTGCCGCGCATTTTGCTGGCTTTTCTGGCGGCCATGATCGTCGGCGCTCTTTGGGGGCTGATCCCTGCATTATTGAAAGCATACTATAACGCCAACGAACTGGTGACGTCATTGATGATGAACACAGTTGCTCTAAAGATTTTTGAATACATCTTGAAAGCCTTCATTATGACGCCGAAATCCCGTTCCATCAGCTCTGAATTGATTGAAAAACCTTTCCGCTTACCGACTTTCATTCCAAACCTGCCATTTTTGCAGGGTATTCGTGAGATATGGATGAAGCAGACCAGCGTAACCATTATGGTTTACATCGTGATTGCCGCAGTGATCATCGTTTATTACCTGCTTTATAAAACGCCTTTCGGTTATGAACTGCGCACGGTGGGTTTGAATACCAAGTTTGCTCATTACGGCGGCATCAATGTAAAACGCACCATCATTATGTCCATCCTGGTCAGCGGTCTGGTTGCCGGTTTAGCTGGCGCCCATCTGACTCTGGCGATCCACAACAAGATCATTTCCAACATGACTTCCGGCCTGGGTTTTGAAGGCATTAATATTGCCATTTTGGCGGGCAATAACCCGTTGGGCGTTCCGATTGCCGGGCTATTGTACGGTTACTTGCGCGCCGGTTCAGATGTGATGGAACGCAGTTCGGATGTATCCAGAGAATTGGTATTTGTCATTCAAGCAATGGTTTTGCTGTTAGTCACCGCTGAAAGATTGCTCCCGACCATTCAAAAACGCGTTGCGGATATCAAAGAGAATAGCGAGAATGGTACCAACGGCAAACCCGACGTAAAGAATGTGAAGGAAGGAGACAGCCATGTCGCTTGAAACTGTCATTCGTAGTATCTTCAGCACGCTATTCCTGGCGAGCGTGATTCGCATCAGCACGCCGATCATTTTCCCGGCCATGGGCGGCCTAATCGCGGTTGTCACCGGCGTTCCCAACATGGCGCTGGAAGGCATCATGAACGTGGGCGCATTTGTTGGTGTCATGGTTTCAGCGTACACCGGAAACGTCTGGTTGGCTATTCTGGCAGGCATTGTCGCCGGCGTCTTGATGGCGCTGCTCTTGGGTTTGTTCCACATCTATTTCAAGACCAACCTGTTTATCGGTGGTTTGGCTGTGAACTTGATGGCATCCGGTGGTACGGTATTCCTGCTGTACATCATGACGGGCGATAAGGGCAACTCAGCCAGCGTGAAAAGCCTTTCGGTTCCCAACTGGGAAATTCCATTTTTCAAGGATATTCCCTTCCTGGGAGACGTTATCAGCGGGCACCCGGTATTCACGTACCTGGCATTCTTGTCCGTTATCCTGGTCTATATCTTCCTCTACCGCACGCGTTTCGGCACCCACTTGCGGGCTGTCGGCGAGAATCCTGAAGCAGCAACTACCCTGGGTATTGATGTGAAAAAATCACGCATGATCGCGCTTGCGATCAGCGGCGTGTTCGCTGCATTGGGCGGTATGAACCTGTCCATGGCTTACCTGCAATTCTTCCAAAAGGAAATGGCGGCAGGTAGAGGTTGGATCGGCATTGCTGCCGTCCACCTGGGAGCAAGGAAGCCCCTGGGTGTACTATTCGCGTCCATACTATTTGGTTTTGCGGATGCGATTTCCAACCAGCTGGGTTCATTGAATATCCCATCCCAATTGGTGCAGACCATTCCATACATCACAACCGTGGTTGCTTTGGCGGTCTTTGCCATCCAGCAGCGTCAGGCAGCACTTGAGCGGATGAAACGGTATCAGAAAGAGCATTTGGAAGCCATTTCCGCAAACGCTTCCAAAGCCGAATAACAAAACGGGAAGGTAATCATATGGCAAAGAAGCTCATCCGGAATTGCGACATGCTCAGTTTTGCCAGCGGCAAGGCTGAGGTAGTCCCGGGTCAGGACATTTTGATTGATGATTGCCGAATCCAGACAGTTCTAAAAACCGGAACGCTTGCACCTGAAGCGGAAACCGAGATCATTCCAGCGGACGGCCTCCTGGCCGTCCCTGGTTTCATTAACACCCATGCGCATGTACCGATGGTGTTGATTCGCAATCTGGCGGAAGACGTTACCCCCACCGAATGGTTCAACGATTACATCTGGCCGATGGAATCCAACCTGACCGAGGAGGACGTTTATTGGGGGGCGCAGCTCGGGATCGCAGAGATGATTGAGAATGGCGTTACCTGCGTGGCCGACCATTACTTCTACGTGGACAGGATTGCCGAGGTCGTCGAACAAAGCGGCATTCGCGCCAACCTGACCTGGGCGGTTTTCGGACATGAAGGCGAAGCAAAGGTCGATGAGACGATCGATTTCATCCAGCGCTGGCAAGGCAAAGCGGAGGGGCGTATCACCACCTACCTGGGACCACACGCGCCTTATACCACCAATCCTGAATTCCTGAAGATGTGCGCCGAAAAAGCTAAGAAGATCAATACCGGCATCCACATTCACGTGTCAGAAACAGCCCCCCAGGTTGAATTGAGCCTGAAGCAGTACGGCATCACGCCGGTTAAGCAACTTCAGGAAACCGGAATCTTCGAAGTTCCAACCATTCTGGGGCATTGTCTTTATCCGCGCGAAGGTGATTTCGAGATCCTCGCGGCGGCAAACACCGGCATAGCCCAGGCACCCAAGACTTATATGAAGCACGGCATGGGCATGGCGCCAATTGAAAAATATCTGGAATACGGCATCCCGATCGGCATGGCAACCGATGGACCTGCCAGCAACAATACGCTGGATATTATGGAACAGATGCGGCTGATGGCATTATTCACCAAACTGATGACTTCCGATCCAACCCGCATGAAAATGGAACAGGTTTTGGATATCGCTTTCCGTTCCAGCGCCAGGGTAATGCACCTGGAGGGCCAGATTGGCGAGATCAAAGCCGGCTGCCTGGCGGATATCGCATTGTTGCGGCAGGACGGTTTATATGCTTCGCCCAAGGCAAACCCAATGGCGGCGTTGATCTATTGCATGCGCGCTTCAGACGTAGACACGGTGCTCTGCAACGGCAAGGTACTGATGCAGGGGCGCAAGCTATTAACGATGGATAAAGAAACAATCCGTAAAGAAGTACAAAGCCGTCTGAAGCGCATGAGCCAGCGTGTACCCGGCACGGCCATTGCTTTCTACCCTACCTAAACAATATCGTTTATCAAGGAAAAATATGAGACAAAAAGTAATTATGGATGTCGATACCGGCTGCGACGATGCAGTTGCCATGCTGCTGGCCGGCCATCATCCCAACATGGAACTGGTCGCAGTGTTGCCGGTGCATGGCAACGCTCCCTTAACCCAAACGCTCGATAATACCTTGCGGTTGCTTTGCGCGGGCAAGCTGGAACACGTGCCGGTTTATACCGGCGCCAGTTATCCGCTGATTGGGCCCATTTTGGCAGGCGATGGCGACCAGGTCATCAAACTGCCTTTCCCGGAAGCGACCATCCAACCGCAGGCCAAACATGCGGTGAATTTTCTGATCGATTACTATATGAGCGGGGAAGGCAAGGATACCATTTACATGCCCATCGGGCCGCTGACCAACCTGGGTTTGGCGCTGCGCATCGAACCCCGCCTGAAAGATAAAATTCCGCAAATCGTGACCATGGGCGGCGCGTACGCCACTTCGTTCGCTGAATTCAACATCAAAGCCGATCCCGAAGCTGCGTTTATCGTATACAGCGCGGGCATTCCAATAAAAATGATCGGCCTGGAGGTTACAGACGTAGCCAAGGTGATGCAAAAAGATGTGGACAGCATCCGCAAGATCCAGACGCCCTGGGCGATCGCCGCGGCGGATGTGATGGATATTGTGGTGGACATTCACACCAAGCATTTCGGACATGAAGGCGGCATCATCTTCGATGCCTGCGCGGTGGCGGCCGTAATCGAACCATCGGTGGTGAAAACTGAGCGGATGCACATCGACATCGAACTGACCGGAACACACACGCGCGGCTGCACTGCCGTGGCTTCCCGATTCCACGGGAGCGGCGAAAAGAACGCCAACGTGGACGTCGGCGTCAGCATCGACCGCGAGCGTTTCATCGAGATCATGCACGAAAGCCTGCGATAAAATGAAAGGACCAAATGGCTGAGATCACCTATTTTGACTCGACTGGAGAATCCAACACCTCTGTTGCGTTGAAAATTGCCCTGGGACGGTATCATCAAGGCGGGATTGACGCAGTCATTCTGGCCTCAACCTTTGGCAAAAGTGCACTGCAAGCCGCGCAGGTTTTCGCGGGCAGCGGAGCGAAGCTGCTAGTGGTGGGTGAAGTCCTGGATGGGAAACAGAGCCCTCCTGAGGAAATCCGCAAAAGTCTGGAGTCGCAAGGTCATCGCGTGGTTTGGGGCACAACCTTCCATGACATGGCTGCATTTACTCATGATCAAACTGCCTCGGTTGTCGCGGAATGCTACCGCCGGTTGAGCGAGGGTTTTAAGGTAGTATGCGAAATGGTCTTGATCGCGACCGGGCAAGGTTACCTTCAACCCGGACAACAGGTCCTGGCGATCGCAGGAACGCATCGCGGTTCCGACACAGTCGTGGTGGCGACCGCCGCATCTTTCTCGAATTTCAAAGATTTCGAGATCAATGAAATCCTGTGCAAACCTTATCGACGAAGCAAGAATTAGCTTTGGACGGTTTTGAATAAAAATTGAACAGAGCTGATGAAGATCTGTTCAATTTTTTATCCTTATAGGAATCACATGCAAAAAGAAATTATCACAACAGATACCAACAAAAAAGAAAAAACCAACCCGGAGGTGGTGCTGCGGACGGTTTACCACACGCTGGCGCATTTCTCCAACGATGTGTTCCTGGCGTTCTTTGCGCCGACCCTGCCGGTGTTGATCACCCAAATGCACTTGCTGAAAGTGCAGGCTGGCATTCTGAACCTCGGGCTGGAATTGACCGCCTTGAGCATGCCGCTGGTGGGGCGGCTGGCAGACAAGAAAGACATCCGCAAATTCATGGTGCTGACCCCGGCCATCACCGCGCTGTGCATGAGCTCCCTGACGCTCATCCCCAACTTCTACCTGCTGTTCCTGGTGCTGATGATCGGCGGCTTGAGTATTTACTTCTACCACGCTATCGGACCCGCAGATATTGGGCAGGTGAGCGATAAAGCGCTGGGCGGCATGATGGCGATCTGGAACATTGCCGGACAGGTAGGCTTCATGATCGGACCAATGGTGATCACGGCCATCCTGGCGAATTCGCACGCATCCTGGATCCCTTCTCTGTTCCTGGCGGGGATCGCACTCTCAGTTCTGCTGTACATTTTGTGGGGCCGAATGCCGAAAACGGCGGCGCCTGCCGAACATGCAGCCGGCACGCAGCGCAAGCTGGATAGCGCGGCGAGAGCATTCATCGTACGGCAATTCATTCCCATCGTGGGGATCAATATTGCCAGTTCACTGCTGCGCTCCAGCGCTTATGCCTACTTGCCGGTTTACATCGTCGAAAAAGGGGGCAGCTTATGGATGTCAGGCATGGCGGTTTCGTTATATTTCGGAGCCGGTATCCTGGGCAATTATGTCGGCGGGATCCTCTATGACCGTATTGGATCAAAAGCGGTGACCGCCATTTCTCTGCTGGGGTTTTCCCTATCATTCGCGGTGACGATAATTGCCAGCGGGATCGTCCAATTGCTGCTGATCACCGTGGTGGGCACTTTCGCATTCATGTTGATGCCAACCATGATGGCCATGCTGCAGAAGAACAATCCTCAGGACCGCTCTCTGACCAATGGGCTGTTCCTGGGTTTCAATTACGCCATCACCGCCCTGGGCAGCGTGGCCACCGGCTTCCTGCTGGATCGCATGCCCACCCTGACCGTGTTCATGATTGCGGCGGGGGTGGCCCTGGTGTCATTGATATTTGTACCGATGCTGGTAGATGAAAGCGGAGCCAGGGCAACCGCACCTTCAGCTAATTAGGGTTGTATATCACACCAAGATGCGAGAGCGCAGGCTATCTGCGCTCTCTTTTTTTACTTATTCGTTCCATGAAGTCCCTGACAAAACTTGACATCTTGACAAAACGAATATCTTGCTTAAAATAAGGCATACCTAAAAATAAATAGTAAGAAATAATAGGAATACCTAAATGGTTGATTCGCCCGCAAAACCAATTTCCGATAGCGTCCAAATGTACCTGGTCAAGATCAAACGCCTGCAGGAGCAGATCCGGCCGGTTCCGCTGTCATTCCTGGCGGACTCGCTGTGCATCTCGCCGGTATCGGTCAACGAGATGTGCCGCAAGATGCAGGAGCAGAACCTGATCGAATACCAGCCCTACAAAGGCGCCAGCCTGACCGAGGAAGGCGAACGCGCGGCAGCGCAGGTGCTGCGGCACCACCGCTTGTGGGAAGTGTTCCTGGTCGAGAAGCTGCAATTCAGCGCGGCGGAAGCACATGAGATTGCGGATGAGCTGGAACACGCAACCTCAAAGGAACTGGCGGAGCGCCTGGACCTCTTCCTGGGGAATCCGACCGTAAGCCCGGACGGCAAACTGATTCCACCCGGCGACGGGATACTCACACCCACCGCCACCTGCGCCCTGGGGGCGCTGGCGGCAGGCGAGAGCGGGTATTGCATGATGGACGAGATGGACGAGACCATCCTGGAATACTTGAGCCAGGCCGGCATCCGCAAGGGCGGGACGGTGCAGGTGCTCAGTAAAACCGAAGACGCGATGCTGCTGCTGAATGAAGAGCAAAAACCAATCAGCCTCAGCCGGCAGTTATGCGAAACGATTAAGGCGGTCAGGAAGGCCGGCCCCGGCAGCCCCCGATCTTCCGGACGCAACAGCGGGCAGGAAATCGACCCAAATGAAAAGGAGAAAGACAACATGCAAGACGCAGCAATCAACACCGTGAGCCAAACCTCGCTGGACAAAATGAAAATCGGGCAGTCAGGCACCGTGGTCAGCGTGGGGGGGAAAGGACCGATCAAACAGCGCATGATGGATATGGGACTGGTGCCCGGCAGCGCGGTAAAAGTCGTGCGGGTTGCCCCGCTGGGGGACCCGATCGAATTGAATTTAAAGGGCTATAACCTTTCGGTAAGGCTGAACGAAGCCAAAGCCGTGCAAGTGGAGATCCGCAAGGAGCTGGAATGATGCCGCTCAGCATGGCCGCCTCCGGCGAAACGATGGTGGTAACCGGGATCCGCGGCGGATTCGGCATGCGCCGGCGCATGGCTGACCTGGGGCTGAACATCGGCATGTGCGTGACGGTGGTGAGTGCGGGCTACAACTGCCCGCTGCTGGTGGATTTGAAGGGTGCGCGCTACGCGCTCGACCGCCGGCTGGCTCATCACGTATTTGTGGAACCTTTGAGATTATCTTAAGGAATCATTTTCAGGAGTATTTAAATGAACAAATTTACTGTTGCCCTGGCAGGAAATCCAAACTGCGGGAAAACATCCATCTTCAACGAACTGACCAAATCGCACCAACACGTTGGCAACTGGCCGGGAAAAACCGTCGAGAAAAAAGAAGGCGCCTTTGAACACAAAGGCAAACAGGTCACGGTGGTGGACCTGCCGGGAACCTACAGCCTGTCGGCTTTTTCAATCGAAGAGATCATCGCCCGGGATTTCATTATCAATGAGAATCCGGACGTGGTAGTGGCGGTGCTGGATTCGACCAACCTGGAGAGGAACCTGTACCTGGCGGTGCAGATCCTGGAGCTGGGAGCGAAGCTGATCGTGGTTTTGAATATGACAGACCTGGCGGAAGCAAACGGCATCAAGATCGACATGGGGAAGATGAGCAGCGCGCTTCAGGCAAGCATTGTCAAAACGATTGCCAACCGCAGCCTGGGAATCACTGAACTGAAAGACGCAATCCTGGATTGCATGGATCAAGAGGAAAGATAAGATGGCAACAAAAGCGTTAACCGCAGAGCGGAAAAGCAGTTTCAAAATCAATTACGGAGACGTCCTGGAAAAGGAAATCGAAAAACTGGAAGGCGCCATCCGGCAAACCAGTGGCATGGAGATCGGACACGACAGCCGCTGGCTGGCGATCAAACTGCTGGAAAACGACGCCGAGGTGGTGCGACAATTCGAGAACGACCCGGCGGGAAAGAAAGTGATGGAAGCGCGCGCGGAGAGCCAGGCGCTGCTGGCGGAACGGTTCGGCGAAGACGCCGACACCCTGTTCGCCGACAAGCGCTACGGGTGGATCCACGGCATGGTCAAAGAAACGGTCAGCCAATCGAGGCAGGACCGGCTTTCGACCAGCGACAAGATCGACAAAGTAGTCACCAACCGCTTCCTGGGCATCCCGATCTTCCTGGCGATGATGTGGGTGGTGTTCAAAATCACGACGGATATTGCCGGCCCGATGATGGACTGGGTGGACGGCGTAATCGGCGGCCCGCTGACCAACTGGGTAACGGCCATCCTGGGCTGGCTGGGACTGAGCGGGACCTGGGTGGAAGGGCTGTTCGTGGACGGGATCATCGCGGGCGTGGGGAGCATGATGGTGTTCGTGCCGGTGATGATGGCGCTGTATTTCGCGCTGGCGATCCTGGAAGATTCGGGATACATGGCAAGGGCGGCTTTCGTGATGGACCGCTTCATGCACGCGCTGGGGCTGCACGGCAAGAGCTTCATGTGCATGATCGTGGGCTTCGGCTGCACGGTGCCGGCCTGTTACGCCACGCGCACGCTGGAAAATGAGAAAGACCGCATTCTGACCGGGCTGCTGGTGCCGTTCATGAGCTGCGGCGCGAGATTACCGGTTTACGTGCTATTCGCTTCCATTTTCTTTCCGCAGAACAGCAACACGGTGATCTTCATGCTTTACCTGACCGGCATCGTGGTGGCAGTGCTATTGGGCGTTTTGCTCAACAAAACGCTGTTCAAGACCAAACAAAATGCGCCTTTCGTGCTGGAGCTGCCTCCTTACCGCATGCCGACCTGGAAGAATATCTGGTTTCACATGTGGGAAAGGACTTCGGCGTTCGTGCGCAAAGCGTTTTCCATCATTATGGTCACCAGTATCGTGCTGTGGCTGCTGATGATGATCCCGGTCAACGGCGGCAAGTTTGCTGAAACGGACATCGACGCGAGCGGATTCGCGGCCGTCAGCGGCGCTGTCGCGCCGGTGTTCCAACCGGCCGGATTCGCGAGCTGGCAAGCCTCGGGCGCGCTGGTGACCGGCTTTGTGGCCAAAGAAGTGATCGTGAGCACCATGTCGCAAATCTTCAAGATCGAAGAAGAAGCCGGCGAGGAAGCGGAGCCGACCAGTTTTATCGGAGATTTGCAGGACATCGTGGTCGGATTCGGCGCAGCGGCCTGGGATACGATCAAGTCGATCCCGCTGATCGTGGGTATCAACCTGTTCGGAGGGGAGGAAGAGGAAGAAATGCCGGCGCTGAACAGCGCGGTGGAGAAGCATTTCGAGACCACCAGCGGCGGGCACGGGAAACTGGCCAGCCTGGCTTTTATGGTGTTTGTGCTGCTCTACACGCCCTGCATGGTAGCAGTGGCGGCGCAGCGGCAGGAGTTCGGCAACAAATGGACGCTGTTCGGAATGGCGATGCAACTGGCAATAGCCTGGGCAGCGGCGGTGCTGATTTTCCAGGGCGGTATCGCGCTGGGATTGGGGTAGACGCGTATTTCTGAAACACAAGGTAAAACGAGGCTGTTCTATCAAAGGACAGCCTCGTTTTTTATTAATCAAGCAGGTTATAGAAGAAATTGACAGGAAAAAAACCGAATCACAAAAGAAGATATTTATTTATTGTCCAAAACGTTATAATGTATATAGCTAACGGGAATCAACCGATCCCGGAGGTAATCGCGGAGGGCAAATTCAGCGATTAGGAGAAAAAATGAACAACAGGAACCAGTTCCCAAGATTAGGTTTGCTCCTCGCAGCCGTACCCTTGATGCTCAGCAATATCGCCAGCATACCCTTTTTTGACGTTGAAAGAGCCGACAGGCTGCCAGCGCAGGACGCGGCGGACGATTTGCCGGATGAGACGATCCCGGAAGGGATCACCAAGGACGAGATCGACACATCCAGGACGGCAGACGCAAAAACCGCGACGGGCGATTCACTGCGGATCGACAACCTGGAGCGGCCGTTCACCCAAGACGGGATGGCATACCATCCCGAAACGGACATCCTGGCCGTAACCATCGCGGAGGATGAGACGTATTATTACTTTTCGTTCGAACTAAAAGGAAACGATGCAGAAAAGGGCTACCCGTCGGCAACCTACGGGATTGAATTCGACAGCGACCTGGATTTAAGAGGGGAGACCCTGCTATGGGTCATAGGCGGACAAGAATCCCAGTGGAATAACGAAGGAGTAAGCATCTATCAAGACAAAAACGGGGACGTGGGCGGAGCGAGGGCTGTGATCCCGGACGCGTTTGCGGGAGATGGATACGAAACCCTGGCGCATCCCGAAAGCGGCCAGGAAACGACCGACTTCGGCTGGAAACGCGCGCCGGCCGGCAAGGAAGGCGTCATCCAGTTGGCCATTCGCAAAACGCTCATCGAGCGCGATTATTTCTTCTGGAAGGCATGGGCGGATGGAGGCGCGGCGGCCCCGGCGCTGTTCGATTACAACGATACTTTCAGCAACACGCAAGCCGGTTCGCCGGACAAGAACAGCGCTGTTTACCCGGTGAAAGAACTAGAACTGGCGGACAGCACCTGCTGGGCGGCTTACGGCTTTCAGCCGACACGGGAGCAAACCGGCTGCTGTTACAAAGCACCGGCCAAGATCAAGGTCAAGAAGCAAGGCGAACCGGAACCGCCGCCATCATAGCGATTTAATAACGGGTTCCCGTTCTTAGGGAGCCCGTTTTCCCTTATGGATTCATTTTAGCGGGAAGCGGATTTCTGTTTCGGCCACAACAGATGGATCGGCGCCAGGATCGTTGAGGTAATACTCATAAGCGATGCCGGTTGGTTCATGTCCATTGGCTTTAGCCCACTCGGTGAGGGCGTCATAAGCCGGGGCGACGGAATCGTAGGGACCGCGATGGATAGTGGAAACATACTTGCCGGCTGGGATGAGGATGCATTTGAGCTCGCCCTCATCGGGGATCATTTTCGAAACCGGGAAACCGGCTGCCACATCCAGGGCGGTCATATCCAGGTTGTAGTAAGCGCCGAAGGGCATGCCGGCGGGATATTCGCCGAGCGCGGTCAGGCGGGCCATGATGGCGCCATAAGCTTTGCCGAAAAACTCCGGCAGCTTTTCCACAGGCATGACAGCGCGCATGGCCAGAGCGGGCTGGTCGGGCAGGTCCAACAATTTGATATCGTACGTCATGATTTCCTCCAATAGAACTAATGTACTATATCTTATCGCGGAAGGCTCGGGCGGTCAATGGGGGATATTCGAGGTAACGGCAGGCGGTTAATTTTCCCATATTCCATAATGGTAATTAATATTTTGTTTCTTGCCACGTTTGTGATAGAATTAAAACGCTTGTAAAAGTAGTTCTAGAAAGAAAGAAATGTTCTTTTGATTTGGAACAAAATTGTGGTCAAGCTTTAAATCTTTTAGAAAGGAGTTCCAAATCATGTCTGAAAAAGAACAGGGAACCGTTAAGTGGTTCAATGGCTCAAAAGGCTATGGATTCATTGCACGCGACACTGGCGAAGATGTCTTTGTTCACTACAGTGCTATCGTCGCAGACGGCTACCGCACTTTGGAAGAAGGCCAGCGTGTTGAATTCGTAGTCACGCAAGGCGACAAAGGGCCGCAAGCATCCGAAGTTACACTCGTTAAATAACTTCAAATTTATAACAAAAAAGGCGATACAAGAGAAGCGTATCGCCTTTTTTTGTATCCAACCTTACCTGTCACAATACGCCCGAGGACGCGCAAACCACCGCGGGGGCGAAGAGACGGATGTAAGAAGCGATATCGGCGAAATGTTTTTGAATGGCTTCCTCCGATATGCCATCCGGCGCGTAGACCACAAACACGGCATCTGACGCTGCGGCGGAGAGGCGTGTTCGCTGGTCGGGGCCGTAGATCACGCTGGAGATAACACCGGATTGATCGGACATGCACATGTCGTCGATTTTCAAGGCCTGCGGGCTGCCGTTCATCAGGATGTAGGATAAATCCTCTCGGCCGAGACCGATGGCGAGCGGGGAGGAGAGCGCGGCCAGGTCGTGGCCGGCGGTCAGGAGCATGTTATCCAGCTCGGCCATGAACATGGCCTGCACCAGGGGCAGCGGGCGGGGAATGGACCGGCCGCCAAAGACGACAGATTCGAGCTGGGACTGAACGTGGTAGGTCTTATCGAATTTTTTATAATAATCCCTGTAGGCTTGCAGGACGGGATGCGCGCGCAGGGCGGTTTTATCGGCAAAGCGGCGCCGCAGCTTATCTTCGATGGACAAGGCGGCCTGTTCCAGCGCGGCGTTTTCAGCGGACGCAACGACGTTTTCCAGAAGCAGCACGCCGACGTGCGCGCCGGGGTAGACGCGATGAAAATCCGGGGATATGGTAACGGTTAATTCGCTCATGATTCTCCTCACCTAAAAGATAAAAGATTTCCCCAATTCTACCGAGTTTTGGGCGGCAGGACGGTCGCAAATACAAGAAATTCATTAACATTATGTTATGAGCGCACCGAAAGGGCGTGAATTATGTTAAGATAGTAGTGTATTAAATTTACGAAAGGAGGCTCATCATGAAACTCACTCCCCCTACCAAGAACGTCTTTTGGATCGCGACCGTGGTTGCTGCTTTGGGTTTGGTTGCCAATTTCGTCAGCATTCCGTTCGTGTCCGCCAACGCTTTCTGGTTTGTCGTCGTTGGTTTTGTTCTGCTTTGGCTGGGCAACACCGTCAAAGGTTTCTAATTATTTCTTTCATTAAAGTTTTTATTGAAAAGTCCCGGTTTTTGCCGGGACTTTTAGTTTTGCGGAGGTTTGGAGAAGAAATTACCTGCCGAAAGATGCAGACACAAAACAGATCGCGCCCTCTAAAGAAGGTCTGCGAAATGCTTGCATGGAGGAAGTAACTCCATCATGGGTTTTTACAAAGGAATGTGATTACTATTTATTTGTTAATTTGTCGGATTGGAAGGTCACCAATCCGACCTACGCGCTGTGACGGGTGAAGGTGGCGGGAAAGAATCCCGCCCTACGAGTCTGTAACATTGTCGGATTGGAAAACCACCAATCCGACCTTGTATCTTTAAGGGTAGATGTGTTAGAAAGGCTGAAGGCACCGATTGCGCAAAGCCAGGGTGAATCTGGATCCGCCCTTCAGGCATCAAGCCCGATGCGTAGATAAGATCCCCTGGCCTTTTTCCGAGTTGAGATCGGACGGTATCTGAAGCCTTTCCAACACATTGGAAATGAGCTTGCATTCACAAGGTTGATCCAATCTCTGAACGCTCAACCAGTGCCCT
>JABLXK010000012.1 GCA_013178095.1 Anaerolineae bacterium | reverse complement strand
GATCAGTGGTTGGTGCATTACAACACCGAACGTCCTCATCTTGGCTATCGTAATATGGGACGTCGGCCAATCGAGACAATTGATTTATTTTTGAATAAGAATGTTAGGAATGAAGCTTAGTCGTACACTTCATTTTATTACAACGACCTGGGCGAAGGGCCTATCTGGGACTCGCGCGCGGGGGCGCTGTACTGGCTGGATATCAACCGAGCCAAGATCCAGCGCTACGATCCTCAAGCCAAAGAGATGCAGGTCTGGGAGATGCCCATGCGCGTGACGGCATTGGGGCTGCGCGAGCGCGGGGGATTCGTGTGCGCCACGGAAAAGGGATTTTATTTTTGGGACGGGAAGAGCACCTCTTTGGAATTCATCACACATCCCGAGGAAGGCAAAGCCGGGGCGCGCTTCAATGATGGCAAGGTGGATCGCGCCGGGCGCTTCTGGGCGGGCACAATGGACCCGCGCAACGCGACCAGCGCGCTGTACCGACTGGACACGGACCTGAGCGCGAGGCGCATGGAAGAGGGTATCACGATTTCCAACGGCATCGGCTGGAGCCCGGATAACCGCAAGATGTACTACGCCGATTCGCTGCGTTACGCGGTGTACGAATACACCTTTGATCTGCAGAGCGGGTCAATCAGCGAGCGGCGCGTTTTTATTCAGGTAGAAAAGGATTTCGGTGTACCGGACGGATTGACGGTGGACAGCCAGGGGTACGTGTGGATCGCGTTCTACGACGGCTGGAAGGTGGTGCGCTATACGCCGGATGGGAAGGAAGACGCACGCGTAGCGCTGCCGGTGGCGCGGCCGACCTGCCCGGCCTTCGGGGGAACAAACTTGGATCAGTTGTACGTGACGACGGCAATTGACAGGCTGCCGGATAGGGAATTGGAACAACAGCCACAGGCGGGGGATATGTTCGTGATCGAGGCAGGCGTGAAGGGGGTCGCGGAGCCGATGTTCGGGGGGTAAATTCACCTCTCCCCTGTCCCTCCCCAAATCAACTTCGTTGATTTAGGGAGGGGATAAGCCAAATGGTATTTATTCCTATTTAAATGGATTGAGAATAGTAAGTAGATCGAGATTGCCACGCCCCTCCCCTTCGACACCCTATGCTTCGCTGAGGGCAGGCGCTCAGGGAGCGGGGCTCCGCGATGACAATATTTTCAAGTTCTCGGTTGTACTTCTTCGGCGATTGCTTGACGCAATCCTGTGCCGGTTATCTTCGCCCATTGCACCTGCATTGGGCTACGAGATTGCTTCGGCTCAAAAAACGAGCCTCGCAATGACAGATGTTTAGGTAGATTGCCTCGTCTCAACTTACAGAAAACTATACGCGAAAGTAATATTTACGTAAAACCCTTGCAGATTTGATAAATGGTAGTATTATATATGCGCTTATCCACATATAAGGATGAAGTAATGGATATCAAGTCAACAGAAAAAGAAGTCAACCTGCTGCACGAGCGCATCTGCTCGGCGCTGGGCGACCCCACGCGCATCTTGATCTTGTATCTACTGTCGGAGCGCGGGATGTACGTGAATGAAATCTCGGAAGCTCTGAAGCTGCCGCAATCGAGCGCTTCGCGCCACCTGCGTGTGTTGCGCGAGCGGAACCTGGTGGCAACCGAACGGCAAGGAACAGCCATTTTATATACCTTGCAAGACAGGCGCATCATCGAAGCACTGAATTTGATGCGCGCAATCCTTTCCCAACAACTACAGGAAGCCGCCGAAATTACCGGCGCCATCCAAAAAATAAACTCATAACAAGGAGCAAGCATGAAAACTGTCATTATCGGCGGAGTCGCCGGCGGAGCCAGCACCGCCACACGCCTGCGGCGCATGGATGAGAAAGCAGAAATCCTCATCCTGGAACGTGGAGATTTCGTCTCTTTCGCCAATTGCGGGCTGCCCTACCACATCGGCGGGGTGATCCAGGAGCGCGACAAGCTGCTGGTCACCACTCCGGAGCAATTGAAAACCACATTTAATATTGAGGCGCGCGTGAAGCACGAAGCGCTTGCCATTGATCCGCAAAAGAAAACCGTGAGCGTGCGCGACCTTTCCAACGGGCGCGAATATACCGAAAAATACGACAAACTGGTGCTTTCGCCAGGCGCCTCGCCCATCATCCCGCCCGTACCGGGCGTAGATCTGCCGGGCGTGTTCACCTTGCGCTCGATCCCGGATATGGACCGCATTAATGATTTCATCAGCGAGAAGAAGGCCACCCGTGCAGTCGTGGTAGGAGGCGGATTCATCGGGTTGGAGATCGCCGAGAACCTGCAGGAACGCGGCGTAGAAGTGACCATTATTGAAATGTTGAACCAAGTAATGGCGCCGGTGGATTACGACATGGCGGCCATGGTGCACCAACACCTGGATTTCAAGCACGTACGTCTGGCATTAGGCGACGGATTGAAAGCCATTGAAGCGCAGAGCCCGTTGAAAGTGATACTGGGAAGCGGCAAGACAGTTGACACGGACATGGTGATCCTGTCGGTGGGTGTGCGGCCGGAGACCAGCCTGGCGAAAGATGCGGGGCTGGAATTAGGCGCGCGCGGCACCATCACCGTAAACGAACACCTGCAAACCTCCAATAAAGATATTTACGCCATCGGCGACGCGGTGGAAGTTAAAAATATCGTCAGCGGCAAAGCCGTCAACCTGCCTCTGGCCGGACCGGCCAGCAAGCAGGCGCGCGTGGCAGCGGACAACATCGCCGGGCGCGACGTCATCTTCAAGGGCGTGCAGGGCACATCTATTGTGAAAGTGTTCGACCTGACGGTCGGAAGCACCGGCTTGAACAGCAAGCAGTTGACCGACCTGGGCCTGCCATTCAAGAACGTGATCATTCACGCTTCAAACCACGCCGGATACTACCCCGGCGCTTCCCCGATGGCCATCAAGCTGCTGTTTTCGCCGGAAGGCAAAGTTTACGGCACGCAAATTGTGGGGCTGGAAGGCGTGGACAAACGGGTGGACGTGATGGCCACCGCTATCCGCGCCGGCATGAGCGTTTACGACCTGGAAGAGTTGGAACTCTCTTACGCGCCGCCTTACGGTTCAGCGCGCGACCCCTTGAACATCGCCGGATTCATGGCCAGTAACATGCTGCGAGGCGACGAAATCAATATCGACTGGAACGAGATCGAGAAGTTGGACCGCGATAAGAACGTGTTGGTGGACGTACGCGATCCGGAAGAACTGGCGATCGGCATGATCGACGGAGCGCTGAACATCCCATTGGGGCAATTGCGCGGTCGAATGAAAGAACTGCCGCGCAGTAAGCGCGTGGTGGTCTACTGCCAGGTAGGCAAACGCGGTTACGTGGCATGCCGCATCCTGAGACAGAACGGTTTCGACGCGGTCAATTTAAACGGCGGATACAAGACATACTCCCACGCGGTTTGCGCGCAGTCGAACTTCGACACCTTCGAGCACGTTTCGATCGACAGCCGTGAGGACATCCAGGAAATCCCGCCCTTCAACCCGGACGACGCCCACCAGTTCACGGTGGACGCCTGCGGGCTGCAATGCCCGGGGCCGATCCTGAAACTGTACAACAAGACCAAGGAGGTCCAGCCGGGCGACGTGATCACCGTGCAAGCCACCGATTTCGGCTTCACCAGCGATGTGAAAGCCTGGGCAGACCGCACCGGCAACCGGCTGCTATCGGTGGATTCGGCCAACGGCATCATCACCGCCAAGATCCAGAAAGGCGTCGAAAAAACACAGGAAAAAGGAACAGGCACAATGTCACAAGACAAAACCATGGTGGTATTCTCGGGCGACCTGGACAAAGCCATCGCCGCTTTCATCATCGCCAACGGCGCGGCTTCGATGGGACACAAGGTGACCATGTTCTTCACCTTCTGGGGACTCAATCTGCTGCGCAAGGACAACCCGCCCAAGGTCAAGAAGAACCTGATCGAGAAGATGTTCGGGTTCATGATGCCGCGCGGCGCGAACAAAGCCACCCTTTCGCAAATGCACATGGCGGGCATGGGGACGGCCATGATCAAAGGCATCATGAAGAAAAAGAACGTGGCTTCACTTCCGGAGCTGATCCGGAGCGCCCAGGAAAACGGCGTGATCATCCAGGCTTGCCAGATGTCGATGGACCTGATGGGTATCCACCAGGAAGAGCTGCTGGACGGAATCGAGATCGCGGGCGTGGCAACTATGGTACACGCATCGGACGATTCCAACGCGACCATTTTCATTTAGAGCGTTTTCTCACGAAGTTACAATCCAGCCCTCCGCATAGAGGGCTGGATTTTTTTATTGCATACCTTAACCTCACCTACTTCTTCCAATAGCGACAGGAAAATGATTCGGAAAGAGTACTAGACTTTTTGCTTTTGTAAAGAGCTGCGCCGCCCCTTTCCGATGCAATAAACACCTCACCTGCTTCTTCCGATAGCAGCTGGAAGCTGCTTCGGAAGTAGTATCTCCGCCCTTTGCTCCAGTAAAGGACTACGACCTGACCCTCTCAATTTCTAAAAACAGAAATGGGGAGAGAACAAATGGAATTCGGGCAGGTCTAAATGGCACGTATGGAAACATGCCCTACGGCGCTATGGCAGAAATGGGGAAAATAAGAAAAAAACCACGCGAGAATGCGTGGGCTGCGATGCTTACTGTCGTAATCAAAAAGGGCACGTGTGGAAACGTGCCCTGCTTTCTTTATGTGAATAAATTCGGTTTGGCTACTCGATATAGCGGCAGGCGGCGAAGTGGCCAGGTTCGATCTCTTCCAATTTCGGTTCAATCTCGGCGCAGTCGGGGCGGGCAATGGGGCAGCGCGGATGGAAGCGGCAGCCGGAGGGCGGGTTGATGGGATTCGGAATCTCCCCTTCCGGCATGACCTCCGTGCGGCGTTTGCGCGGATTGGGGACAGGCACAGCGGCCATCAGGGCGCGTGTGTAGGGATGCAGCGGCCGGTTGTAGATGGCATGCAAGTCGCCGATCTCCATCAGTTTGCCCAGATAGAGGACGCCGATGCGGTCGCAAATATATTTGGCAGTCGCCAGGTCATGGGTGATGAACAGATAGGTCAGGTTGAATTCATTTTTCAGGTTGATCATCAAATCCAGCAGCAGCGCGCGCACGCTGACATCGGCCATGGCAACCGGTTCATCAGCCAGGACTAAATCCGGGCGGGTGATGAGCGCGCGCGCGATGACCACGCGCTGACGCTGACCGCCCGAAATTTGATGCGGAAATTTATCGTAAAAGAACAACGGAGGGGTGAGGCCGACCTTCTCGAACATGGACAGCACCATGTCGCGGTGCTGGGAAGCCTGCTCGGGGTAATGGATACGAAGGCCCTGTTTGATGGCATTACCGAGGGTCATGCGCGGGTTGAGCGATGCCATAGGATCCTGAAAGATGACCTGCATGCGTTTGCGTAATTTGCGCAATTCTTCTGCGGTAAGTTTCGAGAGGTCCTGTCCATCGAATACCGCTTTACCGTCAGTCAATTTTTCGAGACCGATCGCCAAACGGCCGATGGTGGTCTTGCCGCTGCCACTTTCACCAGCCAGGCCCAACGCTTCACCGCGGCGGATGAAAAGGGAGACATCGTCCACTGCGCGGACGTAATCGATATGGCCGGCAAAAACCTGGTCAATAATGTTCTTTTGGACCGGGTAGTATTTCTTTACATTTTCCAGAACGAGCAGCGGTTCAGCCTGCCTTCCGGTTTTTTGATTTCCTAAAGTCATCTGCTCCAACCTTTATCGTTTTTCATTCTTGTCCGGATGATCCTGGTACAACCAGCAATGCACCGACTGGCCGGAAGATTGTTTGATCAGAGCCGGTTCCAATTGGCTGCATATCGGCATAGCATGCTGGCAGCGAGGATGGAAGCGACAGCCCGCCGGTGGATGAGTCAGGTTGGGCGGTTCACCCGGCATTTTGAACAATTCGTTGCGATCGTTCAATTGAATGCTGGGCACTGAACCCAACAAGCCCTGGGTGTAAGGATGAAGCGGTTTTTCAAACACTTCATAAACGTCGCCAATTTCCACAATATGCCCGGCATACATGACCGCAATGCGGTCGGCCATTTCGGCTACCAGCGCAATATTATGGGTGATCATCAGCAGCGAAACGCCGTATTCATTCCGGATCTCGCGCAACTGGTCAGCCAACTTGGCTTCCACAATCACATCCAGGGAGGTGGTAGCTTCGTCTGCGATGATCAACTCGGCGTTCAACACCAGACCGATGCCAGTCATCACGCGCTGGCGCATACCACCGGAAAGCTGATGGGGGTAGCTGCCCAGGCGATTCAGACCAATGCCCAGCCGATTGATCATGATGCTGGAGCGTTTCAGGGCATCTTTCTCGCTGGTTTTTGGTTCATGCACCTGGATCGCTTCAATCAAATGGTCATCTACACGCTGCATGGGGTTGAGAGAAGTCATGGGATCCTGAAAGATCATGCTGGCGCGCCGACCGCGGAAATCGCGCATGCGGTCATCGTCATACTGCATGACATCTTCTTTATCGAAGATGATATGTCCGCTGGAAATCTCACCGGGGGGATCGATCATGCGCAGCAAGGCTTTCCCAAGAGTGCTCTTACCGCAACCGCTTTCACCCACCAGGCCCAAGATCTCGCCTTTGTAGATATCAAAGGAAATGTGATCCACGGCGCTGACCGGCCCGATACGGGTGTGGTAGGTGACCGACAAATCCTGAATGCTAGCCAATAATTCGCGTTCCATTTTACAACTCCGCCAGGCGGGGATTAAGAATCTCGGAAAGGCTCTCGCCCAGCATACTGAATGACAAGGTAACCAGGGTCACCATCAAACCCGGGAAGGTGATCAACCACCAGGCACGGCGCAAGTAGTCCTGTCCGCGGGCCAGATCGATCCCCCAATCGGGCGTGTCGGGCGGCAGGCCCAGGCCGATGAAACTCAGACCGGCTTCCGTCAGAATGGCATCGGCCACGTTGACCGAGAAAATGATGGTCACCGAGGGCAGCACATTGGGGAAGATGTACTTGAACAGGATTTCAACCGGGCGGGTGCCCAGGCTGCGGGCAGCTTCCACGTAGAGTTCATTCTTCACCGAAAGCGTCTGTCCGCGCACGATCCTGAAATAGGTAGGGATATACAGAACCGAAATTGCCACGATAATATTGCCAATACCCGCGCCGAGGACGGCCGCGATGGCGATGGCCAGGATCAGGCCGGGGAAAGTATACAAGCTATCCATAACAAGGGTCAGGATACGGTCAAAAGGACCGCCGATAAAACCGCTGATCAAACCGAGCGGAACGCCGATCACAAACGAGATAATGGCCGAAACCAAGCCAACGATCAGGGCAATACGCGTGCCCCAAATGATACGGCTGAAGATGTCTTGCCCAATTTGGTTAGTACCCATTACAAAAGAGGAGGCCTTACTGCCGCTTAATTCTTCCAAAACTTTAAAACCGGAACCCTCGATAGAAATTTCGCCCAATTCTTCCTGAGAAGCTACGAAACTATCTACTTCACCGGTTTTCAATCCATTCAAGCCTTCTTCAATGGTCTCGTATCGGGTGCTGCGTGGTTGATACAGATTCCCCTTGCCCTCTTCCTGTGAAGCTTCGTTGAGGGTGCTGAGAGCATCGCGGATGGTCTGGGTGGCGGCGCTGCCCATCAAATAACCAACCTTGTTGGTCTTGCCGGCCACGTCCGCGAAAGTCTCCGCAGAAGAGTTGGTTTTCACGATAACCATCAGCCCGGGAGCTTTTTCACCGGGACCTAACAATGAAGGTCCTACTTCCTCCTTGGGATCGTAGGGAGCGAACCATTGAGGGAAAATCCCCAAGAAAACGATGAATAACAGCAAAATAGCACTGATCAGCACAAACCACCAGTCACCGCCGTACCACTTGCGCGCCAGAAAGAGTTTGCGCACAAACCCGACTTTATCCAACTCAAGCTGCCAGGCAGGCACCGCATCGCTGACCACTTCGTTCGTTCTATCCATTTTTTCCATAGTATTAGTACCGTATACGCGGATCTACCAGAGCATTCATTAGATCCATTATTAAAGAGATGATACCGACAAAGAAAGCAAACACCGCAATGGTGCTTTGCACCGCCGTGTAATCGCGCAGAGAAATCCTTTCCACCAAATAGCGGCCGATTCCCGGCCAGGAGAAGGTGGTTTCCGTCAAAACCGCGCCTGCGATCAGAATAGCCATTTGCAGGCCGATCAGGGTCAGAATCGGAATCAGCGTGTTGCGCAGGGCGTGCGTATAAACCAGTGTTTTTTCCGGAATACCGCGCGCGCGGCCGGCAGCAATGAAATCGGTGCGCAGCATCTCGATCATGTTGATGCGTGTCAGGCGGATGAAGGTGCCGGTTAACGCCAGGCCAAGCGTAATTGTCGGCATAATCAAATGGGAAATCGCCGACCAAAACGCCGGCCAATTGCCGGTGAGAATGGAATCGAGCACGTAAAAATTGGTAATCGAGTTAAAAGTGGTCAGGATCATTGAATCCATCCTGCCCGACAGGGGCAGCCAATTCAGGCGAACACCAAAAATGATCTGGAAGATAAGACCCAGGAAGAAAATCGGGATGGAATAAATAAAAATACTAAACAAGCGGATACCGTAATCCACCGGCTTTTTGCGATACTTGGAGGCATACGCGCCAAGGCCGATACCGAAAACGCTGGTGAAGATCATGGCGGGGATGGATAATTCCAGAGTTGCCGGCAGTCTCTCACCCAATTCGTCCCGGATGGGGCGCTCGCCCTGCGTGAGGGCATTGCCGAAATTGAAGGTTACGATGTCCTTCAGGTAAGTTACGTATTGAACCATAATGGGTTCATTCAGACCCAGGCGTTCGCGGATTTTATCCGCCTGTTCCTCGCTGACGCGCGGTCCGAGTTGGGAACGGATCGGATCACCGGGGAGTACGCGCATGACGAAAAAAACCAGACTGACCAGAATGAGGATCATCGGAATGGTCAGCAGCAGGCGCGTAATTAAAAAATTTCGAAAAGAAGATGACATGATGGTCGAACTCCAAAACCTGAATTCTATGAATTATTAGAATAATTGCAGAACGAGCATTAATTGATGAGGGTTATTTCTAACCCTCATCAATCGTTTTTCCCTTTTACTCAGCGGTCATACCGTAAGTGTGGTTGAAGACCAAGTAGCGCAGTGTGGGCGCATCGATCTTCTGTACAGTCAAACCTTCAACCGACTGGAGTCTGGTAGACTCCACCGGACCGAGCGTGCGCCAGGCAACGTCGATCTCGCCCTTTTCCACAGCGTTGGCCATGGTGGTGGGATCAGCAAAGTACTTGATAATGACCGTCTTGATGATAGCGGGATCATTACCCGCATAGAGGTCGTTGGCTTCCAGAACCATTTGCTCGCCGGGGACGTGCGAGACCATCTTGTAGCGGCCAATTCCATCCAGCTTTTCGGGGAATTGAACAATGGCATCCGCGGGGAATTCGTTGGGGTTCACAGCGACAAACGGGGCTGTGGCAGCAAGCGCGGAGAAGAAGCCAATGGGGTTCTTCAGGTGGTAGACAACGGTCAGATCATCGGGAGCTTCGACGCTCTCAACATAGACCTGCACCAAGCCGGAAACCTGACCCTCGAGGGTGTTAAAGCGGTCCCAGGCATAGACATAGGCAGAAGCGGTCAGCGGAGTGCCGTCGGCGAAGACCTGGCCGGGTTTCAACGTGAAGGTATAGGTCTTGCCCTCATCGGAAACCACCGGGAAGTCGGCGGCAGCGCCGGGAACCAGATCGGCGGTACCGGGGGTGTAGCTCATAAGAGCCAGTCCGGTGTTCTTGATGATCTCCCAGTCATGGGTGGAATATGAATCATTGGCATCCAGGCTGTTGACCTCATCGGTGGTGCCGATGATGATGGTATCAGGATCACCGGAAGCGGTAACATAGCCGTCAGCAAAGCTGAGGACATGATAGTTAAATTCGAACGGAGCGCCGATGGTGATGCCCTCAACGCCATTGCGGAAGGTGATGAATTCCGGCTCCCAGAACAACGGGATGGTGGGGATGTCTTCCGCATAGAATTCGCCAACCTGTTTGTACAGGGAAGCGCGTTCGGTTTCGTCCGTGGCGGCAGCGGCTGCCTGCAGCAGGGAATCCATTTCCTCGTTGCAGTAGTTCACGCCGTTATCGGGTGACTGGATGCAGGAAGCGAAGGGGGTCAACCAGGTGTCGGGATCGACGAAATCGGGGAACCAACCCAGGATGAACAGGGGCAGATCGCCAGCAACGAATCCATCGACATACTCAGCCCAGTTCATGGACTGCAGATTGACTTTTGCCAAACCGGTTTCCTCGACCTGTTCCTTGATCACTTGCATAACATCAGCGGTGGTGGTGCCGTAGTGCTCAGGGGGATACCACAGATCAAAAACGAAAGGATTATCGGCAGTGTAACCGGCATCGGTCAGCAATTGCTTGGCCAGGTCGAGATCGCGAGTACCATATTTATCCAGGAATGGTTCGGTGGCATAGGGATAGCCCGGCGGAACCATGTGGTAGGCAGGGGTATTGCGACCTTCGAAAACGCGGTCAACGATAGCTTCACGATCGATAGCGGCAGCGAAAGCCTGGCGCAGTTCCTTGGTCCAAACGGGACCTGCGGGTGCTTCAGCAGCAGCTTCTTCAGCCGGTGCAACTTCTTCCGCGGGAGCGGCTTCTTCAGCAGGAGCAGCTTCTTCAGCGGGCGCGGCAGCAGGTTGGCAAGCAACCAACAGCAAACCGGCAAGCAGTACAAATACAAAAATCTTTTGTAACTTGTTTTTACTCATTGTTCTCCTCCAAAATTTTTGACAAATTAGCGCGAACTTTACCAAACCAACTTCCAATCAATACCTACCACCTCCTCAGGAAAACTATTAAAGATTGATTCTACCAGAAAAATGACGTTCATCCCGCAAATTTGCGAATAATCTCATCACTCATTTTTTCAGACCCAACTCGATCAATTCAACAGCGATTAATCATTCGGCATCAATTGTTTTTAAGAAAAAAGGGCTCATTTTTTCGAGCCCTTTTCCTTATCCATATCCATCGTGAAATCCAGATTTCGCCCCAGGATTAATTCTCCCCAATCAAACTATTATTTTCCCCAACGGGGTTGATAATCGCAATAATCATTTTCGGTCAGGCGGCGCACATCCGTGCCATCCTTGCGCATAATGTAGATCTCGCAGCCATCCATATGCCACTCGGAGTCTCTATAGGAAGTGAACGCGATCCACTCCCCATCCGGTGAAAAGGAAGGCGAGAGGTTATCACCCGTATTGGTGAGCGTTACCGGCAATTCATCTTTTTCCATCAGAACAATCTCGCGATTATGTTTATCGCGACTGCCGGAATAGGTGACGATCGCTCCCTGCAATGACCAATCCGGGCGACCGGCCAAACCGCTCAACCCAGCCACTTTTTGGATGGTAACGCCGCTTGAATTCATCACATAGGTTTCGGTCGTACCCTCTTCGGCGGCTGTAAACAGGATGGATTTTCCGTCCACCGACCAAACCGGGTCCTTGGCGCCATAGTATTCAACCAGATCCATCAACGCGCTGCCGTCGCGGTTCATGACCGAAATATACTGCTCGTCATTGCTGATATAGCGCTGGAAGACAATTTTCTTCCCATCCGGCGAGATCATGGGAGCGTAAAGTTGGCCAGAGACGTCTCCGATAACTTTCAAATTACCAGAAAGGGTCATTTCATAAATCCTGGCAATGCCGTCCTTGATGCCGGTAAACACAAAACTCAACCCATCAGGCGCCCAGGAGGGATAAAGATGCTGGAGGGCAGAATCATCCGTCAATTGGGTGAAACCGGTTCCGTCTGCATTGATCAAGCAAATCTGGTCATGTCCGGAGGTTTTATCCACCTGGCAAGTGTAAAGAATACGACCGGAAGGTACGTCGGCAGCCACTTCGTCAACCGACGCGGCAGCAGCGGCTGCGGAAGGCGTTTGCGCGATTTCAGGCAAGACCGTTGCGGTTATCGCCAATTCAGTCGCCATTGGTGTCAAAGCAGCACCTGGTTCAGTTTTCCCCGCTTCCTCAACCTGCGGCGTAACGGCACCCAGGAGGGTGAAAATATCTTTCAAGGCTTCGCGCGAGGGCGCCAACCAGGTAGAAAGATTGATCGGTTCAGAACAGGCCAATGAGACCAGTATGATCAGCGAGATAACAAAAATCGTTTTATGAGATTTCATATTTCTCCCTTCAGCCTCCGTTCATCATTTGCCAAGAAATGAGTAACTAAAAAGCCCATACATTCCTTATGCAGTAACCGATCCGGCGATTTGGTAATTGATTAAAATGTTGAATAATCATCTCGATTGCTTTTTCATACATCCCCTTCAATTATACATAGAGCCATCGTACAAATAAACAAAGCCGGCGGTATTCTGCCGGCTTTATAAACAGATTGTAATAATGATTAACGAATCTCTTTAATATTCCTCGTCATCTAATTCATCGTCCAAATCTTCTTCGTCTTCATCCATCATCGGCCAATCCAATTCCAGGGGATCCAGCCAGACAACTTCCAGTTCAGCTCCACAGCTTTTGCATTCCACCAGCTTGCCAATCCGGGGCTGCGAGCCTACTGATACCTCACTGCCGCATTGCGGACATTCGGCACTTTGAATCATGTCTATCTCCTCTTTCTTATAATAAAGAATTTTTTAATGCATTCCGCATTTAGATACCCGCTTAAGAATACTTCTTACAATACTGCAAAATCTTCTTTATTTTACACATGCGTTAAGTGGCGCTATATTACTCCAATTCCAGTAAATTGAACAGATTAAACAATCTAAATTTTATTAGAAATTCATATAGGTTTCAATAACGCTTTCCAGCAGGTAAAATAGGGCGAACAGGAAAAAGCATGTCCATACGAATCACCAATCTGATCGCATCCACCAGCCAAATTCAACAACACATTGACAAGCTGGCAATGACCCTGGCTCAATCTGACGGCAACCTGAGGGAAACAGAGATCGAGACCTTGCTTCAGAGCATCCTGCAGATCACCGGGAAAGTAAACCGGCTTTGCGAGAAAAGGGGCGGCAGCCCTGAAGACCTGCCCACGCCATCTTTCAGAGCGTATCAATGGCTCAAATTCCTGGGGCAGCGCAAATGGCTGCTCAACCACCTCTACACCCAAGCAGATTTTTACAGCATTCTCGTGGAAGTTTTTCCCTCACTGGCAAAGAAAAAGATAGGAGACATGATCCGCGTTGAAATCGGCAACTCGGGTTACCTATTCCGCAGCCTCAAGACGGGGCGGCTGGTGATCCTGCAAATCAACGAGGGTTTTCTCAACGCTCCAAGGGAAATCAAAAAGACCATCATTGAGGCTGCTCTGCAGCGACGGACAAAAGCAAGGTTGGACGCGATCAGAGCATACGCCGCATCCACTGAATACGCCAAAATCCACTCCGCATTGCAGGCTAACAACGGCCAAAATCAGGTTGCCGGCAGCGGCAGGGTTTACGACCTGCCGGCGCTTTTCAGGGAAATAAACGAGGAATATTTCAAAGGCGAGATGAGCCAACCCCGCCTGACATGGAGCGCGCGCGGTTCATTGCGCCGACTGGGAACCTACCAGCCGGACGGGGATACCATCAGTATCAGCCGAAGGTTGGACAACCGCGACGTTCCAAAGATTTTGGTGGCATACGTGCTATATCACGAAATGCTGCACAAAAAGCTGGGGCTCAAAGAAGTGAACGGCCGGCGATACGCACACACCAGTGCATTCAGAAAACTCGAAAAACAATTCAAAGGCTGCGAGGAAGCCGAAAGGATCATGAAAGAACTCAACAAGCGTTAACGCACACATATACGTCTCTTATAAAAATGCGCTAAGATAACAGTTATAAATCATCTCCGAAAGGTGTACTCATGAGAACAAAGAATCTTGTTTCCGGCCTGATTTGGGGATCGCTATACGTCATTCTCACACTCACTCCCCTGGTAATTTTATTAACCGGACCAAAAAACAGCGGCCGCCCGCCCCTGCTGGACTTTTCCGTCAGTCTGGGTTTCAGCGGACTGGCAATCATGGCGCTGCAATTTGTGACCAGCGCGCGCTTGAAATTTTTCAACCAACCCTTCGGCACCGATATCGTTTATCATTTCCACCGCCAAATCGGCATTGCGGCATTTTTGATGGTGTTCGCCCATCCCCTGCTGTTATTCATCCTGGACGCGCGCTATTTGCGCCTGTTGAACCTGTTCAGCGCCCCCTGGCGGGCCAGGTTCGGCGTGCTGGCAATCATTCTGCTGATCGGCGTCGTCTGGATGGCAGAGTACCGGCAAAAGCTGAAAATCCCTTATGGTTTCTGGAAAGTCTGGCATGGCATCCTGGCAACGATGATGGTCGGTTTGGCGCTTCTACACATCTTCAATACAGGCGACTATACGAACCTGCCCTGGAAACGGGCGGTGTGGATCGGATACACCGTCTTGTTCCTGCTGATGCTGATTTACACGCGCATCATCTATCCGTTGAAATTGATGCGCAATCCTTACATTGTCAAAGAAATCCGCAAAGAACGCGGGGACGTTTGGACAGTTGCGCTGGCACCCGCCAGGGGTAAAGCCCTGCGCTTCATGCCGGGCCAATTCGCCTGGCTGACTGCCTGGAAAACGCCTTTTTCCGACAGCGAACATCCCTTCTCATTAGCCTCCAGTTCCGAACAGGACGACCATATCGAAATGTCGATCAAAAACCTGGGCAAATTTACATCCAAAATCCAGGCACTCAAACCGGGCGACAAGGTTTACATAGACGGGCCGTACGGCTCATTTAGCATTGACCGCTACCCGCAAGCAAAAAACCTCGTTTTCATCCCGGGCGGCATCGGCGTTACGCCGATCATGAGCATGCTGCGCAGCATGGCCGAGCGCGGCGACAAGCGCCCCGTGCGCGTGCTTTACGCCAACCAGACTTGGGATGCCACCACTTTCCGGGAAGAAATGGAAACTTTGCAGCAAAAGTTGAACATGCAATTGGTGTACATCATCGAACGCCCGGATGCAGGCTGGCAGGGAGAATCCGGTTTTCTGAACGCGGACATTATCCGAAAGTCCGTACCCGCAGAATGGTTGAACGGGAACAGCGAAGTATTCCTGTGCGGCCCCGCCCCCATGATGAACGCGGTGGAGAAAGCTTTAATGCAGGCCGGGTTCAACGAGAGTCAGATCCATTCGGAACGCTTCGCGCTGGCATAAGGAGACTACCATGCGACAGAGATACGCCAAAATGCTGGTTTACGCCATCGCAATCAGCGCCATTTTATTGGCGCTGATATTCGCATTCGTAAAGCCCGCGATTGTTTAGAAAAGCAGGAATCCCAGGCGCACGAGCAAGGCGGCGAAGGTTGCCACCACCACCGTCAGCGCGCTGATCGCCCACATGGCTTTAGCGCCCAATTCATTGCGGATGGAAATGATGGTCGCCAGGCAGGGGACGTAGAACACCACGAATACCGTGAAGACAACCATTTGCTGAGGGGTCATGATAGCCGCGTAATTGGTAGTGCCGAAGGCTTGCGCTAGCATAATCAATGATAGCTCCTTGCGGAAAATGCCGAAGATCAGGGGTGTGCCGACTTCGCGAGGCAATCCTAGCAGCCAATTGAAAGGCTGCAGCAGCGCGTCCAGATAACGGGTTACCGAGAAATAATTCATGATGGCCAGCACGACGCTGCCGATGATTAATATCGGCCAGGCTTCAAAGATAAACTCGCGGATGCGGAACCAAGCCTTGGCCGTGATCGTTTTCACGGTCGGCCAGCGGTAGACCGGCATTTCCAGAATAAGGCCGGGGGAATCTTCGGGCAGGAATATGGTGATGATACGGCCGGTGATGGCAATGATCAGCAGGTTGTAGAAGTAAATCCCCAACGCCGCCCAAGGGCCAACGTAAAAAGCCACCAAACCGAACACCACCGCCAGGCGAGCAGCGCAGGGTACCATGGTAGAAAGCGCAGCGCTGAGAAAACGATCGCGTTTATCTTCCATGATGCGGGTGGACATGATCGCCGGGACATTGCAGCCATATCCCAGGATAAACGGAACAATGGCTTTGCCATGCAATCCCATGCGGTGCATCAGCGAATCCATCATGAAGGCGATACGGGTGAGGTAACCGATATCCTCCAGGAAACCAAGCCCGACCAGGAAAGGCACCAGGTAAGGGAGCACGATGGCCAACCCACCAGAAATTCCCTGAACCGCACCGGAAACCACTTGAGCGATAAAACCGTTGGCATGCAACGCGTTGAGAATGAGCATATCCAAATGGTTGAAGAAATTCAGCAAGGGCTCTTCCAACATTTTGCCAAAGCCGTACACGACGTAAAAGAACAAGCCAAGGATAGCCAACAAGAAGACATATCCCCAGAATGGATGCAGGAGATAATCGTCCAGGCGGTCGCGCAGCGTCAGTTGGGTTTGCTGCTGGCTGGAAACCTTGCGAGCCATCTCGCGGGCGAGGCGCTGCCGTTCACTGGCGATCAACCAAACAGCCTGGCGCGAGGACTGATGGCAAAGCACATCCAATTCCTTTTGGATATGTTCCAAGACGTGGGGGATTTTTCGAGAAACCTGTTCCGTTAAGACAGGATCGCCTTCGAGCAGTTTGACCACGATTGCCCGCCGGCTGACCGGATAATTATCCTTTTCCAGTTCTTCCTTCAAAGAAATTACCGATTTTTCAATTTCTTCGGAATAGACCTTGGGGGTTGGGATGCGTTTTTCCTGAGCAATATGCCAGGTGCGGGTAAAGGCCTCGCGGATGCCCTGCCCGCGCGTGGCGATCATGGGCATGACCGGGATACCCAGAAGAGACTCCAATTTTTCACCATCCAGTTTCAATCCCTGGCGCTTGGCTTCATCCATCATATTGATGACCAGCACCAGCGGGCGGCCCAATTCCATCAATTCCAGCGTTAATGTTAATCCCTGCACCAAGTGGGTAGCATCGATGACATTAATAATGGCATCCACGGGTTTATCGACAAGATAGTCTAAAACAACCCGTTCAGCCGGATTGGTGCCCAACAAGGTATAGGTGCCGGGCAAGTCGACCAACTCAACCACATCGCCCAGAACGCGTACTTTCGTTTCCGTAAAGGTAACCGTGGTACCGGCAAAATTACCGGTCTCAGCTTTATAGCCGGCAACCTGATTAAACAATGTGCTTTTTCCGCAGTTCGGCTGCCCAATCAACGCAAATCGCATTATAGATACTCCACCATGACACTCCTGGCCACACCCCTTCCAAGAACAATTTCACGACCTTCCACATCCAACAAGAGAGGACCATGAAAAGGCGCCGAGCGGATAACACGGATCTTATTACCGGGCAAGAAACCCAACTGCGCCAGGCGGCGCTCCATTCCGACACCGCCGGCGACATTCACCACCTTAACCCAATAACCATTTTTCACTTGCAGTAAATTAACCATAATATATTAGTATATGCTAACTTTTTGATCTGATTATATTCTATAAAGTAATTTAAGCAAGGATAATCAGTCTTTATTACCCATTTCGACAAAATTAACCTATGCGCATTATATATTAAACAGCAATCGATATAAAAGCGGGGCACGCAGCTTTATTTCAGGCGAGATATTTCTTGTATCGGATCGTGATAAATAGAAGCAAGAATTGAATAATCGCGTAAAAAATGGCCGAGAATTGATCGTAATAAAACATAAAGATGTTGAAAACAGCCAGCATCAACACCAGACCAATAATGGCAGCATTGATAGCTGTCACATTACGTTGCCTGACGCTAAGCAGCGCCGCAGCCAGAAGAAGCAATCCCCCGCAAGCCTCACCCGCCAGCCGGATAATACCGGTAATGGAAAGGTCTGCCGCCAGCAAATCACTGACCAACAGCGACCCCAGCAAGCCGCTAAATTTCACAACAGATTGAACAGAGAGCAGCGCGAATAAGGGATGGGTAAGCGTAAGAATTCCCCAACCCAGCCAGGAGAACGTGAGGGTTTTAAAAAATCCTTCCCGCGAAAATATCTTGCGTTCCAGATCGAGCCAAGCGATGGCAAATTTTTCCAGAAAATCCGGCTGGTGCGGCACCAGGTTTTGCTCCTGCTCTTTGAGGTAGGCAAGTAAATCAGTGGCAATGGCGGTCAACTGGGGATTATTCTCCAGCGCCAGCGCAGACTGTAAGCTGCGCATCATTTGCTCCTGCTCGATTTTGGAAAGGTCTCCTTCGAGAATCTCTTCATACCGTTCAATTACATGAAACAGGGAGGCGCGCAGGTCTTCCGATTTTTTTCGGCGCAGCAAGAGCAAGACCAGCAAAATCAGGAGGAAGAAAACGTAAATGATAGGAGCAGCAGCCGGGAAAAAATAATCGTAGTCGCGGGTAATGAATTTTCCGACCTCATCAATAAACAGGCCAACGCCCACGCCGGACAAGGCTGCGCTGAGGTCGAAGGCGCGCTTATTGGCAAAGATCAGGGGAAACAGCCCTCCAATAAATAGCAGCAAGCCGCCCCACAAAACGTGGGCAATATGCAGTTGGCTGCCACCGATTTGGGGATATCCAGTAATGTTAAGGAAGAAGCGTGTCAGAGAAACCGAAAGCGCAAAACTGATAATGGTTACCAGGACGTAACGTTCGGCATAATAACGGCGCACCAGCCTGCGTTTAGCCTTTTGCGGCACACTTCCTCCATTTTATTTAGAGTTTCGGCAGTTCGATATCGCGCTGTTTTTGATACTTTCCCTTGCGATCAGCGTACGAAACCTCACAAGCATTCTCGCTCTCAAAGAACAGCACCTGAGCAATCCCTTCATTGGCGTAGATGCGAGCAGGCAGCGGAGTGGTATTGGAAATTTCCAACGTCACAAAGCCTTCCCATTCCGGCTCGAAAGGGGTCACGTTGACAATGATACCGCAGCGGGCATAAGTGCTTTTTCCAACACAGATGGTTAAAACCTGGCGGGGAATGCGGAAATACTCAATGGTTTTCGCCAGTGCGAAGGAATTGGGCGGAATTACGCAAACCGCACCTTTAAAATCGACCATCGAACGTGGATCGAACATTTTAGGATCGACAACCGCGGAATTCACATTGGTAAAAATTTTAAATTCATCAGCAACGCGGATATCATATCCATAAGAGGACAGTCCATAAGAGATGACGCCGTCGCGCACCTGATTTTCCACAAAAGGCTCGATCATTTTCTGGTTAATCGCGTATTCCCGGATCCTGAAGTCAGGTAAGATTGCCATGCTTTATCTCCTTAATTTAATTTATTGTTTTCGTCCATCTACCAATCACTGACAGCAAACACCGTACTCAATAAATCGGCGCGCTCATCCGCGGTCATCAGGCGCGGGCGGGCCAAATCAACGAACATGATCGTCAACAGTTCCGTACTAATATAACGGCCATCATAAAAGACATGGCGGTCAAGGAAGGCCTGTCGTTTGGGAAAACCTTCATTATATTGATCAAAGAATAGATTACCCAAACCGTAATGCAGCGTGGCGCCTTTGTAGAATTCAAAAGCATGCGGCTGATGGGCCTGACTGCCGCTGACAATTACCGCACCGGCATCGGCAGCGCTTTCAAATTCGGGAACCAGGTTTTTATTGATCTTGTAATCGTAGTATTCCAGATGTTGAAAAGTAAAAATGGGCAGGTAACCCTGGGCAGCCACCTGTTTGATGACCTTGCTCATTGCTTCCATGTCGCAATGCACGGCACCCGGCGAGGAAGCGCTGGCGGTGGCATAACCTTCCGGTTTGGCATTGCAGCCAATGAATGCGATCTTGTTGCCGTTGTGCTCGAACAAGGCAGGCTGCATGCCATCTTCCAGATTGATACCGCCGCCATAATATTTCCAACCCCGCTGGTTGTACATATCGATGGTGTACAACATGGCTTCAGGCCCCCAATCGCGAAAGTGATCGCCGGTCAACTCCACCACATCCGTGCCAACCGCTTCAAGCAATTGAATATATGAAGGACGGCTGCAGAACACCAGATTGGCATCATTAACAGGGTTTGAAAAAGGCGCCGGGCAAGTTTCCGTAAAAGGAATCTCATTGCTGATATGCAAGATATCCGCATCGCGCAGGATATCGCCAATATCAATGGCCGGGTAGGTCATGCCATTTCTTTCCATCAGAAAAGCCGTGCCGCGCACCAAAGCTGTCACTCCGGTGACCACCACAGTGGTCAATTTGTCAGGATCACGATTGACCGCCGGGAGCATGGGCTGCGGGGACTGCGGCCCGTAAGCGGCAAGGAATTTCCCGGCAAGATCGGCATTCCCGACAATTGAAAAAGGCACCTTCAAGCCATAAGCGTCAGAGTTGAAAGCTTTTTGAATTGGCGATTGACCATCCAAAGCAATCACCTTCCACCTGGGTTCCAGCTTTTCAAAAGGAAGAATCGCCCAGGTATTCTCAGAACTCCAGGCAATTTCGAGAAGCGCGTTATCCGCAACCACTTCCACCGTCGCCTGGGAGGCTGATCCCCACAACTTCTCAAAGACGCTTTTGGTGCCGCCATCCATGATCAATTTTTCGAGAGGCGATCCTTCGGTGAGCGTGCCCTGCCATAGCGCCTGCAATTGCGCCAAACTGATCCCGTCCGCGACCGTATCAAAGGGCGCAGCCAACACGTAAATCCACTGCGCCAGCAGATGGTCAGCACCCACGTCCACCAGCAAGTCCGCCCGGGATGGATCGTCCACCGGCAAGGTATTCTCCGGCAAGCGTAGACCGGAAGTCATTTCTTCAGGCAGATAAGGAGCCAGCCAGAGCGCCACGGATTCCTCGGCAGGCGCTGGTTGCACAGGTTCAGGCGTACTCTGGTCCGCCGCTTCAGGGGACGCACAACCCGCCAGCAAACCAGCAACGAACATGAAAAGGATTAAGCTTTGACGCGCTTTTTTCATAAGGAACGATTGTATCAGAGCAGCTCAATGACCACGCGATTTTTAATATTCTGTTTAATTTCCTGTATTTTTTGCGCAGCTTCGTGCTCGATGGCTGCCAATTCCTGCTCCAAAGACGCGGCGTCGGGAGTATCCGCCAGCGAGGCCAAATTGATGCGCACATTAGCCCCGGCGCAGCTCACGGCGGCAAAAGCCAGAGAAGCAGCCGACCAGGCATCCGTGATGGCATTGCTGTTACCGCGCGCGGACAACGGCGCGGCCAGGTTGATCACTTCCAGCGCCATGTCGGCTGTTTTCAACGGAACTTTAGCAGCCGAAAGAGAGGCTTCGCGGATGGCTGACTGACGGAATTTGATCTGCTCATCGGTATCTTTCGGCAGCTTGAAGGCTTGCATCACTCCTTCGAAAGCCTGAGAATCCAGGCGAATGGCCTCAGTCAATTTTTTTCGCAATTCTTCAGCAGATTCCACCAATCGCATCATTTCACCTTCAACATCCGCATATTTCTTCTTTCCGATGGTGAGGCGGGCAACCATGGCAGCCAACGCAGCGGCTTCCGCGGCAGTGAAAGCTGCCGCCGAGCCACCGCCCGGCGTGGGCGCGGCACTGGCGAGATCGTCTAAAAATGGATGCGCAGAGTTCGCACTTGCTGCCTCGCCATTCAACTGAAGTTTGTTTTCCAGGATCTGGTGCGATTCGAATTGGTCCAGCTGGGTATACCAAACCGCGGCATCCACAAGCGCTTCCTGCGGGATCAAGCCAACCAGCTCGCTATGATGCAGCAATACCCCGTAACGCGCGGCTTCGCGCTTGACGGTTTCATAAACCAAAGCGATGGAAGTCTTGCGGTAATTGGTCAGATTCATGGTAACCTGGGCGCGGCCTTCCACCATCACCCCCATCGCTTTCACATAACGCAACCCGCCGGAAGAAAAGCGCACTGTTTTGGCGATCTTTTTGGCAATATTGACATCATCCGAATTCAGATAAATATTGAACGCAATCAATGGTTCGCGTGCACCTATAACCGTAGCGCCGGCTTTGCCCAACTGCGCAGGGCCGAAATCCGGCAGGCGCTGCGGATCAGTGAGGATTTCCTGCTTCAGGCCTTCGTATTGTCCGCGGCGAACATCCTCCAGATTGGTGCGTTCAGGCCGCGAGGCGGCAGCCTCGTAGAGATAAACAGGGATATTCAATTCTTCCCCAACCTGTTTACCCAAATCCCGAGCCAGTTGGACGCATTCTTCCATGGTGACATCGCGGATGGGGACAAAAGGAACAACGTCCGTGGCACCGACACGTGGGTGTTCACCCTGATGGTGATCCATATCGATCAACTCGGCAGCTTTTTTAATCGAGAGGAAGACAGCCTGTTTGACTGACAGAGGCGCACCAATGATGGTTAGAACAGTGCGGTTGTGGTCAGGATCGGAATGCCGGTCAAGCAAGCTGACCCCGGCAATGGACATGATAGCAGCCACAATTTGATCAACTACTTCGCCGCGCCGGCCTTCGGAATAATTGGGAATGCATTCAACCAATGGAAATGCCATATCGACACCCTCGCATGATTTTTATGCAATTATAGCTGAAAGGTACTCAGCGAGCCGTTTTATTAGTTTGGGGAGGATTACTCCTGCTCCAGTTTGCGAGCGTTCTTCAACAGCTTGCCGCGTTCTTCGGTGTCCAGAATACGTTTGCGAATGCGGATGGAAAGCGGAGTCACTTCCAACAAGTCATCCTCCGCGAGATATTCAATGGATTCATCCAGGCTCATCTGGCGGGGAGGTGTGAGGCGTACTTCAATATCGCGGTTGGACTGACGCATGTTGGTGAGATGTTTTTTCTTGCAAACATTGATGGTCAGGTCGCCGGGGCGGGTATATTCGCCAACGACCATGCCTTCGTATACCTCAACACCGGGCCCGTAGAAGAGCGTGCCGCGTTCCTCGGCGTTTTTAAGCCCGTAGTTGATGGTCACGCCATCTTCCCAGGCAACCAGTGAACCGGTTGAGCGCTGACTGATGGCGCCCACCATCTTGTCATAGCCGTGAAATACAGCATTCATCACGCCCATGCCACGCGTGGCAGTGAGGAACTGATAGCGGAAGCCCAACAGACCGCGCGTGGGGACAATGTAAACCATATGCACGCTGCCATCGCTGGCTTCCTGCATATCCACCATGCGCCCGCGGCGCGCACCTAGCATTTCCACCACGGTGCCGGTGGTTTCGGAGCTGGTCTCGATGTGGACTTCTTCAAAAGGTTCAAGCGTATTGCCTTCATCATCCTGGCGGAAAATCACTTCCGGCCGGGAAACCTGGAATTCATATCCTTCACGGCGCATGGTTTCGATCAGGATTGCAAGATGCAGCTCGCCGCGGCCGGAAACCAGGAAAGTATCGGTACTGTCAGTTTCCTCCACGCGCAGGGAGACGTTGGTGCGCAGTTCCTCATACAATCGTTCGCGTAATTTACGGGAGGTGCCCCAACGGCCTTCGCGTCCAGCAAAAGGAGAGGTGTTCACGCCAAAGGTCATGCGCACAGTGGGTTCTTCCACGCGGATGGGGGGCAGCGCCTGGGGATTGAGCGCATCGGCCAGGGTTTCCCCAATGGCAATGCCTTCCAACCCCGCCAGGGCAACGATCTCGCCAGCCTGGGCTTGCTCGACTTCAACCTTTGAAAGACCCTGATGCACGTAAAGATACCGCGCCGTTTCGGGGACGATCTCTCCATCCAGCTTGATGCGCGCCAGGCTCTGATTCACTTTAATACCGCCCGAGTAAATGCGGCCCAGGGCCGTGACGCCGCGGTAATCATCATAACCCAAAGAGGTCACCAGCATGCGCAGCGGCGCATCCAGATCGACCTGAGGAGCGGGAATATGGCGCAGGATAGCGTCAAACAGCGGTTCGAGGTTCGGGCCCAATTCAGAAGTCAATCCTGCCTGCCCGCTGGTGGCGCGCGCGTAGACCACGGGGAAATCCGCCTGCTCATCGGAGGCGCCCAATTCGATAAACAAATCAAAGGTTTGATTCAGCACGCGATCCGGTTCGGCGTCCTTGCGATCGACTTTATTGATCACCACGATGGCTTTATGCCCCATTTCCAGGGCTTTTTTCAAGACGAAGCGGGTTTGAGGCATGGGTCCTTCAGCGGCATCCACCAGGAGCAGCACGCCATCCACCATGTTCATGACGCGCTCGACCTCTCCACCGAAATCGGCGTGGCCGGGCGTATCGACAATATTGATCTTGACCTGCTGGTTAGTTTTTGCATCCCAGATCGAAATGGCGGTATTTTTAGATAGGATGGTAATGCCGCGTTCGCGCTCCAGATCGTTGGAATCCATCACACGTTCCATTACCTGTTGATTCTCACGGAAAATATGAGCCTGGCGCAGCATTCCATCGACCAGGGTAGTTTTGCCATGATCGACGTGGGCAATGATCGCAATATTGCGAAGGTCAGTTCTTTCAGTCATAGATAACACTTTCTTTAATTGCAAGTAAAAACCTCGGCCTTGATGGTCGAGGTCATCATCAATGAAACCGAGATATCTTATCAGATTCCCGGCAAATCGAGAAGTGCCGGAAAAGTTCTACAAAAGTCCTTCGAAGATGCTCTGCGGTGCAAAAGCCAAGCCTACCAGGCTGGGGCCGGTATGCGCACCGAGGACGAAGGAAATTTGACCGGTAGGCAGCCAACTGCACTTAAACGCCTGGTTGAGCTTTTCTTTCAATGTCTCCGCGCCTTCAGGGTTAGCCGTATGCACCACCTGCGCCTTGATCGCTTCCACGTTGGGAAGCATTTTGGCAACTGTATCGACCAAACCGGTCAGGGCATTATTAAAAGAGCGAGCCTGGGTAGCCTGAAAGTATTTTCCGTAGATCTTATCCACGCCGATGATGGGTTTTATCTGCAGCATGGAAGCCAGCAGCCCCTTGATGTGGCTGATGCGGCCGCCATGGATGAGGTATTTTAATTCCTTTAATGTGTAGAAGGTATGAGATGAAGCGGTGATCTCATCCAATTTTGCCAGGATTTTTTCCCGGCTCCAGCCGGCTTTGATGGCATTGAAGGCAACCGCCACCTGCCAACCGGATACACCGGACAGGGTTTTGGTATCGAAAATCGAAATATTGGCTTCGGGCACCAATTCAACCGCCGCGCGGGCGGAATCGACCGTGCCGCTCAATCCGGAGGACATGTGAATGGAGAGGATATCCGGATCTTCTTTGGCAGCCTGGCGGTAGACTTCGGCGAACTCACCCACCGAGGGCTGCGAGGTGGTCGGCAGAGCCGAACTGGATTCCAGCTCTTTATAGAAATCATCAGCGCTGATATCGACTCCGTCGCGATAGGTTTTATCACCCAGCGTTACTTTCAAAGGGACAATCCTTACTTTTAAATCTTTATTGCGGAGCATTTGGGTATCGGTGGCGCTGTCAGTAACAATTTGCATAATATCTCCTCTAAATAGGCGCTAATTATATTCGTAATTTATACGTTATGTAATCACATTATTAACATTATCGCAAGGTTATAAATGCCACGATCTGTTATTGAAAGGCGATTGACACACACTCTGGCGCATGCTAAAATTCGTTTCTGCCCGCCCCCATCGTCTAGTGGCCCAGGACACGGCCCTCTCAAGGCCAAAACAGCGGTTCGAATCCGCTTGGGGGCACCTTCAGGTCGCACTTTTTCGTGCGGCTTTTTTATTGGTTTTTCCGGTATTGGATCACGGCCCTCTCATCCCCTCCCAAGGTCGGGGACAGGCGGCCAAAACAGCGGTTCGACCTGTGCTCACCAGAGCAATCCGCTTAGGGGCACTTTTTTAACCACAGATGAACACAGATAAAAGACAGATCGCACAGATCGTTTATATATTTCTCGTTAATTGGCGCATTTGGAAATGCGCCCTATGAATCTCATTGAATCATAAATCAACTTTTTCTTTCACTCTATATGATAGTATGGGTAATTTTCCGCGTAATTTTTATTTGCTTAGGTTCCTTTTTCATACAAATGTTTTTTTAGAAATGCCGCAATTTTTCTCCGGGCATCAAGGGCGTCAGCAGATTGGCCGTAAGTAAAACCATGGGGCGAATCGGGATATTCAAGACATTCGGTGACCACACGCGCCTCTCCCAACACACCGCAATATTTCAACCCCTCATCATGGAGTGAATCCTTCCCTGCTAGAATTATCAAAGCGGGAGGCAAACCGCTTAGCCTCTCCGGTGAAGCAAAAACTGGCGAAACATATGGCTCCCTCGCCAAGGCAGGATCAACATAACATGCGTCAAACATCATAGCTAATTTGGGAGGGACAGAGCCTCTTGGCTGGGGTTTGTTTAAGGCGCTGGTGGCGAGATCGAGCGGCGGGTAATCCAGGATCTGGCAGACAAATTTTATTTTTCTTTTTTCAATTGCTTTCAAACAAATAACCGCACTCAAATTTCCGCCCGCGCTATGCCCTCCGATAGCCATTTTTCCTGGATCGATCCCATATTCATGAGAATGTTCATAAAGATAGTCAATCACAGCATAGATCTGATTAACAGCAAAAGGGAAAGGAAAACGGGGAGCTTTTGCATAATCAATACTGACGATTTTGCAGCCGATCTGTTTTTCAATTTCAAGATTCATCGGTTCATCATCGTCCGCGCATCCCAGCATGAATCCTCCGCCATGCAAATCAAAGTAGACGGGGGTTGGTTCAGTGTTTTCCCATCCATACCATAACGTTCGTGTTGGACCTGAAACAGCATCGATCCAAATTTCCTTACCCAAGTTTTTTTTACCGGAAAAAATTTTTTTAATACTTTTTATAGTCATCGAGGTGTTGTAGTAGCGAACTCCTCTGCGAATCAATTGTTCTCGGGAAGGAAGTTTTGTCATTAATTCACCTGTTTTCAGGTTTCCGCATACACAATATAGATTGGTACTTTTTTCTCTACGGCAAGCAAAGATTTCTTTGGGTGTTCTATATTTAACCACATATGAACACCGGTTTATTTAAATCTCATTTCCCTGCGGCGGCTTTGCTTTATTGCATAGATAGACGCAGAAAAAGAAAACAGGCATCCCTGCCTGCATTCTGTTTTCGATTTTCTTACAATAACTGATCGATTGATTGCACTTCAATCACCAGCGCAGCGCGCGCCCAGGAGAATCGGGTATGCACAGCCTCAAAATTCGCACCGGTTGTTTCGATGGCGCCAAGCCCGGAGAGGCGGTAGCCTGATCCGGAACCGCTTTTGCCCGGAAGCTGCTTCGAGCCGATCAGCAACTGGATACGCGGATCGTTCATTAAATTTTCTTCGGTAACTCTATATCCACCGGCGGGGATCAGGATCAGATCCTTTCCGTCAGCCTGCTTTACAATCACGAAATCAGCCCAGGTTGCCGCGACATGCGGCCCTTCAGCGCCAGCGGTGGCGATGGCGACCACCTCGACTTTATTAAATACATTTTCGGGTAATTGTTCTAGTTTATTCATGGGAAGAATTTTACCTGAAAACCTGAAGGGGAAAATGGATGATCCAATTAAAGAAAAATGGACAATCGCAAGATTGTCCATCGGCTAACTCTTTTATTTATTCGTCTAGAGAACTACTACGTTCTCAGCCTGGGGTCCTTTTTGACCCTGGGTCACGACGAACTCAACACGCTGGCCTTCTTCCAGATTGCGAAAACCATCACCGACAATGGCGCTGAAATGGACAAACACATCTTCGCTACCTTCGCGCTGGATGAAGCCGTAGCCTTTGCTGCCGTTGAACCATTTTACGGTTCCTGTAACTTTTTCGGACATGATTTGGAACTCCTTTCCTCTGTTATTGCTGAGTAAACATAGTTCCAAATCCAAACTTGCATCGTAATTAGAACTTTCGTTTAAAAAGCAGTAACATAGTCTACTATAGATTTCAATTCCGTGTGTTAATCTTTTCTCAACCATTTTAAAATGGCACATTTTATTTATCAGTGAGTTGGCAATTCCTTCCGTTCAACACCACGCACGAATATTAGGAAAGGCACCAGGCAAATTATGCCCATACCGGCTATCACCAGGATATCCGCCGCGGGGAAGGATTTGCCGGTCAGGAATGGCTGCGCAACCATCAGGACAACAAGAGCAAGGTAAAGCATACTGGATTGATAAAGCAAGCCCAATCCAGCACCATATCCAAAACCATCCCGTTTCCAAAGAGAGAGTCCACCGCCGAACCAAAACGGGATGATTGCAAAATCAGCAACCAAAACCGCCAGCTCGGTTTTGGCGATTGGTGAGGAACCTAAAAGCACTCCTACATTTCTACCGAGAATCAACAGCGCCAGGATGATCAGAACACTCCCTGCGAACCGTTCCGAAACGCGGCCTTGAAGGCAGCCTTTCAGCGCAGTCCAATCCAGTCCTTTTAATATTTGAAATATCAGTATTCCGGAAAAAATGACCAGCAGCGCATACGGCAAGGCGGTTATTGAGGGGAACAAAGCCCGCGCATACGGGATAAAGCTATAGACGACGAAGAACAAGGCTCCCGGTAAAAGCAATACCCCGCTCAAACGATCGCGCCGCGCCAGCCATAACGGCACCAACAGAACCGGCAAACCAACCACAAGATTGACAAAATCATTGGGCATAAAAGTGGACCGCAATTCTGCGTCGGGATAGACAAGATGCGGAAATAATAAGCCTAAGCTAGAAAGAATACCAATCGAGATGCTGATCATAACAAAATTTAATGTCGTGGCACGGGGAATCTTCACAAGCGGGTGATCCATTTGTCTCCTTTTTTCTTTAAATTATAGAACGGGAAAATAATTCCAAAAATCATTGAAGATAGCAGTTGAATAAAAATTATGGGTTTAAAGAAATCCCTCCGGAACGATTCCGGAGGGATGGAAGAACTTAAAGCAAAAGTTATCGTTTATGAGGAGGCAATGGAATTAAGACGGAAGTTTTCGCCTTGTAGGCCTGATAATCCGCCTGCGCCCCCCACTTTTCGTCCGCCCGTTTTTCCAGCAATGGAATACCGCTGACTTTAATTAATAGAAAAGCGACAAAAACAGGAGAGATGAGGGTGAGCATCTGCCAACCATACAACACCGGGTACGCCACCAGGGCTACTCCCACCCAAAGGGTGATCTCGCCGAAATAGTTGGGGTGGCGCGACCAGGACCATAGCCCGCTGTGAATGAAAGCATCCTTATTTTTCGGATCACTGCGGAAGACATTTTTCTGATGATCCGCCAGGGCTTCGATTCCTAAACCAAGGGCCCAGACGAGAAAGCCAAGCAACGCAAATCCTTCAGGGTTGACTTTTACCTGGCTTGTGATGGCCGCCAAAGCGGCAGCAAAAGTGAACGAAATCCACAATCCCTGCACGGTCCAAACCTGCAGGAAGCGCCCAAAAGAGGGTTTGATATCATCAAAGCGGCTGTCTTTGCCGCTCTTGTGAATGCGAGCTACCAGAAAACTCCCCAAACGGGCTGCCCAAAAGACCACCATGCCTGCCAGCAGAACTGATCGAAAGTCTATGCTGCCGCTAAGCAACAAAGCGAAGAACGTCACGGTTATATAGGTCAGGCTGCCCGTGAGGTCAAAAAATTTTTCGGTTTGCAGGATAAAAGCCGGGATAAAGGCGAGCCATTGAATGATAAAAACCAGCGCGATACTTAATGCAAAGATCGGCCAACCCAATAATTTCAAGCCACCCTGGCTGCCAGCCCAAGCCAGACCGGCGGCGATTAAAACCACAACACCAATACCGATGAATGCAGCGGGATTCTCTTTTTTCATGTTTCTACTCCTTATTTGATTAGCTTAATTTTACCGATTTAAGAAATTAATCATATTTACATTTCATTAATTCACCGCTGCTACCCTTCTCGACCGCACTTTTTTTTATATATCTCTAACGGTTTCGGCTATGGTTAACTTTCCTGAAAGAGTATAATCTAACGCTCATATCAATCATTTACAGGGATGAATTATGGAAATTAAACGTATAGCAGTGATCGTTTTGGATGGCGTGGGCGCCGGCGAACTACCGGACGCGGATCAATACGGCGACACCGGCAGCAATTCCCTGGCCAACACTGCCCGGGTTTTAGGCGGACTGAAGCTGCCGAACATGGGCGAGATGGGGTTGGGAAATATCACTTTTATCGAAGGCGTTCCAGCGCGGGAAAACACACGCGGCGCCTATGGCAAGTGCAACGAAATTTCCAAAGGAAAGGATTCGGTTACCGGGCATTGGGAATTGATGGGTATTGAAGTCAAGCGCCCTTTCCCCACCTACCCCAACGGATTCCCCAAGGAAGTCCTGGATGAATTCACACGGCTGACCGGTTATGAAGTGCTGGGCAACAAACCCGCTTCAGGCACCGAGATCATCAAGGAATTGGGCGAGGAACATATGCGCACGAAAAAGCTGATCGTGTACACCTCGGCCGATTCGGTATTCCAGATTGCCGCGAATGAAGAAATCATCCCGATCGAAGAACTCTACCGGGTATGTGATATTTCACGGAAAATGCTAACCGGCGAGCACGCCGTGGGGCGCGTGATCGCGCGGCCTTTCATTGGCACCAACGCAGAAAATTTCACCCGCACCAAACGCCGCCACGATTACCCGCTGCTGGCGCCGACCGACACTATGCTGGACACCCTGATCAAGAACGGCCACAAGGTGTATGCCACAGGCAAGATCGACGACCTGTTCGGCGGGCGCGGTATCAGCAAGACGCACCACTCAGTCTTTAATATGGAAAGCATCCAGGCGATGGTCGATTTCATGGACGAGGATTTCACAGGCCTTTTGTTCGCCAACCTGGTGGAATTCGACATGACCTACGGCCACCGCAACGACGTCAAAGGCTACGCGCAAAAACTGGAGGAATTCGACGCATACATACCAACTATCCGCGAGAAGATGAGCGATAGCGATATTGCCATGATCGTAGCCGACCATGGCGTAGATCCCACCACCCCCAGTACAGACCACTCACGCGAGTACATCCCGCTGCTGGTGTTCGGAAAGAAAGTAAAGGATAATGTTAATTTAGGCATCCGCGAATCATTCGCGGACGTGGCCGCGACCATCGGCGAAGCATTCTCGGTGCCCCTGCCGCTGGTGGGCAGGAGCTTTCTGAAAGAAATTTCGAGCAATTGAGCCAAACCAAGCCGCCCCCAACAGGGCGGCTTTTTGTTCGCCTCTCACCCAAAAAATACAACCACCGGTTTGCAGCCGATGGTTGGTTTTTATCTACCCATTTTTCCGGGTTTTATCCAAAATAGTAAGTATTACTTGACTTAATGTACAACATGTTGTACATTAACGAAATGGATAGAATAACCTCTAGGATCCTAAAAATCATGGTCAGCGTCTTTCTGTCGGCATTGATCTTACTGGCGTTGCTGCGCGCGCAACACGCTTTGGCAGTACTCACCGCGATCGCCGGGTTGTTTTTCCTCACCAGCGTGCGTTCGAGCAGCGGGCCAATCATGGACGAGCGCGAGCAAAGCGTGCGCGAAAAGGCCGCCCAACTGACCTACATCATCTTCGCCCCCACCTTGGGGATGAGCGCGTTAGGCTTGTTGATATTGAGCCACGATTCCAATTTTTTCCTGGAATCTCTGGGCGTCATCCTGGCTTACCTGACCCTGTTCCTGATCACCTTATATAGCATTTCGTCCTTCTTTTTCGACAGAAAGTATGGAGGCCATGGGCAAAAAGAATAACCTCAAGGTACTTCGCGCTATGCACGACCTGACTCAGGAACAGTTAGCCGACCAGCTGCGGGTCAGCCGTCAGACGGTGATCGCAATAGAAAACGATAAATACCTGCCCTCCCTGACTCTGGCTTTCCGCATTGCGCGTTATTTCAACGTCAAAATCGAAGACGTCTTTTTCTATACCGGAGATGAAAGTGAGCCGTAAAAACAGAAAATTCACCCAAGTGCTGGCTTACCTCGCCATCCTTGGTCTCAGCCTGTTTGTCATGTTATTTGTGGTTTCCTCGACCTGGATCGGTTACACCATCAAAAACATGTGCCTTACCGCCGAAGACGCATATGGCGGCGATTGCGTGGAAGCCCTCTCCACCCAACTGAGGGATGAAAGCCTGGACTTCGGCACGCGCAATTCCACCACCTGGGCTTTGGGCGAGATCGGCGACCAGCGTGCCTTGCCCGTGTTGGAGAATCTCTTCACCGGTCGGGTTCCTGCGCGTGAATCCTGGGAGAACGAACTCAGTCAATATGAGCTGCAAAAAGCCATCAGACTAATCAAGAGCGGGTTCAACCTTACCCATTGGGCCTGGCGGTTCAGCCTTGAAATGGGCGATGCCTCTCTGGATAGCCCCATTCAGGAGACCGTCATAATCTGCAACCCGCAGGATGTATATCAAAGCCTGGCAAAGACCATTTCCGAAACAGAAGGGCTGGTCCTCACCGAGAATCTCACCCAAGCGATCGCCTACCGGCCGAAGTATATTTTGTGGGTCGCCGCCCCGCAAAACATCGACGAAGCTACTTTATGGAGCACCGGAGATATCTTAAAGAGCATGGATTACTATCCGGCCATCGGCTTTATCAGCGGCGGAACAATCGAAGCAGCCGAGCGATTGTGGCAGAATGGCCGGATGATCCGCAACGGAGAAAGTTTTCTGGGCTCGGATGTGGAGATCGATCAGGGTGTTTTAACACCGATTATCGTGGATCTCAACCAGCCTGCCGCCAACCCAATCCCGCTGACGCAGGATAACCTGGTCAAGACTTTGCAAAAATCCAACTATTTCTACTGGGTACGGCACGTATCCGCCACACGCTGGATGTGGAACACAACCTCCAAGAACCATGGTGAGGATACCAACCTGACCGCCGTGGAGATCCCCGCGCTGAATGCGCTGGTGGTAGAAACACCCAGCTGCGGCTCGTTCCAACCCTGGAAAGAGGATTCCATTGCCCTGGGTTTTATCAACCAGGGTGCCGCAGCTTACATTGGACACGTGCACACCGCCGTTGTGAGCAATTCGTTCATCATGCGTCATGGATTTTACGTGCCCGGCATGTCCGCCTGGGAGGAATTCCCGCTGGGCATTATGGCCCAGGTACGCAACCGCACGGAAGCACGCATTTCTGCCAGCACACCGCTTTACTTCATGTTGGGCAACCCGCGTGCGTATCTTTCCGCCGACCAGCCTTATACGATCACGGCTGACGAAATCAAGAACGATACACGCCGCATCCACGGTACAACCGATTTCCACGGTTACCTGGCTGTCAAGGTCGCGGACGGCGCGCGCTACAATTTCACGCGCGTCACCGGCCTGACCGCAGCCGGCGAAAGTGATTTTTTCTTCAACAACGACCTGCAAACCCTCAACCTGGGCGGAGACAAGTATTTGATCTTTTTCCAGGATGGGGAGAATTTCGAGATCATCTTGCAGCAAAAAACGCCCTGGTACTGGCCGATCTGGGATGGCCTGGTGGACGCGCTGGATTACAACTGGGTTACCATGAACACCGTTTACAGCCCCTTCTCGCTGGTTTTTGCAGCTGTCCTGATTTTCCTGCTGGCGGTCAAAACCCGCCGCAAGAATCAATCCGGAAAAACCTTGAAGGATTATCGCGCCTGCTTCGCGGCGGGTGTGCTGTTGGCGATTGTGCACGTGGCCTACGTGCTGCTGCGATCAGGGCGCTACACCGTCAGCGCCGACGCGGTCGGCTACACACTTGTGCAACTCCTGTTGGGATTCGCCGGAACGGCCAGCGCGGCAGCAGCCGGCCTGGTGCTGGCGCATGATGCCCGCAAAACTATAGGGCGCCTCATCGGCTTGACAATAGCCATCCTGCCGCAGGTGCTTTTAGCCGCTTTCAAAACCTTCAGCGTTATCGTCACGGACCTGATGTTCTTAACCCGGAACAGTGTGCGGCAACCTTTGTGGAACTTCAATGTGATCTGGCTGGCGTTGGCCGCATTATTGGTGGATGTATTGTTGGTTGCCGCGGCCGATCGCCTGACCAGGTTTATCCAGCCAAAAGGATAGAAAACTTCCCCCGGGAAGAGAAGATTTGCTTGCAGTTGGTTCAAGCGATCATTGGATGAGCCTGATTACCGCACCGTGGTGCAGTTCGCAAAGACAATCAATTTTCACGGATGCTGCTGCCACCATTGGCGACGCATTTTCGGTGACGCCGCCGCAGGTCGGCAGAAGCTTCTTAAAGGATATTTCGACGGATTAGTTCGCAGTTCTTCGGTGTTCGAGATTGCCGCGCCGCGATGCGGCTCGCAATGACATGATTAAAAGCCGTTCACCAACTTAGTGAACGGCTTTTTATTTACCAGATACCCGGGATCAGGCGGTATTTGACTTTCCGGGTATACTCGCGATAGCCAGGCAGCCCTTCCAAAAGCGTCTTTTCCTCATCCCTGATGCGGAATACAATGAAAAATATCATCAGCAGCGATACCAGGAACGCCACCCAAGACCCCAAGGCCAATGGCATCATCAGATACATCAACATCGCACCCACGTACATGGGGTGTCTCACCAGCGCATAAGGGCCGGTATCGATCACTTTCTGGCCCGGGGCAACTTCGACGATGCGCGAGGTATAACTGTTTTCGCGAAAGACCAGGGCAATGATGCCATAGGACACCACCACTAACACCTCAGCCAGAATTGAAACAGCCGCGGACAAGTTCGACCATCCGAAGCGCTGATCCAATCCGGGCAGAGTAGATATCAGGAAGAACAATGGGATAGAAAATGAGATAAGCCGTTTTTGCGTCTTTCGGCGCTCGCTGAATTGCAGCCGCCGCTGCAACAATTCCGGATCGGTTTTAAGCAGGTAAACCGTCATGGCAAATTGGATGACAACCAACACCAACAGGTACATCCAGGCCTGCCAATAGTCGAAAGTTCCGGCGGAAGTGAAGAACAATAAAGCATAAAGCGCAATGAAGAAAATGAAGAGAAAGATCAACTTGCGGATCAGTGTCTTTTTATCAACCATTTATTCCTCCTTTTCTTCGTTCACCAGCAAATCCATTATATAGCGATCGGCATATTCCGCGCACAGATAGTTATCCCCAAAAAAACCGGCAGAGTTATTTCCGCCGGTTAATAGATCGAGGTTTTTTTATTATTTCGATTCAGAAGGCCATCACTTTTTTGACTGCCGCAAGGATATCCTTTTCAGCCGGAATTACTTCCGCTTCCAGAACGCTATTATAGGGAATCGGCACATCCTCGGAAGCCACCCGGATCACGGGGGCATCCAGGTCAAAAAAGCAATGATCCATAATCTTGGAAGAGATTTCATTACTAAATCCACCGGTGTTATGGCCCTCATTGACAACCACCACCCGATGGGTCTTGGCAATCGATTGGGCGATTGTCTCCATATCGAGCGGTTTTAACGTACGAGGGTCGATCAATTCCACATCGATGCCTTCAGCGGAAAGTTTTTCTATTGCGGACGCGGCTAAATTGCACATTCTGCTGGTCGCGATCATGGTAACATCACGCCCTTCACGGCGCACAGCAGCCTTGCCAATCGGCACGACATATTCATCTTCCGGAACTTCGCCGGTTGAACCATACAAAGATTTATTTTCAATCACAATCACCGGATTATTATTGCGGACAGCGGATTTCAGCAACCCCTTGGCGTCATAAGGCGTTGATGGCATGACCACAATCAATCCCGGGATGAGAATCAACCAGGATTCCAGACTCTGGGAATGCTGGGCGGCATTTCCTCTGCCGGCGCCGAAAGCCGTGCGAATCGTCAGGGGTACCTGGGCGCGTCCGCCGAACATATATTTGACTTTGGCAGCCTGGTTGACAATCGAATCCATGGCCATCGCCATGAAATCCATGTACATAATTTCCACAATCGGCCGCATACCGGTCAAAGCAGCCCCCACACCCGCGCCTACTATCGCCGACTCGCTGATGGGCGTATCTCTGACCCGCTCGGGGCCAAACTTGTCGTACAGTCCTTTAGACGCGGCAAACGCGCCACCGTGTACACCGACATCCTCACCCATCAAAAATACACGCGGATCGCGCGCCATCTCTTCCGCGATCGCTTCCGCAACCGCTTCCCTATAGGAGATCATCCTGGTATTGTTCATTGCCACTCCGAGTAAACATCACTGAAAATAGAATCCAAGGCGGGCTGCGAACTGTTTTCCGCGAAAGCAACTGCGTCATCCACTTCCGCTTGAATCCCAGCGCGCAGACTTGCTATTTCGTCCGCAGTCAGGATCGAGCGCTCGCGGAATAACTGCTCCACATGCAGGATGGGATCTTTCTTGCGCCATTCTTCCACCTCGGCTGAGGTTCGGTAAACCATCGCATCGCCAAAATAATGGCCTTCCATGCGGTATGTGTTGCACTGCATCACAAATGGCCCATTTCCGGAACGGACATGGTCAATCACTTCTTCAGCAGCGAAATGCACCGCTTCGACATCGTTGCCATCCACTTCAGTAAACGGTATGTCGTACCCTGCAGCCCGCTTCGCCATCGATCCCGCCATCGAACGACTGATCTCGGTTGAAACAGCATAATGGTTATTTTCAAACAAGAACAGCACGGGAAGTTTCCAAAGGGAAGCAAGGTTCATGGATTCGTGCGTATTGCCCTCGTTTGACGCACCATCTCCAAAGAAGACCACCGTGATCTGATCTGTTTTGCGCATGCGGGCGGAAAGAGCAGAACCAACCGCAATCGGTAAACCGCCGCTGACAATTCCGTTGGCACCCAAATTCCCCAATTCGATGCTGGCGATATGCATGCTGCCGCCTTTTCCCTTGCAATACCCGTCATTTTTACCGAGGATTTCCGCCAGCATCGGTTTGAGCTGACCGCCCTTGGCCAGCATGTGACCATGCCCGCGATGGGTGCTGACAATGTAATCTTCTTTTTTAAGAAGTCCAATCACTCCCACCGCAATAGCCTCCTGACCAATACACAGGTGAGTCGATCCGCCAATTTTTCCCTGCGCGAACAATTTCTTGATTGCTTCCTCATGGAAACGAATTCGCAGCATGGTTTGGAAATGATCGATCAATAATTCGGCATCCATTTGTCTGTTCATCTATCCGCTACCCTTTCGTTCTGGCTTCCACTTTTGCCAAATCCTCAATGATATTGATCACTGCCGAGTGATCCAGATCCCCCCGCCCGGAAGCGATCATGGCGGTGAATAATTCGTGCGCCACTGCCGTAGCCGGTAGAGGTACATTCAACCGCCTGGCAGTTTCCATGATGATATTTAGGTCTTTATAGTGAAACTTGCTCTTGAAGCCGGGCTCAAATTCACCTTTTATCACTTTCGGCCCACGCACATCCATCACACGGGTTTGTGCATAACCGCCGGACAGCACTTTTATAATAACGGCAGGATCAACACCCGCCTTAGCGCCCAAAACCAGCGCCTCAGACATGCCAATAAAATTGAGCGCAACCTGGATCTGATTACAGGCTTTGACGATCTGGCCAGCACCGCTGCCGCCGCAATACATGATAGTTTTCCCCATTACCTCAAAGATGGGAAGCATTTCCCGGAATAGATCCTCCGGCCCGCCAACCATGATGGAGAGAGCCGCGTTGACCGCACCCGTTTCCCCTCCGCTGACCGGCGCATCCAGACAGCGGATTCCCAGTTTTCCCAATTCTTCGGATACCTTTACCGCCATACCCGGAGCGATGGTGCTCATGTCGATATAGATCAAGCCCGGATGGGCGGCTGAAATGATCCCATCTGCCCCTAACGCAACCTTTTCGACATCCGGTGAATCCGGCACCATACTGATCACGATATCGCTGACAGCGGCCACTTCTTTACAACTAGCTTGCGCAACTGCGCCTTTCTCAACCAGGGCAGCCAAAGCAGGCTGGGAAACATCATAAACACGTAGTTCGTACCCCGCATCCAACAGGTGGCCCGCCATGTGGCGCCCCATAATTCCCAAACCGATAAAGCCGATTTTTGCTTTCATTCTTCTCCTGTTCTAATAATCATTTTTCTCAAGAATTTCTTTAATCTCATATAAAAATTTGCCAGCCGGTTTTCCATCAACCAGACGGTGATCGAAGACTAGTGTAAGTTTCATCATATTCCTGATCACCACATTTGCGTTCTCAACCACCGGCCTGGGCAGGATGGCGCCTACGCCCAAAATGGCACATTCCGGCAGATTGATCACCGGTACGAATGATTCAATATGTTCTTCACCCAGATTAGAAATCGTAAAAGTCCCGCCGGTCAAATCCGACGAAGTCGATTTTCCCGATTTGACGCGCTCAACCAGTGAAAGATACTCTGACTGCAAATTGCCAATTTGCTTGCGATCCACGTCACGCAATACCGGTACATACAAACCTTGCTCGGTTTGCACCGCAATGCCAATATTGACCGTTTTAAATTCCCAAATTTCATCACCCGAGAGACGCGCGTTCATGTACGGATATTTTCGTAAGGCAACGCAGACCGCTTTGGCTATCAGAACGTTGTAACTGACTTTTGGGTCAGACGCCTTACGCCTGTCCATCAGGGCCCCCGCGTCAACGGAAATGTTCAATGCCACACGCGCGGTAGCATTCGCCGACGCCAACATGCGTTCGGCTGTTACCTTGCGGATGCCAAGCAAAGGCTTCACGATTTTCTCCAAATCCGGTGAGACGGGCTGTGTTTTTTTACGATCGAAAGCGCGTTGGACGTCAGCGCGGTTGATATGGTCGCCGGTGAATTCCACCTCGGTCAAATCGACGCCCAATTCGTCAGCCAGTTTTCGGGCCGATGGCGCAATCGAAATCCGCTGCCCTGGAGCAGGGGCGAGGTTCCGCTTTCCCATTTCGGAACCATTCTCATTGACGGATTCTGAAGTATCAGTTTCATATTCTGTCAGCGATTGAGGAATGACTGCCGGCATGGCTTCATTTTCATCCAGAAAAACAGCGATGATCGTGCCGCAAGCCACCTGATCGCCGGCAGCATGAATGATCCTGGCCAACCTGCCATTAACCGGCGCCTCAAGTTCATTAGTGGCTTTGTCCGTCTCTATTTCCAAAAGCGGCTGACCTGCTTTTATCCAACTGCCCTCGTCCGCCAGCCAGGCTGCGATGCGGCCTTCCGTCATGTCCATACCCAATTTAGGCATTGCGAAATAATGTGGCATTAATACCTCTTCCTACCTTTTTACATAATCGCATTCAACGATGAATTCTTCCTCAGGGCCTGCCGGCGAAAAGATGAAAAGTGCTTTAAGAATTTCCTTTCCGTCATTAATGATCTGATGCGTTACACCGACAGGCGCCACCACCACCATGTCCGGTTTCAAATCCACCCTCTCATCTCCAATCACCAGTTTTCCAAAACCAGAGAGCACGTACCAGGTTTCCTGCTCGGCTGCATGAAAGTGTGAATTTCCCGACTCTCCCGGTGGAATTGTGACTAATCCAACCGCCAAATCAGGCGAGGTGTCGTGAATCTTCGGAGAAAGAAGAACCCGCAACTCTCTACGATTAGGCGGTGCCGACCAAAAGGGCTGCACTTGATTTGCATCAATTACAACCAATGCATTTCTCTTTTTCACCAATCTTCCTCCAGAATCATTTTTTTTACCCTTTCATATCAATGAAAGGTTGAGTCCCTTTTTTTAAGCTCAGATTTCTATAACCATTTTTGGAACCAATCCAGGATCATTTTTTGCACTTCCTCTTTACAATTACCAATCAACAGATCATGGCCCGCATCAGGAACTTCAAAATATTCCTTGGGTGGTTGTGCTTTTTCAAAAAGCAAGCGGCTATGCTGGCAGGGCACGAGAGTGTCCTCTCTTCCATGGATGAACAAAATCGGGCATTTACTTTGGTTTACAACATTTATAGGGCGAAAATTCAACACACTCTCAACGGAAGCCAGAGGTACTTTAAGGATGTAGTAAGGAAAGACCCTGTGCCATTCCTCCATTGTTGAACGATCGTCCTCATCCCTTGCCAGCATATCTGCCAGATGGCAAGTTAGCATTTCATTGGGTTCATTTTTAATTTTTTGTGCGATTTCAATCTCGGTCAGAAATTGTTTCCAGGCAAGCAAACCCTTTTGTTCTATCCAGATCTGTTGCAGCCATTTTTTGCCATCCGCCACGGCTGCCAATGAGACGATGGTTTTTACCCGATCCTCAAATGCGCCTACATAAGTAACCGTGCTTCCACCCATACTCAATCCGAGCAATGCGATCCGTTCCGGATCAATTTCAGGTCTGGCAACCGTGTACGTGATCGCATTTCTCAGGTCAATTGGCCATTCCCTTGAGCACAACATCCATCCAGGCTTTGAGCCCGATTCTCCACAACCGCGAAAATCAAAACTCAAAGCGCTAATTCGTTTTTCATTCAACTTCGCAGCAAGGTTTGGAAAACCGCCAAATTCATCTTTTGAATTCGAAAATCCATGCACCAGTATCACACAGGGCAATTTCTCCGCAGGTCTTTCTTCAGGAAGAAAAAATAACCCGGAAATCGCGATTCCTTCACTGGAAAAATTTACTCTTTCCGTCACCATTCAAAATATTACTTCTGGAGAAAATAGTGTTGTTTCATCCAACTTTTTTAGCTGCCTCGATGAATTCACTGGAAGTGATTGACACACAATACAATGCTTCCATCAACTTTATCATTCGCTTTGTACCCAGCAGTTCCGCCTGTTCTTCCTCAAAATCATTCGCAAGCGTGCAATCCCTTAGGAGAATACATTTGTAGTCATGCCATAATGCATCCACAATCGTAGTAAAAAGGCAAGCGTCAGCTGAAAAACCAACCACGAATAAATTATGGATTTTTAAATAACGCAACAGCAGATCCAATCGGGTGCCTACAAAACCACTGTAGACATGTTTGCGTACAAAATATTCACCCTCACGCGGCTCCAGCAATTTCGATATTTTGACATGGTCGGAATCACCATAGTGATATTCTTTGGGATCAACGATATCTTCCGCAAACATCCGTTCCATATCAGTATTCAATTGCCGACGCAGCAGTTTCCCAAATTCTGATTCGGCTAAACCAATTTTTGGCGCGCTATTGTTTAAGTAAATCACGGTCATACCCAAATCGCGGGCTGCATTAAGTGCCGGCAGCAATGAATCTCTTACAATGTATGCTTCATGTTCCGCGCTGCCCTTCCATGCCAGCGCCGGGCGATCGCGTTGATCATGGCTTTCCACTTTCCACGTTGGGAGCGGGTCATCCGGATGATGTCCCAAGCCATATACATCAACTACTAAAAATGCAGATTCTGACAGATTGGCTTCAAATTCTTCATAAGCATAACCATTATATTTTTCCGAGGGGAATAATTGAAAATACCGGGTATTAACCTTCAATTTTTTATCCATTAAGCACTCCTTCTTCAACAATTCTGCTTTTCGAACTTTCGATCCTCAATATAATCAAAATTACCCGAAACGAACCTCAACACCTCACTTTTTTCCGCCTCTTGATGATTGAATTCTTTAATAATTTTCCCCTGCCTTACAACCAGAATTCGATGGGAAAGTCCAATCACCTCATCTATTTCAGAAGAATTGAATAATATTGCCAATCCTTGTTTTGAAAGATCTTGGATCAGGTTGTAAATTTCAGATTTCGCACCTACGTCAATTCCCCGCGTTGGATCATCCAGCAACAGTATCCTGGGATTAGTTGCCAGCCATTTAGAAATTACAACTTTTTGTTGATTCCCACCGCTTAAATCCAAAGCAATCTTGTCAGATGAACCAGCCGAAATGCGCAATTTAGTTATGTAATCCGCCGCCACACTATCAACCGCAGACCGCCGGATCAACTTCATCGCGTTTAGAAGCCTTTTAAGGATAACCAACGTAATGTTTTCCTTTACTGTCCAACGCATGATCAATCCATGATCACGACGATTCGCCGGTATCAATCCCCAGCCTGCTTTTATTGCCTGGTCAGAAAATGAATAATCCTGTTTATTTCCTTGATATAGGATTTCACCGCTTGTAAATTTCTGCAAGCCAAACAAAATATGAAACAGCTCGCGAATGCCACTCCCCTCTAAACCGGCAAATCCCAACACTTCACCCGCTCGAATTTCGAAATTTACATTATCAAGCGAATTCTCAAGCGAAAGGTTTTTAACTTTTAGGATGGGTGTTGCTTCCCAATGAATGGTTGAACGCTTTGGGAACGCTTCGTCCAATTTTCTACCGATCATTTGGGAAATAATAAATGGGATATTCGTCTTTGTTTTCTCCCAGGTACCCATAAAGTGGCCATCCCTTAGGACAGTAATGCGATCGCAAATTTGAAAAACTTCCTCCAAACGGTGGGAGATGTAGAGTATTGTGATCCCCTGTTTTTTCATCCGATTAATAATTTCAAATAATGCCTTTGTTTCTTTATCCGTTAAAGCAGAATTAGGTTCGTCCATGATGACGATTTTGCTTTCATACACCAATGCTTTGGCGATTTCAATAATCTGCTGGTCAGCAACCGATAAATCTCTGGCTGTTGCGTCCGGGTCGATCTTCACACCCATGCGATTCAAAACATCACAAACTCTCTTTCGCATTTCTTTTTCATCAAGGAAGATGTTTTTGATAATTTCTTTTCCCGCAAAAACATTCGCCACTACACTTAAAGAGGGAAAACAATAAAATTCCTGATAAATAATACTAATACCCGCCATATGAGCTTGGTGAGGATTGTTGAATTCCACTTCTTTTCCACTAAGAAGTATCCTGCCAGTATCCGGCTTATAGTTACCTGCGAGGATCTTCATGAGCGTGGATTTACCAGCGCCATTTTCGCCAACTATGGCATGAACCTCCCCCTCCAAAACTGAAAAACTGACGTTGTTCAGCGCATGAACCCCGCCAAAGCGTTTATCAATATTCTCCAGATCAAGGATGGTCTCATTGGAAGGCATGAATTCTCCGCTTATCTAGTACAATCAAATTGCCGGGTTTCAGAGCGGGAATTCCCGCTCTGAAACCTGCGATCCAAACTTAATTAATCAGTGAAAGGAACTACATTCGCTTTAATAGAATCTAGATTTTCAGCGAGGAAGGTTTTATACCATTCCAAAGCTACAGCAGGATCAGACGCTCTTTCCTGTACTGTACTGAGATTCTCTTTCGTGACGATTTCTGCAGGCAGCAGCACTTGGCCTGCGGGTAATTCCGCTCCATTCACGACATGTTCAATCATGAAGTACATGGGCAGATAACCCTGCAAGAAAGGATGCTGGCCGATCGCCGCATCCACAAAGCCATTTTGCACCGCATCCAGAGTCTCCGGGATGAGATCGGCTGTGACGGTAACAAAGTCGATGCCTTGCTCATTCAATTTCGGCATTAAGTCGGCAAAAGTGGGGCCTTCAAAGGTGCACAAGCCAATACCGGCAACAATATCAGGATTGGCGGTAACCGTATTCTCCCAGAAGGCATAATTGGTAGTCTGCTCTGCAGTGGAATCATAGGTTTCAACTACGATGTCAGGATACTCTGCGAACACCTTACGCGCTCCCTGATCTCGGAGCTGCAACGGTAAAGCCGGAGGATAGCAAGAACCGATGATCACAAGACCTTTTGTAATACCGGCATCGATGACTGCCTGCGCTTCAGCGCGGCCAAAGGCCAATTCATCCGCTCCAAAGTAAGCCTGGCGGGGTGTGCCGGGAGCATCACCATTTGCAACCATAATGATTTTTGCTTGTTCGGCATATTGGTTCAGGATAGGAATCCAGGGATCCTGCGGGTTAGGAACCAAAGCCATACCTGAAGGATTCTTGGCTAGTAAGCTTTCAAACATAGAGATTGCTGTCGGTGCATCCATTTTGGTAGGGCCGGTTACTTCGCACGTTACGCTATCCGGGTATTCCGCGCATGCGGCTTCTGCGCCTGTCTTGATTTCAACGGAAAATTCGGATTCGAAGTTATGCATCACAAATCCAAAAAAGGCTTTCTCTTTTGGAGATGCCTCCTCCGCGGGCGCTTCCTCAGCTGCTTTTTCTGGCGCCGCTGCTGGCTGACAAGCAACAATAAACAGAGCAGCGATAACCATTAGGCAAAACACTAGTGAAAATTTTCTCGACATTTTATTCTCCTTTATCATTATCGGCTTATCAAACGTCAAATAAATATTCTCTTTCCAAACACCTCCATTTTTTATATTTTCAACACTGTTACTTCCGCTGTGATTTAAGCGCTGTACTAACAGCCACAGCGATCAGAATTACAGCACCAGTGACAAAGTTATTCCAATAAGCTCCTACCCCCATCAACACCAAACCATTACGCAAAATACCGATCAGGAATGCACCCAAGAATGCCCCCAAGACGGATGCGTACCCACCATTCAGGTCAGCACCGCCAATAACTGCCGCACCGATCGCATCCATTTCCATTCCAGAACCAACGTTTGGATCAAAAGTCTGAAAAAAGGAGAGAATAACACCCGCCGCTAAAGCCGCCACGACACCACTCATCACCATTGTTGCTAAACGGACCTTTCTTTCATTAATACCCGCGTAAATAGCAGCATGTCTATTGGCGCCCACCGCCAACACATGCCTTCCGAAAACGCTCTTTTTCAGAACGATTTGACCTAGCAAAGCAATGAGAATAAAAATGAAAAAAGGTACTGGAAAGCCCAAAATTTTCCCGGGACCAAGTTCAAGGAAAGAAGATTTCTGCCAAACCACGATCGGCTTCGCGTTGCTTAATCCAACCGCCAATCCCCAGAACAGGTTCTGCGTTCCAAGCGTGATGATCATCGGATGGACATTGAAGAAGAGGCTCAAACCTCCATTTAACAATCCGCACAACGCACCCAACCCAATTCCAATTCCAAACGCCAGCCAGGGATTAATCCCCTTATTCATTAACCACGCCATTACAAACGTGATTAACGTGATCAACCGGCCGACAGAAATATCAATCTGCCCGGAACCAATCACAAAGGACAATCCGATTGCCAATAATCCATAAAAGGAAACCTGACGACCAACATTCAACAAGTTATTGGCGGTAAGAAAATAAGGACTGCCGAGGCTGAGCAGAAGGATCATCACCAAGACAGCCGCCAGAACACCGATTTCATCAAAGTGCAATTTGCGGCGTATTTCTTTCTCCTCAACCGTGGATATTTTTTTCTTTTTATTATTGAACAGATTCTGCATTGAATTCTCCGTAATTAATTGCTTTCCAATCTTTCAGCAGCTTCTTCAAGTACTCTATTCCAGTCCTTGATAAAACTATTACGAAATTTCATTACAGGGCCAAATGTCTCATATTCATCAACACTGATTGCGCCTTCTTCATACCCACGGCGAAAATCTGGGATTTTTTCCATCAACTCCTCGATCACATAATCCGGTACAGGATTAAAAAGCCTTTCCACTACCGGAATATCGCTTTCCAATAAATGATCTGCTGTACCTCTCCAATTGATGGTTATGCAAACATCACCGCCCACCATTTCGGTGAAATGATGCAGACCGCGCGCTCCCCCGCCGACAAAAGTAACCGGATAACCCCTCTCAACAAATATTTTGTAAAGTTTCCTGGCTATTGACAACCCGGCTTGCCATAAAATATCGGGGGAAATATCAATGCCATCTCTTTTTACAATCTCATATAGATAATCGTCGTATATTCCGGTGATATGAGAGATAAAAAATTTAGGGTGCTTCCCACTGGATTGGCTTACTTTTTGATACAACTCACAAAGGTCGATTGCTTGTTGAATTGCAAATACTTCGGTTGCATTGATCGGGATATCCTCAGCAATCAGGGTCTGCATGGCAATCAAACCTGACTTTGTGGTGGGGATCTTACAACAAATATTTTCACCAATTTGCCGATTTTTCCGCGCTTCCTGGATAATAACCGCTGGATCATCTTCGTAGATTGGATCGCCTTGAATACTGACAAACCCATTCATTCCCGGGTCGTGCATAAAAAGCGGCATAAACTTTTCTGAAATGGTACTTATTAACCTCCTCTGCAACTCCTCCTCAGCTTTTGAGGCTGTGTCCACCCCAGGAATGATTTCATCCAACAGCTTGCTGACATATTCCTTTTCCTCCGGCCGATCGAAAAGCATTTTCCCGCAATATGAGGGATTGCAGGTACATCCCAACGCCCCTTCCGCCAAAGCCAACTCAACTTCAGCCCGAGTCGGATTATTGATCCAGAATTTTGTCGGAGTTAATTGCTTAACACGTTTAAAATAGCTATTGGACATTATGCAATCTCCTCTGAATTACTTTCTCAATAGAATTTCCCGCATGGCCTCAAATCCGCACTTGCCGCTGGTATAAATCGGAACACCGAACTCCTTTTCCGGATCGGGGTAAGAGAGCAAAAATACTGTCATGGAAAGCTGGGCGAAGACGACGCAATCGATCTTCTCTTCCTGTATTTTTTGTCTGACCGCCTGCGCAAGAGCCTGGTTGTGCCCTTCAATATCAAATTCAGCCAGCCTATGCCAGGGGGTTTCGATATGCAACCCGCTGTATTCAATCTTTTTACCCATCTTCTCGGCGGTTTCCTGCAATAACAATTGGGTGCTGTTTACCGTAGGTCCGTGGGTGGCAACAACCAGCACCCGCCCGCCATGCTCAACCGCTTTCTGCATCATTGGGAGGTCAATTGGCATAACCGGCACGCCGTACGGTTCCAATGCCTTGCTTACAAAAGGGTATGAACGGTTCATAGTGGAACAGGTAATGAGCACTGCGTCCACATTGGCTAGTTCCACGAGATCAATCGCGTATCTCGCCATTGCGTCAATGTTGGATTGAGGCGGAGTGGGTTTTCCGTTCTGATAGGCCTCCATGAAATTGAGCTGCATGGCTTCCGTTCCGGCATTGACCAAATGAACGCCGGGTAGATATTTTCTGCCAAAATATGTCGCCCAAAGCATGATCCATGAACTGCCATTCAGAACGCCCAACCTTTTTCCTTTCAAACCCTCCTCACCATACTTTTCCGGATCCAGATGGGCAATTCCCAGAACTTTCAGGTAATCCGTGAATAGCCGCAGTCCATCAACTTCATCCCAAGGATATAAACTCATTTTGACCTGCCTTCTTTCATTCTGATAGATTGAACCGCCGCTGCAGCGATATCCTCCGGTTGCATTTTGTAGAATGCAAATAATTCCTCAATCTCGCCACTATCGATCCATTGATCCCGAACGCCAATGCGTTTTAGCGGCACCGGAAAATTTTCCACCAGCACTTCGGCAACCGCAGCGCCAAAGCCAGCGATGATGGACGCATTTTCCGCTGTGACGGCGCATCCGGTTTTTGAAACCGATTCAACGATCATCTCAGAATCGATCGGTTTAATAGACGCCAGGTGAATCACTTCAGCGCTGATCCCTTCTTTCTCCAATAAAACGGCTGCTTTTATGCAACGATCCGTCATCATGCCGGTTCCGAATAGAGTCACATCTGTTCCTTTCCTGATCAACCGTCCTTTTCCCCATTCAAAGGTATGGTCATCGCCGAACATATCCGGAAGAGCATACCGCACCACCCTGAAATAAACCGGCCCTGGTGTTTCGTAAGCTGTTTTCATCACCGCACGCATATCGGCCGCGTCACCAGGATCAGCAACTTTCAAGTTGGGGATAGTGCGCATGAAAGCGATATCTTCAAAAGAATTATGGGAAGCGCCGGCTTTGCTGGTAGGGACACCCACATAAGAACCAGGGACCTTTACATTCAGCGCCGGGAAACAGATCGAGAGCGCGAACTGATCAATCGATTTTCGCGCCACGAAGGAGGCAAACGTGCATGGAAAAGGTGTGAAGCCCGCCAAGGCCATTCCGGCTGCCAGCCCGAACAGATTTTGTTCCGCTATACCGGCTTGAATGAAACGATTCGGAAAACGATCTTTGAAATAAGTAATGCGGGTGGAGGTATGCAAATCGGCATCCAAAACCAGGATATCCTCATGAGCAGCCCCAAGCTCTGCCAGAGTCAAGCCGAAAATTTCACGCATTTGAAGATTTGCATTGGTTTCGTTTACTGATGTCATTTTTATTTCCTATTTATGCAACCGGCTGTAGCCTTCAATTGGTTTACCGTAACGAGCAGATAGTTCCCGAAGCATTTGATCAGCTTCCTCAGGCGTGGGATGCTGGGTGTGCCATTTGTAATTAAATTCAGTCTCCTCGATACCGCGTCCTTTGACAGTATGCGCAATGATCAAGATCGGTTTACCACGCGGCATCACCCAGCGGGCTTTATAAAAGGCAGCATTAATCTCCTGAATATCATGGCCATCAATTTCAATCACATCCCAGCCAAAAGCTTCCCATTTTAGACGCACGGGTTCGATGGCCATCTCATCCCAAACGAAACCCTTTGCCATTACCTTGTTGTAATCCATGATTGTGATCAGGTTATCCAGATGATAGTGGCTGGCGGACATGGCAGCTTCCCAGATATTGCCTGAGGTAGATTCTCCATCTCCCACGATGCAATACACCCTGGTTTTTGTGTATTCTTTCTTTCGCAATCCCCACGCCAACCCTACCGCAATTGACAAGCCCATACCCAGGGAACCGCCCGAACTTTCAATACCCCTGGTTCGGCGCATGTCTGTGTGCCCTTCAATTCCGCCAATCTGGCAATAACGATATAAATCCTCAATCGGAAAAAAACCTTTAAGTGCGAGAGAAGCATATAAAGCCGGAGAAGAATGGGCCTTTGACAAGATCAAACGATCTCGTTCTTCCCAGGCCGGATTTTGCGGGTCCACTCTTAGAACATGAAAGTAAAGCACCGCCAGTATTTCAGCCAAAGAAAGCGAACCCCCGGGATGGCCCCAATGGCCGCATGTAATCATTTCCAAACTCAGCCGCCTGATTTGATAAGCAAAATCTTCAAGTTGAGCTATCTTCTCGTTCGGTACATTCATCCAAAAGCCTCCGCGAAACTAATCAGCCGCATTTTGTGTTTCATTTTATAAATAATATTATACTATTTTTTCTTTTTTTGTATACATTTTTTTAATGTTTTTAATACCCGAAAAGCAATTTTTATATTATATAATTAGAATATGGAAAGTAAAAATACCCTACAAGAACAAGCGTATCAATTCATTAAAACAAAAATCGTCAACCTTGGCTTCAAACCGGGTGAATTTATCATCGATATACAAATCGCCGAAAGCCTTGATATCAGCCGGACACCGGTGAGAGAAGCATTTCGGATGTTAGAGCGCGAGGGGTTGCTGGTTTACGAACCAAAACATGGGTGGAAGGTGTACTCGTTAACCCTGAAGGATATTCATGAAATATTCGAGATCAAAATCAATCTGGAAGCGTTCTTAGCAAGAAAAGCGGCCAAATGCACAGACGATATCCTCCGTAAAAAGCTGGAGCATACCCTTAATGAAATGAGAAAAGCCGCAGATGCAGAAGATGTGGATGCATGGGTCGTTCTGGATCAGGATTTACATAAATTGATCTTCATAATGGCAGATAATCAGCGCGCACTAAATTACATCGAAAATTTAAATGATCAATGGAATCGTCTTCGGGTAGGTTTCTCCGCCAGAACAGGCCGGATTACCCGCTCCATCATTGAACATGAAAAAATCGTCAATGCGATCCTGGCAGGCGACGCGGATGAAGCTGAAAAAGAGACAAAGGATCATTTGGTTTTAGTACGCGATGAACTAACATCGTTATTAATTAACATGGTGCTGCCCTACGCAAAAGACGGTGTTTAGGATTACCCATAATATTCTATGATTTAATCCAGGCTATCCCTATGAAATACATCAATCTTGGCAGAACAGGGCTAAAAGTAAGCCGGCTTTGTTTGGGTACTTTTAATTTCTATCATGTCACTCCGGAGAATGAGGCGCTTTCCATCCTGGATCTTGCGGAATCTTCCGGAATCAACTTTTTTGATACTGCCAATATCTACGGCAAGGAGAAATCCTGCCGAGGAGCAGCAGAGTCTTTAATTGGCGATTGGATTCAAAAGAAAAAAGGAAGACGGAATCATATAGTACTTTGCACCAAAGTCTACGGGCCGATGAGTGATGAAATCAATCATGGCGGCCTATCAGCATACCATATCCGACAAGCGTGTGATGAAAGTTTACGCAGATTGAAAACCGATCATATAGATATTTACCAGATGCATCACTTTGACCATACGACGCCTCTTGAGGAAATTTGGCAGGCTTTTGAAATTCTGATCGCGCAGGGAAAAGTTTTATATATTGGCAGCAGTAATTTTTCAGCGGGGCAAATTTATAAAACCCAATCTGCAGCAGAGAGGAAAGGCTTATTTGGTCTGGTATCAGAACAGAGTATTTATAATCTGATCGAACGAAGCGTCGAATTTGAAGTCCTTTCTGCTATCAAAGATATCGGCATGGGATTCATGCCCTGGAGCCCGCTGGCGGGAGGATTATTAGCCGGCGCCAAAAAAGAAGGAGATGCAGGCCGACGGTCTCTGCCTCACAAACAGCAGGAGTTTCAGCAAAATTCTGCTGCTTTAATGGAATATGAGAATATTTGCACTGAACTGAATCTAAGGCCATCGCTCGTCGCATTAGCATGGCTTATGCACCATGATTGCGTTACTGCGCCTGTAATTGGCGCAAGGAACACAGAACAACTTCAGGAAAATCTTCAATCCATTGATATAAATCTGACCGAAGAGTATATGGATAAATTGAACCGCCTATGGCAAGGACCAGGTGTAGCGCCTGACTGCTATACCAAATGGGGCTCACCAAGATAGCACCCAGCGCTGAAAACCACTTTTACTATTCCATTAGAATAAAAATATTATTTCTTCAGGAAAGCACCTTGCTGAGGAACGCTTTGGTGCGCTCGTGTTTGGGATTGGTAAATAAGATATTAGGCGGGGCTTGCTCGATGATCTGGCCGCCGTCCATCAGGATGGCGCGATCGGCAGCGGCGCGCGCGAAGCCCATTTCGTGCGAGACCACCACCATGGTCATGCCCTCTTTGGCTAATGCCAGCATCACGTCCAGCACTTCCTGGATCATTTCAGGGTCAAGGGCGCTGGTGGGTTCATCAAAGAGCATGATCTTGGGATTCATGGCGAGCGCGCGCGCTATGGCTACGCGCTGCTGCTGGCCGCCGGAAAGCTGCAAGGGGTAGCAATCGGCTTTCTCAGGAATTCCGACCTTGCGCAGCAACTCCATGCCAATCTGTTCAGCTTCGGCTTTTTCGCGTTTCCGAATGATGCGCTGCGCCAGGGTGAGGTTATTCAACACAGTAAGATGCGGAAAAAGGTTGAACTGCTGGAAAACCATGCCCACCTCGGTGCGCACAGCGTTGATATTCTCGGCGCTATCCAGGGGAATGCCGTCGACCACGATGCTGCCCTGGTCGAATTCTTCCAGACGGTTAATACAGCGCAGCAGGGTGGATTTGCCCGAACCGGAAGGGCCGATGATCAACACCACTTCGCCACGGCTGACATTCAGATCGATGCCACGTAAAGCGTGCACCTTGCCGAAGTGTTTGTGAATGTTCTTGATTTGGATGATGGCTTCAGATTCCATGGCTACCTCTCATAGCGGCTGTGCTTCTCCAGCCAGGTGACCGCGCGCGCAGCTATGAGGGTCATGACCAGATAAAGCAGCGCAACCATCAACCAGGTTTGGATGGGGATGAAATTGGCAGCCATGAACTCACGCCCGCGGCGCGTGAGATCCGCCACAGCCACCACGCTGACCAGGGAGGAATCTTTCAACAAGGTCACAAATTCATTACCAATGGGCGGCAGGATCACTCGTATCGCTTGCGGGAGGATCACATACCACATAGCCTGAAAATAATTCATACCCAGGCTGCGAGCGGCTTCCATTTGGCCTTTGGGTATGCTTTCGATGCCGGCGCGATAAACTTCGCTCATGTAAGCCGCGTAGCAAATGGTCATGCCCAGGATAGCCATAACGATAGGGTTGGCTTTGTAATTGGACAATGACTCCATATTCCAGGCATTACCGAGATCCTTAACCATCGCTGGAAAAGCAAAGTACCAGATAATCAATTGCACCAATAAAGGAATGCCACGAATCACTTCCACATACACGCTGGCGATGCCATGCAGGATGGGATTGCGCGAAGTGCGCCCCAACCCACCGAACAGCCCCAGGATCAAGACCAGCGTAAATGAGATCACTGTGGTATAGAGGGTGACCCAGATGCCATCCATAACGAAATTGAGAATGCGTTGATACGGATCGGGTTTAAATGTGGTTAGTAAAATAACCAGCAAAACCACGATCGCCACCAACAGCCACCATTGGTCGGTTTGTTTGATGCGCTCGTGAAAGCCGTAATTCGGGTTGTCTTTCTCAGTTTTCTGCATGGTGCTTTTCCAGTTAAAAAAAATGCCTGCGGCATTTCGCATACCGCAGGCTAATTTTACCTTGCTTTACTCGGCGACAACGGGCGCCAGCCACTTGGTGATCAAGCCGCCAACCGTGCCATCCGCAACCAGAGTGCCCAAGGCTTCATTGACCTTGGCCTGCAAGTCAGCTTTGTCCTTGCAGAAGGCAATACCGTATTTTTCCTCGGTGAAAGGATCACCAACGGTCATCAACTTGTCGGCATACTGGCCGACGAATGCATCGGCAGTAGGCTTGTCGGCAATAACCGCATCCACCTGACCATTAATCAGGTCGAGCATGGCCAGATCGTAGGTATCGTAGGGTTTATATTCAACACCTTCGATAGCCTGGGCCTCGATCTCGCCGGTGGTGCCGAGCTGGGCAGCCACAACCTTGCCGGAAAGGTCATCCTTGCCGGCAATGGCGGTTTCGTCGATACGCACCACAACGATCTGTCCGGCGTCCACGTAGGGATCGGAGAACAGCATTGTAGCCTGGCGTTCCTCGGTGATGGTGATGGCGGCGATGGCCATGTCATACTGGCACTCGGAAACACCAGCAACCACGGAATCGAAGGGGGTGTTGACCCATTCAATTTCCATACCGGCTTTTTCGGCGATGGCGTTCATCAGTTCAACGTCAAAACCGGTCAGTTCTTTGGTCGCCTCATCGACGGTTTCGAAGGGCGGGAAAGTGGCGTCGGTCGCCACAGTGACTTTTTCAGTCTTCGCTCCGCAGGCGCTCAAAACGACCGCGGCGAGAATCAAGACTGAACACACAACTACTAAGGTTTTTTTCATTTCTCCTCCATTGAATAAATGAAAACGAAGTGAATATTGGGTGTAGTTCTGCATGCACTTGTACACACAGCGATGAAATTATAGCATAGGCTTTTTCGCTATTTAAGTTATTAATCACCCCAACCGCCAATAATAAAGGTCACATCTGACCGATCAGTAACAAAATCAAGAAATGCTACAATACTTAATATGAGCAAGCATGCGCTTCCGGACGCCATCAGGCAGATAGTCGCCAAAATCTTCTCTGGCGGGAAAAGCCAAACGAGCGTTAACGCGATTTTTCTGGGAAAAGATCACATCCTGCACGTGGTCGAGCAACCAGCCGGCAAGCCCGAATACGTTTCTGAGATGACCGGCACGGTCACCAACTTTCAACTGGCAGCGCAGCACGGCAATATCGGTTTGATCGCGCACAATTACCTGGGAGGCAGGTATTTCAGCGAACTCCAGATCGGCGACAGGGTGTTTACCATGAACGGGTATAAGGGCAGCCAGGCTTACCGGGTAACCCGCATCCTGCATTTTCGGGCGCTCAACCCACGCAGCCCGCACAGCGATTTCATCGACCTGGAAAGCGGTGCGCGCCGCAGCGCGAACGATGTTTTCAGGCAAATCTACACCGGCAGCCATCATCTGGTGCTGCAAACCTGCATCGAGCGCGGCGCGAACAAAGAATGGGGCAGGCTCTTTATCATCGCCGAACCATTGGTGCAAGGTACACGCGAATAATCCGAAAATTTTTTGCGTCTTTTATAATTCAACTTAATCATTCATTTTCGTACAACGGAGGAATTTTCATGGTCGATCAACTTAAAAAGAAAGCCATCCGCGCCTGGACAATGTATGACTGGGCCAATTCGGCTTTCGCCACCACCATCATGGGCGCGGTGCTGCCCAACTATTTCAGCGCGTTCATCGCAGGCGAAAACTCGCTGACCTTGTGGGGATACACGGTAGCCATCGGCAGCCTGATCGCGGCCGCCATCAGCCCGGTGCTGGGCGCGATCGCCGATTTTCGCGGCTCTAAGAAGGTATTCATGGGTGTCTTTGCCGCGTTGGGAATCATCGCCACCGCGTTGATGTTCTTTATCCGCACTCCGGGCGACTGGCTACTGGCCTGCGTCCTCTATATCCTGGGGACAATCGGTTTTGCCGGTTCGCTGGTGTTTTACGACGCACTGCTGCCGCACGTGGCAGAACCGGACGAGATGGATATGGTATCTTCGCGGGGATACGCAATGGGGTATATCGGCGGCGGTTTGCTGCTGCTGATCAACGTGGCCATGATCTTCGCCGGGCCGAACCTGCTGCCGAACATGGACAGCGCAGACGCAACTGCCCTGATGATGCGCCTGAGCCTGGCCAGCGTGGCGGTATGGTGGGCGGTCTTTTCCATCCCGATTTTCCGGGATGTTAAAGAACCGGCGCGTAAAATGGAAGCCGGCGAAGAGCAATTGAACGTGTTGATCGTGGGGTTCTCGCGCTTCTTCAAAGCCCTGAAGGAAATCCGCAAATTCAAGGATCTGTTCATCTTCCTGCTGGCTTTCTTCGTATACGCCAACGGCATCGGCACAATTATCACCATGGCGGTGGCGTTCGGTTCCGATCTGGGATTCAGCTCCACCATCCTGATCGGAACGCTGCTGCTGGTGCAATTCGTGGCCGCGCCATTCGCGATCCTGTTCGGCAAGCTGCCGCAAAAACTGGGCATCAAGAATACCATCTACCTGAGTCTGGGAATCTATTCCCTGGTAGCCATCGTGGGATTTTTCATGACCAAGGAATGGCACTTCCTGCTGCTGGGTTTCGGCGTGGCGACCGTGCAAGGGGGAAGCCAGGCGTTGAGCCGCTCGCTGATCGGCAAGATGATGCCCAAGAGCAAATCTGCCGAGTTTTACGGCTTCTTCAGCGTTTCGGAAAAATTCAACACCGTGATCGGACCGGCGGTTTTCAGCCTGATCAACCAATTGACCGATAATAGCCGGCTGGCGATCTTTTCGCTGGTGGTATTCTTCCTGGCCGGCATCGCTATCCTCAGGAAAGTTGACATTGAACGTGGAATCGCCGTTGCCAAAGAAGAAGATGCCAAGATGGTGCCGGTCGAATAACGCCAATCTTTTCATCTTTAAATTAAAACAACCGGTTGGTCAGTGATACCAAGCGGTTGTTTTTAATAAATACAAATTAATTTCTCATTAATATATTTTAATTATATACTTTCATTAAACATAAAATTAACAAGGAGAAAAATGAGAATCAAACGCATAGCAATTCTGTTTTCAGTATTCATGCTTCTGTCGTTCAGCATCGCCTGCAGTTTCAGCGCTTCAACCGCGAATATCAAGGAGGCTTACATGGCGCACGAAGTCAACGGCGAAGCGCAGGCCACCACCAGCTACATGCCGGACGAAGTGTTTTATTGCCTGGTAACCGTCGCCAATGCACCAGACGATACCATCACTAAGGCCGTCTGGAAAGCGGTGGATGTGGAAGACATCGAGCCGAATTTCGTGATCCTGGAGTCCGAATATAAAGGCGGCGGCGAGATGACCTTCCAGGCCAGCAATGACAATCCCTGGCCGGCCGGCAAGTATGCGGTGGATCTGTACATCGACGATAAGCTGAAAGAAACCGTGGAGTTCAGCGTCGCCGAGGGAGCGGCGGCAGGCAGCGATAATTCCAGCAGCGCAAGCGCGGGGGAGATCGGCGTGGACAGTGCATACATGGCGCGCTTCGTCGATGATGAACCGGAAAAGGTGACCAGTTACGCGGATGACGAGGTTTTTTATTGCGTGGTGCAATTGACCGGCGCGGAAAGCGACACGAAGGTCACGGCAGTATGGACGGCAGTGGACGCGGAAGGGATCGAGGCAAATACAGCCATTGAAAGCGTCGACATGGTCGGCGAGGAATTGATGACGTTCAACCTCAGCAATAGCAGCGCCTGGCCGAAGGGCAGTTACATGGTTGAGATTTACATCAACGACGCGTACCAGGGGTATCTGGACTTTACGGTCGAATAATTTAATTTTTCAAGTTACCATAAAAACGTTGGCTTCGACATTGCTCAGCCAACGTTTTGTTTTTTAAACGAGTTTCGTTCTTAGATTTGCTTTAGCGAATCCTGCGCAAGCAGAGTGATCGCGCAGCATCCCCTTGGGGGAAGTGATCTTATGGTTTGAGATCGCCACACCGCATGCGCGGCTCGCGAAAACACATCGGGCGTATTTTTTTAAAAAGCTCCTATGGTCGTTTTGACTTGTATTAAGGTTTTTGACCTGTAGTAATAACGGCCCTAACCTCTGATCCTCACCCAAAATATCCTATCCTTCCGAGCGAGTGGCAGCGAGCGAGGAATCTCGGCTGGCGACGAAAGTAGCCCTCACCTCTGTCCTCTCCCAAAGGGGAAGGAAAAAGACAACAGGCAAACGCTTATTCAATGGCAAGCCGAGATCCTTCCTCACTACGTTCGTCAGGATGACACTGATTGCGGAGAGTTAATTTCAACCTAATCCTCCCTCAGAGAGGTTCAAAAGAATAGAATTTAGAACTATCAGGTTGAGATTTCTTCGGCTCGCTTTCGCAAGCCTCGCAATGACAATTCCTTAGGAAGAAGGCTATTTAATCAATTCGTAGAACTCGATCAGGACGCCGCCGGTACTTTTGGGGTGCACGAAGGCGATACGGCGGCCTTCCAGCTCCTGGGGGGTCTCGTTGATCAGGCGCACGCCGGCGGCTTTGAGCTGTTCGAGCATACCGGTGATGTCCTGCACCTCCAGGCACAGATGATGGATGCCCGGGCCGCGCTCGGCCAGGAATTTGGCGGTGCCGGTGTCGGGGTTGGTGGGCTGCACCAGTTCCACTTCGCTCTCCCCCACCGGCAGGAAAGCCACGCGGGCTTTCTGGCTGGGGACTTCCTCAACGTGGTCCAGGCGCATGCCGAGGGCATCGCGCCAGAACGAAAGAGCGGCATCGATATCCTCCACCGCCACGGCAATATGATTGATCTTGATCAATTCAGGCATACTACTCCTTATCGGTTAGCTGAACTCAACCCCAAACCGGCGGCTGGTATTCGCCCCACACCTGGCGCAGGGCGCCGCAAATCTCACCCAGGGTCAGGCCTTGCTCGACGCATTCGATAAACAAGGGCAGCAGGTTTTCATCCGAACACGCGGCTGCATCCAACCTGCCCAGCAATTCAGCAGCCTTGCCCGCGTCGCGCGCGGCGCGCAGGTCGGTCAGCGCACGGCGGCGGGAAGCTTCGATGGCCTCATCCACTTTCATGGTCTCCAGCTCAAGCTTCTCATCCGACTGATAAGCATTCACGCCCACGATGACCTCCTGCCCGCTCTCGATGGCTTTCTGGTAGCGGTAGGCGGCGTCCTGGATCTCGTTCTGGATGAAGCCGTTCTGGATGGCTTCCAGCGCCCCACCCATCTCGTCCACGCGGGCGATGTAGGCCAGCACGCGCTGCTCGATCTGGTCGGTGAGATGTTCGACCAGGTAAGAGCCGGCCAGCGGATCGATGGAATCAGCCACGCCGGATTCATTGGCGATGATCTGCTGGGTGCGCAAGGCTATGCGCACAGCTTTTTCGGTCGGCAGCGAAAGCGCTTCGTCCATGCTGTTGGTATGCAAGGACTGCGTGCCGCCCAGCACAGCCGCCAGGGCCTGGATGGTGGTTCGCACGATGTTATTCTCGGGCTGCTGGGCGGTGAGGGTCGAGCCGCCCGTCTGGGTGTGAAAGCGCAGCATCTGCGACTTGGGTTCCTGCGAGCCGAAGCGCTCGCGCATCAGGCGCGCCCAGATGCGGCGCGCGGCGCGGAACTTGGCAACTTCCTCGAACAGGTTGTTGTGGCAGGCGAAGAAAAAGGAAAGCTGGCTGGCAAACTCGTCGATCTTCAGCCCGGCTTTGAGGGCGGCTTCCACGTAAGCGATGGCATCCACCAGGGTAAAGGCCACCTCCTGTACGGCGGTCGAGCCGGCTTCGCGGATGTGGTAACCGGAGATGCTGATGGTGTTCCAGCTGGGAATGCTATTCTTACAATATTGGAAGACGTCCGTGATCAGGCGCATGGAAGGTTTGGGCGGGAAGATGTAGGTGCCGCGCGCGATGTATTCCTTGAGGATGTCGTTCTGGATGGTACCGTGCAGGCACTTCTCCTCCACGCCCTGACTGCGGGCGACGGCCACGTACATAGCCAGCAGGACGGCCGCGGGGGCGTTGATGGTCATGCTGGTGGAAACCTTATCCAGCGGGATGCCGGCGAATAAGGCCTGCATATCTTTTAAAGAAGAAATGGCCACGCCCACCTTGCCGACCTCGCCGGCTGCGATGGGATCATCGCTGTCGTAGCCAATCTGGGTGGGCAGGTCGAAGGCCACCGAAAGGCCGGTCTGGCCCTGCTCCAGCAGGTAGCGGTAACGCCGGTTGGATTCCTCGGCACTGGCGTAGCCGGCGTACTGGCGCATGGTCCAGAAGCGCCCGCGGTACATGGTGGGCTGCACGCCTCGCGTGAAAGGGTATTGGCCGGGAAAACCTAGATCTTCCAGGTAGTCCGTTTCGCCTGGCAGCGCCACGCGCGGCACGTCGATGCCGGAGGTGGTGGCGAATTGCGCTTTACGCTCGGGGAACTTGCCGGTGAGCGGTTTTAGGGATCTCTCTTCCCATTGGTTATAAGCAGATTCAATCTCATTACTCATAACCTAATTGTATATAAATTTGCCAATAGAACCATGAATCTCTTTATCAATTTACCAGGCAAAATCTCCTAAGCCACGGCTTTTTTACACAAGAAATATAACGCGAGCACCAGGATCAAACCAGCCAGCGCACAAGCTACCGAGACAAATTCCGAGAGCCTGACGAGGAAAAAACCCAGGAACAGGTAAGCGGTGAACAAGATCGATAACAACTTGGATTCGATATTGAAAGGTTCTGCCAGAATGGTTTGCGAAGATTGCCGGTTATGAACATCATCATTTTGCAGGTGAAGCCAATACAACGCGAGCGTCAGGATGTTGGCCAGGCCGAAGAGAATCAGGAACATCGGTGAGACCAAATAGGATAATACCAAACCAATTGTGCCCAGCAGTGCTGCCGCGGCAACTATTGGAAAACTGACGATCGGCACATAGCCATATTTCTCGCGCAAGCCTGTGCGGCGGATGTCGGCAACCCGCTCCGCCTCGCGATCCTTATACATGCGATCCGCCAGATCATGGCGGTAGCTGGTCATGTTCTGATGCGCGCTTGAACCGCCCTGTACTTCATCTTTGAAAATCGCCCCACAGTAAGGGCATGTTCCCTTGGATGCTACAATCCTGCCGCAATTGCTGCAATATCCTGCCATTTGAATCTCCCTTTTTCGATGATGTTTGCCTTTTGAACAAAAACAAGCGGAAAAATTATAAATGAATATGTGTTTTCATACAGGTTTAAATGAAAGCCTCCATTGTTCATTAATCGGCCAGGATCAACGCCTGGTTTCCGGCCAGGGTCAATCCATCGCCGTTAAGCGCCTCCCCTGTATGCGGGTGGCTGCTCCACAGCAGGCGGCGGAGTTTCTCCGCGGCAGGCAGATCGATTTTCGCAGGCGCAGTACCCATGTTCAGCAGCACCAGCGCCTGCGAACCTTTAAAAGTACGGCGGTAAGCCAGCACATCGCGCGGCAGGCCATCCAGCAAATCCAGGTCGCCTCTGACCAGCACGGGATTCGCGCGGCGCAGCGCCAGCAACTGCCTGTAGGTATTCAGAAGCGAATCCGGCTGCGCCGACTGCGCCGCCACATTGCGTTCGCGATAATCGGGATGCACGGGCAGCCAGGTTTGGGCAGGGCTGATACCGGCGGCTGCGGAGGCGTCCCACTGCATGGGCGCGCGGCAGCCATCGCGGCCCTTGAAGAAAGGCCAATAGCGGCGTCCGATGGGGTCGAGGATTTGGGAACGGGAAACGCGGATGTCGCGCATGCCGATTTCCTCGCCGTAGTACATGAAAGGCGTGCCGCGCAGGGTGAGCAGCAAGGCGGCGGCAGCTTTCATGCGTTCGTCATCCTCACCCTGCCCGAAGCGCGTGGCGGAACGCATGGTATCGTGATTATTGAGCACCTGGGTGGGCCAGCGCCCCGCGCCCAGGGCATGCTCCCAACCGCGCAAGCAAGCTGCGTAACGGCGCGCGCTCCAGCGGCTTTCCAGCAGGTTGAAGTTGAAAGCCGCGTGCAGCAGGCCCTCGCCGCAGTAGCCGGAGGTGCGTTCGGGCGTGCCGCAGAAGGTCTCGCCCACGGCGTAACAATCGGGGTAAGCGTCCAGCAGCTTGCGGATATCCTCCAGAACGCCGATCAGTTCGGGCTGGTCGAAATCGTAGCGATGTGTCTGCCAGTCGAACGGGCGCAGGCCCGGGCGATTAACGGGGTTGCTGCGCAGCAGCGCATCCTTGAAATAGACGTTGAACACGTCCAGGCGGAAACCCTGCACGCCGCGCTCCGCCCAGAAGCGGAAGACGTCCAGCATGGCGGCGCGCACTGCCGGGTTGCGCCAGTTGAGGTCGGGTTGTTCCTTGTAAAACATGTGATAGTAATACTGACGGAGGTTTTCGTCCCACTGCCAGGCGCGGCCGCCGAAGACAGATTGCCAGTTATTGGGCGGGCGGCCGTGCTCGTCCGGGTTACTCCACAGATACCAGTCATGGTAGGGGTTATCGAGCGAAGCGCGCGCCTGGCGGAACCAGGCATGCTGGTCGGAGGTGTGGTTGAGCACCAGGTCCATGACGATGCGGATGCCGCGCCGGTTGGCCTCCGCAATGAGTCGGTCGAAGTCAGCCAGTGTGCCGAATTTAGGGTCGATGGCGCAGTAATCGCTGACGTCGTAGCCGAAGTCCACATCGGGCGAGGGGTTGACGGGGGAAAGCCAGATGGCGTCGATGCCCAGGTCGGCCAGGTAATCCAAGCGGGCAGTGATGCCGTTCAGGTCGCCCAGGCCATCGGCATTGCTATCCATGAAAGAGCGCGGGTAGATCTGGTAGATCACGCCATCGCGCCACCACAGAAAATCTTTTGCTTTGCTGTCTGCCATGTTTGAAATACCTCAGTAATTTCTATTTTAATGGCAGGCGGGGTTTTTTACACAGATGAACACGGATAACCATTTTGTGGTTGATGCACACAGATAACTTTTCTTCAGGCTATATTTGGAAAGATAAGCTCCGAAATACACAAGGGTCTTTGTTCTAACCACAGATAAACACAGATATCATTATGATTCCTGCGGCGGCTTTACTCAAAACTACTGAGTACAGGTAGAAAGCCGCCCTACTTTTCTTTTATCACAGATGGACACAGATAAACACCGATTTTTTAGAATTGATACGCACAGATATTTTAATAAAGCCAGGCTTCCTCTTGGTCTCAGTAATTTTGCGTAAACCCGCCACTATAAAATCAATAATATATAAAAATAACATTTCCGGTCAGGTATGGAAACCTGACCTATAAAAAGAGAGTATTTTCACAGATAAATGCAGATTTTCTTTGCAGCCCACACATTCATATATGTGGATTTTTATGACAAGAAAATCATTGCTTCGACGAGCTCAGCCAACGGAAATTCAATTGTGAGAAGAAAATGTTGACCTACGCGCGATTTATAATCGCGCCTGAACCTTAACGAAAAAACAATCTCCCGGGCAACCGGGAGATTTTGCAGATTATTCGATGGTGGTGAGGAACTCGCGGGACATTTGGCCAAGGTCTTCGCCGGCAGAGATACCGCGCCAGACGTCGCCGGATTGCACGATGTTGGCGACCACGATGTTGGCGCCGTTGAAGATGGCGCTGCGCGCTTCGCCGATGCCCACCCCGCCGGCCGCCGAGATGATGACCGGGAACTTGCTGCGGATGCGGTTGACGTGGCGGTACTGGATGAGCTTGCCGCGCGTGGTTTCCTCGTCGCGCCCCAGGTGCAGCACGACCACGTCCGGCGGAACGCGCAGCGGGCGCAGCACTTCCAGCGGGTCGGGCACGCCGATCATGTCAACCATGGAGACCATGCCGGCGGCCTGACACTCCTTGATAAACAGCATGATGGTTTCATGCGGGGCGTTGCCCAGCACGGTCACGGCGTTGGCGCCCGCGGCGCGCACCATGCGCACCTCTTCAGCCGCGCCGTCCGCCACCTTGATATCCGCCACCACCAGCCCGGGCCACAGGCGGCGGATGAAGCGGATGCCGGCCATACCCTCGCGCTTGATGAAGGGCGTGCCGGCTTCAATCATGATGCGCGGACTGTAGGGAACGCGCGGCAGCAGCAGGCCGACCATGCGCGCGTCATAGTTGAAGGCGAGCTGCAGGTAACGGGTCTTGTCGTCCAACATGGCTTATGCGCCGCGCTTGCGCGGGCTGACCACTTTGGCCACGGCTTCGCCGATTTCCGAGGGCATAAACATGATGATCTTCTCTGAAGGATCGGCGGCGATATCGCGGATGGTCTGCAGGGTTCGCAGGTGCAGCGCGCCGCTGCTCTTTGAGAGGTTCTCGGCGGCCTTGCGCAGGTTTTCCGAAGCGGACAGCTCGCCCTGCGAGGCGATGATCACCGCGCGGCGATCGCGCTCGGCTTCAGCCTGCTTGGCCATGGCGCGCTTCATTTCGGCGGGCAGCTCGATCTCCTGGATCTTGATGGACTCCACATCCAGGCCCCATTCGGACGTCTCCGAATCGACGATCTCCTTAATATTACCGGCCACTTTCTCGCGTTCCTGCAGGACAAAATCCAGGTCGTTGTTGCCAATCACGTCGCGCAGGGCGGCCTGGGTATACTGGCGGATGGCGAAGATGTAGTCCTCGATCTTGACGATGACCGCTTCAGGATTGATAACCTTGAAGTAGACCACGGCGTTGACCAGGATGGGGATGTTATCCTTGGTGATGACTTCCTGGCGGGGCACCTCGGCGGTCTTGATGCGGATGTCGACCTTGCGCATGCTTTGGATGACCGGGAAGATGAAGGTCAGGCCGGGTTCGCGCACGCTGCTGAACTTGCCCAGGGTGAACACCACGCCGCGCTCATACTGGTAGAGCATGCGCAGCCCGGCAAAGAGCAGCAATACCGCCAGGATGATGAGGGGGATTAAACAGTAGATGAATTCCATGTGATTCTCCTTGTTGATCTATTTCATTATACGATTACGGAGCGGGGAAGGATGCGGATTATTTTGTTTTTAACAAGGATACATACAGATAATTCTTTTAGGATTGGTGCACACAGATGATTTTTCTTCGGGCACTATTTGGAAGGATAGGCTCCAAAGTACATCGGGGTATATCTTTATTAACCACAGATGAACGCCGATGAACACCGATTGATTGAATAGTTTTCTCTGCAGCGGCCTCGGAAAGCCGCCCTACTTTACTCTTCTAACCGCAGATGAATACTGGTTGAGAATTTATGATTGACGCCACAGATGGTTTTAGTTTGGGCTCGGTTTTGAATGTTGAGCGAAGATATCGATCGGGCGCTTATTTTTAACCACAGATAAACGCCGATGAACACCGATTGATTGAATTGGAAATTTTACGCGGCGGCTTTACTCAAATCTACTGAGTATAATAGAAAGGAAAACTGCCCTACTTTTTTATCACAGATGAACACGGATGATAATTTTAGGATTAATACACGCAGATTATCTTCCTCGCCCTTTGGGAGAGGATTGAGGTGAGGGGTTTTTCTATCATTTTATTTCACAGAAGAACATGAATGATGAATGATACACACAGATTTTGGTGGCGGCTTTAGAAAGCCGTCCTACTTTACTGACCAAATCAGATTCATTTTTTTTATTGGTTAATTTAATTATTCATTGCCAAATCCCCTCATCTTCGTTATAATATTCTTCCTGCGGGCGGTTAGCTCAGTTGGTTAGAGCGTTGCGTTGACATCGCAAAGGTCGTAGGTTCGAGTCCTATACCGCCCACACATTGGAATATGAAAAGGCATTGACCAGGACGAGTAGCCGGCCAAGCCTGCCGACAGAAAAGGGAATCATCGGCTGTGAGTTCCCACGGCGGAAACCGGCGAAAACCACCTGCGAGCCTGATCCTGAAAGAGCAAGGCTTGAGTAAGGAAAACGGATGACCCCGTTAGCGGTCCTCAGAGATGATTGCTTTTAAAGCAATCAAGCTGGGTGGAACCGCGTGAGTAAATCTCCCGCCCCAGACCGGGGCGGGTTTTTGTTTTAACCTTTGGAGGTAAGAATGGCAGAAAAAATTAAAGAAAAGTACGAAGAGAGCCGATTGTACCGGCTGCGCCACTCGACCGCGCACGTCATGGCGCAGGCCGTGCTGGATCAATTCCCGCAGGCCAAGATCGCCATCGGCCCGGCCATCGAGGACGGGTTCTATTACGATTTCGACCTGCCGCGCCCGCTTTCGCCGGATGACCTGAGCGCGATCGAAGCGCGCATGCGCGAGATCATCAAGGGTAATTCCGAGTTCAAGCGCGAGGTGGTGGACGCAAAGCAGGCCCAGGAGCTGTTCAAAGACCAACCCTACAAGCTGGAGCTGATCCGCGACCTGGAAGCAGGCGCTTTCGATGAGCACGGCAACCCGCTCAAGGAAAAACCCGAACTTTCCATCTACCGGCACGATACTTTCGTGGATTTGTGCCGCGGACCGCACCTCGAGCGCACGGGCGAGATCAATCCCAAAGCTTTCAAGCTGTTGAACGTGGCCGGCGCCTACTGGCGCGGCGACGAACGCAACCCCATGCTGCAGCGCATTTACGGCACGGCCTGGGAGACGCCCGAAGAGTTGGACAACTACCTGAAGCTGATGGAAGAGGCCAAAAAGCGCGATCACCGCAAGTTGGGCAAGGAACTGGATCTGTTCAGCAGTAACGACGAGATTGGCACGGGCCTGATCCTGTGGCACCCCAAGGGCGCCAAGATCCGTATGCTGATGGATACCTTCTGGCGCGAAGAACACGAGAAGGCCGACTATGACTTCGTCTACACGCCGCATATCGGCAAAGCCTCGCTGTGGGAAACCAGCGGCCACCTGGGCTTTTACAAGGAAAATATGTATTCGCCGATCGACATCGACGGGCAGCAGTACTATCTCAAACCGATGAACTGCCCCTTCCACCTGCATATTTATAAAAGCCGCACGCGCTCGTACCGCGACCTGCCGATGCGGCTGGCAGAAATGGGCACGGTCTACCGCTACGAACGCAGCGGCGTGCTGCACGGGCTGATGCGCGTGCGCGGCTTTACGCAGGACGATGCGCACCACTTCTGCACCCCCGAACAGATGCCGGGCGAGATCGACTTTGTGTTGAATTTCTGCCTGCACATCCTGCGCTCCTTCGGCTTCAACAATTTCAAGGCCTACCTGGGCACCAAGCCGGCGGGAGCCATCGGCGAGGATGCGCAATGGCACGAGGCGGAAGCCGCGCTGCGAGCTTCGCTGGACCGCTCCGGGCTGGATTACGAGATCGACGCGGGCGGCGGCGCATTCTACGGCCCCAAGATCGACCTGAAGGTCAATGACGCCATCGGACGCGAATGGCAGCTCTCCACCAACCAGTTCGACTTCAACGAACCCAACCGCTTCGACCTGACCTACATTGGCGAAGACGGCCAGCAGCACCGCCCCTACATGGTGCACCGCGCGCTGATGGGCAGCATGGAACGCTTCTTCGGCATCCTGATCGAGCATTACGGCGGCGCTTTCCCGGTGTGGCTGTCGCCCGTACAGGCCATGCTGATCCCCATCGCCGACCGGCACGTGGACTACGCGCGGGAAGTGACTGCCAAGCTGAAAGCGCAGGGCATCCGCGCCGACCTCGACGACCGCGGCGAACGCATGAACGCCAAAATCCGCGACGCGCAAAACCAGAAGATCCCCTACATGCTGGTGGTGGGCGACCAGGAAATGGAAAGCGGCCAGGTGGCGCTGCGCATGCGCTCGGGCGAGAATCCCGGTGCGATGACGCTGGAAGCCTTCATCGAAAAAGCCAAAGCAGACATCGCATCCAAAGCCTGAGACGCATTGACAGGATTGGTTAGTATATAATAAAAGCCTGAGCGAGAACCTTCGCCGGATCTTTCTTCTTCCATCTCCGACGAATGGGACTCGCTCAATGTTTATAAATCCGGCGGCCATTTTATTGACGAAGGGTTTATAAATATGGTAATATCAAAACGATTTAGGAAAATAAGGAGTGTGCCATTAGTACAACAACGACCCAAGTAAATGCCAATCAGTTCATCCGCGCCCCCAAGGTCCGCTTGATCGACCAAAACGGGGAGAATTTAGGCATCGTTCCCACAGACAGAGCGTTACAGATCGCCCGGGAAGCCAACCTCGACCTGGTGGAAATTGCCGCCTCGGCCGACCCGCCAGTGTGCAAAGTACTCGACCTGGGCAAGTATCTGTTCGAGCAAACCAAAAAAGAACGTCAGGCGCGCAAATCGCAAACCAAGATCGAAGTCAAAGAGATCCGCCTGCGCCCCAAGACCAATGAGCATCACCGCGGCTTCAAAGTGCGCGACGCGCGCCGCTGGCTGGAAGACGGCATGAAGGTGAAAGTGACCATCCGTTTTCGCGGCCGCGAAGTGACCTACCCCGAAATCGCATTGGAAGACCTGCGCGAGATCGCCGAGGATTTGCGCGATGTTTCAGTGATCGAGGTGGCGCCCTCCATGGAAGGCCGCTCGATGACGCTGGTGCTGGCTCCCTCCAAAGGCGCCGGCAAGAAAGCCGACAAGCCCGCCGAAAAGCCTGCCGCGGACGCCAAGCCTGCCGCTGAAAGCAAGGAAGCCAAAGAAACTAAGGAAGCTACTGAACCCAAAGAGGCAAAAGCGGAGAGCGCTGAAAGCAAGAGCAAAGCATAAGGACAGCGCAGCATCGTTTTTTAGAAATGCAAGGAGCACACCGCAGTGTGTTCCTTTTTTGTTAATCTGGTATAATTGCGATTCGCTTATCAGGCGATATTTTTTTGTATTCTATAAAGGAGTAAGACCGTGCCGAGGAAACAGACAACTTCAAGTAAGTTTAAACTGAAAACCCACAAGGCTACGTCAAAGCGTTTTCGCGCCACCGGTTCCGGCAAACTGGTCCGCACCAAAGGCGGAAAGAGCCACCTGCGCCGCAACCGTTCAAGACGCACCAAAGCTTTGTTGGCTGAAATGGTGACAGTGAAGGGCGATGCAATCGTCCAGCGCGTCGAAAGACTGGCGCCGTATTTGGAAAAAAACCGTTAGTAGAAATTAGACATCGTGCGGCTGTTGGGTGCACACAACTGGTATAAAACCGGCGCCCAGGGGTACGCAAAGGAGTGAATCATGACACGTGTAAAAGGTGGAACCGTTACCCATCTGCGACACAAGAAAGTAATAAAGCTAAACAAGGGAAACTTCGGCACACGCAGCCGCTTGTTCCGGCGCGCAAACGAAACCATGCTGAAGAGCTTGTGGTATGCAACCCGCGACCGCCGCAATCGCAAACGCGATCTGCGCAAATTGTGGATCGCCCGCATCAATGCCGGCGCCCGCACCAACGGATTGAGCTACAGCAAGTTCATTTACGGCATGAAGAAAGCCAACATTCTGCTCAACCGCAAGATGCTGGCCGACCTGGCCGTGCGCGATCCGCAGGCATTCACCAGCGTGGTGGAAAAAGCCAAAGCTGCGATTTAGATCTCAAGCCTGTAACACAAGACCTGATAAGGAAAATCACCGATAAAGGCAGTTCATGCAACTGCCTTTTTTGTTTACAATAGGAGGAGAGGAACAATGACGGAAATCATGAAAAGCATCGGTCTGAGCGGCGGGCGCATCCTGGAAATCTGCCGGGGCGACATCACCCGCCTGGCGGTGGACGCGATTGTGAACGCCGCGAACGCTCATCTGGCGCACGGCGGCGGTGTGGCGGCCGCCATTGCCCGCCAGGGCGGCCCCGCCATCCAGGCGGAAAGCAATGCCTGGGTGCGGCAGCACGGCCCGGTGACGCATGCCCACCCGGCATACACCTCCGGCGGGAACATGCCCTGTAAATACGTGATCCATGCGGTCGGCCCGGTGTGGGGTGAGGGCGACGAAGGCCGCAAACTGGTGGAAGCCATCACCGGCAGCCTGGCGCTGGCCGACGAGTTAGCCCTCACCAGCATCGCCTTTCCCGCCATCTCAACCGGCATCTTCGGCTTTCCTAAAGAGCTGGCCGCTGCGCTGTTCATGAAATGCATACCGGCTTATTTCGACAGCCACGCCGAATCCGGGCTTAAATCGGTTACGATTGCCCTGTTCGACGATCCCACGTTGAAAGCCTTTTCGGATGCCTTCAGCAGCGCTTTCGAGCAGGATTGAAATGATCACATCCATCAAGAACCCATCGATCCAACGCGTGCGCGAACTGCTGGCGAACAAGAAACACCGCGACCAGGCAGGCGAATTCGTGGTGGAAGGCGTGCGCCTGGCGGAAGAGGCGCTGGAAGCGGGGTACCGCCCCAGCCTGGTGTTGTTCAGCGCGGGATTATCGGAGCGCGGCAGGGCATTGATCAGGCGCATCGATCCCCGGCAATCGGCGGTGGAAGAGATCGAAAGCGGGCTGCTCGAACGCGTTTCTGATACCGAAACCCCGCAAGGGCTGCTGATCGTTTTCAAAAAGAAGCCTTTTCACGACCAATCCGCACGCGAACCGATTTTAGTGCTGGACCAAATGCGCGACCCGGGCAACCTGGGCACCATCCTGCGCAGCGCCAGCGCCTTCGGTTTTGCGCGCGTGGCGCTCACCCCCGGCAGCGCCGACCCATTCTCGCCCAAAGCGCTGCGCTCGGGCATGGGCGCGCAGTTCAAGCTGCCGGTGGATTTCATGGACGCCGCGCAAATCGAGCAAACCTGCAAACACGGCGCAGGAAAACCCTTGCGGATCTGCCTGGCGGACGCGCAAGGCCGGCAAAGCAGTTGGGAAGCGGATTTCAGCCAGCCGCTTTGCCTCATCATTGGCAGCGAAGCCTTCGGCGCCGAAGCCGCGATCCGGCAAATTGCCGACTGCACCATTTCGATCCCCATGCAAGTGCACAACGAATCGCTGAACGCCGCCATGTCCGCCAGCATCTTAATGTATGAAGTTTACCGTCAGAGGAAAATACAATGAAGATCCGTTCCATCACCTGTTTCGCCAACCCCAACAGCAAGGCTTTTACCGAAACCCTGGACACATTCACGCGCCTGCGCGAGTTTTGCCAGGACGAGTTCATCAAGCTCGGCTGGGAGGTGCAGACCACCCGGCTGGCCACCGTGCCTTTCGGCATGTACACTGAACCCAAAACCACCGTGGAAAAAATTGCCGCGCTGGAAAATACCGCCGCCGGGTACGATTTCACTTACCTGGCAATCGGCCCGGCGCGCGTTTCGCACCCCGAAGAATTCGAGCTGGTCCCGGAAATCCTGAAGGCCACCCAGAACGTTTTCTGCGGCGGGATTATGACGCATCACAACCGCGGCATATCCAGCACGGCGGTGAAAGCCTGTGCAAGGATCATCACGGAATGCGCGGCCATCACACCGGACGGCTTCGCCAACCTGCATTTTTGCGCGATGAGCCACGTGCGGCCGTTCACGCCCTTCTTCCCGGCCTCCTATAGTTACAACCATGAGCCGGCGTTCGCGCTGGCCATGCAGTGCGCCGACGCAGCGGTGAGCGCTTTCGAGCACGCCCGCAGCGCCGGCGAGGGCAGCGCGGAACTGGTGCGCGCGCTGAACGCGGCAGCCGAGGTTTTACAGCCGGTTGCCCGCGCCGCCGAAAAGAAATTCGGCATCGCGTTCAAAGGCTTCGATTTTTCACTGGCGCCTTTCCCGGAGGAATGGTGCTCGCTGGGAAAAGCCTTTGAAAATGTCGGCATCCCGTCAGTCGGCTACCTGGGCAGCCTGACAGCAGCCGCTCTGCTGGCCAATGCCCTTGACCAGGGAAGCTGGAAGCGCACCGGATACAACGGATTGATGATGCCGGTGCTGGAGGATTGCACGCTGGCGGCGCGCACCGAGAACGCACAATTCACCATCAAGGATCTGCTTTTATATTCGGCGGTGTGCGGGACAGGGTTGGACACCGTACCGCTGCCGGGGGACGTGAGCGCGGAGATGATCACGCCGCTGCTGATGGACATCTGTTCTTTATCCCTGCGGCTGGACAAGCCGCTGACCGCGCGCCTGATGCCTGTGCCGGGATTAAAGAGCGGCGACAAGACATTTTTCAATTTCGATTTTTTCCAGAACGGTCAGATCATGGATTTACCAGCCAGGGCGCTCAGCCGCGTGCTGGCCAGTTCGGAGTGGCTGGAGATAAAGAAGCGCGAGCGTATGAGCTGACGTACAAACCGTTCCCTGTTTTTGAAGGGAACGGTTTTTTTATATCATCCTGGCAGCGCAATGAGGATCATAAATCAATCTTGAAAAATTGTATTCGCGAGGAGCGCCAGCCCTTCACTTCGTTAAGAGCAAGCGACGAAGCGATCTCATGGCATCGTTGTACACTATCGAAGGCGTCTTGAGGTCGCCATCGATAGTGTATCTCCGCGCATAGCTCCCGCTATGCGTCTCGAAGATTGCTTCGCGATGCTTCGCATCGCTCGCAAAAATAATTTATCCTAATCCATACCTGTCACACTTTGGCAGGAATATATCTTGCCGGAGGGCGCAGCGACCATGGCCGGCCAGGTTTCGTTATTCACGTGATAATCTTCCAACCGGGCATGCACGCCCTGCAGGGCTTGCTGCGCTCGCGATTCAGAAAAATGATACGAGGGCCAGGGTTTCGCTTTCAGGGCATCGTTTGCAAACACATCGCGGTAGCAGACTAGAGCAGCGCCGACGCCCTCGCGCACACTCTCAGGTAGGGTGTCCTCCGCCAGATTTTCAACCAGCACCGGAATTGCGTCGCTGGATAAACTTGCCAGATAACCCGCATCCAGCGGCATGCCCGCGGCGGCGTTTCGCAGGTTGCGCTGGACGATGAGCCGGTCCACATTCATTATGCCGAGCGTCGCGCCAAAGCCCATGGCAGCCAGGATGGCCGCGTTGATAAACCAGCGCTGGCGGCCCAGCACTTCCATAACCGCGACCGCCACGAGCAGAACGCCCAGCCAAAGCATGAAGACGTGCGGGTAGGTGCGCATGCGCGTGAAACCGTAGGCGGACTCGTATAACGTGAGGCGCTGGAACGCCGAAACCAGAATCACCAGCACCAGGGCGATAATGGTCAGGGAGAAAGCGGTGAAAGCGCGGCGTTCCTGCACGGTTTCGCGCCGCGTAATCAAACTAATAGCTTGCTGCATTAGGACGCTTAGAAATGCCACACTCAGCAATTCGCCAAAGCCACGCCGCGCGTATTCCGCGTAAGTGAAGCCGTCCAGCGTAATGTTGGCTTGGCCGGAGAAAAAATAACGGAATTGCATGGCGACAAACACGCCGAAGAGCAGAATCACGCCGCCCAACAGGATGGCAGCTTCGGTCATGCCCAGCAAGGGAACCAGCCAGGGTTTATCCGCACCCGCCAGTTTTATACGCGCGCTGCGCTGCGCGGCAAAGAGCACCGCACCGGCAAAGAAAAATCCGACCAGAGCGACCAGGATAGCCTGCACGAGCAATTCGGACATATTGCCTAAATTGAAGTTTTTCAGCAAAGCATCCAGGCGCTGGGCAAAGATCAAATCGGCAGAGGAAAGCAGGGCAATAAACATCAGCCAAACCGGCAGCGAGAGCGCCAACCCGCGCAGGATGGGGCCAAGCGATTTCTTTCCTTTTTTGATTTGCTCGTCACCGGCGGTTTTTTGCTCCCGCCAGGGCAAGGTTAATATCCCGCCCACCAGATTTACGAAGTTAACCGCATAATCCGCCAGATTGAAAGCCGGCCACAGTCCGTTCAGCCAGGAAACCGGCAGCAAGAGCACGCAGAAGAAAGTGAAAAGAAAACCCAGGAAAACAGTCATCGGTTCCCTACGCAAAACGGTTATTGCAGAAAAGAAAAGGATGGGTACCAGCAGCCAACAGTTGATCTGCTTCGGTGATTTGCCGTCTGTTTTCAACAATAACCATCCCGCGGATACACCTAACAGAACGAACAGCGGGAAGGAGATGCCAGGGGCCTTCTTCCAGAACAACAGGTCGAAGAGCAGCCCGATCGCGGTGGAAACCGGCAGAAGGTATTTTTTCATGTTTACCTCTTTATTGATGGGATGACTCGATTATATGAAGAAACTCTCTCAAAGCCTGCCAAAATCTATCAGGGTTTGACCGGATACCTATGCGCAAGTTCCATAGAAAGAGTATGCTTACGAATTCTAATGGTCAAAGAGCAATGATCAAAATATCGTCGTTGAACAGGATGATCTCAGGACAGCCGAGATTCCTCCCCCCACTCGGAATGACACTTTGAATTCTAAAAATACGCAACAAACGATACTATTTCAAGTTCGCATGCAGGCTGGCACCTACGGCGCCGCCGGGGTGATGCTTCGAGTAGGCTTCAGCGGTCAGGCCGCGCGCGGCGGCGACAGCCATGGCGAGCATATCACACAAGGCCAGCGAGAGCAGCCCGCTGCTGGAACCGGCAAATTTCAGCGGCCCGGCTTCTGCGGTAAATCCGGTGGGCAGGATCACGTCGCAATTGCGCGCCAGGGTGGACTCAGATTTGCCCACGATGGCAATGCTCCCGACGCCCAATTCCTTGATGCGCGGCAGCAGTGCCAGAATCTCGGCTGTCTCGCCGCTGTTGGAGATCAGGATGGCCACATCCCCGGCGGCCAGCGCGCCCAACTCGCCATGCACCGCTTCGGCGGCATGCAGGAAGAAGGAGAGAATTCCCAGGCTGGAAAAACTGGAGGCGGACTTGGCGGCCACGTGGCCGGAGTGGCCGATGCCGACGAACACCACCCTGCCCCGGCAGGCGTCGATCATGCGGCAGGCTCTTTCGAAACTTTCATCCAATATTTCATCCAGGCGGCGCATGGCTTCGATCTCATCGCGCAGTACCTGGCGGCCAGTTTTCAAATAATCGATTTCCATGGGATGTTTTTTCTTTTAAGGAATTGTGATCTCGATATTGCCCTGAGACCGTTGTGTTTCCAGCCAGTTTTCCAATGCCTGGCGCTGCAGGAAAAGCAGCGCATCGGGGGAGAGCGCATGCTGCGCATCTTTTTCGATGACTTCAATGATATGGTAACCATTGGAGGTGCTGATCACGCCGCTATACGCACCCGCTTCGAGGCTGAAAGCGGCACTTTCAACCTCAGGCTGCAGCAGGTATCCGCGCGGGAACCAGCCCAGCTCACCGCCGGTTAGAGTATCGTATTGATACGCCAGCGTGTCGAAAGGAGTGCCAGCCTGCAACTGACGCAGGACGCTCTCGGCCTCGCTCTGGCTGTCCAGCAGGATTTGGCGGGCATGCACCTGTTCGGCGGTGGATGGAACAGAAGCGATGATCTGGTTGCGCATCCAAACGGCAGCCATCTCGCGTTTCAAAGCCAGCCGGAAGCTCGCATCCGTGTAGAAATTTTGCGCCAGCCAGGCGTTGAGCGCTTCCACGCCGCCGGCTTCGCCAGCCAGTTCATCGATGCGGGCCTGCAAAGCGGCGTCATTCACCGTGTAATTTTGGGATGCGGCGGCCTGCGCCAGCAGGGTTTGGTTCACAAGTTCGTCGATCACTTCTTTGGATGCGGCAGCTTGATCGAAAGCCGCGCCTTCCGCCTGAAGCGCCGCCTGGTAACGCTGCAACTCAGCCTGGTATTCGGCCAGCAGAATACCGGCTCCATTAACGTGGGCCGCCATGGGTTCTTCGGTGGGGGTCGGTTCCAGTGTCGGGGTGGGCGTGGCCGCGGGTTCCCGTCCGCCGCAGGCGGAAAGGGATAACAGGACAAATGCCAGAATAATTGAAATGAACAGGGTTCGATGGTTTTTCATCACGGAAGGATTATAACTGATTCAAAAAGAATAACCGAAAAACAATCTACCTCAAAATCTCCGGCTGCCAGCTTGGATACCAATAATAAGCATCACCGCTGTCCCCTTCAGGGATCAAACAGCGTATACTGCCATCAGCCACAGTGATCATCTCAATGCGGCTGGTATTGATATCAGAAATCGCAATATTCTCTCCGTCCGGTGACCAGCTATATACCGTGTAGGTGTCGCCATAAATCGGCTGGCTCAACTGGCGCACATGACTGCCATCCGCGTGCATGACATACAAAGCAAAAATATTATATTCGCCGTGCATCTCCGATAGAAACGCAATTTGCTTACCATCCGGCGACCAGACCGGGTTGGCATTCTCCCAGATATTATCGGTCAAGGCTTTATCGCCGCTGCCATCGCTGTTTTTGACGTGAATCTGGCTGGAGCCGTCGTTGCGGGCAGCCTGCTCCTGCATCGACATATAAGCGATCTTCTTACCATCAGGAGACCAGGTTTGTTTTTGAAAAAAGAAATCGTAGCTGGGTTCGCTGAGCATAGTGATCTGCCGGTTGTTCAATTCCAACTCGCGCCACCACCACAAGCCCTGTCCATCAGTCGTGCGAAAAGCGATGCGGCCACCCTCCGGCAGCCACATGGGCGTGTCATTTTCCAGATCATCCGTTAATTGTTCGACATTGCTGCCGTCGGCAGCCATCATAAAAATTTGGTACTGACCTGTGCGGTCGGAAACAAAAGCAATCTTTTGCCCATCCGGCGACCAGGCCGGCATAACGTCGTTTGCCGGATCATCAGTCAGTTGGACGGGATGGCTGCCATTCTCACATACGGAGTAGATATCCGGCAGAACGTTATGAGAGGAATCGAAACGGACATAGGCGATGCGAGAACAAGGCTGGTCATCGTTGCGGTTCGCACAAGCGCTCATAAATGCAACTGTACACAAGGCGATTATTAAAATGCGGGGGAAGACTTTCATTGAACCTCCATGAATGTTACTGAGAAAATGGCAGGTATGCGCGATCTTAGCAGGCATTCTAACACTAAAAAAAACCGGCGCAAATCAGGATCGGCTCGCGCTATTATTGGTCTTTAGAGATCGCCACACCCGGCTTCGCCAGGTTCGCAAAAAAACCACTAATATCTCCCTCAGGCATGGGTGGGCTAAAAAAATACCCTGACGCCGTTGCTCTGGCTTCGACAAGTTCAGCGGTCGCTAAGGAGGCAGGTGGGCAGGCTTCAACGCCTTATGCTGCTGAGGGCAAGGTACTGAGGCTTCGACGTCCCTCGCTGCGCTGAGGGCTTGCACTCAATCCTCGCTTTTCCCCTTGTAATAAAAAACAGGCCGCTGATGAGCGGCCTGTTGTATGAAGCAGGTTTATTTTAGTATTCCGGCATGGGCGGAGCAGCGGGTTTTTCCTTTTCAGGGACATCGGTGACCAACGCTTCGGTGGTGAGGATCATGGCTGCGATGGAGGTTGCGTTCTCCAGAGCGCCACGCGTCACTTTAGCGGGATCGATCACGCCATCCTTGACCATATCGGTATATTTTTCATCCAGAATGTTGAAACCGATCTTGTTGTTCTTTTCCTTGGCCTGGGACTGGCGGACATTTTCCACCACGACCGAGCCATCAAAACCGGCGTTCTCGGCAATGCGGCGCATGGGAACTTCCAGGGCCTTGCGGACGATGTTGGTGCCGGTCTTGGCATCGTCGCTGTCGAGCTTGACGGATTCGAGCGAGGACATGGCATTCAACAGAGCCACACCGCCGCCGGGGACGATACCTTCTTCAACTGCCGCGCGGGTAGCGGAGAGGGCGTCTTCAACGCGATGCTTCTTTTCCTTCAATTCTGTCTCGGTGGCTGCGCCGACGCGGATGATGGCAACACCGCCGGAGAGTTTGGCCAGGCGTTCCTGCAGTTTTTCGCGGTCGTAGTCGCTGGTGGTCTTTTCGATCTCGACGCGGATCTGCTCAATGCGGCCCTTGATTTCCTTAGAATCGCCCTTGCCGCCGATGATGGTGGTGTTGTCCTTATCGGCAACAACCTTCTCAGCGCGGCCGAGGTCAGCCACAACTGCAGTATCCAGTTTGCGGCCGGTCTCTTCCGAAATCAGGGCGGCGCCGGTGAGGATGGCAATATCCTGCAGCATGGCTTTGCGGCGGTCGCCAAAACCGGGAGCTTTGACAGCCAGCACGTTGAGGGTGCCGCGCAGTTTATTCAAAACCATGGTCGCCAGGGCTTCGCCGTCGACGTCCTCGGCGATGATGACCAGATCACGCTTGCCGACCTGCACCAATTTTTCCAACAGGGGCAGCAGGTCCTGAGCAGCGGAAATCTTCTTGTCGTAGATCAGGATATAGGGTTCTTCAATGACCGCTTCCATGTGATCAGAATCGGTGATGAAATAGGAAGAAATATAACCGCGGTCGAACTGCATACCTTCCACGTATTCCTGCTCGAATTCCAAACCCTTGGATTCTTCAACGGTGATGACGCCGTCTTTGCCGACTTTATCCATCACATCCGCGATCAAATTACCAATCTGGCGGTCCTGGGCGGAAATGGTGGCAACATTGGCAATTTCTTCCTTGGTGGAAATTTCGATGGCCTGCGCCTTGATAGCATCCGCAACAGCTTTGGAGGCGGCTTCAATTCCGCGCTTAAGCATCATGGGGTTGGCACCGGCGGCGAGGGTCTTGAGACCTTCGGTAACCATAGCGTGCGCCAGAACCGTGGAGGTGGTGGTGCCATCGCCGGCGATGTCATTGGTCTTGGTGGCGGCTTCCTTGAGGAGCTGCGCGCCCATATTTTCAAAGGGATCTTCCAGTTCAATTTCCTTCGCGACCGTCACGCCATCGTGCGTGATGGTGGGGGAACCGAACTTGCGGTCCAAAGCCACATTGCGGCCTTTGGGACCGAGGGTGGTGGCGACGGCTTCCGCCACAATATCAATACCGTTTCGCAGTTTCCTGCGAGCTTCTTCGCCAAATACTAGTTGTTTAGCTGCCATAGGATACTCCTTCAGATCATCACTCAGAATTAATTCAATTAACCTTCAACAATCGCCAGTACGTCGCTTTCCTTCAGGATCAGCAATTTTTTCTGGTCCATCTTGATCTCGGTACCGGAATATTTGGCAAACAGGACGGTGTCGCCTGCTTTGACATCCATGGGGATGCGTTTGCCTTCTTCATCACGATCGCCGGGGCCGGTGGAAAGAACTTTGCCTTTTTGGGGTTTTTCCTTGGCAGTTTCCGGAAGAACGATACCGGAAGCAGTCACATCTTCCTGTTCAATCGGTTCCACGACCAAGCGGCTGCCTAAAGGTTTTAGATTCAGAGCCATAGATTCCTCCATAAAAATGATTCAGATTTTTTAGCACTCATGGGTATTGAGTGCTAACTATCAGTATATTAATATCCTTTCGTATGCAAGTCAAGGAAAAAAGGCGAAATCTAATAAATTTTTAACACAATCAACGGTAGCCGTAACTTTTGCAAATGTTTTCGCTCTCAGTCAAGGTGGACATGACTGTGGGGTCATTGCTGTATTGTTCCCGAATCAATTTCAGGATGCGCATGGCTTCTTCGCAATATCCGTTCACGCTACGATGCATACCAGCCAGAACAGACCCATAAGTCAGGTAATAATCAATGGTCGTATTGCTGAGCGGCAGGCCTTCCACAGCCACCATCGGGTCCGTTTCCGAATTGCATTGGCGCACCTCGCAGCTCTCTTCGGCGGTGCAGCCCATCAAGGCACATTTAAAAGCGGGAATGGCGCCCTCGTAGTTACGGGAGCGGTGATAAACGATGCCCAGGCGGCCGTACATATCTGCATTGTCCGGCTGGTAATTCAATCCTTTCAGGGCGTTCCTGCCCGCCACGAGAAACTCACCCATCTGGGTGTAGGTGGTAGCGATGGAAAAATAGGGCACTGAATCCTTCACACCCAACTGCTCGTTGATCTTGGCGGCTTTATCGAAATACTCCAGCGCCATTTCGTAATTTTGCAGCGTGCGGTAGTTGGCGCCGATGCGCAGGTAGATAAAGGTCAGGTTGGGATTGATATGGATGGCTTCCTTGTATTGCTCAATCGCCTGACCGTAGTTGCCGATGGATTCGAGCATATACCCGTAAATACGGCGCACGTCCATGGAATCCGGCGAACGCTCGACAGCCTCGCGGATGTTCTGCTCGGCTTGCACCCATTTCTGCTCATCCACCAGGATTTCAGCGTAATACGCCAGCGCCAGCGTGTTGGTATTATCGAGCTGGAGCGCCTGCACCACTTCCTGCTCGGCTTCAGTCAGCAGCGCGTCGCGGTCGCCAACCACGATGTTTGGATCGGAGAGCCAATCCAGCGCGAAAGCCTTGATGGCGTGGGCATTGCTGTTTTCGGGCTCAATGGCGATGGCCTCATTAATAGTCGCCAGGGCTTCGTTCAGTCGGGTAACTTTTTCTTCGGCGATGGTCAGCAGCGTTGAGGAATAGATCTGAATGCGCGCCAGTTCGTCGCGCAGTTCAACATTGGTGGGATCCAAAGCCACCGCCTGCTGGTAGGCTTGCATGGCCTTTTCCAGGTCGCCGGCAACGAAGTAAGTCTCGCCCTCGTCCGCGAAAGAATTCACCGTGCGGGTGGGGGTGGGCGTGGGCAGGAACAGCGGGGTGATCGATCCGCTATTCAGGTTGCGCAGCACCATCAGCATGACCAGCAGAATACCCAGCATGACCGCGATGCGGTAAGGATTGGATTCATGCGAGGGTTTTCTGAAAAGAGGTTTTTTCTCAGGGATGTACATAAGCAACCTTAGGGCTGCGCTGTTTCTGTGATCTCCGGCGTGGGTTCCAGGGTAGGCGTGGACGAAGGCTGCGGCGTCCAGGTGGGGATCATGGTCGGCGTAGGCAGCTTTAACATCTGCAAATCATTCATTTTTTGGTAGCAATTCTCGATAATGTAATTGGCGTTATAAGTTGCCACCTCGTCATTATTGACACTCTGCAGCAAGGATTGGGCAATATCCACCGCCTCGCTGCAGTAACCGAGCTCCATCAAAGCCAGTCCGTAGGTATAGTAGTATTCAACGACCCGGGCGTTATTCGAAAGCGGGATGCCCTCGACCACTACGCCATTCTGGTTGGTACCGCCCCGTATGGCCAGTTTGAGCATCAGGATCGCTTCGCCGAACTGGTAATTCTTCTTATACATGGTGCCCAGGTTCCCATACATGTAGGGATCTTCAGGATCGTCATCCACAGCTTGTTGGGCGTACTGAATGGCTTTGCCGTATTCACCAATGTTGGCATAGGTACGCGCAATAAGCGTTTCAGGATAAGAATCGCTGGGGTTGAGGGCATTGGCGCGCGTATATTCTTCCACCGCTTTATCGTTCTCATCCAGATAACGGTAATTGCGCCCCAGGGCAATGTGCAATTCGGAGATGTTGGCATTCATGGACACCGCCTGTTCCAGTTCCGCCACGGCGTCCTCGTAATTCGAAGTGATCTCCAACACATTGCCGCGCGCCCAATGGGTTTCGAGCGCGTCCGGCGCGATGGATTGGGCATTGCGCGAGGCTTCAATGGCCTGGTCAAGATCGCCCAGCACTTCTTCGCCATTGATCACCTTTTGGGATAACACGATGGACATATAGGCATAAGCGGTGGCGTTGCTGGAATCGAGTTCAATGGCGCGGTTCAGGCTGCTTTCTGAATCCAGATAGTCACCCAGCATGCCCTGGGCAAAACCTTGAATCGCTTCTCCCATGCTGCTCTTGGGATTGAGCAGGATGGCATTGCCGGCGTTTTCGATGGCTTTTTCGTAATCGCCGCTGTAGATGTTGAGCTTAGCAGCCGCCAAATAAAGAGCGGCATTCTGCGGATCAGCCATGATGGCTTTTTGATATTCCGCCAGTGCCAGTGAATATTTCCCTTGCGAGGCGAGGTTTTCGGCTTGCGCCAGATATGTTTCAGCCGAAGTAGTGGCCGTGGGGGAAGCAACGAACAAGGTGGGAGAAAGCGGCTCTACCGTCAGATTGACGTAAACCAAAAAAGCCGCGATGGCCAACAGAAATAATATTTTAAATGGATTGGTGCGCCGACGGGACTGGCGCATATTCCATCGTCTTCCTTTAATCTGCATGGGTTTATCTTATCATTTACGGAGAAATTTGGTCAAGAAAGGCTTTATACCAGATGTAACTATAAAACGCAAGCGGACTATTTTTTGTACTTAAGATAGAATGAAAGCATGCGCTTCGATATTTTCTCGCTTTTTCCGGAAGTTTTTACGCCGTACATCAACACCAGCATCCTGCAGCGCGCCCGCGCGAATGGCATCATCGCGATCAATATTTACAACATCCGCGACTGGACTACGGACAAGCACCACACCACCGACGACACTCCCTTCGGCGGCGGCGGCGGAATGGTGATGAAACCGGAACCGATCTTTGCTGCTGTCGAAGGCATAGCCGATGGAAAACCGGACTGCCCGGTCATCCTGATGACGCCCCAGGGCAGGCCGCTCACACACGTGATCGCCGAGCAGTTCAGCCGGCAGGAGCGCTTAATGATCCTATGCGGCCGCTACGAAGGAGTGGATGAACGCGTGCGCGAGCATTTGGTGAGCGACGAAATTTCAATCGGAGACTACGTGCTCAGCGGCGGCGAACTGCCCGCCCTTGTGCTGGTGGAAGCTGTGACGCGGCTGCTGCCGGGCGCGCTAGGCGACCCGGACGGCGCATTCGATGATTCTTTCGCAAACGGGCTGCTGGAATACCCGCAATACACCCGCCCACCTGAATTCAGGGGCTGGAACGTCCCGGAAGAACTCGTTTCAGGCAACCATCCCGCGATTGCCCGCTGGCGGCGGCAGCAATCCCTGCTGCGTACTTTGCAAAAACGGCCTGACCTGCTGGAAATGGCAGAGCTGAACCAGGCAGATATTCAATACCTCGTAAAAATCGCGGAAGAGCATGCTTTTTGTCTCCCGGAAGCCATTCGAAAGAGACTTGATATACCTTAACTCAAATCGGATGATATATAATATTCATAATTGACATAGAAAATAGTTTTGCGAAGAGGAGGTGATCAGTCAAACTATTAACAATCTATTGCATTCAGGTTTCCTTACCATTTACCCAGAAGCATCATTACAGCAGCAACACCTCTTTCATCACCACAACATCGATAGACCATCGCACTTTCGTCATGCAATTGAACTGAAAGTTCATCGCACATTCATCACGATCCATTCCAGCCACCAGAGAAGATGGCAAATAACCTATTGGAGGAGAAAAAATGAAAAAGATTTCGATTGTGATCGGATTGCTCATCATTGCGTCAATGTTGTTTGCGTGCGCACCACAAGCTGCTCCGGCAGAGGAAGCAGCACCGGCAGAAGAAGAGGCCCCAGCGGAGGAAGCCGCTCCAGCGGAAGAAGAAGCTCCTGCTGCTGAACCGTTGAAAGCCTGCCTCGTTACGGATGCCGCCGGCATTGGCGACCGCTCATTTAACGACATGGTTTGGAAGGGTTTGGAACAGGCAAAAGCTGATTTCGGTATCGAAGCCAATTACATTGAATCCAAGAGCGCGGACGATTATGCCCCGAACCTGGCCGCGTGTGTCGATTCCGACGCCGACCTGGTAGTTTGCGTGGGTTTCATGATGGCCGACGCCTGCAAAGCGGCTGTTGAAGCCAATCCTGAAATCAAATTTATCGGCATCGACATCAACTGGCTTACTTACGACAATTTCCTGGGCGTGGATGCGTACATGGATCAAAGCTGCTTCCAGGCCGGCTATCTGGCTGCCGGCATGACCGAAACCGGCACCGTGGCGACCTACACCGGTATTTTCGGACCGGTGGTGCAGATCTTCATGGACGGTTTCTACATGGGCGTGCAGGAATACAACAAAGTACACGGCACGTCAGTAAAGGTGCTTGGCTATGACCCGAAAGCCATGGATCAGGCATCAGCCACCGGCTCCTGGAGCGATATCGACCTCGGGCGCCAATTCGGCGAATCTTTCATGGATAACGGCGCCGATATCATCCTGCCGGTTGCCGGCTTTGTCGGCGGCGGCACTGCCGCAGCCATGAGAGACCGCGGCTATGGGTATATCTTCGGCGTAGACCAGGACTGGTCGCTGACCGTCCCCGAATACAAAGACCTGGTCCTTGCGAGCGCGTTGAAGAACATGGACGTTCCGGTTTACAACGCTGTTAAGGGTTTGGTTGAGGAAGGCAAATGGGAAAGCGGAAACTACATTCTGCAATTCTCGAACGGCGGCACCTCGCTGGCCTGGAACGCTGAAGTTGAAGTTCCAGCCGACCTGAAAGCCGAAGTGGACGCACTAGCCGATAAGATCCTTTCCGGCGAGATTCAGACTGTTTCTCCGGAATATCTGGCGCTATATCCGCGCGAATAGACCAGCGAAAAAATAACAGAAAAACAGAACCAGGCAATCTGGTTCTGTTTTTCTAAACCTGAAAAAACGGATGCATTCAAGCAAAAAATTGTGAGGAGCAAATGGCCCCAATTTTGGAGTTGCGCGGAATTACCAAGAGATTCCCCGGTGTGCTGGCCAACGACCACATCGATCTGAAATTGAATCAAGGGGAAATCCTGGCTTTGTTGGGTGAAAACGGAGCCGGGAAAACCACCCTGATGAATATCCTTTATGGTCTGTACGCGCCAGACGAGGGAGAAATCATCATCAAGGGAAAACCAGTGCAGGTGAAATCGCCGACCGATGCGATCAGGGCAGGCATCGGCATGGTTCACCAGCATTTCATGCTGATACCGGTATTTTCAGTCACCGAAAACGTCATGTTGGGGGAGGAATATACGCGCGCCGGCGGCGTCCTGGATACCATGCGGGCAGCCAATAAAGTAAAAGAAATTTCCAATCAATTTAAACTAAATATCGATCCATACGCACTTATCGAAGACCTGCCTGTCGGATTGCAGCAGCGGGTTGAAATCATCAAATTACTCTTCCGGAATGCCGAAATTCTGATTATGGATGAACCATCGGCAGTTTTGACCCCCCAGGAAGTGGAAGAATTGTTCAAGATCATGCACAACCTGATTGCGCAAGGTAAATCGATCATCTTCATCACCCACAAATTACGGGAAGTGATGGAATGCGCTGACCGCATTCTGGTCATCCGCTCCGGGAAAGTGGTCGGAGAAGCGGTTCCTTCCAGCGCCAACCCCAAAAAGCTGGCCGCCATGATGGTCGGACGGCCGGTTGAATTGAACGTGCAAAAAGAAACCGCTAAACCCGGAAAACCTGTGTTGAACGTTGAAAACCTGACCATCCTGGCCAAGAATAAAAAAGTGGAAGTTGACGATATCTCATTCGAGGTCAGAGCCGGCGAGATCCTGGGGGTGGCCGGCGTGCAGGGTAACGGACAAACCGAACTGGTGCGCTGCCTGACCGGTTTAATGAAAGCCGAATCGGGGAAAATCAGTATCCTCGGCAAGGAAACCACCCACAGCGACCCACGCGAAATCACGGAATTGGGGGTAGCGCATATTCCCGAAGACCGGCAAAAAGACGGGCTGGTACTGCAAAGCCCAATCCAGGATAACCTGGTACTCAATACCTACTATCAGAAACCGTTCGCCAAAGGCATCGTGCTGCAAAAAGACGCGATCATTAAGAATGCCAAAAATCTGGTGAGGGCATTCGACATCCGCACAACCGGACCTGGCGTGCCGGTCAGCGGCCTCTCGGGAGGCAACCAGCAAAAGGTGATTGTAGCGAGAGAATTTTCACGCCCGATTAAATTGTTGATCGCTTCGCAGCCTACCCGCGGGTTGGACGTTGGTTCAATCGAATATATCCACCGGCGTTTGATTGAAAAACGCGACGCAGGCTGCGCCATCCTGCTGGTATCCACCGAACTGGACGAAGTGATGCAATTAGCCGACCGGATCGCCGTCATGTACAACGGCAAGATTTTGACCATCGTGGACGCGGATTTGGTCACCAAAGAAGAGCTGGGGTTGTTGATGGCCGGCATCACCACCAAGATCAGCGCAAAAAAACGCAAAGCACGCAAAGTGCGGGAAATTGTCACCTAAGGATGACCCATGACAAAAGAACCTTCACCTAAAAAAGAGAATTTTGTCAACGTATTCCTGGAAGAGGTTTCCAGAAGCTCCCTGACCATCATCGTACTCGCAATTTTTACCGGTTTTCTGCTGGGAGGGATCCTGGCCGCGGGCACCACGCCCGAGATTTACGATGCTTTTGAGGTGTCTTTCGGCAAAGGGATCAGCGAATCTCTGAAATTGATCTGGGAAACCTATTCCTCGCTATTAATGGGTTCTTTTGGGAACCCGTCCAAAATGATCGCGGCCGTTGCGAGCGGGGAAACCAAAGCGCTGCAAGCGGCGTTCAAACCCTTCCTGGAAAGCCTGGTGGTAACAACGCCCTACATTTTCACCGGCGTGGCGGTGGCATTGGGTTTTCAGGCAGGCGTATTCAACATCGGCGCGGAAGGCCAGCTTTACATGGGCGCCATTATGGCGGCCTGGGCCGGTTGGACCTTCAAAGGCCTGCCGCCCATTGTGCACGTGCCACTGGCGCTGGCTGTGGGTACGCTGACAGGTTTCGTCTGGGGTTTCATCCCCGGCTGGTTGAAAGCCAAGACCGGCGCCCACGAAGTGATCAACACAATCATGATGAACTACATTGCGTTCAACTTTTCGGAATACCTCATCCGCGGGCCATTCGAAGACCCGGAAACGCCGTTCAAAACCCGCTTCATTGAAGAATCAGCGCATCTCTACCGCTTCTTTGAAGGCACATCCCTGCGACTGCACATTGGGCTATTCATCGCCCTGGCCGTAGCCGTGATCATCTGGTACATTCTCTATAAAACCACCTGGGGATTCGAATTCCGTTCGGTAGGGCTGAATCCCTACGCCTCGAAATATGCTGGAATCAATTCCTCTTGGGTGACCATTCTGGCGCTTTCGCTTTCAGGAGCGATTTCCGGCCTGGCGGGAGCGGTGGAGATGTTAGGAGTCAACTTCCGGCAGACCCAGGCACTTTCAACCGGGTACGGATTCGACGCAATCGCGATCGCTTTGCTGGCTAACAACCATCCCCTGCTGTGCATCATCACCGCCATCCTGTTTGGATTCCTGCGACACGGCTCGCGGGTCATGCAGATCAATACCGGGATCCCGATCGATATCATCTCCATCCTGCAGGCCTTCATCATATTCTTCATTGCCGCGCCAGCCATTATCCGTACAATCTACCGGCTGAAAGAACCCAAACCGGCCAATGAGCCGGTATAACCGCCACAGGAGAGCGTATGTCCAATCAAATTCAGAAAAAAGAAAAAATCATCCGTGAAAAACCGGAAAACCTGCGGCAGGTGATCATGGGAGCGTTATTCCTGTTGATTGCACTCTTTATCGGTTTTGTTTTCATCCGCACCACCGATACGCTGATGACAACCACTTTCGTGATGACCCCCGGCGGCTCGAAAGCCACCCTCCCCGACCTTGTGTTCAACACCCGCGCAGCCTTGATCGCGATTAGCGCGTTATGCGCTATCCTAGGTGTATATCAACTCATCAAAGGGTTCGGGAAAGCAACCAACTGGATTTTGGGTTTCGTGGGTATCCTGCTGACCACCAGTTTCCTGGCATGGGGCGCCGGCGGGGGCTCGATCAATGTGGGGGGTATGCTGAGGGTAGCCATCATGCGCAGCGTGCCGATCGTGCTGGGGGCATTCTCCGGGATTTTGTGCGAGCGCGTGGGGGTGACCAATATTGCCATCGAAGGCATGATGATCACCGGCGCTCTGGTGGGTTCCATGTTCGGAAGCTTGTTCGGGTTGTGGACCGGCGTGATTGCGGCAATCATCTCCGGCGGGTTGACCGGCAGCATCCATGCCATGCTTTCCATCAAGTACAAAGTCAACCAGATCATCTCCGGCACGATCATCAACATCTTCACCGTTGGGCTGACTTCTTACATCGTTACCAAGATCCTGCAGGTAGCGGAATGGCAATATCTTAATCAGAGCGGATTCTTTCCATCCTACAGCATACCGCTTTTATCCAAAATACCCTTCCTGGGGCCAATCTTCTTCAGCCACAACATGTTCGTTTACGCGATGTATCTGCTGGTCGGTATCCTGACCTTCGCGCTGTTTCACACCCGCTGGGGATTGCGCTTGCGCGCAGTGGGAGAGCACCCGAAAGCCGCCGACACCCTGGGAATCAACGTATTCCGAACGCGCTACCTGGTGGTGATCCTGGGAGGAATGATGGCCGGATTCGCCGGTTCTTATTTTTCGCTGGGTTCGCTGGGTTACTTCGAACAAGTCATGTCAGCCGGACGCGGGTTCATCGGGCTGGCGGCCATGATCTTCGGCAAATGGACGCCAGTGGGTTCGCTGGGGGCCGGGCTGTTATTCGGTTTCGCGGAATCGCTCTCCACCAACCTTTCCATTTTGCGCTTCCCGATTCCGGCGGAATTACTGCTGATGGTGCCGTATATCCTAACAATGGTAATCCTGGCCGGCGTGGTTGGCCGCTCGCAAGGCCCGGCCGCAACCGGTGTTCCTTATGAAAAGGAATCGCTCTAGTTCGGTTTCTACTCGAAAAGTCAAATCGCAACACAATTAAAATGGCCGGTATTCATTTTCAATACCGGCCTGATTTCCAGTAAAACCGGAGTCAACTCAAGGTACGGTCGGCAGCATAAAGCGCAATGACGTTTTCCACGGGCGTATCCGCCTGAATGTAATGCGCGGTGGTGCAAATGTAGCCGCCGCCCTGCCCGAGAATGGCGCAGCGCTCACGAGTTTCAGCGGCAACTTCCGCGATGGTACCATAGGGCATGGTGTGCTGGATGTCGATGCCGCCATGGAAAGCCACGTGCGCACCGAATTCATCCTTGATCTTTCGCATGTCCATCTTGGCTGCGCGCGGCTGCAGGGGATTAAGGATATCGATCTTCATTTCATTGATGAATTCCTCGATCAGATCATAAACCGCGCCGCAGGAATGGTAGAGGATTTTCACGTCGTATTCCTTGATCGCCTGATTGAGTTTTTGATGGAAGGGAAGGATATATTTCCGCCACATCTTTTTCGACATCAGCAGGCCATTCTGAATCGCAACATCGTCATAGGTGTATACCAGATCGACCATGCCTTCCGCGTGTTTCATCACCTGGCGAAAATTGGCGATCAAACGATCCGTTACGCAATCCATAATGGCCAGGGGAATTTCAGGGTTTTCAATCAGATCGACCAGGAATTTATCCAGCCCATATAACCCCCAGGCAGTCTCAAAGATACCGCCGATATCGTAACGGATATGATATTGAACTTCTTTATTCACATCGGTAATTTTTTGGGGCAGCGACGCCCAATCCCAATCGGTGATCTTCGGCCAGCGGGAATATTGTTCAATCTCCGCGACAGACTGAAAAGCCGCCAGGGGGAAGCTGGCGTATTCATCGTAAGTGGCAAAATCGTTCTTCACCCGGCGGCGGTGAGTTCCCCAATGGGCATAGTAGGTGCCATCCGGAAGCGTTTCCGTGGCAGGGCCAATGTAATCGGGAGTCACAATGCGGCAGTCAATGCCGAGCAGGCGCAGGATTTCCTCCTCCGAATCAACCGCAAAATAGGCTTTCAATTTTTCGATCATTTCAGGAACCGCCCAAAAATCGAAAGGCGTGCGGTCGGGCTGCCGGCGATGGATGGCGGCATCCACCCGTTCGCGTGGGGACATGGATAAGCTGCGCGGGTCTCCATGCATGCGGTGAAGTTTTTCAATCAAATTTTCAACAGAAGGGGTCTCTGCGTTCATTGTTTACCTTTAATAAATAAATATCACTCACAAAAAATATACCAGGAGAAACAGGCATAAATCATCCAGCCCATTTCACTTCAAGGGATACGTGCCGAAATCCAGGACAGCATCCACCATCGCCAGGATGTTTTCCGCGGGCACCTCGTTCATGATGGTGTGCACGGAAGCGACCATATAACCTCCATCCTTGCCGAGTGCGCCGATGACGCGCTTCATTTCCTGGCGTACCTCCTGCGGATTTCCGTTGGGAAGGATGTATTGGGTATCGACTGCCCCGCAGAAAACCAGATGCCGGCCGAATTCCCGTTTTAATCCTTCCAGGTCGGCCATCTTACCGGCCGAGGTCTGCACAGGATTGAGGATGTCCACGCCGATCTCAATAAAATCGCCGATCAGGTCAAACACGTCGCCATCGGTATGGAAAAAGACTTTCGCCTTGGTACGCTCTTTGATGAAGCGGATCAGTTCAGCATGAATCGGTTTCAACAGCTTGCGGTACATGCGCGGCGAGATCATTAAACGATCCTGCGTGCCGAGGTCATCGCCAATCTTGATCATGTCGATGTTGCCGCCCACGGCATCCAGAAAATGGCCCATGTGCTGCTTGCACAATTCCAGATTCTTTTTAAGCATGGCTTCGGCAAAATCCGGCAGCATAGCCAGGTTCATCAGAAATTTATCCATGCCCTGCAGCCCAAAAGCGCGTTCCAGCGGGAACATCAGCCAGGGCGTTGCCAGAATGGCGTATTGGTTTTCCTCGGCCAATTTTTTGGCGTCCAGCGCGGCCTGCGCCACACGGTAAGGGTCATCCATGATCGGCCAGCCGTTATATTTCTCTAAATCGTCCAGCGTGGTGGCTTCAGCCAGGGGGTGGTAACCGGGAAACCAAACCCCTTCCTCGATCTCGATCTGCCCGCCACCCCAATCGTCGATCGCAGGGGTGTGAGGATCGCGGTTGCGATTGAATTCCGCAACAGCCCTGGGGAAGCGGTCCAGCACGCCGCGCGCGTCGCCATGCAGGCGCTGGAGCGTTTGTTCATCGACCTTGGCCGTGCCCAGCTCCGGCCAATCGTAGATGTAATCGTCCGGCGCCTGGATGCCAAGTTTGGCTTTCAGCGCCCGGTAGGGTTTCATCTTAATACCGGTGGTATTGCTGACGCCGATGATGATCGGCACGCGGTCGGGCACTTCATGCTGAAGGACTGCCTGGACTCGTTCACGGGATGTCATGGCCATTTTGATTCTCCTGTAATTTTCAGCACTAATTTTACTTGAGAAGCAGAATGAGAGGCGGGTATCTTCCGCCCTCGCCAGCTTGGATCCCGTTGATCCCGGGATTTCCTTTCTCGCAGGACGCCACGTCTTTTTTTTGCCAAGTTCCATACAACCGGCCGCAAATTCGCAGCCATCGGCTATACTTGGGCGCATGATCAATCAAAACTTCGTCATCGCGGGCGCTCTGATCGGTGCAATCGGTTCATTCGCTTACCTTGTGGATACCATCAAGGGTAAGGTGAAACCGAACCGGGTTTCATTTCTAATGTGGTCGGTTGCACCTTTGATCGCGTTTGCCGCGCAGGTCAAACAGGGCGTCGGCCTGGAAGCGTTGATGACCTTCAGCACCGGCTTTTTACCCTTCACCACTTTTCTGGCTTCATTCGTAAACAAGAAATCCGAGTGGAAAATCACCCGTTTCGATCTGATCTGCGGGGTTCTTTCCGTCGCCGGCCTGGTCCTGTGGCTGATCACCAAGGTCGGCAACATCGCCATTTTTTTCAGTATCGCGGCAGATTTCCTGGCGGCGATACCCACCATCGTTAAAGCTTATAAATATCCCGAGACGGAACTGGCCTGGCCGTGGATGGCTTCAGTGGTCGGCGTGATCCTCACCCTGCTGACGCTCAAAGAGCTGACCTTCGCCAACTCAGGGTTCATCATTTACATCCTGGCGGTTGATTTCGTGATTTTTTGCCTGGTGCAATTCAGATTGGGGGAAAGGTTCGGTTTTCAAGGGGAGTAGAAAAGGTAGGTCAAGGAATTTAGTCACTTATACGCCCATGGGTACAGGCGAAAAGCTGACCTACCCTAAAGCTTTATACGTCATCCTGAGGGAGCGCAGCGACCGTATAAGGATCTCGGTTGGATGTCCAATCGTTGATGAACACCATTGTTGTATCGGCCGAGATTCCTCGCTTCGCTCGGAATGACACCTGAGAGGAGGCTGAGATTCTTCCTTAATAAGGATACTGCGCGATCAGCCCGCCTACGCGGGCTTCGCAATGACAGCACCGAAGTGATTAATCCTATTTTAGAAATTGGAATAAACCACCTCTCCCTGCGCTACAACAGGTTTAGCGACCGGGAGAGGATAAAAACGACACCGGCCCATCCTTGCAAGTCAGCCATCCTGTAGGAATTCCGGCCGCCTTACAGGTTTCCTCATCCAATTCGCAGTTGCCGCATAGTCCCAATCCGCAGCGCAGAAGCGCCTCCCACGAGAATTGCCCGGGGAGTTCGTGCTTACGGCAAAGCTCGACCAGCGCCAGCAGCATGGGTTTGGGGCCGCAAGCATACAGCCCGTCAGCGCGAAAGTCGCGCAGGGCAGCCTCGACCGCGCCGGTGACCAGGCCTTTCAGCCCGGCGCTGCCGTCCTCGGTAGCCGTCCAAACCGTGCAGCCCAGCGAGCGGAAAGCTTCCGCCAGCAGCAGGTCATCGGCAGTTTTCGCGCCCAGGCAGACGCACACCTTCGCGCCCACCCGCAGCCCCTCCTGCGCCAGAAAGCGCAGGGGCGCGGCGCCGTAGCCGCCGCCCACCAGCAGGAGTTTTTTACCTTCCAGCTTGAAACCCTGACCGAAGGGACCGCGCGCCCACAGGCGCGCGCCAATCGGCAGGCGGCACAAGGCCTCGCTGAGCGGACCGACCGCGGCGATGGTAAGGGTCAGCGGGTCGGCCGCTGCCACGCTGAAGGGTTTTTCGCCGATGCCGGGCAGCCAGGCCATGATGAACTGGCCGGGCTGGGCGGCGGGCAAAGGCGCGTCCAGCACCAGGGTTTGCGCACGGTAATTTTCCTTGCGATTTTCTGCAACAGTAAAGGTAAGAAACAAGTCTTGGTGGCTCACCGGATCGCGATTCCTCTCATCTTTTCCAGATTCGGATAATGCTCGGCATTCATAAAATCGTCCAGTTCCTGCGCGATCAAAGCGAACACCTGCGGGCCCCGCTGCATGACCGCAGCGCCCACGCCCACGGCGGTCGCGCCGGCCATGATCATCTCGGCCGCGTCTTGCCCCGTGCTGATACCGCCCAGCCCGATGATGGGCAATTTGACGGCTTTGCGGATCTCGGCTACGCAGCGCAGGGCGATGGGCTTGATGGCCCAGCCGGAAATGCCGCCCACGCGGTTGGAAAGCACCGGGCTGGCGGCGCGCGCCTCGATCAGCATTCCCGGAACGGTGTTGATGGCCGTGATGGCGTGCGCCCCGGCATCCTCGGCCGCCAAAGCAATGCGCGCGATGCTGGGCACGTTGGAGGACAGTTTCACCGTAAACGGGAGATTGGTATTCTCCCGGACTTTACGGGTCACGGCCGCAGTCGTTTCGGGAGAGCCGGAAAAAGGCGTGCCGAAATCGTCACTGACGTTCGGGCAGGAGATATTAACCTCAATCAAATCCGGCTCGGCTGCCGATATCCCGGCCGCCATGCGGCCGAAATCGTCCACCGTGGGCGCGAAGATGCTGGCAATCAGCGGCACGCCCAGTTCACGCAGGCGGGCTTTGGCTTCCCGCAGGATGGGCACTTCGTCCTTCAAGCCGGGGTTGGTGAGGCCGACCGCGTTGATCACCCCGCCGGCCCATTCCACCGAAATAGGGTTGGCATGCCCCGCGCGCGGCTCGGGGCCGCAGCTCTTGGCGGTTACCGCACCCGCCCCGCAAGCCGCTACGCGCTCCAGCAAGCCGGGGCTGGTGCCCAGCACGCCGGAAGCCAGCACCAGCGGGTTGCGCAGGTTCAAACCCAGAAAGTTGCAGGAAAGGTCACTCATTCAAGTAAGCTTGCACCGAGCGATAGGTCTCTGCATCGATCAGTGCTTTCTCCTTTAGGGTATCCATAATTTCGCTGATGGTCAGCGCGGCATGCAGGCTCAAACCGGCTTCGGCCATCTGAGCGGCGCCGCCCTGCTCGCGGTCTACCAGCACCACCACGTCTTTGACCAGCAAGCCGGTCTGGCGCATCACGTCCACCGAGGTGAGGATGCTTCCGCCGCTGGTGATGACGTCCTCCAATATTACCGCGGTTTGCCCGGCCTCGAAAGCGCCCTCGATCATCTGGCCGGTGCCGTGGGTTTTGGCTTCCTTGCGCGGGTAGATGAACGGCCGCTGCAACTGCCAGGCAACCACCGCGCCGGTCGGGAGGGCCGCGTAGGGCACGCCAGCGATGCGGTCGAATGTCAATGTCTTGACCATGCCGGCATAGATATCTGTGACCAGCTTGAACAAGTCAGGGAAAGAAACCACGCGGCGCAGGTCGATGTAGATGGGCGATTGCTTGCCGGAAGCCAGAGTAAAGCTGCCGAATTTCACACAGCCGGTGTTGAACAATTCCACCGCCAGTTTCTCTTTAGTCGAAAGCGGGCGCAGTGGATTGGTTTTGGCTTCCTGCGCGAAACGCTGGATTAGGTCGCACAGTTCGCGGGCCGCCCGGCGCGGATCGGGCGCACCCATCACGGCGCGCGAAACAGGAATGATCAGGCCGCTGCCATCCGCGCGCAGCCCGGCGCGCAGCGATGCACCCAAGTCGCCACCCTGCGCGCCCACACCGGGCGCCAGGATCCAGTTCTGCGGGCAGATCTGGCGCACTCGCGCCAGCGCTTCGGGCTGGGTAGCGCCCACCACTAGGCCGACCTGGTCGGGTGACCCCCAGTTCCTGGCAAGCGCGGCGATGTGCTCGAACATGGGCGGCTCGCCATGCAGTTGCACCTCGGCAGCGGAGGGGTTGGAGGTATAGCACAGCAGGAAGACGGTCTTGCCTTCATATTTCAGGAAAGGTGCGACGCCGTCTTCGCCCAGGTAGGAGTTCAGGGTGACCGCGTCGGCTCCCCACTGCTCGAATACCGCTTTGGCGTGCGCTTCGGCGGTTGAGCCGATGTCGCCGCGCTTGGCATCCAGCAGCACAGGGATTTCCGCGGGGATGGTTTGTAAAATGCGTTTTAACCCGCGCAGGCCGGGCAGGCCGAATTGTTCGTAAAAAGCCAGGTTGGGCTTGTAACAGCACACCAGGTCGGCGGTTTGCTCAACAATGGCCTTGCCCCACTCCGCCAGACGGTCTTCGATCTCACCGCCAGCCGGCAGGATCTCCAGGGTCGGGTCCAGCCCGACGCACAACAGCGAGTGGTTCTTCTGTACAGCTGCATCCAATTTCGAAACGAAACTCATGCCATACCTCCTTTTAGTTTATTAATTTCGACCAAATTTACGCCTCACCCAGCACAGCCGCCAGCAGCGCCATGCGCACGTACATGCCGTTCTGCACCTGGCGGAAGTAAGCAGCGCGCGGATCGCGGTCAACCTTATAGTGGATCTCGCCCACGCGCGGCAGCGGGTGCATCACAATCATTTTCTGCTTGGCCTGGGAGAGGGTCTCGGGCGTGATCTCGAAGTAATTCTTGACCTCTTCATAAAGCGCCATATCGGTGAAGCGTTCTTTCTGGATACGGGTCACGTAGAGCACGTCCACGTCCTTGATTACGTCCTCGATGCGGTCGGTCTCGCGCACGTCCATGCCCTTGTTGATCAGTTCGTTCATCATGTTCAAAGGCAGACGCAGGGTATCAGGGGAGACGTAGCGCAGGCTCACGTCGTAGTTCATGAGCAGTTTGGTCAGGCTGTGAACCGTGCGCCCGTTGCGCAGGTCGCCCAGCATGGCGATCTTCAACCCATCGATCTGGCCCAGTTCCTTGCGGATGGTGTAGATATCCAGCAGTGCCTGGGTGGGATGCTCGCCCGCCCCGTCGCCGGCGTTGATGATCGGTACCGAGGCATACTTGGCAGCCTGGGCGGCCGAACCGATCTCGGGGTGGCGCAGAACGATCAGGTCGGCGTACTTCTCAAGCGTGAGCATGGTGTCCACCAGGCTTTCACCCTTGGAGACCGAGGAGTACTGGATACCCTGGGTGATGGGAATGGTGCCGCCGCCCAGGCGTTCCATGGCAGCAATAAAAGAGGAACTGGTGCGCGTGCTGGGTTCGTAGAAAACGCAAGCCTGGATATACCCCTTGAGCAGATCGCAGCGGCCGACCTTTTCAGACATGGCCGCCATTTCTTCGGAACGGGTGAAGATATACGATAAGGTATCCTTGTCAAACTGATCAACCGAGAGGATGTCTTTCTGATAGAAACCATTCTTGATTTTGGGCTGCCTGGTCATCTTCTCCAGGTCGAACAGCTTGGGTAACGCTACTTGATTCATGTTTTCTCCTTTTTTCACTGCTTATGATTTTGAATAATGACTGACGATCCCGTCCCGGGCCACTTCCCGGCCGCGCAGGGTCACGCGCTTCACGCGCCCGCGCATACACATGCCCTCGAAAGGCGACCAACCGCATTTGGTGTAAAGCGGATGATCGGGAAAGCTGTAGTTTTCGTCCAGGTCCACTTCCACCCAGGTATTCGGCTGCTCGGGCAAGTTGAAAATACGGCGCGGATTGTCGTGCATCAACGCCGTCAGTCGTTCCAGGCTCAGGCGCCCTTCGGACACGGCGGTGAGCATGAGCGGCAGGGCGGATTCCAGCCCCGGCACGCCCGGCGGGGGGTTGAGCGGGTCGGCTTTTTCCGCCAGGGTATGAGGGGCGTGGTCGGTGGCCAACACGTCCACGGTGCTGTCGATGTGCGCCCAGAGCGCGTCCACATCGCGCTGCTCCGCCAGGCGCGGGCGCATGTCGCCCAGCGCGCCCAGGCGGCGCGCGTCGGCCTGCGTCAGGAACAAGTGATGGGGCGTCACCTCGCAGGTGACCGGCAAACCTTGCGCCTTGGCGGCGGCGATCCATTCGATCTCATCCTTTCGGCTGACGTGGCAGAAATGGAAAGGCCGGCGCAGCTCCTCCGCCAAAACCAGCGCTTGCCGGATGGACTCGCCCTCGGCGTGTACGGCAATCACCTTCTCGCGCAGCCAGGCCAGGGCGATGCGCCTGACCTCGCCCACGCCGTCCACCTTCAGGTTGCCATAGGTGGGGTCGAGGTAGACCTTGAGCGCCACCGCCTGACCGCCCAATTCAGGCAAATTCCCCACGGACGCCGCGGTTGCGCCGCAGTACATATCCACCTCGCACAAACCCTCCCGGCGCGCCTGCTCTTGAACCTGTCGCCAGACGGCCACATCCAGCAAAGGCGGTTTGGTGTTGGGCATGGCCAGCACGCGCGTGATGCCGCCGGCGAGCGCCGCAGCCGTGCCGCTGCGGATATCTTCCTTATGTTCTCCGCCCGGCACACGCAAGTGGACGTGTACATCCACCAGCCCGGGCAATCTGACGATGCGCGAGGTTTTCATTTAATCCGCCCTTCCAACCGGCAATTATTAATCAAATTTCCGGCAGCAGGCAAAAAAAAGACCCCCAAAAGGGGGTCAAAGAAAGCGGAAAAAGAAACAGCAGGTGTTTGACGAGGTGCTTTGTCGTGACCCGGCAATTTCATTTATCTACTCCTTTATGTGCTGGCAAATTGCACGTGTTATACCATATATGGCGTAGAAACACAAGGGAAGTTCTCACGATTCATATTAGAATAGGTAGGAATTTCAACAGGAGAAACCCATGCAAGCAATCGTCGCGGATAGCATCAGCAAATCATTCGGGAACGTCCTGGCTGTGGATAAGGTCAGTTTCACGCTCGCTTCGGGCGAGATCCTGGGGCTGATCGGCCCCAACGGCGCCGGCAAAACCACCACCATCCGCATGGTGCTGGATATTTTCATACCGGACAGCGGCAGCATCCGCGTCTTCGACCAGCCCATGAGCGAAGAGCTGAAAAACCGGGTGGGGTATCTGCCTGAGGAGCGCGGGCTTTACCAGGATATCAGCGTGGAAAAATGCCTGCGTTACCTGGCATCGATCAAGGGTATGGCGCACAACCTGATCGAGGAGCGCCTGGAAAGCTACCTGGATAAATTCGAATTGCAGGATTGCCGCAAGAAAAAGGTTAAAGAACTCAGCAAAGGCATGCAGCAAAAAGCGCAGCTTATTGCCACTTTTATCCACCAACCGCAATTGGTAATCGTGGACGAGCCCTTCAGCGCGCTGGACCCGGTCAACACGCAAATGGTCAAGGACCTGCTGCGCGAGGAGAAAGCGCGCGGCACCGTCATCATGCTCTCCACCCACCAGATGAACCAGGCGGAAGAGCTTTGCGACCGCATTCTGCTGATGAACAAGGGCAAGATCGTATTGGAAGGGCCGTTGGACAAAGTCCGCACGCAATTTGCCAAAGCGGAGATCCTGGTGCGAAGCCCTTCCCCAATCCCCGCCGACCTTCCGGGAATTGCCAAATGCCTGCCGGAAAACGCCCATACCCGTTTGATCTTGAAACCGGAAGCAAACGCAAAAAGCGTTTTAGCTGCCATGATCGAACGGGGCGTGGAATTGGAACAGTTTGAGGTAGCGGTCCCCTCGCTGGATGAAATCTTCATCCAGGTTGTCACCGGACGCGGGCGCCAGGCATGAAAAAGATTTGGCTGGTTTTTCGCCACGAATACACGCGGCGCGTGAAAACCCGCGGATTTATCTTCGCGGTATTGAGCATGCCGCTGCTGGTAATACTGTCCATGGGGATGGCGGTGGCTTCGGTATCCCTGCAAACCAGCAAACTGCCGGCGGGATACGTCGATCAATCGGGTGTGCTCGCGAACGCGCAAATCGAACCTGAAAGCGGCTTTACCATCGGCCGGGTTGACTTGCTTCCCTACACGCAAATCGAAACCGGACAGGAAGCGCTGGCCGGGGAGCAAATCCAGGCGCTATTCGTGATTCCGCCGGATTACCTGCAAAACGGCGAAGTGATTATCTATGCGAATGATCCGCCCGGGGAAAACGCTACCGCGCGCATGCGGGATTTCCTTGAAAGCAGCCTGGTGGCCGGCGAAACCAGCCTGGTGAAGAACCGCATCCGGGAAGGCAGCAATTTCACGGTGCGGTCGCTGGACGGCAGCCGCCAGGCCGGCATGCGCGACTGGTTCGTGGTACTTTTCCCTTTCCTGACCGGATTGGTCTTCATCGTGGTGATCAACATCAGCGGCGGTTACCTGCTGCAATCCATTGTCGATGAAAAAGAGAACCGTACCATGGAAGTTATCATCACCTCCATCTCACCCGAGCAACTCATGGTCGGCAAGATCTTGGGGAACCTGTGCGTGGGGCTGACCCAGCTCTTGATCTGGCTTATTTTCGCCGCGATCGGGTTGGCAGGTATGCAAGCCATTTACCACTTCAGCCCAACCCCCGCCATTTCAGCCGGGCAAATCGGAATCCTGGCGGGAATCATCATCCCCGGATTCATCCTGATCGCGGCTTTAATGACGCTGGTGGGGGTGAGCGTGACAGACATGCGCGAGGCCCAGCAGGTCAGCCTGATGTTCACGCTGCCGATGGTTGCGCCCTACTGGTTCGCGGGCGCGGTGCTGCAGCATCCGGAGAACATCCTGACGGCCATCCTGAGCATCTTTCCTCTGACAGCCGTGGTCACCATGCCGCTGCGCCTCAGCATCGCCAGCGTACCGCTCTGGCAAGTGCTGCTGGCAGCCGTATTGATGTGGGGTTCGGCCATCGGCGCGATGGTGCTGGCAGCGCGGGCGTTTCGCGTGGGTATGCTGCAATACACACGACGCATCCCTTTCAAGAAATTGTTCAAGGATGACAGCCATGAATAAAATCCGCCTGGTCATCCAGTATGAACTGACCACGTTGTTCGCACGAAAATCCTATCTGCGCATGGTATTCCTGATGCCGATCATCGGTTTCCTGGTTTACAGCGCGGCTGCGCTGATCAACCGCGGAATCGCGCCTGAGGGCGTAAGCGCTTTCTTCGGAGGAAGCCCAACCGAAAGCGTACAGGGCGTGGTCGATTATGCCGGCATTATCCGGGAAGTCCCGGAGGAATTCGAGGACAAGCTGGAATTGGCAGCCAGCGAAGCACAGGCACAGCGAATGACCGAGGATGGCCGGTTGAGCGCCTATTACGTCATTTCCAGCAACTACCTGCAAAGCGGCGAAATCCTCTACGTGCAACGCGACTACAATTTTTTGTCAACCGAGAACGAAGCGGCAGCTTTGCAGGAACTGATCACCTGGAACCTGTTCAGCGACAAACAATTGGCGCAGAGATACAACGACCCGATACAGCCCAAAGTCATCTTTATGCGCGAGCGCATTGAAAAAGATTTCGGCGGACCGCAGAACTTTTGGCTGCCTTACGGGCTGATGCTGCTGTTTTATTTATTGATCATCGGCTCCTCCAGCATGATGCTGAATAGCATTACCCAGGAAAAGCAAAACCGCGTGATCGAGATGCTGTTGACTTCCATTTCCACGGACGAAATGCTCATCGGGAAAACCATCGCGCTGGGGCTGGCCGGCCTGTTCCAGACCATCATCTGGCTGGGGACAAGCTACACGCTGTTGATCCTATCCGGGAGGCAATTCGCGCTGCCGGAATCTTTCGTCCTGCCGCCATCCATCCTTGCCTGGGGATTGGCTTACTTCCTATTGGGATATGGCTTATATTCCAGCCTGATGGCCGGGCTGGGGGCGCTGGTGCCCAACCCCAAGGAAGGCAGCCAGGCCACCCTGGTGGTGATCTTTCCCCTGATTGTGCCGTTATTCTTCAGCAACCTGGTCGCCAGCGCGCCCAATGCGCCGTTGTTCGTGTTCTTCAGCATCTTCCCATTAACCTCACCCATCTCGATGATCTCGCGCATGTCCGCCACGGCCATTCCGGCCGGGCAGCTCGCGTTATCCATCGGGCTGCTGACGCTGGCCATCATTTTTTCCATCCGCGCTGTCGGACGGCTGTTCCGGGCGCAGGCGTTGCTCTCGGGCAAGCCGTTCCGGGTAAAAGAATTCCTGCAAGCTTTCAGGTTGCATGGAACATAAAATCGCTCCCTTGCTTGAGTCAAGGGAGCGATTTCTTTTTTGGGCAGCGCGATTCGTTAATGACGGTATTTCGCTATGATTTCCTTGACAATTCCGGCATCGATGCGGTTGGAGGTTGCCAGGATATCCTGTTCGAAAGTGGCAGCGCGGATTTTCGTGATGCGGTCGATGAGTTCGAAATCGAGGTTCTCGCCGAGCATATGCATATTCCAGATAAAGAAAACCGCCGCGACCAGGAAGACCACCGCCATGCGCACAAAATGCTTTTCTTTCAGGTTGTCCGAGGCTGCCACGAAAATCAGGAAACCCAGCATGGCCAGATATAGCGTGCGGTAGCGGAAAAGCTGGAAATGGATCAAGCCGTTGGCCAGGATGATCACCAGCCCGATCTTCTGGAAGCGCGTCAAGCGCTTTCCAGCGGCCAAAGCCCAGAGCAGCACGGTGCAGCCGACCACGACCAGCGAATTCAGCTTCGTGCCGATCAGGGAAAACTTGCCCTGTCCATCAAAGACCGGCAGGAAAACCGCCAGGATGTTTTTAACGATATTCTCCAGATAAGCCGCCAGGCGCGCGGCGCCCTGCAGCTCGCCCAGATTGGCATAGTAATTCCTGCCAAGCAAATAGCCGCTTTCAGTGTAGGTAGCTGCATTGCTGCCGAAAATCACGAAACGCAGCAAACTGTAAGCAGCCAGGATGGCCAGTAAAGCCGCCAGCGACCCGCGCCGGTTCTTCAACCCGCCTTCGCTCACCAGGAAATAAAGGCACACCAGCGGCACAATCAACCCGGATTCCTTGCTTATCAGCGCTAAAAGCGATAACAATCCCAACACCCAGAACCTGGGCTGCTGGTCTTCGTTCAATCGCGCCAGATAATTTAAAAGGATCAACAAGAAAAAGGCAACAAAGAGCGAGGGCCGGTCGGAAATCCAGGTGGGGGGAGACACGGTGTAGAGTGAGATCAGGCCCAGGCAGGAAAGCACGAATGCCACCGCCCAATGTTTTTCAGAAAGGAGACGCAACAGCAAGGCATACAGCAGCAGGATCACGGCAATGTGCAGCAGGATATTGATCAATTGGGCCGGGCCTGAAGAGACGCCGAATAACTTGTACGAGAACCACAACGAGAGCGAATGCAGCGGGCGATAGCCATAATTACCGAATCCCCAATCGCCGCTGAAAAAGGAAAGCGGGTTGCCCACATTTTTTACCGAAGAGAGCAGGACGAGATCGTCGAAATCGACCGGAACAAAACGCAGAGCGATGTTATAAAACGCGTACCCAATGGCGGACAAGGCCAGGTAAGGCAAGAGAGTTTCCTTCCTGTCGTTTAACTTTTTAAAAAATGCGGTAATTTTCTCAGCCATAAGGACTCCTGCCCGTGATTTTCAACTTTCCACAATTATATGTTCAAAATCCCATGCGCAGCACCAAACCAGCCTGATCAATGGCAGTAACAAGAACAAATTACACCCGTCATATACCGGTATTTAGGTAATCACTTACCGCCGCCCGGCAGCGCTCATACAATCCCTGGAAATCAGGAGAAATGGATTATGAGAATTCAATCAAGGGATTTGGCTTTACTGGGGGTTTTGCTGGCCGGCTCGCTTTCAGCGTGCAATTTTCCATTATTAAAAGAAAAAGGGGATGCGACTCCCACGCCTTTGAGCGATACGGATATTTTAGGCACAGCCGTTGCGCAAACGCTCAGCGTGCTGCAAGGTCAAGTCCAAAGCATGGAAGCCACCCCGATCCCAACCGCAACCGTGCTGCCTACCGCAACCTCGGCAGTATCCGCCATGAGTCAATCGCAGTCGCTCCCGCAGGCCTACACCCAGGCTTGTTACGCCGCCAGCGTGGTGAGCAAATCCATTGACGATTATGCTGAAATGGATCAGGATGAAGAATTCACCCAAACCTGGACTATCGTGAACGCCGGAACCTGCAACTGGGAATCCGATACCGAACTGGTTTACGTCGACGGCACGCAAATGGATGGCGATTCATCGGAAGATATCGACACCGAGGTCGCTCCCGGCGAAACCATGACCGCTTCGGTAGCCTTGACCGCTCCCTCCAGCGATGGAACATACAGCGGCCAATGGGCGCTGGTGGATTCCAACGGGACAACCATCGTTGATTTGTGGGTGACCATCGTGGTGGGCGATGGGGATGCGGATGATGATTTCTATGTCGACAGCGTAACTTTTTCCGGCGCGGAAACCTACAGCGGCGCGTGCCCATATACTTACACCTACAAAGCCTACATCACCACCGAGGGCGACGGAGACGTGGTTTACTATTTCAAATACAGCGATGGATCCACCAGTTCCTCCAAAACTCTGGAATTTGAAGACGGCGAAACCCAAACTGTGAGCGGATCCTGGAGCCTGAGCAGCAGCGGGTCCTATTGGGTCAAGGTTTTTATTGACGAACCCAACAACCAGACATTCGGCTCAGCCAAGTTGAGCTTGTCCTGTGTCAGCCCCACCAAGACGCCCACTTCCGCAACCACAAGCACGCCCACCAGCGAGCCGACTGCCGAGGGTAGCTCCGGAGAAACGGAAAGCGATACGGATACAACCGGTTAACTGATTACAGGTTTGATATGCCCGCTTTATATTGCTGCAATCGATCCCCTGGATTGATTGCAGTAATATTTAATTTAAACCGTCCCTCGCAATAGACAAATTACGAATAACTGCGCACAGGTCGAAGAGAATGATGGAGAAGAAATGAAAACAAAAGTTGTATTTTCCGTATTCATGATCGCATTTTTGATCGTTATGGTCGGATGCAGCGTTACCGGCATCATCAGCTCGCAGGATGCCATCGCGACCAAGGTTGCGGAATCACTGAACGAAGCTTTGCAGGCTACCCGGGCGAGCGAAGTTCAAGCAACTCTCACGCCATACCCCACTTATACCCCTTACCCTACCTACACGCCCGTGCCGACGGATCGACCAGAATTTCATCAATATTCTTTCGAAGACAACTTGCCTCCTGCCCCTCCGCAAGGATATAATATGCCTAGGCCGCCAATGCCAAGGAGGTAAAAATATGAAATTGGATCGAAAAATCATCATTGGTTCGGTGCTGGTTTTAGCTCTATTCTCCACTGCTTGCCTGTTCCCGCAGGTTATATCGCAGGATGACGCAGTGGCGACCGAGGTTCAAGAAGCGCTGGATATTCTTGCAGAAAAAACCGAAGCAGCCAAAGCGGCCGCAACCTACACGCCCTACCCGACCTACACGCCCCAGCCAACCTACACACCCCAACCTTCGAGAAAGAGTTACGTACCCTATTTCGAACCGTACCGCCCCAGCGACAGCGGCGGCTGGCTGCGCCAGTACTGCAATCGGGCTGAATTCCTCAGCGAGAATTACCCTGATTACTCAAGATTCGACGAAGGCGATCATTTTACCAAAACCTGGGTGTTGAGGAATACCGGACGCTGCACCTGGACCACGGACTACAAACTGGTTTTCACCAGCGGAAACTCGATGAGCGGCGATATCTGCATCCCACTCAGTGAGGAAGTCGAACCGGGTGAGATTGTCGAATTATCAGTCGACCTGACCGCGCCCTACCGCGATGGCACGTATAAAGGCAACTGGGGAATCGAATCCAATTACGGCGATACCTTCGCCAATTTTTGGGTGTTGATCAGAGTTCGTTAGGCGGAAAAGATTCAGGTAGACAGGGTTCGATCATAACGACAATAAAAAAGCGATAATTCTCTTATCGTCTAGCCTCCGCTTCGGCTGCAGAGAAAACGTTGAATACCAGGGGTGCAATTCCCGGAAAAGACCAAATCATCTGCGCCGAAGCGCGGCATTCCACGACGTTATTATTGATTGATACCGAAGTCAGGGCGGGATTGTAATCTTCGATGTTGGAACGCGCCACAGTGGCATTAAACTCGCGCTGCGCATAACTGACCGCATTGGAGGGGTCGATGCGGATCACTCCGTAATCGACAAAGTAGGGAACATCCACCGCCTGGACGGCTGCGGTGCAGGCGCTGTCGACCGCCGTTTGAATATGCACATTGATGTACAATGACCGCGTGATCTCCGCGGACAAGACCAACATCGGCATGGCCACCAGCGCGATCAACATGGTGGTATACGGCAGCGCGTACCCTTTACGATCCTTGAGGAATCTACCGATCACCAGCCCTCCTGACGGAATGTAGAAAGGGCAGTACCTGCAAAGTTCATCTGATCGCCGCCGCCTATGTAGGTTATCAGACTTCCTATATAGTTTGGCACTGCCCAATCCACCAATACATTCACCTGCGCGCCCCGATACCCTCCCCCGTTCGCACTGATCGCGTACGTCCCTACCGTGATGGTATCCAGCCGGCTCTGCGCCGCGGCTACGGCATTCCCCGTCGGGTTGGTCTGCGATACCGACCCCACCCGCGCTCCATAATTGGCTGCATTGCTCGCCGCCACCGCCGC
>JABLXK010000011.1 GCA_013178095.1 Anaerolineae bacterium | reverse complement strand
ATTCTTTTGTTAATGTACAATCACTCTTGTAGATCATGGTTCTCATCCTTTCTTTGGTTTGATCGACTTCTGAAAGGATACTGTGATCTACTCTTTTTTGAATTTACAGAAAATTTGAAACACTAACATAAAGTGCGATAACATTCTTTCTTTATTTATTATCCCTATATAAATATTACATTTAATAGAAGGTTTCTGGGTACTGCTATTTCTTCATTTTTCTTTATGGAAACTACCTTGCATGAAAGTAAGGAATTTTTCGATATTTTAGTTAGGCATTTTTTTGTCTTGGAACTGTTCTATCAATAAAGACAGGGTTGGTCAGTTGCTTCGAGACCAACCCTGTACATAATCTTTGAGAATGTCTTTTTGGCGATGAGCTCGAGGGTGAAGACGGCGTCGCTAAAGGGGTAGAGATTCTCCGATAGGGTCGGCTTTATCGTTCAAACAGGTGGAATATTCGGATAATCCAATGTACTGGGCACAAACCGTTCTTTTACCGGGGCCGCTCTTTGTAAAAAATTAATGCTATAGTAAATCTGCATACTTCAATAAAAGGGAATGGGCAGGTGAAGAAAGCGGACGCCACGCCACAACTGGCAAACAGAAAATGGACTGTGATCGACAGCATCGGCATCCTGATGATCGGCGCGGTTGCCGGCCGGATGCTGCCCTACTATCTGCCCACTGCCAATCGCTGGACGGTGACGATCCTGCTGGGTATTTACGCGCTGCTGTTTGTGGTCGCACACCAGATCCCATGCCGGTTGAACGTCCTTCTGTTCCCATACTTCATCATCCAAACCTTGATCACCCTGGTTCTGATCCTGGCAATTCCCAGCTACGATGGACCGCAAGATTACTTCGTGATGCTGCTTCTGCCGCTGTGCATCCAGGCCATGTGGCGCTTGACGCTCAAGGTCGGCAAAATCTGGGTGGGCTTTTTCGCCTGCACGTCAGCGGCCAGCATGATCCTCTACTATCGCATTAACGATTCAAGCTGGGAAGGGATCGGCTACAGCCTGGCGTATGTGGCAGCCTGCATCCTGGTTGCCGTGCTCAGTTCGGTCACCCTGCGGGCGGAAGAAGCGCAAAGGGAAAGCCAGGTGCTGAATGAACAGCTGCGCGAATAAACGATGATGCCGATTTTCATTTTTCCTTCTGTGGGGGCAAGCAATGCTTCATTAATTATTTGGGGATCAGCGCGCGTATTTCAACCGCGTTTTTTTTTGCACCTTCCCGTTCTTCCCTGCGGCTTGCCATGTCCTTTGCGTTTGCGGCTTGAACAACTTTCTCGGCCGGGCAGTGAAATTGCGGGATAAAAAAACGCTGCCTTCATCGGGCAGCGTTTTGGATTTCAATTTCAGGACATGCGCCTGACGTAGAACCACAAGCCTACGCCCAGGGCGACGAACACGATCCCGACGATCAACATCAATGGCGACGAGGAATTTTCCCCGAATACCGGTTGCATGCCCGAACCCGGCTGGGCGCCGAAATTCACCGTGGATACCTGACCGGCGCTGAGGGTCAAGGCAAAATTCATCACGGTGGTCGGGTTGTAGCCTTCCGGGATGGCCACGCTGATGTTGTAATCGCCCTCGGGGATATCGGCGAAACACAGGGATTCGCCGGTGTCGGCTGTGGTGCCGGTTTCATTGACCGTGTTCAGCCGGTTGGTCAGGCTGACCGCGCCGCCGGCCAGAGGCAGCTCGGCATCCTCAGCCAGGGCGTTTCCGTTCTCGTCGTTGAACAGGTACACGCAGATCGTGCCGTTGCCCTTGAAGGGCGTGGCGGTTGGTTCGGCCGTGATCATCGGCGTGGGAGTGGGGGTTTCCTGCGGTTTCTCGCGGATGATCAATTCCTGCCCCACCCACAGGAAGCTGCAATCGTCGCGGTCGGTGGTGGATTGCAGGTTATTCAATTGCCGCAATTCCTGCTCGCTGATTCCCATCAGCAGCGAGATGCTGGTGCAGGTATCGTTTTCCTTAACGATGTAGATAATGCGCCCGTCCGCCCCCGGGGTGGGGGTGGAGAGGTTGATCTGGGGAAGCGGCGAGGCGGCAGTAGCCGGCAGCAGGATCAACATGCTGGCCAGCGCGATGCAAAACAAGCCTATCGCTTGCAGGGGTTTTTTAGTCATTTTTATCACCTGGTCAAAAATTATAACATCTTAACCCGAGGGGGGATTTTTGCCGGGTTTTGTTGAAATACTCTTATAATTAACAAACACAGGTATTAACAATCAAGGAAAGGGACTTCATATGAGCTTTCACACAATCATCATCGTCGGAAATTTGGGTCGGGATCCTGAGATGCGTTACACGCCGAACGGTAATGCGGTCACCTCGCTGAATGTGGCCAGCAATCGCGTTTACACCGATACCAACGGGCAAAAAGTCAAAGAAACCACCTGGTTCCGCGTATCCGTTTGGGGCAAGCAGGCAGAGAACGCCAACAATTACCTGCAGAAAGGCAGCATGGTGCTGATCGAAGGCGAATTGCGCCCCGATCGTGAAACCGGCAACCCGCGCACCTTCACCCGCAATGACGGGACGACCGGCGCATCCTACGAGGTCTTTGCCCGCAACCTGCGCTTCCTGTCCTCCACTCGCAGCGGCGGCGGCGGCGCTGAAAGCGTGGACGAGGGCCCCGAAATGAACGACGAGGACATTCCCTTTTAATTTCGCGGGATCGTAAATCACAATGACATTTTTCGATACGTTATCTGAGAAGACTCATCAGAATTTTGAAGCACGCCACCAGGTCAGGGAAAACGCGCTCAATCAAACGCGCGCGTTGACGCGCTGCTCCGCCAACGCCATCCGCGCCATTCACCGCGGCGAAAAAGATATCGCCGAAGAAGCCATGCGCTCCGGGCGGACCATCGTGGAAGACCTGAAACAATCCGTAAAGCCGTACCCGGAAATCTATTTTTCCGGGTACACCCAGGACGCGCTGAAAGAATACGTGGAAGCGCGCCTGACCATCGACGTGATCAGCAACCAGCCGCTGCCCATGCCGGAAGAATTGGGCGTGGAATACGCCACCTACATTCGCGGGCTGGCCGAGATCATCGGCGAGCTGCGCCGGCGCTGCCTGGATATCCTGCGCCAGGGGTATTCCGATGAAGCCGAACGCCTGCTGACCTTCATGGATGATATTTACGCCATCCTGGTAACGCTCGATTATCCCGACGCGATCACCGACGGTCTGCGCCGCCAGACGGACCTGGTGCGCGGCATCATCGAACGCACGCGCGCCGACCTGACGCTCAGCTTGCGCGAACAGCGTTTGCAGCAATCGCTGCAGGATTTCGAAACCCGCTTCAACGGCCATGCCAAGGGGTAAGCGCACTATTCGAGCAGCGGAGATCGGGTCATTTATCTACTGCCAGCGAGCCTGGTGGTACCAGCGAAAAAAAATCAAACCGCTCAATCCGGATGAGCTGGCAGACGGCAGCGAGTTCCATGGCGAGCATTGGCTGCAAACCAGTTCCGCCAATTCCCTGCGCGCGGCTGCCTGGTTCATCCTGACCGCCGGCCTGGTAATCCTGGCCGTCTATTTCGGGCTGCAAGCCGGAGGCGGTTGATGCTGCTGCCGCATTGGTTTTTCACCCTGCTGCCTTTGGCCCTGATCGGGCTGGCCATGCTCTTCTTTTGGATTTCCGGATGGTTGAAAGGGCAAACCGGCCTGCCCGACGGAAAGATCATCTATGCCGATACGGGCCGCTGGGGAAAACCCGCCAAACCGCTTTACGATGCCGAACTGGGACTGACCGGCAAACCGGATTATCTGATCCGCAAGAACGGAATCATCATCCCGGTTGAAGTGAAAAGCGCCTGGGCGCCGCCGGCGCCTTACGAAAGCCACAAATTACAGCTTGCGGCCTATTGCCTGCTGGTGCAGGGGTATTTCGGCCTGCGCCCGCCTTACGGCCTGCTGCGTTATCGCAACCGCACCTTCCGCGTTGTTTTCAGCCCTGAACTTGAGGAACAAGTGCGGGAAGTGGTGGAAGAAATCCGCCTGCAAAAAGAGCAGGACGAAGCCTGCCGTTCGCACAACCACCCCAACCGCTGCGCGCGCTGCGGTTATCGCGGCATCTGCGATCAGCGTCTTTAACCGCGGAAAATTACCGCTATAATTGAAACGGAGCCACCCATGAATTTGCCGCTGACCAGGTTCGCCATTTTGTTCAACTCCCAAATCCCGGAGGCTGAGGCGCTCGCCGGGAAGATCAGCGCGTTCATGGAAACTCTCGGCGCGTCCATTCAGGCCATCCGAACCATAGAGGATAAAACGCTGCGGCAGCCTATCAAGAAAAAAGAGTTTGAAGCCTTGATCGTGCTGGGCGGCGACGGCACCATGCTGCGCGCCAGCCATTTGTGCGCTTCCGCGCACATGCCTATCATCGGAATCAACCTGGGTTCGTTTGGGTTTTTAATGGAATTGCAGCGCGATGAATGGGAAGCATACCTCCCTAAATTGCTTAAAGGCGAATACCGCATTGAAAAACGCATGCTGCTGGAAGCAGAGCATTTCCATCAAGGCACCAGCCGGGGAAGCTGGCTGGTGGTCAATGAAGTAGTGGTCTGCCGCGGCCAGCACGTCCGCCCGATCCGCCTGGACGCGGAAGTGAACGGCCATCACATGGCTTCCTACGTGGCTGACGGGCTGATCGCCGCCACCCCCACCGGTTCCACCGCTTACGCCCTGGCAGCCGGCGGCGCCATCATGCCGCCCGACCTGCGCAACATCATCGTGGTGCCGGTCGCTCCGCACCTCTCTCCCGACCAACCAATCATTCTCAACGAGGGCGCCAGCGTGACCATCTCGGTGAAAACCTCCCACCAGGCGGTGTTCAGCGTGGACGGGCACGACGCGGTCATCATGGAAGACGGCGATTCCGTCCTGATCAGTTCCAGCGAGCTGAACTCGCACTACATCCGTTTTCGCGATGCGGGTTATTTTTACCGCGCCCTGAATCGTTTCATGGAACAGAATCCGTCCCTGAACCAAATGCGCTGAGCGTGAATTTTTCTGGATAATATTGCCAGAGTTATAATTTTAGAGTGTATCGAGAATCCCATGACCGATAGTGAAACCCTTACCTGTTACAAACATCCCAACCGCGAAACCATGCTGCGCTGCAACAAATGCGAGCGGCCGATCTGTTCGCAATGCGCCGTGCTGACCCCCACCGGCTACCGCTGCAAGGAATGCGTGCGCGGCCAGCAAAAAATATTCGATAACGCCCAGGCGGGCGATTTCATCATCGCGGTGGTGGTGGCGGCCGGGTTGGCGTATTTCGGCAGTTACATCACCGCTTTCATCGGCTTTTTTACAATTTTCGCATCCCCGTTTTTGGGAATGGTGATCGTGGAAGCCATCAAAAAATTGATCCGCAACCGCCGCTCCCGCCCGCTTTTCATCGCGGCCACCGCCGCCGCAGCGCTGGGCAGCCTGCCCATGCTGATCGCGCGGATTCTGGCGCTGGCTGCGGGCTTGCAATTCGGCAGCTTCAACGTCTACGCGCTGCTGCCGTTGATCTGGCAGGGCGCGTTTACCATCCTGGTCACCGGTTCGGTCTATTACCGGTTGACTGGCATCAAGATCGGATAGCGGCATGTTAAAAGAACTGCGCATCGAGAATTTCGCCATCATTCACCAGCTTGAACTGAAATTCGAGCCGGGATTGACCACATTCACCGGCGAAACCGGCGCAGGCAAATCTATTCTTTTGGATGCCATTGAAGCGTTGATTGGAGGCCGGGCTGAAACCGGCATGATCCGCTCGGACGTGGAGCGCGCCAATCTGGAAGCATTGTTCAGCATGCCGCCCGACCACAAGCAAGAGATCATTCAATTGCTCGACAGCGAGGGGCTGTACGAAGGCGAGCCGAACATCCTGCTCAACCGCGAGATCCGGCGTGAAGGCCGCAACATCGCGCGCATTAACGGGCGCGTGGTGAACGTCTCGTTGATGAAAGAATTGGGCGCTTACCTGGTGGATATCCACGGGCAATCCGAGCATCTTTCTTTGCTGACCGTCCGTCAGCATTTACAGCTGCTCGACCGGTTCGCCGACGATCGCGCCGCCCTGGATGAATACCAGCAAAGTTACCACGTCCTGAAAGCCACCCAGCAGGAATTGAAAGACCTGCGCCAAGCCGAACAGGACGCGGCGCGCATGAGCGACTTGTTGAATTACCAAATCCAGGAGATCGACGCCGCCAAGCTGCGCGTAGGGGAAGAGGATGAGCTGCGCGAGGAGTTGAGCCGCCTGGCAAATGCCGAGAAGCTTTCCTCCCTGGCCAAGCAGGCTTACAGCCTGCTGGAAGAGGATTCGCCCGAAACACCCGCTATTAATTCCATGCTCGGGCAGGTGGTCAGCGCCGTGAGGGCGCTGGCTAATATCGACAAGAGCCTCGAACCGCTGGCCGATCAGTGCGAGAATATCAGTTCGCTCAGCTCCGATACCAGCCGCGATCTGCAAAATTACCTGGAAGCCATCGAATACAACCCCAAGCGCCTGGAGCAGACCGAGAACCGCCTGGCGCTGATCAACACGCTCAAACGAAAATATGGCGAAAATGAACAGGCCATCCTGGATTTCGCTGAAAAAGCGCGCCTGCAATTGAACCGCATCACCAACGCTGAGGAAAGGATCGGAGAACTGGAAGCCCTGGAAGCTGCCCAATTGGCGGAAACCGCGCGCAAGGCTTTGACGCTTTCCGAAGCGCGCAAAAGCGCGGCCGCGGCCATGGGCGGGCAGGTGGAAAGGGAATTGGCCGATCTGCACATGGCCGGCGCCCGCTTCGCGGTGGACATGCAATTCAAAGCGGTGGAAAGCGGCCTGCCTTTGGACGACGGTTCGCAGGTGAAATTCGACGAGCGCGGCATCGACCAGGTTGAATTTTTGATCGCGCCCAACCCGGGCGAAGGGCTCAAGCCCCTGGTGAAAATCGCCTCCGGCGGCGAGACTTCGCGCCTGATGCTGGCATTGAAAAACGTGCTGGCCAAAGCCGATACCATTCCCACCCTGATCTTCGATGAGATCGACCAGGGCATCGGCGGCCGTATCGGCGCGATGGTGGGCGAAAAATTGTGGCAGCTCGGCAACCGCCACCAGGTTCTGTGCGTCACGCACCTGCCGCAACTGGCTGCTTACGGCAACCACCACTATCATGTGTACAAACAGGTTCAGGACGGCCGCACCATGACCAAGGTGGAAGAGCTGACAGCCGACCGCCGCAGGGTGGAACTGGCGCTGATGTTCGGCGGCGACAGCGAAGCCAACCAATCCGCCGCCCAGGAAGCCCTGGACAGCGCGGAAATGAGAAAGAAGGAATTTATTAATCTTTTATAATAATTTTGTAAATATTAAGATTCTATGCTTGCATGATCCTCTATCTTATGATATAAAATAAGTACCAAACGCTTGGGTGCCCCCCTCACCCAGGCGTTTGGCTTTAAATCGCTTGATTATTTGAACGACTTAACGTATATTGTTAGCATAGTTCTTGCAATAGTACATTTTATATACATAACGGAGGATAAAATGAAAAAACGCTTTGGTGTATTGAGAGCACTTTCAACTGTTCTGAAAATCCTGGGGGTCGTTGCCGCTGTTTGCGCGGTATTGGGCAGCCTGATCGCCCTGGTGGTGTCATTCTCCGGCGGCGACATGTTTGAGGCCATGGGATTGGATGAAACCAGCGGCGTCTTCGTCGGCCTGTTCGGCGCCATCATGGTCCTGGTATTCGGATTGTTGTATGCCGTGCTGCTTTACGGCTACGGCGAATTCCTGATGCTGATGATCTCGATCGAAGACAACACCCTGCGTACGGTTACGCTTTTGGAAGACGTGACCAAGGAAGAAGAAAGCAAGTAAACCACCTGATCGATCAAAAAAGCCGCGTATAGTACAACGAACGCGGCTTTTTCTGTTTAAGCCAGCCTGTCCAAACGTCAATAATTCTGATGATGAATTTCCTGTTGACGCAAGATCTTCGAATTTGCTATTATGTAAGTGGTAAGACCTCTTAACAGAAAAGGCAATTCAGATATGAAAAACAATTCCTGGCAGCCGCCTCTGAAACCCGGCGAGATCACCGAGTCGCGCCTGATCCGGGCCATTTTGGACGGGACTTTTCCCATCAACTCCAATCTGCCCGCCGAGCGCGACCTGGCGGCCCTGCTGGGCGTCACCCGCCCCACCCTGCGCGAAGTCATGCAGCGCCTGGAAAGGGACGGCTGGCTGGAAATCCGGCACGGCAAGCCCACACGCGTGCGCGATTTCTGGCGGGAAGGCGGGTTGGGGGTTTCCATCGCGCTGGCGCAATACCAGGCGCCCCTGCCGGATGATTTTGTGGTCAACTTGCTGACTGTGCGCACCTTGCTGGCGCCCACCTATACCAGCCTGGCGATAAATAATTCGCCCCAGGCGATTGCTGCGTTTTTAGACACTTCTTCCCAATTGGATGACCAGCCGAAAAGCTATGCGGATTTTGACTGGCAGCTGCATTGGCTGCTCACCATCCATTCCGGCAACACGTTTTTTACGCATTTCGTCAACAGCGTGCGCCGCCTGTACGAGATCATGGGCATCCCGTATTTCAGCCATGCGGAAACCCGCCAACACTCGCGCGGGTTCTACGATGAGTTGGGTAAACTGGCGCTTTCCGGCGACAGCCCGGCAGCCGGAAGTTTGGCCGGCAGGGTGATGGCGGAAAGCTGCGAATTGTGGACGCGGCTGGCCAGCCCGAGCCTAAAGAATACAAAGGAGAATAAACAATGATGTGGCAGCAAGGCTGGCGCGAACAAATCTGGTCGGGGCTCGATCGGGAATGGGACATGCTGGTGATCGGCGGCGGCATCACCGGGGCGGGGGTTGCCCGCCTGGCAGCCGCTTGCGGACTGGAAGTTTTGCTGGTGGAAGCGCGCGATTTCGCATTCGGCACCTCCAGCCGCTCCTCTAAACTGGCTCACGGCGGATTCCGCTACCTGTATAACCGCCAGTACCAGGTAACCTATGAATCGGTGCAGCAGCGCGAGGAATTGCTGCGCGAAGCGGCCGGTTTGGTCACGCCATTGGCGTTCAACCTGCCCAATTATGAAAATTATCATATTTCCAGCGGATTGCTGCACTGCGGGGTGGTTATCTACGACCTGATGGCACCCAAATGGGATCATCAGAAACTGGATGCGGAGCAAGTACGTCAGAAATTTGAGCATTTAAAAACCGATTACATGCTGGCCTGCTTCCGCTACCAGGATGCCGTCCTGGATGATGCCCGCCTGGTGCTGCGCGTGATTCGCGAAGCCGCGGCGGCCGGCGCAGCCGCCCTCAATTATGCGCGCGTCGAAAATCTGCTGCGCGACCGGACAGGCAGAGTGCGCGGTGTCGCATTGCGCGATACCGCCTGCGCGCCGGGCAGGACCGCCGAAGTGAAAGCCAAGGTGGTGGTGAATGCCGGCGGCCCCTGGTCGGATGAGATCCGCGCCAACCTGGGCCAGCCCGCGCGGCTGCGCAAACTGCGCGGCAGCCATTTGATCTTCGACCGCGCCCGATTGCCCATCCCCGAAGCGCTGACCATCTTCCATCCGGCCGACGGCCGCGCCATGTTCGCGCTGCCCTGGGAAGGCGCCAGCCTGGTGGGCACCACCGATGTGGATCACGCGCCCGAACTGGAGTCAGGCTACCAGGAACCCTTTGCCAGCCCGGCCGAGACGGATTACATCCTGAGCGCGCTGGATTTCCTGTTCCCCAGCCTGCATCTGAACCCCGCGGATATCGTTTCCTCATTCGCCGGATTGCGCCCCATCATCAACACGGACGCCGCCACGCCTTCCAAAGAATCCCGCGCCCACCAGGTGTGGAACGAGGACGGGTTGATCACCATCACCGGCGGAAAGTTAACCACCTTCCGATTGATGGCGCGCCAGAGCGTGGCAGCCGCCCTGGCAGAATGCGGCCTGGAACGGAACATACCCCGCCGCGCCCGGTTCATCGATGCCCTTTCCCTGCCGGAAACCGAATCGGTGGATGCGGAGATGCTCAAATTCCTGGGCGGCCGGCATGGCGCCGAAACCGGCGCGGTGTTGGATTGCGCTCAGGAAGGTGAGCTGGAACCGGTCGGACTGCTGCCCAATCCCTGGGCAGAATTGCGTTTTGCCGCCCGCAGCGAAGGCGTCGTTCATCTGGACGACCTGCTGCTGCGGCGCGTGCGCCTGGGCATGCTGCTGCCGGAAGGCGGGCTGGCCCTGCTGCCGCGCATCCGCCGCATCGTTCAACCCGAATTGGGTTGGAGCGATCAGCGTTGGGAAATGGAGGAAAAAGAATACCGCCGTATCTGGAAAACCTATTACAGCCCCGCGCCGGGTAAACCCTAACCATCAAGCGGGGAAAGATCAGGAGAGAAAATGGCTGACAAAGACACTTTTAAACCCAATTGGTACGAAGGCGATACGCCTGCCGGAACTTACCGTTCCCTGTTCAAGTGGAACGATCCGAAAGGTTTCAAGCATCCCAACCAGGGTTTTTATCGCTTGCTGCGGGATACATTTGGCATGCGCGATGAGGATTTCATCCATCCCAAGCTGGATATCGATCCGCTGGATATCGAAGTGCCCTGCGGGTTGGACCTTGACCACCTGCGCGAATTCTCCCGAATCGTGGGAAATGAGAACATCAAAACCGACACCTACAGCCGCATCAAAGCTTCCTACGGAGCTGGCATGCTGGACGCGCTGCGGCTGCGCGAGAAGATCATCGAAAATATCTGCGATGCCGTGCTGCTGCCGCGCAGCCGCGAGGACATTGAAAAGGTCATCCAATATTGCAACCGGTATAAAATTCCCGTTTCGATTTACGGCGGCGGGTCGAGCGTGACGCGCGGCATGGAAGCGCCCTTGCACGGCATCAGCCTGGATATGAGCGCGTATATGCGCAAAGTGCTGGCATTCAGCGAAATCAACCAGACCATCACCGTGCAAGCGGGCATGTGGGGGCCGGAACTTGAAGATATCCTCAATCACGCGCCGGAAAAGCTGGGCGCGCGCGACCGCTACACCTGCGGCCATTTTCCGCAATCTTTCGAGCATTCCAGCGTGGGCGGCTGGGTGGTCACGCGCGGAGCGGGACAGAATTCCACCTATTATGGCAAGATCGAAGATCTGGTAATCGCCCAGGAATACGTCACCCCCATTGGCATTCTGAAAACCCAGGAACAGCCGCGCGCCGCCACCGGGCCTGACTTCGACCAGGTCATGATGGGCAGCGAGGGCACCTTCGGCGTGCTGACCGCCGCCACCCTGCGGGTCTTCAAGTATCGGCCGGAAAACAAGCGGCGCTTCAGTTACCTGTTTCCAACCTGGGAAGAAGCGCATACCGCTTACCGCGAGATCATGCAGGGCGAATTCGGCTTTCCCTCCGTGTTCCGCCTGTCGGACCCCGAAGAAACCGATACCGCCATGCGCATTTACCACATCCACGCCTCTCCGGCGGATACGATCCTTAAGGGAATGGGCTACCAGCCCATGCAGCGCTGCCTGCTGCTGGGATTCGCCGACGGCGAACGGGATTTCACCCGTCTGGTGACAAAAAAAATCGCGATCATCTGCCGCAAGCATCATGCCTTCAACCTGACCCCTTTCAAGGTTACCGAGAAATGGGAGCATAGCCGTTTCACTGATCCATACATGCGCGAGGATTTGATGGATTACGGCATGTTGATCGACACGCTCGAATGCGGTGTGAACTGGGAACAACTGCCGCGCGTGCACCGCGAGGTGAGAGAAGTGGTCAAAAAGCATCCCGCCACGATCTGCATGACGCACATTTCGCACGCCTATCCGCAGGGCGCCAACCTGTACTTTATATTCGTGATAAAGTATAAAGGCATCAATGAATACCTCAGACTGCAATACGAGATCCTGGAGGCTATCTGCCAGGCCGGCGCGGCCATCAGCCACCACCACGGGGTCGGCAAACAGACCGCGCCCTGGCTGGAGGAACAGATTGGCAGCCCGTGCATGGAGGTCATTCGCGTATTGCGGGATCATTTCGATCCAAACCATATTATGAATCCAGGTGGAACCCTTGGGTTGGATATGAGCCGGGAACAGGCTTCCAAGCGTTGGGGTTTCCGCCCTGAATAAAGTATTTGCGGAGGGAATGTAATGGCGGAAAATTTATTGGCGATCGATTGCGGAACCCAATCCATCCGGGCGCTGGTCTTCGACCCGCGCGGGAATCTGCTGGCAAAAAATCGGGTGCTGATCGAGCCCTATTATTCCACTGCGCCCGGTTTGGCGGAACAGGCGCCCGGTGTTTTTTGGGACGCGCTCTGCCAGGCTTGCCAGGAGATCTGGAAAGCGGGCAAGGTCAAAAAAGAGAGCATTGCAGCGGTTGCACTGACCACCCAGCGCTCCACCGTGGTCAATGTGGATCAAGCCGGCAAGCCGCTGCGCCCTGCCATCGTCTGGCTGGATCAACGCCGCGCGCAAAACATCCCGGCCATCAAAGGCGTTTGGGGCACCGCATTCAAATTGATCGGCATGCAGCCTACCGTACAATATTTGCAGCGTGAATGTGAAGCCAATTGGATTGTCGACCAGCAGCCCGAAATTTGGGAGAAAACCCATAAATACCTATATCTGTCCGGTTATCTGGTCTATTTATTGACCGGCCAATGGGTGGATTCGGTGGGCAGCCAGGTCGGTTACATGCCCTTCGATTACAAGGAGCAAAATTGGGCTGCCAAAAGTCATTGGTACTGGCAGGCGCTGCGCATTCAGCGGGAGAAATTACCCGATCTGGTGCCGGTCGGGCAGCCCCTGGGCAGTATTTCCGCGCAAGCTGCGCAGGCCAGTGGCATTCCGCAGGGATTACCGCTCATTGCATCTGCCGCAGACAAAGCGACCGAGGTATTGGGCGCGGGCAGCCTGGATCCTAACGTGGCCTGCTTGAGTTACGGCACCACCGCCACCATCAATACCACGCACGCCAAATACCTGGAGATGATCCCGCTCATTCCCCCTTACCCGGCAGCCGTGCCGCATTATTACAACCTTGAATTGCAGATTTACCGCGGTTACTGGATGGTCAGCTGGTTCAAGCAGGAATTCGGCGAGCGCGAAGAAAAACTGGCGCAGGAGCGGGGTCTCGAACCCGAAAACCTGTTCGACGATCTGGTGCGCAGCGTACCGCCCGGTTCACAGGGATTGGTGCTGCAACCCTACTGGTCACCGGGTTTACGCTATCCCGGCCCGGAAGCGCGCGGCGCCATTATCGGATTCAACGACGTGCATACCCGTGCGCACGTCTACCGCGCCATCCTGGAGGGATTGGCGTACGCCCTGCGCGATGGCAAGGAGCGCACCGAAAAGCGCTCCCACGTGACTATCGACCAAATCCGCGTGGCAGGCGGCGGCAGCCAAAGCAACGCCGCCATGCAACTGACTGCCGATATTTTTAACCTGCCGGTCTCCCGTCCGCATCTTTACGAAGCTTCCGGATTGGGTGCCGCGATCAACGCGGCGGTGGGAGTCGGCCTGCACGCAGATTACGCCACTGCCATAAAAGAAATGACCCGCCTGGGTGAGACCTTTATGCCCAACCGCCAGGCCAGCCAGATCTATAATCAGCTTTACAACGAAGTTTACCGGCACATGTACGATCACCTGCAGCCTTTCTATAAATCCATGCAGGCGTTCACGTTCCCGGAAAAATTCTAAAGCCCTGAGCAAAACCGCAGCTGCCTTGACGGTTCTCCCGCGCTGCGGTATATTATTTATTCCATGCCCTCGTAGCTCAATTGGATAGAGCGTTTGCTTGCGGAGCAAAAGGCTGCAGATTCGAGTTCTGCCGGGGGCACACACAAAAAAAGAGTGATCGGGATCACTCTTTTTTTTATCGGATTTTTCAGTTGATCGAAATGCTATTTGTTTGTTACCCATTTATCCTTATACATCAGGTTGGAAAAAGCAGCGATAAATTCCGGTTTATCCATTGACAACCGGTCAGGATGCAAGCCGTTGCCCAGTAAACCGAAATGATAAGCAGTCTGCCATAAGGGAACCATATAAAATACCGGGGAAAGCAGTTCGGGTATATCCGCCGGTATCTCAATACGCACATCCGGGTCAAAACCGCAATCCGTTCCTTCAGGCAAAACTAAAACAACTTTCGCTCCGATGACCTGGGCTGCTTTGGAAATTTTCAAAATCCGGTCCTGCAAGGGGCCGGGGGCGGCAATTCCAACCAAACCCATCAATTTCTTTAAAGTCTGCAAAGGACCATGTACAAAATTGTCAGCTTCAAAGCTTTGGCTGGGCACGCCAGCACATTGGCTGAGGGCCAGCGCGCATTCATCCGCTGTGGAAAGGTTGGGTCCGCTGCCAATACAGAAAAAGGACGTCACGTCTTTCAGGCGGTTAACGTTCTCACCCGCTGCGGTCTCATACTTCCGCATGAACTCGCCAACCTGTGCGGGCATTTTCTTTAAGCTGTTATCCAGGGCTTGCCAGGCTTCCGCGTTATCTGCAATGGTCGAAAGTTTTAATCCCAATAGCATCATGCGAAATAATGCGGTGGCATAGGTTCGCGAAGCAGGCATTTCATGTTTAGGGCCGCCGGGACCGATAAACACCTGATCCACAACCGAAGCCAGCGGCGAGTTCTCGATATCCGTTACACCAACCGTGAAAGCGCCCTTGCTTTGCGAAAATTTCACTACCGCGTCATCCCCTTCAGTTTTCCCGGAATGCGAATGAAAAAACACGGCTGTTTTTTCATCCAGAAATTTCGGGGGGTAACTTTTAAAAACGCTGGATACGTACGGAAAAGACCAAAACGAAGTCATCGCGTCAAAGAAATATTTCTCCGCAATCGTTGCAAAGTAAGAGGAGCCTGTGCCCAATAACACGAACTTATCGATTTTTCTTTTCCGGATTTCATCAGCAATCGAATCGGCTTGCTTGGTGACTTGTTCACCCAGGCATTGTTGGAGAACTGTCGGGATCATCTGGATGGATTCCCAAACCCAGTAGGGATGCGCCGTTCTTTTTTCATCCGACTGTGGGGGATTGTTTTTCTTCTCATTAATCATCGGTAATATCCTTTCAAAATTGAATACATTAATAGACTTCCATGCAATTATTGAATGGAGCAATGAAGACAGGATGGGTTGTTTAAAGATGAGATACAAATAGCGGTCGTGAATTAATAACTCACGCTAATATCACTGTTGTACCTGATTTTTCGATCTCATTTACAAATTCGCCGGAACAGTTTTTGTCGGTGACGATTGCATCGACTTCGTTGATATCGGCAATATGGAGCAAGCATACTTTTCCGAATTTGGTTGAATCGCTGACTACGACTGATTTTTTGCTGACTGCAATCATTTTGCGTTTCAGGGGTGCAATCGTCGGTTCGGTGGTGGTGAAGCCCTTGCTGATGGAAACGCCATCAATGCCCATGATTGCAATATCCGGCGCAAAACGGCCGATGGAATCAAAGGAAATATCTCCAATCAGGTCTTCCATTTCACGATGGATTAAACCACCGGTCAGGTAGATCTTCGCATCGGGGATATCGAGTAATATCGGCAATAAATGGATGGAGGTGGTGATGATCGTCAGCCCGCGCTTCGATTTTAGATTCTTGGCAACTGCGTAGGCAGTGCTGCCCCCATCGATGATCACGGCGTCCCCGTCATTGATCAGATTAATGGTGGCCAGCCCGATTTTGGCTTTTGCTTCTGCGTTGGTTTCTTCCCGCAGCTCAAGGAATTTTTTCTCAACGATGAGATCCTCTGAAGGGTTCTCTGGAAGAATGGCGCCCCCATGCGTTCGCAGGATCAAATCTCTTTTTTCCAATTCTGCCAGGTCCATGCGGATCAGGGATGGACTCACATTGAAATACTTCACGAGATCTGATACCACCACTTTTTTCTCGTGTATCAGTTTCTCGAGAATCAGTTGAAGCCTCTCTTCTCTAAAGACCTTATCTTTGTGGTCCATCTTTTCCTAAACCTCAATATTATTTTACAATTAACAACGATTTTTATTGTTGATGAGCGAATCTTGACTGAATCACATTCGCCCATCAACCTTACCGCTTTTCAGCTATAATTTTTTTTGTGTTGATGCAGCTGGACATAAATCCAGCTGCATCGATACGCCCTTAGAGATTAGAGATCCAAACCCACTTTGGATTCCGATTTCTTTTTCTGCTGATCCGCCTTTAAAACCGGTTTCAAAACCAGCAGCATAACCGCTCCGGCTATCGCACCGATGATGATGCTGACAATCCACATCAAAGGTTTGTTGGCAAGGGCAAAGATGAACAAACCGCCATGGGGAGCCATCAACGAAACGCCCGCCATGTAGCTCACCAAAGCGCCCACAGCCGAACCGACCATGATGGATGGGATCACGCGCAGAGGATCCGCAGCCGCGTAGGGAATCGCGAACTCGGTGATGAAGCACGCCGCGCCGATGAAACAGCCGGTCAGACCACCTTGTTCGTCTTCGGTGAACTTATTCTTGGCAGCCAGCATGGCGAAAGCGATCGCCAAAGGCGGAACCATACCGCCGACCATGACTGCCGCCATGGGAACCCAGTTATTGTTCTGTGAAGCTGCCAACGCGAAAGCGTAAGCGGCTTTGTTCACCGGGCCGCCCATATCGAATGCCATCATCGCGCCCAAAATCAAGGAAATGATCACGGTTCCGGAAACGCTCATGTTATTGAGCATATTGGCGAAAGTGGTATTCAACCATGTGGCTGGCGGGCCAATCAGGTAGAAGGTGGCCAAGCCGACAATCAGGGTTCCGATCACGGGGATGAACAGAACCGGCATCAATGAACGGATTGCTGCGGGCAAGTTGATTTTCTTCAAATACAACACAACGTAGCCAGCCAGGAAACCGGACAACAAACCGCCGATGAACCCAGCCCCAATCCGATTCGCGACCATGCCGCCGATAAAACCAACCGCGATAGCCGGGCGATCCGCGATGGAAAACGCAATATACGCAGAAAGCACACCAACCATCACTCCGAAGGCGTCCTTGCCTATCCAGAAAATTTGGGCTGCCAGGTTGCTGTCATTGAAAACATAGATGCCGCCAAAAAGGAAACCCAAGGCAATCAATATTCCACCCGCTACTACAAAGGGAATAAAGTAAGAAACGCCTGTTAACAAATGCCTTTGTAAATCTCGTCCTTTCATTTTTAACTCCTTATTAAAATTGAATTTAGCTAGCTTTTAGATAAATTAATTGAACCCAGTACTTCCTCCTTTCTTGTGTTGTTTCTCCGTCTATTTTTGTGACGCGGCTAATTTTTTGGCTTTTTCCAGTGCTTTTTGTGCATTTCCCACAAACTCACCCGGATCGATCACAATGGGGTTTTTTGACTCAAAGCGGTCCAAATCCCTCACCCCAATATTCACTGCAAAAATGATCAATTCGGCTTCTTCAATGTCATTTTGGGATAACTGATTTTCCACGCCCATCGCGCCCTGAATCTCGATCTTGATCTCATCGCCTGCCAATCTGGCAGCCTTCTTTACGGCTTCAGCCGCCATGTAAGTATGGGCAATTCCTCCGGCACATGCAGTAATCGCAACAATTTTCATCTTCCACCTCTCATGATTTAGATTGGGCAAGATCTTCCAGGTGCTTCTCGCCATTAAGGATTGCATTATAAATATCCTGGTAACCTTTTGCAGCATAAAGATCGTCGCAAAATTCACTGTGAACCAGCAAGCGCGCCAGGCGCGCCAAAACCGCCATATACGCATCCGCGGACATGCGATTGGGGATTGCCAGCAAGAAAACCAACTTCACTTCTCCCCCGCCCAGATCGGTTTCGTACTGGAAACCCTGTGGGCTGCGGCCGAAAGCCACCCCGGCCTCAATCACCGCGTCGCTTTTTCCGTGCGGGATTGCGATGAAATTCCCCATATACGTGGGGCCCAGTTTTTCCCGCTCGTAAACCGATTGAATGTATTCGGCTTTGTTTGAAAGATGACCGGCCTTGTCGAGCAAATCAGCCAGGAAATCGATGGCCTCTTCTTTTTTTTGGATGCCATCCATGGTTAAATCAACCGTAGCTGGTTCGATGACTTCACTGATCTTCAAGTAGTTATTTTGCATCGCTGGTTTCCCTTGATAATTCTCTCTCGATAAGCGATTCTGACAATACCTCAATTGCCAACATGGAAGCTTTGCCGGTTACATCGGTGCAGCCGCCTCCACGCGCATGAGCGCCGGCCGCGTCGAATTTCTTCTGTTCGGCTTTATCTGTCAAGTCATACGGGCGGCCGTATTTTGCTGTATGAATTTTGGCGCAATAATTGGAACCGAGTTCTTCAATGAATCTGGTGCGATATTTCTGCACCAATTCAAAATTCTTGTATTTACTTTCCCGGTCGCCGTCAAAATTCTTGCGTTCCCTGTAGAAAATTAATCCAATGGATAATACCCCGCCGATGAATGCCGAACAGGTCGAATCATTTACCTGGCCGATGCCGCCGCTGAGCCCGGTCGCTGTTTTGAAAACTTCTTCATTGAAAACTCCCAATACCTCAGTTACCGCGGCAACCACGCTTTGGCCGCAGCCGTGATATTTTTCCTCATATTCCATGCCGAGTTGATAGGCTTGCCATGATTTTTTGCGCCAGGCATATTCCAGAGGCAGGCGGCGATAAGCTTCCACAATACGTTGCAGTAAACTCTCATCTTCTGCGCCCAATCCGCAATAGCGTCTGACCGCAGCCGCGATGCCCATCTTTTTAATGGTTTGTTGAATTTCTATTGAAGAAGGATCGCCCTCATCATAATAATGGAAAGCAGCCGCAATACCCCTGATCAGGTGTTTGGGGTCGATATCGTTCTTGAGACAGAGCAAAGTGGGGCCTATCAGGCGGTCATCCCTGGCCAGCTTGCGCTTGGGATCAGCCGCGGACCTTGCCACCGTATCACCAACAGTCGGATTGTTGGTATGTTCCAACACGTTGGCAATCCAATTGCGCATATCCGCTTCAGCAAAACCGAATTCCTTCTGCAAGGCAGCGCTGACTTCGCTCAAAGCGCTTTCTGCTTCCACTCTGATCACTTTATCTTCCAGACAATCCACCAAAAGAGGATAATCGAAGAATTTGCCTTGATAGGAGAGAACTGCATGACACATATTATAGGTATAGATTTTGCGGATCTCTTCAGCCCGCATGTCCTCCACCAGACGCAGTGACTTGATATGGGGCAAAATTCCCCTGAATCCCTGTTTGTCAACCGGCAATTCCGCAAAACCGTTTGTCCAAACCACTAACGGATCCTTATCCACAGCCTCCTGGGGCGGAACCGGCGCAATGCGAATCACCAAAGCTTCCACGATACCAACACAGTCATTGAAAAAAACCACCTGATCCGGCGCCAGATCCTTTAAGAGGAATTCTTTGAATTTCGGCCCGGCATGAATCAGGTTGGTGCATAAAATAAGATTGATCGCTGAGTCAAAGCCATTGGCTTTTCTTTGAAGAATAAGTTTTCGAACCTGTGCCGCGACTGTTTCAAAATTCTTGGGAAAAACCGCCAGGGCGATCAGGTTGGTGCTGTCGAATTCCTTCTGAAGTTCTTCCGAATCTTGCGTGGTGATCGCTTTATAACCGCTGATCTTGATCTGCTCGATGTTTTTACTGCCGGCATGAACAACAGTATAGGATCCCTGCTCATTCAACTGACGAACTAACTCAGGCGATTCATCTACCAAACAAATATCATAGCCTTCCTGTGCAAATAGATCGGCAATAAAACCGCGGCCGATTTTTCCGGCGCCCCAGATAACAATTTTTTTAGTCATGATCCAAAACCCGGTCAAGGAAGATTTTTTCCGCTTCTGCCGTCCAGGTTTTTCCTTCACCCAGGAATTCGGCAATTTCAGGAATTCTTTTATCCAAATCACTGATTGCCGTTAAAGGGAAATCGGTAACATGCGGGAAGATGACAATCTTGCCGGGGAACACCCAATTTTTCATCGCCTTGATTCCATCGGGTATTTGGTTTAAACCGCCCACCGCCGCTACGGAGAGTTCGGGTTTGAGCTGCCCGGAAATCACCCGGTCAACCACCGCTTTCTGGTCGTCTAGGCCAGAACCGCTATGTCCTACCATGCGGATCTGTTTAGGCCCGCTGATCAGCCAGGCATCAACCAAGCCCAGCTCGCCGCGTTTCAATCCGGCGAAAAGGTCAATCACGGCTCCCTTGCCCGCATGCATAGTCGATTCAACGATGATTTTCGGAATTGCCACCATCACCTGGATATCATCGAATCCGCCCATCTTTTGAACGCGATCCATGACCGCCTGGTAACCTTGCGGGTCTGCGACCGAATTTACAATGACCAATTCCTTATTGTTCTTTCTGGCGAACGGGGCAAAAAAATCGATCAGCGCGTCGTAGCGGGATTCGGTTACCTCGCTGGCGACGATCAGGGATGGACCGTTCTTGCTTTCAATTGCCCGCTGCAAATGCAGGCGTCCCATCGGACCTCCCGCGCCCAGAATCCAGGCGACCCCGCCCGGTTTCAGCGAGACGCGCGGTTCGGTCTGCTGGTAAGCCAATTCAATTTTAGTTGTCTCGGAGCCGACAAAATAGATCGAGTCGTAATGAAGCCGGCCCAGATCGATCTCAACTGTGCCATTCAGCGGTTTTGCAGACATCAAGGCTAGCACACCGGAGTTTGCCAGCATCCTGGAAGCTTGATTAAAAACTTGCGGATCGGCGTCCAGTAAAACAATATCGTCAAACATGCGGTCAGAGGCCAGCAATGATTTCCGGTCAATGGTTTCCCAGGAAATCATGGACCTTTCGCAAAGCGCTACCAAATTATTCCTTAAATCTTCCGGGACGTCTGTAATCACAACCTGTTTCGGCGCGTTGGCTGAAAACCATTTTTGATCGATCGTATACCCGAGGCGTGTGCTCTCCCCACCCCAGAAAAGAACCAAACCATCCTTTTTAAAGGTATCGCGGTAAGGCATTCGATAAGCAGCCTCAACGCAAGCCCACGGTTCGGTGATGGCGCTGGATGCATACGGCATGTCATCAGGAACCGGGATAAGGTAATTTCCGGCATCTCCATGCAAGATTTCCCGCCCAATGGCAGCATACTGGCGGTAACCGCCATCCATGCCAAAACAGAAGGGCACGCTCTTGCCTTCCACCCAGACATCCGGCTGCAACGTGAATCGTTGCCCGATGCGGTACTCATTGACAAGATTCTTTCCAACCCCCATTACAGTAAAGGAAATCTCGTGCCCCGGTACGATCGGATTCACCTTCAGATTCCTTTCGGTCAGCCGCGGATGAGCATCACCCGCATCGATTTCTTTAACGTCGGTGTAGCACAGGCTGACCGCATCAATGCGCATTAATAATTCATCATCCGAATACGAAGGGATTTCGCGTTCGACCGGTTTTCCGTCAATGCCCAGGTTCTCCAATCCGGCGCCATAAAGGGGCCAGGCAAGCTGGCGCTTTTTGTGGATGCTTTCAGCGCGATAATACTTTTCAAATCGTTCGGTTTTCATTATTCTTAATTTCCTGAATTCAAATTGTTGTTTGTTTTCTATATTCTATCTTATTTTGTTGTTTGTTGTCAATATCTGTCATTTAGAATTGTTGTTTTCTGGTGTATGAATTGAGCTGATTCTTTTCGGTTTTTCGTTGATCGACAAAATATTTTTGTTGGTACAATTCATGGTTGTTCCGATTTCTACAATTCAATGGTTATTATGGAAAAAATAAAAAAGCAAATATTGTTGTCCAACGACGATGGGATCGACTCGCCGGGTTTATGGGCTGCGGCCGAGGCGCTTTCCGAATTGGGTTACGTAACTGTTGCAGCTCCGCGCGACCACATGTCCGCCACGGGGCGCGGTCACCAAAGAGGCTCCGACGGTTCAATCACCAAAAAAGTGCTGAATATCAGAGGCCAAAACTGGGACGTGTATGCCATCGGCGGTTCACCCTCGCAGACGGTCTTGCATGGCTTGATCGAACTGGTGCCGCAAAAACCCGATTTGGTAGTCTCGGGGATCAACTTCGGCGAGAACCTCGGCACCGACGTGACCTATTCCGGCACGATCGGCGCCGCAATCGAAGGGGCATCCTTCGGGATTCCCGCGTTGGCGGTCTCGCGTCAATTGACCAGCGAGGAATGGGATGGTTTTGCCCCGGAAGTGGATTTCTCGGTTTCCGCTTATTTCACCAAAGTCTTTGCGAAAATCCTGCTCGAAAAGAAAATGCCGGCTGATGTGGACGTCTTGAATGTGGTGGTGCCTGAAGAGGCCACCTTCGATACGCCGTGGAAAGTGACCAAACAGGCGAAAATCCGTTATTTCAAACCTTTTGTGCAGCGTGACGGACAAACCGCGCAGATCAGTTCCAATACCATCAAGGATGAGGAGATCCCGCCCGGAAATGACATGTATACCATGAGGCTGGAACACAAGGTTGCGGTTGTTCCTATCAGCCTGGACCTCACCTCGCGGGTGAACTTGAACGAATTCGAAGAATTGCTGCGGAAATAATCCGCAGCATTTTTTTATCCCGCTTGACTCTCCCCCAAGGGCAGCGTGTATACTGGGCATACTGAAGGCCTTCAGAATCCACAATAGGATTGACAGGATGCTCATCAAAATCGGTGATTTCGCGAAAGAGGGCGGCGTGTCCGTGAAAGCCCTGCGCCATTACGAAAAACTCGGGCTGCTGCAGCCCGCCTGGGTCAACCGCTTCAACGGATACCGCTATTACGCGCCCGAACAATTCACCAGGCTGGATCTGCTGCAAGCATACAAGCATGCGGGTTTTCCTTTGAAACAAATTGCGGCGCTTTTGGACCCCCATCTCAGCGGGCGTGACTTTTGCGTAATTTTGGAGCAGCATGCCCAAACCTTGCAGGACCAGGCAGCAGCACTGCAAAATAAACTCACAGTGGTCGCCGCCTGCCGGGCTTGCCTGCAGCAAGGCGGAACACGATCGGACGTCGAGCGCAGCCTGTCAAACCGCAAGCATATACAAATATCCGAAAAATTGGAGGAAACCATGAATATCCCGGTTAAGTCTTTACCGGCCTTAAAGCTGGTAGGTCTGCGATATCAAGGAAAGAACGAGAATAACGAAATCGCGGATACCTGGACAGCGTTCAACCAACGCACGCAAGAAATCAAGAATGTGATCAATAGTGCCGCATACGGCGTTTGTTTCATTCCCGAGGGGTTGCCGGAAGGCGAATTTGCCTATCTGTGCGCTTTTCCGGTATCGGAATTCCGCGACATTCCCGCAGGCATGGCAACTCTCGAACTGGAACCCATACAGGCGGCTGTGTTCGAACACCGCGGCGCTTACGAAACGCTGGGGAAGACCTATGCCAATATTTACCAGAAATGGCTGCCCGAGGCCGGGTTTGAACCATTGAAGAAAGGTCTGGACATGGAAGTTTACACCGATGCGTTCAAAGACTTCGCGCCCGATTCGGTCATGTATATTTACGTGCCAATTCAGACATAGCATAGACACCGGCGAGCATGGGGCGCGTTCCCCTACGCGCCCTTTGTATGATGAAGAGCCGGCATTGGAATGCCGCCTTATATTTATTTCGATACTTCCAAGGATTCGCGCTTTTCTGGCTTAATTATTAAAGCGGATGTTCAGGATGTCGCCATCCTGCACAATGTAGGTTTTTCCTTCCAGTCGCAGCTTGGCCTTGGCGCGCGCTTCCGTCATGCCGCCAACGTCAATCAGGTCCTGATAGCCAACCACTTCTGCGCGAATGAACCCTTTTAACATATCCGTATGGATCTCGCCGGCGGCCTCCGGAGCGCTGGCTCCGCGCCGCACCGTCCATGCGCGCACTTCATCCTCGCCAACCGTGAAAAAGGATTGCAGTCCTAACAGATCGTAAGAGTTGCTGATGATGCGGCTCAAGCCCAGTTCGGTGATGCCGTATTCTTCCATGAACATCCTGGCGTCCTCCTCGGGGAGTTGAACGATATCCATCTCCAGTTTGCCCTTCAGACTGGCAATGCTGCTGCGCTGGTGTTCGTAACGGATATCGGGGGCGTTTTGGGTATCACCCAGGTTGAGCAGGATCATCATCGGTTTGCGGCTCAAAAAACCAAAGCCGCTCAGGATCCTTTCCTCTTCTTCGTTGATCTCCAGGTCGCGCAGCGGCTTTTCCTCTGCCAGGCACTGGTTTAGTTTCTCAAACAAGGCGATTTCGCGTTCGATGATGGCTTTATCGCGCCCGCCGCCTTTTTTATGTTCCTCGGCTAATTTCTCGCGTTTGCGTTCGACCATGATCTGGTCGTTGAGCATCAATTCCTCGTCCATCAGGCGGATATCGCGCTGCGGGTCAATGCTTTCGCGCACGTGCGCCACGGAAGGATCCTCGAAACAGCGCACCACCTGAATATACCCATCCATTTGCGCCAACTGGTTGAGCAATTGACCGCTGATTTCGCCCTTATCGGAAGCGCTGCCCAAACCGGCGATATCCGAGTAGGTCACTTTCGCATAAATGGTTTTGCGGGGGTGGAACATTTCCGTTAATCGGTCGACACGCTCATCGGGCACGTCCACGACCGCATTGCGAATTTCCATTCTGCCGATGCCTTCGCCAACCGGTTGGTTGCCGCGGGTGAGCGCATTGAAGATGGTGGTTTTTCCTGATTGAGGTAAGCCGATAATTCCTAAACGCATATCCAATTCCTGATTTTTCATCAATTATATGCGGAAAGCGGTCAATGATTATCTTGACCTTGAATTTAAACTTGGATATACTTGCTACACATTTGCCGGAGTGGCGGAATTGGCAGACGCGCACGACTCAAAATCGTGTTCCCTCGGGAATGTGGGTTCGATTCCCACCTTCGGCACAAAAAAGAGGCTGAAAAATAATTCAGCCTCTTTTGATTTAATGCTTTTTTGATTTTAGCGCAGCGGATTTTTTCTTTCCCAGGATCATGCCCAAAGCATACGATACCGCCAGCAACGCGGCCACTGCCCCGATCCAGACGGATGATCCCGAGCCAGTCTCTTGCGCTTCAGTATCGTTCAACGCACGCGTGGTATTTGACAGGTCAATGCCCCATCTTTCCGCCGGATCGCCGGCGCCGGTTTTGAGGTAACCCTCCACCGTTTTGCGGATCGCTTCGCCAGTCGCTTCGTCATAACCAATCCAATATTGATCGCCGATCACCGTGACCGGCACACCGCTGGTATCGAATCCCATGGCATCACCCAGCGCAAAGAAATATTCACGGTTGCCACTGTGACTGCCCACTTCGAAACCGTTGATGGTTACCTGAGGAAACTTGACCGCCAACTCTTGCAGAAACGGTATTTCCTCTTCGCAATGCGGGCATCCTTCCCGCCAAAAAATAGTGACCGCCACTTCGGGTTCTGTCGGATTATCCTGGGCCAATACCGTGGAAACCGCAGCCGCTAATAAACTGCAAACCAGCAGAGCTGTCAGGATTATATTTTTTTTCGACCGCCTCATTTTTCCTCTATTCATAGCAGCAATTATAAATCTGACTTCCCGGCATAACCGACACAAACAGGTGAGAATGGCAACCAAATGTCTTACCGGAATGTGACATTCATTTATTGGGCAAAGTACTTGACTTTCATTTTTTGAAATGCTATTATGTAAACGGTTACATTAATCAACCGGTGCAATAATTCTTTTTTTAGATGAAAGACAAGCCGTCTATAACCATTCGGGATGTTGCCAAAAGAGCGGGGGTGTCCATCGCGACCGTCAGCCGCTACATTAATAAAACCGCACCTGTTTCCAAAGATGTAGCGGAATCCATTCAGGCGTCCATGGACGAACTGGATTTCATCCCCAATTCCGCCGCCCGCAAACTTGCCAAGAATGAATACAACACCATCGGCCTTTTACTATCGGATGTAAAAGGCGATTTTTTTTCCGTTTTGGTCAGCGAAATCGAAAAGGATGCGCGCGAGGCCGGATTTGACCTGCTCATTTCCATCAACCGGGACGGCAATAAAATGAACGGCGCCAATTCTTTCCCCATCGGCCCGCAAAATACGGACGGTATGATCATCTTTGCCGATTGCGCCAGCGATAACGACCTGAAATATTTTTATTTCAATCGTTACCCGGTGGTGTTGATCTGCCGCACCGCGCCGCCCGAGATCAACATGCCCAGCGTCGGGGTGGAAAATTTCAACGCCTCGCTGAACATCGTACGCCACTTGATCGAAATTCATAACCGCCGGAAGATCGTTTTCCTGCGCGGTCTTGCCACCCACGAAGATTCGCTCACCCGCGAGCTGGGCTATAAATCCGCCCTTTCTGAAAAAAATATTTCCTACAATCCCGCCCTGGTCGCCGATGGCAATTTTGAGCGGGAGTGTGCGTACCAATCCATTAAAAAGATCATCAACAAGAAAATTTCGTTCGATGCCGTTTTTGCCAGCGACGATGAAGCCGCCATCGGAGCCATGGCGGCACTGGCGGATGAATGCATCGTTATTCCCGGCGAGGTATCGCTCGTGAGTTTCGACGATCAACCCATCGCGCCCTTTCTCAATCCGCCGCTGACAACAGTGAGGGCGCCCTTCGGCCAGGTCGGCGGAAAAGCCGTGGAGATACTGCTCAAACTGATCAACCACCAGTCTGTGGACAAAATCACTGTGATTCCATCCGAATTAATCATTCGACATTCATGTGGTTGTTGAAAATTTTTATACGGAGGTGCAAAAAAGGGAAAATAAAAAAATAAAAATTAATCAAACCGCAAGAAAAATCAATATATCCATTAATTTGAAAGGAGTTTTTTTATGTCACCCGAAAAGAAAAAGAAAAGTTACGCAGACACCATGTCCGATTTGATGGAAAAGATGGCCCCGATCTTCGATCAGCCCATCCTGGCCTCCATCCGCGACGGCTTCGTCGCCATGATGCCTATCCTGATCGTCGGCGCCCTCGTGCTGGTCGTCCTGCAATTCCCCCTATGCTTCCAGAATGACGCATCCTGCTATCTGGAATCCCGCCTGCCGGAGCATATTTCCGGGACGCTATGGAACGTCTTCAGCGTCACATACGGGTTGCTGTCGGTCTATGTGCTGCTGTCGATTGCCTACGCGCTGTCCCGCCGCCGTGGCTTGGATCCTTTGATGCCGGTGCTGTTCTCGTTCCTGTCCTACGTTTTGGTCGCGACCCCCGGTATTGTCAACGGTGAGGCCGGCACGTATCTGGATAGCTCTGGTCTGTTCACCGCAATGGTCGTCGCAGTGGTCGTCGTCGAGGTATATCGCTTCTTCATCAAGAAAAACATCGTCATCAAGATGCCCGAAGGCGTCCCGCCCGCGATTTCCAACGCGTTCGCCGCTTTGATCCCCTGCGCCGCGATCGCTTTTGGCTGGTGGTTGATCCGCGATGTGATCGGCTTCGATCTGGCCAACGGCCTGTTCAAGGTCCTAGGCGCAGTTGTTCCCGCCGCTTCCACCTATGCCGCGACAGCCATTGCTGAAACCTTCCATGCCTTCCTGTGGACCATGGGTATTCACGGCGATATGACCATCGGCATCGCCCTGCAACCCGTCTGGCAGGCCAACCTGGCCGCCAACGTAAAAGCCGTTGCCGAAGGGCTGGCCCCCACCGCCATCTACACCGAGCAATTCCGCTCCTTCGTGGTTCCCGGCGGCTCCGGCGCCACCCTGCCCCTGGCCTTCTACTTCACCCGCTCGAAATCGGAACGCCTGCGCAGAGTGGGCTGGTTGGGTATCTGGCCCGGCATCTTTAACATCAACGAACCCATCACCTTCGGTGCACCCGTCATCTTCAACCCCGTCCTGGCGATCCCATTCATTATCATCACCTTCCTGAACGCTTCGGTTGCTTACCTGGCCACCGCCGCCGGATTGGTAACGCCCACCTACATTGCCGGCCCCTGGACATTGCCATCACCATTGCTGATGTTCCTGGAAACCGGTTATGACTGGCGCGCCATCATCCTGGCGATCGTCACCGAATTTGTGATCCCCGGCATCATCTGGTACGGCCCGTTCAAAGCCTGGGAGAAACAGGTTCTCGAAAAAGAAGAAGCAGCAGTCAAGAAATAGCCCGCTTCCTCAAGTCAGTTAGAACAATTCAAGGGGATGTGAGTGATCACATCCCCTTAACCATCGAGAATAATTATGAAAATCACATTTATTGGCGCCGGGGGTGTTAGAACCCCGCTGGTTATCCAGAGCATATTAAATTTTCAAGATCGTCTTCCAATCGATACTGTCTGCATGATGGACATCGATCCCGAGCGATTGGAATTGATTAAACTGGCCTGCAAACCGCGGCTGGCAAAGGGCGCGAAATTCGCGATTGAATGGACCACCGATGCGCGTAAAGCCATCCAAGGCGCCGATTTCATCGTCACCACCTTCCGCGAAGGTTCGCTGGAATCCAGGGTGATTGACGAGCAGATTCCTTTGAAATACGGCGTACTGGGCCAGGAAACCACCGGTCCGGGCGGTTTTGCCATGGCGCTGCGCACGGTGCCGGTCATCCTGAAGTACGTGGAGTTAATCAAGGAATTAGCGCCGGACGCCTGGCTGCTGAACTTCACCAATCCGGCGGGTATTTTAACGGAAACTATCACGCGCGTGGCCGGTTTCGAACACGCGGTCGGTATCTGCGATAATCCCTCCGCCATGATGCGCGCGGCGGCGGCTTTTCTAAACGTAAAACCTGAGAAATTATTTCCCGAATATTATGGGCTCAATCATCTGGGTTGGATGCGTTCGATCTATTTGAACGGCAAAGATCTCGTACCCGAGATGATCCGAACAATGCAAAAAACCGGACAAGCAGTGGAACACCTGCCATTCGACATCAACGAATTAGCCAACCTGGGAACCATCCCCAACGAGTATGTTTATTTCTTTTACTATCCAAAAAAATCTGTTGAAAACCTGCTGAAATCCGGCCAGAGCCGCGCGCTGCAAATCCTGCCATTCAACCAGGAACTGTATGCCGGCTTGCGGCGCATCCGCGACGAAGAGGACACGCCCGAAAAGGTGCAGGAAATCTACCTGCGCTATCTCGATCAGCGCGGCAGCACGTATATGTCGCTGGAAACCGGCAAAGATACCAAGGATTTAGCCCAAGGGGCAGCCAAACCGGCGGCAGATGCCAAACAGGTGATGGACGAATCCGCCGAAGGATATTCCGCGGTGGCGCTGAACGTGATTGAAGGGTTGATCAGCGATCCGAAGATCATGATCCTGAACGTACCCAACCGCGGCGCCATCACCGGCATGGGCGAAGACGACGTGGTGGAAACGACCTGCCTGGTAAGCAACGGCGTGGTGCGCCCATTTGCGATGGGCAGTATACCCGACGCAGATTTGGGGTTGATGAAATCGGTCAAAGCCTACGAACGCCTGACCATCCAGGCAGCCGTAGAAGATTCGTACGCCACCGCTCTGAAAGCATTGACGCTACATCCCCTGGTTCCGGGTTATTCCATCGCCAAGTCAATCCTGGACGATTACCTGGCGCAGCATGGGGATTACTTCCCCAAGTTATTGAATGATCGAATGTAAATATTACAATAATAATAAAGATGTTTATTTGAGGTGAAATATGGCAGAAGAGAAAAAAATACGCGTCCTCATGGTTTGCGCAATGGGCATGTCTTCCAGCCTGATCGAAGCAAAGACCGCCAAAGCGGCGGAAGCGGCAGGCGTTCCATTTGAGCTGAAAGCAATCGAAGCCGCTGAAATGGGCCGCTGGAATTTTGCTGAGAACCCAATGGATGTGGTGCTGGTCGCGCCGCAAGTCAGATTTAAAAAGAAAAGCATCGAGGAAGCCTCGGGGCCATATGGAAGTATCGTTTTAAATATCGATACTGTCGCCTATGGAATGGTGGATGGCGAAGCTATTTTTAATCAGGTAATGGAAGCTCTAAAAGAACGCGGCGTGAAATAATCACGTTAAGCATTAATCGCTGATTTAAATCGGGAAGGCAGGTTCACATGGTACTAAAAGGTCTGCTGGTGGTTGCCAGCGGGTTTGCGTTTATTTTTGCCTCGGGCATTCCCATGCGCATGCTCGGCCGCTTTCGGCCAGATTATAAAAAAGATGGGTTGTATTGGGGAATCGGCATCTGGATCATTGCCTTCTTCGTCAGCAATTTTTTGCAAAGCCTGGTCAAACAAATTGCGACGCACGGGGAAGGCCAGGTATCCGGGTGGGTGCCATACCTGTTGGGCGCAGTGCTCACTATGCTGCTATTGCAAATTGGAATGCGCATCTTTCTGCGCAAACGCGCAGTGCAAGGCGAGGATATCGACAGCGATGGCTTGGCGCTGGGGTTCGGCATAGGCGTGATCACCCAAATCTTCACGGGGTTATCCCTCATCGGCGCAGGCGCCGGGTTAATGTTCCAGGGTTTCGGCATGCAGACCGTTCCGGGAACGGTGCAATCCGGCACAATTGAGATGATCTCCAGCGCCAACTTTTTAAGCCTGCTCGCCGCGCTGCTTTCGATGATCTTTTACCGCATGGCCTTGCTGACAGTCAGTTCCGTACAGGGCTACCTGGTAGCCGGATCGTTGAAAGGGAAAGCGGCGCGTTTTTGGTCGGCTTTATTGGTTGCCGTCGCTTTTTCATGGGTCATCTTCTTCGTTCAATGGGCTTTAGGCACGGAAAATCCGGGCCAGATATTGGGAATCACCTCTCCCTTTATCTCGCTCGTGTCAATCGCTTACTACGCGATCGTATTCTATCTCGGTTACCGCTGGCTGGCCGGCGAATTGGGTTCAGCGGTAAGCAAGAAATCTAAAAAAGGAGCAAAAAACGATGGCAGAAAGTAAATTCCCTCTGTTTGTCTGCGGAAAAGACAATCGCCCCATGGTCAGGATCCCGGCGGGGAAATTCCTGTTTGGGGAAGATAAAGAAGAAATCGAGACCAAGGAGTACTTCATCGACCTGTATCCGGTGACCAACGCCGAATACAAGAAATTCGTGGAAGCTACCGGTCATCCCGATCCGGCCTCCTGGCGCAACGGCACCTGGCCGGCGGGCAAAGAAAACCACCCGGTGGTCGAGGTCAACTGGGAAAGCGCTTCGGCTTACGCCGCCTGGGCCGGCAAGCGCCTGCCCACAGGAGAGGAATGGGAAAAAGCCGCGCGCGGCACGGATGGGCGCATCTGGCCCTGGGGAAATGAATTCGACCGCGCCAAATGCAACACGTTTTCGGGTGACACCACGCCGGTCGGGCAGTATTCCCCGGCGGGCGACAGCCCCTACGGCTGCCAGGACATGGCCGGGAACGTGTGGGAATGGATTGGCGGTGGCAGCCCATCGCAACTGCGCGCGCCGCTGCGCGGAGGCGACTGGCTGGATGGCGCGGAAGAAGCGCAGACTTTCTACGTGCGCCTGCATACGCCGCACCGCAAGAACCCCTTCATCGGATTTCGCTGCGCGGCGGATCACGCCGAACCGATGAAATAACCGCCTACTGCTGCTGCGCATCATGGAAAAAACAACACAGCTGGTATTGATCAGGCACGGCGAAACTACCATGATCGCCGACAATCGCATCCATGGCCATTTGGACGCGCCGCTTTCGGAATCCGGCGTGCGGGATGCCCGTAAAACCGCCGAGTATTTCCGCGGACAGCGCTTCGACGCGCTCTACGCCAGTTCACTCGGGCGCGCCATGAGCACCGCCTCGATCATCGGAGAAGCCATCCAACTCCAGCCCATCCCGGTGGACGGGCTGCGCGAACGCTATTATGGATTGCTGGAAGGCAAGCCGATGAACCTGTTCGAGCCGGATGGCAGCGGTCCCTGGTACCTGCGCCCGTACGTTTATCTGGCCCTGGGATTGACCGGCGAGAGCGAACAGCACGTCGCCCGGCGGGCAGTGCGCAGCATCGAGGAACTGCTCTCCAAACATCAGGGCGAACGCATTATGGCCGTGGTGCATTGGGGCATGCTGGGAGTTCTTTCACAGTATTTCCAGGGGAAAGATATTTACGCCTGGAGAACGATCGGACCCTGGACGGCTTGCGGCATAAGCGAATTTCATGCCATCGACGGGCGCTGGCGGGTCGTCAGGCTGAATGATGGCAAGCACTTGATTTAAAACAATATTCATCTTATAGAAGAAAGAAGAAGACAAAAATGACTGATTTCAATGAATGGGAACAAACCCTCTTCCAATTAATCCTGCATGCCGGCAGCGCGCGCAGCTTCGCCAAAGAGGCCGCTGAAAACGCGGAAGCCGGTCACTGGGAAGAGGCGGAGAAAGTCATGCAGCAAGCCAATGAGGAGCAAGTGCAGGCGCACAAGATCAACACTGCCATTATCACCAAAGCCGCGCGCGGCGAAAATCCCGAATTTTCCGTGCTGCTGGTGCACGCTCTCGACCTGTTGATGCTCGCCTGGAGCGAGATCGACTACACCGAGCAGTACATTCGCATGAGCAAGCGGATTGCTGCTTTAGAGAAAGAAGTTAAAAAATGAGCAAACCAAGGATCGACAAAATCACGGTCATCGGGGGCGGCAGCACCTATACCCCTGAATTAATCGACGGCTTTATCCAGCACGAGAACGACCTGGAAGTCGGAGAGATCGCACTATTTGACATCGACGAGGAACGCCTGAACGTGGTGGGCGGCATGGCCCAGCGCCAGGTCAAATACGCCGAGCTGGATACCAAGGTCACCCTGAACTACGACCGCCCTAAAGCCGTGGACGGCGCCAAGTTCGTACTTTCCTCCATGCGTATCGGACACATGCCCGCGCGCATCCTGGATGAAAAGATCCCGTTGAAATACAACGTGATCGGCCAGGAAACCACCGGCCCGGGCGGGACCTTTAAAGCTTTCCGCACCATCCCCGTCACGCTGGATATCGCCAGAGACATGGAAAAATACGCCCCGGACGCCTGGTATATCAATTTCACCAATCCCTCCGGCATCATGACCGAGGCCATCCTCAAGCACACCAACCTGAACGTGGTGGGCTTGTGCAATAATCCCATCAACACCATCGCCGCCATGGCGGAAGCCTTCCACGTGGAACCGAAGGACGTTTTTCTGGAATGGATGGGCCTGAATCACGTCAACTGGGTGCGTAAGGTATACATTAAGGGTCAGGATATGACCCAGCAATTGATGGATAACCTGGAGAAACTGGCGGAGATCGAAGAAATGCCCAAGTTCGATCCCGACCTGGTGCGCACACTGGGCGTGATGCCGACCTATTACCTGCAATACTATTATTACCATCCGCACAAGGTGGAAGAAGCCAAAGCCGCCGGAAAAACGCGCGGCGAGACCATCGTTGATATCGAAAAAGAACTGCTGAAGAAATACGCCGATCCGACTGTGCTGGTGAAACCACCGGAGCTAGCCCAGCGCGGCGGCGCGCGCTATTCGGAAGCGGCTGTCAACCTGATCATGTCGCTGATGCTCGATCGGCGCGATGTGCAGATCGTAGTGGCGCGCAATGGCAACTGCATCCCCGATCTTGACCCGGACGTTTCTGTGGAAGTGCCCTGCGTGGTGGGCGCGCACGGCGTGACGCCGCTGTGCATGGGGCGCCTGCCCGAATCCATCCGCGCATTGTGCCAGCAAGCCAAAGCCTGGGAATCTGCCACGGTCAAGGCCGCCGTCAGTGGTTCGCGCCGCGACGCCTATCTGGCCATGCTGCAGAATCCACTGGTGCCGGATTATCCCACTGCTGTCAAGCTGGTGGACGAAATGCTGGAAGCGCACAAACAATATTTACCTCAATTTTATAGATAAATGGAGCAAACATGACCAAAATAGATTTGACCCGCAAGATCGACATTCCGGATTGGGTGGAAGCCCTGACCAAACCTACGCGCATCGGCAGCGGCGAGCTGGAACGCCAATGGGAAGAGATTGGTGATGAAGTGCTGGAAGCTGTTCATAAAGTGCTGCCCACCGGCAAATACACACTCGGCCCATATCTCAAGCAATTCGAGCAGGAATTTGCCGCCTTCAGCGACAGCAAATTCGCCATCGGTATCTCCAGCGGCACAGCCGCGCTGCATATCGCGTTGGAAGCCATGGGCGTTGGTCCTGGCGACGAGGTCATCACCGTTTGCAACACCTACGTCGCCACCGCTTTTGCCGCTTCCTATTGCGGTGCCACGCCGGTGTTCGTGGACATCGACCCTAAGACCTACAACCTGACAGCCGAACTGGTCGAAAAGAAAATCACCCCCAAGACCAAGGTGATCCTGCCAGTGCACCTGTACGGGCACGTGGTGGATATGGACCCCATCATGGAATTGGCTAAAAAACACAACCTGTACGTGCTGGAAGACGCCTCGCACGCGCACGGCGGTTACTACAAGGGGCGCCGCGTCGGTTCGCTCGGCCATGCCGCGGCTTTTTCTTTCTATCCCAGCAAAAATATGGGCGCCTACGGCGACGGCGGCATTATTACCACCAGTGATCCGGATCTGAATGAAAAGATCCGTATGTTGCGCTATGTAGGCCAGCGCGTGAAATTCATCCACGAGGTGATCGGCTTCCAGGACCGCCTGGACGAGATCCAGGCTGCCATGTTGAGCGTCAAGCTGCGTCACTTGGATGACTGGAACAATCAACGCCGCCATATCGCTTCAATCTACGATGAAATGCTGAAGGATACTCCTTTGCAGCTTCCGCAGGTGGCGGATTACTGCCATCACGTGTATTATTCGTATGCCACGGTGGCGCCCAGCGAGGAAGAGCGCAAAAATTTGCTGATCCATCTCGCCAACCACGACATCGGCGGCTTTGCCATGTACCCCATCCTGGTGCCCATGCAGGGCGCTTACGAATTCCTGGGATACAAAGAAGAAGATTTCCCGGTTGGCGCGCCTTTCGTTCGGCGCGTGCTGAACCTGCCCATTTTCGAGAACTTCCGCGATGACGAGGCGATCGAAACCGCCAAGGCCATCCTGGCATATTACGACCGCGCGTAATTCGCAGAATTGGAGACGGTGAGGATGTCCGAAAAACGAAAACTGGCTGTATTGGGCGGCAGCAGCATCGCCAGCCCGCTGCTGGTGCAGGAATTAGCCAAGCAAGGCGAGCGGCCGGAATTCGAGGTCTGCCTGATCGGGCGTACGCCTGAAAAGCTGGCTAAAGTGGCCGCTGCAGCCGCGAAATTGACAGAGCGGGCGGAGATTCCTTTACGGGTTGTCTTTGAGACCGACACGCGCAAAGGGCTGGAAGGGGCTGACTACGTTCTCAACCAGATCCGCGTTGGCGGATACGCCGCGCGCGCTTACGACGAACGCTTCCCCAAGCAGTTCGGCATCCTGGGCGAAGAAACCTTCGGCCCCGGCGGCATGAGCAACGCCCTGCGCACCATCCCGGTCGTGCTGGAATACTGCCGCATTATCGAAGAAGTTGCTCCCAAAGCGGTGGTGCTCAACCTGACCAATCCCAACAGTTACATCCAATACGCCGCCACGCGCTATTCCAAAGTAAACATGGTGGGCGTGTGCGATTCGCCGGTGGGCATGGCGGAGGATATCGCGGCCATGCTCGGCGCGCCGCTGGATGAGTTATGGGTGCAGTACGTGGGTATGCACCACTTCGGCTGGATCGTGAAAGTCTATTGGAACGGGCGCGACATGATGCCCGAGATCCTGAAGAAGCTGGAAGACGTGCCCGGCCTGCCGGTGGATGCCGACATTGCCCGCGCGGTGGGCGGCATTCCGACCCATTATTTCAAGTTCTACTACCATTCCAACCGCGTCTTCGAAAAGCAGAAAGACCAGCAGAAAGTGCGCGCGGAGCAGTTGATGGAGTTGGAAGCGCAGGTGATGAGCGAGTTCGAGAAGAGCGACGCTCTGCCAGCCGGCTTGAATCAGCGCGGCGCGCACTGGTACGGGGCGATTGTAGTACCGGTGATGCTGTCGCACGCCACCAACGCCAATAAGGTTTTCATCCTGAATATGGTCAACGGCAGCACTGAACCCTGGATGCCGCCGCAGGCCATCATCGAAACGCCCACGCTGGTCAGCGGTCACGGCTTCGTGCCGCTGCAACCGGAGGAAACTCCGCTCGACTTGCAAGCCCTCACGCGCCTGAACGCCACCTTTGAAATGCTGTGGGCGGAAGCCGTGGTGGAAAAGGATTATAGCAAAGCCCTGCGCGCCATGATGCTCAATCACCTGGTGCGCGACCTGGATCAGGCCAAGACCATCCTAAAAGAGATTTGGAAATATTAAGTAAATAGGTGGGAGATTCATAAAACAGAGGCTGGAGCAATCCGGCCTCTGTTTATGTTATCGTCATTATGCTTGGCACATCCATTCAATTCAGAAATAATTTAAAAACAGTCCCCCTCCAAAATAACAGCATGTTGAACCTCCTCTTTTATCCAGACGCAGGAAAGGATCTCAGACAGAATGATACACTCGGCTACTTGACCATATACAGGATGCCGATGGTACCAGGCCCGCAGTGGCTGGAAATCACGCTGCCTGCGCGAGTGATAAGCACTTCCCGGGGGTGTGCAATGCGCTCAATCTCTTCTTTCAGATATTTGGCGTCCTCGTCTGACGAGGTGTGGGTAATAAAAACCCTGCGCGTGTCCAGTTCGTCCAAATGTTTCTCAAAATCCTGCAGTAACAGATTCATGGACTTTTTACGCGAGCCGTAAGCTTTATCTTTCACGCCTAATGTACCGTCAGGGAGCATCTCGATGATGGGATGAATCTTAAGCATGCTACCGAAAATGGATTGCAACGCTGAACAGCGGCCACCTTTATAGAGATACTCCATGGTATCGATCATGAAAGACATGCGCGTATTGGGCAGACGGCGGGTAATTTCTTTTTCGATTTCCGCCGCAGCTAATCCCTTATCGCGCAAATCCCCGGCTGCTAAAGCCAATAGGCCGATTCCCGAGGATAGGTTCAGAGAATCAATCACACGCACTTTGCCATCGGGGAATTCTTTGGAAGTTAGTATTGCGTTCTGGACCGTGGATGATAATTTAGATGAAATACCAATAAAGATCACTTCATCAGATTCTTTGAACACGGAATAAAAATCCTTTAGGGTCGGCGCGGCTGTTTTAGGCAACTTGCCGGTTTTTTTCACTAATTCAAATAATTTGGCCTGGTCGATATTTACCCCGTCAAGATAGGTTTCATCGCCAATTAATACAGATAAGGGGATTATTTTGATATGAGATCGATCTGCAATCACGCGACCAAGGTCGGCAGTACTATCAGTGACAATTTGAATCATTTTGCCTCCGTTGATCAATAATTAATTATTTAATTTTTTCAGTTATTTTGAGTCAGCAGATTTTACACCGTTTTTATACATTCGTATAACGACAACGCCGGCCATCACCAGCAGACTGCCTAAAATCTGCCTGCCGGTTAAGCGTTCACCCAGAATAAAATAAGCGGTGAAGGCGGTAAAAACCGGTTCAATGGTGACGATCAGGTTGGCCACACTGGAAGGCAGGTGTTTGAGCGCGACGTTGTAAAGCCCGTAACCCATCAGGGTGGGGCCGGCCGCCAGCAGAAATAGGATGAACCAACCCATGAAAGATTTCCCCAGCCAGAACAATTCGGCCGGATTGGCCGCAGCGCCAGGCAGTTGTTTTCCCAGCGCGAGGTTCATCAGCAGCATGAAGCCCGCGGCGATCAGGAAGGTATAAAAGAGAGTCGTCCAGGGATCCAACCCGCGCTGGGAGGCCGAACGTCCCATCAGGGAATAAATGGCGTAAAACAAGCCTGATCCGATACCGGTGATGATCCCCAGGGCGTTCACATGCCAGACGGCGGGATCCAACGCGTTCACGATCAGGGCGCAGCCCGCCAGGCTCAGCAGGACCGCGACCACTTTAGCCATGGTCAGGGATTCCTTGAGAATCAGCCAACCCAACAGCGCTGTGAAAGCCGCCGAGCAGTAGCACAGCACCGTGCCAACCGCCGCGCCGTTCAGCACCACGGAAACGGTCCACAGCGCGTTGAACAGCGCCAGGACGAAACCGTAGGCCGACAGGTAAGGGAGATGCGGAGAGGCGCCCTGCAGCATGCGCGGTTTGAAGGCAAGAAAAACCACCAGCAGGATCAGCGCCACAAAGATCTCGCGCCAGAATGCCAGAATCAGGGCAGGAAGTTGATAGTGAATGTTCAGGTAGCTGATTAAAATGGAGGTTAGGGATAAGAAGATCGCGCTGCCCAGGGCAGCCATGTATCCGGTGTTTTCTGATGTGTTTTTCATGATGAATCCTGCTTGAAAGAATTTTGATGATTTAGTTGAGAAAGGCTGCGACTGGGTTGCGATGACCGATTGCGCAACGAGAAGGAATTATATATCCAATCCAATTGTTTATTGCGGTATATATGCGCCGCAATTTATCAGGAGCAAGATTTATCCATCCTGGAGTTCATCCCCCAATCGTAACTTTGATCCCGAAAGGCTCAACCATTGACTGTATCTCGTTGAGCTGTTCATCCGTGTATTCCGGCAGGTCCGCCAGGGGGTAATCCAGCCCCAGGCGGGTGTATTTGCCGGCGCCATAACGATGATAAGGCAGCAGATCCACCTGCTGCACGGATTTCAATTCTGCCACCGCCCGCATACGCGCGCGCAGCTCATCAGGGCTGTCGTTCAAGCCGGGAATCAGCACCAGGCGCACGCTCATGGGCACATTCTTTTCAGCCAGCAGTTTGGCGTTCATTAAAATCAGGTCATTATCCTGTCCGGTCAATTGGCGGTGCAGATGGCTGTCGAAGGTTTTGATGTCGTAGAGTACCAGGTCGATGTAGGGCAGCACTTCCTCGAAGCGGCACCAGCCCACGCCGCCGGCGGTATCCAGGATGGTGTGAATGCCCTCCGCTTTCAGCTTGTGCGCCACTTGCGCGATGAAGCCGGATTGCCAGAGCGGTTCACCGCCCGAAAAGGTCACCCCGCCGCCCGAGGTCTGGTAGAACACGCGGTCCTTGAGCAGTTCTGTGACCAGGTCGTCCACCGTGATCTTTTTTCCGATCAATTCCAGCGCGCCCTGCGGGCATTCCCCCGCACAAATCCCACAGCCGTCGCATTTCATGTGATCGACCGCGATAAAGCCGGTTTCATCGAAAGCCAGCGCGCCGCGCGGGCAGCTTTGGATGCAAGTGCCGCATTGTGCGCACTTCTCACGGGTATAGAGAACATCGGGAACGCAGCGGATCAGTTCAGGGTTACTGCACCACAGGCAGCCCAGCGGGCAGCCCTTAAAGAAAACCGTGCTGCGGATACCCGGACCGTCCTTGGTGGAATATTTCTGGACGGTCGAGATCAGCCCCAGGTCAGGATTATACAGGGGTAACATGGCGTGATTATATCCTCTGCGATTTCACAACCCCTGCTGCTCGGTGCGGGCGATAATGGCGTCCTGCACCTCGGGGATGAGCGAGGTGAACAGGGCGCAGTAGCCCGCCACGCGTACCATCAAATCCGCATGCTTTTCGGGATGCAACTTGGCGTCGCGCAGCTCGGCTGAATCGACGATGTTGAATTGGATGTGGAAGTTGCCCAGCAGACGGTTGGCTTCCAGGAAAGCAATGAACTTTTCCAGGTTGTCGTCACCGTTCAGCACACCCGGCGCGAATTTCATGTTCAACAATTGCCCGCCGGCCATGCGTTTGTTGGGAAGCTTGGAAACCGATTTCAGTACGGCAGTCGGTCCCTGTTTGTCAGCTCCCAGGCAGGGTGAAGCGCCCTCGTTGACTGGCTGGCCGGCATAACGCCCGTCGGGCGTGGCGCCCACGTCCATGCCGTAGGGCACGTAAGAGGAAATGTTGGAGGTGGACATGGTGTAACCGCAGCCGATCGGACCCTGGCCGAAACGGTCGGTGTGGTAACCCGGCAGCAATTCCAGGTAGGAATCGTACACGTCCGCCACCAGTTCATCCACGTAATCTTCATCATTGCCGAATTTGGGAACGGTCAGCGCCATGCGGCGGATCTTCTGGTTTTCCTCCCCCTGCCAGTTAGCGTCCAGCGCGGCGCGTAATTGCTCAAAGCTTATTTTTTTATCATCGAAGACCAGCTTCTTGATGACCGCCAGCGCATCGCCGATGATGGAGGTGCCGATGGTGGACTGGCTGACGAAATCGAACTCGCCGCCGCCGTTCTTGAGGGTCTTGCCGCGCTCAAGACATTTATCTACCAGCGAGGAGGCGAATGGGTCGGCATCGAACACTTTCAGGTTGCGGTCGCAGATGGCGTCGCTTTCCACAGCCAGGTCCGTGTAGAACTTGAGGAATTTCTTCCAGGTCTGCCAGACTTGTTCATAAGAATCGAAATGCACCTCGCGCCCGGGCTGGCCATTCACCGATAGCAGTTGGATACCGGAAGCCGGGTCGGTGCCGTTGTTGAGCATGATCTCCAAAATCTTGCCGAAGTTGATATAGGTCATGCCGGTGGCGCGGTGTCCCCAACGCCCGGGGATGGCCACTTCCACACAGCCCATAGAGGCATAATCGCGCGCAACTTCCTCCGGCAAACCGATGGACATCATGGCTGGGACGACCGTCTCGTCCGCGAAAAGCGAGGGCATGCCGAAGCCCTCACGGATAAGGCGCGCGGATTCCGCCAGCAGGGCGCGCGGCGTACCCGCCCAGTAGCGCACCGACAGGTTGGGTTCCGGCAGGCGCGTGAGGTCCATGGCGCGCAGCGCCAGGTAACTGACCTCGTTGGTGCCGTCGCTGCCGTCGGGTTTAATGCCACCCACCATCAGGTTGGAATACAGCGGGTAACCTACCCCGAACTCAGTATGCTCCCAGGGGCGTACTTTATTCAGGGAATTCATCTTAATAAAGAAGAGCGCGATCAATTCAAGCGCCTGATCGTTAGTCAGGCGTCCGGCTTCGATGTCGGCTTTGTAATAAGGGTAGATATACTGGTCGAAACGGCCGAAAGAGAAGGAATGGCCGTTGCTCTCGATCATCATAATCAGGTGGCAGTAATAAACCACCTGCAAGGCTTCGTGGAAGGATTGCGCTTTGTCCTCAAAGATGCGGGAATTTACCTCGGCGATGCGCTGCAGCTCGGCTTTGCGGTGCGGATCAGTTTCCTTTTCGGCCATCTCCCCCGCCAGGTGCGCGTAGCGGCGTGCGAAGTTAATGGCGGCTTCCAGGGCGATCACGGACGCCTGGTAAAAATCGCGCTGCTCAGGCGTCAGATCCGTGCGCTTCAGGTTCTCGCGCGATTGCTGCTGCAAGCCACGGTAACCCAGCGCCAGCACTTTTTCGTGATGCGGGATGATATGCCCGTCACCGGACATGGAAATCCCGCCGCGATGGATCACGTTCTGTTTTTGGGCGGCCATATTGATTTCGGAAATCTCGGCATAGACTGCATCCTGGTGGGTCTTGCCTTTCCAGTAATCCTGAATGCCGCGCAGTTTATTTTTGGTGTCTTCGGTGATTTCAAAAACGTCGCCACTGCGTTTGGCGAACCGATCTAATTCTTCAATAACCCAGTCGAATGAATACTCGGGGAAAATCGGCGCGGCGCGCACCTGCCCAGCCTGGTTGCCGACGATCAACTGCTCATCCTCGATGAAAATGGACATATTCGACAGGATTTTCTCCAGGGCTTTGGCACGGCGTAGCACCATGGGCAGTCCCTCCGTTTCGCGGTAGGATTCTGTGATCAGCAGGGCGCGCTCGGGGCAAATAGCAGGCACAGCCGCCATCAAGTCGGCTCGCACGCGGCTCACGCGCGGGTAACCTTCGCCGCCGTATTCATACAGCATGTTTTCAATCCCGGGAATTTTGGAGGACAAACGATCGGATTGCGCCAATACCATTTTTGCTCCTTGGTAAGCTAATTGGACAATTTATATCCTATTAGATGGATTCTCTTTCCTCTTATTTTATCAATAATCCGCTGGAATATCATCGCCTTTTGGATAGAATTAATCCATGACCATCAACCTGCGCTGGCTGGGAAACGCCGGTTTTGAATTCAAGATGGACGGCCTCACCGTAATCGTTGATCCTTTTCTGACCCGCCCCAAAGCGCACCAAGTCTATTTCGGCCGGGTCGCACCCGACCAGGCAGCCCTGCAGAAACATATCCCGCGCTGCGACCACATCCTGGTCACGCACGCGCACTTTGATCACTGCATGGACGCGCCCGAGATCGCCCTGCGCACCGACGCAATCGTACACGGTTCGGCTAACACCTGCGCCATCCTGAGCGCGGCCGGTGTTCCGTTGAATCAAATCCATAGCATATCTGCCGGGGATTCCTTTTACATAGGAAATATCCGCGTGAGTGTGCTGCCTGCGGCGCATCCCTGGCTGCCCGGTTATTATTATGCCAAGCCGAATCCGGCAATGAAGTTTCCCGCCCGCCTGCGGGATTATCGCATGGACGCCTGCTATAGTTATCTGTTGGAATGCGAAGGCAGGCGCATCCTGATCTGGAGCAGTACGAGCAGCGCCGGCGCGCCGCGCGCCGACCTGCTCACCTGCCGGGCGGTCTCCAGCCAGGGCTGGTACGCTGAATTGTTAGGGCAGGTGAAACCCAAGGTTGTCATTCCGCAGCATTGGGATGATTTCTTTCAACCCCTCTCAGCCAACCCGCGCCCGTTCTTCGCCAGCCCCCGCCTGGGATTTCCGCCCATCGCGCGCATCGACCTGGGTGAATTTGAAAGCAGGATCATAAAGGCAAGCCCTGGTTGCCGCGTATTGCTGCCGGAGATTTTTAGATTTTATGAGATCGATTTTTTTGCTAATTCCGACAAAGGTACACACAGACAATGTTTTAGGGTTGATAAACACAGATAATTCCTTTTATTAAGGCCAGCTTTGGAGTGCAATCCTCAAACCATTTCCACCTGGTAGCGAATATTTTTTATTTTCGCGAGCGGCGAAGTCCTACGCTGCGCTGAGGACAGACCGCGTGGCGATCTCGTTTTTATTAGGTGGCGCGTATGGAAACGCGCCCTACGGCTTCCCCCAGCGTGGTTTAGATAACGTTTTAATGTCACCATTAGGGAGTGCCAGCCTTTAACATAACAGGAGATTTTTCAGTTTCGTGTTCCCTCATCCTGTTGTACAATCTATACAAAATATCCCCCCGGGAGGGCTGTTTGAAAGAAAATTACACCATCGCGATTCCCATGGCTGGCCTAGGCACCCGTATGCGCCCACAAACCTGGAGCAAGCCTAAGCCGCTCATCCATTTGGCCGGCCGCACGGTGTTGGATTATGTACTGGAGCAATTCAGTTCGCTGCCCCGTTTTAAAGACGCCACTTTCGTCCTGATCCTCGGACCGAACCAGCAGGAACAGGTGGATGAATACATCCATGCCAATCACGCCAGGAAAAAGATCCGTTACGTGATCCAAGAGGAGATGCGCGGGCAATCGGACGCGCTCTACCTGGCGCGCGAATATTTGCAGGGGCCGATGCTGATGGCATTCTCTGATACGCTGATCGAAACCGACCTGGCTTTTTTAGAGGAGGAAAAGCTGGACGGGGTAGCTTGGGTGAAAGCCGTGCCCGACCCGCGCCGCTTCGGCGTGGCTGAAATCGCCGGGAACAACGAGGTCAAACGCTTGATCGAAAAGCCCAAAGACGTCAAGAACAACCTGGCGGTGGTCGGATTCTATTATTTTCGCAGCGGCGCTGGTCTGATGCAGGCCATTGAAGAGCAGATCGCAAAAAACGTCTCGCTCAACGGAGAGTTCTTCCTGGTGGACGCGATCAATATCATGATCAAGAAGGGCGCCAAAATGCGCGTGCAGCCGGTGGATGTTTGGTTGGATGCCGGCAAACCCGATGCGCTGCTGGAAACCAACCGCTACCTGCTGGAGCATGGCCGCGACAACAACTCGACCGCCCTGCGGCGCAAGAACATCAAGGTTGTCCCGCCGGTATACATTCATCCAGATGCCGAGCTGGACGATTGCGTGATCGGCCCGCACGTCTCCATCGGCAAGCAGGCAGTCATCAAAAATTCCATATTAAAGAATTCCATCGTGGAACAAGACGCGCACATCAGCAGTATGATCCTGGATAGTTCGCTGATCGGCCGCCAGGCGGACGTGCAAGGCCGACCCGAAAGCATGAATATCGGAGATAATTCTTGGATCGAGATTTAGCACCCGCAGTATTCACTCACGCAGGTTATTCCGGCAGCGATCATCCCCGCGGCATTCGCTGGGAAGGCTGTCGCATGAAAGTCAGGCGTGTTATAAAGGAATGGCGCGAACCGGGCAGTAAACATTACCTGGTTGAGGCGGAAAACAGCCTGTTTTTTAAACTGGTGTTATTGGAACCCGGCGGGCGCTGGATCATCAGCCCGGTGCAATTCAAATCCAACTCATAAGGACGGACTCATCATGGCAAGAAATTATTTATCGCAGCGTGTTACCGAACTAAAACCTTCCGGCATCCGTAAATTCTTCGATATCGCCGCCACCATGAAGGAAGTGATCTCTTTGGGCATCGGCGAGCCGGATTTCGATTCTCCCAAACCGATCATCCAGGCCGGTATCAAATCCCTTAACGAAAACCAGACGCACTATACCGCTAACAAGGGCATCCTGCCCTTGCGGCGCGCAATTAATGAACACTTGCAAAAGTTGTACGGCGTCGGTTACGACCCGGAAGAAGAGATCGTGGCCACTGTGGGCGGCTCGGAAGCGCTGCTGCTGGCCATCCAGGCTTTGCTGGACCCGGGCGACGAAGTGCTGCTGCCCACCCCCTGTTTCGTCTCCTACCAGGGCGTGATCCTGTTGGCCGGCGGCGTTTCGGTGGAAGTTCCCAGCCGCATGGAAAATAATTTCGTGCCGGATCCCAAAGAACTGGAGAAAGCCATCACGCCGCGCACCAAAGCCATCCTGCTCAACTTCCCTTCCAATCCTACCGGTGCGGTGGCGGATCGCGAGACCATGATCGAGATCGGCCGGCTGGCAGAAAAGCACGACCTGATCGTTATTTCCGACGAGATCTACGACCGCCTGGTGTACGGCGTCGAGCATGTGTGTTTCGCCGCACTGCCCGGCATGCGCGAGCGCACCATCCTGATCGGAGGTTTCTCGAAAGATTACGCCATGACCGGCTGGCGTATCGGGTTTGTGTGCGCGCCCAGGGAGATCCTGGACGGCATCGCCCGCATTCACCAGTACGTGATCATGACCGCCCCCACCATGGCGCAGTTCGGGGCCCTGGAAGGGCTGACCTCCTGCGAGGATTTCGTGCAGAAGATGCTCAGGGAATACGACCGCCGGCGCAAGCTGGTGGTGGAAGGCTTCAACTACATCGGCCTGCCAACCTTTGAGCCGCGCGGCGCTTTTTACGCTTTCCCCAAGGTGGACGTTACCGGCATGGACGATGAAACTTTCGCGGATCGCTTGCTGCACGAAAAACATGTGGCGGTGGTGCCCGGCTCGGCTTTCGGCCCCGGCGGCGAAGGTTTCGTGCGCTGCTCCTACGCCACAGCTTACGACCAGCTCGAAGAGGCGCTCGACCGCATCCACCAGTTCGTGAAATCATTGTGAGTTTTTTTAACCACAGATAAACACAGATACACACCGATGATTTTTCATGGAAGCCAATTGCATATCGGACCTCGAAGAAATCGATGGATTAACTGAAAAGATCATCCGTTGCGCTTTCACGGTCAGCAATACGCTTGGCGCAGGATTTGTTGAAAAAGTCTACGAAAACGCTCTGGTAATTGAACTCGTGAATAATAACCTTTCATGTGTTCAACAAGCGCCAATTAAGGTGCGTTATCAAAACGTAATTGTTGGGGACTTTGCAGTTGATATTTTGGTCGAAAATATTGTTCTGGTAGAATTGAAAGCAGTAAAATCACTGGATGAGATTCACTTTGCTCAATGTATCAATTACTTAAAGGCAAGTGGAAACAAGATTTGCTTATTGATCAATTTTGGCACTAAACGCATTCAGGTTAAAAGAATAATTGGTTAATATCTGTGTTCATCCGTGTGAATCTGTGGTTAAAAAATCTTTTTAAATCAGTGTGCATCTGTGGCAAATAATCAATATAAAGCGGATATCGGATTGGAAGTACACGTGGAGCTGGCGACCCGCTCCAAGATGTTCTGTTCGTGCGCGGTGGTGGACCCCATCAGCGCGCCGCCCAACACTGCGGTCTGTCCGGTGTGCTGCGGCATGCCCGGCGTGCTGCCGGTGATCAACCGCAATGCGGTCGAGCTGGCCATCAAGGCCGGTCTGGCGCTCAACTGCCAGATTGCTGAGACCAGCATCTTCGCGCGCAAAAATTACTTTTATCCCGATCTGCCCAAGGGTTATCAAATCTCGCAATACGAGTACCCGTTGGCTTACGACGGGTTCATGCTCATCCGCACCTCGCAGGGAGAAAAGCGGATCCGCGTGCGGCGCGCGCACCTTGAAGAAGATACCGGCAAACTGACCCACATGAACGAGAATGGCGAAACCTACTCGCTGGTCAACCTGAACCGCGCCGGCGTACCCCTGCTGGAGATCGTCAGCGAACCGGATATGCACACCGTGGAAGAAGTGCTGGCCTACAGCCACGAGCTGCGTTTGCTGCTGCGCTGGCTGGGCGTCAGCAGCGGCGACATGGAGAAAGGCAGCATGCGCTTTGAAGCCAACCTGTCCATGCGCCCGGTCGACTGCGAAGAACTGGGCACGCGTGTGGAGGTGAAGAACCTCAACAGTTTCCGTGCCATGGAACTGGCCATCCTGTACCAAATGAAGATGCAGGAGGAGACGCTCTCCAGGGGCGGAAAGGTGGAACAGCAAACCCTGGGCTGGAGCGAAGCCAATAACAAAACGGTTGTGCAGCGCAGCAAGGAAGACGCCAACGACTACCGTTATTTCCCTGAACCCGATCTACCGCCCCTGGTGGTCGACAGCCCCTGGCTGCAGGCGGTCAAAGCCTCCATGCCGGAGATGCCGGCCGCCAAACGCGCGCGATACGCCGGCGAAATGGGTTTGAACGGCGAGGATATCGAACGTCTGGTTGAAGAAAAAGAGAACGTGCGGTTTTTCGAGGACTGTTTGGCCGCCGCGCCCGCGCTCAACCCCAAGACAATCGTCAACTGGATGCTGACCGACTTGTTCGCGTGGTTGAATATTAATGGAAAAGCAATCGACACCGTCGATCCAAAACTTTTTGTGCAACTGGTGGAAGCGGTCGATGAAGGCGTTATCAATCAGAGCACAGGCAAGGAGGTGCTGGTGGAAATGCTGGAAAGCGGAAAAACCCCCTCGGCGATCATCGAAGCCAAAGGTCTGCATCAAATTTCCGACAACAGCCTGATCACCAGCCTGGTGAGCAGCGTACTGCAAGCGAATCCGAAAGAAGTGCAATCCTACCTGGCAGGCAAGGAAACCCTGGCCAATTGGCTGTTCGGTCAGGTGATGCGCGAAGCCCAGGGCAAAGCCAATCCACAGGTTGTGAAAACCGAACTGCAGCGCCAATTGGACGCCATGAAATAAGTGTTCGAAACCCAAAAAAACGTTCCAAACCGGGATTTTAACTGAATTCCGGTTTTTTTTCGCCTTTATTTCCCACATTAATCCGTTTATTTATCATAATTATGTGATATATACCATTATTATTGATAAATTATGGCTATTGATTGAATAGTAGAGTACATTCATCATCTTGACGATGATTTCATACATCTTAAACTATAAGCAGGTATAACAATTGACAGTAAATTCTTCACTGCGAATAAATTTAGAACTGTCATGCAGGTTTTTGTTTGAGGAGAAAAAAGAGATGAATGCCACGACCAATGCCTTTCAGATGGCACAGCAGCAGTTTGACCAGGTTGCCAACCAACTCAATCTTGACCAGCAGGTGCGTGAATATCTGCGCTGGCCGCTGCGGGAATTCCACTTCCGCATCCCGGTTCGCATGGATAACGGGCTCATCCGCGTTTTCAACGGCTTCCGCGTGCAGCACAACGATGCGATCGGTCCTTGCAAAGGCGGAATCCGTTTTCACCCTTCCGAGACGATTGACACAGTGCGTGCGCTGGCTACCTGGATGACCTGGAAATGCGCAGTCGCCAACATCCCGCTGGGCGGCGGCAAGGGCGGCGTGATCGTCGATCCCGCCACGCTGACCAACAGCGAAAAGGAGCGGCTGTGCCGCGGTTACATCCAGCAAGTGTGGCGCAACATCGGCCCGCGCCAGGACGTGCCTGCCCCGGACGTGGGCACCACGCCCCAAATGATGGGTTGGATGATGGATGAATATTCCAAGCTGGCCGGCGAATATACCCCGGGCGTGATCACCGGCAAACCGGTCGGCGGCGGCGGGTCGTTGGGCCGCACCGAAGCCACCGGCTACGGCGTGATCTACAACCTGCGCGAAGCCATGCAGCGCCTGAAAATTGACCCCGCCAAGTGCAGCGCTTCCATCCAGGGCTTCGGCAACGTAGCCCAGTACGCAGCCATCGGTTTCATTGAATTGCTCAAGGGCAAGGTCATGGCGGTTTCGTATTGGGATCGCGACGACCGCGCCAGCTACACCGTCAGCCACACCAAGGGCATCGATCCGCACTTCCTCAAGAGCATCACCGACCAGTACGGCTCGATTGATAAAGAAAAAGCCAAAGCGCAGGGTTACCAGATTGAAGACGCCAATGCCTGGCTCTCCAAGGACGTGGATGTGCTCATCCCCGCCGCGCTGGAAGGCCAGATTAACGCCGAGACGGTGGACCTGATCTCCAGCAAGGTCAGGATAATCGCCGAGGGCGCCAACGGGCCGACCACGCTGGAAGCGGACGAACAACTCAAGAAACGCGGCGTGTTCATGATCCCCGATTTTCTGTGCAACGCCGGCGGCGTGACCGTTTCGTACTTTGAAAGCGTACAGAACGACATGAATTACTATTGGACCAACCGCGAAGTGCTGGAACGCCTGGATGACAAGATCACCACCGCCTTCCACAGCGTGTACGAAATGTACGAAAAAGAGAAAGTTTACATGCGCGACGCGGCTTACATGGTGGCCATCAACCGCGTGGTAAAGGCCATGCAATTGCGCGGCTGGATTTAAATCCCTTCCGTTTCACCGCAATCAAGCGAAACCGATGCACCCGGTTTCGCTTTTTGTCTTAAAATAAAGGCAATGGAAAAAACCCGCTTATCATTGTATACTTTTTCTGGAAAACCTGATTATAGGAGGGTCCGACTATGAAGCTGACCGTTTCGCAAGCACAATTGGCTCACGGGCTGGGGGTTGTCTCGCGGGCAGTATCTCCCCGCAGCACGCTGCCGGTTCTCAACAACATCCTGATTGCCACCGACGAAGGCCGGCTGCGGTTGTCAGCCACTAACCTGGAACTGGGCATCACCTGCTGGATCGGCGCGCAAATCGAAGAAGAAGGCAGCATCACCATTCCCGCGCGCATCTTCGCCGATTTGGTCAGCACGCTGCCCGGCGATAAGGTCAGCCTGGCGCTGACTGTCCGCACCCAATCGCTCAACATTCGCTGCGGAACCTCCAATTTCGATATCAAGGGCATTGATGCGCAGGAATTTCCGCCCATGCCCATCCCGGATCTGGCCTCAGGGGTTGAACTAAACGTGGCTGATTTCAAAGATATGATCCGTCAGGTTGGTTTCGCCGCTTCCGCGGACGAAGCCCGGCCAGTGCTGCAGGGTGTTTTGATGGAGATCAATGAAAACCAGATGTCGCTGGCCGCCACCGACGGTTTCCGCATCGCCGTGCGCAATGCCGAGCTCTCCAACGCCATTGCCAATCCGGTCAAGGTGATCATCCCCGCCCGTTCTTTAGGCGAACTGGCACGCATCGCCACCGACGGCAATGAAACCGTGACCATGGTCGTTCCGCAGGATCGCGGCCAGGCTATCTTCCACATGAAAGATGCCGAGCTGGTTACCCAGCTCATCGAAGGCAATTTCCCGGATTACCGCGCCATCCTGCCGCGCACCTTCAAAACCCGCACCATCATCTCAACGACTGAATTTCTGAAAGCCTGCCGCCAGGCAGAGATCATTGCCCGCGAAGGCAATTACGTCATCCGCCTGAAGATCCAACCCCAGGAAGGCGGACCCGGAGCGGTGGAATTCACCACCCAATCTGAGGAAATGGGTTCCGGCGAGGTAGTTGTGGACGCCAACATCGAAGGGCCGGAACTGTTGATCGCTTTCAACGTGCGCTTCCTGAGCGAAGTGCTGGAAGTGATCGGCACCCCCAACACCATCCTGGAAACCAACGCCAACAACACGCCGGGGATGTTGTCGCCGGTGGGAGATGAAAGTTATAAGCACGTGATCATGCCCATGCATTTGGGCTAATAATATATACTTTTGTATATATTATTAGCATTGATCTTGCGGTGAATTCACTTTATCAAATGCTTTTCCGGATGAATTCACCCAAAAACGGTACGAATAAACCATGCAATCATTTTCGAATTCTGCTGATCGCTTAATGAGCATCACGCTCGCATTGGGGCAATATCCCATTTTAAGCAGCCGCATCCGCAGCAGCATGCGCCATGAACTATACAAGCGCGGTATCATCGAAAAACACGAATTCGAAGAAATGGTACGCAAACAAGCCATCCGCTCCCAGGAGCTGGAGGGCTTGCGCAATCCGTTGGGCGAAGAACCCACCGAAGTTTGGGAAGAGCGCATCCTGCACGTGCGCGATCAATTGACCGATCTGACTTTCAGCCAGCATTTATCTTTCGACCAATTTCAGAACATCGTTACGGATATCCTGAACGAACGCGGCATCCAGCACAGCGATCCCAACCTGACCTTCAACCCTGAACAGGCGCCCCAGGAACTGATCTTCGAACACGCCTGGTCGATCCTGCGCCTGCCGCCCCACGAACGGGAAAAATACGAACACCATTTGGAAGAATCGCGCGTGGTGCTGATCCGCACCATGATCAGCGATCAGCTTCCTTACGTCAATATTGCCAAGCGCTGGTTTACCATCCCGGATCTGGCGGAGATCCGCAACCGCAAGATCGGCGCGGGGCGGGTGGGCGGCAAAGCCGCCGGCATGCTGCTGGCGCACCGCATTTTGAGCGAAGAGCTGCCCGAAAACCTGCAAAGCCATCTGCGCAAACCGGAATATTATTTCATCGGTTCCAATGAAATGTATTCCTTTTTTGCCATGAACGACCTGGAGCGCTGGAACGATCAGAAATACAAAGATGAAGCCCGCATGCGCGCGGATTACCCGCAACTGGTAAAAAAGTTCACCGCCGGCCATCTGCCCAGCGATATCGTGGAACGGCTGGAAGGCATCCTGGATTCTATCGGCAAGCGTCCCATCATCGTGCGTTCCTCCAGTTTACTGGAAGACAACTTCGGTACCTCGTTCGCCGGGAAATACGACAGCATCTTCCTCTCGAACCAGGGTACGCCGAAGGAAAATCTGAAAGCCTTGTGCACCGCCATCGCGCGGGTTTACGCCTCCACGTTGAATCCCGACGCGCTGCTCTACCGGCGCAGCAAAGGATTGCAGGATTACGACGAACGCATGGCCATCCTGATCATGGCGGTGGAGGGCAAAACTTATCATGATTATTTCCTGCCGGACGCGGCGGGTGTGGCTTTCAGCCGCAACCTGTACCGCTGGGCTCCGCAGATCAAACGCGAGGACGGGTTCGTGCGCCTGGTGTGGGGGCTGGGCACGCGCGCCGTGGACCGTGTGGGCAACGATTACCCGCGCCTGATCGCGCTCAGCCATCCGCTGCTGCGGCCCACCCCCGACCAGCGCACCATGGAACGCTGCTCGCAGCAGTACGTCGACCTGATCGACCTGCAAGGCAACAAGATGGACACGCTGCCCATTCATAAAGTGCTCAATGCCGATTATCCGCCCTTGCGTTATATCGCCCAGCTTAAAGAAGAAGGTTATTTCACGTCATTGCACGCGCGCCTGCTGGAAAACGACAAACAAAACCTGGTGCTCACCTTTGAGGATTTGCTGCGCCGCACCGCATTCGCCGAAACCATGCGCAACATCCTGCAAACCCTGGAGCGCTGCTATCAATACCCGGTTGACCTTGAGTTCACCCTGCAGATTAACGAACAAGGGAACGGCGAACCGGACCTGTTGTTTACCTTCCTGCAGTGCCGGCCGCAAAGCCGCCTGGCGGAAACCAAAGATGTCAGCATCCCCGGCCACCTGCCCGAAAATGACGTTATCCTTCAGACGCGTTTTATGATCCCGCAGGGTGTGGTAAACGATATTGAATACGTGGCTTTCGTGCCACCTGACGCTTACTTCAAATTAAAGGTGAATGAGCGTTTCGAATTGGCCCGTATCATCGGAAGACTCAACGACGCCTTGAAAGGCCGCAATTTCATCCTGGTCGGCCCCGGCCGCTGGGGCAGCACCAATACCGACCTGGGCATCCCGGTGGGATACAGCGACGTTTTCAACACCCGCGCACTGGTGGAAATGTCCGGCAAGGAGATTGGACCCTCCCCCGAACCCTCGCTGGGTACGCATTTCTTCCAGGACCTGCTGGAAGCGCAGATCTATCCGCTGGCCATCATCCTGGACGACCCGCAGAGCGTGTTCCAGCCTGCCTTTTTCTACCATTCCCCCAATTGCCTGGAAGACTTCATCCCGGCGGATGACGCCACCAAGGAACGCCTGCGCGTGATCAAGATCGACGATTTCCGCAAGAACCACCGTCTGCGCCTGGTGATGGACGAGGAACACAGCACGGCGGTTGGTTACCTGCAGGCCGTGCCTGCCAAAGCCGTCCGCACCGGCTTACCCCTTTAACAAAGCCTCGCGGTTGAATGTGCGGACTGCCAGCGCCGTCAGCAAAGCCGCCGCAGTCCAGAATAACAATCCGAGCAGCATTTCAATTCCCACGCTCAGGTATAACATGCCGCTCACTTGCCCGGCAAATAACGCCACCACCAGCAGTACCACCGACGCGCTGCTCTGGTAGGCACCCAGGAAATTTTGCACGCGGGCCGAGATCAGCACCGTCAGCGAGATGCCCAGGATCACCAACGCAGGCGTGATCCAAAAGATCAATGGCCACCAGGTGGGCAGCGGGAACCAAATCCGCTGGATATAAGCATACGGCGCCAGGTTTAGAATCAACGTATAAATCGCGAAACCCAGCCAGGTCAAGGCAATGGAAGGCACGGCTGACGCGGTCACCTTGCCCAGGAACAATTCCGCGTCGGATGCGGGCGTATACAGCAGGGCTTCCATGGTTTTACGCTCTCGTTCGCCGGCGAATGATTCGGAGGCGATGGTGGTGGAAGCCATCAACGGCATTATCAAGAACATGGGCGCGAACATAATGCCCAGGATGATAACCAGCATAGACTCCATCGGATTTTGGAAGTCGATGTATCGGCTTAATTGAAGCGGCATGTGGTCGATAAAAATTTGAAAATCAGCATCCGAGGTCAGCACGTCCTGCGGGCTCACCGCCAAGGCCGGAATAACGAAGGTGAAGATCAACGGAATGATGATCACAAAGATGGCTGGAACAATCAGCATGGGCGCCCAGGCATACTTATTTTGGCGCACCTCCAGCCAATCCTTTTTTGCGATCGTAAAAATATTTTGCAGTTTTATCATTCTTCCTCCGCTTCCGCACCCTGCAAACGCAGGTAAATATCTTCCAGGGTCGCCTGTTGGGGAACCGCCGAATAGATCGGGGTTCCCACCGAAACCAGGTTCGCAATGACCATCGGGATCGCTTTCTCCGCCGCCAGGCGCAGCTCCCAGCAAGTATCTGCTGCTTCACGCGCCTCAAGCACCCCTTCCAGCGCCCGGATTTTCAACAGGTATTCCTGCGGCGGCAGCTCTCCAAAGCCAAGCCTGATGCGGATTTCAGAAGCATAGCGCGCACGTAATTCTTCCAGCGAACCGCAAGCGATCACCGATCCGGTTTTCATCACCGCCACGCGATCGCAGACCTTTTCGGCCTCGTAAAGCCGGTGGGTGCACAGGATCACGGAACGGTTCTCCTGCTTGCTGATCCGGTAGATCAACCCTTCCACCTGGCGCGCCGCCGCCGGGTCCATGCCGGAAGTGGGTTCGTCCAGGAACAGCAGCTCGGGGTCGTGCAGCAAGGCGCGCGCCAGCGCCAGGCGCTGCTTCATGCCCTTGCTGTAGGTTTCCACACGATCATCAGCCCGATCGCGTAATTCAAACAAATCCAGGTAATAAGCGCCGCGCTCCCCGATCTTTTCAGCCGGCATCCCCGCCAGCGAGCCGAAGAAACGCAGGTTCTGCCAGGCAGATAACCGTTCGTACAAAGCCGGCGTTTCCGTCAAAACCCCGCTGCGACGGCGAATTTGCGCCCCCTGCAGAGCAGGGTCCAAGCCTAATACCCGGCTTTGCCCGGATTGGGCATGCAATAAACCGTTCAACACGCGGATCGTGGTGGTTTTTCCCGCCCCATTGGGACCTAACAGGGCAAATACTTCGCCCTGACGCACCGTGAAACTCAGCCCATCCAGCGCTTGATATCCGTTATACGAGAAGGTCAACCCTTCACAGACGATCACTTCCTTCATTTCAACCTCTCAAAGACACGCATTATCATACGAAAAGGGGCAAAAAAGGTTTCACGTGAAACTTTTTTATGTCCTGTTTACCCATGTTTCACGTGAAACATAAGCCGGGAGGCGCCCTGAATCGGATTTTTTCCTTGGTGGTAGAATAGACCTGCATATCGCATTGATTTGGAGGTATTTAGGAATGACAGCAGAAACAGGCTCCTTTACAGTCAAAAAAGGCTTAGCGCAAATGTTGAAAGGTGGCGTGATTATGGATGTCGTCACCCCAGAGCACGCCCGCATCGCTGAAGACGCCGGCGCGGCGGCTGTAATGGCGTTGGAACGCGTTCCGGCTGATATTCGCGCTCAAGGCGGCGTGGCTCGCATGAGCGATCCCGAGTTGATCATGAAGATCATGGATGCAGTGACCATTCCCGTGATGGCCAAAGCCCGCATCGGACATTTCGTGGAAGCGCAAATTCTGGAATCCCTGGGCGTGGATTACGTGGACGAATCCGAAGTGCTGACGCCTGCGGATGAGGAACACCACATCAACAAGCACGCGTTCAAGATTCCATTCGTATGCGGCGCGCGCAACCTGGGCGAAGCCCTGCGCCGCATAGGCGAAGGCGCCGCTATGATCCGCACCAAGGGTGAAGCCGGCACCGGCGACGTGGTTGAAGCCGTGCGCCATGCGCGCCGCGTGATGGGCGACATCCGCCATTTGACTACGCTCCCCGAAGAAGAAGTGATGGCTTTCTCGAAAGAAATCGGCGCTCCTTACGAATTGGTCATGGAAACCCGCCAGCTTGGCCGACTGCCGGTAGTCAATTTCGCGGCTGGCGGCATTGCCACCCCCGCGGACGCTGCGTTGATGATGCAACTCGGCGTGGACGGCGTTTTTGTCGGCTCCGGTATTTTTAAATCCGGCGATCCGGCCAAACGCGCCGCCGCCATTGTCAAAGCCACCACGCACTACCAGGACGCCAAAATCCTGGCCGAAGTCAGCCGCAACCTGGGCGAGCCCATGGTCGGCCGCCAGGTCAACAGCATTCCCGATAACGAACTGATCGCCGGCAGAGGTTGGTAATCCGTGAAAGTTGGTGTTTTAGCTCTGCAGGGTGCTTTCATCGAACACCAAAAAATTCTGGAAGGCCTGGGCGCGGAAGTTGTGCAAGTGCGCCTGCCTTCCGATTTGGATGATTTGCAAGGGCTGATCATTCCCGGCGGCGAATCCACCACCATCGGTAAACTGGCGGTGGATTTTGACATGATGGAACCGCTGAAAGCGTTTTGCCGTTCGCATGCCGTTTGGGGCACCTGCGCCGGGAGCATCTTTCTTTCCAAGGATGCCGCCCGCCAACAACCTTTGCTGGAATTGATGGATATCAAGGTCGAACGCAATGCCTTCGGCCGGCAGGTGGACAGCTTCGAGATCGACCTGCCGATCCCTTGCCTGAAGAAGGTGTCACCGTCGGATGCGCCTTTCCACGCGATTTTCATCCGCGCGCCGCTGATCGAGGAGGTCGGTAAAGGCGTTGAAATTTTAGCCAGCCTGCAGGACGGCCGCATCGTGGCCGCGCAGGAAAACCGCTGGCTGGCCACCTCATTCCACCCTGAGTTAACGGCAGATGACCGTTTTCACCGCTATTTCCTGGAGATGATTCCATAGAAATCTCGACCGTCTCTCCACTCGACCTGGTTATCCTCTTTCAACATCGCGATCACATCCTCTGGCTCAACCTTGAACAATTGCTGCTGCATGGTTCAGCCAATTTGTTTGCGCGCGTCGGCCTGGAGACGCTGGTTGGCAGCGGCAGCTGGTTCACCCAATCCCTGCGCGCCGGAACGCTGCGTTCCTGCGCATATGGCCAGGTGGAGAAGAATCACCAACGCGCACAGATCAACTGGCTGCTGATCCTGGATCAATCCAATGATTCCAGCTACCTGCGCATGATCGATAACCTGGCATTTGAAGCCGGTCTACACGGCGCCAAGTTCCTGCTGGCCGGCGTGGAAAAGGACAGCGCATTATTCCCGCTGCTGCGCCAGTCTGGATTCTGCGTTTACGGCTGGGAACGATTTTGGCGAATGAAACCCCTTCCTCTCAAACTTTCGGCGCAAAAAATGGGAGTCTGGGAAAAGCCCTCTGCAGGGGATGTGCACGAATATCACAAATTCCGCAATAAACAGCTTCCTCCTGCCATGCGCGCCATCGCTTCGGCTGACGGACGCAGCCTTCCGGATTATGTCCTGTGGATCGACCACGCAATCGCCGGATACGCGGATGTCAAGATCTTCGGAAAGAAAGCGGTGCTTTACCCGGTATTGACCAATGACCTGAAAGACCCCAGAATGTGCCTGTTATCTCTGGCGGCGCGCCTGCCCGAAGCTGTCCAGGATCGCTATATTTCACAGACCGGCGCTCAGCAAGGATTGGAGGGCGCGCTGGAGAACATCGCCGAAGCGGCCGCTGCCCGCCGGGAGCAAATGGTCAAATATTTTTCGGTGGTCGAAAAAGCTCCCCTGGGTGTTCTGAACCATTCCTCCGAAAACAGCCATCCCGATCCGGTCGCGCCTTATGTTCATTCCAGCAAACTATAGGATAATTTATAATAACAGTTTATCCGGGCAAAATAATTGAGGTAATCTTTTTAAAATGACACAGCGTCGTATTACAGACGACCTGCCGGCTTTACTGGCAGTTCTTCCACCCAAGTATGAAGATCAGGTGAAACTAGCCAACAACGCTGACGATTTACTGGAAATCATTCTGGATCTCGGACGCCTGCCCATGGCACGTTACGTGGACAGGGAAGTCGAGATCAGCGACCGGGAAGTTTCCCGCACCGAGATCGACGAAGTCCTGAAACGCATCGGCGAGTTCGACGCGGACAACCGCGCAGGCATCGAGCGCACCTTGCACCGCATTTCTGCTATACGCAATAAACACGGGGCTGTGGTCGGCCTGACCTGCAGGGTGGGGCGCGCGGTTTACGGCACCATCGACATCATGGAAGACCTGGTCGAATCCGGCAAGAGCATCCTGCTGTTGGGGCGTCCCGGCATCGGCAAGACCACCATGCTGCGCGAGGCTGCTCGTATTTTAGCGGAAAATTCGCGCGTCGTGATTGTGGACACCTCCAACGAGATCGGCGGCGACGGCGACGTACCGCATCCGGCTGTGGGCCGGGCGCGCCGCATGCAGGTGGCGCAGCCCTCCCTGCAGCATGAGGTGATGATCGAAGCGGTGGAAAACCATAATCCCGAAGTGATCGTGATCGACGAGATCGGGCGCGAACTGGAAGCCGCCGCCGCGCGAACCATCGCGGAACGCGGCGTGCAGCTGGTGGCCACCGCCCACGGGCGTACGCTGGAAAACCTGCTGCTCAACCCGACCCTATCCGACTTGATCGGCGGCATCGAATCCGTCACGCTTTCAGACGAAGAGGCCCGCCGCCGCGGTACGCAAAAGACCGTTCTGGAACGGCGCGCGCCGCCTACCTTTGATGTGCTGGTGGAGATCCAAGAGCGCGACCGGCTGGCAGTGCACGAAGATGTGGCGGCTTCGGTGGACGCCCTGCTGCGCGGTTACCCCCTCGAGCCCGAGATCCGCTATCGCGACGAGCATGACCAGATCCACATCCAAAAACCGGAGGCCCGCCCGCCAGCCAGCCAGACCAGCGCGCAGGGGCTGCGGCGCTCGTTTCCCAACGGATTCAAGAACAGTCGTGAACTGGAAAAACAATACGGTCAAAAATCAGCCGCCGCGCCGGGCGAAGAAACAGGCGGTAAATTCGAGCTGCCCAACAACCAGCCGTTGAAGCGGGTGGCTATATACCCGTATGGGGTGGCGCGCAATCGAATGGAGCAGGCTTCCAAAAGGCTGGGCGTGCCGGTCAACCTGGTACGTGATTTGCGCCAGGCGGAAGTGCTGGTCACTTTAAAATCCTATTATCGCAAACACCAAAAACCGATCACCATTGCGGAGGAACAGGGAATTCCCATTTACGTGCTGCGCTCCAATTCAACCAACCAGATCGAGCAAGCTTTTGTGGAATTGTATAATCTGAGCGAAACCCCCGGTAAAAGCATTAACCTGGAGGATATCAGCGCCCAAACCATGGAAGCCATCGAAGCCGTGCGTAACGGCCAGCACTGGGTGGACCTGCCTCCCGCGCCCGCGCGCGTGCGCCGTATTCAACATGAACTCGCGCGCCAGGCGGAGTTCGTTTCCCATTCCTACGGAAAGGAACCCAACCGCCATGTGCGTATCTTCAGGGATTAGCCTATGTTCATAACACTGGAAGGACCGGACGGCAGCGGAAAAACGCTCCAGATTCATCTTCTGGAGGAGTTCCTGACCGCCGAAGGATACAAGGTTTTCTGCGGGCGCGAGCCCGGTGATACCTTTATCGGCGAGCAAATTCGCCAGGTCTTGATGGACCACCAAAACAAGAATATGCACCCGCGTACTGAAACCCTGCTGTTTTGCGCTGCCAGGGCGCAGTTGGTGCAAGAAGTGCTCAAACCGCATCTTGAGCGGGGCGACATCGTGCTGCTGGACCGTTACGCCGATTCAACCATGGCATACCAGGGTTACGGCCATCAATTCGATCTGGACCTGATCCGCAGCCTGCTCCATTTTGCCACCGGCGGCCTGCGTCCGGACCTGACTTTTCTGCTGGATGTCGATCCGCAAACGGGCCTGGAGCGCCGCCAAAAAGGCGGGGGCGAATGGAACCGCATGGACGCCTACGTGCTACAATATCATCAACGGGTCAGGCAGGGGTACCTTGAAATGGCGCAAGCCGATCCGCAGCGTTGGAAAATCGTGGATGCCAGCCGGCAGCCTGATGTGGTACAATCCGATCTTCGGGAGATATTATTATCATTTTTATCTAATTTATCTTAATTACATTCAAGAAAGGTAAAATATCCATGTTTAAAAAACTGATTCCTGTTTTCCTGCTTGGTTCAATCTTGATGGCTTCCTGCGGCATTCTGGTCGATAAAGTTGAACCAACTGCGACGGTTGAACCGACCGCGGAGAGCGCTGCGGCCGAACCCACCGCCCAGGCTACTCAAGCCCCTCTCACCGACGTGAGCAATCCCTGCATTCCCTTCTCGGTCTTGAGTTATTCGCTGGCTTCACCATACCCCAACCTGCCGCCCATCACGGAGGAGGACTTCGCGGTCGGCCCGGCGGACGCGGCCTTGACCTTCATTGTCTATACCGACCCGCAGTGTCCCTATTGCGCGCAGTTGGATCCGATTCTCGACCAATTCCAGGCGCTCTATCCGGACGACGTGCGCGTGGTCACGCGCCTGTTCCCCCTGACCAGTATTCATGATAAAGCCATGGCGGCCACTCAGGCTCTGTTTGCTGCAGGCCTTCAAGAAAAATTTAATGAACTGAGGAAATTTCTCTTTGAACGCCAAAGACAGGATTTGAGCACCGATACTTCATTGACCGAAACTGATTTCTGGGGCAGCCTGCCCGCCGCCGATTTTGAGAACTGGCTGAAGGAACGTGTGCCCGCTCTGGGCATCGATGCCGATCAGTTGCTGACAGACATGAAAAGCGACGCCGTGGTAGCCAAAGCCCAGGCCAGCCTGGATTCCGCCATGACCATCGGTATCTCCGGCACCCCCACGTTAATGGTTAATGGTTACCAATGGCCGGAAAATCAGCGCGGGATTGAGATCTTCTCGATCTATCTGCGCTTGATCAAAAATCAGGCCAACGAACTGGATAATTGCCCGGCGACTGTGGTCGATGCCGGCAAGAAGTACACCGCCACCATTGAAACCACCCGGGGCGACATCCAGGTTGAACTGTACCCGGACAAAGCGCCGGTCGCAGTCAACAGCTTCGTTTATCTGGCCAAGCAAGGTTGGTATGATAACCTGCCCATCATCGCTTCGAGTGATTTCGTGCTCTCCGGCGATCCTTCCGATACCGGCTACGGCGGCGCGGGTTACGCATTCCTGGACGAAAACAGCGGATTGACTTTCGAGCAGCCCGGCATGTTAGCGGTTTACAGTGTTTGGCCCGGTTACGGCACCAACGGCTCGATGTTCTTTATGAATAAAACCGCATTGACCGACCAGGGCAACCGCACCATCTTCGGAAAAGTTACCGCAGGATTGGATGTTTTGGACAAGTTCGAAATTCGCGATAACATTTTCAACGACGTCATCGATAAAGTGCTCAAGGTTACGATCAACGAAGAATAATGCCGTCTAAAAACAACCAATTGCCCAGTGTTATGATGCTCCTGCTCAGCGCACTGGGCATTTTATTTAGCGGGCTTATCGCAGCCGGCGCTTTTCTGGCAAGCAGCCAGGCCGGCGTGGAAGATGCCGGTACGGCCATGCTGACCGCCATTGGAACGCTGGCAGTGTTCATCGGTTTGTTGATAATCCCCAGCCTGGCCTTCTCCATTCGCCAGCTCAGAGGCAAACCTTCCACAACCAGGTTCCCCTCGCTGCTTAAAATTGCCAGTTATGCGCTGATTGGCTGGGCGGTTTTGCTGGCAGCCGGCTATTTTCTGGACCCATTTTTCGGCAATCCGTTCGTCACGGCAGTGCTCACCAGTCTGTGCGTAGCCATCCCGATCTGGTGGCTGATCGAATTTTCGCGCCGCGGATTGGCGCGCCCGTCCCTGTTGAAAGAGTGGGGGGCGCTTACCGTGGGTTTGACTGCCGCGCCAGTGGTGATCATGGTCATCGAAACCCTGCTGCTTATTCTGGTAGCCGTGATTGTCATGATCCTTCTGGGAATGCAGCCCGGTACCCTTTCAAAGATCACAGATCTCTCCATCGCATTGGATTCATCACAATCCGGAATGGAAGCGCTTGAAAACCTGTTGCTGGAACTTTCCAGCAACCCGACCATTGCGGCGGCGCTTTTCCTGGTGATCGGGTTGGCGGCGCCGTTCACGGAGGAAGTTTTCAAACCCTTATCGGTCTGGCTGATTCCCCGAAAAATGCTGCGCCCGGTGGAAGGTTTCCAATTGGGCTTAATCAGCGGCGGCGCGTTCGCGCTGTTGGAAAGCGCCAGCCTGGTCAGCCAAATCACCGCGCAGGATTGGATCATGGCGGTGCTGCTGCGCGCGGCCACCGGCATGCTGCATATCGGTTTGAGCGGGTTAGTTGGATACGGCGTGGCCCTGGCCCGCTGCGAAAAGAAATGGGGAAACGCCCTCCTGCACCTGCTGGGAGCCACCGCCCTGCATGGTTTGTGGAATTCCCTGGCTATGATCAACGGGTATTACACCACGCCGCTGACCATGGCCAACCCAACTGCCTCGTTAGCCGGCGGCGTGCTTTCAACCGTTTTTATGATTGCGGTATTTCTAGCGGTCGGAATGATCACCCTGCGCCTGTCAGCCCAACTCAGGCGCCAGGCGGCTGTGGAATGTAATATGCAAGATCAAATTCTGTAAGCAACAAAACCTACTATAATTTACAAGATGAAACGGAAAACATTGCAGAACCTGGTGCGCTTTTTACTTAAAACCCTGACGCGTACGGAATTCATCGACCTCGAAAACCTGCCGGAAAAGGGCGGGGTGATCATCGCCATCAACCACGTTCATTACCTGGATACCCCCGTTATTTTTATCAATCCGCGCCGCCCGGACGCTACCGCTCTGGTGACCACCAAGTATCAAAAAAATATTTTCATGAAGTGGTTCACTGAAAGCGCGCGGGGCATTTGGATCAACCGCGACATTGCCGATTTCACCGCCATTCGCAAAGCCTCCAAAGCTCTGGCGGAAGGGTTGGCAGTGGGCATCGCGCCCGAAGGCACGCGCAGCAAAACCGGCCAGCTTCAGCAAGGGAAACCCGGCACCGTCATGCTGGCTGCCAAAGCCAGGGTGCCGATCGTCCCGGTGGGAATCACTGGCACCCGCAATTCATTCCGCAAGATATTCACGCTGCGCCGTCCGAAGATCACCGTGCGTTTCGGAAAAGCCTTCATGATTCCGGAATTCAAGCAAGGCGAACGCTCGGCCGATTTGCAATATTGGACGGACGAACTCATGCGGCGCATTGCCGAACTGCTCCCGGAAAGTTACCGCGGGGTATACGCGGAGCAGGTATGATAGCAGTTACCATCAACCATCCATGCCGCTGCTTTGGGTCAGCCTGTCATTCATTGGCGGCATAGTATTTGCTGCTGTTATTCCCGGAGCAGCCTGGCTGCTGCTGCTCCTGCTTTTCATCCCGGCTGTTTTTCTTGAAATAAAATTTATTCCGCGGGCAGCCCATCCGCTGCTTTCCCGCCCGCTTTTCCGCATTCCAGTCAGTCTGTTGTTGGCCGCGTTCGCTCTCGGCGGATGGCGCTTCCAGGCAGAACACCCTCGCATTGCATCAGATGAGATCGCCTGGCATGCTTCAGATGAAGCGATCGGCATAACCGGCACGGTCATTTCCTATCCTGAGGAATCTCCCGGCAGCACAATCGCGATCGTTAAAGCGCAGACAATCCGGGCCCGGGAAATCGAGCAAGCCGTCAACGGGAAACTGGAACTGCGCCTGCCGGGCGGGTACAATCTGGAATACGGGGACGTTTTGTTCCTGGAAGGCCGTCTGGACAGCCTGCTCGATTCAGTCTCCCCGCCCACCCGTTCCTACCTGGCCCGGCGCGGTATTTACAGCCGCATGCAGTATCCCCAAGTGACCACTCTGAAGCGCGCTGCCGGCAGCCCGATCATGTCCGCGCTGTTCTCCCTCCGCACACGCGCCCAGCAAGCCATCTACAGCCAAATCCCCTTTCCGGAATCCGCCTTGCTTTCTGCGATATTGCTGGGAACAGACTGGAATCTCCCCGACTATTTGGTGGAGGCTTACCGCGCTTGCGGCGTGCTGCATATCATCGCCATTTCCGGTTTCAATATCGCCATCATTTCCAACCTGATCATCCGCCTGGCACGCCGCTTGTTCGCCCCCGGAAAAGCCGGCCTGTTCGCGATCATCTCCATCCTGTTATATACGCTGCTGGTCGGCGGTGAACCGGCTGTAGTTCGCGCCGCCATCATGGGCAGCCTGGCTATTCCGGCGCATTATTTCGGACGGCGCGTCATTTCACTGCACAGCCTGATCCTGGTGGCAGCGCTTATGCTGGCTGGCAACCCTTACCTGCTATGGGATATCGGTTTTCAGTTGTCTTTTCTTGCCTGCCTGGGATTGATCACCATAGTGGACCCGCTCATAAAAGCAATCGATACTGTGCTGGGAATGTTGTGTTCCGAGGCCGCGCGCCGGTGGTGGTCGCCAATCCTGCTGCTGGTGGTTACCACCTTGACCGCCCAATTCTGCGTATGGCCCGTGCTGATACAGATGAATCCTTCTTTTTCATGGACCACGCTGCCGGCCAACCTGGCATTGATCCTCATTCAGCCATTGTTGATGGCCGCCGGCGGCTTGGCGACCATTGTCGGGCTTTTTATTCCCGCGGCAGGCAGATTTTTAGGTGCAGCAGCCTGGCCGCTGCTGGCTTACTGCAACCGGGTGGCGCTTAACTTCGGTTTTCAAGCGGGAACAGAAATACAACTTCCTCCCGATTCTGGGTGGATCAGCGCAATACTGGTGGCTGCCGTGTTGATCTATTTTTCCATCCGGCAGGTTGCGGCTTTAGCCTACTCGGGAATATCAGACCAGTAATTAAGTATTCTCTTAAATAATGATCTTTATCTTAAATATTTACCCTTTCCCTTTTCGCGAAAATCAGTATAATATCCAAAAAATCCTATACGCCAAATTCCCAAAAACTTTTTAATTTAATTCAGGAGAAGAACATAATGACGCTCAACCGTTGGTTGTATTTAATTGGTATTGTAATTTTTGGGGGATTGCTGATCACCGCCGTCCTTTCCGGCTTCAGCCTGTGGATCATCCCTGTAATTGTAGGGTTGTTTGCGATTTATCTTTCGGGTATTTTTGCCAACCAGATCATCCGGCGCAAGCCCAAATCGCAAACCATGCTGGAAGTCAGCGAAGACATCCACAACGCCGCCAGGATTTACCTGCGCCGCCAGATTCGCACCATCCTGATCGCCACGCCATTCATGGCGGCAGTCGTTTGGGCTTTCATGGGTTGGCGCGAAACCCTTGCCTTCATCCTGGGCGTTGGTACATCCATGACTGCCGGTTATCTGGGCATGTCCATCAGCGTGCGCACCAACATTCAAACCGCCGACCTGGCAGAGGAATCCTTTCCGCGCTCCTTCCGCATGGCGGTCTTCGGCGGCGGTGTGATGGGGCTGCTGGTGACTGGCTTCAGCCTGCTGGTGTTGACTGTTCTGTTCATGATCTTTAAAGATCCAAATGTACTGGTCGGTTTCGGCGTGGGTGGTTCGCTGGCTGCGTTGTTCGGGCAGATTGGCGGGGGCATCTTCACCAAATCCGCGGATGTAGGTGCCGATCTGGTTGGTAAAGTGGAAGAGAAAATACCAGAGGATGATCCGCGCAACGCCGCCGTGATTGCTGACCTGGTGGGAGACAACGTAGGCGATTGCGCTGGCCGCGGAGCCGATCTGTTCCAGACTTTCAGCGATGATATTATCACCGGCAGCGTGGTTTGCGCAACGTTGGGATCTATTTATGGCCAAAATGTGGTCTTTTTTCCGATTTTGCTGCAATGCGTAGGAATCATCTCGTCCGCTATCGGCATCCTGGTCACCCGTCAATGGTTCCCGCAGCAAAAACCTACCGGGATTTTTAACATCAGTTTATGGATTAGTGCAATCCTGAGCGCAGCCGGTGCTATGCTGCTTTCCCATTGGTTGATTGACAATATTACCATCGGCGTGTCAGCCATCATGGGCGTTGCTACCATGTTGATCGCCGCCGCGACCACCCGTCACTTTTCTGGAATCAACGAGGTGCCAGTCAAGCAAATAGCCAAAGCCTCCCACCGTGGTGCGGCATTGACACTCATGACCGGAACAGCTTATGGATTGCGCAGCCCGATCATTGGTTTGCTGACCATCATTGCTGTGATCATGCTGGCATTTAACATAGCCGGCGGAACTATCCTTGCAATCCTGGCCGTCAATATCGGCACGGATCTGTTGATCGGTATTATCATGGCCTCTGACGCCTTTGGACCAATCGTCGATAACGCCGCTGGAATTGCAAAAATTGGAAAGGCTCAACGGAAAGTATTTGAATCACTTTCCCATCTGGACGCAGTCGGTAACACGCTCAAAGCCACTACCAAATCCTATGCCATGGCATCCGGCACGGTCACCGCTTTTGTACTATTTGCCACTTTCTTTACGATCACCGGCAACACCGTACTCGATCTGATCACACCTTACGCCATCGGCTTCATCTTCGTCGGTATCAGCCTGCCTTACCTGATGTCCTCAATTGTCATCGGGGCAACTGCCAAAACCGCCGAGATGATGGTGGACGAAGTGCGCAGCCAATTCAGTCAAAATCCGGCCATATTGGAAGGAAAAGCCAAACCGAATTATGGTTACTGTGTGGATATTGCTACAAAAAATGCATTAAAAGAAATGCTGCTGCCCGGTGCGATTGCTTTTATCCTGCCCATGGCCACGGGTTTTTTGTTCGGCAGCGCGGCATTGGGCGCGTTGTTAATCGGCGCAGTATCCTCTTCGGCGCTGCTGGGCGCGTATTTCAACAATACCGGTACCGCATTCGATAATGCCAAGAAAACCATCGAGGAAGATGAAAGCCTGGATGGTTCATTTGCGCATGAATCGGCTGTGATTGGAGATACTTATGGTGATCCGCTTAAAGATGTTGCGGGACCCTCGTTGTTGATCTTCATGAAACTGATCGGTATGACCTCGTTATTGATTGCGCCTATGCTGAACCAGGTCACTGTAATTTTTAAATAAGAATTAAAAATGTTGCAGGCAAAGCCGCGGAAAAACCCGCGGCTTTTTTATATGGTCCTTTTAATCACCAGCATGGTGATATCGTCGAAAGATATATCATCATTGCTGAATGCGCACAGCTCTTTTTCCAGGGCGGCAACTATACCGCGCGCGTCGAGTTGGCTGAAACGCTTGAAGGCATCCTTCAGGCGCTGCTCGCCGTAATGGCCCTGGGCGCCGATCGCGTCGATCATCCCGTCCGTGTAGATCAACAAACTGTCGCCGGTATTCAATTCCAGGCTGCCTTCCTGATATTTCGTATCGCTCTCCACCCCGGCCGCCATGCCGGTGCGTTCCAGTTCCTGGATTTCTCTACCGGCAGAGCGAAGCAGCAGCGGCGGGTTGTGCCCGGCATTGACGTAAACCAGCCTGCCATCGCGCGGCGACAGGCAGGCGTAGTAAAGCGTGACGTACATCTCGGCGGCGGAATCATGCCAGATCAGGCGGCTGGCCTGGGCGATATCTGCCGCCGGGCTGTTGTTTTGCCCGGCAGCTGCGCGCAGAATACTGCGCGTGAGCGCCATGAAAATCGCCGCGGGCATGCCTTTATCGGAAACATCGGCTACCACAATGCCGGTGCGCCCATCCGGCAACGCCACGAAATCGTAAAAATCTCCCCCCACCTCATGCGCCGGCCGCCAGTAAGCAGCCAGCTCCCAGCCGGGGATTTTCGGCGTGTCGGTCGGGATCAAGCCGGCTTGCACCGCGCGCGCCATTTGCAGCTCGCGCTCCACGCGCCCTCTTTCCACCGCCAACTGATAGAGACGCGCGTTTTCAATGGCGATCCCGGCGCTGGAGGCGATGGATTCCAGCAGCTCCAGGTCCGCCTGGTTGAAAACCCCGTTCTGGCAACGGTTATCCACATAAACCGCGCCCAGGATTTCGTCTTTATGCCGGATGGGAACGCATAATACCGAGCGCAAGCCGTCCAATTTTCGATTGACGCGTTTGCCTGACGGAAATTCTGTTTGAGCATCCCCGGCCAGCAAGGGCTGCCCTTTTTTCGCCACCTGTTCCACCAGGCTGCGCGCGCTCGTAATATCGCTTTCTTCCACAGTGCTGCGATCGATGCCCCGTGCAGTTTTCAGCGCAAGCTGCCTGTCGGCATCGTAAAGCATCAACAATCCTCGTTCCGCCCGCGTGACTTTGATGCTCTCGTCGATCAACACGTCCAGTACAGTGGCTAAATCGAGCGATGAATTGATGGTTTGGGAAATGCGGTAAAGAAGTTCCAGCCTTTCGCCGGTTGGTTTGGGCAACTTGATCTCCTTGGTGGAAGAATTGCCAATTAATTAAACAAAGTCTATCATTTTATATATTGTATACATTATTAGAGGTATGTATGTATTAATAGGTGATTCACCTGCTGGTACAATCGGAGCAAACAATATTCAGGTGATGGCAATGGAATGGTTGAAAGACGCCTTTGAAGTGCAAACCCGGGGTAAGGGCATGCTGCCGATTACCGATCTGGTGGAAAGTTACCTGCAAGATTGGAACGTGCGAGAGGGCATGTGCTTTCTCTACATTCCGCATGCCAGCGCCTCGCTCACCATCAGCGAAAGTTACGATCCATCATCCCGGCAGGACGTGGAAGCGTTTTACGAGCAGGCTGTGCCAGAAAAACAGCCCTGGTACCGCCATACGCTGGAAGGTCCGGATGATTCGCCCTCGCACATCCGCGCCACGCTCACCCAGCCCAGCCTGAGCATCCCGGTGGACAACGGCCGTTTGAGCATGGGCATCTGGCAGGGAATCTTTTTATTCGAGCACCGCGCGCGCAGCCAGCGCCGGCGGATCGAAATCCGCTGTCTGAAAATCAATTGAGCAAGTCAAGCGCCTTCTATGATATGATGAAAGTAAGTCGGTAATTCATCAATATCAACATTTCCCCATCCCGCAATTCAACTTTCCGCTTAATTCAATTGGAGGCAAGATATGATAACTGTATCTGATCTATTGAAACAAAAAGGGGAACAGGTTTGGGTTGTTGAACACTCGGCATCTGTTAGCGAAGCGCTCCGTCTTATGGCTCAAAAAGATATAGGCGCATTGGTTGTCCTCAAAAAGGGAAAACTGTGCGGCATTTTTTCTGAGCGGGATTTCACCCGCCGCATGGCTGGTGGCAGGTCATTCAACCTGAACAGCCCAGTATCCAGATTGATGACCTCCGATGTGCTTACTGCCACGCCAAAGGATACCGTTGAAGATTGCATGAAGATCATGACCGAACATCACATCCGTCACCTGCCAGTAGTCGACGGGGAGCGATTGGCTGGCATGATTTCGATCGGTGACGTGGTAAAAAGCATCATATCCGGGCAGAAGTCATTTATCCGGCAATTGGAAGACTATATCAGCGGCCGCTGGTAACATTCTTCCGATGTAGAAAATATACCAAATGGGATTGCAGCTAAAACTTTCTATTAATCACTAGACTGAACATAGAATTTCTACTCAACCATCCGGGAAGACAGGTTATACTTGCAGGGTTTAATTCACTTCGGAGACCCTGCATGACCGGTACGTCCAAAACCCGCATCGCGCAGCTCAAACTGGTTGCCGCCATCGCCGTATGGGGCGGTTCGTTCGCTTCCACCAAGATTGTGGTCGGCGAAGCCGCGCCAGCCAGCGTGATCTGGCTGCGCTTCCTGATCGCAGCGCTCATCATGGGCGCGATCGCCTTCAAACAGGGCGAATTGGGCATCTCTTCCTGGAAAGACGCGCTGGAATTCATGATGCTGGGGTTTTTGGGAGTCAGCCTGAACCAGTGGCTGCAATCGGCCGGCCTGGTCACCTCGGAAGCCGCCACCACCGCCTGGATCTTGGCCAGCACGCCGGTGATGATGGCCATGCTCGGCTGGATGTTCCTGAGTGAAAAATTCGGCTGGTTTACCGCCGCCGGCATCCTGCTGGCTGCTTTCGGCGTGATCCTGGTGGCCAGCAAGGGCGACCTGCGCGCAGCTTTCAGCGGCGGATTCAGCCATCCGGGCGATATCCTGATCATCATCAGCGCGCCGGTTTGGGCGGTTTATTCCATCCTGTCCTGCCCGGTGCTCAAGCGGCATTCCGCCTTCAAGGTAACGTTCTACACATTCCTGTTCGGCTGGCTGTTCACCAATTTTCAGTTCATTTCCTCCAGCGGCTGGACGGAATTTGCCAATCTTTCCCCATGGGGCTGGGTCAACCTTTTTTACTTGAGCATTTTTTGTTCCGTCCTCTCGTATATCTTCTACAACGACGGCTTGCAGTTTCTGGCTGCTTCGCAGGTGGCCATTTTTCTCAACCTCGAGCCGCTGGTGGCCACAGTAGTGGCGGCGATCCTGCTGGGTGAGCAGATTGTGCCTGCCACCCTCATCGGCGGTGCGCTGATTTTGCTGGGCGTGTGGCTGGTTAATCGCAGCAGCCCTAATTCCGCCATCTGACCCGTTTCCCCATAAATTCTCCCCTTCAACAGTAGCCGGCCGCTTCTTCGTTTGCTACAATGAAAACAGCAGCCAAATTTTCAGGAGGAATGATGGACCAGAAGAATGAAATGCTGGAAGTAATTGAATTTGTGCGCCGGGAATTGGATGCCCTGTGCGATCAATTGACGGCGGAGGAGAAAGCCCGGCGCGGATCTTTGCAGATGTGGTCGGCCAAGGACATGCTGGCGCACCTGGCTTTCTGGAACAGCCATTTCAACCGGCAAGCGGCCAACGCGCTGGAGGGCAAGAGTGTTCCGCAGGCCGGGGATTACACCAACCAGCTCAACGACGGCGTGCTCTACGAGCATCTGGATCAACCGTTTGAAGAAGCGCGCGCCGATGAAGCCGCCGCGTATCGCCAATTCCGCGAAATCGTCGACCGCATGCCGGCAGCTGATTTGCCCGATCCGCAAAAGTTCGCCTACCTGGAAGGCCGTTCCCTGCTGGAGCGCATCCTGGGCACCTACGGCTACCATACTGCCGCCCATCTCAGCGATTACTATGTCAGAACCGGCCGATTCCAGAAAGGGCGCGAACTGCAGGAAAATTTAACCGAACGCTTATGCGCGTTCCCGGTTTGGAAAGCCAACGCCATTTACAACCTGGCCTGTTTCTACTCGCTGAACGGATTGGCAAAGGAAGCTATCGAGAAATTGAAGATCGCTTTCGAGGAAAAGCCCGGCCTGATCGAATGGTCGCGGCAGGACAGCGACATCGATCCCCTGCGGGAAAAAGCAGAGTATCAGGCGTTGATCTCAAATTAAATAAAGTCATTTCCTATATTCAACAAACATACTTGAATTTTTCTCTTTTATATAGGATAATAGACATTAATTGTCTATTATCCTATATGAATATTGATATTCTCACTCCCCTTAATTCCATGCCTTACTTCACAATTGAAGCGGTAAGGCAGCTCTTTGGCGATAAAGATATTGCCTTTGGAAGTATCCGTACTTATCTATACCGTTGGATGAAAGCCGGAAAAATCATCCAATTGAAAAAGGGCACCTACATGACGCTGCGTTTTTTTGAAACTCATCGGTCAGATGTCGATTTCACTCCAATGGTCAGCGCTATTTTGATACCCCAATCATATGTATCTATGGAGTATATCCTGCAGCGCGAAGGTGTCCTCACCGATATAACGTATACTGTCTCCGCGATAACACTTAAACAAACTCGTACGTTCGAAAATCAAATGGGAGTATTTACTTATCGCAATTTAAAAGCTAGTCTTTACACCGGCTACACAATCTCGGAATATCTTGGAGTTCCAATTTCCCGGGCGACCAAAGCAAAAGCTCTATTTGATATGTTCTATTTGCGTCCCCTGAAGATCACGCTGCCGTCAATAAAAAATGAACTGGCCGAAAGCCTGCGTTTAAATTTAGAGGACTTTTCCAAGAGAGATCAACTTGAGTTTGCAGAATTTGTGGTAATAAGTAAAAGTAGAAAGATGGATTTGATCCTAAGGAGTTTGCGGAGAACGGTATGGCATCCTTAATTCAGTTAATGCAAAATGAGTTGTCACAAAAAGATCCCGGCATGGCAAATGAGACAAAAAGGATCATCCTCAAGAAGTTATTACATGCCTATACCCTTGATTTCCTCTACAATCATCCGGTATATCGCAAACTCAATTTTTATGGCGGGACCTGTCTGCATATATGCTATAGCTTGAACCGACTTTCAGAAGATCTGGATTTGGATAATTCTGCCGGAATTGACCTTATGAATTTAGAAAAAGATTTACTGACCTTTTTCCGATCCAATAATGGATTTAATGATGTTACTTCCAAAACTCAGGTGGGAGATTGGGGAATCCGTCGGACGACGCTAAAATTCCCTGTGCTTTTTCCATTAGGGCTTACTTCGCATACAAATGAACCACTACACCTAAAAGTGGAAGTCAGTCAGCACAAACAAATTTCTATCCTGCGTAAAACCCCGATTTTATCTTATGGAAGAAGTTTTGTAGTCTCGCATTTCTCACTGGAAACAATGATGGCCGGGAAAATGATCGCTTGCTTGGAACGTGATTTTCATAAGGGAAAGGCAACTTATAAAGGTCGGGATTTCTACGATCTTCTTTGGTTCATGCAGCAGAAAATCCAGCCATTGGAAGAAAAACTCGCCAAAGATGGCGAACAGTCTTATACAATCAAATCAGCAATGGAGATATTGGGCAAAAGAATTTCGCAAATGAACACACCTGATTTAGCTCAAGATTTATTGCCCCTGTTTGAACAACGCTCATTTATCGAAGTTTGGCTGGAGAGTTATAAAGAAAATTTCATGGAATACTTGAATTTTTATATATAAACTCGATTTTTTATTCATCCAAGTGAATATCTGTGCGTCTGGAGCGTTTGAGCTCGCCATGCATTTTTTTATCCTCCAGGCGCCGCCGGCGCGCGGCCGCCCCCGGACGGGTGGGTTTGCGCGAGGCGGGCTTGTGCAGCGCCTTGCGGATCAGCAGCGCCAGCCGTTCACGGGCATCCTCCCGGTTCTTCTCCTGTGTGCGAAAGCGGTGCGCCTCAATCACCAGCACGCCTTCATCCGTCGCGCGGCTGCCGGCCAGCCGGATCAAGCGCTGCCGGACTTCGTCCGTCAGGTTGGGGGAATGGAGCGCGTCGAAACGCAGCTGCACCGCCGTGGCGACCTTGTTGACGTTCTGGCCGCCCGGGCCGGAGGAGCGCACGAAACTCTCGCTGAGCTCGCTTTCGGGGATCTGGATTCGCTCGCTGATGATCAACATATAAAAAAGTATCCTCTGAAACAGAGGATACCAGAAATTTTTAATTCGGGTGAAATAATCTAAAATCTATCCGACCGATTTGACCGCGGCCATGATCGCATCCGCGCTGTCGGCTTCATAAATGGTCTTGAGGATGGCCTTGGACTGGATCAGGGTCAGCAAATCGCGGATCATCACCGGCTGGTTTTTGAAGTCTTTCAGGGCCAGCATGAATATCACCGGCACGTCGATCTCGTCCGGATCGTTGGAACCCATCACCCTGAACTTGACCGGCTGCTTGAAGACCGCCACGGCAATGCCGCCCTTGAGCACTTTATCGGGGTCGGCGTGCGGAATGGCGATCGCCACAGGCTGGGTGGGCAGGCCGGTGGGGAACTTTTGCTCCCGGGCATAAACGTCCTGCCAGTACAGCTCTTCCACGTACCCCTCAGCGGCCATCATGCCGCCCACAAAGCGGATGGCTTCTTCCGTGTTTTTTGCTTCCGCGCCCACGCGCATCATGCGCACATTGAACATATCCAAAAAATCTGCATTCATTTTAATAAAATCTCCTATTGATCCGTCCAGGTATCCACTACGTCGGTCAGAACCTCATCGATGGTGTCCAACGCAAAATCCACGTCCTCCCGACTGATGCACAGGGGCGGGGTGATGAAAAAGCCCAGCGGATGGTATTTGATGTTGATGCCGCGCTCCGAGAAAATCTTGTCCAGGCTGCCGATCTTGCCGGTGTCGTTGGTAGCGCCGTTATCTTTGGAAAAGCTCTCGCGCGTTTCGCGGTTCTTCACCAGTTCAACGAACTGGAACAGGCCTTTGCCGCGCAGGTCGCCGATGCAGGGATGTTTCCGCTGCATTTCTTGCAAGCGCCCGGCGATGTGCTCGCCCTGGATGCGTGAATTCTCAATCAGACCGTCCTCACGATAGACATTGATGGCGGCGATGGCTGCCGCGCAGGCCACCGGATGGTTGGTGAAGGTGCCGCCCGACCACAGGGTGTTGGTGTCGAAAAAGTCGGCGATCTTTTGCGAAACGCCCACCGCGCCCAGGGGCAGCTGGCTGCCGGTCAGGCCCTTGGCCATAGTGATGATGTCCGGCTGCACTTTCCAGTGATCCACCGCGAACCAGGTGCCTGTGCGCCCGAAGCCGGACATGACCTCGTCCACGATCATCAGAATGCCGTTGCGGTCGCAGATTTCGCGGATGGTGGTCAGATAGTCTTCGCGGTGGGGCAGCAGGATGCCGTTGGCGCCGATCACGCCTTCGACCATGATGGCGGCTACATTTTGAGCGCCTTCATAAGCGATCACCTGCTCCATGTAATGCGCGCAGCGCATATTGCAGGTTTCCGGTTTCAGGCCGAAATCGCAGCGGTAGCAATACGGCGCGGGTACGTGCACCACGCCGCTGATGCCGGGCTCCATTGACCAGCGCCGCGACTCACCGGTCAGGATGCTGGTGGAAGTGGAGGAACCGTGAAAGGAACGATAGGTGGTAATGAACTTGTTGCGGCCGGTATACTGGCGCGCGATCTGGTGCGCGTGGTCGTTGGCATCCGACCCGCTCAGGCAGATGACGAACTTAACGATGTTTTCCGGCGTTACCTCGTCCAGCAGCCGCCCCAGTTCGGCGCGCGGGTGGGTGGCGTAGCGCGGATCGACGTAACAGTGCGCATTGGCCTGGTCGCAAATGGCTTGCACAATTTTGGGGTGGTTATGCCCGGCATTGACGCACATGTATTGCGCGGAAAAATCAAGGATGCGTTTGCCCTCTGCATCGAACATCCAGGCGCCCTCGCCGCCCACGATCACCGCCCGCGGATCCCATCCGCCCTGCGAGCGGTAATTGGTGAATGTATACTTTCTGCATAAATCCTTGACCTCCCGCGTCGAGCGGGAACGCCATGATGATTCAGCCATATAAAACCTCCAATTCTTTTTTAAACCATGTATTCTTTAGAAAAAAGAGAAGTCGAGGGAGACTGATTGTCCTTCGTCCCTTGTCCGCTCTTTTCATTATTCCAATTCCAGCAGAGTTCCCTGCGCTTCGCGCCTGGCCGCTTCTTCCAGGATGGCCTGGCTGCTGCGCGTGGCGACGCGGTTCACGCCGGCCGCGCGGTACTGCAGGAATTCATCCAGGGTGCGGATGCCGCCGGCCGCTTTTACCTTCATGCTGGGCGAAACGCTGGCGCGCATCAAGCGCACGTCCTCGAGGGTGGCGCCGCTGGTGCCGTAGCCGGTGGAGGTCTTGACGAAATCCGCCCCGGCGGCTTCGCTGATCTGGCAGGCTTTGACGATCATTTCCCTGGTCAGGTAGCAATTCTCGAAGATCACCTTCAGTTCGGCGCCGTGCGCGTGGGTGACCTCGGCCATGGCGCGGATGTCCGCTTCCACGTAAGCGTAATCGCCCGCCAGCATGCGGCTGATGGCCATGACCATGTCCAGCTCGATCGCGCCTGCTTCCAGGGAGCGCTGCGCTTCGAATACTTTCACTTCGGTTGGCACAGTTCCATGCGGGAAAGCCACCACCGTGCTCACGGGCACGCCGCTGCCCGCCAGCATTTTGACCGCCCGAGAAACATCGAAAGGCACCACGCTGCAAGTGGCCACTTTAAATTTTCTGGAAAGTTCCACGCCTTCCACGAATTCCGCTTCGTTCAGATTGGGTCTTAAGAGAGAATGGTCAATCATTCCGGCAATATCGCTAACAGTAAGTCTCCTGGTCATAATACCTCTCTGCTATCTTTATGTTCGTTTTCTAACATATCTTACATCGTTTCTGTTTGTTTATCAAGTTATTTAACATTATCGAACCATAAATAATGAGACCTTCTTTCCTGCGGAGGGAATCCGATTGATCAATTTTGATGTCCAATCCCTTGACAAAATCCCTTTAAGATATATACTACAAACTGGTTTGTTTTACAGACCTCATTCAAGAAAGAGAGAGAAAAATGAAAAACGAGAACCAAACTATCAATGAAACCATCAAACGCACCCAGCGCTATTGGTACGTGGACGGTTTCGCGGAAATCGGGGTGGGCATCCTGTTGATGCTGATCATCCTGTTCAATTACGCCGCCAGCCGGGTGAGCCAGCAAACCCTGCAAATTGCATTGTTTACGGTGGGCATGCCGGCGCTGATCCTGCTGGGCGGCCGCGCGGTCAGCCACATCGTGGTTAAGCTGAAAGAGAAATACACGTATCCGCGCACCGGTTACGTTTCCTACCCGCGCAAAACCGGCAGCAAACGCTGGAGCCGCGTGCTGTTGGCGGCTATCCTGGGCGCTGTGGTGGGAGCGGTCACCAGCCTGCTTTCCGGCAAGCTGCCTCCGATCTACCAGCAAGCCTTCGTGGCGGTCGTGATTGCTTTGTCGTACATCTACATCGGCTATACCATCGGGCTGGCACGCTTTTACATTTTCGCAGTGATCAGCCTGGCGCTTTTCGGGATTGCCGTCTTGATCCATGCGGTTGAAATGGATTTTTTCCTGTTGTTTTTTATGGGGCAGGGGCTTGCCTGGATCGTCAGCGGCCTCTTTACCCTGCGCGCTTACCTGAAAGGCAGCCAGCCGCCATTGGAAGGTGAGTCGTGAGCGACCTGAACGACATCTCCTCGCTCGACCGGGTTATCCACGAACCGGCCCGGCTGGCGCTGATGTCCATCCTGTACGCGGCCAACCAGGCGGATTTTCTCTACCTGCTGCGCGAAAGCGGGTTGACCAAAGGCAACCTCTCCGCCCATCTTGGTAAGCTGGAAGCCGTTGGTTACATCGAGATCGAGAAGGGCTACGTGGGCAAGCTGCCGCAAACCCTGTGCCGCATGACAGAGGCTGGCCGCCGGGCTTTCGAAAACTACCGCAAGCAGCTTGGAGACTTTCTCGAAAAGTTGTAAGCGATGGGCGCGCTGCGCTTGACGTTATAATTGAGGCGGTTCTGAAAGGACATCATGCAGTTACTACTGGATTCCGCCATCGTTAACGAAGCGCGCCAGGCTGTGGCGTGGGGTTGGGTGAAAAGCGCCACCACCAACCCCACTTTGCTGGCCCAAAGCGGGCTTCCCCCTGCACAGACCTTGCAGGAATTGGCGGGTATCCTGCCGGGGCAGATCTTCTACCAACTCACCGGAGGAAATTTGGACGAGATGCGCCTGGAAGCCGCCAAAGCCTATGACATCCTGGGGGCTAAAATGGTGCTGAAGATTCCGGCCACGCCCCTTGGTTTCCAAGCCACGGCACAGCTCTCCACGGAATATCCCTGCGCGGTTACGTCCATCTTCACGCCCGCCCAGGCTATGACGGCGCACTGCGCCGGGGCGCGCTACGCGCTTTACTATCACAACCGCGCCAAACGCCTGATGCCTGCCGGGCAGGGCGAGCGCCTGGCAGCCGAACTGGTGCAGGTGCTGGCCGGCACAGGCACCGAGGTGGTGGCCGCCAGCCTGAAATCGCCCGAGGAGATCGTGGAAGCGCGCCGGGCCGGCGTAGCCATGCTTTCCGCCAAATTCGAAGTGCTCTCGCTCCTCCCGCAAAACAAATTTTCCGAACAAGCCGTCCAGGACTTCAAAGAGACCGGATGTGGTTTGCTGAACTAACCCAGAAGGAGTCAAAATGAAAGTATTGATCACAGGCGGCGCCGGTTACATCGGTTCGACCATCGCTTCAGCTCTGGAGGATACCGGGCATACCCCGGTCATCCTGGATTCGCTGATCACCGGCAAGCGCGAATTCACGCGCGGTCGTGCTTTTTATGAAGGCGACATCGACGACAGCGCCTTGCTGGGGCGCATTTTCAAAGAGCATCCGGACATCTACGCCGTGATCCATTGCGCAGCGTTGATCGTCGTGCCGGAATCCACCGAAAAACCCTATGAGTACTACCAGGATAACGTGGCCAAATCGCTGGAATTGTTCCGCACACTGCGCGACCTGGGATGCAAGCGCCTGGTGTTCAGCTCCTCCGCCTCGATCTACGACGTGGTGCCGGGCTTCATGGTGACCGAGAGCGCGCCTCTCAAGCCCTCCAGCCCCTACGCGCGCACCAAGTATATGATGGAAATGATCCTGCGCGATTTCTGCGCAGCCTACGGCATGCGCGGCATTGCCCTGCGCTATTTCAACCCGATTGGCGCCGACCCGAAGATGCGCACCGGCCTGCACGTGGACAGCCCCACCCACATCCTCGGTCGGTTGGTGGACGTGCAGTTGGGTAAGCTGGACAAGTTCATGGTCACCGGCACCGATTACTCCACGCGCGACGGCACGGGCATCCGTGACTACATTCACGTCTGGGACCTGGCGCGCGCGCACGTGAAAGCCGTGGAAGGCTTCGAGCAAGCTTTTCAGCGCGCCGGCGAGCCCGAGGACGGCTATCTGGTAATCAATCTGGGCACCGGCCGCGGCGTGACCGTGCGGGAGCTGGTGACCGCTTTCGAAAAAGTGACCGGCAAGCCGCTGGCTCAGGCCGACGGGCCCGCCCGCCCTGGCGACGTGGCCGGCTCCTTCTGCAATGCCGATACCGCCCGGAACCTGTTAGGCTGGCAGGCAGAACTCTCCATCGAGCAGGGCATCTCCGATGCGCTCAAGTGGGGGGAGATGAAAGATAAGGTACTGAAGAAAGGGTAAATCTCATGCGTCATTGCGCGGCCCGACCCTTCGACGAGTTCAGGGATCGAGGCGCGCAATATCATTATTCCTCTCCCTGTGGGAGAGGTTAGGTGAGGGGGATTTCATGGCGTATGCATTTGTGAAAGCAAGCCATGATATTGCTTCCTCAAGAGGATGCTGCGCGATCGCCCGCCTCCGGCGTTCTCGCAAATACAATTTATAGGATGCAACGCACGTTAGGATGACAATTAGCCATTCCTCTCCCGGTGGGAGAGGTTAGGTGAGGGGGATTTATGACCGGGCTACCTAAGAATTCCAGCCGTGAGATTGCTTCGCTACGCTCGCAAAGACAATTTATCTGATGTTACGCTCGTCAGGATGACACGCTCCATTCCTCTCCCGGTGGGAGAGGTTAGGTGAGGGGGAGTATTTTTCTGCTCAACGGTTTCTGTATTTTTGCCATGAGATTGCTTCCTCAAGAGGATGCTGCGCGATCGACCACCTTCGGCGGTCTCGCAAAGACAATTTTTAACTTTAGGGAGAGAGTTTTATTACTTCCGCGCCAACTCGGCAATGAGGGTTTCCATGGCCACTTCCAGCGTGGCGTTGCCGGTTTTGGCGTCCTCGTCCATGCGATCCAGCCGCCGATAAAGCGCTTCCAACTCCTGCACGCTGAAATGCCGGCACTGCGCCATTGCTTTTTTGGCTACAAAGGCATGCATATGCGTGCGCGCAGCCAGATCCTTGTCGTCTCCCCGCTCATCCAAAACCTCGCGCGCCATGATCAACAAGCGCACCTGGCGCGCCAGCATACTAAAAATATATTGCGCGGGCAGGTCCTGCAGCAGGCGTTCCAGCAGACTGAGCGCCTTCTGGGCATTGCGCGCCCCGACCATGTCGACCATCTCGAAAATATCTTCCTCGCGCGATTGGCTGCAGAGCAGGCGCACATCTTCGCGCGTCACCGTGCCTTCCGAACCGACGTAAGCCAGCGCCTTGGCGATCTCCTGGCGCGCCTGGAAGAGGTTGCTGCCGACCAGGTTGGCCAGTTCCGCCGCCGCGCGCCCTTCGAAACGTTCTTTATCCCCGCCGGCCTGCCTTCTGGCTTCATCCATGATCCAGCCTGGCATTTCAGCCTGCCTGGGCAGCATTTTCTCCACCCATTCCGCTTTTTTACCGCTGTCGGACAGGCTGGCGCGCAGCCAGTGCCCTTTGCCGGCCTTTTCCCAAAGCCATTCTCCTTTGCTGAAACGCCGGCTGTCGGGGATGACCAGCACCAGGCGCGTGTTTTGCGGGAGCTGCTTGAGGGTTTCCGCCAGCCAGGCGGCGTCCTCCTTGCCGCGCAGGGTATCCAGCGCGCCATCCAGGATCACCAGACGCGCCGGGCTGAACAGGGACAGGGAATTCAGCGTTTGGGCGAGCATAGCCCGGTCGGTGGATTGCCCATCCAAATTGACGATGTCCAAATCCGCTGCGCTTTCCGCCCGGATTTGGGCAGCCAGGGCGTTCAGATAATCCCTGGTGGAAAACTCATCGTCGCCCTGCAGGACATAAACGTCTGCCTGCGGGATGGGATCGGCCGGCTGTGTCATATTCAGCGGGAATTTATGCGTGTGGAAACGCGGTGCACGGTATACCCTAAAACCTCGTGGCGGATCACATCCACGATCTTCAAACCGCTCACGTCCGCGTTGGTGGTGATGGTTTCCTGCACCTTGGGGCCAATCGGCTGCGCCAGTCGGTAGCCGAGCATGCCCATCAACACCGCCACCGGCAGCCTGCGGAAACGCCGCCCGAGATCGCCTTTGGTGCCGGCCATTGCCAGCCAGGCCAGACCGCCGGCGGACAAAGCCCCCACGGCAATGTTGGTGCCGCAATTGGGATGCACCGCCAGGTCAGACTCTCCTTCCGCCAGCCGCCGCAGGCCTTCACTGGCCGCTGCGGCGATTTCTTCAGTGGTGATTTCGCCGTAGATCCAAAACCCGCCGGCATCCGAAATGCCACCCAATGGCACGCGTACGCCTTTTTCCTGCAGAACGTGCAGCGTGGCATGTTCCAGGGCGTGATTGCTGCGTACGTGCATTGGCACGCCTTGATTGATCAATTTTTCCATTTCCGGCATTCTCTTCCTCGATTCCTGATTCATACTATCAATGCAATTTTAATCGCTTGCGCCAACGAACGGGCTTCCAAAACCTCGATCCCGCCCGGCAGGCTGACATTCGTATTTAAACGCTGCGGGATGACCGCGGCTTTAAAACCAAGCTTGGCCGCCTCGCGCAGGCGGATTTCCATGTGGCTGACCCAGCGCAGCTCGCCGGATAGCCCCACTTCGCCGATCAAGGCCAGGTCGGCGCGCACGGGTTTATCGCGCTGCGAGGATGCGATCGCCACCGCCGCTGCCAGGTCGGCGGCCGGCTCTTCGATGGTCAGCCCGCCCACCACGTTCAGGAAGATGTCCTGGTTGGAGAGGTTCAGCCCCACCCGGCGGGTGAGCACGGCTGCCACCAGCAGCAGGCGGTTGAGATCCAGGCCATTGGTGGTGCGGCGCGGGTTGCCGAAGTTGGTCGGGCTGGTCAATCCCTGCAGTTCCACCAGGATGGGCCGCGTGCCTTCCATGGTCACCGCGATGGCCGAGCCGGGCGCGTCCACCATGCGCTCAGCCAGAAACGCCTCGGAGGGATTACTGACCTCGGCCATGCCCTGCTCGCGCATTTCAAAAACGCCCACCTCGGAGGTCGGTCCGAAGCGGTTCTTCATCGAGCGCAGCAGGCGGTAGGCTTGGAAGCGGTCGCCTTCCAACTGCAATACGGTATCCACGATGTGCTCCAGCACGCGCGGGCCGGCAATCACGCCTTCTTTGGTGACGTGCCCGATCAGGAAGACTGCAATGCCGCTGGCTTTAGCCAGCTCGCGCAGCCGTGCGGCGCATTCGCGCACTTGCGAAACCGATCCGGCGCTGGAAGAAAGCCCGTCCAGGTAAACCGTCTGGATGGAATCCACCACCAGCAGCGCCGGTTTGACCTGTTCCGAGTGCGCCAGGATGGCTTCCAAATTGGTCTCGGTTACCAGGTAAAGGTTTTTGGGGAAATCCCCCGCCTGCCCGTTGGCATTCAGGCGCTGCGCGCGCATCTTGATCTGGCGCGCGGATTCCTCGCCCGAGGCGTACAACACGCGGCTGTCCTGCGCGATCTCGGCCGCCACCTGCAGCATGAGGGTGGACTTGCCGATGCCCGGGTCGCCGCCCAGCAGCACGATCGAGCCGGGTACCATGCCCCCGCCCAGCACGCGTGCGAATTCAGCCATGTTAAGCGGCCAGCGTTCTTCGCCCTGGGTGCTCACCTCGTCCAAGGTGACGGCTTTGGACTGCATTTCGAAACCGGAGCGGCTCTTTTTTTCCGGCGCACCGGGTTCGGAGACGACTTCCTCGATCATCGAATCCCACGCGCCGCAGGTGGGGCAGCGTCCAAAAGCGCGGGCGGAAATCCGGCCGCATTCCTGGCAAACATATTGGGTGTGAAATTTGCTCATAGGATGTTGGAGTAATTCTAATTCATCCTGAAATTCATTCAGGGTCTATTCCTCTTTTTAACCACAGGTAAACACAGATAATTTATGATTGATGCACACAGATGAATCCGGTAGGGCGCGTTTCCATACGCGCCATTTGTTAGAAAACATGATCTTAAACAGTTTTGGCGGCGATGGAAAGCCGCCTTGCGGCTGATTGAAAAGGGAAGCAAGATAGCCATCTGTGAAAATCCAGCCATAAAGCAGTATCAGTGTTTATCGGTGTTCATCTGTGTTCATCTGTGGTTAAAATAATCAGGCTGGCAATCCGAGATCGCCACGCTTCGCTCGCGATGACAATAACATAGGGAAGGCCACCCTACGGTAAAAAAGCAGACCGGTGATATGCCGGCCTGCTGATTCTTCTTACATTCCCATGCCCACAGGTTCGGGCGTTTCGGGGTTGGGGTGCCCGTCGCGGGTCAGGCAGAAATTGCCTTCCGCGTCCACATCCACCCAGATGGTGTCGCCGTCCTTGAATTTGCCCGAGAGCAGTTCGTCGGAGAGCTGGTCTTCGATCTCGATCTGGATCACACGCCGCAGCGGGCGCGCGCCCATATCCGGGTCGTAGCCTTTTTCAGTCAGTTTATCCAGCGCGGCATCGGTGGCAGCCAGGGTAATCTCGCGATCACTCAGGCGTCCCGCGACTTTCTTTAGTTCCATCTCTGCAATCTTTCGGATGTGTTCCTTGTTGAGAGCATGGAACACAATCACGCTGTCCAGGCGGTTGATGAATTCCGGCCGGAAAGCCTTCTTAAGCGAATCCAGCAGCTTCTTGCGCATGTCCTCGTACGTAACCTGCTCATCCTCGGTGGTATCGCGCTCCAGTTGGAAGCCCAGCCCGCCCTGGCGCTTGATCATGTCCGCGCCGATGTTGGAGGTCATCACAATAATGGTGTTACGGAAATCCACCTTGCGCCCCTTGGCGTCCGAAAGCTGGCCTTCTTCCATGATCTGCAGCAGCATGTTGTGCGCTTCGGGATGCGCCTTTTCCACTTCGTCGAAAACGACGATGGAATACGGGTGGCGGCGGATGGCTTCAGTGAGCTGGCCGGCCTCTTCGTAACCGACGTATCCGGGGGGCGCGCCCACCAGGCGGCTGACCGAGTGGCGTTCCATGAATTCAGACATATCCAGTTGGATCAGGCCTTCTTCGCTGCCGAACAGGAAGCGCGCCAGCGCTTTGGTCAGTTCGGACTTGCCCACGCCGGTCGGCCCCAGGAACATGAACGAACCGATCGGGCGGCGGGGATCCTTGAGACCCGCGCGTCCGCGCCGTACGGCTTTGGAAATGCGCTGGATGGCTTCGCTCTGGCCGATGATGCTCTTGTGCAGCTCATCTTCCATGTTTAGCAGGCGCACAGATTCCTCCTGCGCCAATTGCATGACCGGCACGCCGGTTTGAATGGAAACCAGCTCGGCAATGTCGTCCGGTGTTACTATCGGAGAGGTGTCGCGATCCCAAACTTCGCGGATCTCGTCCACTTTCTTCTGCAGCTCGTTTACTTTGGCCTGCAGGATTTCCTGCTGGTCCTGCTGTTTCTGTTCGATGGCCTCATTGAGCTTACGGCGTGTTTCGCGCAGTTCGGCCATGATCTGTTTGCTGATCTTAGCGGTGTCGCTCTTGTACATGCGCACGCGCGAAGAGGTCTCATCGATCAGGTCGATGGCCTTATCCGGCAGGAAGCGGTCGGTGATGTAGCGCGCCGACAGATTGACGGCCGCCTGCAGGGATTCATCCGAGATCACCAGCCGGTGGTGTTCTTCGTAATTCTTGCGCACGCCGCGCAGGATCTCCAACGCTTCCGCCTGGGTGGGTTCTTCCACAATAATAGGTTGGAAGCGCCGTTCCAGCGCCGCGTCGCTTTCGATATTCTTGCGGTACTCATCCAGCGTGGTCGCGCCGATCACCTGCAGCTCGCCGCGCGAAAGCGCAGGTTTGAGGATGTTGGCGGCGTCCACGGAGGAACCGGCCGCGCCGGCGCCCACCAGCATGTGGACTTCGTCGATGAACAGGATGGCTTCGGAGGCCTTCAGTTCGTCGATCACGCGTTTCAGGCGTTCCTCGAACTGGCCGCGGTACATGGTGCCTGCCACCAGCGAGCCCACGTCCAGGCGCAGCACACGCTTATCCAGCAATGGGGTGGGTACGTCCCCCTCGATGATGCGCTGGGCCAGCCCTTCCACGATGGCAGTTTTGCCAACGCCCGGCTCGCCGATCAGGGCGGGATTGTTCTTATTGCGGCGCGCCAAAATTTGGATGACGCGCTCGATTTCCTTCTCGCGGCCGATGACCGGGTCCAGCTTGCCTTCCTCGGCATAGCTGGTCAGGTCGACCGCCAGTTGGTCTACCAGGGGCGTCTTGCCCTCGGCTTTCTTTTCCTTTTCGCGGGCGGGGGGAGTGCCGGGGCGCGTCGCGGCGCTGGCCAGCGCGTTTTTGTTTTCTTCCAGCACGCGCTTGACCTGCCGGCGGATCTGCGCGGGCGTGATCCCCAAGCGCGCGATCACGTCTTTGGCCAGGCCCAGTTCCGATTGCACCAGAGCCAGCAGCAAGTGCTCGGTGGATATGTACTTGCTGTCCATCTGGTCCGCTTCTTCGATCGCCAGATCCAGGATTTTCTGGGCATCCGGTGAGAGATCGATGCGATCCGCGCGATTTCCGCCCATGCCGCCCAGGCGCAGCACCATCTCGCGCGCGCGGTCCAATTCCACACCCAGCTCGCGCATCACGCGACCAGCCACGCCCGTATCTTCCTGGATCAGCGCCAGCAGTATATGCTCCGAGCCGATTGCCGGCTGCTGCATTCGCTCCGCTTCCAGGTGCGCCAGGCTTAAAACCCGGCGGGCACTTTGGGTGAATTTTTCCAAACCAGACAAAATGAACCTCCTGTCCTCTATCAGGACATATTAAATTGGCTTCGCTGTGATTTTACCAAACTTAACCCGGGGGCGTCCGCCCGCGGGAGCTTTATATGCAACGTTAACAACAGGAGGATTGGGGAATCCAGGGTGGTATTTTATCGGTTTATCCGCTCAATTCAGGAAATCCACACCTTCAAAAGCGCCGATCTTCGCGCGCCAGTCGGCGGGCACGGGGATGGTGGCGTGCGCGCGGTAATCGTAAGTCACGCCCACCACCTCGCCGGTGGCCAGCAATTGTCCGCTGCCGCTGTCCTCGATGCGGTATTCAAAGGTGATGCTCTTGGTGCCGATTTTGGCGGTACGCGTGCCAACGCGCACCTGCTGGCCCAGCTCGATGGGCGCCAGGTAAGAAACGTGTACGTCGGCGATGATCATCTTCAGGTCGAGAAAATTCTGCCCCTCGAACAGGCCCAGGTTGCGCAGGTATTCCAGACGCGCCTGTTCCATATATACCAAATAACGGGTGTTGTTGACGTGCCATTGCGGGTCAAGGTCGCTGTAGCGCACCTCGACCGGGATGTAAAATTTGAAATCGGGGGTTTGCATGCGCTCATTATACACTTGCCAGAAAAGATTTTTTCTTATACACTTAATTTTGGACAATTTGCAGTTATTTTATCCAAAGAGGAATATTTCGCATGCAAATCACACGCCAAGCCGATTACGCCCTGCGAGCCGTGATATTCCTGGCCCGAATGAACGGAGACGAGAGAGCCTCAACCAGTGCCATTGCTGAGAATCAAAAGATCCCGCCCTCTTTCCTGGCCAAGATCGTTTCGCAGCTCTCGCTGGCCGGGCTGATCCAAACCTCGCGCGGTGCGCGCGGCGGCGTTTCATTGGCTAAAAAACCCGAGGAAATTTCAGTGCTGGACGTAATCGAAGCCATCGATGGGCCGGTGCTGCTCAATGAGTGCGCCGGAAATCCGGAAAACTGCCCGTTCGGGCTGAATTGCCCGCTCCAGCACATCTGGTGCGATACGCGCAAGGAATTGATTAGCCGCCTTTCCAGCGCCACCTTCGCGCGCGAGAACGTGCAATAAAATAGCCTGCATCGAATTCGACAGTCATTATCGACCAGCGTCTCAAGACGCTGATTTTTTATTAACTTTGGAAAATTAATTCGCGTAGGTTGGGTTGAGTGTAACGAAACCCAACGTCACAATCGTTTAGCGAAAACCTGGATTATTTATTACTTGTTTTGTTTTGGGTGTTGGGTTTCGTTCTGCCTTGAAATCACAAGATGGATGCCATTACATAGAGAATTTTTTCACCTATTATGTGAACATTGAGCTTTGTGGCACTCAACCCAACCTACTTTTCCATCTTAAAATGGCGGACGCGCCAAGCGGGGGTGTGCGTCTCTACACGGGATTGCTATAAGAAGATTTATCTGTGTTCATCCACCTTAAATCAGGTATCTGTGTTTATCTGTGTTATGAATTTCGACCGGGAAAAAGACCGCTGCTAGTTTATTTTCGCACCAGCAGCACGACGCGTCGCTGCAGGTCCAGCTTGACCTTGTACAGCTCCTTGACGGCCGCCAGTTGAGCCGGGTCAGCCTGCAGCAGCTCCCAATCCGCCTGGGTCAATAAAGCCATGGTTTGCTTCTTGATGGTCAATTGCTGGAACATGCTTTCAGGGGTGAAACCCATGAACACGTTATCCGCCGAAATGCGCGCGTCATAATAGAAGTTGTACATGGCCACCACGTCGTTGGGGTCGTCGCTCAACATGCCGTATTCCCTGTCCAGCCGCGGTGAAACGTAAAGGCGGTCATCCGCCCCGAGCGTCAAATCCTCAGGGAAAGTGCGGAAGGGGTACATGATGGTCGCGTAGCGGTCGTTGAGTTTTTGGTAGCGCACGAAATATTTGTAATTATGCATCAGGGGCGACACCAGCATGGCCGCGATGCAGAACAGCGGAATGACGGCGCTGGCCCAGTGGAATTTCTTGATCCAGATAGCCGAAGCCAGCAGGATGGAAAGGATCACCGGATAATACAGGCTGTCGAGCAGCCTGGAAAAGTCGAAAGACATGGTTGCGGCGTAGGCCAGCATAGCCGCCCGCAGCGTGAAAACCAGTGCGCCGGCCGCCGCCAGCAGCAGCCCGAAGCCCAGCCAGGCGCGCCGTTCTTTGGGCCATTCGAAGCGCAGGAACTGCGGCGCCAGCATGGCCACCATCGGTAAAGCCGGAAAATAAAAACGCTCGATGATGCCCCAGGGGATTTTGACCATGTTGATGGTCACAAAAGCCGCCATTAAAAGCGGGTAAACGCAGGCCAGCTTGCGCGGTGCATCCAGCTCATCCTTAAGGCGCAGGCAACTCACCAGGTAGAGCATGAAAGGCAGCAGCAAATCGTCCAGGAAATATTGGCGGTACCAATTATCGGGGTCTTCGTAAAATACCCGGCCGAAATCGTAATGCGTGAAAATGGCTCCGAAAGTGGACGGGTGAATGGCAAAGAACGGGTCGCCCAGGATGAAACCGTCCAGCAGCATGAAGATCAAAATACCGGCGCCCAGGCCGATCATCAAGGGCTTGAGCAGGTCCAGCAGCCGGCGCCAGTTCCAGCGCCCGCTTTCTTCGAGCAGGTACCCCGCCAGGAATAGATTGACGAATACCGTAGTCTCCTTGGTCTTGAAAGCCAGGAAGGCCAGCATTCCCATCGCGATCAAGGTGTAATTGCGCTTTTCTGGCTGGCGCAGCCCATAGAGATAGGCTGTTAGGTAGAGTGTCACCATCAGCATGGCGGTCAGGTCCACCGCCGGTTCTCCGGAATAATCCACCAGCATAGGGAAGGACAGGAAGAAAGCCGCCGCCAGCAGCCCATGCAGCGGGTTGCTGCCGCGTAGGAAGTTGCGCGCGTTGTAATACACCAACCCGATGGTCAGCGCGATCACGAACCCCCAGAAGATGCGCACGCCGATCAGGGGTGTGGGCGCCAGGTTCATGAACAGTTTTTCCAGATAAATATGAAAATAGCGGTTGCCATAGCTGGGTTCCTTGTAATTACGCAGCCCGATATCGATGTACATAAACTCGTCCGAAAAAACCGGGGCTCCGGCGTAGATCGCCAGCACGGCCCAGATCGCAATCACCATGACGACCAGGATTATCTTTTCCAACCGCGAAATCTTCATTCAACTTCCTTAAAACAGGATTATGCTGCTGATTTTACTATAGGCAGAGGGCGCGGCTGGACGGGATGTTCCCGCCGGAAAGCCGAAGTCCTTTATAATTGCCAGCAGTTTTACTGCAAAAGGAAACTTATGCTTATTCATTCCGCCGCACAACTGGTCACCCTCACAGCCCAACCCCAGCGGGGCAGCCGCATGGGCGAGCTGAATATCATCCCCGACGGCGCCGTGCTGATCGAGGGCGAAACCATCGCCGCGGTCGGCGCCAGCCGGGAGCTGCTGGAGCGCTACCCGCACGAAGAGCGCTACGATGCCGGCGGGCGCGCCGTCATTCCCGGTTTCGTCGATCCGCACACGCACCTGATCTGGGCCGGCAACCGCGCGGCGGAATTCGAAATGCGCCTGGAAGGCAAGAGTTATATGGAAATAATGGCCGCCGGCGGGGGCATCCAGTCCACCGTCAACGCCACCCGCGCCGCCGCGCCCGCGGATTTGCTGGCGCAGACTCGCGCCCGCGCGCGGGAGATCTTCGCACTGGGTACCACCACCGCCGAAGGCAAAACCGGCTACGGGTTGGAATGGGAAAGCGAACTGAAAGAGATGCAAATGCTGCTGGAACTCGACCGGCAGGGGCCGCTGGAGATTTGGCCGACCTTCCTGCCCGCGCACGCCGTCCCCTCCGAATATACCGGACGCGCGGACGAATATGTCGCTTTGATCTGCGATCGCATGCTGCCGGAGTTGAAGTCCTGGTGGGCGGCCAATGCCGCCGGCCGGCCGCTGCCCTTCGTGGACGTCTTTTGCGAAAAAGGCGCCTTCAGCCTGGAACAGACCCGCCGCATCTTCGAGAGCGCCCAAAGCCTGGGCTACCCCCTGAAGGTGCACGCGGACGAATTCGAGAACCTGGGCGGGGCGCGCCTGGCAATGCAAATGGGCGCCGCCTCGGCTGACCATCTGGTGAAAACCTCGCCGGAAGAAATCAATTTATTCGGGAAAAGCCCAACAGCCGCGGTGGCGCTGCCCTGCACGCCCTTCGGGCTGCACGAAGCGGAATACACCCCCGCCAAAGAGATCATCGAAAAGGGCGGTTTGCTGGCGCTGGCTTCCGATTTGAATCCGGGAACGGCCTGGTGTGGGAATATGCAGTTCGTGGTCGCCCTGGCCTGCCGCGCCATGCGGCTCACCCCCGCGCAAGCCCTGGCAGCCGCCACCATCAACGCCGCGGCGGCCATCCGGCGCGAAGAGGCGCTGGGCTCCATCCACCCCGGCAAGCAAGCCGACCTGCTGGTGCTCGCGGTCGACGATTACCGCCACCTGGCCTACCGCTTCGGCGGCAGCCTGGTACAGGAAATCTTCAAGAAAGGCCAGCTCTATACGAAAACACAATTATGCTGAACCTCACAACCGCCCGCCAGTGGTACCCGGACGGCGATGCCGTGCACGGTTTTGACCACATCGAGAGAGTGTACGGAATGTGCCAGCGCATCGGCCGGGAGGAAGGCGCCGATATGGAAATCCTGCTGGCCGCCGCCCTGCTGCACGACTCGCAGGGCAGCCATCCCGGCAAAGGGCAGCGCAACGACCATCACCTGCGCTCGGCTGAATTCGCCGCCGAAGTGCTGGCCGCGGAAGGCTGGGATGAAGAACGCATCCGCGCCGTGCAGCACTGCATCCGCGCCCATCGCTACCGCCGCGGAGAGGAAGCCCCCGCCACTCTGGAGGCTAAAATTCTGTTCGACGCAGATAAGCTGGACGTGATCGGCGCCGTGGGTGTAGTGCGCGCCCTGGCTTATGCCTTCCAGGTCCAGCAGCCGGCCTTCAGCGAACCATCCGCTTCCTTTACAAAAGACGGAACCAAAGCTCCCGGCGAAGGCCATAGCGCCTACCACGAATATCTATTCAAGTTGAACAAGATCGCCGCGGCCTTGTTCACGCCCACCGCCCGCCGCATCGCCGCCGGCCGCCAGCAATTTTTGAATGATTATTTCGAGGAACTGGCTGCGGAAATGCGCGGGGAACGATGATAATTTACAGATCACAGGAGAATTAACAATCCATGCTGCCATCCATCGATTTTTTAATAGGCATATCCAAAGAAGCCGGAGAAATCCTGAAAGAAGGCTTCGGCAAACGCCATCAGATCACCTATAAAAGCGACATCAACATCGTCACGGAAATCGACCGCAAATCCGAAGACCTGCTGGTCAGCCGCATCCGTGCGGCTTTCCCCGAGCATTCCATTGTGGCTGAGGAAAGCGGTTTTTTTGACGGCCGGAATGACCACCGCTGGTTCATCGACCCGGTCGACGGCACTTCCAATTATGCCAAGGGCTTTCCCATGTTTTGCGTCTCCATCGGTTACGCCTACCAGGGCAGGGTGCGCCTGGCAGCGGTTTATGACCCCTTGCGCGATGAGAGCTATTATGCCGAGCGCGGGCAGGGCGCCTGGCTGAACGGCGAGCGCATCCACGTGACCGCCACTGACCGCCTGATCGACAGCATGCTGGTGACCGGTTTTCCCTACGACATGAACGAGATGGACAATAATCTCAAACATTTTGCGGATATGTCGCACAAAGTGCATACCATCCGCCGCCTGGGTTCGGCCGTGCTCGACCAGGCCTACGTGGCCGCCGGCCGGCTGGACGGCTATTGGGAAATTGGCGTAAGCGCCTGGGACATCGCCGCAGGCACGCTGCTGATGGAAGAAGCCGGCGCGCTGGTCACCACGGTCAAAGGCGACCCGGACTTTTTCAAACCGCCCTTCGACGTGCTGGCCGCCAACCCCGCGCTGCACGCGCAGCTCCTGGCGGTCTTGAATTCCTAAATCCTCGAAAGCGCTCCGGCGGCGGCAGTATAATTTCGATTCCGGTTCATTATCGCAATGGTACGCCGGCCTGACAGGCGCGCAATGGATCGGGAAATAAGGATAAAAAAATGGCAAAAGAAAAACAAATCATAGAACCCACCCGCTGGAGCCTGGATGACCTGTACCCCTCCGGCGATTCCCGGGAAATGCAGACGGCGTTCAACCAGCTGGAAAAGCTGGTCGGTGCCTTTGAAAAGGTGCGCCCTGAACTCAAAGATGATCTTCCCTGCGAACGATTCCTGCGCATCATCAAGGACATGGAGGCAATCGTCAAGCTGATGCAGCGCATCGGCGGCTATGCCGAGCTGTGGTTTTCTGAGGACACCCAGAACCAGGCCGCCTTGAGCTTGTTAGCGAAAGTCGAACAGCTTTCCGCGGACGTGTCGAACCGCGTGCTATTCTTCAGCCTGTGGTGGAAGGAACTGGACGACAAATCCGCGCAGCGCCTGATCAAGGATAGCGGCGATTACCGCTACTGGCTGGAGGAAATGCGTCATTTCAAGCCGCACACTCTCAGCGAAGCGGAAGAGAAAATCATCAACATCAAGGACGTGACCGGTAGCAATGCGCTGATCACGTTGTACGATTCCTTCACCAACCGCTACACTTTCAAGATCAGCGTGGAAGGTGAAGAAAAAGAGGTCACGCGCGGCGAATTGATGACCTACGTGCGCATGCCGGACGCCGAGCTGCGCGCAGCCGCCTATCGCGAACTCTACCGCGTGTTCGGCCAGGACGGCAATATCCTGGGCCAGATGTACCAGACCGTGGTGCGCGACTGGCGCAATGAGAACATCGGCCTGCGCCACTACGCCTCGCCCATCTCCGCCCGCAACCTGGGCAACGACATCCCGGACGAAGTGGTTGATACCCTGCTGGAAGTCTGCCAAAAAAATGCGCCTATCTTCCAGCGCTTCTTCAAGCTCAAGGCGCGCCTGCTGAAGATGGAGCGCCTGCGCCGCTATGACATCTACGCGCCCATCGCCGCCTCCAGCAAGGAATTCAGCCTGGGGCACGGCGTTGAACTGATTATGGACGCCTTCGATAGCTTTGACCCGCGCTTTGCCAGCCTGGCCATGCAGGTGATCAACGAAAAGCACGTGGACAGCCAGGTGCGTAAAGGCAAGCGCTCCGGCGCGTTCTGCGCCACCATTAATCCCGAGTTGACTCCCTGGGTGTTGATCAATTACCAGGGGCATTCCGACGACGTAGCCACCCTGGCGCACGAGCTGGGGCACGCCATCCATTCGCTGCTGGCCAGCAAACATAGCATCTTCACCCAGCACGCCTGCCTGCCCCTGGCGGAGACCGCTTCCACCTTCGGCGAGATGATGCTGGTGGACCGCCTGCTGGCGGAAGAGCGCGATGAAAGCGTGCGGCGTGACCTGCTCTTCCGGCAGGTGGACGATTCCTACGCCACCATCATGCGCCAGGCTTTCTTCGCGCTGTTCGAAAAACAGGCGCACGCCATGACCGAGCAGGGCGCCTCGGTGGACGATCTTTCGGACGCATACTTCAAGAATTTGCAGACCCAGTTCGGCGACGCGCTGGATATTTCCGAGGAGTTCAAGTGGGAATGGGTCTCCATCCCGCACATCTACCACACCCCCTTCTATGTGTATGCCTATGCCTTCGGCCAACTGCTGGTGCTTTCCTTATACAAGCAATACAAGGAAGAGGGCGACTCCTTCAAGCCGAGCTACGTCAAGCTGCTTTCCACGGGCGGATCGCAAGCGCCGGTGGAGATGCTCAAAGAGGCCGGCTTCGATGTGCGACAGGCGGCTTTCTGGCAGGGCGGTTTCAACGTGATCGACGAGTTGGTGCGGCAGTTGGAAGAGCTGGCCGCCAAGGCTTAAATACCTGAAGAGCTTGCCTAATCCCGGCAAGCTCTTTTTCTTTATAATTCTTTACCGGTTTCTATTCCTCTTCGGCTTCTTCCAGGGGTTCGTCGGCGATCATTTCCTCCGACTCTTCCTCCGCTTCCCCGCTCTCCTTCACCTGCCGGTCGAGCATCTGCATGTGGTTGGCGATTACCTTGGTGAAGTAGCGCGTTTCGCCCTCGTGTTCGTAGCGGTCAGTGCGCAGCCGGCCCTCCAGGAACACCAGCCGGCCCTTGGAGAGATAGCTCAGGCAGATCTCGCCCAGCTTGCCCCAGGCTTCCACGTTGAACCAGTCGGTTTCGTTCTTTGGGCTTCCGTCGCGGCCCTTCCAGCGGCGATCCACCGCCACGGAAAATACCGCGTATGCCGTGCCGTTTCTGGTCGTTCGTTTTTCCGGGTCCTTGCCCAGCCTTCCAATGATTTGCACGCGATTGAAGTTTGGCATTTTTTCCCTCTTTGCTGTATTGCATAGCGAATATGATATATTTGTAGTTTAGATAGTTTCTCGACAAAGTCAAGCAAAATCCGGTTTTTTGGAGGGTAAATGTACGTTGCCATTGAAGGAGTCATTGGAGTCGGAAAAACCAGCCTGGCGCGTTTGCTGCAGCCATCATTCGATGCCAATCTCCTCCTCGAGGTGTTCGAGGAAAATCCTTTCCTCTCCAATTTTTACCAGGACCGCAACCGTTACGCTTTTCAGACACAAATGTTTTTTCTGCTCAGCCGCTACCACCAGCAGCGCCGCGCCGTCCCCGAAATGCTGGCCACCAGCAAACCCCTCATCAGCGATTACACCTTTGAAAAAGATGCCTTGTTCGCGCGCAATACCCTGGAAGGAGATGAACTGGAGATGTACTACCGCCTGCACGAGGCCCTGGCCGAGAAAATCCCTCTTCCGGACCTGACGGTTTACCTGCGCGCCTCGACGGATATGTTGATGCACCGCATCACCATGCGCGATCGGCCGTATGAACGCTCGATGGACCGCGCCTACATCGAAACCATCAATGTGGCTTACGATGAGCATTTCATGCAGCCCGACGAAAAAAGGGAGGTGTTGGTGATTGATTCCAACGAACTGGACTTTGTTAAAAATCTCGAAGATCTGAAATGGATTGAAAACCGCATCCGCCAACGGCTGCAGTTGGCGCCTTTCCAACCCGAACTGCCCATCCAGGAGACGGAAAACAAACTTTAGCAAAGGTTTTATTTCTTGGATATACTAGTATAAATAATTATGCGCATCACACGGGATTTGCTTCTGAATACTGCCAAAGAGACAGTGAAACGCCATACGTTTGGCGGGCACGACCTGGTGTGCGCTTACCTGACCGGTTCGTTGATCTACGATCAGCCGCTGCTGGGCGGAATCACGGATATCGACCTGGCCTACATTCACACCGCGGACATTCCCTGCAGCCGCGAGATCGTGCCGATCACCGACGAAATCCACCTGGACATTGCCCATTATCCCCAGTCTTTCTTCAGCCAGCCGCGCCAATTGCGCACCGATGCCTGGGTGGGATCGTTTCTGTGCCACGACCCCATCATGCTGTTCGATACGACGCACTGGTTTGAATACACCCAGGCGGGTGTCTTCGCCCAGTTCTTTTTACCCGGCAACACCATCCAGCGCGTCAGATATTTTTCAGAGCGGGCGCGCGCTTCCTGGTTAAAGATGCAAATGGAACAGGAAGAGTATTCCCCCGGTGTAATTCTTAATTATTTGCGCATATTGAAGGATGCCGCTAATGCCATATCCTGCCTGACCAGCGTTCCGTTAACCGACCGGCGCTTCGTGCTCGACCTGGCGGAGCGGGCTGTAAATCTGCAAATGCCGGGCCTGGCGGGTGGTTTCATCGATCTGATCCTGCCTGAAGAACCTGTTGACCCGGATTGGGATGTCTGGATGTCCAATTGGAAAACCGCTTACTCCCAATTAATCCGGCAGCCGGACGCGCCGTTAAGTCTGGTCAGCGGACGCCAGCCCTATTATGAAAAAGCCATCCTGGAACTGCAGTCTTCCCGTCAGGAAGCCGCCGTGTGGATATTGTTGTGGACCTGGGCGCTCATGTCCGAAAAACTGCCGCCGCGCAGTACCGAAGTATCCAATTTTTTAGATTTTTGCTGCACCCTGTCATTGGACGGCGCCCATTTACCCGGCCGCTTATCTTCGCTCGATGTCTATCTGGATACCATTGAAGAAACCATTGATAAATGGGCCAGGGATAATGGCTTATAGTTATCAACATTCGCTGTTGATAAAGCTTGTGGATAACTCGTTAAAAACTGTGGATAACTATCCCTTTTTGTGGATAAATTGGAAAATTTTTTCTATAAATTATCCCCATTTGTTGAAATTATAGACCTACCCTCAATAATTTTATGGCGCATTGAAATATCCACACATTGTCCACAGATCAATGCATTATAAATATGGGTTATTGAACACAAAACCTGTACGTCAATGCCTGATTCATGTCTGCATATAGCGGTTTTCGGGTTGTTTGTGGTCGTTATCCACATTTCCACTCCCCCTACTGTTAATACTTTATCCATTTATTAAATAAATTATATAAAGTAAACCATACTTGAAACCGGATTATTAATCTTGTACAATGTTTTTAACATTCACAATAAACAAGCTCCCGACCATCAAGTCAAATAATCATGATTTGCCGAAAGGAGGGAAACAATGGATGTTATCAAAGTAAAAGCAGTTTCTCGAACCGCCGCAGTAGCGGGAGCCATCGCTGGAGTAATCCGGGAACAAAAGCACGCAGAAGTGCAGGCGATTGGCGCAGGTGCGGTCAATCAAGCAATTAAAGCTTTGGTATTGGCCAAAAATTTTCTGGTGCAGGATGAGATTGACATTGTTTTTACGCCAGAATTCGTGAACGTCGAAATCGACGGAAAGGTACGAACTGCAATTAAATTCATCGTAGAACCGCGCTGACCCTATTTATGAGTGGCAGGGGGAAAAGGCTAATTGTTATATTCCTCCGGAAGGAAGACGACTTCGTCTTTGCCTGCAATCTTTTCCTGAACCTTTGAAAGGATAAGGTTCAGATGTTGCGGCTTGGAGACGAAGTCAAGATTGTCTGCCGGGACAGTCAGAATTGGACAGAGAGAGAAAGCTGCAATCCAGCTTTCATAAGCTTGATTTAGCTGAATCAGGTAAGCCGGATCGATGGATTGCTCATATTCCCTGCCGCGCAGATGAATGCGCTGCTGCAGGGTTTCAACTGAAGCGCGCAAGTAGATCACCAAATCGGGTGTGGGCAAGAAACATAGCAGGGATTGATACAGGGCTTCGTAGGTTTGATAGTCCCGCTCGGCCATATTTCCATTGATAAAAAGGTTTTTGGCGAAAATTTCGGCGTCTTCGTACAGGCTGCGATCCAGGATGACCGAATTGGTGCATTCCTCCAAGTCATGATAAACGCGCAGACGGTGGGTCAAAAAGAATATCTGGGAATGAAAACCCCAGGCCGGCATATTGCTGTAAAAATCAGCCAGATAAGGATTTATCGTAACCGGTTCGTAAAATGGCTGCCAGCCCAATAAATGGCTCAACTTGTCGACCAGGGAAGATTTACCCGCCCCGATATTTCCCGCGATGGTGATGAATTTCTTCATATTTCAATTATATAGAGAAAAAGAGCAAAAAAAAAAGAGCTGTTATTTGCAGCTCTTTTCTCTTGTCAGGATAGAGATCGTTTAGATCTTGGAAATGGCGTCAACGGGGCACACTTCGACGCATTTGGCCTGGTCGGTGCACTTTTCGGGGTCTATTTCCATGTGTTCGTCTCCCATGGCAATGGCGCCCTCAGGGCACTCCACTTCGCAGGATCCGCAAACAATGCAATCATCAGAAATTACGTGGGTCATTATTCTGTTCCTTTCGGGTTTTTGTTATTTATTAATAGCTTCAACGCATTAGGATAGCACAAGTTTTTTATTTTTGCAACGATAAAACGGACAAATATTGTCATAAAAAGATACTGATGTTATAAAACAGCTTTCGAAGATAGCGTTGCCATTTTGGCCCCCATTCTTGACAAACATAAAAATTACCATTACAATTTGGGTTGTAATCGTTTACAGAAAAATTCTATGACGACTATCAAAGATGTAGCTGAAAAAGCGGGTGTGAGTGTGGCTACCGTATCGCGCGTGATCAATAATGAAAAGTACGTCAATGAAGATTTACGCCGATACGTTCTAAAAATCGTTAATGATATGGGTTATCAACCCGATGGAATCGCGCGGGGATTACGAACAAAATCTACCAACGTGATTTCTCTGGTTATTCCGGATATCAATAACCCCTTTTATCCCGAGGTGGCGCGCGGCGTACAGAGCGTTGCAGATGAATATGAATATGTTGTGATCCTGTGCAATACGGACCGGGTCGTTCAACGAGAACAAAAATTCGTCAATATATTAAACCAGCAGCGCGTTGAAGGGATTATTATCAATCCCTCCGGTTCAACCCGCAGGGAAATGAATATATTGGCCCGTTTAAATATTCCGGTGGTATTGATCAGTTCGCAAAACATCCTCCCAAATTTTGATATTGTCATGGTGGATAACATTCAAGGAGTGGGCCTGGCAATTGACCACTTTTATGAACTGGGACACCGGCGAATCGGTTTGGTTGGAGGCTCCCGGGAAGTCAGTTCAGGTGAACAGCGCTATCAGGGATATATACAATCAATTGCCAGGCATGGCATACCAGTTGAAGAAGAACTGATCACAGAAGGAAAATTCGATCATAACGGGGGCTATGAATGCATGAAACGCTTATTGAAATTGAAGAATCGCCCCACGGCCGTATTCGCGGCGAATGATATCATGGCTATTGGCGCGGTCTCAGCAATTTATGAAACCGGGTTAAAAATTCCGGATGATATTTCCATCATTGGATTCGATGATATTGCCTACTCCCGTATGATGTACCCAAAATTGACCACTGTTTCACAACCCAAGTTTGAAATGGGGGCCATTGCCACGCAAATGCTTTTTGAACGTGTGACCGGTCAGGAAATTCCGAATCCGAGGAGAAAGATTCTGGACCATTCCCTGGTGATCCGGGATACGACCCAACGAATTTAATTTTTTTCGATGATATGTAAACGATTACATATAAAAAGGAGCAAAATTGATCACAAAAACGGAACTTATTGAGAACAAAAAAAAGTTGTTCGAAAAATCATACGGAGCGTTGATCGGGCTGGCAATCGGTGATTCATTAGGAGATTTGGCGCGTATGCCGGAATCCCATGAAAAATATGGCATCACGATCGATTTGGATACCGCGGGCGCCTGGAGCACGGACGATACGGAATTCACGTTAATGATCGCGAATGAGCTAATAGAGCACAACGGCTGCCTTACCACGGAAACCGCTGTCGAAACCTGGATGAGGGATGTGGTATCCGTCAGCAACTTGGGTTTTAAAACCGGAGAGAGCGAAAAGGGGGCGGCCGAGAACTTGCGCAGGGGAATCCGGCCGCCATTCTCCGGAATCGACAACTCTTATAACCAGAGTGATGGCGCGGCTATGCGCGTTGCGCCCATCGGCGTTATCCATCCTTGCGATCCGAAAAAAGCAGCGGAAATGGCTGCCATCGAAGCCGAGGTCAGTCATGCCCTGGATGGCATCTGGGGCGCCCAGGCGGTTGCGGCCAGCGTGGCGGTCGCTATGGGGGATGGTTCTGTGGATGAAATAATCAACGCCGGCAGGTCGTATATTCCCGATGATTCCTGGCTGGGCAGGGCTTTTGACTCAGCAATGAGAATTGTCGAACAGGTGGAAGGAAATCTTCTGAAGGCATGGAACCCATTGCACGAGGCCCTATGGACACCCTATCGCGCGTCTAACCCGGAGGCTTTGCCTTCCGCTTATGCCTTATTTTCTCTGACCAAGGGAGACTTTTATGAAGGCGTTATCGCCTCCGCAAATTTCGGGCGGGATGCCGATACGATTGCTGCCTTGGTGGGAACCTGGTGCGGGGCTTTGCACGGCGCTGGGAGCATTCCCTCTGAATGGATCGAGAAGTGCCGTTTCCCGGCTGGAAGAAGTCTTCCATCATCTCAAAAAATGGATATTCGGGAAATTGCGCAGAAATTGGTTCAAATAATTACCAAAAAAACGGGAATGAAATAAATATTGATTCACATTTATTCAAAGGAGGTGCTTATCGAGAGTTATTCTTTTCACGACCATAAATATAATTAAGGAGATGAATATCATGAAAAGAAAAGTGTATTACGCTATTGCGCTGCTGCTGGCTTTCACTCTTGCATTAACAGCTTGCGCCCAGGCTGCAGCAGAAGAACCAGCCGCGGTTGAATCAGAGAATACCCAACCCGCCGCCGAAGAGCCTGTGAAAATCGGCGTCTATTCAGTAGCCTGGTCGCCCTCCAGCATTAACATGATCCAGGAGTTGATTAAAAAATTCAACACAGAACACGAGGGGAAGATCGTTGCCGAATTTGTGCAAGGCGACTGGGATGGAGCAGAAAACTACATTACTGCGGGTGTTGCCGGCGGCGGTGGTATCGCGGATGTCATCGAATATGAGGTAAATGGCGCCTATTCCTGGTACCAGCAGGGTTTTGTCATCGATCTTTCACCCTACATTACCGACGAAGTAAAAGCAACCATGCCGGATGAATTATGGGAGGCGCGCACCGCGGACGATGGGGGTGTGTTCATGAGTGGCACGGTTACCGGTTCCTATCTGTTAATCTACTACAACCCCAAAGCATTGCAAGCAGCCGGTATCGCGCTCCCCGCCGAAGGCGAGGTGTGGACCTGGCAGCAATTCATGGATAATGCCAAGCTCATGACGGTGGATGCAAACGGCAAGCACTTGGGAGAATCTGGCTTCGATGCAGGCAATGTGGTTCAGTGGGGATTTATGCCTCGCCTGGATAACGAAAAAATCTGGGAGGAAGGCTCGTTATATGCCATGCAGGCTACGGGGAAACCGCTCATCCGCAAGGGAGATGACGGCAAGTGGGATATCTTCTTCGATGATGCCGCCAAGGATGCCCTCAAGTACTACCTGAGTGTAATTAAAGAAGGCATTACCCCCCAGGAAGCAATCGGATTGACAGGAAGCTCGCAAGACGAGGCCTTTTACCAGGGCCAGGCAGCCATGGTCGAACGCGACGTCTTCAATGTGGCTGTATTGCATGATAACTATCCCGATTTCCAATTCGGTGTCATGACCATCCCGATGGATACGGTCAATACCTATTTCCAGGATCCCACCAATGGACAGGGCTTTGTAATCCCGGTAACTTCCGAGCACCCTGCCGAAGCGGCGGAATTCGTTTTTTGGATGCAGGAGCCCGAGAATCAGGCCATGTGGTCAAAAGCACTGACCATGTCGCCGGTTAATCCCAAAGCCATGGAAGATCCTCTGATTGCGGATAATCCGGATTTTGTGGCGATGAAATTCTATAAAGGAATTGAAAAGCTTGTTAAATCCGAAATTTGCCCGAATCAGGACGAATTTGTGACCACTTTGTATGCACCCACCATGATGGAAGTCTTAATGGGGAACACATCGCTGGATGACGCAGTTACTTTAATTAAAGCAACCTCAAAAGACATTCTGAACCAGTAAGATAATTTTCGATAATACGAGAGGGCCCTGCCAGACGGATCTCCCGCCAGGCAGGGCCAGCCTTACAAAGGTTAATAATGGCCAATCGCTCTTTATTTAAAAAGAAATTATTGCCGTATTGGTTGATTTTACCAACCGTTATTGCACTTATTATTTTTACATTATATCCGCTTATATCCGGTCTTTTTTATTCTTTCACGGATATTAAGTTTATCGGCGCCAAAGCGAATTGGGTTGGTTTGGATAACTATATTGCCCTTATTAAGGGGACAGTTGGTTCAGCGCGATTCTTCGCCCAATCTTTCTGGCAGACGATCGAATGGACAATCAGCGTCGTTGGCGGGCAGTTCATACTCGGTTTAATTACTGCCTTATTATTGAACCGGGATTTTTTCGGGAAGTCCGCATTCAGCATCTTAATCATGATCCCCTGGACAATTCCCAGCGTGGTCATGTCTTTGACCTGGCAATGGTTGTATGACCCATTTTACGGCCTGATCAATTTTTACCTGAAAAAATGGGGATTTATTGAAAAATATGTGACTTGGGTAGGGCAGCCCAATTCCGAGATTTGGCCTCAAGTGATCGTGGGTATTTGGAGGGGGGTTCCTTTCATGACGCTGATGCTGCTTTCAGGGTTGAAGGCGATCGATAAGGAATTATATGAGGCAGCCAAGGTGGATGGGGCAAATACGCTGCAGCAATTTATTCATATCACCTTGCCTTCTTTAAAAACGATCATTGTGATCAATCTGATGTTAACCACGATGTGGTGGTGGAATTCCTTTGATATTCAGAAAATCATGAGCCCCGTCAACAGCCTGGGATATAAAGCGTCTACTTTGCCGATCCTGGCATGGTATGAATCTTTCCAGTGGAAACACCTGGGAAAAGGCGCGGCGATTTCCATCATCTCTCTGCTGGTGCTGCTCGTCATTATGATCGATAGGGTCAGGCAAGAAATGCGATCGGTAAAGGAATAATCATGATGCAGATTAAAAAGAGACATCTGGCGAATTTTGGGAAAAACGTATTCTGTTATGCGCTGTTAATCGCGATCACGATTTTCTGTATTTTCCCGATCGCCTGGATTTTTAAAACATCCTTCGAAACTCCCCAATTCATCCGCAACCCAAATATTCAGTGGATTCCTTTGAAATTCACGCTAGAAAATTATAAAAGCGTGTTGAACAACCCCAACGCCATGATTGGCAAATCCTTCATGAACAGCTTGATCGTATCGCTCATTTCAACTGTTATTTCATTGCTGATCACCACCATGGCAGGATACGCCCTTTCCAGGTGGAATTTTCATGGAAAAAATACCTTGAACGTGTATTTACTGTTGGTGAATATGGTGCCGGGCACGCTGATCCTGATCTCGATGTTCATCATCTTGAATAAACTCCATCTGATCAATACCCATATCGGATTGATCCTTTTCTATATCTCTACGGGATTGACTTTAGCGACCTGGATGTTGAAGGGCTATTTCGATTCCATCCCGGTTGATATTGAAGAACAGGCCATGATTGATGGAGCCGACCGCATGACGGTAATCCGCAAGATAATTATGCCGTTGGCAGCCCCGGGAATATTTGCCACCGGCGCCTATATTTTCCTTAAAAACTGGAATGAATACATGGCGGCAAGCACGATTCTGCAAAAGAGCGAACTGCGTACCTTATCCGTTCAAATCGTCAATTTCATGGGATTTCAGCGTGTGGAATGGGGCCCGATTATGGCTTACAGCGTGATTGTCATGATACCTTCCTCTGTATTGTTCATTATTGCCCAGAAAAAGATGGTGGCCGGATTAACTGCCGGCTTTTCCAAGTGATACAGTATTATTGAGAGGATTGGTATCAATCAGAACCGCATGCCAAATTTCCAGATCTGCTGCCTGCAGCCATGCGGTTACCGGGCGAATAACTTTGTTTAATGGTGAATAGACAGGAGCAGAGATGCAGCATCAGGATTTAAGCCGGGAAAAATTATTGAAAACCGAATTGAAAAATTTACACGATGAAGGCTGCCGGGATCTGGAATTATTGGCATTGATCGAGGAGTCTATCAAGCGGAGCCTTTCTGGTGAAGAATACGAGCGTTTGTGGAGAAAGATAGACGCTGCCAACCAAAACCTGTTGAAGGATGAAAAGGAGCCATCTGACCTGGAGAGCATCCAAAATAGCAGCCCAGGATTATCCCAGCCTTTGCCGCAGGCAAACCAGAGCAGACTCGAAGACAAGATTTACGGCGCCTGGCTGGCGCGCTGCGCCGGCTGCACGCTGGGCAAACCGGTCGAGGGCTGGCCGCGGGAGAAGATCAGACAATATCTGCAGGCCGCCGAAAGTTACCCGCTGCGCTCTTACATCCCTGCAATGGCGCAATTCCCCGAGGGTTTGGCGCTCTGGAAAAACTATACCGAAACGACGCTGGGGAATATTACCGGGATGGTGCGCGACGATGACATTGACTATACCGTGTTGGGTTTGAAAGCGCTGGAAACCTACGGCCGCGATTTTTCGCCATTGCATATCGGACGCCTATGGCTGGAAAACTTGCCCTACAACAGCATTTTCACCGCTGAAGTGATTGCCTATCGCAACCTGATCAACGAACTGGAGCCGCCCCAAACGGCTTTCTTCCGCAACCCGTACCGCGAATTTATCGGCGCGCAAATCCGCGGCGATATGTGGGGCTATGTCAATCCGGGCAATCCCCACAAAGCCGCCGAGATGGCTTTCCGCGACGCATGTGTTTCGCACACCAAGAATGGTATTTACGGCGAGATGTGGGCGGCGGCTTGCATCGCTGCGGCTTTCGTGGTGGACGACCCGCGGGAGATTATCCGGGCCGGCCTGGCTGAAATTCCGGCTGATTGCCGCCTGGCTTGGGCTATACGCAATACTATGGAGTGGTGCGGCCAAGCAAGCACCTGGGAGGAAGTGTACGATCGCATCATTGCTGCATACCCGGAGATGAGCAGCATTCACGTGATCAACAACACCTGCCTGATCGTGATGGGCTTGTTGATGGGCAAAGGCATTTTCAGGGATACGTTGTGCATCACCTTGATGGGCGGGATGGACACCGATTGTACCTGCGCTACCGCTGGCTCCATGCTGGGAGCCATGTTGGGTGCTGACCGGCTGCCGGCTGAATGGGTTGATCCGCTGAACGACCAACTCCAAAGCATGGTCAATGGGTTTGGACTCAGCCGCATATCCGATTTGGCACGCAGGACCCGCAACTTTATCTCATAATCAGGATCGGATGATGAGTTTGCCCGATTTCATTCAATCCCTCAAAATTCTGGATACGCATGAGCACCTGGCAGGCTGCGAAGCGGATTACCTGGAATTAAAAAAAGACATCCTTCAGGATATCCTTTGTTCGTATATTCAATCTGACCTGATTTCCGCCGGGATGTCCGCAGCGGAGATGAAGCGTGCGTTGGATGTACGCCTTACATTGCCGGAGCGCTGGAACCTGGTAAGCCCATTTTGGGAATATGTGCGCTTCACCGGTTATGGCCAAATGGCAAGTGAAGGTATACAAGATTTGTTAGACGCGCAATTAGGCCGGGACTCAATCCTTGAAATTAACGAGCGTTACCATCATTTAATGAATGATCATCCTTATCAGCGGATTATCAAAGAAAAATGCGGTATTAATTTAGCGCTTTTAGACAAGATTGTTCCCCATCCTGATCTTGGCATTGTGACCAACATTCTGGATAGCGATCATCCGGTCGATGCGGATTTTTTCAGATGCGTGTACCATCTGGATAACTTTATTTTTCCCCAGGTCTATAACGAGATACGTTTTCTCGAGCAGCGCCAGAATCAATCGATTTCCTGCCTGAATGATTGGGTTTCTTGCTGTTATATGTGCATCCAAAATGCGATTCAAAAAGGGGTCGTCGGATTCAAACTGGCGCTGGCTTATAAACGGTCTTTGAATTTTCCTTATGTCGCACGAGCGGAAGCTGAACGAGATTTTCAAGACATTATACGGAATCGAAAGGATATCAGCTGGGAACCGATGGCCATGCAGGTAAGCGAAAAAGTTCAGAATTATTTACTGCATGAAATTTTGGAATTTGTCAGGGAATCGCGCTTGCCGATTCAGATTCATACCGGTTTGCAGGCTGGCAACGCCAACTTTATCGGCAATGCCAACCCGCTTTTATTAAATGACCTGTTTGTTCAATACCCTGAAGTGAATTTCATTCTGCTGCACACGAGTATTCCTTTTACAAAAGAAGCATCTCTACTTGTCAAAATGTATCCAAACGTGTTCATGGATGCCAGTTGGGTGCATGTTATTTCTCCCCAGGACATCATCATCGCCATGCAGGAATGGGCGGAAATGCTTCCAGTGAATAAAATTATGGCTTTTGGCGGCGACCTTTCCTCTCTTATTTGTTTATACGGTCACCAAAAAATCGCCCGCATAAATTTGATGCGAGCTTTTGAGTTAATCCTTAATAAAGGTGTGCTCTCCATGAAAGATGCAGAAGCGATCGTTTCGAGTTGGTTGACAACAAACCCGAAAACAATTTTCAATTTATCTGTATGAAGAAGAACATAAGAATATGACACCTGTTTGCAGCAGCAGAATTGGGCGTTGACGATGACTAAAATTAGTTTTATTGGCGCAGGCAGCCTGAAATTCACTTTCCAACTGGTTAGAGATATTCTGACCTTTCCGCTTCTGGAAGATTCGGATATTTGTTTAATGGATCGCGATGCAGACAGGTTGGATTTTTCAAGGCAGATGGTTGAAAAAATCATAGTTGCCGGCAATTACCCAGCGAAACTTACTACAACCTTGAGCAGAGAGGAAGCCCTGGATGGCGCTGATGTGGTCCTCTGCACGATACTCTCCGGAGGAGTTGATACCTGGAGGTATGATATCGAAATTCCCAAAAAATATGGGGTGGACATCAATGTGGGAGATACGCGTGGGCCAAGCGGTATATTTCGGTTTTTACGCACGCTGCCGCAGATGCAGGAAATTATCCGTGACATGGAAACGCTTTGTCCGGATGCAGTGATGCTGAATTACACCAACCCGATGGCAATGTTGTGCGGTGCTCTTCAACGCATCAGCAGCATCAGGGTTGTTGGATTATGTCATTCTGTTCAAATTACCGCGAAAATGTTGGCCAGGTGGATTGGCGCGCCAATCGATGAAATTAGCTACACCTGCGCGGGAATTAACCATTTAGCCTGGTTTTTGGATTTTAAGTGGAAAGGTGTAGATGCTTACCCGTTGATTAACGAAATGGTAAGAAAATCACCGGAAATATACAAAGAAGAGATTGTCAGGAATGAAATGTTTCTCGCGCTGGGTTACTACGTTACCGAATCCAGCGGCCATAACTCCGAATACAACTGGTGGTTCCGCAAACGTCCCGACCTGATCAAAAAATATTGCACGAATGGCAGCGGCTGGAATCCAGGAGAATACGCTTTTATTCTGAAAGAATACCTCGAAACCGAAAAGACCTGGAAAGAAAAGGAAAAAGCGCAACTAGAAAAAAAGTTGGAAGCAAAAGACCTGCAGAGAGGATTTGAATACGCCGCGTCGATCATTAATTCTTTGAAAGGGGGCGAGCCTTTTCTTTTCAACGGGAATGTACCCAACAAAGGATTTGTTTCCAATTTGCCGGTTGGCGCCTGTGTCGAGGTGCCTGTTCTGGTGGACCAGGTCGGTTTTCACCCGGTTGATGTGGGCAGCCTTCCGCTTCAATGCGCCATGCTGACCAATTTGAATTCTTGTATTGAAGAGATGGCTATTCATGCAGCCCTCGAAGGTGATCCTGTAAAAATCTTCCAGGCAATCGCGCATGACCCGCTGACGGCCTCGGTTTTATCCCTGGCAGAAATCCGGGAGATGACCAACGAAATGTTCGAGCAGAACCATGAATACTTAACGCAGTTCATTCATACGAAAGTATAAGGGAAATTTATGATAGAAAACCTTCCTTGACAACTCAATTAAGCACTTCTATAATAACTGGGCTTTCCTCGATAGCTCAATTGGCAGAGCGGGCGGCTGTTAACCGCTAGGTTCCAGGTTCGAGTCCTGGTCGAGGAGCTATTGATTTAAACCTCAGAAAAAAAAGAAAATCCCCCTGTTCTGCAAATTAACTGATATACAAACCGCCATTGACGGGCAAATTGATACCCGTGATGTAAGCGGCTTCCTCGGAGGCAAGAAAAGCTACGGCATTGGCTACATCCACGCCATTTCCCAATCTGCCAACCGGTACTCTATCAGCATATTCATCGCGCTTGCCATCCAGCGCTCCACCCCAGCCTTCAGTATCGATCCAGCCGGGCGAGACGGCGTTGACGGTGATGCCGTAACGGGCGTATTCGCGGGCAAGCGACTTGGTCAGGCCCAGCAGGCCGGCTTTTGAAGCGGCGTAGTGGGTGTGCCCGCCGGTGGATCCTTGCTGGGCAGCCAGCGAGGACACGCTGACAATGCGCCCCCAGTGATTGGCTTTCATCAGGGGCAGCACCGCCGAACAGCAATTAAATGCGCCGTCCAGGTTGATGTGCAGGACGTTCTGCCAATCCGCGAGGGTCATTTGCTCGAAAGGTTTGGTGGGACGAATACCGGCGTTGTTCACCAGGATGTCCACCCGGCCGAACTCCTCAGCGATACCTTTGACCACAGCGCTTACATTATCAAAGTCGGCCACATTCATCTTTCGAAAAACGGCTTGAAAGCCCTCCTCTCGCATTTTGGAGGCGGTGGCTTCCCCGTTATCGGAGATGTCCGTGATCACGGCTGTGCAATTGGCGGCCGCCAGCCGCCGGGCAACGGCTTCGCCGATTCCACGGGCGGCGCCGGTGATGATGGCAATTCTCTGGATATCGTTCATGTTTTTCTCCTAGTAAAGCGCTACGTTCTTGATGCCCACGTGATCCCTGGTCATGGCCAACAGGCTGCCGACTTCGTCCAGGTTGCCGGTGGCGCTGATCAGGTGATCGACGCCGATTTTTCCCAGACTCAACAACCGTATGGCCCACTCGTACGTGGCGCTGGTATAGCTGACCGAACCGGTGATCACGGTTTGGTTGTAGTGCAACTGGTTGAGGTTGAAAGCCACCGCGGTATCGCTACCGGCGGAGGCCAGCATGACGATTTTTCCGCCTTTACGCATCATGCGTATGCCGGATTCAGAAAGTTCCTGAATACCAATCGCGCAGATCAGGCTGTCGGCGCCCTGGCCTTGCGTGAATTCCCGCACGGCCTTTTCGACGTCCGTTTTTTGCGGATTGACGGCTTCGTCCGCGCCTAGAATTTTCGCCAGCTCCAGGCGGTCGTCGAGCATGTCCGAAATCAACACGCTGTATCCCAACGCTTTGTAGATCTGCATGCAAACCAGTCCCATGAACCCGCCGCCCAGCACCACGGCGGTTCCGGGAGGTGTGCACAACGAACGCAGCACCCCGTTGGCGCAGGCAGCCACCGGTTCGATGATGGCCGCGTCGCGGAATGAGAGGGCATCAGGCAGCTTGAAGATGTTGGCTGCCGGCGCGGCGACGTATTCGCAGAAGGCGCCGTTCATTGAGAAACCGATCACTTCGTAATGGTCGCACATGCCCATGCCTTCCAGCGCAGTGCGGCCGCTCATGCAATTCGGGCAGCAGCCACAGGTGATCACCGGCGCAATCGCCACGCGCTCCCCTTCTTTTAGCCCTGAGGCTGAATTCCCGCCCAGCGCGCGCACGATGCCGGCGGGTTCGTGCCCCAGGATGAAGGGCAGAAAGGGGGACTTGCTCTTGCCGGTGAATTTTTTCACGTCCGTGGCGCATACCCCGCAGGATTTCAACTCCACGAGGACTTCACCTGCTTTCAAAACAGGATCGGGTACTTCCGCAATCCTGATCCCTTCAGGTTCATATAACAATGCCGCTTTCATAATTCTCCATTCCAAATAATACTTATAATTAGAAAAGGAGGGCTGTTAGAGCAATCGCCTCTAACAGCCCCTCCACCCATTACCTAATCAGGTCAACCTTTCGTAGGTAATTCTAGAAAATGCCACCCGTGAACAACGAAGCAAATTTGGTGGTTACCCATGCCCAGGGGTAGATGGTCAGCATGGAAACCTGGGAGACGCCTTCCGGTAATGCTGAACCGGCTTCAACACCCAATCGCGTAACAAGCGGGGCAATCGAAGTGGCCATCAACATGCTGACGCTGATTGCTATCGCGCCAAACAAGACGCCTTTCAAAATGTTATTTTTGAATTGGGCCATCGGCATGGCTACCCAGAACCCGAGGTATGCCAGGTCCGCCAACGGCAGGAGTTTATTGCCGGGCAGAATAGTGGCCATGAGCAAAGTGATGGGGATGAGCAGCACTGCAACAATCACAGCAGAAGGCTGGGCAACGCCAACCGCGCAGTCCAGGCCGATGTAGAATTCGCGGCCGGGGAATTTCTGGGTGAGCCACTTGCGAGCGGCTTCCGAAATGGGGAACAAACCGGACATCAACACCTTGAGCATTTCAGGCAGCAGCAACAGGATGGCAGCCACAACCACGCCGGTTTGCAGGGCTTTGATGACGTCATAACCGCCCAGGAAAGAGATGCCGACACCGATCACCAGTCCGAATACGGTCGAGTTGCCCAGCGGGCCGATCTTTTTCTGCATGGAATCGACATCTACATTCCAATCCTTGAGTCCGGGGATCCTGTCAAACAGCCACATGAACGGCCACGCGATCAAACCGAAGAAGGAAGAAAAAGGATGCGGGAAGGAAATACCCGGCATGTTATAGTACTTTTCGATGTATTTAGCCTGCATGTCACCCAATACCAGCGAAATGGCAACTGTGAAAACGAAAGCCAGGAAGCCGAAGAAGGCATTGCCGGTCAGTCCCTGCACGCAAGCCCATGAGAACATGGAAGGCCAGAAGTTCCAAACGTCGATGTCTACCGTCTTGGTCAATTTAAACGTCAGCATGACCACATTGACCAGGATGCCCAGCGGGATCATAAAAGCTGCGGCAGTTAAAGAGAACGTGATGGGGAAATGTAATGCCACGCCCACATCCGGGATCGAGAGCGAGAGGCCGGTGCGCTCGACGAGTGCATTGGCTAAAGGCCCAACGGTGCCTGCGATTGCCCCGGTCATCAGGTTCAATCCGTAAAAACCGATTCCAACCTTCAGGCCATTCACGAATGACTGGGCGGGTTTTAATCCAAAAGCGATCCCAATCAAGAACAACGCGATAGGCAGCATTACAGTTGCGCCCAGGGAGTTGATCCACCCAAAAAACACACTAATTGCATTAGCTATTGCATTCATTTATTTATTACCTCCAAAAATTATTGTGAAAAATATGCGATACAGAAATTTTTATTTCTTGTCTTTCACCTCCTCTAATTTTTTAATAATCTTTTCCAGTGTTTCGTCGAAGCCAATCCCGGTGATGATCGATGAACTGGCAACGACTGGAACGTTGTAGATATCGCTTAATTCCGAGGCTGATACGATCAGGTCATAATTTTCAGCAACCAATGCCAAATCAACCACTTTTACTTCGGAGATATCCGCGTCAATATTTCTCTCTTTCAGCGCATCTCCCAATCTGGCAGCAATCCAACCGGAAGTGGCGTAGCCGGCGCCGCAAACCGAAGCTATTTTGAAAATTCTATTTTCCATACACATCTCCTAAGACAGGAATATTTTGTCATATGCAGCCTGGGGCTGTACATTCTCATGCACGACCAGGTTGATGGCTTCCAGCATTTTCACCGGCTGTTTGCTCTGCCACACGTTTCGGCCGACCGCGATTCCCATGGCGCCGCCATCCAGCGCGCCCTTGACCATGTTCAGAAAATCGATCGGTTCGTCGGCTTTCGGGCCGCCGGACATGACGATCGGCGCCGGGCAGGCTTCGGTGACCTGTTTGAAGGTCTGCGGGTCGCCGGTGTAGTAAGTCTTGACGATGTCGGCTCCCAGTTCGGCGCCGATGCGGGCGGCGTGTTTCAGATGTTCGGGATCGAGCATGTTATCCGACCCGTAGGGATACATCATGGCCATCAGCGGCATGCCGAGTTTTTCGCATTCCTCGGCCACGTGCGCGAGATTTTGGATCATCTCGTAGTCGTAAGGCGCGCCGACGAAAATGCGCATCGAAACGCCGCAGGCTCCGATAAGCAGGGCATGTTCCACGCTGTCTACCAGGTAAACCCGGCTGGGATCGGCGCTCTTGGTTGTGGCGGTTGTGATGGAAAGAAGGAACGGCATCCGGCTGGCTGCCAGCACTGGCATGGCTTTCTTGATATTTCCGAAATGCGTGAAAATCGTATCCGGTTTGCCCTCGCAAACCGCGGCGATCGTAGCGACGGGGTCGATTAACCCTTCACACGGGCCGATAGCCGGGCTATGGTCCATGGCCACGCATACTTGTCTGTTGCTTTTTTGGTTGATGATTTGCGCTAAACGAAAATCCTTGCCTAATTGTGACATCTCTATCCTCTGCTTTCGTGGTTATTTTTTAAAAAGGGTTCAATGATGCGGTAGGCGCCCTCGGCGTCGGCTGCCTGGGTGATGCTGCGCACAATTTCCTGGCTGCCTAACACATTGGAAATCCAGCGCAATACCGCGATCTGGTCGCCCTTGATAAACGACATCAGGAACACGAGCGAGACGGATAATTCCAGCTTGGGATTGTCCATCGCATTGAAGATGACTGGCTTGTCGAGCACAGCCAACGCGATCCCAGTGTGGTTGACCCCAATGGGATCCGCGTGCGGCACAGCGGAAGCCGCCGGCAGGGTTGGCAGCCCGGTCGGGTGAAGCGCTTCCCGGTGAATGACCTGTTCAAAGTATTCATCGGTCACGTAGTTCTGGTCCGCCATCTTCGCGCACAAAAATTGGATCACATCTTCCCGGTTATGATCCTTAAGTTCGGGGTGGATAAAAATCATCTCGCTGGTGAATATCGGTAAGCTCATTTGCTGAATCCTTAAAAATATGATCTACGCCAGTGTAGCATTTAATAAATCCGGCTTCTATTTCACAATTCCCTGATTAGATGTTTTAATAATGGAACTTGGTTAATGGCAAAAAACCTTAAAATGTTATTAAGAAGCTTCCCTTCCGGAGGAAGATGTTTGAAAAATTGATATCCTGCCTGTCATCCAACAGCAAAAAAGTCCTGGCGGCTTTGCTTAACCAGGCGGATTCGATCAGCGCCCAGCACCTGGCGGATTCCCTTAACCTGTCAATTTCCCAGGTGCGTTATTCCATCAAAAAAATTCAGGCTTGCCTGGCATTCAGCGGCATTGAGATCCTGCAAAAACCCAACGAGGGAATTCTTATCAACCTGAAAGCCCAGGAAAAACAAAAAATCCTTGATCTGATCCAGGGCGATCAGGAAGATTTCGGTATCCTGAACCAGAATGAACGGGTTCAACTGCTGATCCAAATTATCCTGACTTCCGGTGCCGACCTGACGCCCGCGGAAATCCGCGAGGCAACCGAAATCTCCTATACCAGTTTTTACCGGGATATCGACAAGGTGCGCGCCTGGCTGGAATCTTTTTCCCTCAAACTGGTTGCGAAGCGCAATGCGCCGTTTCATCTGGCCGGCGAGGAATTGAAGATCCGCGAAGCGATTCAGGAGATCCTGTTTCAAAATCTCGGACAGGATTTCCTTGTCCAGGCTTGCATCCTGCCGGTCGAAGATGTCGAGCTGGGTGCAATCGAGCGAAGCCTGTTTTTTCATAAAGCCCAGCGTATGCTGAAAGAGATGGAATTGCCGCTCTGCGAACGGCAGATCAGGGAACTTGAAAAAAAATACAACCGAAATTTGTTCGACCGCACGCATATCGAATTGACGCTCTATTTGGGAATCATGAAGAACCGCATCCGGACTGGGATGGTCATCAAAAATGCACCCGTAAACAAGGATAATGAGCGCGTGGGTTATGCAAGCGATGCCCGGAAAATATTGGATGATGTGCACCCCAACCAGGCGGGTTTGGATTTGGATGCCGAGACGCAATACCTTGCCAATTTACTTTCCCAATGTTTCATCTACGGCGCGAACGATAGCGGCGGGCAGCGATTAAACATCAATACCAAAGGAAGTCATAGCAAATTGTCCAGGGCGGTTGTTCATGAAATCGCCAAGTATCTGCACGCGGGCCTGTATGAGGATAAAGAATTGACAGGCTGCATCGAGTGGGAACTAGATCATAATGCCGATCAGAGGGGCTTCGCCGAGACAGCCGGCAGTTTTCCAAAGATCAGTGCGAGCCGGAATTCAACCGAGCAGATTCTGTCAAAGATCCTGACGCCCATTCTTGCGGCGGAGCAGGTGCACAACATCGAAGAAATTATCATGGCAATTTCCAATCACACCCTGGCGGCGTTAGAACGCGTGCGCTCATCTTCTTTTCAACGCAGGGTTCTTTTGGTGTGCGGTGCGGGAATCGCCACAGCTTTTTCCCTGCGCAGCCAGTTGAATACGCTGCTGCCGGAAATCGATGTGGTGGAGATGGTTTCGGTTTTTGAATTGGCCCATGATACCGCGTTAATCGAAGGCTGCGATGCGATCATTTCCACCATTCCGCTCGGCAATATCACCAGCGTGCCCCAGATCAAGGTTAATTCATTGTTGACGGAAGAAGACATTGCTCATATCCGGCGCACATTGGAGCTCGATTCCAGGTATCCGCTTGAAGCAGCCCCGCCCTTTGTCAAGCGCCAATCCGGGTTCAATGAAATTTTAGACAGCCATACTATCCAAACCGCGATTCAAGCCCGGCAGCCTGCCGAAGTCATCGAAGCGGCTGGCAGGCTCTTATTAAAAGTCGACGCGATTTGGCCCAGCTACATCAACGCTATGAAAAACCTCTATAGCCTGTACGGCGCTTACATGGTCATTGCGCCTAACACCGCCCTGCTGCACGCCGGACCGGAGATGGGCTCCAAAAAATTGGCGATCAGCCTGATCACCCTGGAAAAGCCAATTGCTTTCGGGCACAAACTTTATGATCCCGTCAAGATCGCGCTGGCATTCTCTTCACCGGTAAATTCCGTGCATACCGATATCCTTTCGCACGTCTTCAGTTTTTTCGCATTGCCCGAAAACCGCACCCTGATCGCCAACGCCGGCAGCGCAGAGCAGATCCTTTCGATCCTGAAAAGTTCGCAGCAAGCTCTGGCCGACCCGGTTGCAGCGCCGGTTGGTGGATAAAAAGATCCTTCCGTAAAATTGCGGTTTATTGTCCGGCGTGATAGCATTAGTCTTATGAAGAAAAGCGGATATTCCAGAAAGACGCGCTGGATCGCGGTTTGTGTGGCGGCGGCTGTTTTGCTGGGGGTGCAATCGGCATCCTCTTTCCAGACGCATGAAACGGTCAGCGGGGTGATATTCGGAGGATTTGCAGCCATTTTCCTGATGATTGCCTTCGCTTATCAGCGGGGATACTTAAAATAATCCGTATGGCGACAACTTGTCTGGAATTGGACCTTCCCCAACCTTTTGATTTTAAAAACCTGCTTCAGGCGCACAGCTGGGTGGATTTGCTGCCCAACTGTTACCATGCGGAAGAAATATCGTTTTCCCGCATTGAGGAGTTGAGTTCCGCAAAAGTGGTTGAGCTCGTTATCGCTGCGCCGGATGAGCGCGTGCGGGTTACGATCCGGCATGCCTCGCGGTTGTCGGCGGGTGATTTGCGCGAGGTGGAAAACCGCACCCGCCATATGCTGCGGCTGGATGAGGATTTCACGGAGTTCTACCGCCTGTGCCGCCGGATGGGAAAGCCCTGGTCCGCGATGGCCCCCGGCAAGGGACGGCTGCTGCGCTCGCCCGGCTTGTTTGAGGATATCGTAAAAGTGATTTGCACCACCAATATCCAGTGGGGCGGCACCCGCCGCATGGTGGCCGAAATGGTGCATGCTTTCGGCAGCCCGCACCCCCTGGATCCGGAATTGAAGGCTTTTCCAAAACCAGAGACAATTGCCTCTCTGTCCTTAGAAGATTTTCAGAACCAAACCCGGTTGGGTTATCGCGCGCCTTTCATCCACCAATTAGCCGTTGATTTTTACGCCGGAGGGGATACGTTCGAAAATTTGCGGGATGGCGGGCGCACCACCTCGGAAATTCGGAAAGAATTACTGGCGATCAAGGGTATCGGCAGCTACGCCGCCGCGTCGGTGTTGATGCTGCTGGGCAGATATGACGAGATCCCGGTCGACTCGGTGTTCCAGCAATTGATGCGCGCCAAGTATTTCAAGGATAATGATTTCGATCTGAAGAAAGCCCTCGCGATTTATGAAGAGTGGGGACAGTGGAAATATCTGGCTTATTGGTTCGATCTGCTTGATTATTACCAATAAAAAAATACATGAATGAACCGATTGATTTTACGCCGCCCGACTTGCTATAATGATTTAAGTTTATAGTCGAGAGCAATGAGGTGAGAGATGAAGAGATACCAAATTGGAATAACAGTTTTATTTGCACTATTGTTGGCTTCTTGCGGCAGCGGCGGGATCACGATCGACCTGGGCGGCGACTCGAGCAGCGATAAACCTGAAGTTGCCCCAGTCGAAGCCGGGGTGGATGCACCGGCCAATGGCACGACCCTGCCGATGGCACCAGTTAACATTGCTTATCACGCCAGCAGCACGGACGGGATATCGGCGGTTGAGCTGACCATCAATGGCGAGGTGGTCAATTCGTTTGCCACTCCCGGCTCCGATCAGCAGGTGGTGGCGCTGCAGTATAACTGGCAGCCAGCGGTATCCGGCAGCCATACCATCCGCGTGCGCGCCCAAAGTACCAGTGGGGCATGGAGCGATTATGCCGCCGCGACCGTGACCATCCAGGCGCCTGCTGCGCCGGTGGTGGTTGAGCAGAAAGAGGAAAAGCCAAAGGATGAGGAAAAAGAGAAAGAGGAAGAGCCCGAACCGACCAAAACACCCGAAGGGATCACCTTATTCGATATCAAGCACAGCAAGGATAAGTTTTTCTACGGCAGCAATTCCTGCGGCACTCATGAGATCACCATATCTACACGCGTGACAAACCCCGATGACGTTTTCCAGGTGGTTTTGTTCACGCGCTTCGCTGATCGCGAAAGCAGCGCTTATACCAAGTGGGACAGCGGTCACGCCATGTCCAAGAAGGGTGACGATCTTTACAGTATTACCCTGACTTCCACCAAGATCGCCAACTACAATGCCTACGAATTTGCGGTCATGCGTTACCAGATCGTGGTCGAGGACGAAGACGGCGATCGTTCCGTTCGTACGGAAGTGATGGAAGACATTTTGCTGGAAGTCTGCCCGTAACTTTTGCCCTGGAAAATTTATTAAAAAGGAGCGGCCTCTATAAAACAGGTTGCTCCTTTAATATTGACATACAGTATAATGTTGTTTGTCTTCGATATAACAGGTATATACGAATAATATAACGTTATCTTCGCTAAAATATTAAAACAGTGACTTGGCAGGATTAAGTCGCTGTTATTTTGTTAAACAAACTTTTATCAAGAAATGAGAGATTGAACTGCGTATGGGTAAACGAGTTTTAAAACGCCAATTGAATTTGTTTCAGGTTATCATGCTGGGCACCGCGGGAACGTTGGGTTCAGGTATCTTTGTGCTCACCGGCCACGCCGCGGCGGTCTCCGGCCCGTCGGCCATCCTGGCGGTATTGATTGGCGGCCTGTTGAGTTTCAGCATCGCCATCAATTATTGCGAGCTGGCTACCGTCTACCCGGAAACAGGCGGCGCCATGACCTACGTACGCGAAGCCTGGGGAAAGGGGCTGCTGTCATTTCTGGTCGGCTCGCTGGACAGCATTTCCAGCACGTTTTACTGCGCTTTGTCGGCAGTCGGTTTCGCTTATTCGCTCAGCGTGTTCATCCCCTCGCTGCCAATTGTTCCGGTAGCAATCCTGATCATCGCTTTCTTCACCTTCCTGAATATCCTGGGCGTCATTAAAGTTGGTAACGCTCAGATCATCATGGGCGGTTTTCTGGTGTTCTCTTTTGCAGTCTACATTGGGGCAGGTTTTCTATCGCCGACCGGTTTCAAGATCGAAACCTTCATGCCCAATGGGCAGTTTTTCATTTTCGACGGTTTCTTCGCGAACTTGAGCGCTTTCCTGCGCACGATTGCCCTGTTGTACGCCGTTTACGTGGGCTTCGAGGTGATCGCGGATGACGCCGAGGAAGTGCGTAATCCCAACAAGAACATTCCGCTGGCGATTATCATCAGCCTGATCATCATTACGGTGGTATACAGCCTGACCGTCCTGGTGACCCTGGGCACGGTTCCCTGGAATCAATTGGCCGGTTCGGAAACTGCCCTAACGGATGCCATCAGCGTGTTCCTGCCGGGAATCGGCGTGGTAATGATCGGCCTGGCCGGCATGATCGGGGCTTTGACCTCGGTCAATTCTTCCATGCTCAGCGCCACCCGCGAAACCTTCACCCTCAGCCGCGACGGCGCCTGGCCGGCTTTCCTTTCCCGCCTGAATCGCTACCGCGTGCCGTTCATGGCTATTTTGCTGATCGGCACAATTTCTTCCCTGATCTCGATCAACGGGGTGGTCGACTTTCTGAGCTATATCACCTCCGCCGGTTACCTGTTCGTGCTGTTTTTCTCTAACTTTGCCATGATCACCCTGCGGAAAAAATTTCCGGCTATCAACCGGCCGTTCAAGGCGCCGCTCTTCCCGCTGACACCGCTGGTTGCGACCTTGACCTGCCTGATCGTAATCCTGTTTTCCGACCGCAAGTCCCTGCTGTTCCTGGTGGGCATCATCGGTACGTTGACCATCTACTATTATTTGAGAGAATTGTCGAAGACCTATGTAGAAACGCATAAAAAAGAAGTGGTTCCCGGAAAATCGCGCATTCTCATCCCCATCCTGCAACCGCACCTTTCCGCCAATTTGATCAGCCTGGGAACCGCCATGGCCCAGGCCGACCAGGACCTCAACCTGTGCCTGACCTCGGTGGTGACGGATGCGTTGATCAACCAAAACGGCAACCGCGATGAATACCTGAAAAAAGTGGACGGGCAGCGCCAGCAAATCCTGAGAAAATTCATTCATTACGCGGTCGATCGCAACGTGCCCATGTACACCAAGATGGTCGTTGGCAAATCATTCGCCGCGAGTTTGCGGCAGGAAGTCGAGCTGGATACCAACACTCGCTTGATCCTGCTCCCCTGGCCTGAAAGACATTCCGCCAGCCACCTTTCCGAGGGTTCGATCAGAGAGATTTGCGGCAACGTCAAAGCCAACATCGGCGTGTTGAACGACCGCAGCCTGGAAAAAATGCAGACCATCCTGGTGCCGGTTGGCGGCGGGCTGCATTGCCGGCTGGCAGTGCAAATCGCCAACAGGATCGCCGGGTTGGAAAACGCCCACCTGGATTTCGTGCGCGTCCTGCCAACCGAGAAAGACGTGGAGATGCTGGAAGACGAGATGGCTTATCTGCAGGAAGTGGTCATCACCGAACTCAAAGAGCAGCCCCAGAATGCTTCGCTGCGCTTGCTATTCTCCGACCAGGTGGAGAACGCACTGCTGGCGGAGATAAAGAATAATCACTATGACATGGTCATCATCGGTTCTTCCGAAGACGAGAAACCCAACGGTTATCTGTTTGGGAAAGTGGCCGATTCGGTTGCCGAGAATGCTGAATGCCCGGTATTGGTGATCAAACGCCATCAGGGTGTAGCCGCCACCTGGCTGCGACATCGGGTAAAATCAATAACGTAAAATGTCTAATAAAGGTTGTGTTGTTAATTAAATAGAGCTGAATGACAAAACGTGTTTTAAAAAGACAATTGAGTCTCTTTCAGGTGATCATGCTGGGAACGGCCGGCACGATCGCATCGGAGATTTTTGTATTGACCGGCCATGCGGCCGCGATTTCCGGATCGGCTTCCATACTCGCGATTATCATCGGCGGCTTGTTAAGTTTCAGCATCGCCTTGAACTACAGCGAATTGGCAACCGTATACCCGGAAACGGGCGGGGCGATGACCTATGTACGTGAAGCCTGGGGAAAGGGGCTGCTGTCTTTCCTGGTGGGTTCCATGGATTGCATTTCCAGCACGTTTTACTGCGCCTTGTCTGCAGTCGGTTTCGCTTACTCATTGAGCGTGTTTTTCCCAACGATTCCGATTGTGCCGACTGCCATCCTGGTGATCATTGTTTTCACCCTGCTGAATATCAGGGGGGTATCTCTGGTTGGAAACGCGCAGATCATTTTAGGCGGGACGCTGCTGTTGATCTTTGGCACTTATATCATCTACGGGTTTATTTCTCCGAATGGATTCCATTGGGCTACGCTGGCGCCCGGCGGTCAGTTTTTTGCTCATGCGACAGGAAAACAAAACTTTGCCTCCCTGCTGAAAACCATTGCCCTGATTTACGCCGCTTATGTTGGCTTTGAAGTGATCGCAGATGACGCCGAGGAAATCCGCCGGCCGGATAAAAGCATCCCCATTGCCATTCTGGTCAGCCTGACGATGATCACGCTGATCTACTCGGTCACCATGACCGTTACCCTGGGTACGCTGCCCTGGCAGCAGGTGGCGGGTTCCGAAACCGCTCTGACGGATGCGATTGCGAAATTTATGCCGAAGTTCGGCGTGCCGATGATGGCGCTGGCCGGCCTGGTCGCCACGCTCACTTCGGTCAATTCTTCCATGCTCAGCGCCACCCGCGAAGCATTCACCTTGAGCCGCGATACGCTTTGGCCGCATAATCTGGCGCGCCTGAATCGCTTCCGCGTGCCGTTCATGGCTGTGCTTTTCATCGGCCTGGTCTCGGCGCTGATCACCATCATCGGCGTGGTGGATTTTCTCAGTTTCATCACTTCTGCCGGATACCTGTTCGTACTGTTCTGGTCGAACCTGGCCATGATCCGCCTGCACAAAAAATACCCGGCTATTCAAAGACCGTTTAAAGCCCCGCTTTTCCCACTGACTCCCATAGTGGCTTCTTTTACTTGTTTGTTGGTGATCATTTTCTCTGACATTAAACCATTGGCTTTTACTTTTGGGGTTATTGGAATTTTTGGGATATATTATTATGCCCAACAGGCAGCCAGGTTGTGGATCCGTTCGCGCGAAACAGCGGTTTTGCCGGGCAAAGCCCGCATTGTGGTTCCGGTTTTTCACACGACCGAGGATGACAGTCTGATCGGGCTGGCTGCCATTCTGGCTCAGGCTGAAAAAGACCTGAATATCTGCATGATGTCCGTGGTTTCGGACGCTTTGGTCAATCAACCGGATATCCGCGAGCAGTACATGGAAAGCATGAACAAACAGCGCATGGCTGTGATGAAGAAATTTATCCATTATGCCATTGAACGCAATGTTCCCATGTATACCAAAATGGTAGCCGGTGATTCGATCACCCAGAGCATACTTAAGGAAGTTGAAAATGATTCCGACACGCGCATGATCCTGGTTCGATGGCCTGAAAGGCATCTTTCCCATTACCTGTCGGAAGATGCGGTCAGGAAACTTTGCCTGGAATCGAAGACCAACATTGGAGTGTTGGTCGATCACGGCTTGAATGAAATCCATACCATCATGGTGCCGGTGGGAACGGGGGTTCATTGCCGCCTGGCAGTGCAAATGGCCAGTAAAATCGCCCTCCAGGAAAATGCCCAGATCGATTATGTACGCGTGCTACCGGCTTCCAAGGATGAGGAAGTTTTGGAAGACCAGATGGCGAATTTACAGGAAGTCGTGATCACCGAATTGGGCGAACTGCCCAAGAACGCGGTCCTGCGGCTCTTGTTTGCCGATCAGGTCGATAAGGCATTACTGAACGAGATCAGGAATAATCCATACAGCCTGATCATCATGGGTTCGGCAGATGAACATGCCATGAACGGTTCCATGTTCGGGAAGGTTGCCGATCAGGTTGCCGAAAAGGCGCCCTGCAGCGTGTTGGTCGTCAAGCGCCATCAAACTGCAGCAGCCTCCTGGCTGCGCCATCAGGTCAAGCGCCTGGATTTCTAAGTGATTTAGAACTTTCCCGCCTTGACGGTTTGTTATTAACCCTTATAATTAAAACCGACCGATTGGTCGGTTTTTTCTTATGGCACAGCAGCGCAGTGAAAATACCCGTGAACAGGTAATGGCGGCGGCAGTCGAGCTTTTCTGCCGCCTGGGGTACGATGCCTGCGGTGTGGCGGAAATTTGCGCCACCGCCGGGATCAGCAAGGGCGCGTTCTATCATCATTTCCCATCTAAAAAAGCGTTATTTCTGGCTATTATGGATCGCTGGCTGCAGAGCATCGATGAGCGTATTGCCGGGTTCCGCGCAGCGGGAAGCAGCGTTCCCCGGGTGATGCAGGCGATGACCGGCGCGATGGAATCCATTTTTACCGATGCCAGCGGGCAGCTGCCCATGTTCATGGAATTCATGGTTCAGGCCAGCCGTGATCAGGCTGTCTGGGAGGCAACCATTGCGCCTTACCGGACCTACCAAACCCAGTTCGCGCGCATGCTGGCAGAGGGTAAAGATGAAGGATCCATCCGGGTAGATCTGGATGAACAATCGGCAGCCTGGGTGTTGATTGCGTTTTTGGTGGGCACTTTGCTGCAAGGCGAGGTGATGCCGGAGGCGGCGGACTGGAAACTGGTGGTAAAAACCGGCATGCGTATGTTTTTAGACAGTGTGCAAAGGAGCGCAGAATGATATTGGTAACCGGAGCGGCCGGGCACATCGGCAATGTGCTGGTGCGTGAATTGTTGAAAGATGGCGAGAAGGTCAGGGCTTTGGTCCTGCCGGGCGAGGATATTTCCTCGCTGCACGGATTGAAGATTGAAATTTGCGAAGGAAACGTGTTGGACCCTGTCTCGCTGGAGCGCGCGCTGCGCGGCATTGACTACGTCTATCACCTGGCCGGCGTGATCTCGATCATGCCCGGCCAGAATGAACTGATGCGGCGGGTGAACGTGGACGGCACGCTCAACGTCCTGGCTGCCGCGAAAAAAGCCCGCGTCAAGCGTATGGTGTACACCAGCTCGATCCACGCGCTCAGCCGCGACTGGAAGGGCAAGATTGATGAGAAAGTGCCTTTCGATCCCTGCAACCAGGCCGGTGAATATGATCGCACCAAGGCCCAGGCGTCGCTGGCGGTGCTGCAAGCCGTGAAGGAAGGTCTAGATGCCGTGATTGTCTGCCCGACCGGCGTGATCGGGCCGTATGATTACCGCGATTCGGAGATGGGCAGCCTGCTGCGCACCTGGCTGCGCAAGCGGCCGCACCTGTTGATCGAAGGCGCGTACGATTTTGTGGACGTGCGCGACGTGGCCCGCGGGCAAATCCTGGCATGCAGGAACGGACGCAAGGGGGAAGTGTACATCCTTTCCGGGCGCAGCATAAAAATTATGCAAATGAAACAAATGGTGCAGGATGTTATCGGCAGGCATTCCCTGACCATCAAAGTTCCCACCTGGCTGGCTAAATTCGGTTGCGCTTTCACTCCCTGGTATTACAGGCTGTTTGGAAAAATCCCGAAATTTACGAAATATTCCATCGAAACCGTGCAGAGCAACTCGGATATATCCCACAAGAAAGCGAAAAAAGAATTAGGGTACAACCCGCGCGAAATGCTGGAGACAATTGCCGACACGGTACATTGGTGGCTGGCCAGGGCGGAGCAGGGGCGATCGCGTTAAGTTGGCAAATCTTTAAATATGGAAAATGAATTGGCAGGCAAAATCGCCCTGGTCACGGGCGCTTCATCGGGCATCGGCGCGGCTTTCGCGCGCTTTTTGGCTGAACACCGGGCGCACGTGCTCATGACTGCCCGGCGCGCTGACCGCCTGGAAGAACTCGCGGGCGATATCCGCGCGGCAGGCGGAAAAGCGGATTATTGGGTATGCGACCTCAGCGATGCCCCCGCGCGCGAGGACTTGCTGCGGAAGGTCAAAGCCGATGTCGGGTCCGTGGACATCCTGATCAATAACGCCGGTTTCGGCTGGTATGGCTATTACCACACGATGGCCTGGGAAGATGCGGCGCGCATGCTGGCGGTCAATGTGGAAGCGGCTGCGCACCTGACGCGCCTGCTCCTGCCGGATATGCTGGCGAAAAAAACCGGCCACGTAATAAATATCAGCTCGATTGCCGGGGGATTACCCAACCAGGGCATTGCCATTTATTCCGCCAGCAAAGCGTTTTTGGATGCATTCAGCACGTCGCTCTACCGCGAATTGCGCGGCAGCGGCGTGACGGTCAGCGCCATGCGCCTGGGGCCAGTGGAAACCGAGTTTTACGAGCAGGCCAGGAGCCTGGAAAACGGCGGCGCGGTGCCCGCCGAACAATTTGCCATCCCGGTGGCGCGCGTCAACCGGGCGTTGTGGAGCCTGCTGCGCCATCCGCGCCGTGTGGTGTACGTGCCGGGCTGGCTGTCCATTTCGCGTTTGCTGGAACCGCTGTTCGGGAACCTGATCGACCCGTTAGGACCGCTGCTGCTGCGTCGAAAATAACCTGATTTCCTCACTTAATTCACTAGAATTACCAATCAGGGGACTCTTCCTGTATACTCTAAAGAGAAACATCGTTGATCCAAAATTACTTTGGCTGATTGTTTTGTGAGGGAAAGATGAAGTCCTATGATAATGTGATGGGCGTTATTATGGGGGGTGGCCAGGGAACGCGATTGTATCCACTGACCAAGGAAAGAGCCAAACCTGCCGTTCCTATTGCCGGTAAATATCGGCTGATCGATATTCCGATCAGCAATTGCATCAACTCGGGCATCTTCAAGATCGCCGTACTGACGCAATTCAACTCCGTCTCGCTGCACCGGCACATTTCTCAAGCCTATAATTTCGATGTGTTCCATACCGGCTGGGTGCAGATCTGGGCGGCGGAACAAACGCCCTTGGCAAACGACTGGTATCAAGGCACCGCCGACGCGGTGCGCAAACAGTTGATCGAGATCAAATCCGCGCGGGTGCCATTTGTGCTGATCCTGGCGGGAGACCACCTCTACCGCATGGATTACAGCGACATGATCCATTTCCATTGGGACAAGCAAGCGGATTTGACTGTGGCGGTGCAGCCGGTAACGCGCGCTGAGGCACCGCACCTGGGAATTCTCAAGCGCGACGCGGAAAAGATGATCACCAGTTTCGCCGAAAAACCCAAAGATGCGCAACAATTGGCGCAGATGATCAGCCAGTCGGATTCCGATAAGCCGTTTTACGGATCGATGGGCATTTATCTTTTCAATATCGAAGTGCTGCTGGATATCCTGGAAAACACGACCGCTGAGGATTTTGGCAAGCACGTTATTCCTGAAGCGATTAAAAAATATGATGTGTTCGGATATGAATATACCGGCTTTTGGGCGGACATCGGGACGATCCGCGCTTTCTTTGAGACCAACCTGGCAATCGCCAGCAAAAATCCGCCTTTCTCCCTGATTGATGAGGGTTGGCCGATCTACACGCATCCGCGTTTCCTGCCGGGTTCGCAAATAGAAAATTCATACCTCGAAGACACCCTGATCGCCGAGGGCTGCTGGATCCAGAACGCCGACATCCGCAGCGCAGTGGTCGGTTTGCGCAGCCAGGTACGCGCAGGGACGAAAATCAAACGCTCCATCCTGATGGGCGCGGATTACTACGGCTTTTTCCGGCGGGGCAACGAACCGGAAGGAGATCGCATTCTGGGCATCGGCCGGGATTGCGACATTGAAGGTGCCATCATTGACAAGAATGCCAGCGTCGGCCATGGCAGTGTGATCCGCCCGTTTCCCGCGGGCACCAATATCGATCACGATCTGTACGTCGTTCGCGACGGGATCGTGGTGATTCCCAAGGGTACTTCCCTGCCGGAAGGCACCCATATTGCACCAGACTAGAAAATGCGATAAACTTGTCTCTTTGTACGGCAATTTTTCCCTTGTTTTTTTAACATGGGGATGACTATGTATAAAGGAGACATATTATGCCTGCAAAAGAAAGGGCGGAAGGCGCAAGCACCAAGTCAGATCTTCAGGTGACCTGGCATGCGTTAAGCCGCGAAGAAGTTCTCAATAAACTCGACACCGGCCTTGATCAAGGCCTCAGCGAAACCCAGGCCGGGGAACGGCTGGAAAAGTACGGCTACAACCAACTGGAAGAGGGGAAGAAAACCACTTTCCTTCAAATGGTCATCGCACAACTCAACAGTTTTGTGGTGATCCTCCTGATCGTGGCTGCCGTGATTTCCGCTTTTCTGGGAGAAATCGTCGACTCTATTGCAATTATCACCATCGTAATCTTGAATACCATCATGGGCGTGGTTCAGGAATCGCGCGCCCAAAACGCACTGGATGCCTTGAAAAAGATGGCGGCTCCCGAAGCGATGGTGCTGCGCGGCGGACGCCGCGTATCTGTCCCGTCGCGGGAACTCGTTCCCGGCGATATCGTCTTTCTGGAAACAGGCAATTACGTGCCTGCCGATGTGCGCCTGCTGGAAGCGGTCAACCTGCGCATTGACGAAGCCGCGCTGACCGGCGAATCTGTACCGGTCGAGAAGAACGCCGCTTCGGTCTTTGAAGCGGAATCGGCTTTAGGCGACCGAAAAAACACAGCCTTCAGCGGCACCGTGGTCACCTATGGGCGCGGCAAAGGCGTGGTGGTCAGCACCGGCATGCATACCCAGATCGGTTTAATCGCCACAATGCTGCAATCGGTGGAAGAGGAAGAAACCCCACTACAGAAACGCCTGGATCAACTGGGCAAGACTTTGGGTTACGCCTGTCTGGTGATCAGCGGGCTGGTTTTCCTGTCCGGCATGCTGGAAGGCGGCGATCCGCTGGAGATGTTCATGGTGGCGGTCAGCCTGGCCATCGCGGCTGTGCCGGAAGGTTTGCCTGCCGTAGTGACCATCAGCCTGGCTTTGGGCATGCAGGAAATGATCAAACGCCATGCGCTGATCCGCAAATTGTCATCGGTGGAAACTCTGGGTTCAGCCACCGTGATTTGCTCGGATAAAACCGGCACGCTGACCCAAAATGCCATGACCGTCACACGTGTGTGGGTGGACGGGCAGATGCTGGAGATCACCGGCAGCGGTTACGTTCCTGAAGGCGAATTCCGCCAGGATGGAAAAAAGATCGACCCGTCCGATTTCCCCGCGGTCAACACCGCGCTGTGGGTGGGCACGCTGAACAACGACTCGCAACTGGAAGCCTCTCAGGAAAACGGCCACACCACTTACCGCATCATCGGCGACCCGACCGAAGGCTCCATCCTGGTGGCGGCGGCCAAAGCCGGCGCGCGTGCTCCCGAACTGAACAAGGCTTATCCGCGCTCTGGTGAAATTCCTTTCGACTCGGATCGCAAACGCATGGTAACCTTACACGAGATCAAAGATCCCCAGGCAAAAGACATCTCGCCCTTTAACGGTAAAAATGACAAAGAAAGCTACGTCATCGCGGTCAAGGGCGCGCCGGACGTGGTGCTGGGCTTGTGCAACCGCATTCAGAAAAAAGACAATACCAACGCCCCGCTGGACGAAAAAGGCAAACAAACCGTGCTGGCAGCCAATGACGACATGACCAAGGACGCCCTGCGCGTGCTGGGAATGGCTTACCGCATTGTTTCCGCCAAACCGGAGCAGGTGGACAGTGAACACTTGGAAAAAGACCTGGTCTTCGCCGGCCTGGTGGGCATGATCGACCCGGCGCGCGAAGAAGTCAAACCGGCATTGATGAAAGCCATTGGCGCGGGCATTCGCACGGTCATGATCACCGGCGATTACCCCAATACCGCCAAGGCCATTGCTGAAAGCATCGGCCTGCTGCGCCCCGGCCATAAAGTCTGCACCGGCGCGGAGCTGGACAAGATGGACGACGCGGCACTCTCGCGCGACGTGGAAGAGATCGACGTCTTCGCCCGCGTTTCGCCGGAGCATAAGATGCGCATCGTGAGCGCTTTGAAAGCCAACAATGAAATTGTCGCTATGACCGGCGACGGTGTCAACGACGCGCCGGCCATCAAGGCTTCTGACATCGGTGTTGCCATGGGCATCACCGGCACGGACGTGGCCAAAGAAACCGCCGACATGGTGCTGACCGACGACAACTATGCCAGCATTGTCTCGGCTGTGGAACAGGGACGCATCATCTACAGCAACATCCGCAAATTCGTCTATTACCTGATCTCCTGCAACATGGCGGAAATCATGATTATCTTCATTCCGACCATGTTCGGCAAGCTGCTCTTCCCGAAAGCGGCCGCCATGGGCATGCTTTCCCCGCTGCTGCCGATCCAACTGCTGTGGTTGAACCTGGTGACGGATGGCGCGCCGGCGCTGGCCCTGGGAACCGAAAAAGGCGACCCCGACATCATGGAGCAGAAACCGCGCCCGGCCAACGAACCCATCATCAACCGCTTTATGCTGCTGGGTGTGATTGTGCAAACCGTTGCCATCACTGCAACCACGCTGATCGCCTATGCCATCGGCCTGAACCATCCCGACCCGCGCTACGCGGAAACGCTGGCGTTCGTCACCCTGGTATTCTCCGAACTGCTGCGCGCTTTCACCGCGCGTTCCGAACGCTACCCGCTGCTGAAGATCGGCTTATTTACCAACAAATGGATGAATCTGGCTGTCCTGGCGTCCACCGTATTGATGCTGTTCGTGCTGTACGTTCCTTTCCTGGCAGATGTCTTCAACACGCTGCCGATGGGCTGGACCGAATGGGAAATGGTCATTCCGTTGTTCCTGGTACCGTCGATTGCGTCCGAGGTGGTTAAATACGTCATCACCGCACGCAGCAAAAAAGCGAAAGCTGAGTAGAAGTACTGGTAAAACCAAAAACCGGAAGGATTTTTTCCTTCCGGTTTTTTTTCTTGGCAAGAGATGAACGCAAGTATTGAGATTGCAGTAATGCAATGTTGTTCGTGCAGGCAGCCTGCCTGTGCGGATACTGCGGAATGACCCGTTTATTCCTCTCCCTTTGGGAGAGGTTAGGTGAGGGGGTATTGTTGACAGAAGACTTGGAAAGAAATCTCTTTGATTGGCTTGCTAGAGAACGCCGGCACTTAACGGGCGGAAGGTCATGCGGTGGATTGCGCAGGGGCCAATTTGCGCGAGCCTGGCAATGTGCAGCGCAGTGCCGTAGCCTTTGTGCTGCGCAAACCCGTATCCGGGGTATTGCTCGTCCATTTGGGCCATGAAAGCGTCCCGGCTGACCTTGGCCAGCACGGAAGCCGCCGCAATGCTCAGGGACTGGCAATCGCCCTTGGGGATGGATAATTGCGGGGCGGAACAATCCGAGATATTGAGATAATCCACCAGCAGGTAGCGCGGGGGATTATTAATGTTTTCGATCGCGCGCCGCATGGCCAGGCAGGTGGCGGGAACGATGCCTAGTTCGTCGATTTCAGTGTTGTCGGCGCTGCCCACTGCCCAGGCCACCGAAGCGGACTTGATGCAATCCTGCCAGCGGCAGCGCTGCAGCGCGGTCATGCGCTTGGAATCGCGCACGCCGGAGAGCAGGCTGCAAATGCGTTCGTCGTTGGGCAGCACCACGGCCGCCGCGAACACCGGCCCGGCCCAGGCCCCGCGCCCGGCTTCATCTAACCCGGCTACTACCTGGAAACCATCCGCCCACAGGCGCTTCTCGTATTCGATGTGCGGTTTATCCGGCAGAACTGTGACTTTATCTCGGCGCATGGTATTTTCCTGTCAACGCGTTCCAGCGAATCTTAAGCAAATCGGTGCCCATATGCAGCGAATCGCGCAGCACGCGGATGTTGCTGTGGGCATTGTAATACCAGGGGATGGCAATCTCGGTGATGGCGTATCCCAGGCGGCGGGCGATGAACAGCGCTTCCACGTCGAAGGTCCAGCCGGTGATGCCGACCAGCGGAAAGACTTGCTCCGCCACGTCTGCGCGGAAGCACTTAAAGCCGCATTGCGTGTCCTGCAAGCCGGGCAGAACGATCAGGCGTACCATCCAGTTAAAGATCCGCCCGATGATATGGCGGTATTCCGGCTCGTTGTAGCGCCTGGCGCCGGGCGCTTCGCGTGAGGCGATGGCCACCGGCGCGTCTTTCAACAGGGGCGGGAAAAAGCGCGGCAATTCCTCGATTGGCATGGAGAGGTCCGCGTCGCAGATGAAGCGGTATGCGCCTTTGGCGCTTTGCATGCCGCGCCTGACTGCCCAACCTTTGCCGCGCTGCTCTTCATGCAGCACGGTCAGGTTGGCGATCCTGGGCTGCAGCGCGCGGCACAATTCCAGGGTGTCGTCCGTGCTGCCGTTCTCGACCACGATGATCTCCGCGGAATAGGTTTGATTGCGTAAAAATGCGGCGATCTTTTCCAGCGATGCAGGCAGGCGGGCAGCTTCGTTGTAAGCCGGGATGATGATGGAAAGATATGGGTTTTTCAATCGGGTACCGTTTTCAGAATTAATGTGATTATAGTATCACAAGCGCAGCAAATTGACTTTCACAATGGATTACGGATTCTTAAGGGCAGTATTCCACCCAGCCATCCAGTTCGCGGTTCTTGAGAAAAGCGGAATAGCCATTCTGTCCGGCCGCGCTGCAAAATAGCGCGCCGGAATCGAACTCGTCGCTGTATTCGACCTGAAAGACCGCCTTGCCGGCTTGTCTGAAAGGCTGCAATAGCTCGCACCAATCGTAAACGGCGCAATCTTCGATCAACGACCAGTCGAAGTACGACACCAGTTCCTGCGCCTGTTCGGGGTCGTTCTTCAAGCCGATGGACAGCCCGCGCTGGTGAGCCTGCCCGCTCAGCCAGATGTTGTAAGCCAATTGGTCTTCCGCGTTAAATTCGAAGCCGGTGTTTTCTTCCTGGTAATTCTGCATGTTATCTGCGTCGATGCCGTCGCAGCCCTTGCTCTTTGCCAGGTCGAAGCGCGCCTGCATGATATCGGCGAACTTTTCATAATGGCGGATGTCCAGCCACTTTTCGCCGGGCCAGCCCTCGTAATCCTTGCCGATGGCGTCGGCCGGGAAATCGCCCGCGTCCGGGCGGTATTCCTCCCAGGAGCCGGTGCTCACGTAGCAGATCACTTTCCTGCCGGCGGCGTGCAATTCGTCGATGGAAGACTGGGGCGTTTCGAACAAATCCAGCGCGAAAACCTGCGCGTCCACGCTCGCATCAGGCGGGTAATCCGCGTACTGGATTTGCAGGCGGTCGCCGGGCCGCGGCGCCCACCGGGCAGGTTCGGCGGCAGGGGTCGCGATCGAATTGAATTCCGCTATTGCGGAGGCCGGTCCGCACCCGATTGAAAAAGCAAATGCGAGCATTGTCAGGTTGCGGATCGAGAATTTCAGTTTCATCATTTTATAACCCTGGCGGCAATGTTAAAAATCGGACATATTTAAGTTTGGTTGCATTGCCGCGCGATATGGATATGCTAATATTATTTATAGAAATTGACAACCTGGCATGCGGTGAAATCCGGTGAGATTCCGGTACTGTCGCGCAACGGTCATAGTCCGATCCCGAATGCCATCGCATAGGTTTTTACCCGGCTCGCGCAAGGCCATTGCTAATGGACACCTGGCCTTTGAGCCCGGTGTTTTTATTCGAAATACCAGGAGGATCAACATGTTTTTATCGATCAAAAAACGGGATGGGCGGGTGGCTGCGTTCGACGAGGCCAAGATCACGCGCGCGATATGGAACGCGGGTATCGCCACGGGTGAATTCGGCGAAAGCGAAGCACTGGAGTTGAAAGATAGGGTCATCGCCCAGGCGCTTAACGAAATTCGGGAAACCATCCCGGGGGTCGAGCAGATCCAGGATATCGTGGAAAACACCCTGCTGGACTCGCATTACAAAAAAACCGCCAAGGCTTACATCCTGTACCGCGACCAGCACAAGCGCATGCGCGAGATCGCCAACAAATTGAACAACGGCCTGGTGGACGATTACCTCAGCCGCAGCGACTGGCAGGTCAACGAAAACAGCAACATGGCTTTCTCTCTGCAGGGGTTGAATTACTACGTGTCTTCGGAGGTAACCAAGAACTACTGGCTGAACATGGTCTATCCCGAGCCGGTGCGCCTGGCGCACAGCCGCGGCGATTTTCACCTGCACGACTTGAACTTGCTGGCGGTCTACTGCGTGGGCTGGGACTTGTACGATCTGCTGGCGGTGGGTTTCACCGGCGTGGAGGGCAAAATCTCCAGCCGCCCGCCCAAACATTTCCGCACCGCTTTGGGGCAAGTGGTCAATTTCTTCTACACGCTGCAGGGTGAAGCGGCCGGGGCGCAGGCTTTCAGCAATTTCGATACCCTGCTGGCGCCCTTTATCCGCTACGACCAGCTCTCTTTCGCGGAAGTCAAACAAGCCATGCAGGAATTCATTTACAACATCAACGTGCCCACGCGCGTGGGGTTTCAAACGCCTTTCACCAACGTTACCCTGGACCTGACCGTGCCCTCGTATTATGCCGACCAGGCAGTCATCATCGGCGGCAAGCCGCAGGAAGAAACCTACAAGGAATTCCAGGCGGAGATGGATATGTTCAACGAAGCCTTTTTAGAGGTGATGACCGAAGGCGACGCCAACGGGCGCGTGTTCACTTTCCCCATCCCGACCTATTGCATCACCAAAGACTTCAATTGGGAGCGGGATTCGATCAAGCAATTGTGGGAAGCCACCGCGCGCTACGGGCTGCCGTATTTCTCCAATTTCATCAACTCCGATATGAACCCGGAAGACGCGCGTTCCATGTGCTGCCGCCTGCGCATTGATAACCGCTTGCTGCAAAAGCGCGGCGGCGGGCTGTTCGGCTCCAACCCGCTCACCGGCTCGATCGGCGTGGTCACGCTCAACCTGGCGCGTATTGGCTACACCCAAAAGAACCGCGCGGATTTCTTCCGGCGGCTGGATGAACTACTGCTGCTGGCAAAGGAAAGCCTGGAGATCAAGCGCAAGGCATTGGAAATTTACACAGAGAACAACCTCTACCCCTATACCAAGTTCTATCTGCGAGATATTAAGAGCCGCCACGGCAGCTACTGGAAGAACCATTTTTCCACCATCGGCGTGATCGGCATGAATGAAGCGCTGCTGAACCTGCTGGGCGAAGGCATTGCCAGTCCGCAGGGCAGGCAAATGGCCGAGGACGTGCTGGAACATATCCGCACACGGCTGCTGGAATTCCAGGAGGAAACCGGCAACAACTACAACCTAGAAGCCACTCCGGCCGAAGGCACCTCTTACCGGCTGGCGATCCTCGATCAGCAGGCTTTGGGAGATTGCCACTTTGCCAACGGGCGCGGCCGCCAGGTGAAGGATCCCTTCTACACCAACTCCAGCCACCTGCCGGTCAATTACAGCGACGACATTTTTGAAGTGCTGGATCTGCAGGATTCGCTGCAGGAAAAATACACCGGCGGCACTGTGCTGCATTTTTTCCTGGGCGAACGCATCCATGACCCGGCTGTGGTGAAGAAGCTGGTGCGCAAGATCTGCGAAAATTACCACCTGCCGTATTTCACAATGACGCCCAGTTTCAGCGTCTGCCCGAACCACGGCTACATCAACGGCGAAGTCGAGGTGTGCGATCGATGCGGTGAAAGCTGCGAAGTGTACTCGCGCGTGGTGGGTTACCTGCGCCCGGTCAAGCAGTGGAACAACGGCAAGAAAGCCGAGTTCAAAGAGCGCAAGCATTACAAAGTGCCGGCATGATCCTGGGCGGACTGCAAAAATTTTCGCTGGTGGATTATCCCGGCAAGACCTGCGCCATCCTATTTACGCGCGGTTGCAATTTCCGCTGCCCGTACTGCCACAACCCCGAACTGGTCTGGCCGGAACAATATGCTCCGGAAATTTCTTTGGAGGGCGTGCTGGATTTCCTGCGGCAGCGCCGCGGCTTGCTGGAAGCGGTCACCCTCACCGGCGGCGAGCCGACCCTGCAGGCGGACCTGCCGGCTGTGGCGCGTGCTATCAAGGAAATGGGTTTTGCGCTCAAGTTGGATAGCAACGGCAGCCGCCCCGATAGGTTGCGGGAGTTGATCGAGGCCGGGTTGGTGGATTACGTGGCCATGGACGTCAAAGCGCCTTTGAGCCAATACGCGCGCGTCTGCGGCGCGGACGTATCGGTTGAACCGATCTACGAAAGCATCGCGCTGCTCCTGCGGGGGCGGGTGGCTTATGAATTTCGCACCACCGTGGATCGGGCGCTATTGAGTGAAGCGGACCTGTTTGAAATCGGGAAAATGATCCGGGGGGCGGAAAAATTTTTCCTGCAGAAACTGAATGATTTCAACGCGAAAGACCCGCAATCGAAACCAAAGCGGAAGGATGATGCCTGGCTGCGGCAGGCGGCGGAAAAATTGAAACAGTATGTGAAGGTCTGCGAAGTCCGTTGAGAAAAATTCTTCCGAAGTATTTATTAACATAGATGAACGCAGATACTTACTTTGTAGTTGATGAACACAGATAAACCCCGTATTTCGTTATAAAAAACTGGTTTTCTGTAGTTTTCTCAATTCTTCTAGTTGGAATTCCCGTTCCCGACGGATATCATCGCTGTTTTTTACCGGGTCGCAATTGAGGGTTTTGATAACATAATCCGAGCAAACCATCGCGTGCTCGCGCATGTGCCCGACACCGACGGCCTGGCCTGCCGTTCTGGCGGCGTATTTCGCGGTGTCGGAGCGGCACTGCCGGGCAATTTCGTGAATTCTGAAGCCTGCCTGGCGTACGTCGTGCATGCGCGCCAATCCTGCCTGCCACTGTTGTTGGATTTCAAAGCCCTCTTTAACTGCCTGGCAATCCGGAAATTCCTGTTCCAAATAGGGCAGGACGCGCCGGGCGATGATCAATGCCCAACGGCACAAGGTAATTTGGTCCGCCCACTCGGCTAAAGTGTCGATTTCGGAGCGCAGTAAAGGTGCATCTTCGATTTTAATTTTCGGTATACTGGTCAGAATCTACCTCTGCATTAGACAAAATCGCTCATTTATCTATCGACTTGCCGACCACCTGCGTGAAAATTACTTTTTCGTGGTCTTTTAAATTCATGATACTGTGAAGTTTATCCCGGTCAACCAGCCCCAGGACGACCGTGTTCAGTTTTGCGGCGGCGCAATACAGGTAGACGTTCTGGCTGACGTAGCCTGCGTGCGTTCCGGAAAAGAACATTTTCTTGTCTTCATCCTTGCCGAAGTACATGATCATGCGCGAGTGGTCGGATACGTAGATCAACCCCAGCGGTGCGGATTGCATTCTCTTTTGCGTGCCGATGTGCTCGCGGATATCCTCAGCCAGAACCCGTATGAGTTGATGCCCTTTTTCATCATAGCGAAAGAGGCCTTCTTTTGTGGCAGCGTAAACGTCGATGGATTGTGAATTGCATGCCGAGGGAGCGGTGCGCTTGCTTTTCGCGGCATATTTCCCTTCCCTGGTGATGCCGCAAGCCGCCCAGAGAATATTGGAAATTTCCTGCAGCGGCAGCGCTTCGTCTTTCCATACCCTTTTGGAGCGGCGTTCTTGCAGGGCTTGCATCAAAGGGAAGTCCAAGTCTTTCTGCGGTGCGGGTAGTTGGATGATTTCGGCCATTTTCCCTCTTTCCTTTCGTCAAGCCATTATAGCGCGATTTAAAATTGTAGATTAGGCGGTGGATTCATAAATGATTTGGGTGTTTTTTTTCATGGATTTTATTACGGATAAAAGCAGATCATTAATTAAGCGATAATTAACAAAAATGAATCACGGGAAGATTGATTACGCAACCTATTTTCTGTAAATTCGAGTCAGAAATATCCACAGTTCTTTAACAATTGAATGATTTGCCTGCACAGTAACGCTTGCCGATCTGCCACTCCTCACTGATCTCCATGAGCAACGCGATTACGCAACCTATTTTCACTAAATTCAGGTCAAAAATACCCCCTTTTTTTTACAATTGAATGATTTACCGGCACAGTAACACTTGTCGATCTGCCACTCCTCACTGATCTCCATGAGCAACGCTG
>JABLXK010000010.1 GCA_013178095.1 Anaerolineae bacterium | reverse complement strand
CCCTGTATATACATCTCTAGTGTCAGCAGCAATGCCCGTTCACTGCGCATGCCTTTTTCGAGCGCTGAGGGATAGAAGCCGCCTTCCCTCATCTGCGGTATAACAAAAGTTACCTCACCAACCCGTGTCTTGACGGTCTTGGATTTATAGCCATTGGTGTGTCTGATCCGTTCCTCTGTCCGTTCCTATTCCTCTGCCTGCAAGTATCGCGAACGCTCTGCTTGCATGGCATTGTTGATCAGAACACGCAGCAATTCGGGTACTGCTTCAAGCCCTTTTCCCGCCAATTCATCTGTGAAGGTATAATCATTTTGGTGAGTCATTTCGTCTCCTATTTTAGAGTAATGACTATGTAGGATACTTCTGACTCACCCCTTTTGTTAAGGTTCTCTATTTTACAGAAAATATGTTACACCAACAAAATATGCCTTGAGT
>JABLXK010000001.1 GCA_013178095.1 Anaerolineae bacterium | reverse complement strand
AGGGCACTGGTTGAGCGTTCAGAGATTGGATCAACCTTGTGAATGCAAGCTCATTTCCAATGTGTTGGAAAGGCTTCAGATACCGTCCGATCTCAACTCGGAAAAAGGCCAGGGGATCTTATCTACGAATCGGGCTTGATGCCTGAAGGGCGGATCCAGATTCACCCTGGCTTTGCGCAATCGGTGCCTTCAGCCTTTCTAACACATCTACCCTTAAAGATACAAGGGCGCATTTCCAAATGCGCCACATTTTTTAATAATCATATTCGGCGGGATTGCTCAAAACTACTGAGCACAGGTGGAATCCCGCCCTACGTTGTCCTTAAACAAAAAAGCCCTTACGGGCTTTTTAGAACCAGGTGCCCCCAAAGAGATTCGAACTCTTGTTTTAGCCTTGAAAGGGCTGCGTCCTGGTCCCCTAGACGATGGGGGCATCAAGGCTGAAATTCTACCATAGAATTTAATTTTACAAGAGGGAATTGGCGGTTTTTCCGGGTCAATTTTCGCAAACCCGCGCCTCCCGGAAAGTCCAGGTCATGTTGGCCAGGTAATTCCAGATGAACGCGCCGGCCGTGGCGGTGAGCTTGGCCAGCAGAAAGCCCGCGCCGGCGGGATGGAACACCGCGCCTAGGTGCGCTTCCAGCCCGACCAGCAGCAAGTTGTTGATCCCCAGCCCCGCCAGGCTGACCAGCAGGTATTGCACGAACTGGCGCAGGTAGGATTTTGAGGCGCGCGCGTGGCAGCGGAAAGTCCAGGCGCGGTTCAGGTTGAAATTAGCCAGCATGCCCAGCGAGGCCGAGCAGGTGTTAGCCAGCAGGGTCGGTGTTCCGAATGCTTTCAGCATGAATAACAGGCTGTAATCCAGCAGCGTGCCGGAAAGGCCGACCAGCATGAATTTCAGCGTGCGGGCATACCTACTTTTGATATTGACGATGGCTGTTTGCATGATCACAAATTTAACCTTTTCCCCCAATTTTGAAGAGTGCAGGGAGTAACGAAATATATGCAATAATCATGCCGAAAGCATGACCGCAGTCACGTCTTTCCGGCGCGCTCCCGGCCGGGCATTACGGGTGTGCGTATTTTTGGAGCATGCCTGCGATCGATGCGCCGCACGGGTGTACAATAGGCTTTCTTCAGGAGGCGGCATGCTCATCGACATCACATTGAAGATCACCCCCCGAATGGCCGATAACGCTCAGGGCAACGAGAAAAAGGCTTTGTTGGGGCACCTGGGAACGCATTTCGACGTTATGAACAAGGAATTTCCATTGGATTATTTCGAGAGGCCGGGGATCGTTTTCGACGTTTCCCGCGCCGGCCGGGGCGAGATCAGCGCCGGCGACATCGACCTGGCGCGCGTTCAACCGGGGATGTTCGTGGCGTTTCGCACGGGCTTCATCGAAGAGGTCGGATACGGAAATGCCGACTATTTCAGCGCACATCCGCAGCTTTCGCAGGAATTGATCCACAGCCTGCTGCAGAAGCGCATCGCAATCATCGGCATCGACTTCGCCGGCATCCGGCGCGGCAAGGAACACACGCCCGCCGACCAGGTTTGCGCCGATCAGGGCGTTTTCGTGGTGGAAAACCTGTGCAACCTGGCGGCGGTTCTCTCGGGCCAAAGCGCGCGCGAATTCAGCGCCAGCACCTATCCGGTGAATTTTTCCGGGATGACGGGGCTGCCCTGCCGGGTGGTCGCCCGGCTGTGAGCGCCGCGCGCGATCCAGTTATGTTTACACTTGCAGGCACATTCGAAAGTGTTTGGCGCAGGATTCTAAGAGGAATACAAGAATTTTCTTAATTATTCCGGTTTTGTTTGACGAATGTTCTACGGCATGATATTATCAACTCAATCATCTGTTTATTTTGTACATTAACAGTTCTGCAGAAAGGTTTTATTATGAAAACGATTGTTCTTATTTTTCGATTTCTCGGACTTATCTTGTTTGGAGTTGCCGGTTTTTATTTCGGCGATTTGTTAACCGGAATCATTGATCCCAATTTAAATACGCTCCCCTACGCGATCGGCGCAACGGTAATTTTAGCGGTGGTCGGGTTTATCGCGATGCCTTACATCACGGTGTATCCGATCAATTGGCTGCGTTCCTATTTGTCGAAGCTCTCGGGGCAAATGCTCATTTCCGCGCTGGTAGGGCTGGTGATCGGTCTGATCATCGCGGCACTCTTTTCCATCCCCATCGCGCTGCTTCCCACGCCATTCAACAGCATCCTGCCTTTCGTGGCTGTGCTGGTTTTCGGCTACCTGGGCGTGGCGATTGCCATCGGCCGGCAGGGCGATATCCGGGAAGTTTTCAATCTCACCCGCAAGGGGCAGCGCTCCGCTGCGCAGTCCGGCAGCGGCAAATGGCAGCCGGAAAAGTCCATCCTGATTGATACCAGCGTGATCATCGACGGCCGCATCGCCGACATCGCCCGCACCGGTTTCGTACCCGGCAACCTGATCATCCCGCGCTTTGTGTTGAATGAACTGCAATACATCGCCGATTCCGCCGAAAGCCTGCGCCGCCAGCGCGGCCGGCGCGGCATGGAAGTGCTGTCTGAATTGCAGAAGGACCGCACCATCACCACCACCATCGCCGACATCGACGTGGAAGGCGTACGCGAAGTGGACGAGAAACTGGTCATGTTGGCGCGCCAGATGCAGGCGCCCATCCTGACCAACGATTTCAACCTCAACCGCGTGGCGGAGCTGCAGGGCGTGAAAGTCCTCAACATCAACGAACTGGCCAACGCGGTCAAATCCATCCTACTGCCCGGCGAGACCCTGCCGGTCAAAGTGATCCAGGAAGGCAAGGAAATCGGCCAGGGCGTGGGTTACCTGGATGACGGCACTATGGTAGTGGTGGAAGACGGCCGCGAATTCATCGGCAAGGACATTGAAGTTTCCGTGACCAAGGTGCTGCAGACGGCCGCCGGCCGCATGATCTTCTCCAAACCCGAAGGAAGCAGCAACCACAAAAATAACTGATCCTCAGGAGAGCGCAGATGAGCTTACAAGTTTACAGCACGCTTTCGCGAAAGAAAGAGCCTTTCGAGACTATTGAACCCAAACGGGTGCGGCTGTACGTGTGCGGCCCGACTGTGTACGACAAGGCTCACGTGGGACACGCCATGTCCGCGCTGGTGTTCGACATCATCCGGCGCTACTTGCAATACCGCGGTTACGAAGTCAAACACGTTATGAATTACACCGACGTGGACGACAAGATCATCAACCGCGCCAACAAACTGGGCTGCGATCCCTTTGAACTGGCCGAAACCTACATCCAGCAATACGCGCAGCACCTGAAAGACCTCAACATTTTGCCCGCCACGGTCAACCCGCGCGCCACGCGCGAGATGGACGAGATCCTCAAGCTGATCTCCGACCTGATCGCCAAGGGCTACGCCTACGAAGCCGGCGGCGACGTGTATTACCGCGTGGAGAAGAAAGCCGATTATGGCAAGCTCTCCGGCCGCAAACTGGACGACATGCGCGCGGGCGCGCGCATCGAGGTGGACGAGCGCAAGGAAAACCCGCTCGATTTCGCCCTGTGGAAGGCCGCCAAGGAAGGCGAACCGGCCTGGGACAGCCCGTGGGGCAAAGGACGCCCTGGCTGGCACATCGAGTGCTCGGCCATGAGCGGCGCCCACCTGGGCGAGCAGATCGACATTCACGGCGGCGGGAATGACCTGATCTTCCCGCACCACGAGAACGAGATCGCCCAATCCGAAGCGCACACCGGCAAGCAGTTCGCGCGCTACTGGATCCACAACGGCATGCTGCAGCTCAGCGGCGAAAAGATGTCCAAATCGCTGGGCAACCTGATCACAATTGAAGATTTTCTGGCCAGCCATCCGGCGGATGCGCTGCGCCTGATGGTGCTCAATTCCGGCTACCGCAATCCACTGACCTTCAACGATGAAGTCATCGGCCAGGCGGAAAAGGCGCTGGAGCGCCTGCAGTCCGCGCTGAAACCTGCTGCGCCGGGCGCGGCGGGCATTTCCCCCGAGGCGCTGAAAGCGTTGGACGAACAGACCACAACCACCCGCGCCGGGTTCGAAAGCAGCATGGACGACGATTTCAACAGCGCCGGCGCGCTGGGGTACCTGTTCGAACTGGTGCGCGTGATCAACCAGGCGCGCGCCGATGGCGCGACCGACGAACAGCTCAAATCTGCGCAGGACGTGCTGGAAGAACTCAGCGGCGTGCTGGGCTTGCGCCTGCGCCTGGAAAAAGAATCCCACGCGGCGGACGCTTTCGTGGACTTGTTGGTGGAGGTGCGCCAGGACGTGCGCCAGGCCAAGCTGTGGGAGCTTTCCGATAAGATCCGCGACCGCCTGGCCGCCATGGGCGTGCAGGTGGAAGACGCCAAATCCGGCAGCACCTGGTTTTGGAAATGAAAGAGTGGATTACCGGTAGAAACCCTGTTTATGAATGCCTGCGCGCCAATCGCAGGCATTTTTTCAGGCTGTTGATCGCCAAAGGGGTCGAGGAAAAAGGGCGCGTCAGCGAAATCATCGCGCTGGCTAAGGAAAAGCGCCTGCCCGTCGAACGCGTGGAACGCCTGGCGCTGGAGGAACTGGCCGAGAACCCGCAGGGCGTGGCCATGGAAGCCAGCCAGTACTCTTACGCCGACCTGGATGCCATTTTCGCGCTCGCCAAAAAGAAGGGCGAGCCGCTGTTCATTTTGATGCTCGATCAGGTGCAGGACCCGCAAAATCTGGGCACGCTCATCCGCAGCGCGGAAGTGTTCGGCGTGCACGGGGTGGTGATCCCTTCGCACCGCGCGGCCGGGGTGACACCGGCTGTGGTGAACGCCTCCTCGGGCGCCAGCGAGCACCTGCTGATCGCGCCGGACAACCTGGCGCAGGCCATCGACGCCATCAAAGCGCAGGACGCCTGGGTGATCGGGCTGGATATGGATAAAGAAAACGCCACCCCATTGGGTAAAACCAACCTGAAAGGCCCGCTGGCAGTGGTGGTGGGCAGCGAGGGCGAGGGGCTGCGCAGGCTGGTGCGCGAGAAGTGCGACCTGATCACGTACATCCCCATGAAGGGCAAGGTCGCCTCGCTCAACGCGGCTGTAGCCGGCTCGATCGTGCTGCAGGCAGCCGCGGCGGTAAGGTAGATTCTCAATTAAAATGAAGCCCCTGATCAAACCCCACAGGCTCCATCCCGGCGACAAGGTCGCGGCGGTGACGCTGTCGTGGGGCGGGCCGTCCGTCTTCCCCGGGCGCTACCAGGCCGGCAAGCGCCAGTTGGAGGCAGCTTTCGGCGTGCAAGTGGTGGAGATGCCGCACACGCTGAGCGAGGCGGGCTGGCTGAAAACCCATCCGCAGGCGCGCGCCGAAGACCTGATGCAGGCTTTTGCCGATCCCGACATCAAAGCCATCGTCAGCACTATCGGCGGCGAGGATTCCATCCGCCTGCTACCCTACCTTGACCTGGAAGTGATTCGTAACAACCCCAAGATATTCATGGGGTATTCCGATACGACCGTTACGCACTTCGCCTGCCGCAAAGCGGGCATCGGCTCGTTTTACGGCCCGTCCATCATGGCGGGCTTCGGCGAGAACGGCGGGTTGTTCCCCTACATGGCTGACTCCGTGCGAAGGACCTTATTCTCCTCCGAGCAAATCGGTGTAGTAGTTCCGAATACACAGGGCTGGACGGATGAACGTCTGGATTGGGGCGTCCCCGCAAACCAGGCGCGCAAACGAGCATTGCAGCACTGCAGCGGCTGGAATTTCCTGCAAGGCAGCGGCGTGCATCGCGGCCGCTTGTTGGGTGGCTGCATCGAGGTGCTGGATTGGCTGCGCGGAACACCTGTATGGCCGGCCGGCGAAGAATGGCAGGATTCTGTGCTCTTTCTGGAAACCTCCGAGGACGGGCCTTCGCCGCTGGATGTGGCGCGCCTGCTGCGCGCGCTGGCGGCACAGGGCGTGCTCAAGCGCATTTCCGGGCTGCTGTTCGGCCGCCCCGGGGGAGAGGTGGGCGCAGAGCATTTCGGCGAATACGATCAAGCCATTCTGGAGATTTGCGTGGGTGAAGAGGGATTGAATGACCTGCCCATCGTGACCAACATGGATTTCGGCCACACTGACCCCATGTTGGTGCTGCCCATGGGCGCGCAGGTGCAAATCGATTGCGCGCGGCGCGAGCTCGCCATCCTCGAGAGCGCGGTGGTTGAATAATATAAAATAATTCTCCCGCGTATAAACTTACCTAATACAAGGGATCATCTGTGTTCATCTGTGTTTAATAATCAGATTTGATTTATTTTGGCCGAGATCGCCACGCCCCTCCCCTTCGACACCCTACGCTTCGCTGAGGGCAGGTGCTCAGGCGGCAGTTGTATGATTTTTAGCAGTTCAAGTTTTTCCTAATGTCAAGGCTTATCTGTGTTCATCCACCATAAAAAAATATCAGCGTTCATCTGTGTTACAAGTTCAATAATTACATCTAAAACTGATTATCGAATTAGCGAGGCCAGATTAATTTCCTAAAACGGCCAACCGCCGCCCAGCCACACCCACAGGCACCACAAGCCAATCATTAATAGACCTATGCCGAAACGCGCGGCGATGGCTGTGGCGCAGCCCACCGCCATTTTTCGCGTGGACTGCCCGGCTTTGGCGATATTGCGCAGGCGGATGACCTCCACCACAAACAACACCACTAGCGCGGCCACTAACCCGCCGAAGGGCGGGAAGAGCAAGCTGAAAACCAGCGCGGCAATGGTGGAGAGGATCACGCCCAACCAGCTTGCCCCGCTCTGTTTGGCCTTGGCGCCCATCAGAAGCTGGTCGACCATATTGCCGAAGATCATCAACAGGGTCATGGCGGCGAAAATCCACAAGCCGTTGCGGTCGAAACCTTTAAGAAAGCCGTAGATCAACCCGGTGAGCCAGATGATAGTCAGACCAGGGATCACGTAGAGCATCAGGCTCAATAAGCCCAGCAGCATGACCACCAGAACCACGATGGTCAGGGTGGTGCTCCAGGCTGGGGAGAGCTCCATCCCTCCCCACCTGCCGCCGGCGGTTTGCGCCGAACAAGCAGGCAGGAGGATAACTATCAACAAAGATAGAACCAGGGATTGAATTTTACTTTTCAAATCAGGCGCCCGTGATCACGTCCAGCCCGCCCATCCAGGGCTTAAGCACTTCCGGCACGCGAATGCTGCCGTCGGCCTGCTGGTAGGTTTCCAGCACGCCGATCAGGGTGCGCGGCATGCCTAGGCCGGAGCCGTTGAGGGTATGCAGGTAATCCTTGCGGCCGTTCTCGTCCACGTACTTGATGTTGGCGCGGCGCGCCTGGAAATTGCCCACGTTGGAAACCGATGAGACTTCCAGCCATTCCTGGCAGCCCGGCGCCCACACCTCGATGTCATAAGTGATGCGCGCGTTGAAACCCAGATCGCCGGTGCAAAGCTGCACGCGGCGGTAGGTGAGGCCTAATTGCTCGCAGGTCTGCTCGGCATCCGCCACCATCTTCTCCAGCTCTTTAGCGGAATCTTCCGGCTTGCAGTAGATGTACATCTCGACCTTGTCGAACTGGTGGCCGCGTTTGATGCCGCGCACGTCGCGCCCGGCGCTCATCTTTTCGCGCCGGAAGCAGGGTGTGTAGGCTGTGTAGCGCAGGGGTAATTTATCGCCTTCGATAAAATCGCCCATGTGGATGCCGGTCAGCGGTACTTCCGCAGTCGGCACCATCCACAGGTCTTCTTCGTGGTCTTTGTACAGGTTATCGGCGAACTTGGGTAATTGCCCGGAAGCGTATAGCGTCTCTCCCTTGACCATGAAAGGCGTGTATTTTTCCAGGTAGCCCTGCCGACGGTGCAGGTCCAGCATCCAGGCGATCAGCGCGCGCTGCAAGCGCGCACCCGCGCCATTCAGCACGTAAAAGCGCGAGCCGGTGATCTTGACGCCCTGGTCGAAATCCAGGATGCCCAGTTTTGGGCCGAGGTCCCAGTGCGGCAGCGGTTCGAAGTCGTAGTGCGGCTTCTCGCCGAAAGTCTTCACTACCGGATTGTCGCTCTCATCTTTACCCAACGGCACGCTCTCGTCGGGGATATTGGGGATGGTCTCGATCAGCGCCTTGACCTGCGCCTCGACGTTTTTGACTTCCTCATCCATTTGGGCGATCTTGTCGCCCACCGCGCGCATTTCGGCGATCTTCTTTTCGCGCGCGTCTTTATCCTTGATGTTGCCGATCTCCTTGGAGACGGCATTGCGCTCGGCTTTGAGATCTTCCACCTGCGTCAGCCTGGCGCGCCAACTCTCGTCCAGCTGCGCCACCTGGTCTACGATGGCGGGGTCCATGTTGCGGCGCTGCAGGGCGTCCTTCAGAAGTTGGGGGGTTTCCCGTATGATTTTGATATCGATCATTTTGCTCTCCTGTTTAAATAAAATGCCCCTCTCCGCAGGACGAGAGGGGATCCCGTGGTGCCACCTGCTTTTGCTGACCGAATGTATTTCAGCCTCGAAACGCGGTAACGGATGCTCCGGCCTGCTTACGGCACTCGCGTGCCCCTACGCAGGCAGCCTGCCCTCACGGGCGCCGGATTGGAATTCCGGGCTGGCCTTTCTTTAGATTATATGGATTCGTTTTTGAATGTCAAGAGGGTATGTAATTTGAGATTCTTTTCATTGCTAAATACAATCTTAAAGAAATATCCTATAATTGAAATAAATTAATAAAGAGGGAGAAATGAAAAAAATAGTCTTCATCATGTTTCTATTATTAGTTAGTTGTACAACAGCAAAAATTGAAGTAACAGTAACTCCAATGCCAACAGAAACACAGTCACCCACATCAACTCCAACTTTGACGCTAACACCGATCGGTTCAAGTAGTGGCAATATTCTTTTTACAACAGCAAATGTTGAAAACGAAAAAAATGCAGATTTGGCAATTATTAATATAGAAACTAAAACAATTACAAAACTCACTGATAACAAAAATCAATCAATTTCGTATTTATTTCCATCGATATCTGTTGATGGCAAGAAAATAGCTTTTGGTATTCAACATAATATTGAGACTTCTCTTGCCGATGAATTTCCGCAAATGATGCTCTACATAATGGATTTCAATGGTGAAAATCAACAAAAAATAACATCGATTCCGATGTACAGAGGTGATGAAAGAATTGAGGATTATGTAATGGAAAATCACCCCGCATTTTCACCAGATGGAACTCAATTAGCATATTCTTCCAACAAAGATTCATTAATAAAAACAGGGATTTTAGGATTTAGTGATAGTGAGATATACGTTATTGATTTAAAAACGTTTGAATCTCAACAATTAACAAAAGCGAAGGGAATGAGTATCCATCCAAGTTGGTCTCCAGATGGGAGTCAAATTGCATTTTGCTCAGATCGTGATGGTGATTTTGATATTTATATTATGAATTCAGATGGAACAGGCAAAGACACAAACCTGATGAAAAACACTACTACAGAGAGATATCCAAGTTGGTCGCATAATGGAAAATACATTGTTTATCATTCTGATCGGGATGGAAATAATAATCTATATATTTACAATATTGACACTAAAGTAGAATCTCAATTGACTGATAATCCAGCAAGTGATGTAACAGGAAGATGGTCACCTGATGATAAATGGATTGCATTTACTTCAGATCGAGATGGTGATTATGAGATTTATATTATTAATGTTGCAACAAAAGAAGAAATAAAAATCACGGACAATTCAGTAGAGGATGCTTTTGTTTATTGGATTCCATAAAAATAAACATACTTAAACAATCCTGATTCTTCTATCCTCAACCATCCAGACCTGCTCAGCGAAGCGTTCGATGAAATAGCGGTCGTGCACCACCGCCAACACCGCCCCCTTGAACTGATCCAGCGCCAGCTCGAACTGGGTGCGGCTGGGGATATCCAGGTGGTTAATAGGCTCGTCCAGCAGCAGCAGGTTGCAGCCGTTCAGGATCAGCTGCGCCAGTTCCAGCCGCGCGCGCTGGCCGTAACTGAGCAGCTTGACCGGCTTGAGCACCTCGTCCCCCGCCAGCAGGTAGGAAGCCAGGTAGCGGCGTGCTTTCGTTTGATTGGGGAAAGCCTGCCCCACGCACTCCACCGGCGTCTGCTCCGCCGGCAGACTGGAAAGGTCTTGCGACATTATGCCTATGCGCACGCTACTGCCCAGCAGCACCCTGCCCGTGAGCGGCGGCAGAACGCCCATCACCGTGCGCAGCAAGGAGGTCTTGCCGCAGCCGTTGGGTCCGCTCACCACGATGCGCTGCCCGGCCTGCACCTGCAGGTTGATGCTCTGCAGCAGCGGACGGGTCTGGTCGTAACCCACGCTGAGGTCCTCTAATTGCAGCACCGAGCGCCCCAGATGGTTGGTCTTCTGAAATTCAAAATACAAGGCGCGGTCCTGCGCCGGTTTTTCCAGGCGCTCGTCGGCTTCCTGGTAGCGTTCCAGCTTCTTTTCGCGCGACTTGGCTTTTTTGGCCACCTTCTTGGCAACGCTGCGCAGGTAATCCTTGGCTCCGCTGATCTTCATATCCGGGCCGCCGATTCGCACCGAACTGGACTGGCGCTCGGTGTACGCCGCCTGCTCCTTAACGCGCGCAATGTCGGCTTTCATGCGGCGGATCTCCAGTTGCTGGTCGCGGTATTGCGACCATTGCTTGTCTTTTTCGCCGCGTTTCTTTTCCAGAAAATCGCTGTAGTTACCCTCATAGGCGCGCAGAGACTTTTCATGAATATCCATTTCCAGAATTCGCGTGACGGTGTGATCCAGGAACACGCGGTCGTGAGAAACGATCAAAGCGCCCACCGGTGTGCGTTTCAACCAGCCCTCCAGCCATTCCAGCATTTCCACGTCCAGGTGATTAGTGGGTTCGTCCAGCAGCAGGATATCGGGATCGGAAAGCAGCACCAGCGCCAATGCCAGTCGCGTACGCTGCCCGCCGCTCAGCCTGGCTGCCGGCATGTCCTGGTCCAGCCCGGCCAGCCCCAAACTGGCCAGCATGGCCTCCCGTTCGCCGGGGTTGGCAGTTTGCAGCCGCCGCAGCAGTTCATCGTAGCGATCGGAGAGACGCCTATCCTGCAGATTTTGTGCCAGCGCCTGCGCCGTGGAAGCCAGCTCGCCTTCCAGCGCGGCCGGGTCGCCAACCGCCATGCCGATGGCCTGCCTGATACTCAATCCGCCGTCCAGTTCGAAGCCTTGCGGCAGGTAGCCGATGCGTAAATCAGAGGGATGATGTACACTGCCGGAGGTGGGTTCCTCCCTGCCGGCCAGGATGCGCAGCAGGGTGGTCTTGCCGCAGCCGTTGGGGCCAATCAAGCCCACGCGCTCGCCGGGATTGAGGCTGAAAGTGATTTTTTCGAAAAGGGTTTGAATGTTGAAAGACTTGCTTAAATCAGAAACGGTAAGCATCTCTGTCTCCTGAATAATTGCACAAACACGGGAACCGCCTGGTTCCGGGAGAGCCCGTTCCGCTGGTTGGCGGGTTCAACGGGATTACAGATTTTCAGCTTACCGAACGATCATTTTCACTATTCCTGTTTGATGGAATAATATTACTGAAAAGAGAAAAGCCTGTCAAGTATCCGGGTGACAGGAAATGGATTTTTTCGGAAAAGATTGCCTGCGCAAAAAGCAGAAACGCGTAATGCTAAAATAGGTAAGTCGGGATCGGGAAATTTAATGACCACCGGGAGAAAAAATGAAGACAATTCTGATCATTTTGTTCATTATCAGCACATTGCTGACCTCAGCCTATTTCATCCTGCGCACCGAGCGCAAAGAATTGGATGAAGAAACCCGTATGGCCGCAGGCGGCCAATTCATCCAGCTCAAGCAGGGCATGGTGCATTATGAACTCGCCGGTGAATCGGATCGCCCGCTGGTAGTGCTGGTGCATGGCTTTTCAACACCCTCCTATATCTGGGACCCTACTTTCGAGGCTCTCGTCCAATCCGGTTATCAGGTGCTGCGGTTCGACCTGTACGGGCGCGGATTCTCCGACCGGCCGGATGTGGACTACGATCTGAATTTGTTCATCGGACAAGTGGACGATTTACTGGCAACCTTACAGATCAACCAGCCTATTCACCTGATGGGGCTTTCCATGGGTGGCCCGATCGCCGCGGCCTACGCCGGCCGCCATCCCGAGATGATCCGCAGCCTGACCCTGATCGATCCGTTGGTCACGAACATCTTTCAGTCTTCAATTTTCCCGTTGAACCTTTCCGGCGTCGGTGAGTACTTGATGGCAGTTGTGATGGAGCCATTCGTGCTGCCGAAATCTCAAAACGGCGACCTGCTCCACCCTGAACACTTCCCGGATTGGGAAGATCAGTATAAAGTTCAAACGCAATTTAAAGGATTCGGACGCGCCATTCTGTCCACCATTCGCTGTATCGCGCGCGAAGACACACTGGCGATTTATCGTGATTTGGCGGAAAAGAAAATCCCTACCCTGATTTTGCGGGGTGAAGAAGACCAAACCATATCCGCGAATGACATTGAGATCTTGCGCGCCTATCTCCCCTTTGCGCAATTCCACCCGATTTCAGAAGCCGGGCACATACCGCACTATGAAAAACCGAGCGCGGTCAATCCCATCCTCATCAATTTTTTGGGCAACCCGGGCAACTGACCTCCGATTGCTTTTCACACGAGGTACTACTCTTCGATTGCTTCAGGCGGATTCTGGATCAAATCGAAGAACGCCGCCACCACTTCAGGGTCAAAATGCGTGCCGGATAACGAGCGGATGTGCTCCAGAACCCTTTCCTGCGGCCAGGCCGGGCGATACGGCCGATCGGAGCGCAGCGCATCCCATACGTCCACTACGGCGAATATGCGCGCCGCCTTGGGGATTTGGTCGCCCTTCAAACCGCGTGGATAACCGCTGCCGTCCCACTTTTCGTGGTGGCAATAAGGGATATCCAATGCCGGCCGAAGATATTCGATGAAGCTGAGCATATCGTAGGCGAATTGGGGATGCTGCTTCATGATCTTCCATTCCGCCTCCGTCAGCGCATCAGCTTTCAGCAGAATGTGATCCGGCACGCCCATTTTTCCAATGTCGTGCAGCAGCGCCCCGCGCCGAACATGCACCAACTCTTCTTCTGAAAAATGCATCTTGCGAGCCAATTCCAGGGTCATGACGGTCACCCGCAGCGTGTGGCCCTCGGTTTCCTTGTCGCGCATATCCAACGCTCGCGACCAGCCTTCGATGGTGGTATCGTATGTGCGGATCAGTGATTGGTTGGCATTCAGCAGGTTTTTCAGCAAGTTTGCATTTTCCAAAGCAATCGCCATTTGCCCGGAGAACGATTGCAGAAAATCGCGATCATCATCCGTTAGAATACGCGGCGCTTTTTGAAATAATTCCAATACTCCGACCATCGTTTTTTCGGAATAGAAAGGAACAGCCGCATAGAAACCAAATCCATGATCCCGCACCTGGCCCAGATAATGCGAAGCGGGTATTGACATGGAATCATCGGGGTGGACCAGGATTTTTTCTCGTTTTAATATTTTCAGCAGTCCATCATTTTGGTCGATTTCCAAATAATTGGAGCGCCTCCCGGCGGGAAATCCCAAACCCGAAAAGAGGGCATATCCCCCGCCCTCCATATTCTTCAGACGCACCGCGACCGCATCAGCCCGGAACTGCTTGCGAATTTCTTCCAGGGCAATCCGAATCGTTTTTTCAAGGCTCTGGTTATTCAGAATTGCCAGGTCAATGCGCCGTAATGCCTGCGATTGATGCAGGCGCCTTTCGGATTGCTCAAATAACAACAGCCGCCTCAAGGTGTTCCCAACCAGCTCTCCAATCGCATTGACCAATTGAACGTCTGCCCTGGTAAACAACTGCACTCCCTTCTTCTTCAAACGGACGATGGCCATCACACCCAGTTTTTCCCGTTCTGAATGCAAAGGGAGGTAGATAGCCGGACCCATGACTGAGGCATTCCCTAAATCCAAAAAACGAGGTTCTTTGGAACAATCATCGGTTTTATACGGGTAATCCAACTCGAGCGACAAACCGCTCAACCCTGAATTCGCAGGGTATTGGGTATGCACCGGCACCATACTCTTACCGGTTACAGCCACGATTTCCAGATTGCGTTTGTCTTCTGATAAAAGCGAAACTGTCCCGGAATCCGAATGAACCAGTTTGGTGACCGTTTTAAGGCTGATTTTCAGCAATTCATTGCTGGATTCCGCTTTGCGCAATTCTTCAGACAATTTAAACAACGCTGACAAGCGGTTGTTTCTCAGTCTAAGCTCTGCTTCCTGTTTCTTTTTCTCGGTGATATCCAACAACATCACATGGATCGCATTCGTCGAACTATATGAAAAAGGGGCGGCCTTGGAAACGACATTCACCACTCTGCCATCCATCCGTACGATTTTCTCTTCGATTTCAGGTGCTACCCCGCCCTTTTCCCGCATGGTTTGAATCCTATTACGGATTACCGTGTGAGAAGAGGAGTGAAATACGTCATAAGGTGATTTTCCGATCAATTCAGAGGGATCTTTGGCGCCAAATAACGTCAGGCATGCCTGGTTGACCAGGGTAATTCTGTCCTGCACATTTACCATAATTGCATAGGGTGAATGCTCGAAAAGATTGCGGTACTTGTTTTCTTCCTGGGTTAATTCCTGTTGAACCTCCAGGAGTGCCTCATGTTCCGCTTCAAGCTGCGCAAGACGCTTGCGAATATCCACGTACAATAAAATAGTGGTGACCAACACAAAAGCGAACCCTTTGTAAGTTTCGATTTCAGTAATAACATGTGGATCATTCGTCAAGAGGTTTATCAGTTTCCCGGAAAAATAAATCCAGCAGCCCGCAAAAAACAGGTAAGTGAGAGCGACTCGCAGCGGAATAATGCGGAATAACTTTTTCATTTTCTTGATGCTCAATAAAAATCGCATAACCAACCCTTCTGATCTGAAAGGATGGCTGTTTTTATTTTTACTATCTTAATATAGAGTATATACTATTCGGAAACTGCCAAATCCGGTTTTTTCAAAGCTGTAAGATATTCCTTGCTGAAGTATTTATAGGTCAAGGCAAGGCAAACAGCCATTGAAACTGCGGAAATGACCCCCAGCATGCGGAAAGCGCCGGCTGCAATCAATTGGCCGCCCACCAAAGCGGCAATACCCATGCCGATCTGAAAGGTAATTTCCAGCCAAACAGAAGTAGCCATGCGCGAGCGGCACGTGGATACCGAGGTGGCAAAAGAAAACCACAGCGATTGAGAAAAGCCGAAGAAGGAGCGGAAAAGAAGGAACGCAGCCGCGCCGATATACGGATTGATGGTCATCACCACGCCAAACGCCATGAAAACCACCATGGTGCGCGCGATCAACACCGCCCTTAGATTTCCCAATTTCCCGGCGATCGCAGGACCTAAAAACAGGAACAACGTGGTAGGAATCACCAGCACAGCCAGCGTGGTTCCATAGAATTCCAGGGTGGAATGAAAGTAATATACAAAAATAATGTTCAGGAAAGAGGTGATGAAGGCGAAACTTAGTCCGATAAAAAATTCGGTAATAGCGAATTTCCTGGTGTTTAAATCCATCCCCTTTAAATATGGCTCAAAGCTGATGTCGCGCCTGGGATCCGGCTTGTCATCCTCAACAAACAGCATCGGCAGCGACCCCAGCAGCACCAGCAGACTGGCGCCACTTAACAGAACCCGATAAGTGAGCGTCTCATTCATGAGAAGCGGATTGAGCAGCGCCGGCAGGCGGCTGCCGATCAGTCCGCCGGTAGCATAGGTGATATAGTAAACCAGCGTGGTCATGCTGAAAGCCGAGTTGCGGTCTTCGCGGGTGTAATGGGAAAGATACGGCAGTTGAATGATGAAATTTCCGCCGATCACCAGCCCCACCATCAAAGAACCCAGCATGATCAACCATCTGGCTGGGCTGATCACTTGCAGGAAATAAGCAATCCCCAACACGATGTAGACCATGATCAATGAGCGTTTAAAACCGATCTTTTCCGCCAGGAAACCGAGCGGGATGGAGGACAGCCCTTCGGCAAAAGGCGCCAAGCTGAGGATGACCCCCAGAAAATCCGGCGTCATGCCCATTGATAAAATGTACAGGTTAAAATCGGCGTAGAAAACGCCAAAGCCGATATTGATCAAAACTGTCGCCAAAATATACAGCTTGACGTTTCGGTTGAAACCCTTAACGTTCTGAAAATATTGTTGAATGACCGATAGCACGAGACCTCTTGAATTCCGCAGTGGCTGCTGCTAGCTATTCAACCAGGTATCGAGTACCAGTTTGGAATATTTTTGTTGATCGGCCGCGAGCGCCACGGCGACCTTTTGCCGGTCCTTATCTACGCCTAAATGTGTGAACCGGCGCCGGTCGACCACGGTCATGCCGCGCGTATATTCGCCGGCGGTCTCGATAAAGACCTGGTAATCTTTCAACTCAACGATGCTATTATCGATAGCCACCGCTACCGCCAGCAAATCGGGCGGAGAAACATAGCGGCGTTCATCATCGCGGATGCGGCCCAGCTCGAGCATGGTTGCGAGGGTCTTGGCGAAAATCTGGCTGGCCATCCCACACCATGAATTCCGATCCGCGGCGGATTTGATAGTTTGCAGATTCTCTTCGGTGAGAATACCGCCCGCCCATAGCGGGTCAAGCGGCACCATGGTCTTGGGAATGCGGCTATCGAACACAATGCGCGCCGCTTCGGGATCAAAATAGACGTTGAATTCCGACATCACGCTGGTATTACCCGCGTTCACACCCCCGGCCATCATGGTCAGCATGCGTACGTTATCCACGATGCGCGGTTCGCGGCGGATGGCCATGGCGGAATTGGTCATGGGGCCCAAGGTGATCCAGTCGATGGGTTCTTTGGCTTCCATGATGGTGCGCACGATGAAATCGACGGCATGCTCCTTTTCTACCGTTTTTTTCGGAGCGGGAAAGGGTAGATTGCCCAAGCCGTCTTTGCCATGCACCGCGGCGGCGTCTTCCTCGCCGGCATGCATCAATGTGGTGGAGTGACCTGCAAAAACCGGGACGTCTTTGCCGGAATGCTCGACCACTCTGAGGGTATTATTGACGACGTGGTCCAGGCCGACATTGCCATTCACGCAGGTGATCCCCAATACGTTCAGTTCCGGCGAACGCAAAGCCAACAATAAAGCCACCGCATCGTCCATACCGGTATCGCAATCGATAATTACATTCCTGGTCATTTGCAACTCCAATTAATAAATTGATAAAACTTCCATATGAAATTTCCCAAACCGTACAGCGGGAGAAAGGAAGCTATTAGTATAACCAAGCCCGGCAAATTTTTCCAGAGAGAAAAGGGAACGATTATTCAGTCAACGCAACGATACGCAGGACGTTTTGGAAGCGGGTTGCGACCTTTGCCGCGCATCCGGTGATGAAAGATCCTGTTGGTATTTGAGCGCCGGATTCGAGCGGCAGGATGAAGAAATGATATTCCAGGCTGCCGTAATCCAGGCCGGTCCATAAACGGATGCCGCCGTTTGAATTCCTGCCGAGTTCCACCAGCGTGTTGTAAAAATCATCGTTGGCGCGATCCATGCCGCTTTTGGTAAACTGGGACAGGCATACGTGCGGCGAAATCCCGCATTCGGGCGCTTTTCCCGGCAGGATATCGACAAAGCTGCCCGGCTGTATTTGGACGGCTACCGGTGTTTCTCCCGCCGCGCATTCGGGTAACGTAATTTGCGCGGAACGTGAAAGATTCAGGATGACCGCCGGTGCGCCGATCATCAAAACGGCAATACTCCCGGCCATCCAGCGGGCAAACGCCCCCCGGCGTGGGGTGGCAGATGGTTGTTTTTCCTCTTCATGGCTTAATCTCAACGCGGGCAAATGGTTCGCCATCAGGGCGAACAGAAAAGGCACACTGCCGGAATAAAAACGGTTCCCGCCGTCGACAGGCGGCAGGAATGGAATGGAGGCCAGAAAGCCCAGGAAACACGCCAGCAGCATACCGTTCACGCTTTCCTTGATCCCGGCAAGCGCACGCGCAAGGCCATTAATCAATCCGGCGATGCATAGCGACCAAAAGAACCAACCCCAACCGCCATTGCCGCCGGAAAGCAGATCAAACATACCCAGTGAATTATGGGTAAAAAAATCGCGGTAGGATTTATAAAACCCGATTAACAGTCCTAATGGATATTCGCGGATTTTCTGCAGCGCTGCTTGCAACACCACAGCGGAATCGTCCGTTCCGAGTGCTTGCAGGTGATATTGAAAACCCGCTCCGCCCACCGCCTGCCCGTAAAGCATCCAGGAAAAATTGCCGAAAGTGGCGCCGCTTTGCTCCGTTATCAGGCGCGGCAGCAACAAATTGAAAGCTCCGAAAGCCGCCACAAAAATCAGCCCGAAAATGATTGCATTGCGCCAGGAAAATTTCCTGTCTCCCCGGAACAGCCACCCCAGCCAAATGATCAGGAAAGGCAGCATGAAGAAAGCCCCGGCACGGATGCTGACTGCCAGCACCAGCATGACCCCGCCCCAGGCGGCATCCGCAAATCGATGGGATCGCGCGGCGCTATACAACAGCGCCAGCGACAGGCAGGCGAAAGCCAGGCTGGGCACTTCGGTCAATGTATCGCCGATCATCGGGCGGATGAACGCATACGTCAGAGCGAAAAAAAGGGCAGCGGGCAGCGGGCCATGCTGGTCATGGATGGCGGCAGCTGCCCAATAAACGCTGCCGCCCAGCAGAGCGGTCATGACCGCCAGAGCTGCCAGCAAATTGCCGCCGGTCATACTCAGGAGGATCGAGAGCAATCCCGGAAATAACGGCCGGAACGCGCCCTGCAGCCCATTTGCGGTGATCAGCTGCCCATTCAACAGCATGTTCGCGCCGTTGTAGTAGTAATAACCATCTTTATAGGGGATAAATCCGCCCAGCACAGTGGCGTTCGACAGGCCGGTGGAAAGGCGGATTGCCAGGGGCAGCGCGAAGGCAAGCGCAGCCAGGAATAACCCGGCAGCCGTGCGGAGCGGGCGATTGGTGATCTGGAATACCAGAAAAAAGAGGATAACCAGACCGATAAAATGCAGCAGCGTAAACGGGCTGAATCTGCTGATGATTGACGCGGGAAGCGGTACTTTCAACGCGAGAAAAAAGACGAGAGCCACTGCAAGGAATCCGCCCAGCCAGCCCATCCATTCATTTTTCGATCCCGCATGCGCGTGATTTTCCATTTCAAAAAAACGCTTCAATTGACAAACCGGTACTTGACCAGGGTCCACATCGCGATGAAGGCATCCTTCATCCTGATTTTTTTACCTTCCTCATAAAAACGCGGGGTGAAGCGGATAGGGACCTCGTAAATACGGATGTGTTTTTTCAGAATCTTGGCGGTGAATTCCGGTTCAAAATCAAATCCCCTGGCGCGAATGCGGATATCCTTAACGACTTCGCGCTTGAACATCTTGTAACCCGTTTCCATATCCGTCAGGATGTTGTTGTACAACATGTTCGTCGTAAACGTCAGGATCTTGTTAGCCACCATGTTCCAAAACAGAATCGGCCGGCGCGGTCCGCCCAGGAAACGCGAACCGTACACCACATCCGCCAACCCTTCGTTAATCGGCTGCAGCAGCATGGGGTAATCGCGCGGGTCGTATTCCAGGTCGGCGTCCTGGATCAGCACCAAGTCGCTGGCAACTGCCTGCAAGCCTGTCTGGATGGCAGCTCCCTTGCCCTGATTTTTTTCATGCAGGATGACCTTCATCCCAGGCTTGTTCTGGTATTCGGTCAAAATGCCGCGCGTGCCGTCCTGAGAGCCATCATCCACCAGCACAATCTCATCCACCAAATCCGTATCTTTTACACGCTGGATGATTTCTTTTATCGTGTTCGCTTCGTTAAAAACGGGAATAATTACCGAAAGGGTGAATGGTTTTGGAGTTTTCTTCATAGTATTTTCGTAATTATAAACAATAAAACCTCAAACAGAAGGCCGCAGCTAAGCGCTGTTTTAAAGGATATAAAAATCTCTGCCAACCCTTATTTACGTTCTTATTACTACCTGGTGAAGTGTTGCAGGAACCGTGTCGAATACGCGAGGGTCTCGGTCGGGCAGGCGTCGATGCAATGACCGCAGCCCACACAGCGGTTGTCCCAAAGCGGGTCGCCAGTTTTTGCCCGCGTCATGATGTCGATTGTCATGGGGCAAACCCGGTTGCAGCGGCCGCATTGGATGCACTCGCTCCGGTTGGTGACGATCTGTTGGTTCCCCGCCCTGGCGAGGAAAGACAGGATAGTTCCCAGCGGACAATAATAACAATACCCCCGCCCAAGAAAGGCGACCCAGAAAAACATGGCCATGAGTAATTCTCCGCCCAGATAGATGTAATTCTCAACTTTGGCGACGATAAGAGGATTTCCGCCGACTGGAACATTTGCGAGAAAAAGGATCCACCAAATCGTGAAAAAGGAGGCCAGGGCGAGGAATAGCCACCTCGCAATTGTCAGAATTTTAAGTGAAAGGGGTTTTAAAGCCTTTTTCTTACCGAGCAGCGGCATGGCCGGTGAAAATACCTCGGCGGCGAAACCGTTGAACAGGCACAAAGTCGAACATTGCCAGCGCCTGCCGAACAGAAGGGTGCCGATGACAACCACCAGGCTGGCCATTATATAGAAAAACAGAACTGCTGAAATTCCCGCCGCTCCCCAGACCGGGAAACGGCTTTGATAAAACGATGAACCCGCATATAACAATTGCAAAGGCGCAGTCGTCCAGGGCAGCGGCATACTGAAAAAATATACTTCCTGATTCTTCAGAAAAATCGGCAGCAAGATGTGGATGATGAGCGCCGCCAGCATAAACCCGAGCAGATTTCTTGAACGCCGCTTGATTCTCGCGCTTCGTTTCATGATCCTGATCGTTAAAACACTCCCGATCACGATGAAAATCGTCTTGACCCAATTCTCATAGAAATGCCAAAAAAGGTTGATCAAGCGGCCGGTTTCGGGATCAGCGCCAGGCGCGTATCCATAATTTAATCCCGCGATTATCAGGCACAAAATGATATAAATCCACAGGATACTTTTTAAGGTGCGTAATTCCCAGGATTCTCTATTTCCCATTATTCTATTTTTTAGAAATAAAATTCATAAAATATCGAGCTAAAGCCTATCACCTGCTAATTATATCCATCAATACCTTCATATTCGGCATATCAACGCCTAACGCTGATCCAGTTTCATATATTGCTTTAAAGTTATTTACCATCTCGTCAATAGCATCAACAGCGTGTGCAGAATATCGTTTCATGATCGGATTCTTCGTAAAATTACGTTTGAACAGCGGATAAAGCAGAAAAAGCGGCAAAGACATCATGCTTACCTCATCATAGTCTTTTAAATTGACGCCGCGTTTTTCGCAAATCTTGTAGCATTCCCTTATTGCCCGAAAAGATGTTTTTACTAAGGACTTGTCGTTCAAAAGGCGGGGCATATCCTTATATTTAGTCAGTGCAACTCCTAAAGGAGCTGAACCGACATTATGAATCCACAACCAATGGAATGGATTCTCCGCAATTTGCGGATTGATGCGGCAATCTTTAAATAAATCGGTGACAAATTGTAGAAGAGGGATTTGCTCCGGATAGACAGCACCTAACATCAGGTCATTCCCTAAATTTGCCCACAATAAATCTCCATTGAAGGTTCCACCACCACCGGCATAACCCATGATATATTGCTTTTTATTTAAAATGCTATCAATCATGCCACGTGAATCCCAATCAAGGGTAAAGAGTAAGTAATTTGAGTTCGGGCTTTGTTGGATAAGCGTATGCAATGCTTCTTGCAATTGGTAGCTCTTCACTGGGACAATGATTAGATCGTAATCTTTATGAATTTCAGTTATACAATGATAGATATATCTCCCGGTTGTATTCTGATGATGTTTATCATTGCGTTCATCAATGAAATCGTAAGAGATCCTTTTTTCGTTATAACTATCTATTTTCCCCTTTCGAACACAATGAAAAACATTGTGTTTTTCTGATAAAGCGCAACCATATAAGGTGCCAATGACACCAGTACCGACAATTAAAATATTCATACTAGTTACCTCTTTCATAATAATTCCTGAAGGAACGAAAATTCTCCTGGTTTAGCTTGTAGTGTTAATGTTAGTAATTCTTCAAAAGCAAGCAGCTTTTTGGGTATCTCAATTAAGTCCCATCCAAATACATCGGCATCAAAATAAAAATTAGATAATGTGAGAATCATTTGAGCCATCTCGAGAGGAAATTTTGTGTTATATTTTTTTTCCTCAATTCCTTGGGATATCACTTTTGCATACAAAGGAGCGAATTCCTTTACTAATGCGGCCATTAGTTTTTGGTGGAAAATTCTATTCGCAGGGGTATTGATATCTTGCAGGTCGTTTTCATTTTCCTTTGATAGATTTGCACAGAATATCATTAGGTTTTTTAAATTTACATTCGACGGTTTATCTGACTTTATTTGATTCGACACGATTTGGCAATATTCTTTCGCATACATATCTACTGCAGCATCCGCGCAAGCTTCTTTGGTCGGGAAATAATGATAAAAAGCCCCTTTCGATATGCTCAACTCTTCAATGATTAAAGATAGTGTAGTGTTTTCGTAACCATATTTCATAAATATTTTCCAGATTTCTTTTAGAATCTCCTTCCTTCTTTTTTGATAATTTGCTTTTGTTCTTGCCATCTTGAATTCCTTATTTATACCGACCGTCGGTTTATTTATAAACCTAAAAGAAAATTCTGTCAACACAAGATAATTATTTTTTTTAACATTACATATTGAATTATTTATTCAGAACTAAATCTTGCGATAAATTGAAGATTCTTTGTATGGATTCTTTGCAATATTACAAACCACCCGATGTGAATATCTGGAAGAAATAAGTCTGAACTTTAGCGATGACAAGAGGATTTCAGCGATCGGATGCTTTGCAAAGAAAAGCATCTCCATAAAGTAAAAAGGACGCTGGGGCAAGGAATGACCATAAAAAGCCAAAAGCGCTTGATTAATCAGTCGCTTTCGGAATCAGCGCCGATCGCGTATCCATAATTTAGTCCCGCGATCATCAGACACAAAAAGATAGAAATCCACAGGATACTTTTTAAGTACGTAATTCCCAGGATACTTTATTTCCCATTATTCTATTTTTACAAAAAAGACTCACAAAATATCGAGGTAACCAATCATTCAGCTCTTCATTAGCAGAATAACCAAAGAAAAATTCGACCTATTGGTAATCTTTTTTGGCGATTTAATTCGTGCGCAGGTCGCCAAAGAAGAACAACGCCACGGTTCCCGGACCGGTGTGCGAACCGATCACAGTCCCGATGCTGTTGATCATGACCTTGCCATCGAGATGCTTGAATTTCTCCTCGATCAGGTCTGCCACCTTGCGCGCGTCCTCGAAGCAGGCAGAGTTGGAAATGAAACACTTACCGCTGTAATCAAGGCCGTTTTGGGCATGCTCTTCCATCTTCTTTACAATTTCCTTGATCACGTTGTTTTTACCGCGGATTTTGGTGCGCGGGATGAGCTTGCCCGCATTGTCCATGTTCATCAGGGGGCAGATGTTGAGCAGCGAACCCATGGTAGCCGAGGCCGCGGAAATACGCCCGCCTCTTTTGTAATGGCTGAGATCGGTGGAAAAAAACCAGTGATGAATCGTGAGCTTGTTCTTCTCAAGCCAGTCATGCAACTCTTCGATGGAAACCCCCTTATCGCGCATGCCGGCAGCCGCATCCACCAGCAAACCGTAACCGGATGAGGCGCCCAATGAATCCACCAGGAAAATCTTGCGATCCGGATATTTCTGCAATAAGGTCTCCCTGGCCACGCAAGCTGAATTATACGAACCCGACAATCCGGAGGATAGAGAAATATGCAGGATATCCTTGCCGGCTTTCAAGAGCGGTTCGAAAAAGTCGAGATATTGGCCGATGTTCACCTGTGAAGTGGTCGGCAGCGCGCCTTTGGCAATCCGCTCGTAGAATTCCTGGAAAGGCATGGTTTTCCCCAAATCGTCCGGGTATTCTTTGCCATCCATGTTGTAATGAAAACAAACGTAAGGAATGTCCCTGTTCTTAAAATATTCTTCGGGCATATCCGCTGTGGAACAGCAACTCAACACGTAATCAGACATGGTTCGTAACCTCTTTCATAATTTTTCAGGATTACAGTTTGATAATTCTTTTAAAGTGCGGAGAATTTCACTTCCACCGGCACGTTCAAAAACTCTTAACCGCCATGAACTTTTTTTTAGGCTGGTTGGTTAATCAATATCCTATCATAGAAAAGTAAATAAATTGATGGATTCGATGTGAAAAGTCTGCGGGAACATATCCACCAGTATGGAGCGCTGCAAACGATAGCCCTGTTCAACAAATTGCCGGGCATCGCGCGCCAGGGTGGCCGGATTGCAGGAGACATAAATCATGTTTCGCGGATGCAGCTCAATTAATGCCCGGCGCGCTTCAGGCCGCAGCCCGGCGCGCGGCGGGTCGAGGATCACCGTATCCGCCTTAAAATCCAGCAAAGGCAGGATGCGTTCGGCCGTACCCTCGTACAAGCTGACGTTATCGAACGCATCCAGATTCACCGCAAAATCACGGCAGGCGTTGGGAGAAGCCTCGATGCCAGCCAATTCTTCCACTTCGCCAGCCAAAAAGGCGGAAAACAGCCCTACCCCGCAATAGACATCCAACAGGCGCCGGGCGCTGCAATCCTGCGCTATTTTGCAGACTTCAGACAGCATTGCTTCAGCCGCATGAAAATTAGTTTGAAAAAAAGACCCGGCTGAAACCAGCAGCGGTTTCCCGCCTGCCTGCATGACCAGGTGATCTTCGCCTTCCAATACAACTGCATCCGATCCGGAAAGTGAAACGATCGATACGCCGGCTTCGCTTTCCAACGCAGGGGCTCTGCCTTCCCCGCCCTCAAAAACCAGCAGTATTTCTCCGTCGTCATTCTGGCGCAATTCCAGCCTGCCGGTAAAACTGCACGGCTCAAACTGCAGTTGCGGCCATAGGTTCTGGATAGCCGGCATGGGCAGGTGGCATTCGCGCACCGGGAAGAGCGCGTTTTCCCGCGCGTCGGCGTAACAGAGCTGACCCTCCCCGGAAACCTGAAATTGAACGGAATTACGGTAATGCCACTCTTCGGCAGAGGGGATGATTTTCTCTACATGGGGATCTTCAATACCCGCCAATCGCCGTAATTGTTCCACGAATATTTTCTCTTTATATTCCAGCTGCAACTCGTAAGGAATGTGCTGATAGTGGCAGCCGCCGCAAGCGCCGAAGTGCGCGCAGCGCGGGGCGGTACGCTGCAGGTGCGGCTTGTCCACGCTGACCAGGTCGGCCAGCACGAAACCTTTTTTCTCCTCACGCAAGCGCGCGGTTACCAACTCGCCGGGCATGACAAACGGGATAAAGGCAGCCCGCCCGTCCGGGAGGCGCGCAAAACCGCTGCCCTCGTAAACCAGCGATTGAATTTCGATTTGAAAAAGATCTTCCAACTCTTCCTTCAGCCTTATTTTTAGATGACCAAATAACCGGTTTCAACACATAAGATAATTTTTTGATTATACCTGTACATGTATGAAGACTAACTCTGGATGTACCCCCTTAAATAAAAGGCGGAGAGGGTGGGATTCGAACCCACGGTACCTTTCGGTACACACGCTCTCCAAGCGTGCGCGTTAAGCCGGACTACGCAACCTCTCCAAAATCACTGAAAACCAGCGGCGAAAATTATAACATGGATGTTTTTGATCTTGACAGCGAATTTCTTTGATAATATTGATTAGCCATTATTGTTGGAGGAACAATGAACGTTCAGATCCGGAAGATGACGATCAAGGATTACGCCGCGGCTTACGCGCTCTGGCAAAACCTGCCGGGCATCGGCCTGAGCAGCGCGGATAAAGAGGATGCGTTATGCGCATTTCTGGCAAAAAACCCGGAAACCTGCCTGGTCGCTGAAGACGCCGGCAGACTGGTCGGTACGGTTCTGGGCGGCAGCGACGGCCGGCGCGGATATCTCTACCATCTGGCTGTGCATCCGGCCTATCAAAAACAAGGCCTGGGCAAGCGTCTGGCGCAAGCCAGCCTGGACGCGCTGCGCGCGCAGGGGATTGAAAAATGCCACATTTTCGTGCTGGCTGATAACCAGGAGGGCTTGAAATTCTGGCAAAATACCGGCTGGGAGTTGAGGGAGGATATCCTGATCTTGTCCAAGAGCCTTTGTTCGGGCAAAGATCAAGGTAAATGTTGATTTCACGCATGGATTAGCGATACGTAAAAAAAGCAGGGCGCTGGCGCGCCCTGCTTTCTCTTTGACAAACGTTCTTTAATATATTCTCAGATTCATATCTCCGCCGGCATTGTTGATGTCATTGCCATAGTAGCAGGTGCCGGTGAGAACCGGAGCGGCGTTTCCGGTGAGCGAAATACCGTCGCCATAGTTACCAGTGATGAAGCTGTTCAGGATGCTGACCGGAGAACCGGAGCTGACCTGGATGGAAAGCCCGTCGTAGTTGGACGCGATCCCATTGTTGTAGGATTGCAGTCCGCTGATCGACACGCCGTTATACGCCACAACAAACATGCCATCCCGGCTGTTGCGATAGGTATACACCGTCGCAGCGGTCAGCTTGCCGGTGGTTTGCACTTCCACGCCCTGGTTGCCATTCCAGTTCGCGGTGACTTTGCTGAGCGTTATGTCGCCCTGGGAATTGATCAACAAACCATCGTAAGTATTATTGTTAAAGACATTTTCTCCAAAGGTGCTGAGAAGCTTGACGCCTGCAGTCGAACCAGTGATCGTGTTCGTGATTTCGGTGCCGTAGCGATTGCCCGAGGTGAAGACATTGTTCAACGTCACTAATCCATGAGCACTGATATACAAGCCATAAGAGTTGGTGTTCCCGTTGGAGCGCGTACGGTTAACCGTAATCGGAAATGGTGTGGCTGCGCTGGTATTGGACAAGTAGATGCCGCTGGCAGTGTTGCCGCCGGTATCTTCAACGTAATCCAGCGTGATCGCGCCGATGGAGACAACCGAAAGCCCCCGGTTTCCATTGCCGCCTGTCGTGGTTCGCGAGATGCTCACCGGTTGCGCAATCTGGGTGTTCTCCACGTAAATCCCGTTGTTTGTCACATTATCGGCGGCTTTCAGGTTAGCCAGAGTCACCGCGCCGTTGGTAAAGATCTGCACGCCGCTGCGCCAGTTTTCGTTGAATTGGCTGGGGGTTAATGGCGAAGTAGTCTTGATTGAAACTCCAGCCGTGGCATTATCGTAATCATTGTTCAGGTAAACGCCATCCACGACTTTATTTCCACTGGCATTGACGTTGGTAAGCGAAATCGCCCCGCGTGAAACTACATATAATCCGTAATAACTGTTTTCGTTGAATTCCAGATTGCCATAGATTCCGGAAATGACCACGTCGCCACTGCCCTGGCAAACTCCACCTGAGTACCGGCAATTATCAAGGGTTACGCCGCTGCTGGTAAGATTTCGCGACGCGCTCACATTGGTCAAGGTGATCTTCCCCAGGGAGTACCCATCCAAGCCATTGGTTTTGTTGTCGTTGAAAACGACGTTGGAAATGGTGAAAGTTTTAGCCGCTGCTGCGCTGGCATTCCACAATGTGGCGCCATAATCCCCTACATTCCGGCTGGCGCTACCGCCCGACCAGGAAATGGTTCCTTTGCTTTCAATGTACACCCCGCGGTCATCATTTTGGTCGAAAACGCAATTAGTCAGGCTGACGGATTTATTCTCCACACCGCTGTTGTACACTTCCATTCCGATATAACCGTTATAGGCTGCGTTGACTCCGTTCAGGGTGATGTTGCCGTTGGAGTAAATATACACGCCGTCGTAATTGTTTTCTCTTACATTCAATCCATAACCCAGCGCGGTGTGCTTGTTGACCCGCACGTCGCCGCTGCCGCTGGTGTTATTGATCATGGCGCCGTAATAATAATATGAAGAGGTAGTTGTTCCGCCATCGATTGCCAGTTCATATTTTCCATATTCCCCCTCCACGTTGCTTTTTACCAACAAGTAATAGATTTGCAGTGAAGGCAGTGTATAAGTAATCTGGGCATCGTTGCCGCTTGGTCCACTATCATTATCCGCAGCCAATAAATGCCAATCCTGATCGTATAGTTCCAGATATGCATCAAACACTGAGCTTTTCAAGTCTATCGTGATGTTCTGGCTGGCAGACCCTTCAAACCACCAAATTTCGTCAAATACCTGTTCCCGCGGCAATCGGTCAACAACTTTCTCTTTACTATCGTCGTTGATCTCCCAATAGTGCTTCGAGCTGTCAACTATTTCCACGCCGCTGAGCGTAACGATCCCTTTTGAGTATAGATACAAGCCCGTATTCTGGTTGTTATAAATCCTGGCATTGGAAATGGTAACGTCTTTGGGGGTGGCGCTGCCATCATTGGAAATAAAAGCGCCATAATTAAGATTATTATTAGCGTTGAAATTGGCCAGTGATATCGCTCCATGGGAGAGAATGTACATGCCATAATAGTCGTTGTCGGAAATGGAATTAATGGTGCCGCTGGTTGAGGAAAGTGTGATAGTCCCGGTGCTGTTGCTGTAGGTGTGAGTAATGCTCACCCCCGTCCATTTATTGTCATCCACAATCACGTTACTTAAAGCGACACTGTTTCTGGACAGGACATAGAGTCCGTATCCTTCGTTTCCGCTGAAGCTGTTGCCGCTGCCGGTGATGGTCAGCCCGCCGCTGCCATCGCAGCGATCCCACCCGCCGTTATAGATACAGGTATCGATCCAGGCGCCGTTGCCGATGTTCCCATCAGCCTGCACGCTGCTCAAGGTAACTGTTCCCAGCGAGTAAATCTGCAGGCCGAGCGAGGAGTCATTATCACTGAATTGTCCGCGCGTTATTTTAACGGTTTGGGGGGTAGCCGCATCGTTATTATTCAAAGATGCGCCAGCACTGTTCAGGTTGTTGTTTGACATAATATCTGTGATAGTAATAGCGCCTTTCGAATTGACCAGCAGCCCCTCGCCGGAGGTAGACTCAGAACAATCCACATTGGCGATGGTTACCGCTTTGCCAATCCCAAAATCATTGTAGATGCTAATTCCATAGGCATTGCCGGTTGCATCCACGTTGGAAAGCGCCACCGTGCCCGCGGACTGGATTTCAATGCCGTAGGCGTTATTCCCGGAATAGTCATTTTTCACCGTTCCAACGCCCGAAATGGTCACGCTGCCGGTGCCGTAAGTATTATTGATGACCATGCCGCTGCCGGAGGGATGCTCATAGGCATTCGAATTATTGATCGTGACGTTGCCTGTCGATTCGATGGAAAAACCGTAACTTCCATTGGCAAAGGCGCTGGAATTCTTTACCGTAATGGTCTTCGCTCCTAAGGCTGACGAATTGCTCAGCCGCGCGCCGTAAGAGCCATTGTCGGTAAACAAGCATTTATCCATTGAAATGTTTCCGAACGATTCCACCTGAACGCCGCCCTGCAGGTTGCTGGAAGCGCTATTGGTCCAGCTTCCGACGGTCGGGACATAGGTGACGTTGAGCGTTACCGTTCCACTGCGGCCGGTGTAGTTATTCGAAATGAGGATACCGCTGTATTTATTGGCGCCGGCCTGGAAGTTGGACAGGAGCACATTGCCGCCGGAGAGGATTTGCAGGCCATATTCATCGTTGTCGTTGAAGTAATTGGGCAGGTTGCCGGTGATTGAAACCGAACCCGTTCCCAGGCAAGTTGATCCGCTCAAATCGCAATTATCGATATAGGTGCCTACACCGTCGTTCTCCAGGGTGCTAATACCGTTCAGGGTTACGTTTTTATGGGACAGGATGCGCAAACCGTCATCGCCATTTTGGTTAAAAGTGCCGTTAGTAATACTGACCGTGCCAATCCCGCTGCGGTTGTCAATCAGCGCTCCCTGATTACCCGAGCCGACGCCGTTCAGGCAAGCGTTGACATTTTTCAATGTAACATTGGCAGATGACTTGAAATAAATACCATAATTGGTATTGCTGTCCGCTTGCACGTTTTCCAGGCTGATGTTGTTGGTAGTGTAGGTATTATTGACATACAATCCATAACCCACGCCGCCCATCAGGGGCACCGCCAGATTGCCGTTGAATGCGCTGTTCTTGACCACTGTGCCTTTGGCCGCGTCCAGGAAAGCCCCATTGCCATCGTTGTTGCATGCCGCTACGCCATTCAAGGTGATAATCCCCTTCGATTCGACTCTCAACCCGCCCCAGTAATAACTGGCGTTGGAGTCATTGTTATGGCTGAACTCGCTGTTGGTGATGGTGACGCCCAGCGTGCCGGCGGTGTTATTCACCGTCATGCCATAGTTCTTGTTGTGGCTGGCTTCCACCTTGGTCACATTGACCGCGCCGTTGTGATTGCTCACCTGGATGCCTATACCGGAGGTATTGGTCACAACCAGGTCGTTGAGCGTCAGGATTCCCAGGTTATCGTGGATATCCAGCGCGCCGGTGATGGTAAAGCCGCTCAGCGTGAAACCCAATACCGTATTGCTGACGGTTACGTTCGCTGTCAGGAACGTATTCCCGGAATTGCCTTCACTGATGATTCCTTTCAAACGGCTCAGGTTTCCCCAACTAGTGCCCGCGACAATGCTGCCATCCACCGAGATATTCGTCTCATTATAAGTGTCCGGTTCCACATGCAGGATGCCGTCGGTTGGAATCAGGTTATTTTGATCCATATAGGTTAGTGCAGCCGAGATCGGTGTGGTGGCATTTACAAAACAGGTCGTGCCAAATATAGTATCCGAAGGGCAGACGCCCGAACTCTTCACATACGCATACTTTACCCCTGCCACAATCCACCAGGGATCGCCGCCGGACACAATTTCCAGGCTGTCTTCGCTGGCTAAATCGATGGCTTCCCCACCATCATTGACCAGCACAATCTCGTTTTCCGCCAGGATTTCAGCAGAATCCTCTAAAACCGCGCCGCTTTCCTCGACAGGTATTTCGGCTTCGCCTGGTTCAATCACTTCCGCCGCAGCCTCAACATCTTCTTCAGCAGCGATTTCCACAGGCGGCGTTTCACCTGCTGGTTCGGCAGGGGTTTCCGCTAAAGCAGGCTCTACCTCCACCTCAACCGCGGGAACTTCGGCCTCAACGGCTGTCTCGGTGGCTGCGCCTGCTTCCGGGGCCGCTTCCTGCGCTGGCGGTGCAGGTTCCTCCGGCGGAGCGCCATCCTCAGCGTACACCGTCCCGGCGATCAGAAATACCGCCAGAAAGGCGAGAACCATCACGGTACTCACAAAATATAAACTCAATCTTTTAACGCGATACATGCTTGCCTCCTTAAAATACCATCCCATATTCTGGCCAAGTGGGGTTAACAAAATTTGGCAGTATAAAAAAAGACTGCCGCGTGCTTCAGCAAGAATGAAAGGGCTATGTTTTACAGATAAAATATTTTTAATATTTTTTAATCTGTATAAAATATATTATAGGAATATTTAATTGGAATACAAGAATGGAAATTTCTTCAAGAAATTAGTGTTTATAAAACAAGACAACAAAAAATATTTTTATTCTTTGACCCAATGCGCCAACAAATCAGATAAATCGCAATCACAGATTTCCTGCGCCAACTCCGTGAATGCCTGACTGTCGGCAATACCCCAACGATATTGATCAGCATATGCGCTGAGCAGCCGGTTGAAAGATGCTTCGCCCATGGTCTCGTTTAGCGCCTCAAAAAACAGCGGGCCGCGCCCGTAGATGATCGGGCCGTATTCTTCGCGCGTATATGCGCCGGCCGGTTTCCCGATTGGGATGGGTGCCTGATCCACGTTCGCCCAGCGCTGGTACCAGGATTGAACGAATCCCTGCGCATTATTCACGCCATAACGATCGACATAATACAAGTAGGTGGCATATTGCACCAGGGCTTCATCCAGCCAGGGTTCCTGGAGCTGGTCGCTCATCACCTGGTTGAAAAACCATTGATGCGCCACTTCGTGCGCCACCACGGCTTCCAGAAAAGTCAGGTTGGCCGCGTCGGAATCGGCATCAAAATACCGCAGCGAAAGGGAAGTCGCGGTGGAATATTCCATGCCGCCGGCGTTCATGGGTGTGCTGATCAAATCCAGCTCGATGTAGGGGTAAGCGCCGAAACGGTCGTTGTAAGAATTCAAAGCTCGCTCGGCCGTTTCCAGCACCAGATTCCCGGCCTGGCGGTATTCGCCGGGGAAATAGGCAGTGATTGTGGTGCCGCCCACCTTGCGGGAAACCGATTCGAAGCGCGGGCTGGCGGCCAGGAAAAAATCGCGCTGGGGCCCGCCGATGTAGATCACTTCCTGGCGTTGGTCGCCATTGGTCGAACCCACCTCAATCCCGGAACCAGCCAGTACCAGGCCGGCGGGCGCGTTCACCCGCACCCGGAAAAAAGCCTCGTCCGCGAAAAGCATATCGGCATTAATGGGCGGATCCTGAACTTCCCAGCCGTCCTCGTCATAAACGGGAATGATTGGGAAAAATTGATCCAGCGCCAGGATGTCGTCCATGTAAATATTCAAGCCGTAATTACCGCCCATCGCGCGCGGCACTTGCTGCTGGAAATCCATGGCGATCAGGGTTTGTTCACCCGGCTGCAGGGGCTCAGGCAGATCCACGCGCATGGCGGTATCCTTGTTGGTCAGGATCGCTGGAAGCTGCGTATCGTTCACAGTGAGATTGGTCACCGTCAGGATCAGGCCGGATATGTTGGGGAACAGGCGGAAGTAAATCTCGTCGAGGGGAACTTCTTCATTGTTGGTGTACAACACTTCCTGATGCCCGCTCACGTCCGAAACGGTATCCGCGATCTGCAGGTCGATCTGATAACGCGTGGCGTTTTCCATTTTTCCCAGAACCGATTGGTAATCATCAATCAGGTTCTGCTCGAAAACCGCCAGTTCATCTTCGTGGTGGGTATCCGGTGCAGGGCTTGCATCCGTACTCTCCGGGATGATATCCACGTCCGCAGGGCCTGGCTGGCCGGAGCAGCCGCAGGTTGAAATCAGCAAACTGAAAAAGAGGATTTTGCGAAAAAAATGAAGCATGCCCGCACTCACCGTGAAAAGAATATCCTTGAATTTCTCATCCTTTTTTGGATTGGATCATGGCAAAAGTGACGCCGGATGGTTCGTTAAACAGGCAGATGCGCGAGGATGGAGAAATGTCGAAAGGCGCTTCCACAATAAAGCCGCCTTTTTCCCGCACCAGTTCAGCTTTGGCGTCAATATCCTCCACCTGGATGTAAATCGTCAGGAAGGGCAGCTTGGCGCGCTTCAACGTAAACACCGCCCCGTCAATATCCTCGCCGGCGGGGGTGGTGGCCGGGATAATGTAAAATCCCAGGCGGTCGTTGAATTCGATCTGCCAGTCGAACACTTCCCGGAAGAAAGCGACTGATTTTTCCATATCGTGGCTGGCTAATTCCCAAAACACAACCGGATTCTTTTGCATCTTTGCCTCCTGTACGCTCCTAATACTATATCAAAATGACAGGGAAAAAGGTATCCCCCCGGCAGAACATTCGCGTGATTAAAAACAGAAAACCGTCCGGTAAAGACGGTCTCTGTTTTTTGGCTGCGGCATCCGTTATCGGATTCCGAGGAGGGATGCCGCAGCATTACGTTGACTACTACTCATAATCGACACCACCTCCTCATCCATAGGATAGCAATGGAGGGGATTTGCTCCAATTTCATTTTACCCTATCTTGCCTTATTCTCCAAATTGCTGTATGGGTTCAATACATATGAGACAATTGGGGTGCAGACTTAGGATAGTGAGAGAGAATATACTCCCTGGGTGTCAGGTTGTCCAGAGAATGATGCGGTCTGACCTGGTTATAGATCCGTTCCCATTCCTGTAGGACCTTATTCATAACGGAAATATCCCAATTGTCTGCGTACACCTGGTAGAACTCTTCTACATGAGTACGATGGGCGCGTTCCACGCAGCCATTCAATTTGGGTGAACGCGGCGGCAGGACAAACAAACGGATGCCTTTATCCTGGCAGGCTTGTTCAAACTCAGCCATGAACTCGCTGCCCCCATCCACCTGCACTGCCTTGAGCGGGAAAGGCAAGCGCTGCTGGACAGCCTCCAGAAATCCTTTGGCGCTATTAGCGGTGGCTTTCTGACAGGCTTGCAGCACATCCCAGCGGGAGACCATATCCCGCGCAGTAAAGTGCTTGAAATGCACCCCCGGCATCAGATTGACATCCAGCGTGTCAATCTGCACCAGATCACCCGGTTGCTCAACGCTATAGTTCTTGGGCTTCCTGAGGGCATATACCCGCCTGTTGGCCCGTTTCTTGCCCCATTTGGCCTCCCGCGGCGGATCATGCAGCACCCCGCGCGTTTTTAGATAGTTCAATATCCGGCCCACCGTGGAAACCGATACTTGCCAGCCTTCCCGACCCAATAATACGCACAGCTTCTCTTTCCCCCAGCGCGGGTACTGCTCGCGTAGTTCCCGTACAGCTTCGATCAGCTCTACATCCCAACTGAACGTGCGCAGCCTTTTCGGTCTGCGGCTGTCTTCTTCCAACCCCCTCAGCTTGCGTTCCCGCAAGCGCTTTTGCCAGCGATAGATCGTTGCCCGCCCTATCCCCAACTTCTGACTGGCTCGTTCCGCGCTCAACCCCATCTCGCGCAGTGCTTGCCATGCCCGCAGCATTTGCAGTCTGTGTTTCGCTTTCTCGCTAAGTGCTATTGGCTTGCGCTTGACTAACTGATAAAATTCCTTTGGCAAGTGATATCGAATGTGCATCGGGATCTCCTTATTTTTGGTTTACCACCGCTAAGGATGACCCCGATGCTCCTTTTTGTCCAGAGCCTTCGTCTCATATGTTTCTGAACTTATTCAATTGCGCGGCCGCGCACCTCATTTATAATTGATGCGACCAATGAAAAACTACCATCAATCGCCTGTTCATCGAATAATCCAGTCGCTGGCAATTTTACTGGCAGCCCTGGGTATCGCTTTCAACTGGCTGCACCTGCATCCCGGAGACCTGTACGCACGGATCATGGCAATCGGTTCTTCAGTTTGCCACCAGCTCCCCACCCATTCCTACATCCACAATGATCTGCAATTTCCCATTTGCGCGCGCTGCAGCGGCCTTTACCTGGGCTGCATCATTGCCATCCTGTATTACGCCTTCCAGGGGAGAAAAAGCGGATTACCTAAAAAGGAATATCTGGTCCTGATGTTGGGGCTGACCATCGCCTGGGGCGGCGACGGATTGAATTCGCTGCTCAGCGACATGCTCGGCAAGCCTTTCCTCTATACGACCACCAACACCACGCGACTGGTCACCGGTTTCGGCATGGGGCTGGTGCTATCGACGGCTCTGATGACGCTCTTCAACCTGACGATCTGGAAAGATCCGCAAAAAACACCCTTGCTGAACAACCGCTGGCAGCTTTTTGCGTATATAGTTGCAGCGGCAGTGATGGGCAGCATGCTGGTTCTGGCGCAAGGATTCATTTTTCGCGCATTGGCGTATGTCAGCACAATCAGCATCCTGGTCGTGATCACGGCTTTATATACCATTTTTTGGGTGATTGTTCTGAGGAGAGAAAACACTTTTGAAAATTTACTGTCTTTGACAATTTTTATTTCTGCCGGCTTTGCCACCGCCATGCTGCAAATCACGCTGCTCACCGTGCTGCGCGGCTGGTTGATCGGCTGATTAGTTGGCATTAACCGTATAATTATTAAATAATCAAGGAATTATGGAAACTGCATTAGGTATTTTCTCAGCATTTGGTCTTTCGGCCAGCGCCGGTTTGAACGCTTACATCCCGCTGCTGGTGATTGCCTTGATGGCGCGTTTCACCAACCTGATCACGCTCAGCAAACCCTGGGACGCCCTCACCAGTTGGTGGATCATCGGGCTGCTGGTGGTGCTGACCATGGTGGAATTTCTGGTGGACAAATTTCCGGCTATCAATCACGTCAACGACTTCATCGTGCAAACCTTCGTGCGTCCGGCGGCCGGCGCAATCGCTTTCGCGGCCAGCGCTAACGTGATCACGGAAGTCCATCCGATTTTAGCCATAGCCCTGGGCATCCTGGTGGCGGGCAGCGTGAACGCCGTGAAGTCTTTGGCGGTGCGCCCGGCGGTGTCCGCCGCGACCGGCAGCGCGGGCAATACACCGGTCAGCATGGCGGAAGATGCCACTTCCACCACATTGTCAGTCATGTCGGTGGTGGCGCCGGTGGTGGTGGCCATCGTACTGGTTTCAGCCGCCTCGTACGCACTCTATTATTTCGTCCTGCGCTCACCGGAAGAGTAGTTAAATCAATTTGTGAACGTCAAAGGGAGCCAAGTCCCTGAAGATCCGGCGTAATTCGCCCAAGCCCTTCAGGGCTTTTTCTTTTAAATCGGCGTCGAGATTCAACTCGGCGAATTCATCCTCGTCCAGCACCAACTGGCGGCCGTCAGGAAAGACCAGCAGGTCCAAGGCCAGATCGTCGTAACTGATGCAAGCATCCATGATACGGATCGGCCGGGTGACGTTGCAATACCAGCCCTTGCGCAAACCCGAATCCCGGTCGTAGATCTCATAAATATTAAAATATTTATCGAAGGGGTACAGTTCCAGGAAGCGATCGTTTTGCTTAAGCAGCATGCCGTTGAAATCCAAATCGGAGCGGTTGAAGTGCGCTTCGAACAGCAAGCCTTTCTCCGATCTGGAGATCAGCCTGCCCGGATAACGCCAGACCTCGCGGCCCAGGTGATCATTCTTGATGATGGTGAAAGCGTCCTGCATGGCAGCTCAAGCATAACACAGGATGGCTTGCGGCCGGATGGAAAGCGTGACCTGTTTGCCGGCGGGCAAGGCTTCCGGGAAGAAGAAAGCCATCTCCTGCCCGTTCGCCAGGCGGAATTCCACGCTGTAACCGGCGCCCTGAAATTGCGCGCGGCACACCTGCGCGCGCAGCAGGTTTTTACTGCGATCCGCGACGCGTGCTGCGTCCGCGGGCAATACCAGAGTCACTTTTTTCCCGATAGCCGGCTGGCCGAAAGCGCGACCGCATTCCAGCAAGCCGCATTCGGTTTGGATCTGGAGCGGCTGCAGGGAGACTACTTCGCCGTTGATGGCATTGCGATGTCCCATGAATTCCGCCAGCCAGGGGGTAACCGGCCGCGAGTAGATTTCCTGCGGAGTGCCCGACTGGAGGATGCGGCCGTCATGCAGGATGAGCATGCGGTCGGCAAAGGCAAAGGCTTCCTGCTGGTCGTGCGTGACGTAGATCACCGGGATATCCATGCGGTCGAGCACCTGCCAGAGATCGGCGCTGAGCTGTTCGCGCAGCGCGCGGTCCAGCGCCCCCAGCGGCTCGTCCAGCATCAGCAGGCGCGGCCGCGCCACCAACGCGCGCGCCAGGGCAATGCGCTGCTGCTCGCCGCCGGAAAGGTCGGTCACGCGCCGCCCGCCAAAGCGCGGCATGTTGACCAGCTCGAGCGCTTCCGCGACCCGTTTTTGAATCTCTCCCGTCTCAACGTTCTGCATGCGCAGCCCGAAAGCGATATTCTGGCTGACGCTCATGTGCGGGAAGAGGGCGTAATCCTGGAACATCAAGCCGAAGCGCCGGCTGTGCGCGGGCACATCAGAAATGTCCTGCCCGTCCCAAAGCACGCGCCCGCTCTCCATCTCCTCCAACCCCGCGATGATACGCAGCAAGGTGCTCTTGCCCCCGCCGGAAGGGCCCAGCAGGCAGACCGTTTCGGATTCGCCCACGCTGAAGGAAATATCATCCAGCAGCAACTGTCCGTCATAATGTTTGCGAATGCGGCTGATCTCAAGCATGCTTGCGCGTCTCCTCTTTTATATTAAATGATAATTGCAGGCGATCCACCAGGAACATGCTGGCGGCGCACACCACCAGCAGAACCACCGCCATGGCCATGGCCTGGCCAAAATTCAACGTGCCCGGCAAGCTCAAATAGCGATACACCGCGATAGGCAGCGTGGGGATATCCGGACGGGTGAGGAACGAGGTTGCGCCGAACTCGCCCAGCGAAATGGCGAAGGCATACACGAAGGCCGTGGCGGCCGCGCGCCGGATGATGGGTAATTCTACCTCGCGCCACACGCGGCGCGGGGAAGCGCCCAGCGTGGCGGCCGCCCACTTCAGGTTGGGCGGAATGGAGCGCAGGGCCGGCTCGATCAGGCGCAGCACGAAGGGCAGCGCAATCAGCGCGTGCGCCAGCGGGATTAGCAGCGGATACCAGCGCGGCGCGGAAACGCTCATACCGAACGCCAGGAAGAGCGCCAGACCGAATGTCACCGCGGAGGTGCCCAGCGGCAGCATCACCAGCCAATCCAGCCAGCGGTTAAGGCGGCTATTGGAGGAAGCGCCGAGCGCCACCAGCATCCCCAGCACCAACGCCAGCGAGGAAGCCGCCAGGGCGTAGAGCAGCGAGTTGCGCAGCGCCGTGATGGGCGGCACGTAAAAGATGGAGCTGCGCGGGTTGAGGAACAATTGCCGAAAGAAGGTAAGCGAAAAATGCCAGCCGCCTGCTTCACTTTGTATAAAAAAAGCCTGGGCGGTGAGCGCCAGCAGCGGCAGCACCAGCAGGATGATCAGGAAAGCGGACAGGCCGACCACAAAGATTTTTTCGGTGAAACCGCGCGCCCCGCGCAGGTTTTCCTGGCGCACGCGCGGCATAAGCGGCACATCCATGGAGCGGCCGGTGCCAATGAGGGTGCCGGTGATGAGCATGCAGAAAGCCAGTTGGATTAACGCCAGCAAACCCGCCAGCGGCAGGTTGAGGAACTGCATGGTCTGGATGTAAATTTCCACTTCCAGGGTGGTGAACTGCGGTCCGCCCATCATCAGGATCACGCCAAAACTGGTGAAGTCAAACAGGAATACCAGCAGCAGGGCGGAGAGGATGGCCGGCCGCAGCAGCGGCAGGGTGACCTCGTGCAAAACTCGAAAGGGTGAAGCGCCCAGCGTGCGCGCGGCGTTTTCCAGGCGCGCGTCGATGCCCTCCCAGGCAGCCGCTACAGTGCGGATGACGATCGAGAGGTTATAGAATACGTGCGCCAGCAGGATGGCGGCCAGCGTGTTCTGGATAGCAATGGGCGGCTGCGCCAGGTGGAAGGCCCCCATCAACAGCAGGTTCAGCCAGCCGCGCGGCCCGATCAGGGCGTTGAAGCCCGCCGCCACCACCACGGTCGGCAGGATGAACGGCAGGGTGGTGGCCACGCGCAGGAATTCCTTGCCCCTGAACTGAAAGCGGGCGAACAGGTACGCCGCCGGTAAGCCCAACAGGACGGTCAGCAGAGTGGAGAGCGCCGCCTGGTAAAGGGTGAAACCCACGGCGTCGCGTACGACAGCCCAATTCCAACCCGCCAGGCCTTTGCTGACCCATTGCGAAAATGAAAGCGCCAACACCCGGCCCAGCGGGTAAAAATAGAAGACCAGTAAAAATGCCAGCGGCAGCAGCCAGAGAGCCGGCCGGCCGGCGCGCCTGCGGTTCATTCGCCTTACTGCAGGATCAACTGGCGCCAGGCTTCGATCCAGCTATCGCGGTTCTGACCGATCGCCTCCGGCGCAAGCGCGGCCGGCTGCTCGGGTACCTGGACATAATCGGTGAATTCACGCGGCAGCGCGGCGTTGCTATTGGCAGGGAACATAAACATATTCATGGGGATGTCTTCCTGGAAAGCCTTATCCAGCATGAAATCCACAAACTTCTCGGCCAGGGCGCGCTGCTTGGTGCCCTTCAGGATGCCGACGAATTCGATCTGGCGGAAGCACATGTTCCTGCCCACCAGCGAAGCGGTGGGCGATTCGTCCAGTTTCTTCTCGGCGTAAACCACCTCCACCGCCGGGCTGGTGCCGTAGGAGACCACCATGGGCTGCGCACCTTTGCCGGTGGAACCGGAGAAGTTGGTGTAATAAGCGGTGTTCCAATCGTTGACTACCACCAGACCATTATCCTTAAGGCGCTGCCAGTAACCCAGGTAGCCGTCCGGCCCGTATTCCGCGATGGTCGCCAGCAGAAAAGCCAATCCCGTGGAGGAGGTGGCGGGGTTCTCCGTCACCAACATACCGGTGTATTCCGGTTTTGTAAGGTCCTCAAAGGACTGGGGAATGGCCAGGTTGTGCTGCTGGAAGTAAGCTTTTTCGTAATTGATGCACACGTCCCCGTAATCTACTGGCAGGGCGCGGTTTTGCGGATCCAGTTTGAATTCGTCGGGGATGCGGCTCAACAGGGGGGAAGCATAGGCTTCGTAAACGCCCTCATCCAGCGCGCGGGAGAGGAAGGTGTTATCGACGCCGTAGAGCACGTCCGCCACCGGCGCATCCTTGGAAAGGATGGCGCGGTTCAGCGCGCTGCCCGCGTCGCCGCTCAACAGGAAATTGACCTTAACGTTGTTTTCCTTTTCGAATTGCGCGATTACGTCATCGCTGACCACGAAAGAATCGTGGGTCATGACGGTCAGCGCGGCCGGTTCGGCTTTGCAGGCGCATAAAGCAACCGCCAGGATCATTACCCCTAAAAGCAGATATTTCTTCATTTTGTTACTCCTTCTCATTTCTTTCCTTTTCTTCCAACCGGCGTATGTGAACGCACAACAGCCTGCCCGCGGCGACGTCCACCGCGGCGTTATCTTTCAGCATGAGGTTGCTGATGCCGCGCGTCTGCCCGATGGTCAGCGTTTCAGCTTTGAGTGGATATTTCAGGTCGTGCGTAACCACGCCATGCGCGGCTTCCCCCAGCGGCAGCAGAGAGACCAAATCTCCCGCAGCGCCGTGGATGGTCAGGGAGTGTTCGATCAGGCGCACTTCGGTGACGCCGTCATCCAGGGAGATATCCACGCCGCGCAGGGCCGGCAGGGAAAGCAGGGCGATGTTGGCCAGCATCTGGTCCAGGCGTCCGCCCAGCGCGGCCACGATCAGAATGGCTTGGCAGCCTTTTTGCAGGGCAGCCTGCAGGGCCAGTTCCAGGTCGGTGAAATCCTTATCGACCGGGTAATGCCGCACTTCCACCTGATGCTCACGCAGCCATCCTTCATCCTGCGGGGTGATCGAATCCAGGTCGCCGATCAGCAGGTGCGGGGTGAGGCCCAGCCCGCGCAGATGATGCAGCCCGCCATCCGCCGAGATCAGGTAGTCCTCCGGCCGCAGCAGCCCGGCGGCCAGGTCGGGCCGTTCCAGCATTCCATTGGCAAAAATAACCGCGCGCATAAAAAAAACTCCCTTTGTTGGAGGGAGTTTAGTTCTGGATGTCACTCCCTCCGCCGGCATTATCCGGTTCAGGTTCGACGGGTCGAGGATTTTCGCATCCTCCTCTCAGCCTGGCTTTTCAGGCTCCCCGGTTGGATTGTTAAGTTATTTTAAGTGTACGTGCTTCGCACCAGCCTGTCAATAAGAGAAAGATAAGAGCTATTCCTTCTCACGAACGTGAATGGTAAGTTCAGCGGCTTTCTCTTCTGGGCCTTGCGGCGCGTAAACGATCTGGTAATCCTTGCGCGAATCCAGCCAATTGCAGAATTCTTCCAGCAAGCCAAAGTGGTAATAGGGTTCGAAATCCTGCTCCGGCGCATCCAACCGCCAATGATAAGTCAGTGCGTCTTCCGCGGAAGTTTCGACCTTCGTACCCATCTCCCCACTGATTTCGCCGGCCAGCACTTTGAAGGAATCCGGGAAACGCCTCTCAATGGGTTTCAGGCGGTTGTCGATGGCACCCAGCGCGCCGATGGTCTCGTAGTAGCGTCGCAGGAAGATCAGGGATGCCCGCCCGATGCGGATCAACAATCCGGCGGCCACTTGATCGTCGTAATGCTTAGCCAGCTCCCGCCCGTAGCGTTCCATGGTAAAGCGGCCGGGATCGAGGGTTGAAAAAGATGACATTCCCAGGCCTTTCAGGGCTTGAAAGGCTTCTTTTTCTCCCAGGATCTCGACCGATGCCAGGCAGATGGCTTCCAGAAATTGCGCTTCCATATTGTTTTTAATTCAAATTTCACAAATGCTAGTTTTGCTAGAATTGTAACGGATTGTAAGGTAAATGCCAAAACTTTTTAAGAGTCGCCTACGTAAATCCAAAAGAAAGAATCTGCTATCAAACGAGGAAATATGAAAATCACCTTCATCTGCGGAAGCAACCGGAGAAACGGTAATACGGATGCCATTCTGGAAATGCTGACGGGTGCTTTGGCCGCTAAAGCCGGCGAACGGGGGATGGCTGTGGAAAGCGAGGTCATTCACCTGGGCAGCAAGCGCATCGAGATGTGTTCCGGCTGCCGCGCATGTTTCGAGCGCGGTGAAGCGGCCTGCCCGCACAAAGATGATATCGCTTCCCTGGCAGCGAGCATGCAAGCTTGCGACCTGCTGGTCTTCGCCAGTCCGGTGTACGTGGACGACGTCAGCGGGCTGATGAAGAACTTCATCGACCGGCTGGCTTATTTCTGCCACCGGCCGGGCTTTGCCGGCAAGCCGGCTTACGTGATCGCCACCACAGGCAGCAGTTCCGCCGCCCGCGCCATCCGCACCCTGCAAACCGCCCTGATCACCTGGGGCTTTCACCTGAGCGGTGCAGCCGGTTTTGTGATGGGAGCGCGCATGCAGAAAACTGAAGCGAAAGAGCGTTTCGGCAAAAAGATCGGAGGCATTGCTTCCCGCCTGCTGCGCGAGCTGGAAGCCTCCCCCACCCGCCAACCTTCCCTGCTCGACCTGGTCGTGTTTCAAATCCAGAAAAAAGCCTGGTTGAAAGCCGGCATCGTGGACGGAAAAGAGACCTACGATTACCGCTACTGGAAAGATAATGGCTGGTTTGATCCCTCTTGCAGCTATTTCTCGCCCGCCAAGGTCAATCCGCTGTTGAACGGCCTGGCACGCCTGGCGGGCGGTATCGCCGGATTGTTTATTTAATTTCACTTCTTTGCAATGACCGGTTTCGATTTAAAATGGGTGTATGCCAACTTTGATCGAGACCTTCATCGACTATGAACCCGACCTGCTGGAAATGATCGCCGAAGGCTGGGGTATCGACCAGGACCTGGACGCCGGCAAGAACCGCGTCCGGCAGGTCGCCGAACGCCTGCAGGACGAGACCCTGATCGGCGAGGTCCTCCAGGCGCTGCCGCGGCCGGCCTTCAGCGCTCTGCTGCGCCTGGCGCGCAGCGGCGGGCGGCTGCGCGTGGATCAATTCGAGCGCGAATTCGGCAGCCTGCGCGAGATGGGCGCCGCCCGGCGCGCCAAGCTGCGCCCCGACCGCAATCCCGCTTCGGTCAGTGAAAGGCTGTACTACAAAGGCTTGATCGCGCGCGCTTTTCTGCGCGAGGGGGACGAACCGCAGGATTGTTATTATCTCCCCGAAGAATTTCAAAATTATTTGCAGCGTGAGATCGAACGCCTGCAAGTCGCCAGCATCCCGGCGCTGCCCACCTACACCCCTGTTTCAAAACAAATTCCTGACGACGCCTTGCTGGAACACGCTTGCACCTTGCTGGCCGCGCTGCGGGCAGGGCTGCCGCTGGACGCCGTCACGTTCGAAAACCCTGCCATTCCGCTGCGGTTCCTGCGCGCGCTGCTTGGCGAAGCCGGGCTGCTGGCTTCCGACGGGCAGCCTAACCCGGAACAGGTGGGCGCTTTTTTGGAAGCGCCGCGCTCCGCGTCCTTCACAGCCCTGGTGCGCGCCTGGCAGGCCGGCTCCAGCATCGACGAGCTGGACTGGCTGAGCGGCGTGAAAGTGGAAGGGAAGCTGAAACGCGAGCCGCAGGTCGTGCGATCCAAAATACTCGCCATGCTCAAGCCGCTTTCCATTGAGCATTGGCTGGACATCGATGAATTTGTCGAATGGGTCAAAACCTTCCGGCCCGATTTCCTGCGCAGCGGCGGCGAATACGACACCTGGATGGTGCGCGACCGAGCCAGCGCGCAATACCTGAAAGGCTACGAACATTGGGAGCAGGTTGAAGGCGCCCTGCTGCGCGCAATGCTGCAAGGGCCCTGTTTCTGGCTGGGCCTGGTAGAATGGGGCGCCAAGCCCCGTGCGAAGAAAATGACCCTTTTCCGCCCCACCCCCTGGGCGGCTGATTTGCTGAACGGCAAGGAAGCTGCCATCGGACGGGCGGATATTTCTTCTTTTACAGTTAATAAGGACGGCAGCCTGCTGGTCGAACGCGGTTTCCCGCTCAGCGCGCGCTATCAGATCGCGCGCTTTTGCGAATGGCGACCGCCACGCAAAGGCAGCTACTGCTACCAGATCAGCCACCCGGCCTTGAAGAACGCGTTGGCACAAGGGCTGCAGGTGCATCAATTGGCCGCACTGATCGGTAAATACGGCCGCAAACCCGTCCCGCCCAACATCCCGGCGGCACTGGAACGCTGGAAGCAAAACGAGCTGGAAGCGGTTTTTGAGCGCCCGGTGCTGCTGCGCGTGCGCACGGCTGCCATCCTCGACCAGGTGATGGCCTCGCGCGCCAAAGACCTGCTCCTTTCGCGCCTGAACGAGACCGCGGCCGTTGTCAGACCCAACGCCGCCGCGCCGCTCAAAGAAGCACTGCTGGAAATGGGCATCCTGACGGACACGCGCCTCGAAGTATAATGACCTCATCAAATAAATAATCATTCCATTATCAAAGGAAAAGCCATGGCTAGACTAGACTGGATCCAAAAAGAAATCAAGAATCTGAAGGACGGCGGTTTATACAACAACATCCGCACGCTCAGTTCTCCGCAGGGCGCCTGGCTGGAAGTGGACGGCCGCAAGGTGCTGAACTTCTGCTCCAACAACTACCTGGGCCTGGCGAATGACGCGCGCATGGTCAAAGCCGCGCAGGAAGCCATCCAGCGCTACGGCGTCGGCTCGGGCGCGGTGCGCTCCATCGCCGGCACCATGGATTTGCATCTGGAACTGGAAAAACGCGTGGCCGCCTTCAAGCAATCCGAAGCCGCCATCACTTTTCAATCCGGTTTCTGCGCCAACCTGGGCACCATCCAGGCGCTGGTTGGCAAGCGCGACGTGATCTTTTCGGACGAGCTCAACCATGCCAGCATCATCGACGGCTGCCGCCTGTCGGGCGCGGAGATCATCCGCTATGACCATTGCAGCCCCTCCAGCCTGGAACAGGTCATCAAAGAACACGAGGGCACCTTCGAAAAAGCCATCATCGTCAGCGACGGCGTGTTCAGCATGGACGGCGACATCGCGCCGCTGGACAAGCTGTACGAGATCGCCAAGGCGCACGACATCATCCTGATGGTGGACGATGCGCACGGTGAAGGCGTGCTCGGCAAGGGCGGACGCGGCATCGTAGATCACTTCAACCTGCACGGCAAGGTGGACATCGAGGTGGGTACTTTCTCCAAAGCTTTCGGCGTGGTGGGCGGCGTGGTTTCCGGCAACGCAGTCATCATCGAGTGGCTGCGCCAGCGCGGGCGCCCCTTCCTGTTCTCCTCGGCGGTCACCCCGCCGGACGCGGCGGCTTGCCTGGCCGCCATTGACATCCTGGAATCCTCCACCGAACTGGTGGACCGCCTGTGGGACAACGGTAAATACTTCAAGGCGGCTTTGACGGAAATGGGATTCGACACCGGCATCAGCCAGACCCCTATCACGCCCGTCATGCTGGGCGAGGCGCCCCTGGCGCAGCAGTTCAGCCGCGAGTTGTTCGAGCAGGGCATCTTCGCCTCGGCCATCGGTTTCCCCACCGTCCCCAAGGGCAAGGCGCGCATCCGCGTGATGATCTCGGCCGCGCATACCCGCGATGACCTGGACAAAGGGTTGGAGGCCTTCAAGGCAGCCGGCAAGAAGTTGGGAGTCATTTAAACAAATCGGCGGCAATGGAATGCCGCCCTACAAAGAAATCTGTTTTCGCGAGCCGCGTAGCGGCGTGGCGATCTCATGGCTGTAGGTATACAAAAATCCACTGGTATTGGGTAAGGCGCGTTTCCGAGCGCGCCTTTTTTGTTATCAAGCAGTGGCAATACTCAAAACTACTGAGTACAGGTGGAATGCCGCCCTACTTCTCCGATTTGTCTTTGCGAGGAACGAAGTGACGAAGCAATCTCATATTTTTATGAACAAGTCACCGTTGGCTTCGACGGTGCTCAGCCAACGAATTATTCCAGCGAGCAGGGTACGTTTCCAAACTCGCCTCTTTATTAAAAAAGCGGCGGCATTGGAATGCCGCCCTACTTTTCTGCATAGCGGCGGCAATGGAATGCCGCCCTACTTTTCCTGTAAAACTATTTTTCCTTGAACTCGGCGTCGATCACATTCTCTTCTTTCTCCTGTTCAGCCGAAGCGGGAGAGGATGCATCATGTGACCTTAGGTCGCGCAAGTGCTCGGCCACCACCTCGCGCGGGCAGAAATCGATGAAGAAATCCATGCCTAAATACAGCACGATGGCATCGTCGATCGGGCCGATCAGGATGTCGGTCGGTACGATCAGGTATACCAGGCACAACACCGGCAGCAATTTCAGGTAAAAAGGCACGCGGGGGTCTTTCAACAGGCGCAGGGTCAGCTTGGCTTTCAGTACGATATCGCCGAAGAATTTATTGTTCATAAGGCTAATAGTCTATCATAAGATTGATGAATGAAAAAATAGACAAAAAGAAATGCCCATCGCAATCAGGGCATTTCTCAAATTCTAATTCATCCTTGTCTCTTCGCCGCAAATTCATATAGGCGGGAAGATCTTCTCGGGTTCATGCCGGCGTTTGGGGCGCTGGATGAGCTCGACCGTGATGCCCAGTTTATCCTCAGTATCCAGGTAAGCATAATGCCCATCACCGTCCAGGCCGAAACCGGAGCCGTCCTGGATCATCTCCAGCCCGGCCTCGCGCGCCTGCGCCAGCGCTGCCTGCATGTCGTCCACCAGAAAGCCCAAATGCTGCACGCCGTAGCCGTGTTTTTCGATGAAATCCTTGTAAACCGAATTTCCGCGTTTGACCTCAATCAACTCGATGCGTGTCGTCCCGAAATAGGAAAGGGCAATGCGGAAGCTCTGGTCGGCCGGCTGGCCGTGATAGCTCATATACTTCACCAGTGGTTTTTCGTAGGTGTAGAACTGCCAGTCGCCGATGCCGAACAGTTGGTAATACTGCTTGACGGTCTCGTCCAGGTCTTCCACCACCATGGCGATCTGCGCCACGCCATTTTTCAAAAAAGGTAAAGTCACTTTCTCTTCCTTTCTTTTCGCATATTGTTAATCATATCGCCATGGCGCAGGTTATTTCTTCGTGCCGGGGGCGTAGATTGTCCAGGAACCGCGCGTGGAGGGGGCGAAATTGGACCAGGGAACTTTGTATTCCATCTTTCCGGCATAGTCCACTATTTCGTCCAGATGCTCCCACACTTTGTGGAAAGCGGTGATGTAATCCTGCATGGTCTTGCGGTTCATGAAGTAGTTGGGGCCGGAGGTGCCGCTCGCTCCCAGGCAGCGCGTGTTTTCCAGGACGTCCAGCGTGACCGGATAATCCTCAATGTCGTAGCGGATCGCGTTGGTGTTGGGCAAGGACCAGGGAATACCATTGCCAAAGCCTTCCTTCATCTGGAATAACACCTGCCCGGGAACCGGGATGTTCTGGTAAAAGCGCAGGGGCAGCCCTTCCGCGATCATGGCCAGTTCCACCGCTTTGGCAAATCTACCCGAGTCCACGTCGTACCCTGCCAGGCGGGGATCGAAACGCATGCGGTACATATGGTAAGCGTGCGTGCTGCCCTCAGGGATGTAGGGTGGGATAATGCCTTTTAAATCGCTGATGCCTCTGGTCAGGAATTCCGCGTTTTCCTGGAACAACCGGATGAACTGGTCCAGGCGGGCCAGTTGGCTGCGCGCGTAAGCGGCCTGAATGGGATTCAGGCGGTAATTGTAGCCCAGGGTGAAAGCGTTGTAGGCGCGCGGTTTGTCCTTTTCGATCACCTCGCCAAACAGCCTGACCATGCCGGCTTTATTGAGAATCTCGACGTTGTCGGTCGACAATAAACCGCCTTCGCCGCAGGTGGCAAGCTGCTTGGCCGGCATAATACTGGTGCCGGTGGCGTCTGCCAGGCTGCCGCTGACCTTGCCGTTCTGCCTGGCACCCATGGAATGGGCGGCGTCGCTCAGCAGCACCAGCCCATGCTTTTCCGCGATCTTCTTCAGTGCGGGATAATCCGCCGGCAGACCGCCCAGGTCCACCGCCATGATGGCGCGCGTACGGTTGCTGATGCATCTTTCGACTGATTGCGGGTCGATATTGTAAGTTTTCGGGTCGATATCCGCAAATACAGGAATGCCAAGCTGCTGGATGACCGACGTGGCAGAAGCCAGGAAGGTCAGGGCAGGCACGATGACCTCATCGCCGGGTTTAAGCCCCGAGGCAGCCACAGCGGCGTGCAGGGACGAGGTCCCGGTACCGAATGCCATGGCATAGCTGGTGCCGACGTATTCCGCGTATTCCTTTTCGAGTGCTTCTACTTCCGGGTCATGCAGGCCAGTGAAATGCCCGTTGCGGAAAACGCGTTCCACCGCCTCGCGGTCTTCGCCGCTTGTAACCGGCCACTGGTCTTCAAGACTGTGTTTCTCCTGATAGACTGGCTGACCGCCAAATAATGCTAATTTTTCCATTCCGTTGATGATCCTTTACTTCATTGATTACATCGTCAAAGTGACTTTCTTTAATCCACGCGGATGGTCGATATCCAGGCCTTTAGCCACCGCCAGTTCGAGCGCCAGGAGCTGCCCGGGAATGGTTACGACAATTGGGGAAAGCCATTCGGTCAGATCCGCGGGCAAGCGGATGGCGTAATCCGATTCGCCTAATACGTGCTCGTCGTTTGAAATGACCGACAGCCTTACCTTGCGTTCCTTCACCTCCCGAATCAAATCTTGCATGTCGGCCAGGGTTTTCCCTGCGGGGGCCAGCACCACCACCGGGAATCCGTCCTCGAGCAGGGCAATCGGCCCGTGGCGGAAATCGGCGCCCGAAAATGCTTCCGCTGTGACATAAGTGATCTCTTTCACTTTCAAGGCAATCTCGCTCGTGGTGCAATGGTTGTAACCCCGGCCAAGGATGATGAGCTTGTCAATCTCTGCGTACCAGCGCGCGGCTTTTTTTACATTTTCGTGTTGATCCAGTACGAAACTTGCCCATTCGGGTACTTTCTGAATTTCTTTCAACCTGCTTTCATCTCCCGCCCAGGCTGCCGCCAGCATGGCCACCGCCAGGATTTCACCGGTGTAGGACTTGCTGGCCGCAACCGCGTTCTCTTTTCCGGCGCAAACGTCGATCACGTAATCGGATATCTCCGCCATGGGCGAATGAATATCGTTGGTGATCGTGAGGGTATCCACTCCCGCTGCGTGCGCCTGCTTAAGCACTGCGAGTATATCGCTGCCCTGGCCGGATTGGGAAATCCCAATCACCAGGCCCCCGCGCATATCGGGGACCTGGTCATAGATCGTGTAGAGGGATGGGATCGCCAGCCCTGTGGGGATGTGCACCATCGAGGAAAAAAGATACTTCGCGTAGGTCGCGGCGTTGTCCGAAGTGCCCCGGGCGGCGATCAGGATAAATTTATAATTCTTGTTCCTGAAAATGCCGGCTATTTCCTTGATCTTCGCGTTGTAATTGGCGAGGAGCAAGCGATGAACTTCGGGTTGTTCATAGATCTCTTTTTGATAAGCGGATATCATTTTTCCTCTCTAAAATTCTTTACTTTCTCGATTCCTTCACAAGGTCGCAGATATCTTTAAAGACTTCGATGACCTGCGTGGCCTGCTGTTCGGTGATCACCAGCGGCGGTTTGATCTTAACCACGTTGCCCAGGTGCAGGTATTTTGACTCACCAAAGATAACACCGCGGTCCAAGCCTTCCTTAATAAACACATCCGGGATATCGGTATCAGGTTCTTTGCTTACTTTATCCTTGACCATCTCAATGGCGATCATTAAGCCTGGGCCGCGTACGTCGCCGATGAAGTCATACTGATCCTGCAATTTCTTCAATTCGCGGGTGAAAAATCCTCCCATCTTGCGGCAGTTTTCGAGCAAGTTTTCCTCTTCCATAACCTCAATAAAGGTCAAGGCAGCCACCATCGAAACCGGGAAATGTGCGAACGTGTAGGAATGGTCGCCGGGGCTGAAAGTGTTTAAATCGCTTCTCCAAAGATTACCGAACAACGGGAACCCGCCGCCGAGCGCCTTGCCGATGGTCATGATATCCGGGGTGGTTTTATACAGATCCGCCGCGAACCATTCACCCATGCGGCCGAAGCCGGTCTGGATTTCATCGAAAATCAGGAGCATGCCCAATTCATCGCACATCTTGCGGATGGCGGGCAGGTAACCCTCGGGGTATTCGACCATGCCGCCGTTGCCCTGCATGGGTTCCATCATCAGCGCGTATGGCCGCTCGGAAGCGCCGCGTACAATCAACTCTTTGGCGTAATCGACGCAAGCCAGTTTGCAGCCGGGATAGGACAAGCGATACGGGCAGCGGTAGCAATAGCCCTGCGGGATGCGTTGGATCGGGGCGCTCCAGGCAGTGAAGCGGTTATTGGGATGCGGCCAGGAGGCATTGATCATCGCCAGCGAACGGCCGTGATAGCCATCCATCATCACTGCCAGCGTATTGCTGCTGGGGTTGTTGCGCATGGCCAATTTTACGGAGCCTTCATTGGCATCCGATCCCGAAAGCGCATAAGCAACTTTTTTCAGATTGCCGGGCGCCAACTCGGCCAGTTTCTTGGAAAGCAGCAATTTTGGAACGGTTTCAAAACTCGTACGAATATGCGAGTAATTCTTAATGAATTCGCTCACATTCGCAACCACTTTAGGATGGGAATGCCCGATATTCAGGCTCCAGGCTTGCGAGGTGCAATCGATATAGGCTTTTTGATTTTTGTCGTACAATACGGCGCCTTCTCCGTGATCAATGACCATGTGGATCGGGTTTCCAACCCCGCCGCCGCCGAGTGCTTGGCGGCCGGCTTCCAGGTCAGCTTCAGTGTATTTGAACATTTTTCTTTTCCTTTCTCATTTGTCTTGAACCAAGATCTTATGATTTGCCTGAAATACGGGTTTCAGATAATCATGCATTTCATTGAAAAGTCGGTAATACTTTTCATAAGCAGCCTGGGCGTCCGGATTAGGTTCGGTAACGTCCTCCACCACCACCCAGTTGCGTAAGTTTTCAAAATCCTTATACCAACCCAGCGCGATGCCGGCCACGTAAGCGCAGCCAACTGCCCCTTCCGCGTCCGGTACGTATTCCTGATGCAGCCCGGTGATGTCGCTGACGATCTGCCGCCAGAGTTTGCTTTTCGCTCCTCCACCGCTGGCAACCACTCGTTTCAACGGGTGGCCCTGGGGATAAAATTCCTCCAAACCGTGCCGGATCACGTACCCAAAGGATTCAAGGATCGCGCGGTAAAAGTGCGCGCGCGTATGGCTGGTGGCGACTCCAAAGAAAACGCCTTTGGCGTGCGGATCGAACCACGGGCTGCGCTGGCCTTCGAAATAAGGCAGCAGGATCAATCCATCGCTGCCGATGGGAACGCCGGCGGCCAGTTCGTTCAATTGGTCGTAGGCTGACATCCCGCCTTTTGTGATCTCCCTGGCAAGTTCAGCCTGGCCGAATTGATTGCGGAACCAACGCACCGCTTCGCCCACCGAAAGGCAATACGCCGGATAGTCATAGATGTAACCATCCTGCGCGGTAACGCCTTTCTCGGAAATCGGGTAAGGTTTAAGCATGCCGTTCAACATGCTGTCCTTCATCACCGGCATCAAACCGGCCGTGCCGTAATATGCCACCGATTCGTATTCATGCACCACACCAGCCGCGATCAAAGAAGCGCTCAAATCCGCCATGCCGGTAACCACGGGCGTGCCTTCCGCGAGGCCGGTCATTTCGGCAGCGGCCTTGGTGACCGTGCCGACGATGGTGGCCGGCGGGTAGACCTTCGGAAGAATATTGACGGGAATGCCGAATTTCGCGCACACATCCTCGCGCCAACTGGCCGTGGGGGATTCGTAAATCGCACCCCACAGACCGGTGATTTGGGTATCCTGGACGTACGCGCCAGTCAGTTTGTACACGAGGTAATGCGGCGCATCGAAGAACATCGCCATTTTTTTGGAAAGTTCCGGCTGGTTGCGCAGGAACCAGATCAGGCGCGGGGTCAGCTCTTCGCAGGATAACTGCAAACCCTGTTTCTCATTAACTTCGTACACTTCTTGAAACGATCGGTTGTCCGAATAGAGGATGGCGTTGGCAATCGGGTTTCCATCCGCATCCGTCGGCCCCATGGCGGGATAAAGCCCGCTGACACCGATGGCGCGGATGCGCCTGGCATCGATGGTTTGATCGTCCAGAAGCTTGCGGACACCGGCGGCCGGGTTGAGCCACCAGTTCTGCCACATATCCATTTCAACCAGACCGGGGCCAGGCAGGATGCAATCATGTTCCACGTAGACTGACTTGATCTGCTTGCCGTTTTCGTCAATCAGGATGCACTTAACTCCGGTTGTGCCAATGTCAATACCCAGCAAATAATCGTTAGTAGACATCCGACTGCCGCCTATAAAGCGCCCCATTTAAAAGCGATTGTACCGACCATTGCCACTAAAAAGGCTGCCCCGAAAACGACCATGATGGCTTTATCATAGCCTTTCAGGCTGATTGCTTTCATTGGAGTGGGGGTTCCGCTGCCGAAACCGCGAATCTGGGTGGCAATCGTCACCTGATCCACAATCATCGCCGTACGGCGGATCATCGGGTTGGCGATTGGGATGGCTCTCTGCAGCAATTTCTTGGGATTAATGGTGCGCATGTTCCAAGCGCGTAGTTTCTGCGCATCCGAGATCTGGTTGATCACCGACGACATGTAGGGGATAAACTTGTAGGTCATTTGGAAAACAAAAACGATCTGGTAAGGCACTTCCAGGGCATACATGGTATTGGCAATTTCGCTCATGGGCGTGGTAACGATGAAGAATACCGCCCAGGTTACGACTGTCAGATAACGCACAATCCTGCCCGTCAGCCAGTACAGTGTGCCATAAGTCAAGCCAACATTTCCGAGGTTCAGCAGTTTAACGTTCACCGTTGCCACCGGGGTAGCCGCCCAGGCTTTGTCCAAAACCTGATAGTAATCCGGGTTAGCCTGCATCACGGTCGTGCGCAGGGTTGGATACCAGGTCAGCAGCAGCGCCGTGATCATCACGATGAATAAACTCTTCGGTATTTTTGCCATGATTGCCAAGATCAAACCCAGCACGAGCAATGGCAGCAAATAGCGGACGTCCAGCCAAATGCCTGCCATGATCAACACAGTCAGGAGCACGAAAAATTTTGTTACGGGGCTCAATCCTGTATTGAGGAATGATTCTTCTACATTGTCCCTTGCTTTTAAAATGTCGATATCCATTTTTCAGCTCCGTTAAGATTTCAGAACACTTTTGAGGGTCGCAGCCATTTCGTCCACGGTCAAAATATCGCGTGGAAAATCCATTTCCCTGGCTAATTCCTGGCCGAGGCGGGTGATCTGCGGTGGATAGATATCGGCTTTGAGCAGTTCCTCATTTTGCGTGAACACATCGCGCGGCGCGCCATCCAAAATGATCTCGCCTTTTGAAAGAACAATGGCGCGATCGCAATGATTGGCTACCGTCTTCATATTGTGCGTGATGATCACGATGGTCTTGCCAAACTCATCGTTGAGCCTATGCAGGCTCTCCATCATCTTTATTTCGCCAAAAGTGTCCAGGCCGGTGGTCGGCTCGTCGATCAGCAGGATTTCAGGGTGCATGGGAAGCACGCAGGCAATGGCAAGATAAGTTTTGATATCCTCATCCAGCCCATAGATAAAGCGCTTGCGATAAGGATAGAGGTCAAATACATCCATCGCTTCCTGGACTTCCTGGTCCATCTGTTTCTTGGACATTTCCAGCATGCGCGGGGCAAAGCGGATCTCTTCGCGCACGGTTTCAGCGAACAGTTGTTCATCCGGGTTCTGGAAAATATAATTGGAAATCTTGATGATGTCGCTCAGTTTGGTCTTGGGATTCATGCAATCCAGGTCACCCAACTTCAACACAGCGTCCTTATTGGTTGGTTTCAACAAACCGACCAGATGCTTGGCCAGCGTTGATTTGCCGGAGCCATTCTGTCCGATGATGCCGACCATCTGCCCTTTCGGAATATCAAGGGAGACACCTTTCAGGGCATGCGTACCGTTCTTATAATAATGATGCAGGTTCTTCACTTCGATGATGGTCTCACCGAATTCACGTTTTTTATGTGCGCCTCTGGCTGTAATCCGCTTGACCGAGTTAATCCCCTTATCTTTCAATTCTTTTTTTAAGACATTCACTGCGCCGTTCAGAGTAATGGGGGTTTTATCCAGCTTGATGCCGTCTTTGCCCAATTTGTTGAAGAGCTCGGTCACCTGGGGCTGCCCCACACCAACTTCGCTGACGATATCGTTTTTCAGAACCTCTTCCGCTGGTCCTGAAGCGATAATCTTTCCTTCGTCCAACACAACGATGTAATCCACGAATTCCGCAACGGCTTCGATATCCGCGCCGGATTCCGTGATGATGCTCAAAGTATTATTTTTCTCCGTAACGCCGAACATGGCTTTCAAAACCTGTTCCTTGCCGATGGGGTCCAGCATGGAAACGGGTTCGTCGAACGCCAGTATCTTGGGTTCCATGGCCAGAATTCCGGCGATGGCGAGCAATTGCTGCTCACCGCCCGAAAGGTTATTGGGGCTGCGATGAATAAGCGGTCGCAATTCGATGGCATCCACCACGTTTTCCACGCGCCGGATGATTTCCTCCCGCTTCACACCCAAATTCGAGGGGCCGAATGCAATATCATCATACACGGTCAGCGAAAAGATCTGCAATTCGGGGTTTTGAAGAACGATCCCGACTTTATTCGCCATTTCATAAACTTCACGATCGCGGACATTCGCGCCATCGATGAACAGGTCGCCATCCTGGTACCCGATGTCCACCTGCGGGCAGAGGCCATTCAACGATTTTACGAACGTACTTTTTCCGGCGCCCGCCTTGCCGATCACACCCACTACCGAACCTTCCGCAATCTCAAGATTGAGCTTGTTCAGCGCTCTCTCGTCCTCATTTTGATGCAAATATCTAAAGGAATAATCCTTAAAGAAGACTGTTTTCATTAATTTTCCTCTTCTCAGTAAAGAGTTTCTAACGCAAAAGGCTAGTGAATAATTCAATGACTGCTATGGGATCAAAAACCTTTTTTAATTTGGTAAGATTGCATCATGCGAAGTGGATAAAGCGCTCTGGTTGAAACAATCCGCTAGATTTTTCAAAAATGAGACGCTATATCCACTTCGTTTCTTAACTAAATTCCCGCAAGGAGAGAATTAGTCTTCTTCTTCCTTGGTGCGTCCGCCGCTGATGACTCTGCGGGCAGCTTCGCCAGCCAGGAAACCGGTGGCAACGAACAGGAAGCTCAACCACCAGTAGGGGAAGAACAAGTTGCCGGCGCCGAGAACGACCCAGTCAGCCAGAACGTTGGTGATAGCCGCTTCACGCGTGTTCATGATCCAGTAGGTTGTGAACCACCACGGCTGATGGACAGCTTCGGTCAGCAGCAGGGTAACCAGGAAACGGCCGAAGAAGGGTTTGTCGCCGCGGTTGACCACGTTCTTGAAGTACATGTAACCGGCATACGCCCAGATGGAAGCATCGATCAGGGTGTAGGCAATCAGGGTCGAAACAGCCGTTGAAGAACCACCGGACCACACCGGGTTGATGAAGACACGCGCAATGATCTGACCGACGAACAGGCCGAAGAAGGATACAACGCTGCCGAAGAGGGAAGCAGAGGCAGCGATCACCATGGCTTGCACATCCAAACCGCCCAGGTCGCCGAAACCGGCCGCCGCGAACAAGGCGCCGATGATGGCAATACCGACCAACGCATAGGGCGAGAAGACTTTGGTTTTCAGTCCCTTGATGAAACGGCCGGGCATGGCCAGCCAATCGGCATGCTGCGCGAATTTATACATCCAGTACGCGCCCCACGGCAGACAGAAGACGAACGCCATGATGTTCAATAGCACGACACGGCTGCCCGATTCGGAAGGGCCAATGGCTGTTCCGAGGGGATTCATGATGATAAATGCAAGCACGAAAATTGCCGCGCCCACCAGGAGCAGTACCAATCCTATTTTTTCGTTATACCAACCTTTTTTCATGTTTCCTCCAAAAATTTTTTGTGATTTTCTTTTTTTTACGGACTATTCAAATCTGTTTTTTTACGATAATCACCTCCGGAGCCAATTTTTTTATGAAATGAATTTCGGTTAGGTCCATAATGTCGAAATTCGAAAGTAGGTATCTCTACAAATCCATTCTTTTTAAAAATCCAGTTTTGCCTGTACCATTTCGATAAAAGCGGAATCGATATGAACTTCATCGAGAATTGAATATCTTCTTCCAAAATTCTTTTGATACCAATTCAAGGTCCCGAGCACATTAGCAAATTCTGCTCTGGTTAACCCAATATCCCTGGGCTGCCACAGGATGCCTGTCCGGCTATAAATGTCCCTTAGATATTCCGGATCGTTATTTTGCAGCGTCGCCAAAACATAGGCTCCCAAAGCTACCAATTCGCCGTGCAGGAATTTCTTGCCCGTTTGGAACTCGGCATTGTAGGCAAAGGTATGATCGGAGGCTTCCTGGGGGCGGCTGCTGCCGAACTTGCGGCAAATGATGCTGATGTCTTCGAATGCGTTCATGATCAGGCGGATACCGTTATCGTTCATCGCCTCGATATCGGCGGCCTGGGTTTCGATCTTCTCCAGCCAGGTTTTCATTTGGTCAACCGCGCTTGGATCGTATTCCTCGCCCGTGTGATCGTGGGAGAGTTTCCAGTCGAATAAGGCCACGTGGGAGCAGAGGATATCGCCGACACCGGAGCGGTTCAATCGTTTGGGGGCGCCGCGGATAACCGGATAGTCAACGTAAACGTCGCGCGGAACGACGTAACCGATGTAGGTGACGTGCCCGCCCGACCGGGCGGCAATGCTCTTGGTAACGGAAGCGTCCACGGAGGTGATGGTCGGGACAACATCCACGGGGATGCGGCGTTTCCAGCCCACGAACTTGGCGCCATCGGTGGCCATCCCGCCGCCCACGCCAACCACCAGATCGATCTCCGGCAGGCTGCGCTCGATGGCTTCCAGCGCGTACCAGTCCAGCTCATCCACGTAAACTACCACTTCGGGATCGCGCGGGAAGCGCTGGCGGATGTTCACCCAGGGGATTTCCATGGTGATCACTGCATACTTTTTCTCACGCAGCGGCATCCTCTCGATGGCTTTTTCGCCGTAATGCAGGGTTGGGACGGCAAAGCCCGGTTTTCCAGCCCCGGAAGATGCCTCGGCAGCGGGTTTTTCGGCTGCAATCAACTTGAAAGCGGGGCGCGCCTCTTCCGGCCAGATTTCACCCATGATGCCGCGCACCTGGTTGAAATCCTTCACCAGCAGATTGGATTGCAGCGCCCGCAGGGCTTTGCTGCGGTCATGTTCCACGATCGCTTCGACCGCCAGCATTTCATAAGCGCAGTTACGCATAATCATGCCCTGGATATCTTCAGGGATAGATGCCGGAATTCGAGGCCTGCCGATCTTTCCTTCGGAAATAGCCACCGGCGCTTCAATGACAGCCGATTTGGGCAGCCAGGCAACGGAATCTTCATTGCCAACGCTCAAGATCAGATCGCTCTCCCGCTTCTCAGCCAGGGCAAGCAGAGTGGGAACGACAATCTTGTCATACCAGCCCGCACCGCGCTGCTGCATGAAATCCAGCGGCTGGCCTTCGGACCAGTGGTCCATGGCATTCTCCAATTGCGCAAACACCTCGATCAACTGCTCCGCGCGCGGTTTTCGCCCCTCTGTCATCGCCAGCATGCGGTCCGGATGAAAATAATATTTGAGATAAGGCGCCGGTATGGCCCGTAAAGCAGTAACGATCTCGGGATCCACGCCCAGGTTGGCCATGCGTTCCAACTGCCCGAAAACTGCATCAAGTCGGGATTGCCCATCCACAGCCAGGTCGAAGAGCCATCCGAAGTGGTGCATGCCAAACCAGGAAACCCGGGATTTGTCTTTTGGCAGGCCCAAGGCATTCGATACCATGCGGCAGGTGCTCACGGGGGTGTCGCAAGTTCCAACGACATTCACTGATGTGTAGCGGGTAACCGCGTATTGGATCAGGCTGCTGGGGTTCATCAGATTCAGCATGACCGCTTGCGGGGCATATTTCTCAATGGTTTTGCAGTGATCGAGAACCACCGGTATGCCGCGCAGCGCATTGGAAAAACCGCCCGGCCCAACAGTCTCTTCGCCGGGAATCCCGTATTTCCGTGGAAAGGTTTCATCGAACAGGCGCGCTTTCAAACCGCCAACCCGGATCTGGTTTAATATAAACGCAGCACCCTCGATTGCTTCGCGCATATCGAGGGTGGCTGTTATTGAGAGGTCCAGATCAGGAAATTGGCAGGTAATTTTCTCCGAGATTTTCTTGACCATCGCCAGGCGTTGAGAATCCCTGCCATGCAAGCAAACTTGGTAAGAACCCCGCGCGTTCTGCCGGCCCATGCTTTCGAACAACATAGGTGTTGCCAGCGCGCTGCCGCCAAGGACACATAACTTGATGGTCCTATTCATTTATTCTTCTCGACAGTATTGAGTCAGTCCCGACATATCGCAAACCCGGGAACGCCATACGGTACGCTACGGTTTGGACTAATGTGAAATGCTTCACGGCCGGATATCTCATCAATGCTCCAGATAGAAACCTAAACCAGGTCTTTTCGATATCTTCTGGTGTAGAACTTGATTTTGTCGCTGCGGTGGTAGTCGCGTGAATAGATGATGGGGGTGCCATTGATGTCATAATTGACCTGTTCCATCATCAACCAGGAAGTGATTTCTTTGAAAATGGGATCTTTCGATTCAAAATCCTTCTGTTCCACCACCTGGATGCGGGCATCGGTGTATTCGATACGATGGCCGAAGGTTTTTTCCATGGCTGTCAGGATCGAACCTTCAAAATCCTCGACTTTCGGCTCGCGCGAGAACAATTTTTCAGGAACGTAATCGATGGAGTAGATATAGGGCATGTCTTCGCACATTCGCGCACGTTCGATCGCCGCAACCCGCTCCTTTTTCTTGAGGTTAAGTTCCTCGCGAATATCTTCCAAATCTTCGAACTTGAGGGATAGAACACGGGTTGTCAATTCCAAGCCCGAATAGGCAAACATATCGGTGACTGAAAATAAAGCGGAAATATCAGTTTCCAACGTTTTGGAAGGCGACATCAAATACCAGCCCAGTCCATGAATCACGCGGACAACGTGCTCTTCTTCCAGAATGTGCAAGGCTTCCCGCAGCGACAGACGGCTGACATTCAACAGATCCATCAGGTCTTTCTCTGCCGGCAATTTATCGCCCGGCCTCAGGTTTTGCTCTTTGATCAATTCAATAATCCGTTTTCTGATCTGAAAACGCTTGGGTTGATTGTCATTAAACCGTATCAAAGGTTTCTCCCTTCTGTCGCCGCATTTAACCAGCAGGTGTTATGTCATCAGATGTCTTATATCTTAACACGCCGAAAATCGAAAGTCAATATTTTTTTAATATTCATCGGGTTTTCCTGCATGCCCTCAACCTTCCACTCCGAAATAAATCGCCACTTTCTTGACCGCATCGGCCACATCCCGCATGTCTTGCGCGGAGAGTGTAGGGCGCATCATGATGCGCACCAATTCCCCGGGCAATTGCTCGGCGTTGGGCAGCCCGCTGCCGTAATTCGTCTCCCCCTGGTACCAGGGCTTTTCGAAAGGCGCTTTGCCGCCGCCAAAACCACGGTGCTCGGTGAAGACCGGCTGCTGGTGCAGCGGTGTAGGGTAGCGCCGCGAGCAGGGAATTCCCTCGGCGGTGAGCGCTTCCACAAAGGCTTTGGCGTCGGCGTTAATCACCTTGCGATCGATGCGCAGAATATATTTGTAGAATACGTGGAAGGCATAATCCGGTTCGTAGGGCGGGATGATGCCGGGTACGCCTGATAACAATTCGGTTAGAAGATGCGCGTTTTCTCTGCGCTGTTGGATGTAACCATCCAGTTTGGCCAATTGCGCCAGTCCGATGGCGCCCTGGATCTCGGTCATGCGGAAGTTGTAACCCAGCATGGAATGCAGGTACAACCGTTCCCCTTTGTAGTAAGCCCCGTCTTCTTTCAACTCGCCGTGGTGATGAACCATGCGGGCTTTTTTGGCAAGGTCGTCGTCATTGGTCAGCACCATACCTCCCTCCCCAGCCGTGGTGATCAGTTTATCTTCCCAGAAGCTGAAACAACCAAAGCTGCCAATCGTGCCGGCCATCCGGCCTTTATATTGGGCGCCATGCGCCTGAGCGGCATCCTCGATCACGAAAAGGTTGTGCTTGCGCGCGATTTCCAGGATGGGGTCCATATCTGCCGGGCAGCCGTTCAGGTGCACCGGTATGATGGCTTTGGTGTAGGGCGTGATCTTCTCTGCGATGCTGCGCGGATCGATGTTGAAGGTGCGCGGGTCGATGTCGGCGAAAACCGGCACCGCCCCGGCGTGCACGATGGGGGTGGCGGACCCGGCGAAGCTGTGCGAGGTGGCGATGACATCGTCCCCTGGGCCGATTCCCAGTGCGGAAATGGCAACATGGATGGCCGCCGTGCCCGAGCTGACCGCCAGGGCATGTTTGACGCCGAATTTTTCAGCGTAAGATTTCTCGAACTCCCCCACCTTGGAACCGCTCTGGCGGGCTAGCTTGCCCGACTTTAACACGGCCACCGCCGCAGCGATCTCTTCCTCGCCATAATCCGGAAAGGGCGGGAAAGGCGTTTGCCGCACCGGGCGGCCGCCGTGGATGGCCAGTTTTTCAGGTTCAATGCTCATTTTCTTTCTTCTCCTGTCAAATCAAACAATTTATTCCTTTACCTCACACCAATCCAGAATGAGTTTTCCGAAGATCTGCGCCATTTGCATCATGGAATCCACATCCACATACTCGTCCGTGGCGTGAATGGCTCCGCCGGTCGGCCCAAGCAGGATGCTGGCGCTGTCGGCATACAACACCGGCAGGCGCAAATCGGAACCGCCGCCGCCCAGCGTCTCCAGCCTGCGGCCGGTCATGCCCTGGTAGGTTTGGGTCAATTGTTTGATAAAAGGATGCTCCAGCGAGGTCTCGCCGGCTTCGAAACGCAAACCGAACCATTCGATCACGGGCGGGTGTTCCGCCAGCCAGGCATCCTTGCGCGAGACTTCCAGCAGATAGGTTCGGAAGGCTTCTTTCACCTGATCGATATCTTCACCGGGCAGGCACTCCAGGCTGCCTTCCATGACGCACTTGGCCGCGAAAGTGGAGGGCCAGCTGCCCGCCTGAATCTTGCAAATGGCTGCGGGAATACGCGTGGGATCCCAGGCATACAAAGGATGATCCGCCTGCGAAACCCGCCAGGCGGCATAGGCTTCCACCGCCTGGAACAACAGGGTCGCTTTCTGAATGACGTTGGGCAGCACCGCCTGGTACTCGATCCCGCCTTCCACGCCGGGCACGGTGATGCGGAAGAACTGCGCGCCGCGCGAAGAAACCATGGCCGTATCCGCCGCTGTGGATTCAATGAAGATGGTGGCGTCACTGCGGTAGCCGCGCTGTATGGCGGCCAACGTTCCATTGCCGCCATTCTCTTCATCCACCACGAATTGCATCTGCAAATCGCCCTTCAATTGGATGCCGCATTCCAACAGCGCGTCGATTACGATCATGCCCAGCGCCAGGCCGCCCTTCATATCAACGGAACCGCGCCCGAAGATTTTGCCATCCACGAATTGCCCGCCAAAAGGATCGCCGTGCTGCCAGGGCACCGGCTCGACCGGCACCACGTCGGTGTGCCCGTTGAGTGTCAGGGAATGGCCGCCCCCGCTGCCCTTCAGCATCACCACCAGGTTCGGTCGCCCTTTATAATCGTAGTCCACGTCCACAAAACCGGAATGGCTGGATAATTCCGTCATTTGCGGTTCCCAAATGTCCGGTTCGATGCCGCGCTCCCGCCACCATTCCGCCACAAATTTCACCACGTCGCCCTCGCCGTTCTGCGAAGGACGCCGCACCATTTCCTGGGTCAGCGCGATCGCCATATCCCTGCGATTCGCGATGGCTTTGGATAATTTCTGCCAGATTTCTTCCATCCCAATCTCCTGTAATGCGATATTCGTTTTTATTTACGATTGCGGGAATCAGTTCTGCTTCACGTTTTTATGCCTTTAAATTCCTCCAGCTAAAAGGATCGGAGTTAACATATCAGATATCTAACATCTTAGCATGTCTAAAAATAGAAGTCAATTTTTGTTAACAATTTGCTCAGACAAATTCCTCAATCCATGGCAGCGAGTGCCATAGTGACTGATCTCTTGATCTAAAAAATAGACCCTTCTGCAGGGTCATACGCGAGGGTCTACTTATTCTCAGGGAGGCGTTCCCGGCATTAAGTTTGCCAGGCCATCAACCTTTGGTAAACATGCGCCGCCGGCGCCAACGAATAAAAGGCGCTGCGAGTTTACGCACCTGGTATTTCAGCACGATGGGGGCAAAGCGCGAGCCGCCCCCGCGGTAATGCACGCGCAGCATTTCCGGCCAGCAGCGGTCGTCGGCCGCGATGGTTTTGGCGTCGGCGTGCAGGCGGAAATTGGCCCAGGTGCGCGGCAGGTACTTCAGTTCCGAAACCGCCGCCAGGCGCGTCCACAGGTCGTAATCCATGGCAAAGAAAAAGCTGTCGTCCAGCGGCCCGACGCGATCCCACAAGGCTTTACGGAAAAAGGAAGCCTGCTGCGGAATGTGCACGTAACCGCGCCGCAATCTGGGCAGGTCGGTTTGCGCTGCCGGGAACTTGCCGATCACGCGGCTCTTTTCGTCAATGTAGTTGGCGTCACCGTACACCAGCCCCACCCCGGGATGCTCCAGCAGATAAGCAACGGCTTCTTCCACCGCATCCGGCAGCAGGGTGTCGTCGGAGTTGAGCCAGGCCAGGTACTCGCCGCGCGCCAGGGCAAAACCCTTATTGATGGCGTCGGTCTGGCCTTTATCCTTCTCGGAAATCCAGTGCGCCAGCTTTCCCTCATATCTGCGGATGATTTCCAGGCTGCCATCCTGCGATGCCCCGTCGACCAGGATGTATTCGATGCGCGGGTAGGTCTGCCCGAGCACCGAGAGGATGGTCTCTTCCAGGTAGGCAGCTTGATTGTAGGAAGGCGTTACGATGGAAACCAGCGGTTTTTCGATCATGGCGTTTATTGCGCCTGCCCGCGCAGGTCGTAAATCAGAACTTCGTCGTTGGTTTCGATCAGCGGGTATGCCGCATTCAAGGCAGCTTTTAGCTCAGGCTGTTTTTCAAAATCGCCCAGCAGGGTGACCACGAAATAATCGCGCCCGGCGACTTCTTTTTGAAAAGCCGCGTTGATGTCCACTTCACTGCCGGCCATTTCGCGCAGGCTGATATCGCTGGTCTGCATCCAGGGGTCGACGTCCATCCAGCCCCAGTAAGCCAGGCGGTAGCCGTAATCGGTCAGCAATCCGGTCACGCGGCTGTCGTGCCCCAATTGGTCGCCCAGCTTTTCCCAGAAGCGCGTTTCGTTGTGATAATCCACTTTCTTGAATGTCACGCGCGCATCCCAGGCCTTCAGCAGCATAAAGCCCGCCAGCACCAAAGCGATCGCTCCCAGGTTGAAAGCATTGACCTTAGGCAGGCGGCTGATGACGAAGTCGAACATGGCCGCCAGGCCCAGCGCAGTGACCGCCAGCATGGGCATCTGGTAATAATCGTGCGTGGATATGTGATATGAAAAAGTAAACCCATAAATCAGGTAACCAACCAGCAGCCCGATCAACATGCCCTTCCACGGTTTTTGCGGCAGGACCAAAATGCCCACCAGCGCGGTCAGGAACACTTCCAGGCCCATGACGCTTTTGATCTGGCCGACCCACTGCAAATAGAATACAGGGTCTTTCCATAAATTCGGGAAAAAGCGGAGGCTGAATTGCGACTCGAGCAGCTTGAGCACATACATGGCATACACGTGATAGGCCAGATAGGGAGCAATCGCCAGGACGAACAGCACCCACACCTGCTTGTTGCGCAGCAATTCCTTGAAGCTGTAAGCGCTAAGCAGCAGTCCGGCCAAAGCCGGGGCAATAAAGAACACCGCCACAGATTTAATATAGATGGCCACTCCGCAGCTCAACCCGGCCAGGACCAGGCGCCCCCAGCTCGGCTGCTTCATCCAGCGCATCGCCGCCCATAAGCCGAAGATGATGGCCGCCACCATGAGCGATTCCGGCTGGAACGCCCGGCTGGAAGTGACGGCATACGGCCACAGCATGAAGTAGATCACGCCCAAAGCCGCACCCGCCAGGCCGAAGAGTTCGTTCGCCAGCAGGCACAGGAACACCCCGCCCAGCGTCCAGAACAGGATGGCCCATACGCGCGCCGCCCACAATTGCTCGGAGCCGATCACCTGGTAGGTCAGCGCGGTCAGGCGCTCCATGATCTGCGGTTCGATCAGCCCTTCTTTCTGCCATTGTTTATAAGAAAGCGCCTTTTGCCATTCGGGAGCATCCGCGAGCGTCTGGTAGTACATGCCGCGCGCGATCAGGGCGGAATGCAGTTGGCGGGTGGGATGGAAGTCCAGCGGCGCATCTTTGAGATCGTAGAAGCGCACTGCCAGCCCGAGCACGAAAGCCAGCACGATCAATCCAACCCACACCCAGCGGTAAGCCGGAGGTTGGGTTTTCGAGATCGTTTTCTTTTCCTTTTTATTTTTATTTTTATTTTTGGTCGCCATAATCGAATAAACTCTCGTAATCGTGCAAATTCTGGCTGCGGATGCGCAGCGAGCGCTCCGCGACAAATTTCTCACGCGCCTTCCCCAGCGGGAGGATCAGGCTGGCCGTTGCGTAAGCCATGCGGCGTCTTTCAACCCAGGCGGTAGCTGGATGATACCACAACGACTTCAGGTAATGGCTCAAAGCCTTGGCATTCAGGCCGCCGTCCAGCAGGTAGCGCGCGCTCAGGCGGTATGCGCCCGCCGTGATCCGGCGTTCATTGACTTTCAAGATCCCTGCCAACTCGGGCTGCGTGCGCATCCAACCCAGAATGGCGAACGCCTCACGCCCAAATTCGGCCGCCATAGCCACGTTCTTGGCGTCCGCGTGGAAACGTGCCGCGGCGAAATAATCGTCTACGTAGCGTATGGGTGCTTTACTGGCTATGCGCAGCCAAAGCTGGTGATCCAGCAGATAATGATAATTCAGGTCCATATACCCCGCCTGCTCCAGCGCGGCGCGGCGCATGAATACGCCCGGCTGGCCGATGATGTTGAAAGCCATCAAGTCCACCAATCCGTAAACGCCGTAGCGTATGGTGTTGAAGATCTGATTGTCCGCATCAATGGAAAAGACGTTGGAAAACACCATGCCGAGGGCAGGCTCCGCTTGCAGCGCGCCCACCGCCTTACGCACCGCGCCGCGCGCGTACATGTCGTCCGAGTTCAACCAGGCGATGTATTCGCCTTTGGCTTTGCGCAAGCCCTTGTTGATGGCTTCCGCCTGGCCACGATCCTTTTCGGATACCCACCAGGCAAGCTTCTTTTCATATTTCTTGATGATTTCCAGGCTGCCATCCGTCGAAGCGCCATCCACCACCAGGTACTCGATGTTGGGGTAATCCTGCTCCAGCACGGAGCGCAGGGTGTACTCGAGAAAACGGGCCTGGTTGAAGGATGGGGTGACAATTGAGACGAGCGGGTACTTGTCCATTATTTACCAAACAAGGTGTTGTAATCCACCTTGGGGAAAATGGCCAGCTTGCCGCCAATGGTCGCGTCCAGCACACGGCGCCCGTCGCTTTCGTACGCAGCGCGCGCCATGGCGTAGCCCACCTCGGAAGTATCCAAGTCGGGCAATTGCCAGCGGAAACCCTTGCCGAAATAAGCCGGGTTGAAATGGTTGGGGTCGTCGCCCTCGGAGATCACGGTGGTGTTGGGCTTGCCTTTGGTGGCAAAACTGTGGTCCACGCCGATCAGGATGGCCTCCGAGAATCCCAGATAATACGCCACCTGCAGCGCCACGTAGGTCACGGTGGCGCCTTCCCACAGGCGGCCGGTGATGTCGCGCGCGAACTTGGGGCCGGTGTAAGTGGTATGCAGGAAGAACATGTTCTCCGCCGGCTGCAGGAAACGGTGCGCATGCCAGGCGATGAACTTGGGCATGCTTAATTGCTGGATGTCCGCGGCGGATTGTTCGACCACCAAATCGTTGATAGATACAAAGAAAGAAGTTTCGAAACCCAACTCCGGGAACATCAGGTAGATGCGGTTCATGCCGAAGGTGTATTCGCCGCGCAGTTTGCGCATGTCCGTATCGCGCAGGCTGGGGCCGTTGCCAATGATGAAACAGCGCTTTCCCTTATATTGATCGCGCATGGGGCGCAGGCGCGCGTTAACCGCCCGCCGCCAGGGATGCGTGGCCGCTTCATAGTCCTCCGGCAATCGCTGAAGCCCGTCGCGCGTATTGCGCAGGATGTTCTGCGCGCTCTTGGGTAGAATCTTTTTTAAAGTCTCTTTAACATTCGCCATGAATTATTCCGTGCTCAATTTGGCGGTCGCGCCGCCGTCCACCACCAGCGCCTGGCCGGTCATGAATGAGGACTGCTCATTGTCCGCCAGGAAGTAAATGGTTTGCGCGATCTCGCGCGGCTGGGCGATACGGCCGTTGACGGTCTTGCCCGCCAGGTTATCCAGACGCTGCTGCACCGAAGTACCGTCGAAGTGCCCGCGGTTCATGCTGGCGCGCAGCATGGGCGTGTCCACCGCACCCGGCAGCACCGCATTGACGCGGATGTTGGCGGCCGCGAATTCGATGGCCGCAGCGCGGGTGAAAGCCAGCAGCCCGCCCTTGCTGGCAGCGTAAGCCGCGATGTTGGGCGAGGTGGCGATGGCGTGCACCGAGCTCATATTAACGATCGCGCCGCCGCCCGCAGCTTTCAGCAGAGGCACAGCCAGCTTGGTGCCCAGGAAAACCGAGCGCAGGTTGGACGCCATGGTCATGTCCCAATCTTCCGCGCTGGTTTCCAGAATGGGTTTGGCAATCTGTACGCCGGCGTTGTTTACCACCGCGTCCAGCACCGGGCTGAATTCCGCGGTACGTTCATAGATAGTCTCGATAGCCCGCGGATCGGAAATATCCGCCCGGATGAACAATCCATCGCCAGGGAAATCCGCCCCGAATTCGGCGCGGTCCACCCCCACCACGCGCCAGCCATGTTCGTGGAAAACCGCCACCACCGCGCGGCCGATGCCGCCGGCGGCGCCCGTGATTAACATTACCTTTTTTCTGTCCGCCATAAGTTTCACCTGTTGTTTTTCTGTCTGATTTCCTCAAAATCGGGGTGAGGAATTTCCAAACCATCCAGTAAATTAAGGATGGTATTCCAATGCACTTTTTCCCAGGCTGTCGGGCTGGAATTGGAATTGTGCGGCGCAAGCATCACGTTTTCCATCTTGAGCAGCGGCGAATCCGCCGGCAGCGGTTCCTGCTCGAAAACGTCCAGGGCTGCCCCGCCCAGCCGCCCCTGCTGCAGCGCCTGCACCAGCGCCTTTTCGTCCACCAGCGGGCCGCGCGCGGTATTGATGAGCACCGCGCCCGGTTTGACCAGCGCCAGTGAATCGTGGTTGATGATGTGGAAGCTGGTCGGGTTCAGGTCGCAGTTTACGCTGATAAAATCCGCTTCCCGCATCAGTTCATCCAGCGGCACCATGCGCACATCGTTGGCGCGCGTGAATTCCTCCGGGATGGGGATGATATCGTTTGCCAGCAGGGTCATGCCGAAGGCATGCGCCTTGCGCAGCACTTCCTTGCCGATGTAGCCCACGCCAATCACGCCCAGCACGCATTCGCTCAACGCCCGCCCGGGCAGTTTCTGCCAGATGCCGGATTTCACGGCACGATCCATCCAGGGCTGCCGGCGCGCGAAAGCCAGCATGTAGCCGAAAACGCTGTCGCTCACCGGGATTGTGAAAGCGTTAACCGTGCGGAACACTTTGATGCCCAATTCGCCGCAGGTTTCCTGATGGATGGAGTCGATGCCGGTGCCCCATTTGGAGATCACTTTCAGGCGCGGGCTGCACTGGCGCAGCACTTCCGGGTTATAGCGGTCGTCGCCGCATATCGTTCCGTCGAATTGGCCGGCGTATTGCAGGATCTGCCCGGCTTCCATGCGCTCGTGGATTTCCGGAATGATGAGCTCGCAATCGTAATGTTCAAAGACCGGTCGGAAACGTTCGATGAACGGCTGCATGTAAGGGGCTGAAAAGAGAATTTGATATTTTGCCATGATTAACCAGAACAAGTAAATTTCTCTGGCATTATACCAGTCAGGATTTCTTCCGGTTGCGCATCAACAGGTCGGCGATCAGAAAATCGATCTCCTCATCGATATCCAGGGCTTCATCCACAGGCGTCTCGAACATCAACGGTTTCCAGCCAATGCGCGTGCCGCGCTTGCGCAGGTTCTCTGCGGTGAAAATGTAGATACAGGAATTCTCTTCGTAAATCGGGGGCAGGTCCTGGGTTTGGATCAACACCTCCGGATCGTGGTTGATGGGCCTGGTGAAGCGATCCCAAAATCGGGTCTGCACGCGCGTGACGGAAAAGAGCGAGTCATATTCATCCATGCGACCCATAAATTCGTTAATGGCTTTAGAGATGGTAGCGGACTTGAGCATGGGATTGGTGCTGTGGGTCTGTAAATATAACTCACTTTTGACATGCTCGGTGTCGTACAGCAGGATCTCATTCATCGAGACGGTGTCGGCACACAATTCCGGCGGCCTGACCAGCACGGTTACATTTTTATAATTTTTAGCAAGGTCTTCCTGGATCGGTTGGCTGTCGGTGTTGACCACCACGCGCTCGATCTCGGGGCATTCCAGCAGCGTATCGATGATGTAATGGAATAGAGGCTTGCCTGCCAGGTCGCGGAAATTCTTGTTGGGCACGCGCTGCGAATGATGGCGCATGGGCACCAGCGCAACGATCTTGTGTTCGTTCAAACTCTCCTCCGCATACGATCAGGATAAAAATATTGTCTTTCCGTATATTCTAATCGTAAGTGATGGGTTTGACATCCCGCCGGGAGGATTGCCCGTTGGGCTTGCCGTTCTCGCGCGGGTAGTAAAAGGACTGCTTCAATTGCCAGGTGAGCGGACCGGAGCGTTTGTAGCCGATGTAAGTCCCGTGAAACTGCATCCAGCGGAAACGCAGCACGTTGACGAACTGGCGGAAGAAAACGCGCTGGCGGGCGGCCTGGTTCAGGTCGCTGAAGGAATTTTTCAGGAACAGGCTCCAAAGATCCGCCAGGCTGAAGCTGGCGTGCGGATAAATTTGCTTGAAAGCCATGCCCTCGCGCATGTAGCGCTTATGGATGCCCTGCCAGGATTCGCCGTGTACATGGATAATCTCGGCCTCGGCCAGGTAGGCAATGCGGTAGCCCTGCTCGAAAGCCCATTTGGCCCATTCCAAATCCTCCAGGCCGGGCAGGTTCTCGTCGTAAGCGTGTTCTTCCCACAGGCGCCTGCGGATGGCGGCATTGGCGTTGTTGCAGAAGGGATGGTCCTGAGGGGATTGGGACTGGTCGGGATACCAATGCGTGAAAAGCTGCTGCTCGGAGAACTGTGAAGCCGCCACGCCGCGCTGCTTGCCATAGGTCAGGGCGATCTTTTCATCGCCGAAGGGCTCCAACATGCGCTCGATCCAGTCGGGATAAACCGGGTAAACGTGCGCGCTGGCGATCAGCACCAGCTCCGCCTTGGCCTGGCGCATGCCGGCGTTGAGCGAACGCCCGAAGGTGAACTCCTCGGGCGAGATGCTCACCACCTCGGCGCCGTGGCTGCGTGCGATCTCGACTGTGCGGTCGGTGGATCCCGAATCCACCAGGATTACCTGCACGTCTTTCACGGTTTGCCGGGCGATACCGTTCAGCAGGCGGCCGATGTGCTTTTCTTCATTGAACGCACGAATGACGATGGAACAAACCGGTTTCATAAGTCTAGAATAAAAGGCTTGCCTTTCAGGACGCCGTCCAGGATCACGCGGAGGGTGTCGGATTTTTCGGGAAGCAGCTCGTCGGCGCCGAAATCTTTCAGGCGCACGTAGCCGCGCCACACGCCGTCTTCCTCGAGGAAATCCCCGAAAGGCAGCGAGGCACGGAAAAGCTGGCTGTAAAGCACGCGGCGGGCATTCATGCGGAACTCGCCCGGATGCGCCACCTCCCCGGCTGATAGGAATTCGTCCAGTTTGCGGCGGTATTCGGCGATGGTCTGCGGAAAGAACACGGTAGGAATCTGCGTGTAGCGCGCCTTGCCCGCGCACAGCACCGGCTTATCCAGTACGGATGCTTCCAGGCCGACCGTCGAGTTGTACACCATCACGAACTTGGCATGCGCGATCAGGTCATACGAGCTGATGTATTGGTCCGGGGAGATGAACAGCACGTTGGCAAGCTGTTCCACCTTATTTTCCCGCACCCAGTCCATCACCGTTTCGCGGCTTTCCTTACCCGGGCGGGTTTCGTCCGGGTGGGCGCGCAGCACGAAGAAAATTTCTGGATGCGCCTTGATTTGCTCCAGCACCAGGTCGAGCCAGGCGAACATGTGCTCGAAGAGCAGGTTAGCGTGCCCCTGGCTGGTATCGAACACCACGTTGGTGAAAACCGGCACCAGGCTCTTGAATTGGCTGGCGCGCTGCCAGAAAGCGTCGTCCAGATTGTGCATTTCCGGCCAGAATTTCACGCCCGCGGTGACGAATTTTCCCTGGGTGCGCTGCGCGAGGTATTCGTCCAGGCGTCTGTCCTGTTCTTCGGAAAGGCGGAAGAATTCATCCACCCTGACTGGGTAAGCGGTGGCTTCTTCGGGAGTGAAGAAGGCCGAGAGCGGCAGCATGCCGACTTCGTGCGAATACACCGGCAGGCCCTTGCGCTGGGCGATCCAGCGCGCGGCGGCTTCCGGGTAGAACATGCCGTTAAACACTACCACCGATAGCGGATTGGCGCGTTCAATCAGGCCGCCGAACTGGCGCACCACATTCAAAGCGGAGAGCATATATTCGCGCGCCAGGTAGCGCGTGGCTTCGTCATCTTGCAGGTGGTGGATGCGCAGGATCCAGCGCAGGGAAGGCAGCACCAGTTTGCCCAGGGGAACTTCCTGCCACTCGAATGCCAGCAATTTTTCCAGCGACAACGCGGCCATGGCATTTTCCAGGGCCTGGTCGCGCTGCAGGGTGAAGGGTTGCACCTGCGCGCCATCGAAAATCCGGCGCGAGGTGCGCATGCATTCGGCGCAGGGCGGCGGGGTTTGCGGGTGAAGTTTATCGGTGCCCAGTACGCAGTGCGACAGACCTTGCCGGCATACGAAGTGGATGATCGGCCGGCCGGCGCGGCGCAGCGCCAGACTGCTGACCAGCGAAAAGCCGGCATTCTGGCTCAGTCCCGACAGACGCGTAGATGCATTGAAAAAGATCACCGGCCTTTCCGCGGAGGCCGCGGATTTTTCAATCTCGCTGGTCAAAGCTCTCACGCGCTGCCGGTTGCGCAGCAGGTTACCTTCGCGCTTCAAGCGCATCTTGGCCCTTTGGAAAACGTCCATAGCCTCAGGTTTTATAAATAACGCCGCAGTTTCTTGAGCGAAGATTGTTCGCTTTCATAAACGTGCTTGACGCCATCCCCCAGGGCCATTTCGGTGACGCGGATGTACTTGACCAACAAACGGAAACCACCCGGTTCGACGGAAGCCGCCTGGTCGCCGCCCCACATGGAGCGGTCCAGGGTGAAATGGCGTTCCACCAGGCAGGCGCCCAGCGAAACCGCCACCACGGAGGTGACCAGCCCGACTTCGTGGCCGGAATAACCGATCGGGCAGGGATACTGCTCTTTCAGGGTTGGAATCATGCGCAGGTTCAGTTCTTTGGGATCGCAAGGGTACGCGCTGGTGGCGTGCGTGATGATCAAGTCCTGAGTGCCAATGGCAGCCACCGCGTCTTTGATCTGTTCGCCGGTGGACATACCCGTAGAGAGGATCATCGGCCGCCCGGTGGCGCGGATCTTGCGCAGCAGGGAATGGTCGGTCAGGGAGGCTGAAGGGATTTTATAACAGATGGGGTCAAACTGCTCCATGAAGTTCACGGCTTCCTCATCCCACACGGATACGAACCAGTCGATGCCCAGCTCCTTGCAATAGCGGTCGATCTCCTGATACGCTTCCCTGCCGAATTCCACGTGCTCGCGGTACGCCATGTACGTGATGTAGCCCCAGGGTGTTTCACGCATGATGTCGCGCTGTTCCTTAGGAACGCATAACTCGGGGGTACGTTTTTGTAATTTCACGGCATCCGCGCCGGTTTCCTTGGCGCTCAAGATCATGTCCTTGGCGGTATCCAAGTCGCCGTTATGGTTGATGCCGATCTCTGCGATGATATAAGCGGGATAACCATCCCCGACCATGCGATTGCCGATTTTGACTTCACGTGCCATGCTTCGCTCCTCGAATGAATTTTGGATATTTCGCCGGTAACTTCAGGACGCCAAAAAGCTGCCGATCAGGCGCATATCGCACTGCTCGGTGCATTTCAGCCCGGGGGTCAGGTCGAAATGATCCAGGCGGAAACGTTTGTATTTCTCGCCGTTCCAGATGTCGTGCAGCGACTGCGTTTTGGCGTCACCCAGGATGATTTCGTTGTTGAAATCCTCCACACATTCCACCGCCTCGCCGTTCGACTTGATGGTCATGGACGACCAGGGGAACTGGCAAAACTCCAACCAGTGGATGGATTGTGTGGTTTGTTTGTTGTCTTCGTACCACATCTGGTCCTGGCTCTTGAGATAGACGTAAACGTCCATGCCCTTGAAAGCATCTTTAACTTTTTGGAACTCCTCCTGCTGCCAGGTTTTGTTCAGATTGATCATGGTGATCACGATAGTAGTTTTCAGGTTGCGCTGGGCTTTCACGTCCAGCAGCTTGAGGATCTTCTGGTAGCTTTCGGAGAAATTGGACTGCTGCCCGCGCACTTCCTTGTGCCGCAGGTCGTCCACGCTCTCGACCGAATATTTAATGTAATCCAGGCCGTTTTCGAAGGTTTCGATGGTGCGTTCCAGGTTGATGTTAGCCGGATTGCAGCTGAAATAGCTCTTCAGCCCGCGTTTGGTCATCATGGCCACGTAATCGGGGATATTTTTGTCCAGCAGCGGGTCGCCATAACCGTGCAGCACGATCACTTTGGGAATGACGTACAGAAAGAAATGGTTTTCACTCACGTCATCCTTGTTGATCTCGTATTTCTCCAGTACAAACTTTTCCCAGGTGCTCCATTCATTTTCCGTCCAGGGGCGCAGCTGGTTGATGACCTTTTCGAAAGTATCCTTCTGCATGGTCTCAATCGGGCGGGTCATCATGGTCGTGCGCGGACACATCTCACAGCGCATATTGCAGGCGTTGGTGGTTTCGATGTTGTATACCACCGGTTCGGGATTGCGGTACGACTCCAGCTTTTCCAGCAATTCTTCTTTGCTGAACTTCTGTCCGTTCATCACCTTGTATTTCAGGTCGTAAACTTTCTGGTAAAAATCGATATCGATCATGGGTTACTCCAATTTACCCTTTTGGGATAATCTACATGTTTCATGCAGGAAAGCCATTATAACGCCTTGCATTTTTTTTATAAATTGACTTCTTTATGCGTTTCCGCCGATTTTTTCGATGATCAATTCGCACATTTCGCGCACTGCCCCGAATCCGCCGGCTTTCTGCAGCACGAAGTCCGCGCGGCGCTTGATGCCCTCCAGCGCGTCAGCAGGCACTGCCGCATAGCCCACCAGCGGGAAACACGGCAGGTCGTTCAGGTCGTTGCCCACATACACCACTTCGCCGGGCGCAACCTTTTTCTCCTCCAGCAATTTTTTCAACGCTTGCGCCTTGTCCTGCACGTTCTGCTGGATGCCGAGATTCAACTTCCGGCAGCGGGCTGCCACTACCGGGTTGGATTCTTTGGAGATCACGAAAGCCTGTACGTCTGTCAATTTACGCAGCCGTTCAAGTCCCAAACCATCAGAGCGGTTGGCAGCCACCATTTCGCGCCCATCCTGGTCCACCCACACGCGGTCATCGGTCATCACGCCATCGAAATCCATCACCAGCAGTTTCACAGTTTTTGGAAAGGGGCGGCGCCGGTAGCCAGGCATGACAATGTTCAGGCGGCCTTCGTAGATAGAGGATTCAGCGCGCTGCCAGTCCAGCAGCGTGTCGATGTCCACGGTATACGCCGGGTCAATGAACAGCGGCAGGATCACGTCGCCGCTCATGGAATTTTTCTTCAGGATGGCTTCTGGCCGGATAGCGTCAATGTGGCCGGTCTGCCAGTAGGTATCCGGCAGTTGCTGGCGCGGCGCGTTGAAGGCTTCCTTGATTCCTTTCACCGTTAACAGCGGGCGCATGCTGCCATCCGCTTCTACCCGCCACATTTTATAGGGGTTCTGCTCGGAAGGCACCACCCCGCGCACGGAATCCGCGCCGGGATGGTCCAGCAGCAGTTTGACTGCCGCGTCCAGCATTTCCGGCGGCCGGAAGGGCGAGGTCGGGCGCAATTGCACAACAACATCCGGCTGATAACCTTCATTTTCCGCCAGCCACTTGAGGGCATGCTGAAAAACCGGCAGGTCCTGTGTGTCGTCGCGCGAGAACTCCTCCGGGCGCAGGAAGGGTGTTTCCGCGCCGTAAGCGCGCGCAATTTCCGCAATCTCCGCATCGTCCGTGGAGACCATGGTGCGCGTCACGCTTTCCGCCTGCAATCCCGCCGCGATGCTGTAGGCGATCAGCGGATAGCCGCCCAGGTCGCGGATGTTCTTGCGCGGGATGGATTTGGAATTGCCGCGCGCCGGAATGAGCGCTAGAACTTCTTTTTTATCGGTCATGGTTTTATCACCCATATTTTAATGAAAAATCACCCGCTGGCGATAGCGGCCCGCCTGCAGGATGCCCCAGGCCAATTCCAGGGCGCCCCTGCCGTCCGCGTAGGTGCACAGCGGCTCGGCCTGGCCTTTGACCACCTGGATGAAATGCCGCATTTCGTCCAGGAACATCTGGTTGCGTTCGAATCCTTCGGGAGCCGGAAACATCTGTTCTGCCTGCGCACCCTGCGCGAGGCGCACTGCGCTGCTTTCGTAATCCCAATAAAGCGTGCCGTCCGTGCCGCTGATTTCCAGGTCGTGGCGTTTGGGTCGGCGGAAGTAATCCAGGTGCAGGCTGCCCTGCGCGCCGCTATCGAAGAGGAGCAGCGCGTCGGCTGTGTCTTCTACGTCTAGTTCCAAATCGCTGAGCTTGCCGGTGAAAGCGCACAGCTCGCGCACGTTCCCGAACAGCCAGCGCAGGTAATCCAGCGGATGGCAAAGCGTCAGCACCACGCCCCCACCCAGGTCGCGGCGGGCGGCATAGCTTTGGCGATAATCCTCCCAGGGATGCCAATCGGGCAGATGTTCGCCCCAATGGCAGGCAAAGGTCAGCGGCCGGCCGATGGCGCCCTGTTCCAGCAATTCCTTGACCTTGCGCAAGCCGGGATTGAATCGGAACTGGTAAGCCGAGAAGACTTTGTTCCCATGATTCTTCAGGGCTTCTTCTAATACACGCAAGTCATCCAGGGAGGAAGCGATGGGTTTTTCGAGGAACAAGGCGCAGCCGGCTTGCGCCGCGGGTACAGCCACGCTCATGTGCAAAGCGGTAGGATTGGAAATGATCACCGCCTCGGGGCGCTGCGCCAGCGCGGCGGTCAGCTCAGTTTCCACGGGAAACGCCGCCAGTTCTTCATCTTCCAGCGTGCCGCGATGCGTGCGATAGAGCACAATATCGTCCTCGCCCAACGCGACCAGGTTGCGCAAATGACGGCGGCCGATGGAACCCAAACCGGCGATCAGGAATTTCATGGCTTTCTTTTTCCTTTTCCCGTGCTTTTTTTAACCGGCATTGATGATCCTGAACATTCTCTCGTAAATGGCGTAAGCAACTTTGCGGACAAGCGGCAGGCGATAGAACCTGGCTTTCAATCCCGCGGTTGCAGTCTTAGGCTTATCTTTGGCCGCCTCTACCGCCACACCGTACTGCGCGATCACTTTGGCAGCCGCCTCGTCGATCTGGTTGCCCAGCAGGCGCAGGGTGGGCGGCGTGGTGCATACCCGCAGCAAGCCCAGTTTGTCGATGGCTACATCCAGGTCGCGCATCTGCCCCATCAGGTTGCTCGACCAGGTTTTGGGCAGCGCTTCCAGGATGGCGGCTTTCTTGGCCACGAACTGGTAGTGGCCGGCGGAAGCCCATACCTGGATGCCTTTGTAGGTGATGAGCACGTCCTCCAATCCTGCGGTTTCTTCCTTATACTTTTCGGGTGTGCGCCCCATCTGGTCCATGTAGTGCTGCTCCAGCGCGGGATCGACCAGGTTGCCTTTTTGGCACTGCACGCCTTTGGATTGCGCGAACTTCAACGTGGAAGCCACGCCTTCCTTCATGTGCGATTTGATGTACATGCCCGAAACCACGCCCACGTTGGGGAAGGTGTCGATCACTTCCAGATTACGCTCCAGCCAGCCCGGCAGGTAAAACACGTCGTCATCGCAATACGCGATCACCTCGCCCGGCGCGGCGCGGAACATCAATTGCAGCGCGCCGATCTTGCCGATGTTCTGCTGCGAGAGCATCAGGAAATCGATGGCGCCATCGTCCTTCAATTGGCGCAGATAATCGACCAGTTCGGGGCGGCTGGCATTGTCGAACACCATCAGGTCATAGGGCGCGGTAGTGTTTTTAATGATGCTTTGCAGGCAGGTCTTGGTGACTTCCAGCCGGTTTTCAAAATAACCAAGGGAATTGGGGACGTAGGTCAGCACGGCCACGGTGACGCGCGCGGGGGTGTAGTCCGATTTTTTCCCGCGGCTGGGATTCATTCCAATTCTAGGCAAACTTGTTCTCCATTTAATAAAAGGGTCAAATGCTTATCAATCCAATGGCTTGGATTGATATAATGCTACCATAATTACACTTTTTCCATCCATGCGAAAAGAATATATGAAAATCACTCGTTTGATTCTCCCCATCCTGCTGCTGGCCGCCGGCTTGAGCGCCTGCGCAGTGCCTGCCGCCGATTCCGGTCAATCAACCGCAGCAGCCGCGCCTGCTGAATCGGCGCCCGCGCAGGATGACGCGCGCACGCTGACCATCTGCCTGGGTTACGAGCCGGAATCGCTCTACCTTTACGCGGCGCGTTCGCAAGCTGCGCGCGACGTGCTGCAGGCTATCTATGATGGACCATTCGACGAGATCGATGGAGAAACGCAGCCGGTCATTCTGCAAAACCTGCCGGAGATTGCCTATACGCAAGTCGCTGCACAGGCCGGCATGAAAGTGGTGGACACGCATGGGCAAGTCGTCAGCCTGCAAGCGGGCACGCGCGTCTTTCCCGCTGGCTGCCGCCAGGCCGATTGCGCCGTCACGTGGGATGGCCGCAGCGCCCAGCAGCTCGATCAGCCCCGCGCCACCTTCCGCCTGCTGGACGGTCTCGCCTGGTCGGACGGGCGGCCCCTCACCGCCGCGGACTCGCTGTATAGCTATCAACTCGCTTCCGACTCCGCCACACCCGGCGGCAAGGCCGCGGTCGAGCAGACCGAAACCTACCGCATGCTGGACGAGACCACCCTGCAGTGGACCGGCTTGCCCGGCCTGGTGACGGATACTTACACGGACTATTTCTGGCAGCCCCTGCCCCAGCATGCCTGGGGAAAGTACAACGCGGCCGAACTGCTCACCGCGGACGCCTCCACGCGCCAGCCGCTCGGCTGGGGGCCCTATGTGCTGGACGAGTGGAAAGCGGGCGAGTACATCCGCCTGGTTAAAAATCCGCATTACTTCCGCGCGGGTGAAGGCCTGCCCAAATTTGATACGCTGATCTTCAAGATCACTGACAGCTACGGCGATACCAACCTGGCCAATCTAAAATTCGACCGCAAGCCCTACGCGCAGTTCAAGTTTGACCTGGGCGAATACCAGGGCGAAGTAGATCAAAACGGCTGTGACCTGATCTCAGGTACGGTAGATATGACCGACCAGTTCGACGTGCTGCACATTTTACTGGAGTATTTCTCCGACCCGGCCGTGAAAGTCAGCGCCTCCCCGCAGGGACGGGCTGCCTGGCTGCTCTTCAACCGACGTGAGGACGCCAACGGAGGTAAGGCGCTCTTCGATAACCTGGCTATGCGGCAAGCCGCGGCAGCCTGCCTGGAACGCGGCGAACTGGCCGAGACGGTCTTTCATAATCTGGTGCAAACGCCCCATACCTTCACTTTCGACGGCCGCGGTGGTGCGCAAAATCCCAACACAGCCCTGGCGCCCAACCCGGCACGCGGCAATACCCTGCTGGAGCAAAGCGGCTGGCAGGCAGGCGAACCGCGTACCTCCGCGGGCATCGCCGGACTTCCCGACGGCACGCCGCTCTCGATCCATTACCTGGTCGAGAATGACGCTGGCAGCCTGGCCGCCGCGCAGCAAGTTAAAGCTTCTTTAACCGAATGCGGTTTTCAGGTGAACATCATCGCGGCCGCGCCGCAGGTCTATTGGGATCAGGAAGCCGCGCAATCCATCTTCCAGGGTAATTGGGATTTAGCGCAGGTGAACTGGATTGTACCGACCGATAATCCCTGCCCGCTGGTGGAAAGCGTGGATATTTCCAAGGCGGAGAATCAATACGCGGGATTGAATTTCGGCGGATTATCCGACGCGCGCGTGGATGAGCTCTGCAGGCAATGGGCGGAAACACCCCTTGCAGCCGACCGCCAAACCTTGATAAAGGAAATGGAAACCGTCCTCAACCAGGACCTGGCCATCATTCCTTTGTATACCTGCAATAACTTGCTGGTTTCACGCGATGACTTCTGCGCCTTTCAAAGCGGCAGGTTGAGTGATCTTTCCGGGATAGAGTCTTTCAATTATGGAACGGACTGCCTGCCTTAACGGAACAGGTTTTTCAACCAACTCCGCAATGCCTGGTAACCTTTGCGCGGGTTATACAGGTAAAAAAAGAGCTTTCCCAGGCTGTGGGAATGCAAACGCGTAAGCGGAGCGATCTCCACCTCGCGCGCGATCTTTTTAAAGGTCAGGGGTTTTTTCACAAGCTTTCCATCGACCAGGTCATACTGCGCATCGGCGATGGTGAAGATGGTGTGGTAACCGCCGGCCTGCTCCACGTTCTCGTCCGTTTCCGGCAGTCGGTAATGCGGCTGCCCGCCCGGCAGGTGGCGGTAATCGTGCGACTGGTGCACGATGGTCACGTCGTGCGTGGCATCCACCAGCGGCCAGCCCTGGAAGCGGCTGTTGAAGATGAACCAGTTATCCCAACCGGCGCGCCCGATGGCGAAGTCGGGGATAGTTTCGTAGCAAGAGCGGGGAAAGAGGAAATAATCGCTGCCCATGGGTGGGTGCAGCTTGGCTTTCGCTTTCACGCGCTGTTTGAAGCGGGCAAAGTCTTCCGCCTCGCCGGGCAGCTCCACGGTGACGTCCATGTCCCAGCGCTGCCCAATCAACACAAATTGCTGTTTAAATGCAGATATACTGCGGATGGCTTCCAGTAAATCCGGGAAAAGAATGATGTCGGTGTTGATGATCGCCAGGTAGGGGCTGCTGCTGTGTTCGCGCGCATTGGCCAGCATGGAGCTGATCAGGGGCGTGCCGTGCGAGTTGCATTTGACCTGCGGGATGTGGCGCACGCCCAGGGCGCGCGCGTTCTCCGCCACGCCCTCGTCATTGCCGATCACCAGCACGTCCACCTCCTCCCCCAGCGCTTTCCACGAACGCAGCGCGTTGCGCTGGATGGTGACGATGTGGCTGTCACGGAAGGGTTTGGGGGTGGTGAATATGGTCAGCAGTTTCTCGCTCAAAGTTCCCTTTACCTTATTTCCTTATTTCTTTGCGGCGCGGACGTCCACTTCTTTCATGAATTTGTGCTGCACCGCGGCGTTGAGCGTGCTCAACTCGGGATGCGCCTGCACCAGCGCCAGGATTTCCTCCCAGGTAAAGTCCATGCGCCCGTCCAGCAGGCGCGCGATGCCGCGCAGGAATTCCAGGTCTTCGGGTGTGTCCACTGTCCAGCGCTGGCTGCCGTAATCCTGGGGGGCGTTGATCACGCCGGTCTTGAACTGGCGCGTCCCGGCGTACAGGTAGGGCATGACATGTTCGCGTTCGTGCTGTTCCCTGGCATTCTGCCAGGCATCGCTCAAAGCCGCCATAGTAGCCACTTCTACATCCAATCCAATGGGATAGGTGCGTTTGAAGGGCGGCGGCAGGCGATTTGCGCTGAAGTCCAGCTTCTTTTCCTGAAGTTCAGCGATGGCGCGATCCACCACCGCCGGGTCGATTAATGGGCAATCGGCTGTAACGCGCACCACCACGTCTGCTTTAAATTTTCTGGCGGCCTGGTAATAGCGGTCCAGCACGTCGAAGACGTCCCCGCGGAAACAATCGATCTGCTGATCCCGGCAATACTCCACGATCGGGTCGTCACCCGCGTCGCTTGTGGTGGCAACCACCACCTGATCGATCTTATTGCTCTGCCGGACGCGCTCCACCACCCAGCCCAGCATCGGTTTTCCGCCGATGTCCTTGAGCACCTTGCCGGGCAGCCGGCTGGAGCCCATGCGGGCTTGAATGATGCACACGACACGTTCCATGAATCTTTTCCTTAGTCTCCGAAATCAGGGCAAGTCTATCACGATCGGGCGGTCATTTTGCCGTAAATCTCCAGCAGTTTGGCGAAGTTGACCTTCCAATTGGCGTCCTGCCGGGCTTTTTGATGAGCCAGTTGACCATGCTCGCGCAGCGTATCCCGGCTGCGGGAAATTTCGAGGATGCGCTCCGCCAGGCTCTCCGGATTTCCGTCTTGGAAGGCCCAGCCTTCCTGCCCGTCTCGCACCCATTCCAAATTGGACGGGATGTCGGATACCAGCGGCACGCAGCCGCAGGCCATGGCTTCCATTAGCGCAACCGAGGAGCCGTCGATGTGTGAAGCGCTCAGGTAAACGTCCGCCGCGCAGTAATATTTGGCCAAAATTTCGTTTTCCTTGTAGCCGCAGAAAAGGATGTGTTCTTCCAGTCCTTTTTCTTTTACGAATTGTTTGACCTTGCGCTCCTGCGAGCCCCCGCCCATCATCAGCATACGCATTCGGGGATTTTGCCGGTAGGCGAGCCAGAAACCCTCCAGCGCCACATCCACGCCATAACGCGGCTCCCACGAGCGCGTGTGCATGATCAGCAGGTCGTCTTCATAGCCAATCTGGCTGCGTTCGTAGCGGCAGTCCTTAGGCTGGAAGATCTCCAGATCTACCCCCCAGGGAAAAATGGTGATACGCTCCGGCGGGAAACCATAACCTTCCACTTTTTCCCTGACCGTCTGGCAATCCGCAGTGAACCAGTCGCTGCGCTTGAGCACGTAGCGCGTGGCGGCGCTCCAGATGAAGTCACGGTAAGCGTCCTCCATGATGTCGAAGCCCCACGACATACTCAGCAGCGGGTGAAAGCCAATCATGGCCGGCAGCAGCGCCACGCGCTGCAGCGGCCCGGCATGCACCAGGTCTGGTTGGATCCTGCGTACGACCTCGCGGAAACGATTTTTCAATTCCGGGTAATCCGTCCAGGCGGTGCGCGTGGCATCCTCGCGCCAGATCACCGGGCGGATGCCCGCCGGCACCGGCCGCGCTTCCTGCCGGCGCACATCCTGCTCCAGGCGCAGCCAATGCACCTCGTGTTCCGTCTCGCTTAACGCGGTCAGGAAACGGTGGTCATGCGGGCTGTAATTTTGGGAACAATACAGAATGCGCAGTTTTCTCTCCTGTTTAATCCGACAACATGCCCCAGCGCAACTCCTTGCCGTAAGGCGCATCTACCAGCAGCTTCATGCCAACTACTTTTTGAATCTGGTCCGGCAGGATGGCGCCCGGGGTGGCCGGCCGCAGCACGTCGATCATCTCGCGCGTCAATATCTCGCCCGCTTTCAGGTCGCGTGCTGCCCGCAGGCAGCGGCGCTGGATCACCACGGTGTCCACCTCGTTGCCCGCCACACGCTTGTCGGCCGAACCCAGGGCTTTTTCGAGCTGGCGGGTGTTCTCCACCATGTCCGCCCAGGTGCGCGGGTTCATGGCGAATTTATGATCCGGTCCTTCGCGCGAATTATCGTCGGTGAAGTGTTTCTCGATCACCCTGGCGCCCAAAGCCACCGCACCCAGCACGGTGGCATGGCCGTGCGTGTGGTCTGAGAGGCCCAGCACCACATCCGGGAACATGACAGCATAGGTTTTCAGGACATTCAGGTGAATGTGGTTGAAGTTATCCGGGTCGGCGGTGTAGTTGGTGTTGCACTGCATCAGTACTAACTGCTCGTTGATCGCCTGGATGGCGTGCACGGCTTTCTGCACTTCCCCGATGGTGGCCGCGCCAGTAGCCAACAGCACCGGCTTGCCTTTGGAGGCCATTCTTTCCAGGGCTTCAATCCAGTCGATTTCGCCCGAGCCGATCTTGTAAGCCGGTACGAAAGCATCCAGCATATCGGTGGCTTCGAAATCGTACGGTGAGGAAAAATAATCGATGCTGACCTTGTCGCATTCTTCTTTCAGGATGGGCGTCCAGTCGGACGACACCGAAGCATCCGAATAAACTTCAAAGACCGATTTCTTCCATTTGGACTGGTGTGATTGCTGCCCTCCCAGGGATTTGAAACCGAAATCGGAGACGATCTTGGGCGCCGAGAAATTCTGGAATTTGGCCGCGTCCGCACCGGCATCTTTCGCCAGCTTGATCAACTGCTTGGCGCGATCCAGGTTCCCGTCGTGGTTGGCGGCAATGTCCGCGATGAAATAAGTGGGATATTTTTCGCCGATCCAGTGTTCTCCAATTTTGAATTCCATGTTTTCCTCCTGAATTTAGAATTTATCCTGCATAAGATTTAATCAATTCGGGGTATCCGTGCTGGAAATGGGTGTGGAAATGTTCCAAACCGGCTGCCTGGCCGGGAAGTATTATTCCAGCCGCCAGCAATTTATCCACGCGCAAGGTCAGGTTAGGTGAGCGTTTGGCCAGCAATCCCCCGTCGTACACGGAGACCGGCGCGATCAGGCTTCCATCCAGCTCGAAACGGTCGGCAATGCGCCGTCCGAAATCATACTTGCTCAGGCATTCCGGGCTGACCACGTGATACAGCCCGCTTAGTTTCTTTTCCAGCATGGCGAACATAACCTCCGCCAGGTCGCCCACGTACAGCGGGCAGAAATGCACATCCGTGAAACCTTTCACCGGCCTGTTATCCAGCAGGTTATATAAAAAGAATTCAGCCAGGCTGCGGCTGCCGCTCAGGCTGAACCCGTAAAAATTCACGCGGATGACCAGCGCATGGCTGTTGGCGGCCAGCACGCCCTGCTCGCCTTCCAGTTTGGTGTGCGCATACACGGAAAGCGGATTGGGTTGGTCTTCCTCGGTATAGCTGCCGCGTTCCCCGTCGAAAACCGCATCTGTGGAAACGTGGAGGAAACCGATGTTCCTCTCGGCGCACAGGCTCGCCAACTGCGCCGGCGCCTGCGCGTTGATGCGCCAGGCTTCCTCCGGGTCGCGCTCGCAGCGATCCACATCTGCCATTGCTGCGCAGTGGATCAGGTATTCCGGCTGCTTCTCATCCAGTACTTTTTTGAGCGCATCGCCGTCTGTCAGGTCCAGCGGGACGGTTGGAAAAGGCGCGTCCTGCAAGGTACGGCGATTGACCACGCCGCTCAGTTCGTGTTCGTGAGCATACTTAAGGCAGAGATTCAATCCGAGAAGACCGGAAGCGCCGGTGACCAGGATGCGCATAAATACCTAACTCTTCTGCAGGCTCTCCTCCACCTGGTTCACGATTGCCGCGATCTGCTCGACCGACAGCCACTCCGTGTTGGTGTTGCTGGCGTAGCGGAACTCATCTGCGATGGATTTGCCTTTATTTTCCCAATCCCGCCCGAACCATAATGCTTCGGCCGGCTGCACCACGTACATGTCATCCAATTCCACCACCGTGCGGGCTTCATCTTCGGAAATCAGCACTTCGTGCAGCTTTTCGCCGGGGCGGATGCCGATCACGTTGATTTTGGCCTGCGGTGCGACTACTTTGGCCAGGTCAACCACTTTCATGCTGGGAATCTTGGGTACAAAAACCTCGCCGCCGTGCATTTCATCCAGACATCGGATCACAAAGCGCACGCCCTGTTCGAGTGAGATCCAGAAACGTGTCATGCGTTCGTCGGTGATAGTGATCACGCCTTCGTCGCGCTGGCGCAGGAACACGGGCACCACGCTGCCGCGGCTGCCAACCACGTTGCCGTAGCGCACGCAGGCGAAGCGCGATTTGCGCCCGCCGGCGTAGGCGTTGCTCTGCACGAAGAGTTTTTCGGCCGCCAGCTTGGTGGCGCCGTACAGGTTGATGGGGTTGACCGCCTTGTCAGTGCTGAGCGCGATTACTTTTTCAACGTTGGCATCCAACGCCGCGTCGATCACATTGCTGCTGCCCAGGATGTTGGTCTTGACGGCTTCCATGGGGTTGTACTCGCAAGCCGGCACCTGTTTGAGTGCGGCGGCGTGCACCACGAAGTCAACTCCCTCGAAAGCGCGGCGCAGGCGCTGGTAATCGCGGATGTCGCCGATGAAGTAGCGCAGGTTGGGATGATCAAAACCCGCCTGGCGCATTTCGTGCTGTTTCTGCTCGTCGCGGCTGAACACGATCAGCTTGGCGGGCGTGTATTCTTTCAACACAATCTCGATAAATTTTTTCCCAAAGGAACCGGTACCGCCGGTTACCAGAATGACTTTATTCTTCCAATCCATTTTTCGTTCGTTCCTGTAAGTGTTTTATTTTTACTAATTATCTTCTATTTTTTGGAAAAAGTGATTAAAGGATACTGACCTTTTTCACCGAAATAATGCGGGAAAAGCTCCTCCAACCCATACAGCAGCCATAGCCAGAAGCGCCCCAGCAGCCAGGGTTTAATCATGGCTCGCAGAAAGCGCACACTGACGCTGCGCCATACCAGGATGTCCACCGGGAAATCTTCGCCCAACAGCGCGCGCAGCCCGGCCGCGTCCAGTTTATGAACGAAAGTCCCTTCCGGTTTCGGGGAGGATGAAGGTTGCGAATTTTGCTCCGCTTTCTTCCCGCCCACCAATTCGACTTCCCTGCGGCGGCTCAATTTCTCCATCAGCAGCATCGGCCGGCGGAAGATGCGCATTAGGACGGAATCGCCCCAGCCGTTCACCACCACCGCCCTTGCGCCGCTCTTCATCACGCGTTTAAGCTCATGATAGGCAGGCAGGTAATCCTCGGCGGTAAGGTGATGTAGGGTATGCAGCGAAACCACCCCGTCCATTACGCCTTCGGCAAAGGGCAGGTTGGCCACATCCGCCACCACGAACAGCCCGCGTTTGCCAATGCGTTCGCGCGCGTCCATCAAGGCTACGATGGAAATGTCCAGACATACGCGGTACTGGTAGCCCTCTGAGTAGGTCAGGTATTCCGGGTATTGGATGGGGCCTGACCCGGCATCCAACAGATATTTCCCCTGCGGATTGAGGTGGCGGTTGACGCGCAGATGGCACTTATGGATGTAAGCGCGCGAAACCGGCCGCAGGTCTTCGTATTCGGCGTTCTGGTAAACGCCGCTGCTGATCTTCTGCCAACCGACCTGGTCATAAAATTGCCGCACATCCTTTTTGATCGAATCTTCAGTCATGCCAAACCTGCCTTATGCGTATTTATTCCTGACATTCTGCCAGTCCAAAGGTTCGCCGGCCAGATAACTGAAGGTATCCTTGTAGGTTTTCCATTCTTTGGATTTAACCAACTCGCCGATCGGCCGTTTGGGATAATCTTCCCATAAATGCACCAGGTGCCAGGGGAAAGGCAGCGGGTAATTGAAGAAAAAGCGATAGGCATACGCCCATGCAGATTCGACCTGCTCGTCCGTCAGGCGGAAATCTTGCGGTTTTTCCAGGATGGCTTTCAGCATTTTGTGATATTTAACCCAAGTATCCGGATCCTGGGTGAAACCCCTGCCGCGGTAATGGGTATTCCCCACCACCACCACCGGGATGCCGCTCATAGCCATCTCCAACCCGACCGTGGTGGTGTACACCAGGCCCACGTCCGCGGCCGCGATCAGGTCATACGTGTTCACCTTTTCAGTCGGCGCGATCACGTGAATATATTCAGGCAATTTCGGCAGCACGCGCTGGATAACGTCCATCATCGATTGGCCGTGGATGAGCACTTCGCCCGGATGTACACGGATCACCAATTGCACGTCCGGTCTTCCGGCAAAGTATTGCAGCGATTTTACCAGCCAATCTTCCATCGATTGCGAGAAAACCTCGCGCCCCAGAGTCAGGCTGTCGCCCAGTACGTTGGTCGCCAGCAGCACCACCGGTCTTTGGTCCAATCCCAATTGTTTGCGCGCGGCTTCCACGCCTTGGGCGGGAATCTGCTGCCATTGCCGTGAGAAATTTTTCCAAAGCGACGCGCCGCGCCTGGCTTCGAATTGCTCATGGATGGTTTTCTTCTCGTCAGGTTTCAACGGCAAATCGCGGAAAGCTTCCCACATTTCGCCGGTTTCCTGCAGCATCACCTTGCCATTCTGCGCCAGCCACATGCGCTCGCGCTGCTCGCCGAATTCATAGGTGATGGTCTGAATACCGAGCGACCGGGCTACCTCATAAACTACGCCAAACTCCTGGATGGTGGCGTTAGGTACAATCACCACGTCCGGTTTTTGTGTGGTCAGGTAATCGTATGCGTCGCGCGCCGCGCTCATGTTGCGTTTCAATCGCAGCTTGTAGATCGCGCTGCCGGTATCCACGTTCTCCACTTGCAGGGTATACATGCTGTCATAGCGGGAAACCTGCTCGATTTTGCTGCGCAGGTCTTCCGGAACGACCTTGTACCCGTTATGCAGGCTCAGGAAAGAAACCACGTTAATCACCGCTTTGGCTTTTCCCAGGATATCTTCGGCATAAAGATTCTGGCGCCGCAGGTCGAACGGATTGATGGGGTTCTGCCAGTCGTGATATGGCAGATAGCCCAGTGTGACGTCATGCCCCAATCCGGCTAAAGCTATGCCCATGACAGCGGCATGTTCGATCCAGTAATGCAAAGTCGAGAAGATGAATATTTTCTTGCCGCCCGCTTTGGCTGCCGCCTTCAATGCCGACGCCTGTTCCACCAGCTCTGCCATATGCTGGTCGAGCTTCTTCAATGAAAATCGGGAATTGAGTGTTTTATCGCTGCCTCGCATCAACCAATAAAGTTCAGCGGTTAATGGCACCTGCCCCAATACGGTTTTGAGGATGTTCTTGGCGCGCGTTACGGTTTCAGCCATGTCTATTTTTTCTCGCTTCCATCAATTTTGTCGATCTTCCAGGCAAGCATCGGGCGCACCGCTCCCAGGCGGTTTTCCGGCCAATGGGTTCCAGGCGCGCCGGCTGCGTCCACGTTGAAAGCCAGCGCCTGTTCGTCATGGAAATAAGTCTTGATGCGGTAGGAACTGGCATTCACGCCCACTACGAAACGTCCGCCGTTCAACAAATTAGCCGGCACCTCGCAGCGGCTGCGATACGCGCCTTCCGGACGCTGCGGGTATTGCTCGAATTGCGCGGGGTCGTCGGTATCGAATGATGTAAACACGAACTCGCCGTGTGACGTGATGATATAGATGCCCACCCGTAAACCTTTGATCGGTTTTTTCAGTTTATATTCCACTTCCAGGAAAAATGGCTCGGTCGAACGCACGCCGTCCAAAATGTGCCCCTTGCGGTCCGTCAGGCGCACGGCGACCGGCACAAAAGGATCAGCTCTGGCCGGAATTTCGTCCGGCTGCCAGATGCGCTGCCCTTCCTGGGTCAGGCCGCGCGACAGGTAAAAATCGACCGCTTCGGCCGTGGGGGCGCGCAGCAGCAGGTGGCCCTTATCGATCACCAGCGTCTCCTGTGTCAGGCGCAGGATGGCGGACATGTTGTGGCTGACGAACAGCACAGTGCGGCCCTGTTTGGCTACGTCGCTCATTTTTCCCAGGCACTTGCGTTGAAAATCCGCGTCGCCCACCGCCAGCACTTCGTCCACTACCAGGATTTCCGGTTCCAGGTGCGCCGCCACGGCGAACGCCAGGCGCAAATACATGCCGCTGGAGTAGCGCTTGACCGGCGTATCAATGAACGTTTCGACTTCCGCGAAAGAAACGATCTCATCGAATTTGGATTCGATCTCGTTCTTTTTCATCCCCAGGATCGCGCCGTTAAGGAAAATATTCTCGCGGCCGGTCAACTCGGGGTGAAAACCCGTGCCAACCTCCAACAGCGAGCCGACGCGACCGTAGATTTCCACGACGCCCCTGGTGGGTTCTGTCACGCGCGAGAGGATTTTTAACAGCGTGCTCTTGCCGGCGCCATTGCGTCCCACCACGCCCAGCACTTCTCCCTGCAGAACGTCGAAAGAAACGTCTTCCAGGGCCCAGATGCTCTCGGGCAGCAGCTTGCGCGGTTCTTCGGTTTTCCTGGCGTTGAATTTTTCAGAAAAAGTCTCGCGCAGCGTGCGGTAATTGCCCACAAATTGCCCGAGCCGGTATTGTTTACCCAGGTGCTCAACATGAATGGCTGTTCGACTCATCGCTGCGCTCCTAAACCATGTCGGCAAATTGCCGTTCCATGCGCTTGAAATAGAACATACCGCTGATGAACAAGAACAGGGCCATCAGGCTGGAGATCAGCGTGACCATGCTGGGCGCCTGGCCGGTGCCCAGCAGCGCCCAGCGGAAACCTTCCACCACACCCGTCATGGGGTTGAGCGCGTATACCAGGCGCCATTTTTCCGGCACCATGCTGGTAGGGTAAGCGATGGGTGAGATATACATCCAAAATTGGGTCAGGAACGGCAGTACGTAGTTGATGTCGCGATACAGCACATTCAAGGCCGACAACCACAATCCCACACCTATGGCTGTCACCAGAGTGAGCAGCAGGAAGAACGGAATCGTCCAGATGTTCGCGGTGGGCGTCACTTTGTAAAACACCATCATGCCCAGCAGCACGACGAATGCGATCAGGAAGTCCACCACGCCCGCCAATACGGCTGCCAGCGGCAGGATCATGCGCGGGAAATATACCTTGGTGATCATGTGGCTGCTCTGCACCAGCGAGTGGCTGGCATCCTGCAGCGCCTTGGAAAACAACGTCCAGGGGATCAGGGCAGTATAAGAAAAGATGGGGTAAGGCACGCCATCCGAGGGAACGCCGGCCAGGTTGCCGAAAAAGATGCTGAAAACCACCATGGTCAGGAAAGGCTGCAGGATAGCCCAGCCGATTCCCAGCAGGCTTTGCTTGTAGCGTACCTTCAAGTTGCGCCAGGTCATGAAATAGACCAGTTCGCGGTAGATCCACAGGTCGCGTAAATTCAAAGCCGCCCAACCGGTGGTGGGTTTTACGATGATCTTGCGGGGTTCGCTGCGTACCATAAGCTGTTTCTTTATTTCCTGTTTTCCCGGTACCAATCGATAGTATTTTTCAAGCCTTCCTCAAAAGTCATGCTGGCTTTGAACCCGAACAAGTCATACGCCCGCTTGGTGCTCAACGCGCGGCGCGGCTGGCCATTGGGTTTGCTGGTATCCCAAACCAGCTTTCCCTGAAAACCGGTCAATTTCGCAATCAGTTCCACTAAATCCTTGATGCTGATTTCGTTGCCGGAGCCCAGGTTGACCGGCAAATCCCCGTCATAGCGCTCCGCCGCCAGCAGGATGCCTTCCGCGGCGTCTTCAACGTATAGGAACTCGCGCGTGGGGGAACCATCGCCCCACACCACAATTTCGTCCTTGCCAGCTTCTTTGGCTTCCAGACACTTGCGGATTAACGCCGGGATAACGTGCGAGGAGTCCGGGTTGAAATTGTCGCCCGGGCCGTACAGGTTCACCGGCAGCAGGAAGATGGCATTGTAGCCGTATTGCTGGCGATAGGATTGCGCCTGCACCAGCAGCATCTTCTTGGCCAGCCCGTAAGGCGCGTTGGTCTCTTCGGGATAGCCGTTCCACAGATTGTCCTCATCGAAGGGAATGGGGGTGAACTTGGGATAGGCGCAGATGGTGCCAATAGCCACGAATTTGCCCACGCCGGTCTGCCAGGCGCGGTGCATCAGTTGCACGCCCATCATCAGATTGTTATAGAAAAACTCGGCGGGATGTTCGCGGTTGGCGCCGATGCCGCCCACCTGGGCCGCCAGGTGGATGATCAGGTCCGGTTTGGAATCTTCCAGCATCTGGTTGATGCCATCCAGGCTGACCAGGTCATATTTCTCGATTGTAGGGACAAAAATCTCCCTAGCGCCGCGCTCCTGCAATTTGCGGCAGACAACTTTTCCCAAAAAACCGGCGCCGCCGGTCACACATACCCGTTTGGATTGCCAGAAATTCTCTTGACTCATCAGATTGCTATTCCTTTTCCTCAATGAAAATTTTTAAACCGATCACTTTCAAAGTTGGATCGTGATGATTGCGGCTGATCGCGATACCCTGCTCCATGCAGGTCAGTTTCAGGATCTCCGCCACGTCCCCTTCCCCCTCTATTCGCACTGTTTTATGGCCGCGGCTCTTAATCTCGCTGATGGCGTGTTGCGAACGCCCGCGCACCAGCCGGTAGAGCTCCATAGATGACTGAATAAAATCCACCAGCAGCCGTGTACGCAGCGCGATACCCTCGGGGGTGATGATATAGCGCAATTTCTTGCGCTCCGCGCGTTTGACCTTCACATAGCCTTTGTCGATCAAGCGTTTCAGATGCCAGTTGATCGTTCCAACCGCCACGCCCATCATTTCAGCCAGGCTGGCTTGGGTGGTATCCGGTTCGCTCTCGATATTTTCGAGTATGGTCAGGTCGGCAGCGGTTGCCTTGAATTCGTTTTCCATGCTTCAATATTCAGTCGTTGAATTATAAGCCCGTCCTTGAATGCGGTCAAGCAGCTTGTGCCAGTTTAACTTTTCCATCCAATGTATAATGCATAACAATAAAAAAACAGGAAACGAAGTTAGGATTCATGGAAAAAATCCGGCAGCTATTTTACGACGAAAGACAACAGCACTGGGATAAAGTCGCCTTAAAATTGGAGAATTGGAAAGGTTGGGGCGTCTATTACCGGCGGCGCATCGCCCAGGTTTTTAAATTTAATATTTCCCAAAACCAGGATATTCTCGAAATCGGCTGCGGCAACGGCGATCTGCTGGCTTTCCTCGAACCAAAATACGGTTTGGGCCTGGATATCTCGTCCAAAATGGTGGCGTTGGCTCAAAAAAACCATCCCGGCCTGGATTTCCGCCAGATGGATGCCGTCGATTTTTCTCTGGACAGAAAATTCGACGTTGTAATCTTGTCGGATACCGTCAATGACCTGTGGGACGTTCAATCGACTCTGGAGGCAGTTCTGCGCCATCTCAAACCCAGAGGCCGCCTGGTGATCAACTTCTATAACCGCCTGTGGGAGCTGCCGTTGAACCTGGCGATTGCGCTGGGCGTCGCCAAACCTACCCTGCCGCAAAACTGGTTGACCGTGGAGGACCTCACTAACTTGCTCAATCTAGCCGGATTCGAGCGCGTGCGGGAATGGGTGGAAGTGCTGCTGCCATTCAACATCCCGTTGATCACGCCGTTTTTCAATAAATATTTGGTGCACATGTGGCCGTTCCGCTTTTTGGCGATGACTCATTTCATGGTAGCCCGGCCCAGGGAATCTGCAGCGCTGCGCGGTAAACTGCCGGGCGTCAGCATCGTGGTGCCTGCCAGGAATGAGGCTGGCAACATTAAAAGAATCTTTGAGGAAACCCCGCAAATTGGATCGCACACCGAGCTGATTTTCGTGGAAGGTCATTCCAGCGATGATACCTATGACGAAATCTGCAGGCAGATGAAAGCCCACAAGGACGTCGATGCCAGTGTTTATAAACAACCCGGAAAGGGCAAGGGCGACGCGGTGCGCCTGGCTTTTTCAAAAGCCAAAGAAGACGTGCTGATGATCCTGGATGCCGATCTGACCATGCCGCCAGAGGACCTCCCGCGTTTTTACAATGCGCTGGTCAGCGGCAAGGGCGATTTCATCAACGGCGTGCGCCTGGTTTACCCCATGGAAAAACACGCCATGCGGCCGTTAAATCTGATCGGGAATAAAGCATTCACGATCATTTTCACCTATTTATTGGGGCAACCGATCAAGGATACCCTGTGCGGCACGAAGGTGTTGTGGAAAAAGGATTACGAAGCGATTTGCGCCAATCGCGCTTATTTCGGCGATTTCGATCCCTTCGGCGATTTTGAATTGATTTTCGGCGCAGCCAAACTGAACCTGAAAATCGTGGATATGCCCATCCGTTACCGCGAACGCACCTACGGCACGACCAACATCCAGCGTTGGAAACATGGTTGGCTGCTGCTACGCATGGTGATCTACGCAGCCGGACGGCTGAAATTTATTTAGCTTCTGAAATCCCGCGGGAAATATCTATTTTTTGCGAAAGCGCGGATCGCTTTCAATGGTGCGCTTTAACCCCTCGGCCAGGGATACTTTGGGCGAAAAGCCCAATTTTCTTTTTGCCAACCCCAGATCAGCGCACATGCGCGCCGGGCCGCTGTCGTGAGTCTTGTTCATCACGATCTCCGGTTTGGCGTGCGTGATTTCCACCACTCGTTTGATGATGTCGTTCACGGATGTTTCTTTTCCGCTGCCCACGTTGATGATCAGCCGGTTGATATCCGGCATGGAGGAGGCTGCTGCCATAGCATCCACAACATCGTCAATGTAAACGTAATCGCGGGTTTGCTTGCCTTCGCCATGCACCACGATGGTGCCGTGATCCAAAGCCTGGCGGATGCAATACGGGATTACCGGCGCATTGGTGGGCGGCATGCGCTGGCCGGGGCCGTAGGCATTGAACACGCGCAGGCAAACCGTTTCAATCCCCCACAAGTCGCCGATGGAACGAATGTAGTATTCCGCTGAGAGTTTTGAAACAGCGTACGGCGAACGCGGATTGGGACGGCAGGATTCGCGCAGAGGTTGAGTGCGCTGGTTGCCGTAAATCGTCCCTGAGGACACAAAAACCACGCGCCGCACCCCCACGTCGCGCATGGCTTCCATCAAAGAAACCGTTCCCCCCACGTTGACCTGGTTGTACTCGCTGGGGTATAAAACAGATTCCGGCACGATCACGCGCGCAGCCAGATGATACACGCAATCGACATCCTGCAGTAATGACCACAATTTCGGCCGGTCGTTCACGTCACCCCGTACCAGATGTACTTCGGACGATAAACGTTCCGGATCGCCGGTGGAAAGGTCATCCAAACCAACGACTCGATGCCCCGCTTGTATGAGTCGGTTCGCCAAAGGCGCGCCCAAAAAGCCCGCTGCACCAGTGATTAAATAACGCATGATATCCGCCGAGTTGAAATCTCCAAGGTAGCAGCATTATAGCATAATGAATTATCAGTGGTTTATGCGATAATCAAGCAATACGTTAACAGGTTTGGATATCATGAATACTAATTCAGCCATACAAATTGAGGATATTTCCTTTTTCCCGTTGAATGACAGCCGATGGGCTGACTTTGAGACGCTGTTCGGGGCGCACGGCGCATATGGCGGTTGCTGGTGCATGTTCTGGCGCCTGCCGCGCAAGCAATTCCAGCAGAATTGCGCCAACTGCGGTGAAGCCAACCGGCAGGCGCTGCGCGCGCTGGTTCAAGGCGGCCTCGTGCCCGGCTTGATTGGTTACCGCAGCCGGCATCCGGTCGCCTGGTGTTCAGTCGCGCCGCGCGAAGATTTTTCGTCTCTGGAACGCTTGCGTATCTTGAAAAGAGTGGACGATCGACCGGTCTGGTCAATTGTCTGCTTCTATATCGCGAAAACTGAACGCAAACGGGGCTGCATGCTGAAAGCCATTCAGGCTGCCCTCGAATTTGCCCGCCAGGGCGGGGCGGAACTGGTTGAAGCTTATCCCACCCAGATCGACCGTCACCATGCGCCCGGCGACCTCTACATGGGCAGCCTGGAAACCTTTCTGAAAGCGGGTTTTACCAAAATCGCCCCGCAAGGTGCGCACTGGTTGGTTCGTTTTGAAATTTGAACCGGCTTGAGTTGGTTATCCTGCTGAATTTTGCCAAAACAGAATCAGGTACAATTAGACCCGTTAATTTCTCAATGAGGTTTGAATGCTACAAAAAAGAAAAAGAATTTTCCTCGGATTGCTGCTGATGGCCGCGCTCCTGCTGGATTCGTCGATTGTCTTTGCACAGGACGAGGCGCAACCGACTGCGCAGCCGGATGCGGCGCTGCCGGCGGATCATTCCGGCGCCGCTCCCGAAACGGGAACGGCTGAATCCGTTCAAACAGCAACGATGGAAACCCCCACCCCCGCTGCCACCACCACGCCAACCGTCGAACCCACGCCGACATTACCGGCTTACCAGGAATCCTATGAGGGACTGCCGCTTTGCCTGCCGGGCGTCTATTTGATCGCGCCCGTCGATTGCCTGCCGATGGGTCCGTCGGAAACGCTAACCAAATGGGCGCGTGAAGGCATCAGCATCCCCGACCAGCCGCTGATCGCCTCGCATCCCGACCGCAGCCTGCTGGTGCTTAATAAAAATTACGCCAAGCTGAACGTCGGGGAGGGTGTGCAAGCCGCCTGGTACCCGGACATGGCTTCCGCCATTTCCGGCTGGGGTGCTTCGCATTACGTTCCCATCGGTAACACCTTGTATATCTCCTATGACAAAATCGGTTACAACGGCGGCGATGCTTATGTGACCAATGCGCTCGGTGAGTGGATCCGCGCTTCACCAACGGTTTATTCCGATTTCCAGGGTCTGTTATTCGCGCAGCAGCCCAAGAACGATTTCGGCTGGATCATCGATCTGGTCAATCCACGCCGCGAACCCAGTTACAACGCAGCTATCCTGAACGAGCAATTGACCCGCAACACCGTGGTCAAGATTTATGACACAGTTGAAGCGGAAGGCACCACCTGGTACATGATCGGAATCGGCAAATGGGTGGAAAGGCGCGCCATTCGCGCCGTCTATCCCCACAGTGATGCCCCCGAGGGAGTAGAAAACGGCCGCTGGATCGAGGTTAACTTATACGAACAAACCTTGTGCGTGTACGAGAACAACCAATTGCTTTTCGCCACGCTGGTCGCCACCGGTTATGAACCCTACTACACCCAACCCGGATTGTTTCAGATCCGCTTGAAGAAAGACTTTGAAACCATGACCGGCGCATTTGCCAGCGGCAAGACTGATTATTACTTGCTGGAAGACGTACCGTGGACCATGTACTACGATGGACCGCGCGCGCTGCACGGCGCTTACTGGCGCGCCATGTTCGGGTATGAACAATCACATGGCTGCATTAACTTATCGGTCGGGGACTCAGCCTGGTTGTACCAATGGGCCAACGAAGGCGATTGGGTATACGTCTGGGATCCCAGCGGCGAAACGCCCACCGATCCCTCATTCTACACAGTCAACGCCGCGTTCTAAACAGGAATACCTTAAGCAAAAAAACCGCTCCTTTTGCAGGAGCGGTTTTTTTTGAGTAATAATCCTTTACAATGCGTAAATCTCGCCGAACTTGGTTTCCAGATAGCGCATGTACGGTTCAGGGGTAATCCTGGAACCGGTCACCTTGACCATCAATTCCTGCGGTTCGTACTTGGCACCGAAAATGTGCACGTGTTCGCGCAGCCATGCCAGCAGCCCATCGAACTTTGCCTCCCCGATTTGTTCTTCAACGTCGGGAATATCCCGGGTCATGCGTTCCCAAATTTGCACCGAAACCAGGTTGCCCAGCGCGTAGGTCGGGAAGTAGCCCAATCCGCCGAACGACCAGTGCACGTCCTGCAGAACACCATGAGCGTCATCCGGTGGCACCAGCCCCAGGTAAGCTTTGAACTTTTCATTCCAGGCTTCGCGCGCATCCTTGACCGCCAGACTGCCTTCCATGAGGGCAATTTCCATCTCCAGGCGCAGCATGATGTGCAAGTTATAGGTTGCCTCGTCGGATTCTGTGCGGATGAATGATGGTTCCACTGCGTTGACGGCCTTATAGAACATTTCCGCATTCACGTTGCCCAGCTGGCTGGGGAAGATCGTCTGTAGTCGCGGGAAATAGTGCTTCCAAAATGCGCGCGAACGTCCAACCAGGTTTTCCCACATGCGCGATTGCGATTCGTGCACAGCCATCGATGCGCCGTCTGCCAGGGGCGTGCGATTATAGGCTTTGTTGATGCCCAATTCATAAAGCGCGTGCCCGCATTCGTGCATGGTGCCGAACATGGCTGTGGGCAGATAATGCGTATTGAAGCGGGTTGTGATGCGCACATCGTTCAGGCCGAAACCGGTCGTGAAAGGATGAGCCGATTTGTCCTGCCGTCCATGATTCCAGTCGTATCCGAATTGCCGGATGACCTCTACCCCAAAATCGAGTTGGCCTTTTTCAGGGTACTCCAATTCCAGGAATGATTTTTCCACCTGCGGTTTTTGCGCGATGGCTTTGATCAGTTTCACCTGCATCGGACGCAGTTTTCCGAAGATTTCCTGAACCTCGGCGGTTTTCATACCCGGTTCAAAATCATCCAGCAAAGGATCATAGACGTGATCCCAGGGTTTGAAAAAATCCGCATATTGACGGCGCAAATCCACAACCTGCTGTAAATATGGCCGGAAGATTTCGAAGTCGGATTCTGTCTTGGCTTTTTCCCAAACGCTTTGCGCAACTGTTGTGACGCGCGCATTTTCGCTGACGTAGTCTGCCGGGACCTTGACTGCTTTGTCAAATTGACGCTTGGCAACCTTGATCATGCGGGCCTCGTCCGAATCTGCGTCCAAAGTCTTGGCGTCGGCAGATAAGTCTTCCAGCAGCCTGCCCAGCTCTTCCGAGGTTGATTTTTGGTGGAGGATCTCTTCGATGGTGGCAATTTGCTCGCCGCGGTCTTCCGCGGCGCCCGCCGGCATATTGACCAATTGATCCCAATTCAACACGGCGCTGGTTGCGCGTAAATTGGAAATTTCAGCGGAAAGTTTCTTGAACTTTTGTAATTTTTCTTCCATTCGACCTCTTTGTCTTAAGCAACCTGCCAATGAAGTTTATCACCCTTGAGCGCTGCCATCACTTCTCGCGAAATATCCACGGAAGCCCGCCGCTGCGCTTCGTTGGTTTGTCCCCCAATGTGCGGAGTGGCGATCACTTTTGGGTGATTGATTAATTCTTTGAATACCGGCGGTTCGGTTTCGAACACGTCCAATGCGGCTCCAGCCACCTTGCCGGAATTTAACGCATCCAACAGGGCTTTTTCATCGATGATCCCGCCGCGGGCAGTGCAAATGATGTAAACGCCGTCTTTCATGCGGGAAAAGGCCTCGGCGTTGATCATGCCGCGGGTTTCATCCGTCAAAGGCGTATGGATGGTAATGAAATCAGACTTTTCAATAATGTCGTCCATCACCAGCAATTCGCCGCCGATGATGCGGATGGTTTCAGGAATACGGAAAAGGCAGCAAGCCATGATGCGCATCCCCACTGCTGCCGCCGTTTGGCCGATGGTCGAACCGATGCGGCCGAAACCGATAATGCCGAGTGTTTTTCCGAACAATTCAACACCCTCGAGATCTTTTTTCAACCACTCGCCGCGTTTCATCGAAGCATCCGCTTTGGGTATTTCGCGCGCCAGGGCGAAGATCAACCCCATGGCCAATTCCGCGACTGCTGTTGTGGTGGAGCTGGGTGCGTTGACTACTTTGATCCCCTTTTCTTTGGCGGCTGCGACATCGATATTGTCCACGCCGACGCCCGCGCGTCCGATCACTTTCAGATTTTTGCCGGCCTCAATGACCTCGCGAGTGACTTTTGTGCGCCCGCGCACGATGATGGCATCATAATTTCCAATTTCTTTGACCAGGTCTTCTGCGGAAATACCTTTACGGTCGTCCACTTTTGCTTCTTTCGAGAGAATACTCATCCCCGCATCCTGTAATCCATCCGTGACAATTATTTTCCAAGTATCCATAATACCTGCCTCCCATTGATTTTGCTGTACTATTCTAACCGATTCCGATAGATGAAATCAGTGTCATGCATCATTTTGTCTAGACGAACTTTATTGTTCCTTTGGGCCATCGCGCTGACAGGTTTCTGAATTTGATGTTAAAAAACGAGCTGCCATTTGATCAGGCAGCTCGTTCTATCCAAAAAGTTGGCGATATTATTCGTACCGCAGCGCTTCCACTGGTTCCAGGTTGGCTGCGCGGTTAGCAGGGTAAATGCCGAAAAACAGCCCGACGGCAGTCGAAAACAGGGTTGCCAGTAGGATAGCGTTCAAACCCACCGCTGGCGTAAAAGGCGTACCGCTGGCTGTGGCGATTTTTCCCACCGCTACGGAAATCAGCCAACCGAATACAATGCCGATGATCCCGCCAAACAGACTCAACAGCGAAGATTCAGTCAGGAATTGCAGCAGAATATCCGCCTTGCGCGCGCCCAGGGCTTTGCGCAGGCCAATCTCCTTGGTGCGCTCCGTGACCGAGACCAGCATGATATTCATGATGCCGATTCCGCCCACTAACAGTGAAATGGCCGCGATACCGCCCAGGAATATCGTCAGCACGCTGGTGATTGTTCCGGCTACTGAAAGGATATCCTCCTGTGTGTAAATCGTGAAATCATCCAGGCCGATTTCGGTATGATGGCGGGTCCGCAGAATTTGGGCAACTTCATTGCTGGCTGTGGTGACGGACTCGGCGTCCACTGCCTGGATATACACGATATCCACGTGGTCGCGTTCGCGGTCCAACAGGCGTACGCGCGCGGTGGTGAGCGGCACAAAGATCACATTATCCTGACTGCCGACCGAACCGCCGCCTTTGGATTCCAGCACGCCGATCACGCGGAAAGGCTGCCCTTCCAGGCGGATAGTTTCACCGGTGATCATGTCGCGGCGGCCGAATAATTTCTCCGCCACGTCCGGCCCAATCAAAGCAACCGAGGCGCGCCCGTTCACGTTCTCATCGCTGATAAAGCTGCCCTCGCTCAATCCATAGTTCGCGGTCGTTTCAAAATTTGAAGTGACGCCCAGCAGTTCCGGACGTGTGGTTTCGCCGCCGTATGTCGCGTTGACATAGCCATACACCACCGGAGATACCATCTGAACATGCGGCGCTTGCAGAACATCCTCCATGGCGTTGACGTCGCTCATAGTGATCGGCTGCTCATTGCGTATATCTTGCTGCGTGTTTCCCTGGAATACAAATAACAGGTTGGTGCCCACACTATTGATTGAACCCAGGATGGTATTCTGGGCGCCTGTCCCGATGGCAAGCATGGCAATCACCGCCGCCACACCGATCACGATTCCCAGGATCGTCAAACCGGCGCGCAGCTTGTTGGCGCTCAGACTTTCCAGTGCTTCTTTAATTGCGAGTACGATGTCCATTCTTATTCTTTAACTACTTTTCCGTCGTAAAGTCGGATGATGCGTTGGGTCCTGGCCGAGATCTTCGGGTCATGCGTCACAATAATCAAAGTTGTTCCGTTTTTCTTGTTCAAATCCAGCAGAAGTTCAATAATCTCTTCTCCCGATTTGGAATCCAGGTTTCCGGTCGGTTCATCCGCCAGCAGGATGGCCGGGTCGTTGATCAGGGCGCGGGCCAATGCCACACGCTGCTGCTGCCCGCCGGATAATTCAGTGGGTTTATGGTTCATGCGATCGCTCAAGCCAACCGCTTCCAGCGATTTGGCGGCTCGTTCCTGCATGCCTTCCCGAACACCGGCATAGCGCATCGGCAATTGAACGTTGACCAAAGCCGATGAACGGGCCAGCAGGTTGAAATTTTGAAAAACGAAACCTACTTTTTGATTGCGGATCAAGGCCAGTTGGTCATCTGACAGGTCTGATACCAGCATGCCATCCAGATAATATTCTCCCGAGGTCGGCCGATCCAGGCAGCCTATGATATTCATCAAGGTTGATTTTCCTGAACCGGACGGCCCCATGATTGAGACTACTTCACCATATTTAATTTCCAGCGATACGCCGCACAAAGCGCTTACTTCCACATGCCCCATTTGGTAGACCTTGGTGAGGTCTTTAGCGACGATTGCGTTCCCTTTTTTGGCCATGGTTTAATCCTCAAAAGACGGTCCTCCGCCGGTCATGTTGAACTCGAACGGCGGGTTCAATACAACTAAATCCCCTTCTTTCAGATCACCAGACACGATCTCGATGCTGGTATCCGAAGACGCACCGATTTCGATGGCTTTTTCCTGAAGAACACCTCCTTCGAGTACATACACGATCCGCTTTCCGTCTTTGAAACGCACTGCCCGCCCGGGGACGGTAAGGATGTCCGACTTTTGGGCGACAATGATATTCACGGATGCGGTCATGCCCGGCCGTACCTGGTCGTCCAGATCCAGGATTTTCAGCCTGACAGTGAAATCCACGCCTGAACCGCTGTCCACGCCGACGCTGGAGACTTCTGTTACTTCAGCGGCATAAGTTGCACCGCTGATCGCGTCGAAAGCCAGTTCCGCTTTTTGCCCGACCTTGACCTTATTGATATCCACTTCGGAGATTTTCACGTCCATAAAAAGCTGGCTAAGGTCATCGATGCGAAATCCGACCATTCCAACGCTGACCTGGTCGCCAACTTTGGGATTGGCTTGTGTGACAGTGCCATTGAAGGGAGCTTCAAGCCAGCCCATTGAAACGGTAGCCTCAGCGGCAGCCACTTTGGCTTCGGCCGCGCTGATATCATCCGCGTTCGGGCCGCTCTTAACCCGATCCCAATCACGCTGCGCATCATCCAATTTGGCTTTCGCGATATCGTAAGCGGCGAAATCTTCAGCCACCTGCTGGCCATACGCTTTTCCCAGAATATAGTTGAGGGTTCGCAGGGCTTTATCGCGGATCAATTTATAGCTATCGTGCTCTTCTTTCGCTTTCACGCGCTTGGGATCATCAACCGGCAGTTTCTTAACCGCTTCATAGTTCGCTTTATAGATCTTGAATTCTTCTTCTGCGGCAATAAATTTGGCGCGTGCGTCATTGACTCTGTCGATGTTCGCGTCGTTGTAATTCCACTGGTCGCGGTCATCTTCGGCATCGCGCAGGTCCTGTTCGGCCTCCAGCAATGCCGCATATGCTTCAGCGGTCTCGGTGTTCGAATTGATCAGGTTTTCCAGCGCTTTTTTGGCGTCCACCAAATCCGCTTGAGCCAGGATTACGGATTGCGGCAGGGTATTATCGGCCAAATCCGCCAGGATATCCCCGGATTTTACACGGTCGTTCAATTTAACATTGACGCTTTCCACACGCCCCGTGGTCTGCCAGGTCAATTCTGCGGTTTGGTTCGCTTCGACAGTTCCGGTCGCTCCCACGATCACCACCAGATCCCCCTTCTCCAATTTCAGGGTTTGATATGCTTCAGCGGCTGCGTTTTTCGCCTGGATGCTGTTGAAGATAAAAAACCCGACAATGAATATTATGATTAAAGGTATTATCCAGCGAATACGCTTTTCTGTAAACCATGAAACCAGCTTCTGCAATTGGTTTTTTGGTTTTTCAACTGCCTCCGAATGGATAACCTGCGTGATCTTCTTTTCTTTTAATTCATTTTCTTTTTTCTTTGCCATTTTTAACCTCGACTCCAGCAATATATACGTAAGGATTGCGCTATCAGGTTCGACTGCCAACCAATTATATAAAATATTTTTAATATAATTTTCACATGATATGAATGTGCAAATATATACCTGATTTGGTCGCTTGTAGCTTAGAAACAAATTAACAAAAAACAGCACGCCGGATCGGTGTGCTGTTTTGTATTCAATTCCACATGAGCCGTTTTTTTTTTGCGCGGCTCAATAGACCGTTTAAGACTGCAGATAGGAAAAAGCCGCCAGTGTAATTTGCTCCATTAATTTGGCACATTTGATATCCGCCGGCAGTTTCTTGCATTGCTCCATCACGATCGGTCCGTTGATGATTGCCATGATCGTTGTGGCCGCCAAACGTTCGTTTCGTTTATTGAATTCACCTTTTTCTATGCCGATCTTGATTAACTTGGATAGACTGGCAATCGCGTCATCCAATTGGTTGAATCGGGCGTGTTCCTGGTTTTCTTCAATCATGGGGTCCAACCAGAACAGGCGGAATATTTTGGGGTGTTCTTCGGCAGTTTGCATGTATTCGCTGATCAATTCCTGCATTACCGATTTAGCTGAAGCTGTTTTTGCTTTCTCAAGCTTGGCGGCAAAATGATCATTGATGCGTTTTCGCTCACGCTCAATCAGCACTTGCATGATCTCATCGCGGTCTTTGAAGTAGGTATAAAATACCATGTGTGATACGCCTACTTTTTCAGCGATCATGCGGATGCTGACTTTATCCGGTGACACGTGATCGAGCAGCGAAATCACCGCATCCATCATTGAGTTGCGCATTCGGTCAATTTTTTCTGGTGTATTTTTTGGTCTGGCCATTTTTTAATCCCTTTGTTTTACAATATATCCCTTTTGGTATTGCTACGTATATTTTATACAATAAATTATAACGAATAATAATAAGAAGGGTTGTAAAAACTTTATTAATACGATAATACAACCTGTTATTTTTCGTGAACCGTATAATAATCGAATACACTCATGAAACAGTTTCTTTGGCGGATTTTGATTGTTGCCAGTCTCAGCCTTACTCTGGTTTTACCCACCACCAGCGTTTGGCAGCCGGTTCTGCCGGAAGATGCCGTGCGTCCATTTACACGACCCTTCGAGTTTGATTACACCGGGTGGACGATGCAAGCATTATTTAATAAATTATCCATGCTCGGCGCCGGTTTCGAGCATTATTTCAACTACAGGCAGGAAAGAAAAATCGTCATGATTACTTCCTGTTGGTCAGGGATACCCAAGAAATGGAAAATGAGCTTGAATCCATCTTTTCCGATCCCACCATTCAGGATCCCAAAGCATCTTCCGTCAATTTACGCGCCAGGCTGGCAGCCAAGCAAAGCGCATTGCGAGAGCAATCCTCTCTGGCAGAGGCCGTGATTCAAAATCAGGTTGCTTTGGCAATCAGGCAAATGCGGCTGCCTAACACCGGCCAGCCTTTTCCGCCGGTGCTATACCACGCCACCAACCTGCCCAAAGAATTGGTCATATCTCCGCGCGAAAGCATCCGGTTAGCTAAAAGTATTTCATTGGATGCAGAAATGAATTTGGACAATATTGTCGCACTGGAAAATGAAGTGGAGAGCAAAACCGATTTTTCCGCGTTGGTTGTCAATATCGGCGGCGTGGGCACCTACCCGGCCATGGTCTCCGATACCGCAGACATTTCATTCTTGCTTGAGACAGTGGCACATGAGTGGACCCATAATTACCTCGACATCCGTCCTTTGGGGCTTCATTTCTCCGATTCCCCGGCCATGCGCACCATGAACGAAACTGCAGCATCCATCGCCGGCGCGGAGATTGGCCGGACAGTCCTGCAAATGTTTTACGCCGACTTGCTTCCTTCACGAAAACAAAGTCCCATGCTCTACGAGGCTGGTTATCGAGGTCAATTTGACCTGGCAAAAGAAAGCGGCGCTTTTGATTTTCGCCACGAAATGTACATCACGCGGCTAAAAGTCGACCAATTACTGTTGGAAAATAAAGTCCAGGAAGCGGAAACGTACATGGAAGAACGCCGCCAGTACTTTTGGGAAAACGGCTATCAGATCCGCAAGCTCAATCAGGCGTATTTCGCCTTTCATGGCGCGTATGCCGACGAACCTTACAGCGCCGCCGGCGAAGACCCCGTGGGAGCGGCTGTCCGCGCCCTAAGGCTGCGGTCGCGCTCACTGGCTGAATTCCTGAACACAATTAGCGGCCTTACTTCGCCCGACCAGCTCTTTATCCTGATCAATGCGTATTAAGTCCCCTACTCCTGATTAACATCATCGTCATGACCGGAAAGCGAATCATCCGCCAAAGCGCTCTCAATCTCATCAGTCGATTGGCCGCTCTCAAGGCGCTCCACCACTTCATTGAATTGCGGACTGATATCCTCGCCAATCTCTTCGCTCAATTTACGCAGGCGTCTGCCCATTTCGCGAGGCTCATTTTCCAATGGATCAATGCTCTGCGGGTCAGCCAGATCCTGAAATTGCTGCATGCGCGCACCATTGGAACGCGCCAGGCGCACGCGGCCGATACGCCGGTTTACCCGGCTGCTTCCGCAATAGGGGCAGGATACTTTTTTCCGCCCGTAATCCGCATAAGCAATGGCGAGTGAGAACCGTTGATGACAATCATCGCAAATGTATTCGTAGTTCGGCATGCTTCTCCCGAAAAACCGCCAGCGGTTTTCAATTATAATCATACAAAATCTTTTCGAATAAACAGAGCTGATTTGAATAATATTTCCGTTGATTTCGCTATCCTGGAAAAAGTTTCCCTGATGATCGTAATCTCCGGCCCTTCCGGAGTCGGTAAAGATTCAGTGCTGCGCGCGTTGAAAAACAGTTCTTTGCCCATTCACCACGTGGTCACCGTTAACACGCGCGCGCCGCGCCCTGATGAAAAAGAAGGGGTCGACTATTTTTTCGTCAGCCGGGAAAAATTCGAGGAGATGATCACCAACGACGAATTTATCGAGTATTCGCATGTCTATGATGATTACAAAGGCGTTCCCAAAAATCAGATCCGTGAAGCCATGAACAGCGGCAAGGACGTTGTGCTGCGGTTGGATGTGCAGGGGGCTGAAAAAATCAAAAAGATCTATCCGCAAGCCATCTTGATTTTCCTGCTGCCTTCCAGCCAGGAGGATTGGTTCAAACGCCTGGGCGGGCGCAGGTTGAGCCATGAGAAAGATTTGGATACCCGCATCGCCACCGTGAAGGATGAACTAATCAAGGCGCGCGATTTCGATTATCTGGTGGTCAACAAGCAAAATCAGTTGAGCCAAACCGTGCATGTCATCGAGGCGATCATCACCGCCGAGCATCAACGCGCCAATCCGCGCAAGATCACCATCTAACCATAAATGAAAAGACAATTTCCGGTTTCTTTTTACATTATCGCCATTACGATATTCTGCTACATGCTGCAAAATCTGTCAGATTGGTTGTTTGGTTATGATTACCTGTTGTTATTCGGGGCAAAGATCAACGAGTTCATTCTGCAAGGGGAATTCTGGCGGTTGATCACGCCGATCCTGCTGCATGGTTCTTTTCTGCACATTGCCTTTAATATGTATGCGCTTTATAGTATCGGCCCGGGACTTGAGCGCCGGTACGGGATTTCGTCGTTTGTCACCCTGTACCTGATCGGCGGTTTATGGGGCAATACCCTATCTTTTTTGCTTTCGAAAAACCCCTCATTAGGCGCTTCGACTGCCATTTTCGGCCTGATTGCCGCCCAGGGCGTTTACATCTACAAAAACCGCTTCTTGTTAGGCAGCGCCGCCCGCCCGCTCTTGATGAACATCCTGATGGTGGTGGCGATCAACCTGTTTTTGGGAATGAATCCGGGTATCGATAACTGGGGCCATATCGGGGGAATGCTGGGCGGGTTGTTTTATGCCTGGTTCGCCGGACCGACTTACGGCGTGGAATCTACCATCACGCTGGGCAATGTGATCATCCGCCAACCCAAGAACCCGCGCCTGGTCACAATTGGGGCTGCGGCGATCTCCATTCTGCTGATCGCTCTGAAAATCCTGGTTTCTGCTTAATTGCGCTTTTTCGAAAGCGGATTTTCCACATCCATCAATTCGGGAACGCAAAAACAGGTGATGCCGATCACCAGGCATCCGGCTGAAGCCAGCGCCAGCCATCCGCGAATGCCAATCCATTCCGCCACAGGCGCCGCCACCAGCATGCTGACTGGGATCATGGCGCTCATCAGGCTGTTGGTCATCGTGAACACCCTGCCCTGAATTTCCGGTTCAACGTGCGCTTGCATGATGGCCGAAATCGGCCCGTTGGTGATGGGCATCATGAAACCGGTGACCCCCATGCCGGCTGCCGCCCACAGGAATTCACTGGGTTTTGCCACCGCGATGATCGCCGTGCTCACGGCAATGCCCATGATCCCGCTCAAAGTTGTCATGATGCGGCGCTTGAATCCGCCCCAAACGCTCAGCATGATCCCGCCGGCGATCATGCCGAAACTGAAAACCGCTTCGACCAAACTCAATTCAACCGCGCCTTTTCCGAAATGCTGTGTCACCAGCAAGGGTGTGAAGGTGAAACCCGGATTTAGTAAGAAATTCAGCAATGTGGCTGCGATGGTTAGAACCATCATCCCTTTCCAGTTCGCCAGATAACGGAAACCTTCTTTTACATCCCGGATGAGTCCGCCGATTCCAGCATAAGGCGTAACACCCTCATTTTTAACCGGCTGCGGAATTACGACAAACAACAACGGGGTAATCGCAATCAGGGCGGTAAGGATATCGATTGCCAGCATCCCCTGCATCGGTAAAATGTCCAGCAGCAGTGCAGCCGTCATGGGCGCCAGTATGCCCAGGATCCCCTGCAGGGTTTGGTTCATGCCGGAAATGCGCGCAAGCTGATCCTTGGGCACCATCAGGGAGGTTGAAGATTGCATGGCAGGCCAATGGAAACTGCTGCCCAGGGCGCGGATGAACATAATGGCGTAGATGTGCCAGACCTGCACGCGGTTTTGCCAAAAGATGACCGCCAAAACCAGTGTGAAGCCGGCAATGAACAAATCGGCAAAGATCATCACACGCTGCCGATTCCAGCGATCGATCAAAGCGCCGATGAATGGGGAAATTAAAACCCTCGGGAGTAGGGCAACAAAAGACGCCATCGCTAAAACCGAAGCAGATCCGGTTTGCCTGGTCAGGAACCAGACCAACGCAAATTGGACCAGTTCGCTTCCAAACAGGCTGAAAGCCTGGCCTGACCAGATGATAAAGAATGTTCTTTTCCAACCAGCAAGATTGCTGTTGTTCATCGACGGTTATTCGATATAAATCTCCACATGCTCCCCGTCTTCATCATCGAACACATCGATTACCTTACCCACCTCTCCACTGCGGACCAGCCGCATGATATCTTCTTCGTCGATTCCTTCAATTTGCGGAGCGAAGTGCGCGCCGAATTTCGCACCGGCTCCCATCACGCTCAACGGGATACGGATATTGGTGCGCATTTTTCCAGTCGTGGCATCGGTGATTTTTACGCGAAAGAACTTACCTTCCCCTTTTAAAGGTTCGTGCGCATCATGCGAATGCTCGGCCTTGTTTTTGGTTTCGCCGATCGCTTCCAAAAGTCTGGCTGCCTCATCCGCTGTGATCTTGCCGTCTTTCAATAACTTCAAAATCATCAACCGCTCTTCGCTCATGAAATTCCTCTCAACCTGCATTCATCATACTACGGATAGTAATTATATATAGAAAAGCGCCTTTTGTTAGATTACAAAATGCATGAAAACCGCTTCATTAATTTCCATCTTCCGGGAATATCATTCAGCCCGGTTGTCCGTTAATTCTGAAAGCAGCACCCAGCTTCCGCAGCCTTCATCTCCTTTTTTAGGTGTGCGATCGTAATAAATAACGAAAATGCGTTCATCTGTGGTTCTCATCTTGAAAAAAAAGCGTCCAACTCCCCAGGAACCCATCTTCTCGGCGCGGGTCAGGTGCGCAGGCCGCATATTCTTTGCCTGGTTTCCCCGCCGCGCCAGATCGCTCCACTCCGATAGCAGACATTTAACCTCGTAGCGTTTCCCGCGCCAGGTGAAAAAATCCGGGGGTTTGGGTACTTTTTGCAGCAATGGCGCCTGGCGGAATTCCACGAGAATGGCTTCATCTATAAATTCTTTTCCGGGTTGTTCAGAATTCACAGTCATCCATATAATTTTAACAAAATATTAACGCAAGCCTGCAAGCCCTGCATAGTCATTATGTTATACTAACTTCACGATTAGTATCCGAGGAGATAAAAAGCGTGAAAAGACTATTGTTGATGCGGCACGCGAAGTCGAGTTGGAAAGAAACTGAAGTTCCCGATATCGAAAGACCCTTGAAAAAGCGCGGAACTAAAGACGCCGAGAAAATGGGGAAGTTGCTGCGCAATAAAAAACTGGTGCCGGATTTGATCATTTCATCCACCGCCGAGCGGGCAGTAAAAACTGCTGAGATTGTCGCCCAGGCCAGCAAATATGAACACGAAATCATTTTTTCCGAATCCCTGTACATGGCAGAGCCTTCCGCAATCCTGAAAGCAGTCAAGGAACATGGCAAAAAGAAAAAAACCGTGATGGTGATCGGACATAACCCCGGCCTGGAAGCCTTCCTGCAGATCCTGACCGGTAAAGTGGAGAGCCTGCCTACCGCTTCAATCGCATACCTGGCGGCAAAACTGGAAAATTGGGATGATTTGGGTGATGATAAGGAAGTCAAGCTGAAGAACCTGTGGATCCCCAAAGACTAACCAACCGCAATTGTATTGATGAAAACTCATCGCTATCCGATGAGTTTTTATTTTAAAATCAAGCCATTCCTATTCATAATTTTCGATTACAGGTGAATTATCCATGAACCGGCCAGTACTTCCTGATGATCTCAACAGCCTGCGGCATTTCAACGACGTGCGCATCGGTAAAGAAAGCGCCGATCTTTATTGGGTGGAATCCATTGCCGGCCGCGGCGCTATCATCCGGCAAAAGGCGGATGGCAGTCAGCAGGAAGTTTCCGGCGATCTGGATGTGCGCGGAACTGTCGGCTATGGCGGCGGTGAATTTGATCTCGGCCTCGGCAGCCTGGTTTTCGCGGAAAAAAGCGGCAGCCTTTTTCGGGTCAACCTGCAAACAGTTGAGCCGCCGAAAATGATCACGCCGGCTTTCACCCGGTCAGCCTCTCCTGCGCTTTCGCCGGATGAAAAATGGGTGCTTTACGTCTACCAGCAAGGCGAAACAGACGGACTGGCTGTCTGCCGTACCAACGGGCTGACCTGGCCCTCCCAGTTGGTATTGGGAGCTGATTTCTACATGCAGCCCTGCTGGCACCCGTCCGGAGAGATGATTGCCTGGGTTGAATGGAATCATCCCTACATGCCCTGGGATGCCGGGAGCATCAAACTGGGAAAATTGGGCGGGATGCAATTGCGCTTGTTAGAAGAAAGTTGGATAGATGGCAACCCCGGCACTGCCGCCTGCCAGCCGCGCTTTTCTCCCGATGGTAAATGGTTGAGCTATATCATCCGCGACGGCGATTGGGACAGCCTGGTGCTTTATAATCTGAAAAAACGTGAAAAACGCGTGCTGCTGCCCCCGGATGGGTGCCATCTTTGCCAGCCAGCCTGGATTCAGGGCATGCGCAGTTACGCCTGGAGCGCGGACAGCAAGCGGATTTACATACTGAGTAATCTGCGCGGTTTTTCTTCGCTGTGGAAGGTCGATCTGCGCGGCGGGAAAAGCACCCGCATCCTCATCGATCCGGTGGTCAGCGCTGCGCAGCTCGATGGCACGGGGGATGAATTGGTTATTTTGGGCAGCGGCGTTAAAGATCCAAAACAAATTTGGCAAATCAACGGAGAGACGCTTTCGCTTGCAGTGGAGAATCCCCTGCCGGAAATCGTTCAGGCGGCAGCCACCCAGCCTGAAGAGATAACCTTCTTGTCCGGTGATCACCAAGAGGTGTATGGTTACTATTATCCCCCGGCCGGGAATCAGGCTGGTCCCGGCGCGCCGCCGTTGATCCTGGATATCCACGGCGGGCCGACCGGGCAGGACCTGCCCTGCTTTTCGGGGGACGCAGCCTTTTTCAATTCGCGCGGCTATGCTTATGCGCAGCTCAATTACCGCGGCAGCAGCGGTTATGGTTACGATTACCAGGAGGCTTTGCGCCACAACTGGGGTGTCGTGGATGTCGAAGATACTTTCAACTTCACGCAGGAGTTGATCCGGCGCGGATTGGCAAATTCGGAGAAGCTGGTTTTGTTCGGCAGCAGCGCGGGCGGATTCACCGCGCTGAACGTGTTGATCCGTTATCCCGGCCTGTTCAAGGCGGCAATTTGCAGCTACCCGGTCAGCGATCTGGTGGACGACGCCCGGCATACGCATAAATTCGAACGCTATTATCACCGCTTCCTGACCGGCAATCTGGAAAAGGATTACCAGCGCTTTGTCGACCGTTCACCGATCTTTCACCTCGACCGCATCCAGGACCCGCTTGCGCTTTTCCACGGCGACAGCGACAAGGTCGTTGCGCCTGCGCAATCGACCGAAATATTTAAACAGCTCAACGTGCGCGGGGTTCCCTGCTCGCTGAAGGTCTACGAAGGCGAGGGTCACGGCTTCCGCCAGCCGGAAACGCTGCGTGATTATTACCAGCAGATCGAGATGTTTCTGAAAGCGCGTCTGGGATAACCAAAGCGGCGGGGTTCGCAAAGACAAGTTGAGAATGATTTCGCGAGCCGCGCTTGCGCGGCGCGGCGATCTCAAGGCGTGAGATTGCGTCACCCCGCTGACGCGGGGTTCGCAAAGACAAATTAATAATTGATTTCGCGAGCCGCGCTTGCGCGGCGTGGCGATCTCATGGCGTGAGATTGCTTCGCGATGCCGCGCATCGCTCGCAAAATCATCTTCGTGGAAGTAAAGTAGGGCGCGTTTCCAAACGCGCCGCTTTAATTGAGTTATCTGTAGGGCAGGCATTCTTGCCTGCCAGTAAAGAGGATGCCTGCCTCAATTTGTTTCTCCAAGAGAGATGCAGTACCAGCGGCTTGACGGCCTCCACGCAGGAGATTGCTTCGCTTCGCTCGCAAAGATAAACCGGCTAAAAAGTATTTATAATCTTCGTGGCGCTCTCAAGGCGGGAGATTGCGTCGCGATGCCGCGCAACGCTCGCAAAATCATCTTCGTGGAATTAAAGTAGAGCGCTTTTCCAAACGCCCCACTTTGTTGAAATCCCGCCCCAAATAAAAAAAGAGGAGGCTATCAACCTCCTCATTACAATTCACAAATTCTCGTACTTACTTTGCCATGAAGGCTTCCATACCCGCCAGCAGCGTATCCACATCCTTCAACGTGGTTTCGCCCATGGTCGCGATGCGGAAGGTCTTGTCTTTCAGGTCGCCGTAACCGTTGGAAATGCGCATCTGGTATTTTTCCATCAGGAACTTGTTCAAATCCGGGATGCTCAGGTTGCGGTCGTTGTTGATGGTAGCCACCGTTTTGGAAAGGCAGGCAGCGTCGGCATAGGTGCTCATGCCGTGCGCGCGCGCCCAATCGTAAACCCGCTGCGACATGGCCGCGTGGCGCGCAAAGCGCGCGTCCAGACCTTCGGCAAAAATACGGTCCAGTTGGAAATCCAGGGCGTAGATCAACGGGATGACCGGGGTCATGCCGGTGGAATCCTTCAGGCGGTGCTTTTCCAGCAGCAGCAGGTCAAAATACCAGCCGCGGTTGGCTACCTTTTCCGCCTTCTGCAGGCAGCGGTCGTTTACTCCGGCCAGCGACAGCCCTGGCGGCAGCGCCAGGCATTTTTGCGAAGACGTCAGCAGAAAATCGATATCCCAGGCGTCCATCTCGATTTTGGAACCGGCCAGCGATGAAACCGCGTCCACCAGGATGAACGTCTCCGGGCTGACCTCGCGTACAACTGCGCACAAGTCTTTCAGCGGTGCTTCCACGCCGGTGGAGGTCTCATTGTGCACGATGGTGACCGCTTCGTAGTGTTTCTTTTTAAGCGCCGTGCGTAAATCATCCGGCATGGGTGCTTTGCCCCATTCCACTTCGAGTTTGTCGGCGTTTTTCCCGTTGGAAACCGCCACATCGTACCAGCGTTTGGAGAACGCGCCGTTGACGCAGCAAAGCACGTCCTTTTCCACCAGGTTGCGGATGCCGGTTTCCTGCATGCCGGAACCGGAATGGGTGCCTAAATATACGCGATATTGGGTATAGAAAAGTTTCTGCGCTTTTTCTGCCGCGCTTCTATGGATCGCTTCATATTCCTTGCTGCGATGCGGCAGCATGGGTTTTGCCATGGCTTGCAGGACCTCGGGCGCCACATCCACCGGTCCGGGTACGAACATGTGAGCCATTTTCTCCTCCTGATTTGTGATTATGAATGGGTTGATTACAGAACAAACGACAGCGCGACCAAGACAGCGAAGAAAACAACCGCCAGCGCGCCGATGCGTTTCAGATCCTTGATCACATCGCTGTAATCGGGATTAAACTCATCACTTCGGGAATTGATAACGGAAGCGGAACCTCCGGAAATTTTGCCGGCATCGCGATATTGTTTCTTGGATTTCTTGCTCATAGGGGACTCTCCTGATAGTTTTGCTGCGGATTTATACCACTTATCCGCAAATTTGTGTGGTCAATTTTAACCCCTTTTCATTCCGGGGACGATTCCGCGCTGAACAGTTTTTTCAATAACCAAAGTGCCGGATCTATTGAATATCCACGGAAATCTCGAATACTTTTTCCGGCGGGGTATTTTTTTCGAATGGCCGGCTGTAGATCATTTTTAATGTCGTTTGGCCGGACTGCATAGCCTTAAAAGTAAAAGTCGAAACCCCGCCGGCCCCGATCAGGTCACTCTCACTTTTATATTCTTCTTCGCCCTGCTGCTGTAAGTACTGCGCGTCCAGATCCTGCACCGACCAGCTGTAACCGGTGGTGATGTTCCCTTCCAGCTTTATCACGATCTCGCTGCCTGCTGCCACCGTTATGGTCTGTCCATTGTTCTCCTCAGTCAGGATGGTTTGACCTGCTTTCGATTGACACCCCACTGCGGCGAGCGCCAGCAATAAGCAAAAAAGCAATCCGGTTCTTTTCATGCTCTCCTCCTGAGCCATCATTATAACCATAACGAAAAGAGCCCGGAAAAGTTCCGGACTCTTTGTTCGTGCTAGGGTGTCACCGTGAAGTAGCGGTAGGAGCTCCAGGGGCCGTTCACGCCGTTGAGGTTCCTGGCGCTGACCCGCCAATACCAGCGGCCGGCCGGCAGCGGACCAACATCCCGCGAGGTGGCGCCCGCTGCTGAATCGTAGGCGTAATCGACGCTGCCAAATCCCGAGCTGTTGTCGATCTGGATTTGATAGATATTGCCGTATGTTACCGCCTTCCAGGCCAACGTCACGGTCGTGCTGGTGGATTTCGCGCCGCTATAGGGCGATGACAACGAAACCCGTGTTGGAACAGTGGGTTCGATATATACAAGGAAGGGCTCGCTCCAACCACTCTGGTTGCCGGCCTTATCGACCGCACGCACGAACCAGTAGTATTGGGTCTTGGCTGCCATGGTCGGAGGCCGGTGGGATAGCGTGGCAAGCAAGGCAGAGGTGTAGCTGAAGCTGCTGGTTGATCCGCTGGTATTGTAAGCAAACAGGTATTTGCTGGCGGTTGGCGAGGCTTTCCAACTGAAAGTAGGTGTGCCGATCTTGGTGGATACGTCCTCGGGCAGCACCTGCACCGGAGCGGGAGGCGCAATGGTATCCACCGTGAAATAACGGATCGAGCTCCAGGAACCATACGCGCCGTTCACGTTGCGGGCGCGTACGCGCCAATAATATTTACCGTCTGTCAATGTAGAGACAGTATGGCTCAATGCGCTGACGCCTTCCTGGTCCACATCCTTGGGCACTAAAATGGAAAACGACGAGGATTTGGAGACTTGCACATGGTAATTCGCGCCGTAATCGACTGCTTTCCAGGTCAATTCGGGAGTGTTGTCGTTCTTGAATTCTCCGTTGAGCGGCGTATTGAGTATTGGCCTGAGCGGAACAGTTGGTTCGATGGTAATCGTAAATGGCGCGCTCCAGGCGCTCCAGTTGCCGGCTTTATCCCGCGCGCGCGCGAACCAGTAATAGGTCACTTTTGGGGCCATGATGGGTGGTTTGTGGCTGAGCGAGGTCGTTTCCCCCGATCGATACAAGTATGAGTTGTAATCGGTTGAAGTGCCATATTCGAATTGATAATAAACCGCCGTGGAGGACTTGACCCAGGTGAACGTGGGCGTGCCGATCGCGGTCGCGGCGGTCAGCGGTTTATACAAGTTCGGCGGCAGGGGCGCGGTGGTGTCGACTGTGAAAGCGCGGTAAGCGCTCCACTTGCCGTAGGCATTGTAAGCGTTCAAACCGCGTACGCGCCAGTAATAACGGCCATCCGGTAATGCGCTGGATGTATAGGTCAAGCTAGTGATGCCGGCTTGGTCCTTGATGAGTGATGTCGCCGAGAAAGTCGAGCTGGTCGCGATCTGGATTTCGTACGAAACCGCGTTGACGGAGGTTTGCCAGGTGAACTCGGGTGTATTGTCCATGGTAAGCGCTTCTTTGGCCGGGTAGAGCATCAGTGGCGCGGGCGCCAGCGGCGTGGTGTAGGTTGCCCAGGAGATGTATTTGGCGACCTTCGATGTGCCGTAAGCGATGCGCATATAGCCGTCTTCGCCCCACCAGGTATCCCAACTGTTGCGCAGGATCCAGTAACCGCCCGCGTCATTCCAACCCACCAATACGATCACGTGGTTGACGCCATCGCTGCCGCATTGGCTGCTTTCATTGGTTGAGAAAACACCCAGATCGCTGGTATACCAGGAATAATATGCATGGAAAGCAGGACCGCTGCAAACTGTTGCCAGGACCGGGCCATAGGTATAGATCGCGTTCTTGATCGCTGACACACTGGCGCCGGAAGTTGACGCGTAACTGGATAATTTATACGGATGATTGGAAACGTTGTAGCAGCCCCCATCGGTTGCGGTGTAGGGCATGTCGCTTTCCAGCACTGCCCCGATCACACTCTGGCTTTTGCCAAGGGTGTTGGTGTGGTACTTGTGCGCGATCCAGCCGCCGTCGCAATCCCAGCCATCCTTGTTGCAGGAAACCAGGAATTGTTCCGAGAGATCGGTCACCGGCATGCCGGCCTTGACCATGGCGCCTTCCATCACGCCCACTGTGCCGAATGCCCAGCATGAACCGCAGCTACCCTGGTTGCGGATGGGGATGTTGATGGCCGGGTGGGTTGCGTCGCCCACACGCCAGTCAAAAGCGGCTGGCAATTCTGCCTGAGCGCTAAGAGTCTCCTCAGTTGCGCCCATAGCAGTCAGCGCTTCCTCCGCGCCAACGGCAGCCGGCGGGTTGGGATCGCTCAGGTCGATTTGATTAACCGACTGGCTGAAACGGATGGTCAAATGGCGCGTAATCTGCGGCTCAGGTTCAAAGGGGCGTTTATAAACCAGGCGGATGGTGGCGCTGCCGATCTGTGCGGGTTTGAGGGTCAGCGTGACCATATCCGGCGCGCCGATCCCCCCGCGTCCCAGGTAGGCGCTGTCGCCCGACATGCCAGCCCCTTCGCTTTCAGCCTGCACAATCTGCCATTCGTATCCGGTGGAGGGATTGCTTTCGAGCGCGATGCTGATCTCCTGCGTACTTTCCAGGGGCATTTCAATCGTGATCTCGGCTGAACCGCCGATGAATCGCACCGCGTCGCCCAGCTCTCCATACAGCACATCGCGGATCTCCTGCATTCCATCTTCTCCGTTGATGGTCATGCTATATAAACCGCCGCCCTGCGCGCTTAATTCGCTGTCAAGGCCTTGCGACAGAAAATCGGAGGTCAACGCGCTGGCCTGAGAGTAAACGCTCTTGCTGATCGCATCGATTTGCAGCGACCACTGCATGCTTTCATCCGGTGTGGCTGAGGCAGTCGGCGTCAGCGTCTCGGTCAGCGCGGCGGTTGGTGTTTCCGTCGGCGTCTCCATCGGTGTTTCCGTCTGGATTACACCCAGGGTTTCGTTGATCGCCGCCGGAGTTTCGGTGCTTATAGAGGACGGCGTTTGGCTTTCGGTGATTTCAGGATTGCCAGGCTGCGTGGACTCAAAACCAGAATCGGCTGTCGATTCCGACAATGGGGTTTCTCCGGTATCGGTTGCATTGCTCTCACCTGAAGGATTTTCAGGAGTCGGGGTCTCCGTGTACACTTCCAGCGAGGTAGGGTTGGAGCCGGGCAGACTGTCGTCGGCCGAGATGATCCCGCTGTTCGTTAACGCGAACATAAAGATTGAAAACGATACAAAAAGAGTAAAAATAGTATGCGGTTTGGAGCGCATTTTCATAAACAGAAATTCCTTTTCTCGTAAATTGATGTTGGCAAATGAACTTTACGTTTCTCCAATTTCTCTAATCCCCCTGCGATGTATTTTCAGGAGATTTTTGGATACGCAACATATTAATAAATATTAATCGCAAGAATTCCCCCTGTCAATAATTTACAATATGAAATCCATTAGGAAAATGTTAAACCCATTTAATTCAGCATGAACCTTTATAACCCGGGATTTTTCTGATATAAATTGGATCTCCCGCTTGTTTCTTTCCTCTAATAAGTAAATTTCAGTATTGACAACCGATAAAAATGATTCTATACTTTGGTTTAGTGGTCTGACCAATATACCAAAGCGAGGTACCCGTGGATGAAATTCCCCGCAAGTCTTTATCTGAAATTGTAGCCGGCAAGCTGGCTGCGCAGGTGCTGGACGGCACTTACAAATCCGGTTTCCAGTTGCCAGCCGAGCGCGATCTGATCAAACAGTTCGGTATTTCCCGCTCCACCCTGCGCGAAGCGCTCAAGGCGTTGGAGGAGATCAACCTGATCGAATCGCGCCACGGCGTGGGCTGGTTCATTTCCGACCTGGACGAGCATAACCTGCCCCTGGCGCATGAGATCGCCGACTCAGCAGACAGCCAGGCTGTGGCTGAACGCGTGCGCATTTCTCCTGAAGATTTCCCCAGCGGTCCGCGCCGCCTGCCTGCCAACCTGGAAAAACCGTTGATCATCCCCAACCTGAAGACCGACCGCCTGGGGACTTTCGAGTTCATTTCCTGGTGGGAAAGGGAAAAAGTTGAAAATGCCAAAATCATGGTGGTCGGCGCCGGCGCCCTGGGCAACGAAGTGATCAAAAACCTGGTGCTGATGGGCATCGGCCACATCTTCATCGTTGATTTCGACACTGTCGAGCTGGCCAACCTGTCGCGCTCGATCCTGTTCCGCGAAAGCGACTCCGGGCGCAAGAAAGCCGAGGTGGCCGCCGCGCGCGCCAAGGAGATCAACCCCAACATTCACGTACAGTACCTGCACGGCGACGTTACCACTGCCATCGGGTTGGGTGTGTTCCGCCGCATGGACGTGATCGTCGGCTGCCTGGATAACCGCGAGGCGCGCCTGGCGCTCAACCGTTTCGCCTACTGGGTCGACAAACCCTGGGTGGACGGCGCCATCCAGGAATTTTTCGGCCTGGCGCGCGTGTTCGTGCCCGGCCAGGGAGCCTGCTTCGAATGCAGCCTCACCGAACAAGCCCGCCGCGACCTGGCGCTGCGCTATTCCTGCCCGCTGCTGGCGCGCGAGAACGTGCTGCTGGGCAAGGTGCCCACCACGCCCACCATCGCCTCGATCATCGCCTCCATCCAGGCGCAGGAAGCTCTCAAGTTGATCCACGGTAAACCGGTGCAGCCCGGTTACGTGATGCACTTCAACGGCATGACCAACGAAATGCATACCACCGCTTACACTCCCGTGGAGGATTGCGAGAGCCATTGGACCTACGGCGAGATCACCGAGCTGCCGCTGCGTTCAGACACCACCACCCTGGGTGACATGCTCAAGATCGCCCGCCGCGACCTCGGCCCTGAAGCCGTGATTGAGTTGGACCAGGAACTGGTGCTCTCGCTGACCTGCCCGCAATGCGGCACCCGCGAAGAGGTGCTGGAGCCGATTTCCGAGGTTGGTTTCAATCGCGCCCACTGCCCGGTTTGCGGTCTACTGCGCGAGACCGAGCTCTCGCATACCATTAACGGGGAGGAAAATTTCCTCACCCGCACGCTTTCCAGCCTGGGCGTGCCCGCGCTGCACATCCTGCGCGCTTTCAATGCCAGCGAATACCGTTTTTACGAATTAAATGCCGACCTGCCGGACGCGCTGCACTTCACCCACTTTGAAAAACCGGCCTACGAAACCCCCATCAAGGTAACCGGACGGATCAAATTGGACGACAAACTGGTGATCAAAAGCAAGCCCAGGATCATCCTGCACGATGCGGATTTGAAAATCCCCTCCCCGCCAGAGGAAAATGAGCAGGATAAATTGACCATCAAGGTAAAGGACAAGAAATCGGCATGAAAGTGATCAATGGATTTCTGAAATGGCTGGCGCTCCTGGCGATTTGCCTGGCGGCTGGGTTGGCAGCGATCATCTACTTCTCCGCCCGGCCGGACCTGGATGAATTCTGGCTGCGCATCATCATTTTGCTGGCGGTTGCTTTCATCGGCAGCCTGGCATGCCGCTTGTTTTTCCACCGCTTGCCGGGGTTTGTTTTATTTTTAATTGCCCTGCTCTCGGAGGTGATGGCGCTGCTGGTGATCGACTATTTCTACGATGGCACCTATCGCCTGTCATTTCTGACCCGCAATTTTACTTTCGCCATGCCCATCCCCAGCGATGCCGCTCAGTTTATTCTGATTCTGCTGGTCGCGCTGCCGACGCTGTTTTTCCTGCGCAGGCGCCGCAAACCCGCCAGGATTCAGGCGCAATCCGCACCTGCGCCCGCGCCGCAGCCAATTCAGAGCATCCAGCCGCAGGTTTCCTTGAGCGAACGGGTGCAGCCGGTGATCAATACTATCAACCCGGCCAATTGGCAGGTCACGCGTGATGTCGGCAAGCAGGTCAAAAAGATCACCAAAACCGCCAAAAAGGCTGTCTCTGCCAAACCGGTGCGGGTTAATGCTGCTTCTAAATCCACTTCAAAAACCATAAAAACCGGCCGTGCAGTCAAACCCGCTGTTAAGCAGCTCGCGGCTGCCAAACCCGCTGCGATTAAAAAATCCAAAACCCCGCAGAATAACGACGTTAAACTGATGGGCGAAGAGGAACATGTCTGCCCGTATTGCCTGGAAAAAGTCAACAAGAACGACAGAAAAATGATCTGTCCCGAATGCGGTACATGGCACCATCAGGATTGTTGGGACCTGACCGGTGCTTGCGGTGTGGCTCACCGGAACGAGCTATGAATTCATTGTCTACTTGGAGGAACGGATGGCGGATATACCAGTAACACTCGTTTTACCCAACGGAAGCACACGCCGGGCGGATATGCCGGATGACGTGGCGGTGCGCGACCTGTTGGCTGAACTCACCTCGCTGCTCGGCCTGCCCATCGTCGGCCCTGACGGCCGTCCGATGGGGTACCGCATGGACAGCAAGGCGCTGGGGCGCGAACTGCGCGAGAATGAGACTTTATCCAGCAGCGGGATTCCGCATGAAGATCGGCTGATGATTACCACCGACATCACCGCCGGGGCCATATCGGTCGATTCCAACCCGCGCCTGCGCCGATTGCGCAAGGATTACGAACTTATCCAGGAAATTGATGCGCGCAGCGACCTGATCCAGGTCAACGCCAAAACCGAACGCATCGGGCTGCCGCCCGAACGCTACATCATCACCTATAAATGCAAAGGTATTATCGGGATTGACCGTTTGGGGAATCCCAAAGTCGGAGAACATCACCAGGTGGAAATATACCTGCACAGCCAATACCCGCAGCGCTGGCCGGGCATGAAGTGGCTGACCCCCATCTGGCACCCGAACATCAACCATGCCAACGGCAGCGTGTGCATCGACGCCGCCTGGTGGTCTGCCAGCCGTTCGCTGGACCGCCTGGTGATCATGCTGGGGGAGATGCTGGAATATAAAAACTTCCACGATGATCCCACCAAACCCCCTTTTCCGTGGGACATGGAAGCCGCCAAATGGTGCCGGGAATTCCGTAAAAAGAATCCCAAATATTTTCCCGTCGATTCACGCGAATTGCTGCGGCCGGAACGCATCAAGTTCAACAAGCCGCTGAGCGTGGCGAAACCCAAAATCAGACTCAAATAGAAAGGAAAAAGAAGATGGCTGACAAAAACGTAACGCTTGTTTTACCCTCCGGAGGTACCCGCAACGCGGAAGTACCCGATGACGTGGCTGTGAAGGAATTGGTGCCTGAATTGGCTACCACCCTGGAACTGCCCACTGTCGGCCCGGATGGCCGGCCGGTAAGCTACCGGTTGGATAGCAAGGCGCTCGGCCGCGAACTGAAGGACGATGAAACCCTCAGCAGCGCTGCCGTGCCCGATAACGACCGCCTGATGATCACTGCCGACATCACCGCGGGATAACGGAGAATAAAATCCGGAGCTGCCGCCTTGAATAACCCTCCGCGAGTGAAATTATCGGATAACAACGGATTAAAGCCGCAGCGCACCCGCATCCCTTACCACAGCGCCATCCGCTGGGAACCGAAAGATGAGGAGATGCAGCGGGTTCGCCCGCCGCTGGACATCTTTCTCACCCAGAACGCCTTCGTGCGCATGTGCGCGCACGCGGGCAGCGACCTGGACAATGAAGTGGGCGGCTGGATGGCCGGAAAGTTTTGCCGTGATTCCCTGCACGGCGAGCCTTTCATCGTGGTAGATACCATCCTGCCGGCAGTCTACACCGAGCAAGGCGCGGCGCACCTGACCTTTACCGGCGACACCCAGGTGGCGCTGCACAATCACCTGGAGGAGTACTACCCGCGTAAGGTCTTCCTGGGTTGGTATCATACCCACCCGCGCATGGGCGTTTTCTTCTCCCATTGGGATGCCTGGCTGCACCAGAACTTTTTTCCGGAAAAATGGCAGGTTGCCCTGGTGATCGAACCGCACCAGTCGATCGGCGGCTTTTTCATCCGCCAGCCGGACGGCACGCTGGACCAACGCAACTACTTTGGTTTCTATGAGCTGACCAATAGAAATCAGAGAAGCGTGGTCTTTTGGAAGAACCTGCAGCCTGCCCAAGAAATTAACGAACAGACTGAGGAGGTCTTACCGACATGAGTCGTATCATGCGTTTTTATACCTACGGATTGCTGGGCGCCATCGGAGGACTGATCGGGTGGCAGATCAGCAACATCCTGGGGTTATCCTTTACGGACAATCTTTTCCTGAGCGAAGTGATCGTGGGCGCGCTGCTGGGCGGCGTGATCGGCCTGCTGATCGGCTTCGGTGAAGGATTCGCTGCGCAGAGTTTCCTGTTCGGCCTGCGCAAATCCCTTTTGAGCGCCTTGTTGGGCGCGGTGGGCGGCGCCATCGCCCTGCCGATTGCCGAGGGAGTATTCCTTTCCATCGGCGGGCAGGTGTGGGGGCGCCCCATCGGCTGGGGCATCTTCGGTTTGCTCACCGGTCTGGCCACTGGTATCACCGGAGGTGCCCAGCTATGGAAGGGGGGCCTGGGCGGGCTGATCGGCGGCCTGCTGGGGGGCGTGCTGCTGGAAGGCGCGCGCCTGATGTTCGCCGATCCCTTGATGGGCAAAGCCGCGGGGTTGATGCTGTTGGGCGCCTCGGTCGGCGTCTTTATCGCCCTGATCGTGTTCCTGCTCTCGCGCGTCTGGCTGGAAGTGACCAGCGGCAAGATGCTGGGCATGGAATTCATCCTGGATAAATTCCTCGCCAAGGAAGCGCCTGCCGCCGCCATCGGCAGCAGCCCGCTCAAATCCGACATCGTGGTGGCCGACCCGGATATCGCGCCGCAGCATGCCATCCTGAAAGGTGAAGGCACTTACTTCACCCTCAAGGACATCAGCATGAGCGGCACCTACCTGGACGGCAAGAAGATCGAAGTCTCCCGCCTGCATGCCGGCGCGCGCATTCGCATGGGCAAGTCGGAAATGGTCTATCACGAAAAGAGGTAAGTCATGATGAGAATAATGAAACCCTTATTGACCGTTTCCCTGCTGGCGCTCATGCTGCTGGCGTCCGCCTGCCAGGTGTCCACGCCTAAAGTGGAAAGCCAGGGGCAGTACGTGCTGCAGATCACGCAGATCGACACCACCGATTTCCCGCTGGTGGACGTCTACATTTCCGTGCAGGATGCGGCCGGCGAGCCGCAGGTGATCAACACCGGCAAACTGCAACTTATGGAAAATGGGCAGCCCGTCAGCAGCCAGAGCATTCGGGGCAGCGGCGAAGCCGGCGCGCTCACCACCCTGCTGCTGATCGATAACTCCGGCAGCATGAACTACGCCGACAAACTGGAAAGCGCCAAGGATGTGGCCAAAGAATATTTGAGCCAGATGCGCGGCGGCGACCAGGCCGGCGTCATCACCTTTAATACCGAAGTCGAGGTCGCGCAGGAAATCACCTCCGACCGCGAAGACCTGGAAGACGCCATCGACGGCATCAGCGCCAATTCCGATACCGCCCTGTACGACGCGCTGGTGAAAGCCATTGAAATGCTCAACCCGCTTTCCGGGCGCAAGGCTATCATCGTGCTCACGGATGGCATGGACAACCAGAGCAAAGCCACCGCTGACGAAGCCCTGGCGGGCATCGGTTTCGGCGGCCTGTCCATCTCCACAATCGGTTTCGGGCAAATCCCCGCAGAGGAAGAGGAAGCCGACCAGTACAGCGGCATCGACGAAGCCGCGCTGCGCGGAATCGCCGAGAACGCCGGCGGGCGCTACGGCTACGCCGAGAACAAGGAAGAACTTTCGGCCATTTACGACCAGATGCGCCGCGCCCTGCAAAGCGAGGTGGTGATCAGTTACATCACGCCTCTCAGCCTGCGCGACGGCGTGCGCCGCGCACTGACCGTCACCCTCTCCGACCGCTACAGCGGCGTGGGCGGCCAGTCGCAGACCGGTTACAACCCCGGCGGGCTGGTGCCCGAAGTGGCACGCCCGGCATCCTGGCTGCTGTTCGGCGGCATCCTGGCCGTGCTGGTGGTGCTGCTGTGCATCCCGCTGGTGGTGAACATCTTCAAGAGCAAGAAAGCCGGCAAGAAGAAAAAGAAAATCAAGATCACTTTGAAAGACTAAACAAGAATTTTTCCGCCCTCCTACCCAACTGACGAGAGCGGCCTGCAGTGCAGGCCGCTCTCCGAGTTAAAACATTTTTAATTATGAGAAGAAACCTAATAATTTCTACGTAACAGATTTTTGTTGGGTTGGAAGAGCACCAACCCAACCTACAACATTTCGAATTTGTCGGGGTTAGCAGATCTCTTTGTCTTCACCTTGACACGCAAGGTAAAATCATGTATATATAATGTATATACATGATAAAGGATAAAAAATGATTAATGTAACTATCGCGAAATGGGGAAACAGTCTGGCTTTGCGTATTCCCCAACCCTTTGCTGCCCAACTTGGTGTAAAGGAAAATACCAGTGTTTCACTTGAATTGGTCGGCGATCAATTGATCATCAAACGCGGACAAAGTCTGGATGAAATGATGGCATTAATCACCGAAGAAAACAAGCATGAGCTAATCGATCACAGTTCCGCACAAGGGAAGGAAATGATCTAGCATGGAAATTCCGAAACGGGGAGACTTAATCAAACTCGATTTTGACAACACAACGGGCCATGAGCAAGCAGGTTATCGCCGTGCCCTGGTAATTTCTCCGGAAATATATAACAGAAAAGTTGGCTTGGCTGTTGTATGTTCCATCACCAATCAGCAAAAAGGGTATCCTTTTGAGGTTGAAATACCTACAGGACTGAAAGTAACCGGTGTAATCCTTTCCGATCAAGTCAGGACAATTGATTGGAACGCACGTAAAGTACAAATTGTGGATCATGTTCCCCCAGAATGTATTTCAGAAGTACAGGAAAAAATTTCAAAACTGATTCTTTAAATTAATAATTATTTTCACAAGTATTTGTCGCCTACGTTTATTCAACTGACATATTTTTAGTGTAAAATTTCCCCGTTTGGAAAATCATGACAATTTCGAGGAATTTTCTCATTAATGCCTGAGCGAGCCTTCTGCGTGCACGGCCACTTCTACCAGCCTCCGCGGGTGGACCCCTTCACCGGGGAGATCCCGCAGGAGTATGGCGCCGAACCTTACTCCAACTGGACCGAGAAAATCTATCACACCTGTTACCGACCCAACACCTTGATCGGCAATTTTGAGAAGATCAGCTTCAACCTGGGCTCCACCCTCACCCATTGGATGGAGCAGCACCATCCCGATACGCTTAAAGAAATCGTGCGCCAGGAAAACGCGGTCTTCGCGCGCCTGGGGGTCAGCAACGGCATGGCGCAGCCCTACTTCCATACCATCATGCCGCTTGCAGACAAGCGCGACAAGCTCACCCTGGTGCGCTGGGGATTGCGCGACTACCAGCGGCTGTTCGGCCACCTCCCGCAGGGCATGTGGCTGCCGGAAACCGCCGTGGACCTGGAGACGCTGGACGTGCTGGCGGGGGAAGGCCTGCAGTTCACCATTCTGGCGCCCTGGCAAGCTAAACGCTCCGACCTGGATGTCACCCAGCCCTATAAAGTGAATCTGCCCTCGGGCAGAAGCATCGCGGTCTTCTTCTATAACAGTTTCCTCTCGGGTGAGATCAGTTTTAATCCCTGCGCGACGGAGAACGCCGACCGCTTCGTGCAGGATTGGCTGCTGCCGCAGATGGGCGCCATTCAGCGCGACGGCGCTCAATTCTTCCTGGCGGCTTCAGACGGTGAGCTGTACGGCCATCACCAGCCCTTCCGCGATATGTTCCTCTCCCACCTGCTGGACGGCGCGGTGGAAGAGCGCGGCATCCTGCGCAGCTACCCGGCCGCTTGGTTGCGCAACCATCCCCTGGAGCAAAGCACCGAGATCGTCGAGAATACTTCCTGGAGCTGCCATCACGGCATCGAGCGCTGGCGCGACGTGTGCGGCGACGCGCCCGACGCCACCTGGAAGAAACCTTTGCGTGAATTCCTCACCCAATTGAGCCAGGCCGTAGACGCTATCTATGAGGAAAAAACTTCTGGTTTGGTTGGCGACCTGTGGGCGCTGCGTGACGACTATGCGCAGGTGATCATGGGGCAGGCCGACCCCAACGAGTTCGTCCAGGCGCATGCTAAAAAGAAGCTGAACAGCGCCGAGGTCACCTTGCTCAAGAACCTGCTGGCCGCCCAGCACGAACGCTTACGCATGTTCTCTTCGGACGCCTGGTTCTTCTACGACTTGGATCGCATCGAGCCGCTCAACGCCTTGAAATATGCCGCGCACGCCGCCCACCTGACCCAACTGGCCTGCGGGCGCGACGTCAGCCAGGATTTGCTGCCCATCATCAGCCGCGCGCAAAGCCAGCAATCCGGCCTGCATGGCGACATGGCTTACCTCAGCTATTTATCACGCTTCAATCTGAATTACGCCTGATCCCCCGGCTTGTTTAAAGCTTCCAGCCAGCTTTCCTCTTCGTAATTGGCTTCCTGCGCAGCCGTCCGCAGGCGGTTGAGCATTCCTGCCAGTTTTTCCAGGCGCGTGTTGAACTGCTTCCCTGCGGGCTTTCCTTCCGATAGCAGCTCGACCATCCCTTCCGCCGCCAGATAAGTCCAGAACGATTCAAAGGCTTCCCGCTTGAACCAGCGCTTGCCTTCGTAAATATTGAATTGCAGGTAATGGCGCACGTCCGCGTTTTCCAACAGATCCCCCGCCAGTTGGTCCGCACCGCGCCGGACGAGCCGCACCGTCCAACCTTGCAAGTTCAACAGCAGGCGCACGGATTGCACGACTTTACCCGGCGAGAGCGCGGGGATGCCCATGCCGCGCAGGGCTTCTTCCAGCAGCGGCTGGAAGCGCCACTCCTCCACCGCCTGCGCAAATTTTCCCTGCTCCATCCCCAACGCCGCCCGCAGCCCTTCCAGATATGTCCAGCTCAGCAGCGCCAGCTCGCTCTCCTCATTCAATTCGGCGCGCAGCGCGGTCATCATGCGGCTGCTTTGGGTATCCTCCCCCAGCGCCAGGTTCTGGTCGATCCACAACGCTGCGTTCAGCAAGCGTAAACGTTCCTTAAAATCAGCGGAATTAACTTCGGGAGCAGGCGCTTTGTGCGGCTCGAGCAGCAGCGCCTGCGCGCCTTTCACCAGCCCGGCCATTTTGTGCCCGGCTTCGTTGAGCAGAAATTCCGGCAGCTCTCCGCCGGCGGTTTGCGGCAGGCTCTTCAACAGGAAAGCGAAATAACCCGGGTTGAAAATCTCGCGCAGCGGCCCCAGCACCGGCTGCAGCGGAAGCTCCCAGCGCAGGCGCTGGACGTCGCTGGTGCCGCGCTCGTTCAGGTGATCGTGAACCCGGCGCCAGTGCCCTTCGCCGTCGTCGGCGATCACGCGGAAATCCAGGAAGACGTGCGCGCGGTAAGCGTCCAACTGCACATACAAGCCCTTCTGGGCGATCTCGGTGCAGGAGCGGATGTATTCCAGGCCGGTGATGCTGTCGCGGAAGATAACGAAATGGTCGCGCGCGCCGGGCAGGTCCAGGCCCGCGCGCAGGTCCACCTGGCGCTGCGTCCCGCTTTGCTTGTCCATGAATGCCGCCGAGGTGCGCACCCAGCCGGCGGTATCGCCGAATTTGTTGTGGTACAGCACCAGCGCGCGCTCGTCCCCGCTGCGGTTGGAGTAGGCGTACACGTTCTCGTCCACCAGTCCGTCGGCGGTGTAGAAATCGTACAGGTAAAAACGCTCCACCTCCGAGAAAAGGTAGCGCTTTTTCAATAACGGGAAGATCTGCCAGTTGTGCCGGTCGATCAGCCCCTGATCGGGAACCTCATCGATATAAGCCCGCTTGTATTCCATGCCGTATTTTTCGCTGAAGCCTTCCACCTGGCCGTGCCCGAACATGGGCAGCCCCGGCATGGTAGCCAGCAGCGTGCAGATGCCGAAATACTTGTCGCCCTTGCCGAACTGGCTGACAGCGGTCTGTTCGTCGGGGTTGTTCATGAAATTGACGTAGCGCTTGAGGATCTGCGGATCGAACTCCAGCGTGTTTTTAAGCAATTGGCGGTACTTGGCGTTGTCCTCGTCGCGCAGCAGGTTCATGAAAGTGCTGTTATAAACGCGGTGCATGCCCAGCGTGCGCACGAAGTAGCTTTCCATCAGCCAGAAGGCTTCCGCCAGCAGCAGCGTGTCCGGCGCTTCCGCCGCCACGCGCTCCACCACCTCGCGCCAGAACTCCTGTGGCATATACTGGTTGAACTGCTCGGCGGTCAGGCTGAATTCGCTGCGCGAGGGGATGTCGCAACCGCCGCCCGGCAGCGGATACCACAGGCGTTGGAAGTGCCGGCGCGCCAGGGTCATGGCGGCGTCGAAGCGGATGATGGGGAAGTTGCGCGCGATGGAAAGAATCTTCTGAATGACCGCCTCGCGCACCTGCGGGTTGAGGTAGTTCAACTGGGCGGTGTCATTCCAGGGCATGCTGGTGCCGTCGTTGCCGTGGTAAATGAATTTGTCAGAATTTTTTTCGTTATCATGGTACTTAAACACCACGGCTGCGTCGCTGCGGTTGTAGTAATGGTCTTCAATCTGCACGGCCGCGCGCGGGTCGGCGCTCAGGTTCTCGCCGGTGAAGGTATACGAAGGGAAAGGCGAGTAAGGCATGGAGATAAACCAGTCCGGGTGCTCGTACAGCCAGTTGGAATCGATGCCCATGTGGTTGGGCACCATATCGCTGGCCAGGCGGATGCCGCGCCGCCAGGCGCGCTCACGCAGGTTTTGGCAGGCGGCCTCTCCGCCCAGTTCATCCGCGATGCGGTAATCCTTGAGCGAATAAGCCGAGGCGATGGCTTCCGGGTTGCCACACAATTGCTTGATGCGCGCTGAAGCCGTGCTGCGCTCCCACAGACCAATCAGCCACAAGCCGGTGATACCCCAGTCGGCCAATTTATCCAATTCCTCATCCGGGATCTGGTCCAGGCGGGTGATGGGGCGTTTGTAAGCTTTACTGAGCTGATCCAGCCAGACGTAAGTATTCTTGGCAATCAGCACCAGATGCGGCATCCAATCCGCGTCGCGGCTGAAACGCTCCTCCTCGCCCTCCAGCCGGTCGGTGTAAGTGGGGATGCGCACAGGGCCGGGCCCCAGCCCGCGCAGGCGTTCCTCTTCGGTGATCAGGTTCAGGCTGCCCAGCAGCTTAAGCAGGTAGTGTCCAAGTAAATCGCCCCAGCGGCTGCGGATGTACTCCAATTGGCCATTGAGCGAGTGCGGCACGGCGATGGCCGGGCTGCGCAGCATATCCACCAGGTTCTGCCCGTCCGGGCCGAAACGCGGTTGGGTTTCGAAAAAGGCGTGCAGGCTTTCCGCAATATCTGAATAGGCGGTTTTCTCTTGTAGATTGCTGTCGTCGAACAATTCCTGATACGGCTGGAAAGCCGGGTTTTGGTTGGCCAGCCATAGCATCAGCAGTTCTTCGGTAGCCGCCGCGCGGTGCGGGATGCCGTCCGTTGTGCCTGCTAGATAGGTGTTCAAATCCAGTTTGCCCTGGTACACCGCCGTCGGCGGGAATTCCCGCAGGAAGGCGCGCAGCGCAGCGTTCAGCTTGCGTCTGCCGACTTCTTGCTCCAGACAGGCCAGCAGGTCATCGTACAAAGCCGGGTTCATGCGCGTGCGGTACTGTCCGACCACGTAATGCAGGATCTCGTCGATCAGGCCCAGCGCGTTGATCTGCCCGGAACGCACCGCCAGGTGCGGATTGGCGGCCGCGTTGCGCGTTTCGTTCATGCGCTGCGCGAAGACGCGCGCGGCATGGAAGTTGGCAAAGATCACGTTGCCGTCGAAAGCGAACAGGGAATCTTCAAAGCGGTAGCGCCTGCGCGCCTGGCGGGAAATGTGGAATTCCATCTTGTTAAGATTATATAGCAGGAGAATTTGATGATTTATCAGGAAGTACATGCTTTGAATGAAATGGAGGGCGGCTTTCCAAAGCCGCCGCTTCAATATATAAACTTTTTGTGGGGCGTTTGGAAACGCGCCCTACTTCCATTCCTGCGTAGGGTGGCTTTCCAAAGCCCCCGCTTCAATATGTAAACCTCTTATGGCGCGTTTGGAAACGCGCCCGCCTTATGAGATAACGTAGGGCGGCTTCCCAAAGCCGCCGCTTCAATATATAAACCTTTTGTGGCGCGTTTAGAAACGCGCCCTACAATTATTAAACAAAAAGCCCTCACCTCAATATTGAGGAGAGGATCAGTGGTGAGGTGTCGTTGAAGGCAATTCACAGACATCTCTCAGTTATGTGCATCGTATTCCTCTAATCCGTGTACAATAACCATAACCATTGGGAGAATAACCATGCCAATCATCAAATGGGCTTTCCTGTGCGATTACGCCAGCGTCGACCCTGCCGGCAAAGCCTACATCATCGGCACATTCGACCATATCAACTTCACCAAACTGCCGCAGCGCTGGCCGCAGCTTTACGTGGCGTTGGAAATGCAAACCGGCGGCGAGGAGCAATTTGAACTGAGTGCCCAGATCACCTCCCCCACCGGCGAGGAAACCTCCAAGCGCATCAATATTCCCTTCCGGTCGACGGTTAATCAACCCCGCAAAGGTTTTGTCTCATTTGCGTTTTTTAACACGGAATTCATTGAAGAAGGCGAATATCACATCGAGCTGTTTCTGGACGGAACCAGCATTCACTTCATTCCCCTGATCATCCGGTTAAAATCTGTAAGTAATCACTCTATTCCACCACCAGCAAATCCCTAATAAAAAAAAGCGGATGGCCTTTCAGCCACCCGCTTTTTACATGGAAACTTATCTTTTTACACAACGATCTTTTATCCAAACACAGCATTTACTGGGACAATGATTTGCGCTGCATTTTACATTAGCGCATTCATCAGTAACTTGCGGTTTCTCGCAGCGTCCGGTCACCTGATTGTAGATCAAGCCGACCTCGCAGGGGCCAACGCATCTGGGTGTGTTGACGGTAAAGGTCCAGCACTGCCCCATGCCCTCGGTGCGCCCAATCAGGTAGCATAACCCGTCATTCAATAGTTCGTAACCCTCCGGGCAGCCGCCGTCGCGCGGTTTGGTGATCACGTCCTCGCAGCGTTTCAGGTTGGCGGAATAATCCTGACCCAGTTCGCAGCAGTCTTCCTGCAGGGGCACGCAGTAGCCCAATTGGCGGTCGAAGTATTCATTCTCGCCGCACTGCGGTTCGGGGTAATCGCAGGTGTTGGTGTTGGCGTTCCAGTATTCGGGCGGGCAGTTCGCCTGTCGCAGCTTGATCTCCTCGGGATCTTCAGTGGCTTCCTCGCCATCCTGCGGATACTGGTCACAGTTGGTGAAGTTGGCGCTGTAAGTTCCGGGCGGGCAAGGATTATCGGGGTTATCGTCATCCTCAGGCGTTCCGCCTTCAATGCACAAACCCGTCAGGATATCGAAATTGGAATTGGCGAAAGGCGTCACCTGGCTGCCATTCGCAGCGGTCGCGCCGGCTGCTGCGGTTTGACCATCCGTCTGATCAGGCGTGCCTTGCGAATCATCGCCATCCTCCGGGCAATAAGCGCCATCCGTTCCGGGCTGCGGCAAGCAGCAGTTCGCCCGGTAGCTGAAAACGTAGCCTTTCGGGCAGGGACTGCCCGGTCCATTGGTCGGCCGGCAGCGCTTGAATTCTTTGTCAAAATAGTAACCGGGCGGGCAATTATTTTCGTCGCGTTGGATGCAGCGCCCGATGGCGGCCGCATATACGTAGCCATCCGCGCAATTGCCCTGATCGCCTGCGCCGGGCATGACCTCATCCGCGGTTATTGTATCCCCGCTGCGCAGCAAGGTGCCGATTGGCGGATTGTTTTCATTGCCTTCGCCTTCCGGGAGGTCGCAAATGTTGGTAGCCGCCGTCACCAGTCCGGGCGGGCAATCCCCTTGCTGCTCGTCATCCGGGCCCGGTGTATCCGGGTTCTGGTCGCATTGGCCGTACCCGTTGTAGGTGGTGCCGAAATAACAGCCATTGTCATCCACGGGCACGCAGCGCTGATAACGGAGGTTGTAGTAATAACCATCTTCGCAGCCGTAATTATTGGAAGGGATCGGTTCGCAGCAGCCGATCTGCACGTTGAAGTAATAACCGGGCGGGCAGTTTTCCTGGCGGTTTTTGTCCGGTTCACAGGTTTGCTGCGCCGTCAGGTAGTATCCCTGCGGGCATTCTCCATCTTCCGGTTGGCAGCCCTGCAGATTTGCGGAGTAGGTAGTGGTTTCCGGACAATCTTCCTGCGGGTTGTTGGGTTCGCATTGCTGCGTTTGGCGGTTCAGCGTCCAGTTTTCCGGGCAATCCGGCTGCGTGGTATCCCGTTCACATTGGCCGGTATCCGGGTTCATGACGTATCCATCCGGGCAGTTGCTCGACGTGGCAGTCATCAAACTGACCTTGCCGATGGTTGTAAACAAGACCGGCAGGATCCCTCCGGCAGCCTGGCTGACCGGGCTTGTGTCCTGCGCGGTGGTTGGGGTTGCGCCTCCCGCGCAAACCACAATTTGCACCTCGCTCCCCATGGGTGTTTCCGGCCCGCTGCAATTGACGATGTCCGCTCCGCTCGAAGACGGCGTGCAATTAAAGGAAACACCGTTGACAACCGCGGAGTAGCCGCTGTTGCCCCCGCCGTTGGTCCTGACCTGGAAATCAACCTTTTTATCCATCGGGCAGCCGTAACCCAGGAAGGTCAGCCCTTCCTCGCCGGGTACGCCCTGCCCGGGTTCACAAGGTTCATCCAGGGGTGGATTGCGCGGATCGTAGCAAAATCTGCGGTAGGTTGGCTGGCAAACCGGCGCGTAGGTGCGCGAAACCGGTATGCAGCGGAAACCGACATCATCGTAGTCCTGTTTGGGATCCAGCGACAAGCGCGCAGCCGAACGCAGGTTTTCTTCGAAATCGTTGAATCCGCCACCGCGCGCGACCTTTTTCTCGCCGTCATCTGCGTTGCCGGGATTGAACCTGGCCAGGGTTTGATAACTGTCAGCCTCATAATCGTCCGCCGTCCATTCACGCACATTGCCGGCCATATCGTACAAACCGTAGGGGCTGATCCCCAGTGGATAGGAAGCCACCGCTTTGGTGGATCCTTCCGCGCCGCAGCCGTTCATGTTTGTGCGGTCGCAGGTGGGTGCTTCGTCTCCCCATGGATAGATATTACCCTCGTCCCCGCGGGCGGCTTTCTCCCATTCTGCTTCGGTGGGCAGGCGCGCGTCCATGCATTCGCAGTATTGCGCCGCCTGGAACCAATTCACTCCCACCACCGGATGATCATCGTATGCCGGATCGCCGTAATGGTTGGTGGGGCCGCTTTCCCGCAGGCTGGGCGGGGTGCAGCAACCGGATTTCACGCAATCCAGGTACTCCTTATTGGTTACTTCGCTCTCACCGATCCAAAAGCCCGACTCAGCCACAATCCGCTGTGGAGCCTCATCCCCTCGTGAAAGCTTGTCCTCCTCCTCATCGCTGCCAAGCGCAAACCAGCCAGGGGGAATATAGCGAATACGGAAACGCAGCAGGTATGGGGGAATGGTGAGGGTTGCCACCGGGCTGCTGATGGGGCTGGCGTACATGCTCAAATTCGGCTTGACCGCCGCTGCCGCGGATTCGGCTGCCTCCGCCGGCGGCGCCTGCATCTTTGGCGCGCACTCCGACGCCCCCATTGTCAACAGTAACAAAATCGTTAATCCAATCCACAAAGAACGTCTTTTTTTATGCATGATCTCCTCCTTTGGAATCAATTTCTTTCAGGCGGCCTTAGATCAAGTATTTCTTCAATGGAATGGGGTAATGTAAATTCATTTTAGCGCGACAGGAGTGCAAAATCAATCATTTTACAAATATCCTATTAAAATCAGTTAAACGAACTGTAACAATGCTTTATGAAAAATCGGGAGATCGTAACATCCTGTATGCTGATATTTTGCCTGTTAATGGGCATTTATCTGCTGGTTTTTAATGGGGTGGGTGTCACCGATGACGAGCAGCTCTTCGCGGTGGCCAGCGGCAGCCTGGCTTCCGATCGAGATATCAGCATCCTGCCGCTCTATGGGAATGACCGGCTGCTGGGCAAAAGCGGCAACCTGGAACCGCTGCACATCCTGTTCAATATTCCTTTCTATCTCATAGCAAAATCTTTTGGGTTGGGACGCGCCCAGGCGCAGCAACTGCCCGCCGGCATCTACACCGCGCTGAGCGCTGCCCTGCTGGCAGCCATTGCCTTACGCCGCGGGTATCGTAAATCGGGCGCGTTTGGTTTGGCCCTCATCTTTGGACTGGGTACGATTGCCTTTCCGTACGCGCGCACCAACTTCCGCGAGCCATTGGCTATGCTGTGCCTGACCGGCGCGGCTTTTTGCCTGGATCATTTGCGGGAAGCGCATCAATCCTTCTTCAGGTATTTATTGTTTCTATTGGCCATGATGGTACTGGTCGGATTGTCCGCCCTCACCAAGGTAACCTGCGGATTATGCCTCCCCTTTTTCATGTTTGCGGGCTGGTTTCATTTGAAAAGGAATGCCGGGTGCGCAAATAGACAGGTCGTTATTTTTTTCGGAACTTGTTTGCTGATTGGCCTGGCGGGTGTGGCTGCTGCCCTGCAATGGCTGCCAGTGGCGGCCACCCGGCGCTTTTCGCTGGATTTCATCGCTTCCATGGTCGTCACCATGACCCGAATTCCGCACACATCTTTCTGGCAGGCCTTGGCGGGCATGTTGTTCAGCCCGGGTAAGGGTTTGCTGTTTTATTCACCGGTTATCGCATTGGGATTGATCCCCAAGCGTTGGCTGGGCTTATCGGCCGAGGGGCATCCCTATGGGAAGCCAATCTCTTTTTCAACTCCCGATAACCTGATTGCCTTTGGCAGCCTGGCGGCGTTGATGCTCATGCAAGCCCTGATCTATGACGCAGATTGGTGGGGCATCACCTGGAGCACGCGCGCGCTGCTGCCCGTCCTGCCGCTGCTGGTGTTAGTTGCCCTGTCTGCGCTGGATGCCGGCCTGTATAACAAGCGCAAATATATACGAACCCTCACATGGGTCTTGCTCGCCGCCTGTTTGTTGATCCAGGTTGGGCGTGTCCTGACCTCCGATCCGGTTTACGCCAACTGGGTGGTTCAAACCAGCGGGCAGAACCTGAACACCGCCCAACAGTGGAGCATGAACCTGATGCCGCTCTGGCGGCATTGGCAATTGGCATTTCAGGGCGTCGAAACCGACATCGCCTGGCTGCACCTGCCAGGTGTTAGGCAGGTCTGGGCGACGGGGCTGATGGCAGCCATCCTGGCAGTCATTGCCGCCTGTGGCATTTTGCTATTCCGCAGGAAACCCGCCCCGCCTGTTTTCGTCGGTGTCATCCTTTTCTTTATGCTGGTATTGCTGCCGGCCGGGTTGGCCGTGGCGCATGACGATGAGCGCTACCTTGGAAAGAATGAGAATTATCGGAAAGCCTGCGAATGGATCGCCGCCAACACGGAGGCGGACAGCCTGCTGCTGGTGGACGCTTACCTCAAACCGCTATGGTGGTACGCCTTCAACTTCGGCTGCGGCGAGCGGGAATGGCTGGGGCTGCCCTATGAGCACGCCAAGCCGCTCAGCGGGGCGTTGTATTACCCGCGCCTGCGCGAGCTGGCTGTGTGGTTGAAAGATCAGCGAGCAGGCGGGGGCGGTATCTATCTATTGGAAGGGGATTATCCGAATTCTTTAATGTACAGCAGCGAATTGGAGAAATTGGGATTGATAGCCGGTAAAATAATGGTTTTTACCTCTCTGCCATCGGAAGCAGTCTCGATTTACAAAATCACTTTTTAGCTCCATCTGTTTGGTTCGCCCTGCATGTAAACGTTAATAATGCGACAATGTGGATATAATTCAAAGTCGTTTCTAACTCACTTGACTCACCCGGAGGCAGCATGGCAACCTTATTACTCGGTATCGACATCGGCACCTACAGCTCCAAAGGCGTGTTGTGCCGCCCGGACGGCGCCATCCTGGCGGAAGCGCGCGCCGACCACGAGATGTCCATCCCTAAACCCGGCTACGCCGAACACGACGCGGACGGCGTATGGTGGGCGGATTTCGTAACAATCTCGCAAGCCCTCTCCGCCAAAGTGCCGGCCGGCGACCGGATCGCCGCGGTGGCCGTCAGCGCCATCGGCGCCTGCCTGCTGCCGGTTGACAAGCAGGGCAAGCCCCTGCGCCCGGGCATTCTCTATGGCGTGGACATCCGCGCCAGCGACCAGATCGACCAGCTCGAGCAGCAATACGGGCGCGCGGCACTGGTCGAACTGGGCGGTATGCGCCTGACTTCGCAGGCCGTCGGCCCCAAGATCCTGTGGCTCAAGCAGCACGAACCGGAGATATACCAGGCTGCGCACAAGTTCCTGACCGCCACCTCTTACGTCATTTTCAAACTGACCGGCGATTATGTGATCGAACGCCACACCGCCACCGAGTTCAACCCGTTGATCAACATCCACACCAACGAATGGGATGAAAAGTTCGCCGGCGGCATCACCCCGCTGGAAAAGCTGCCCCGCCTGGGCTGGAGCAACGAGATCGCCGGGCAAGTCACAGCCGAGGCCGCCCGCCTGACCGGCATCCCCCAGGGCACGCCGGTTACCTTCGGCGCGGTGGACGCCCTTTCCGAAGCCCTCAGTGTGGGGGTGGCGCACCCCGGTGAGTTGATGATCATGTACGGCAGCACAGCCTTTTTCATCCTGGTGATCGAAAAACCCATCCCTTCCGAAGAATTATGGATGGATATGGGCGCGTTCAAAGGCACCTATGTGTATGCCGCCGGGCTTTCCACCAGCGGTTCCGCCACCACCTGGTTCCGCGATCAGTTTGCCCGCGACCTGGTTCAGCAGGAAAAAGAAGGCGGCGAGAACGCTTACGCCGTGCTGGCGCGCGAGGCCGCGGCTTCCCCGGCCGGCGCCAACGGTTTGCTGATGCTGCCCTACCTGAGCGGCGAGCGCACGCCCATTTTCGACACCCGGGCGCGCGGTATCTTCGCCGGGCTGGGCCTCAACCACACGCGCGGCGATATGTACCGCGCCGTGCTGGAAGGCACCGCTTACGCCATCCGCCACAACCTGGAAGCCATGCAAGCCGCCGGCACGCCCTTCAAGCACGGCGTGGCTGTGGGCGGCGGCACGCAAAACGACTTGTGGCTGCAAATGGTCAGCGACATTTCCGGCGTTCCGCAGCTCGTGCCGGAAAAGACCATCGGCGCTTCCTATGGCGATGCGTATCTGGCCGGTATGGCAATTGGAGCAGTGGATGGATTGAAGACCCTTGCCGAACAATGGGTAAAGATCAAGAAAGAGGTCAAACCTGACCAAAAGTTAAAGAGTGTTTACGACCAGCATTACCAACTCTTTCGCGAACTTTATAACCAATCCAAAGAGGTTGTTCATCGCCTTGCTGATCTGCAGGAAGGCTGATCATCTTAAGTAATCGATTTATTATTTTGAAAGGAAACTATGGAAACAATTGAGAAAAAAAGGGTGACATTATTTTTGATTCTGGCGTTTGGTATCTCCTGGGCAAGCGCGGTGATAATCGCTTTGACCGGCGGGTTGGCCAACAGCCCGGTGCTGATTCCCGGCACGCAGGTCACCCTGGCGCTTATCCTGGAAGCCAGCATTTTCATGTGGGGACCGGCGCTGGCAAACATCATCACCCGCCTGGTAACCCGCGAAGGCCGCCAAAACCTTTTTCTTGGGTTTCGCCTGAAGTCCGCCTGGCCTTACTGGCTGATCGCGTGGTTCGGGCCCGGGTTGCTCACCATTGCCGGCGCGGCGCTATTTTTTGCACTGTTTCCGCAATATTACGATGCGGGCATGGGGCTGTTGCAAGCCCAGTTGAAAGCTGCCGGGAGCACCGCGGCAATCGATCCGTTTCAGCTTGTCATGGTTCAAACGCTAATGGGCATTCTTATCTCGCCCCTGGTCAATTTTCCCGCCACTTTCGGCGAGGAATTCGGTTGGAGGGGTTACCTGCTGCCGAAGCTGTCCGTCCTGGGCGAGCGCAAGGCGCTGCTGCTCAGCGGTGTGATCTGGGGCATCTGGCATTGGCCGTTGATCGCGATGGGGCACAATTACGGACTGGATTATTGGGGATATCCGTGGACGGGGCTTCTGGCCACACTGTGCTTTACCATATCCATCGGCGGTTTGATCGGATGGTCGTCGCAAAAAGCCCAAAGCGTCTGGCCGGCCGTCATTGCGCACGCAGCGGTGAATGGTATTGCCGCTATCGGGCTTTTCTTCGTGAAGGAAACCTACCCCGTTTTGCTCGGTCCTACCCCCGCCGGCCTGATCGGAATGCTGCCCTTCACCCTGGTTACCGTCTGGATTATCTTCAAATCCAGAGATTGATCAGGAAGTTGACATAAAATAACAGGCCTGTCGGTGATGGCAGGCCTGTTTTATCTCCAGGGACTGATCCTCTAATAAAAGTGTCAATAACTCATCTCGGTCAAAGTGACCTGGAAAATCATTTTTTGATTATTGCGCATCACTTCCACTTCCACCACGTCCCCCGGTTGAAATGCGAACAGGGCGTTGACAAATTTCGTGTTTTCGCTGAATACCTTGTCGCCGATACGCACGATGATATCGCCCTGCTGGATGCCGGCGTTGCCTGCCGGTGAGCCGGCCCCCACGCGCGTGACGTACGCCCCCCATTGCACCGGCAGGTCGTAGCGGCTGGCAATGGATGGATCGATCTGTTGGATGCTCACTCCCATATACGGGCGTGAAAAATACCCTTTGGTGATGATCTGCTGACTAATCAGCAAAGCCGTGTTTGAGGGTATGGCAAAACCCAACCCCTCGGCAATGGCGGAATTTCCGCTTCCGCGCACCACCGCGCTGTTCACGCCGATGACTTCCCCAGCCAGGTTGACCAGCGGACCGCCTGAATTGCCGCTGTTGATGGCTGCGTCGGTTTGGATCAAATTCTCCATCTGGTAATTATTGCCTGTGTCCAGCGACCGTCCGGTCGCGCTGACCACGCCGACCGTGACGCTGTTGCGGAAATCCCCCAACGGGGACCCGATCGCGATCACCGTCTCGCCGGGTTTCAGGTTATCCGAATTCCCCAGCACCGCCACACCGGGCATAACGCCATCCGCTTTCAGCACGGCCAGGTCAGCAAAGGAATCCGTGCTGACCACGCTTGCCGGCAGTTCGCTTCCGTCGCTCAGGATCACCCGCACGTCTTGGGTATCTTCTACAACGTGATTATTGGTAATAATGTATCCGTCGTTGGTGATGATGAATCCGCTGCCGCTGACTTCCTGGTCGCCGGAATAGCCGAAAAAGGTCATCTGTCCGCTGGTGGTGCCCACCACGGTGACCACCGCCGGGCCGACCCGCTCCACTACCTGGGTGATGGTGGTGCTGATATCCGAGTATGACACCGATACGGAATTGGTCACGAGTTCGGGAGTTTGCGTCGGAATAATGGTTTCCAGGCCTATGACTGCCTGCCCGTTTGTGGAAGCTATCCGCACGCCGATGTACGCTCCCGCGATGGCGCTGCCGATCACCAATCCAACCACCAAAAGAAATGCAAAAAATCTTTTCATATTCTTTCTAATTATAGATATTGAATATTAGAATAAATTATAAATCGCGCAAGTAAAAGGTTTGTAAGAAAAAAGACCGGGTCGCTTCCGGTCTTTTGACTGTCAAGGATTACCTCGGTTCAAACCGGGAAGAAATCCCGCTTACTTTCCTTTCGCCGGCCCCATCAAGGCAGCCAGATCATCCAGTTGCGAGGAATGCGACAAGGCAATCACTTCATCCGCCGGATTGATCTCCACATTCCCGTGCGGGATCACCATGCCGGTCTTGCGCAGGATGGCGATTAATACGCACTGGTCCGGCAGCTCGATCTGGTCGATGCGTTTGCCCGCCATGCTCGAATCCGGATGGACTTTCTCCTCCACGATTGAAAATTGTCCTTTGCGCAGTTTCAGCAGCGGGATCATGTCCCCCAGCGACATTTCTTCCAGGATCATGCGCCCGATCAACTCGGCCTGATTTAATGCCACATCCACGCCCATCTCATCGGTGAACATCCAGGCATTCTTGGGGTTGTTTACGCGGGCGATCACGCGCGGGATGTTGAATTCAAAACGCGCCAGGCTGGAAGCCACCAAATTGACTTCATCCTTGCCGGTTACCGTTGCCACGACATTCATCTGCCGGATGCCGGCCGCTTCCAAATCCACTGGATCGGTTCCGTTGCCGTGGAAAACGCTATCCTTGCCGATCTCGGAATACAAGCGCTCCAATTCTTCGCGTCTTTCTTCGATGACAAGGACGCTGTGGCCTTCTTTTTTCAGAAAATCGGCGATAAACGCGCCTACTTTGCCGCCGCCAATGATCATTGTTTTCATGTTTTCTCCTTCCTAGCCAAGCAAACTTGCGATCCGATCCATGTCGTCGCCCATCACGGCCAGGTGGAGTACGTCGCCGTACTCAATTTGCGTGGCTGCGTGCGGCATGAATGATCTGCCCATGCGCGTGATGGATACCACCAGGGCTTTCCCGGGCAAGGAGAGATGATCGATGGTCTGTCCCGCCAAAAGATCGGTTGCGTCAATCTCGACAATATTCACCTCACCGGATCCCAGACTGACCAGTGTATTCAGGTTGGAGAAAGTCAACAATTCGGCAATTCTGGCGGCTGTGGTGGCTACCGGCGAGATGGTGGGGATACCCAGCCGGCGGTAGATCTCGGCTTTGCGGGGGTCGTAAACCCGCGCCGCTACCCTGGGAACACGAAAGACCATCTTGGCAATTCTGGCGGAAACCACGTTGGCTTCATCGCTGGAGGTAACCGCCGCCAAAGAATCCGCTGTCTCAATCCCGGCTTTAACCAGAACGTCGCGATCAAACCCGATCCCGGCTATTGTCTTGATCTTTAGGCCTTTACCCAATCTTTCAAAAGCCAGTGGGTCCATATCGACGACAGTGACTTCATTGCCGCGCATGCTCAAATCGCGCGCCATGCCCGAACCCAGGCGCCCGCATCCGATGATAATCACTTTCATTGGTTCCTCCAAAAGATTTGAATGCTTATCTTTATTATAGTAAACATTATCCGCCCTTTTCCTTTCTCCTGATCAGCCATTTCCTGATTTCATCCACAATGACCAGGGAGGGAATCCAAAGTACCAGAAATCCCCAATACCTCAACGGGAACGAGCCGGTGCCGATGAAACTGTGGAAGAATGGCAGGTAAATAATCGCAAACACCAACAGCACTTCCGAAGCGATTCCGATCCAGAGCATGCGGTTGTTGGTCAAGGAGAACTTGAATACCGAGGTTCGTTCCGAGCGCTCCGCGAACAGGTTGCCGATCTGGGTCATCACCACTGCCGCCAGCGCCATACCGGTTGCCGACCGATAGAGACTGCCTTCTCCGGGCAGGTTGATCCATTGTCCGGCATATCCATTGGTCCAATAAAAATAGTAGAAAGCCGCCATGGTCGCCAGGCTTTGGATGCTGCCGAGCCAAAAATACGCGCGGAATAGCATGGATTTGTCGATAACGTGGTCTTTCAAATTCCGCGGAGGCCTGTCCATCACACCCGGTTCGGGCGGTTCGGACCCCAATGCCAAAGCCGGGACAATATCCGTTCCCAGATCGATGGAAAGGATATGCATCACGTTCAATGCCAGTGGAATTCTGGCACTCGAGAAAGCGTACAAAATAAATGGAATGGCTTCCGGGGTATTGGACGTAAAGATATAGGTCGTAAACTTTCGGATATTGGCATAAACCGCCCGGCCTTCCTCGATGGCGTTCACGATCGAGGCAAAATTGTCATCTGTCAGGATCATGGCCGCGGCCTCTTTGGCCACGTCGCTGCCGCTTAAGCCCATGGCAACGCCGATGTTAGCTTTCTTGAGAGCTGGTGCGTCGTTGACGCCGTCGCCGGTGACAGCCACAATCTGACCCATATCCTGCAATGCTGAAACCACGCGCAATTTATGCTCGGGCGCAACACGCGCGAAGATGACCTCATCTTGCAAGGCAGCGCGAAGCGCCGTTTCATCCATACTATTCAGGTCAAAACCGGTGATGATGCGCGGGTGGCTGCCGCGCACAATGCCCACCTTGCGGGCAATGCTCTCGGCGGTCAGGCCGTAATCGCCGGTGATCATCACGATGCGGATGCCGGCGCTGTGGCATTTTTTGACCGCTTCCGCCACTTCCGGCCGGGGCGGATCCATCATGGCCACCAGGCCGATCAGCACCAGTTCATTTTCAATCTGTTCGGGTTCATAATTCGCCGCGCCTTTGGGAACGGTGCGCTGCGCCACAGCCAGCACGCGCAGCCCTTCGCGCGCGTAAGCATCGTTGGCTTGCATCACCGCGCCGCGGATCTCGTCGCTGATTTTCATCACGCTGCGGTTCAGGTAGACGCCATCGCACAAATCCAGCACTTCCTTGGGAGCTCCCTTGATAAAAGCGATGCGGTATGAATCGGTATGATAAAAGAAATCATCGAGCCATTCGCCCTCGTTGATGCGGTGAATGGTGGTCATGCGCTTGCGCCGGGAGTCAAAAGGAATCTCAAAAATTCGCGGCATGGCTCTGTCGATTTCTTTCATGTCCAGTCCGCATTTTCGCGCCGCCACCTTGATGGCTGCTTCGGTGGGATCGCCGATGATCCGCCACGTTTTATGTTCGGCGCCATCAGGTTCCAGCAAGCGGGAATCGTTGCACAGGCTGGCTGCAGCCAGTAAAGCGCGCACACCTTCCTGTTGAGCGGGATCGAGTTTTTCATTATTAAACAATAAATCCCCAACCGGTTCGTAACCGGTGCCGGTCAAGGTATATGATTTGCCGATATTGCCGGCGGAATTACCCCCCGCCACCGCTTCAGGCAGCCAAAGCGCGCGCACTGTCATTTCATTTTGGGTTAAGGTACCGGTCTTGTCCGTGCAGATCACGCTGGTGCAGCCTAATGTCTCAACGGCTGACAACTTTTTGACCAGCGCGTTGCGCTTGGCCATGCGCTGCGTACCCATTGCCAACGCCAGGGTGACCGTTGGCAGCAACCCTTCCGGTACAAAAGCCACGATCATGCCCAATCCGAAAATGAAACTCTCAACAGGTGTAATTCCTGCCAGCACCAAAGCCATAATAAAGAAAACTATTCCCACCAAAACGGCAATGACTGTCACCATTTTGGTGATGTTTTTCATTTCCAGTTGCAGTGGGCTGAGTTCTTCCTTCATTTCTTGCGTAAGGTGGGCAATCTTGCCGAATTCGGTGTTCATGCCGGTGGAGATCACGACCGCTTTGCCGGTGCCGGTGGCCACGCTGGTTCCCGCAAAAACCATATTCTGCAATTCCGTATAAGTGATCTTCTCCTGGTCTACAATTTCGGCTGTCTTGTTGACCGGCCGGGATTCACCGGTCAGCGTGGATTGGTCGGTGCGCAGCGCTGCCTGGTCGATCAGGCGGCAGTCGGCGGAAATCCGTTCACCTTCCGCCAGCAGCACAATATCGCCCGGCACCAATTCCTCCGCCAGGATCTTTTGCTCAACGCCGTCGCGCAGTACACGCGAATAGGATGGTAATAATTTCTTCAGAGCCTCGGTTGCTTTTTCCGCGCGGAATTCCTGCCAGAAGCTGAATGCACCGTTGATAATATTCACCATCCATACCGCGATTGCTAGTTCCGGCATTCTGGCCACCAAAGATACAATGCCGGCAATCCATAACAAGATCGCCATCAGGTGGGTGAAATTATTCAGGAATTTCAGTACCAGGGATGTTTTCTTTCCTTCTGCGATGCGATTCAGACCGACTGCTTGCAGTCGCTTTTGAGCATCTTCGCTGGTTAACCCCTTTTCCCCTGTCCCCATCAGGTTGAAAATCTCAACCGGAGTGAGACTCGCCAATTTTATTTTTTGTTCCAGATGATCAGGCGCCTCATTAGGAAGAACTTTTTTTACAGCCATATAAATCGATGATTACCTCTTAAACCCTCAATAATCGAGAGACAAGGACACGATTCTATCACTTTTCGTTTTTCTTGCATATATTTTTTACGTCTGATTCAGGAAGCTTTCTATTCAAACTTTCATTGACCCAGGTTACTAAACTCAGCATACGGTCATGATGCGAACCTTTCCAATAGATTTTCCCGCAGGAATTACAGCGTGAAAAATCATTGAAATACCTGCGCGTGCCGGGTTCCAATTGATCCAGGATATCTGCTTTCTCTACTTTCCGTAGAATTCCGTTGCAAGCAATACAGCGGGCGAATGGCTTGAAGCAACTCTGCAGGTCGAAGCGCTTGATTACTTCCAGCAATTGCTGGCGTGGATCTTTGGTGAGCAGGCAAAAACCGTGTGTGACCATCTTTCGCTTTAACAATCCGCGATCCCGGGTCAGCAGGATCCTGTTCTCCCCGGCGGAAATTTCCGCCAGTTTTTCATCTTCATAATCATTGCGGTACAACGTGTCGAATCCCAACATGCGCAGGTAAGCAGCCAGTCTTCCCAGGTGGCCATCCAGTACAAAACGCGGCTCTCGCAGCGCTTCCGGCCGCAGCTTAAGCAGCGGGGTGATATCCATGCACTCGAAAACGGGGTAAACTGCCACCCGGTCCCCGTCCTGCACCAGGTATCGGAAATCGACCGGGTGCCCGTTGATCAGCACCAAATCAACTTCGGTATGGGGAACGCCGAGCGATTCGATCAGGTGCTTAACGCTCTGCCGCCCTTTGAAGGATATCGTTACAGGTTGAAATCTTTTATCGTGAGGGAGAAATTCGTTCAATTCCGCGTAGAAGCGGAAATGTGCGTTCATTTTATTTGAATGAATCAGTTAATCTATGATTATTATAATGAACAAAAGTCGTTTCTCATTCAACAGAAAGGGGAAAATAAATAGATGATCCCTAATCAATGGTACGTCCTCCTGGACAGCCGCGAAGTGAAAAGAAATAAGCCTTTGGGAGTGAGGCGGCTGGGAGAAAACCTGGTGCTCTGGCAGAACTCCGCAGAAGAAGTTGCCAGCCTGCGGGACCAATACCTGCACCGCGGGGCGGTGCTCAGCGCCGGGAAATTAATCGACCATCAAATTCAATGTCCCTTTCATGGATTGGAGTTTGACGCGAGCGGCCGCCGCAGCTATATTCCCGCTTACGGCAGGTACAATCCCCATTCCTAAAGTATTTCAAACCCGCTCATACCCTGCGCGGGATGCCTTTGGGTTCATCTGGATCTGGTGGGGTGAACTTCAGGATGAATTTTTATATCGTCCCGTATCCTGAGCCGATAATGAGGATGTCGCCGAAGAGATTTACCGCTTGAGCGATGAGAAGCTGAAGCTTCAGCTGGATAGTAACGGGCAGGACGAGTAGAAAAAACGCATTGCCGTCACGGGCACTTTTCTGCGGGAACAGTGCGTCTTCTTAGCCGAGTACGTCGAGCTGCTTGACTGGTGGTTGATTAATAAGGCCATTGTTATTAAGGAGAGAATTACAACAAAATGCAGGCCTGGCATGATGGTGGATGCGTATGAATAAGTAATACGCAATATTGCACACTTGGTGTAAGGTATTATTCATTTTCTCATATTACTTGACTTATCAAGTATTTTGCTTTATAATTTATTGACATGTCAAGTATATGGAGGTGAATATCCTTGGAGCATCAAGAAAACAAAAGCATTGGCAAGTGGATTTCCATTCTTTATAGGCAAGCACAGATATACCTTAATAGGAAATTAAAACCATACGGCATAAATTCCTCAGAGTATATTTATCTGGTCAACCTTACCGCTGAGAATAGTGGGAGCAATCAAAAACATTTGTCCGATATGATCATCATCGACGATGCACTCACCACCAGAGCAATGAAAAGCCTTGAAAGCAAAGGCTATGTCGTCAGGGAAAAAAGCCAGAGCGACAGAAGATCCTACCGTATCAATCTTACGGAAAAAGGTGTCAGTATTCAGCCAATCATTCTTAAAACACTGAAAGAATGGACTGATATTATTTCAGAAGGTATGGATGAAGAAGAGAAAGATGCCATCATTCAAAAGCTCACAGTTATGGCAAATAATGCATTGAAAGTAACGAAAGGAAAATAATATGGGTAAACTTAAAGTCACTATCCTGTCGCTGTCATTGGTTACCGTGATGTCAGGCGCTGCTGTAGCACCCGCATTAGGCGCAATAGCAAATTATTTCAGCAATACGGATCCTCTACTAATAAAATTGATTATCACCTTGCCTGCGCTGTTTATCATTTTTACGTCGCTGCTTTTCAGTTCGCTATCGAGCAGGCTTTCATCAAAAACAATTGCCATCAGTGGCTTGTTTCTTTATATCGTCGGTGGCTGCGGGGCAGGCTTTGTAAACAATATCTATTTGCTCTTAGCTTTCAGAAGTATTTTGGGAATAGGCGTAGGACTGATTATGCCCTTGTCCACCGGGTTGATCGCTTACTTTTTTGATAAAAATGAGCAATCGAAACTAATGGGATATTCTTCGGCGATGAACAACCTTGGCGGAGTCATTGCCACGACACTCTCAGGATATCTGGTTTCATTGGATTGGCGGTATAGTTTCACCATCTATCTTCTGGGGCTTTTGGTCATGATTATGGTAGTTGAATTTCTTCCGAAAGCGGAAATACGCAATACAAAAAATAGCATTGATGCAAAAAGCATTCGCAATATAACACCTTATGTGTTCACTATGTTTATAACCATGATCATATTTTACGCTCTGCCTTCCAATTTCTCGATAATTATGACAAAAGAGAATCTGGTTCCCACCTCTTTCATCGGACTGCTTATGTCAGTGCAAAATATTACCGCTTTCACAACTGGATTGGCACTATCAATTATTTTAAAAATAGTCGGCAGATATACAAAATATTTTGCGTCGGGAATATTGGCTTTGGGATTTTTCAGCCTGAGCTTTACAAACCATATCGTTACAGTTGTACTAGGTCTGGTTGCCCTTGGCGTAGGCTTGGGCACACTGGTACCAATGCTGAATGATCAAATATCTTACCATGTCGATAAAGAGAAAATGACCTCTGCAATGTCTATCATGAGCGCTATGCTGTACTTAGGGCAATTTTTATCGCCCTTTATTATTGATGGGATTCAATCGATCTTTCATTTACAGGGCATGCAAATGCCGTTCTATCTTGCGATGATACTATCACTCGCGCTTTTGATAAGCTTTGTAAAGATTCCAGTTTTTGTTGCGGAAAGTAGGCAAAATTGATAATCGGATAATTATTTTCAGGGGCAAATGCCAAAATCCCCCGGTAAGCCCCTATTTGTTTATTTTTTAAAAACTTGGAAATTCGACCTGATCCCACAAACGCACAGAATCATACATCCCGTTCTCACACGAACGGAATCTGACTCGATAAGCTTGTTCCCATGCACAAACGAAATCAGATTTTAAGTAAACAGTTTAATAATCTCAAAACTCAAAAAATGGTTGATCGATAAGGCTTTCTATTTATTCACTCTTTTGCCCATGACATCAATACCATGCACTCAACACACAAATCTTGCGCGAATTGTTCCATCTTTCCAGCCGGCTGGGCAGCTTTATCATTGAACGCCAGGATCGCCGCGTGGTGATCACCCAACGGCCGCTGCGTCCATATCACCGCATGGGTGAAACCCTGCTGAGCGGGGATGGGCCGGTCATTCAGTACCGGCGCAAACGGGAGGAGTTGATCGGAAAAGCCAGGTCGTCAGGAAAGCCTTAGGCGCGAGGAGCTTTTTGCTGGATCATTTCCAGCAGGGCCTTTGCGGAAAGCTGCGGTCCGCTTTGCTCCTGGCCGGGTACACCCAGCTGCGTGCGCAGCTGCCCCACGTAAATGCCTTTGGCGAACATATCCTGGAAATATTTCTCAGCCAGATTCTCGTGCAAATCCTGATATTGGACCGGGCCGAAAATGTTGGCGAAATAATTTTCCACAATACCGCTGGTCGTGGTGGTGCCCTTGCTCATAACCGCCCCGCGCCGGAATACATCCAGAGCATCTTTGGCATTCGCAAACTGCTCGATAATCGGGTGAGCGTCGTCCACAACGTCGTAGTTGTTGGCGTATAGCACGCAGTCGATGGGCGTGCCTTCCATGATGTATTCATAGCGGGTGACGGGCATAACCACACGCGCATTGACCTGGTCGGGATTCATGATGATGGTGCGGTCGATCTGCCCCAGCGCGTAACCCGATTGCAAATCGTCCAGGCGCACGAAAGCGCCCATCTCCGTTCCGTAGCCGATCAACCGGCCTTGTTCATCCACGTCAATCGAGCCCATATCATCCGCGATCACAGTTAAATCTTCCAAGTCTTCGCTGGCGATGATGCGTAACGCTTCAATTGATTCGGACTTTCCCGCGCCGCTGTCGCCCATAATCAACACCGAGAAAGGTTTTTTATCGCGCATGGTGATCTTGATCATGGCGCCATGGAAAGGCAGGTAACCGCTCTTCATGCGGATAATGTTGTGCAAGGTCAGGATCATTTTCTTCAGGTAACCGAAATAGGCGTACTCATTCCTGAGCGGAACCGAACCGATCAGGATATTATTTTTTTCGTCGTCGAAGAAAACGGTCTCATTGCCGTTCACGGAAAGCGCGTTTTCCAGCGGGGCGCCGTAGATATAAACCGCGTCCGGTTTGCGTTTCAGGTCTTCTTCATCCGCCAGCTCGAACAGGTTGGAGAGTGAAAAACCCAGCTCAAAAAGGCTGAGGGGAAAATAGATGGCGATCAGTAAAGGCCCCACCCGCGCGGGATAACACAACCATTCCTTGGGATTCACCTTCAATCCATCCAGCGGGTTTTTTTCGATGCGGGCGAATTCGCCCTTGCGTTTATTCATCGGAGTGTTGAAGATCATGGGAGGATAGATCAACACCTGCCGGATCACAAAAATGTCATCCAGCATCTTGAAATTATCGTTGGGATATTGAAGTTTATACGGCAACGCTATCGCGCCGACTTCCGCGCCGGCGCTCACCTGACGGTAGATTTTGGGGTGGTTGCCGGTGATATTTTCCTGGATATTGCGGTAGGTGCTACGCACCAGGTGCATCAGGCTTTCCACCAGGTCATTGAATGTCCGGTAGGGTCGTTTGTCCAGGCGGTCGAATACCGAATCGCAGATCACCAGGCGGTGCATACGGCGCCAGTAATTATAGAATTGCTCAACAAATTCATTCAACAATAATGTATTGCGGAAGAAAACCTGCGAGCCATCCACCAGTTTGATGACCTTTTCGGCCGGCAGCGAGTTGAGATAATATAAGGTCTCCTGTAAGAGCTTAACGTCCTTTTCAGAAAAGTCCTTATCGGCAAAAATTCCTAATAATGTGGATTGCTTTCTTTTTAATGATTCCAGATAAGCATTGAAAAATGTCATGAATGGTTCACTGGTTAATAATTCTTCCGAATTGATGCAAACACGGTTGCTGACGCGTAGAATGAATTTATCGCCGTAAAAATGATAGGAGCCGTTGCGCATAATAAATGATACCTTCTCTGTTTTGAATAAGGATTTATATCATGTTATTAATAATATGACGAATAATTTTGGGACATCCCGCCTTCCGTGCTGCGGGGAACACAGCCGCAGCCGTATTCCCCGCGCAATCATGGGACATCATGAGATATTATTTATGCAAGATCTGAGACAGGAACAACTTCGTACGGTCGCTGGCGGGATTGTTGAATAACCCATCCGGTGTATTGCGTTCCACGATACGTCCGTGATCCATGAAGATCACCTCATCCGCCGCAGCGCGCGCGAAACCCATCTCGTGCGTTACGATGATCATGGTGATGCCTTCCTTTGCCAGCATCATCATAACGTCCAATACTTCCTTGATCATTTCCGGGTCCAAAGCGCTGGTTGGTTCATCGAACAGCATCAGTTTTGGGCGCATGGCCAGCGCGCGGGCAATTGCGGCGCGCTGCTGCTGGCCGCCGGAAATCTGGGCCGGCATTTTGTCAGCTTTATCCGCAATGCCAACCCGCTTGAGCTGTTCCATCGCCAGGGTTTCGGCCTCTTTCTCATCCAGTTTCTTGACGACTTTCAGCGCCAGGGTGATGTTTTGCAGGATCGTGAGGTGAGCGTACAAATTGAAACTCTGGAACACCATTCCAATCTCGGCGCGGTGGCGATTCAGTTCTTTCTGGTCCCCGCTCATTTTCTCGCCGTTGAACCATACCTGCCCATTGGTGGGCGTTTCAAGATAGTTGATGCAGCGCAGCAGGGTGGATTTTCCCGAACCGCTGGGGCCGATGATCACCATCACCTTGCCGGACGGCACGTTCAGGCTGACATTGTCCAATGCCTGCAATTCGCCGAACCATTTGTCGACGGACTTGATTTCTACCAGGTTGGAGGAATTGTTATTTTCCATTGTTCGCTAACCGCCTTTCCAGCAATTTGACCAGCAGCGAAAGCAGCATAGTCATGGTCAGATACATCACCGAGAGGGTTGTATAAGCTTCCGGGTAACGGAAAGAGTGTCCGGCATACAAGCGTGCAATCTGGGTGATATCCCGCACCGCCAGGATGGATACCAATGAAGAATCCTTCAACATGGAAATAAAATCATTGCCGATGGCCGGGAGTACGTTGCGGATGGCTTGCGGCAGGACTACATTGCGCATGGCCTGCCCGTAACTCATACCTTGCGAACGGGCCGCTTCCATCTGCCCGACCGGAACCGATTGTATTCCAGCGCGGAAGATTTCCGCCGAATATGCGCCGTAGGTCAACGATAAGGCAATCACGGCGCGCACGCTCATGGAGATCGATTTGGTATTCATGTTCGCCAGGCTGGCGCCAATTCCCGTCAAACCCGCTTCGGTAAATTTCGATCCCAGGAAAGACAGCATTTCAATGATCCCGGGAACCAGAACCAGCGCGATGAAAAAGATGGAGACCAACATGGGAATGCCGCGCATGACTTCGACGTATAAGGTGGCGATATTTTGGGAAACGATGTTGGATGAAACGCGGCCCAAGCCTGTGAACAAACCGATCAAAAGGGAAATTGTGTAGGAAATGAGAGTGATAACCAGGGTTACAACCATGCCGGTGCGGATGGTTGCAAACGCCTCACTATAAGTGGGACTTTTGGTGATCAACCAAAGGGTTGCACCAATGATCAATCCCACAATCACCAGCCACCAGGGAAAAGTGGCCAGCCTGGTACGTAACCGTTGGCGTCTGGATTGCCGCAAGGCAATCTTTTGCGCCGGTGTTAGCGAATCTTCTGCAATCATGATGTCCTCTTATACTTACTTTTTTGACTGGCCGATTTTGACAACCGGCCAGTCGTTTTTTTTATCTTTTTATTATTCAGCGAATCCAAAGAATTGTGTGTTGATTTCAGCTAACCTGCCGCTGTCCTTCAAGGCTTGGAGGGCCTGGTTGAAAGGATCCACCAGGTCGCTGTCATTGGGGAAAATGAAAGCCAATTCATCGCTGGAGATGGAAGGCCCGACAAATTCAAGTCCGTCGGGGTTTTCGTTCAGGTAACCCATGCCGGCTTGTTCGTCGATCAGTACGGCATCCACGTCATTGGAGAGCAAGGATTGCACTGCAAAAGGATACTGCTCGAAAGCGCTGATGCGTTCTTCCGGTAAATACTTGACGGCTGTTTCATAATTGGTGGTACCGGATTGAACACCCAGGATCAGTTCAGGGATAGCAACGAAATCCTCAATGGACGCGAAGCGAGTCTCTCCCTTGTTAACCAGCAGGCGCTGATCGATGGAGATATAGGTGTCCGAGAAATCCACGATTTCCTGGCGGTCAGTGGTATTGGTGATGCCATCCGCGCCCATGTCATACAGGCCGTCGGCGACCGACTGGATCAGGATATCCCACGAGCATTCTTCAAAAACCGGTGTGCAGTGCAGCATTTCGCAGATTTCGGGAATGACCACGTAATCCCAACCACCTGCCTGCCCGGTTGCTTCGTCGATGTAATTGAAGGGCAGATACGCGTTCTCAACTGCGATGGTGACTTCCCGGCAGTTCAAATCGACCAGGGCATCTTCAGCAGTGCCCAGGCAGCCGTAAACCGGAATGCCATTTTCACCGTACGTGGGTTCCGCAGCGGCTTCTTCCGGAGCGGCTTCTTCCGGAGCGGCTTCTTCCGGAGCGGCTTCTTCCGGAGCGGCCTCTGCCGGAGCGGCTTCACTTGCAGCAGCATCCGCCTGGGCGCTGCCGCACGCGCCCAAAATCAGGGCGCCGACCAAGAATACTACCATTACAAAAAATCTCTTGCTGTTCATTGTTAATTCTTCTCCTTTGGTTTTTTTCCTAATTTATGACCTGCTGAATGATCATCGCAAATTCCATTAATCAAATGATGGTCTTCATTTTTGGTGTTGTATTTTATATTTTTTCATGCCTACCTCCATCGTTTTTATTATTCAGCAGGTAACGAAAAAGGCCTTCCATTCCTGGAAGGCCTTTCACGTTCAGTCATTAGGTTTGAATCAACTCCGTTTACCTATAGCAAAACGCCGCTCCTTCCAGAAGGAGTGTAGGTGGTATGGCGTTTAGCTTTCGGAGATCGGTTCTCAAATTCCATAATGGTGCCGTTTATAACACGCTGCAGGATGATTGTCAAGGAATTTGCCGATTTTTGTCATTTTTGCTCTTAAAATTCGGATTATTTAGGCTTTTGCGGAGCGTTAAACGTAAAATATTCGGTCACGGTATTCAGTCAGCAGCTTTTGATTATGTTCCGCCCCGCCATCAACATTAGCCGCGATAAATACCGGGGGTGTAATTCCTTTTTGCAGCAACTTCTCAATCGTTGCCGTGGTCAGGCAATGCATAATCGCGGCGCTGGTGATCCCTGAAGCTGGGGTGAATTTGGTATTCAACCCATCCATTGACAGCATCGCGTCACCTTTTCCTACCTTATTATCGATCACCACATCCGCAAAATCATGCATTTTCTTCCCCGAGGGATGGCGCGATTCAACGCCTTGTGAATACTTGCGGGAAGTCACACCGATCACCTTTACTCCCCTTTCTCGGGCAAGCTGCGCCATTTCAATCGGAACGGCGTTCCTCCCCGAGACCGAGATGATGATCAGGACATCTCCCGGTTGGATCGGTTGATTATCCAGGATCACCTTGGCATACCCAACCAATTTCTCGATCCCGGAAGTCATGGTGGTGGGGTGAACATCAAGGTGGGCGATTCCGGGTGCGTAAATCGGGTTCATCAGCATAAATCCGCCTGCCCGGTACACCACATCCTGAATCGGCAGCGATGAATGGGAACATCCAAAGCCAAAAATCCGGTTGCCCTTCTCAACAGCCTCCGCTATTAATTGGGAAGCCTGATCGATTGCCGACGCCTCCTCGATTTCAATTTGCTTTAAAAGAGCGATAACGCCCTCAATGTATTCGCTGGTCAATTTGGACATTCTTATTCTCCTGTCTTTTTATTGCGTTGATATTTTATCGAACCATTAATCATGGTTGCCGCTACCTTAAAATCGTTATCAAAAAATGCCAGGTCCGCGTCGCAGCCCGCCTTGATACTGCCCTTGCTTCCTGCGATCTTCATCACGCGGGCTGGAACGGCGGTAGCCATGGCAACGACAACCTCAAAATCCAAACCCGTAAAGTCCATTGTATTGCGGACGGCCTGATCCAACGTCAGGGTGCTGCCTGCCAGGCTTCCATTTTCAATCCTGGCTTCTCCGTTTCTCACATTTACAGTCTGACCGCCCAGATCATATTTACCATCCGATAAACCGCAAGCGCGGATGGAATCGGAAATGAGTATCGTCCGGTCAATCCCTTTAATTTTAACGATCAGATCCACAATCGCAGGATGAAGATGAATGCCATCCGTGATCACCTGCGCAAAAATTCGGGAATCCCAAAGCGCGCCGCCCACCGTGCCCGGTTCCCGGTGATGCAGCCCTTGCATGCCATTGAACAGATGGGTGGCTTGGCTGAGGCCCAGATCAGCAGCATGCACAACCTGCTCAAAACTGGCGCCGCTGTGGCCGACCGCCACCTCGACTTCGTGCTTGCGGCAGTACCGGATCATTTCATCCGCGCCTTCCAATTCCGGAGCGATGGTGATCAGCCTGACAACTTTTTTCCGGATCCAATTCTGGTATTCTTCCGGAGCGGGTATTCGCAGAAAATCAGGGTTTTGAGCGCCTTTATGCTTGGCATTGATATAAGGCCCCTCCACGTGCGCGCCGAGAAGATTTGCTCCGCCCGTTCTCCCTGACTGGCGGGCGATGCTTTTCAGCGCATTTTCAACATTTTCCGGTGTTTGGGTGATGGTGGTGGCATAGAAAGATGTTACGCCATGGCTCGCCAGGAAATCGCTTATGGTGTTCAAAGCATCATCGTCGGCGTCCATCGCATCCACACCCATGCAGCCATGAATATGGATGTCGATCAAACCCGGTGTGACCAGCAGCCCTTGCGCGTCGATCACCTCATGCTCGAAATCCCGAGCGGTTCGATCATCGGATGGAAACACAGCCTCAATTTTCCCGTCCCGGATCATGATCGACCGATTTGGGAAAGCTTTTCCATTATCGACAACGGTTGCGTGAATGATTATCTTTTCCATGGAAAAAGGGCTACAGCTAAGGGGAGGGCTGCCCCTCCCCTTGGGTTGGAAATTCTACAAACCAAACAGCTTGGCAATGCCCCAAATGGCAATACCGGGCACGATGGCATCCGGGATCGTGAAGCCCAACCCGACCGCGCCAAGCGCGGACAGGTCGCCAAACACCTGGAACTTATAGGCAAAGCTGATCAGCAGCCAGCCGACAAAGCCCCACAGGAAACCGCCCAACCAGGCGCCCTTCCGGCCGCCGGTGGCGTTTCCAAAGATCGCGCCAGCGCCGCTGGCAAAAAACGCGGCGATCATGCTGGGCAGCGGGACAGGCCAGCCGATCAAAGCGAGGACAACCATGCCTGCCACCTGCCCGATGGTGCCGGAAATCAACCCGAAGATCAGCGAGTTCGGCGCGTACGGATAGATTACCGGGCAATCCAGCGCAGGTTTCGCGCCCGGGATCAATTTTTCCGCGATTCCTTTGAAAGCCGGGGTAATTTCGGAAATCAACATGCGAACCCCTTGCAGCAGGACTAAAACGCCGGCTGTGAAGTTCAGGGCGGTCAGCAGCGTGTAGACGACCCAATTTTGCCCGCCGCTGATCTGTTCCTGGAATCCCGCAACGCCGATTTGGCTTAATGCCAATCCGGCGCCGATAAAGGCCACCAGCAGCATAATGATGGAAATGGATACGGACATATCGCGCAGGAAGCTGAACGATTCCTTGATTTCAATTTTCTCGGCGGAATCTTCCGGTTTCCCGACCAATTTACCGGCCCACGCGCCTAACATATTCAACAGGGTCTGGCCGTGGCCGAACGCAATTTCATCGCTGCCGGTGATCAAGCGCATGACGGGCTGCGCCAACGCCGGCGCCAAGGTCAGGTAGAAACCATCGACAATGGATGCCAGCGCCACAACCACAGGTGTTGCGAATCCAAAGGAATGGAACAAGAGTGCAAACGCGCCGGCCTGCACCCAAATCATATGTCCGGTCAGATAGATATAATGGTGCTTGGTGAAGCGGGACACAAGGATATGAACCACGTAACCGAACAACATCGTCCACGCGATTTCCGCGCCCAGGTTGGCCAGGTTGGCAGTCTGAACGGCGCCAACCACAGCTTCGTCATACGTTACGAAAGTTTCAAAACCACCGGAAGGAATCCCTTTTTCAAAGAATACCTGAATTGGGGATAGCGCACCAATCAATGCGGTGATCCCAACTCCGATAATTAATTGACCCAATATGGTTTTTAAAGTTCCTTTGAACACATCCCCGGCAGCTTTTTTCTGGAGCAGCAAGCCCACGCAGGCAATAAATCCCAGAACAATCGCAGGTAATGTAATCAAAGATAGTATTGCATCAAATACAGCCATTTCTTCCTCCTAATTTATTTGTTTTTCGATCGTGCCTAGAAAGTTATTGATTTCCCGATAATCCTCCTTTCCTCATGAGAGTTCCCTTAGCGCCCCCAGGACCTTCTCTTTGATCTCTTGTTTATCCACCAGGTTCTTAATCAGGACAATTTTTGCGGGGTAATCGCGCAAGTGCGGTTCCATATCCACCGGGGCCACAACGATATCGGCTTTATTTCCCTTGAACGATCCCAAATCCCAGGGGTTGGTTTCCGCTTTGATGCCTTCCGCTTTCAGGATATCGTCGATGAATAGCTTGAGCATCATGCTGGTTCCAAAACCCATTCCACAAAGCGTTGCGATCACCATAAATCCTCTACTTTCCTTTTTCTATGAAACTGAATAGCGACGTCTGCAATGCAGGTGTATCAGCACTACCGCGCAGAACGCGCAAAAAATCTGCATTGGAAAGAAAACCGGCCAGTTCCGCCAGGGCGCTGATGTGGCTTTTTTTGTCAAGCGCGCCCAGGGCGAATGCCAAATCGACCGGATCGTTGCTGGAGTGCCCGAACTCGATCGGTTTCTGCAGCGTGATCAAAGACAAACAGGACCTGATCACGCCATCCTCAGGCCGCGCATGCAGCAAGGCGATTCCCGGCGCAATCACGCAATAAGGTCCCAGATCATCCATGACTTTTTTCATGGCGTCTGCATATCGCGGTTCCACAGCGCCGGCAGCCGCGAGCATTTTCCCCGACATTTGGATGACCTCATCCCTCGTCCGCAGGTCGAGTCTGGCTTGAACAGCTTCGCGAATCAACAGCTCATTGAGTTGCATGACCGGCCTTTATAATTCCACAACCGCTTTCAGATTTTCAGGGTTGTCCGGGTCCAGTCCTTTGGAAAGGCTGCGTTCATACGCGATCGTTTGCAGCAGGGGCAGGTACATCGGGAAACGCCACGCCATGGGGACATCCATCCCTATGTTGAAAGCATGATCGGCGAATGATGGAGACGTTTCAAAGGACCCGACAGCCAGGGTTTGCCCGCCCAATTCCTTCATGTCGCGCATGACCGGATATTCAAACTCCGTTAATTGCGGATGGTTGAATCCGACCACCAGCGCGCTTTCGTTGACCAGCGACATGGGCCCATGGCGGAATTCAAGAAAATGGAAAGCTTCCGAATGGCTCAGGGACATCTCCTTGATTTTGAGCATGATTTCCTGGGATAACCCAAAAAGCGGGCCGTTTCCGAGGAAGAAAAACTTTGAAAGCCTCGCATCACTGCCGATTTTCTGCGCCGTGGACTGGTATTTCTCCACCATTTGCCGGCTGGATTGGCCGATTTGCTCAATCAGAGAATCTTCAATATTTCTTTCCGACAAAAAGATGATCGGCCACATCATGTTGGTGAAAGATCGGGTTTGAGCAATGCTTTGTTCCTTCCCCGCTGTTGTAACGAACGCTGTGCTGATCATTTTCGCCAGGGGGCTGTCCTCGTAACAGGTGATGGCGATCGCGTCGCCCTTATTCATTTTTCTGTAGGCCTCGATCGCATGCAGTGTTTCAGTCGTCAGGCCTGAGCGCGACACCGCTATCAACAGGGTGTTTCGATGCGGTTTCAACCAACTTTCCCCCGAATACCAAATTTCCGAACTCGGTAAAGCCGCGCACGCAACCCCCGTGTTTTCCTGAAGGAAACGGGAAGCCCAGATTGAAAAATAATAGGTCGATCCGCATCCGGTGACAATAACCTGGTCATAATTCTGCAAAATCGGAAGTTTGCCGGTCCAATCGCGCTTGAGATATTTCAGCGTCTCCATCCAGGTGGTGGGTTGAGACTGAATTTCCTGCTGTGTGAACTTGCCTTTATCTTGCTGCATAACCTTACTCTCCTCAATAATTAAACTTGGATGACTTCCACACCCTGCTCTCTTATTCCTTGCACCATCTCTTCGCGCGCATCCACGGTCGTTATGATCGTGGTTGCATCGGTCACCGGGGCAGTTTTGCTGGTTGATACGTGCCCAATTTTGGTATGGTCAGCCACGACAATGACCGTGTCGCTGATGCCCAAAATTTTTCGGTCGGTCATCAATTCCTGCGGATCTTCATTGGTCAAACCGAAATGCGGATGAACGCCGCGCATACCCACTATGACTTTATCGACCCGCAAGTCTTCGATCACCCTTTCGGCGAAGTGGCCGATCATGGATTGCTCGGCTCTTCTGAGAAACCCTCCGATGGCAATGATCTGCATTTTCGCGTCTGTTCCCAACTCATTGATTACCGTAATGGCATTGGTCAGAATAGTGATATCGTCCCGGTCATGCAGCTCCCTGGCGACATAGAGCGTGGTCGTCCCGGATCCTAAGAAGATCACTTCTTTTTCCTGAATCAGCGGAACCAATGCCTTGGCGATCCTGATTTTTTCCTCCTTCATCAAATCCATCCTTTTGATTGTGGGCAGCTGGTTATACGCCGGCGAACGCAGCGGCAGAATAGCCCCGCCATGAATCCGCTTCAAAAGATTGCCTTTTTCAATTTCAAACAAGTCTCTACGGATGGTCATGCGCGAGACGTTGAATGAATCGGCAAGCTCATTCACTTTCACATTGCCGTTCTGTTCCAACGCACGAATAATGATTTGCTGTCGCTCTTCTTTTAGCATGTCTACCCTCCCATTCTATGTGCTGAAATGTTGCAGGTCAAAATATAGCACACATACGAACATGTTTTATGTTCTTATGTGTTCGTATACAAGCCAAAATGAGGCAATATTTTCACTATATTCTCATACGCACAGATGCGAACATTCCGGATTTAAATCGCTACGGTTGCAAAGATGAAGGAAAGGAGAAATATATAAATGTAAAAATATTCTTAGATTCTTTGAAGGTGAATCCCCGCTTGTTGATTTGTGTTAACATTATCGTTATGTCATTGGAATCCATTATTAATAGCCGCATCGGTATTGGAATTATCCTGGGCATCGCAAAATCCATGAAACCCGCAACCGGGTATCGACTCGCCGACAGGGTCGCGGATTGGATTTCTTCCCATAAAGACTCCCGCATGGTTCGCGCCGTACGCGCCAACCTGTGGATCGTCACCGGAGAAAAACTCACCAAAGAGGAATTAGATGATATCGTGCGTGAGAACTTTCGAAAAACCGCACGCAATCTTTTCGATTTGTATCACAACCTCTACAATTACCAGGCAATTCTGGACAGGGTCAAGCTCAGTCCGCGCCTTGTGGAAATTCTTGAAGAACGCAAAGAGAAGAATCAAGGAACCCTGCTGCTCGCCCCCCACCTGAGCAATTTCGACTTCGCCGGGCGTGCCATGGCATTGCATGGGTATAAAGTTCAAGCGCTCTCATATCCTCAGCCGCGGCCCAGTTACCAGTGGCAGAACCGCCTGCGCAGGGATATCGGTATCAACATCACCCCTATGTCAACCGAGAGCATGCGGCTGGCGAAAACTCATTTGCGGGAAGGCGGCATTGTGATTACCGGCCTGGAGCGGCCGCTGCCCCAAACGAATTATTACCCGCATTTCTTCGGCTATCCCGCTCCCCTGCCTGTCAGCTACGTGCGCATGGCGCTGCAAACCAACGCCGCCATCCTGCTGGTCGCCTGCGTCGGGTCGCCTGAAGAAAATTACACGCTGGAATGCTCAGGCCCGGTAATGATGAAAACTTTCGACAACGCCACCGATGAAATTGAAAGAAACGCGGAAACAGTCTTAAAACTGGCTGAACCATTCATCCGCGAGCACCCCACCCAATGGGCCATGACTTATCCGCTTTGGCCGTTTGCATTGGAAAAAATGCCCTGAACAGACGCAAAAAAGGTAGAATAAGATATGGCAAAAAAAGAAAAAGAGCTCAAAAAGATCAAAAAGCACCATCGAGTCAATAATATCCTGCTGGGACCGCTGGAGAGGCCGGCGATTGCCTGGCTGGTTGCGCACATGCCCCGCTGGGTTACGCCGGATCATCTGACTTTCCTTGGGTTTTTCGCGTCCGTGCTGATCGGCGTTAGCTATTATCTGACCACATTTGACAAGAATTATTTCTGGCTGGCCAACCTCGGTTTTTTCCTGAATTGGTTCGGCGACAGCCTGGACGGCAACCTGGCGCGTTATCGGAAAATTGAACGTCCGCGCTACGGTTTCTTCATTGATCACACCATCGATACCATCAGCGAGGTCTTGATCTTTGTCGGCATCGGCCTTTCTCCCTATGTCGACCTGACCCTGGCGCTGTTGGCTCTGGTCGGCTACCAGTGCATGGCCAATCTGGTTTATATCACCACTTCAGTCAAAGGCGAGTTCAAGATCTCTTACGCATCCCTCGGCCCGACCGAGGTGCGGTTTATCGCCATCCTGACCAATATCTTTATGTTCTTTGTCGGGAATCCGGAAATCACCTTGCCTCTACTGAACAAGCCTGTACAGGTGTACAACCTGGTTATCACACTCGTTATTTTCTTATTATTTTTCTTCTTCACTTACACAACCATCACCACCGGCATCAAGCTGGAGCGGAAGGATCGTAAAAAAATGCTTAAAAAATTGGCCAAGCAGAAATCCGCTTTTCAGGGAAGCTAAACTAAATAACCTGCAAATACCGCTGCGAAGCGGTATTTTTTTACTCTTGACATTAACGTTACGTAAAGGTGTAAGATCTTCCATAACAGGTGAAAAAATGGCATACAGTATCAAGCAGATTGCCGATCTGGCAGGCGTGACCACGCGTACGATCCGCTATTACGACCAAATTGGATTATTGGCGCCGGTCCAAATTGGCGGAAACGGCTACCGTTATTACGACCGCGGCAGCCTGCTGCGTCTGCAGCAGATCATGTTCTATCGCGAGCTGGACGTTCCCCTGCAGGACATCCAAATCATCATGAGCCAACCGGACTTCGATCCATTGGACGCAATGGAAAAGCACCGCTCGGCCTTGATGAACCGCCGCCAGCGCCTGGACAGGTTGATCCACACGGTCGACCAAACCATACACACTCTCAAAGGAGAAAGTCAAATGAAAGAGAATGAAATTTTCGAGGGATTCGACGAAACCCAGTATGAAGAAGAAGCACGCCAGCGCTGGGGCAGCACCGCCGCCTACGCCGAATCGCAAAAGCGCTGGGGTTCCTACTCCGCGGATAAAAAGGAAGCCATTAAAGCCGAGGGGCAGGAAATTACACTCCGCATGGTCGGCGCGGATGAACGGGTGAAAGCGGACGATCCGCAAATCCAGGCGGCCATCGCCGACTACATGAGCTACATCAACCGCTATTTCTACGCAATTGATAAAGAAATGATGCGGAACCTGGCGGATATGTGGGTGGCCGATCCGCGCTTCGCGGTCAACTATGAACGCATCCGCAAGGGCGGCGCGGCTTTCGTGCGCGAGGCAGTGCACATCTTCTGCGCAGGGTAGATCCTATTTTAAGATCGCTGTTACCGACCCCATCGATGAGAATGATTCCAGCAATTCATACGCCGGTTAATCGCGTTTTAGAAAACATGATTTCTCTGAATCCATAAACAAAACCAGCGGTCACCATGCACAAAATAAGGAGTTCGATCATTGCTCCATTTTTCGAAAAAATCAATGGGAGGACTCCTTGCGATAAATTGCTGACGGTATGAAACAAGATCGAGCCAAAAATATTTGCGTTGCATTTCACGAACAATAGCGTAATCAAAATCGAAAGCATGACCGTATAGAGCATATATCCGAAAAAAGCCGGCAGCAGCCCGAATTTTGCCAAAGCGTTCTGGGTAGTTCCATTAATAAGAAATAGCGGCAAGTGCCAAATTGACCAGATAGATCCAACAAATATCGCCGCTTGTATCGGGGGTGTATTCCGCAGGATTCGTTTCAACGCAAAACCGCGCCAGCCGATTTCTTCACCCAGCGGCCCAAGGAAGATAAGGACATACAAAAATGCAATCGGAATAAATCGGGGATCAATTCCCATCCGCGGCAAATTTCCACCTGATATTCGTAATATTACATACGATGCTATCAACACCCCCGGCAAGACGAGAAATATAAAGAAAAGCCATTCAATTCTGATACGGAAATTTATCAACGATCTGCATATCAAGCGGATCCCTTCACTTCCGTCATATTTGTGTATCAAAAACAATGCCACCAGAGTTGGAACAAAACTGCCGATTTTGATGAATACGTCGTAGGGAATCGGTATGACAAGTTCATAATTCCTGATCAGCAATGCGGGGAGCCACACAATCCATGTGATAATTATTGTGGCGCTGAAATATTTTCCTATTTGAGGTATTAATTCTGCCCTATCCGCCGTTTCCACTGGCTGTTTCCTTATTTGAAGAGGATGAAAAAATGATCCAAGCAGCAATGATTGTGAGGATGAGGGCGTTAATGAGCTCCCCAGCCAATGAAAGTGGGATAAGTTCACCTGTAAAGTTAATAGTGAAATGGAACAGGATCGCCAGCAGTATACTACCGGTGGTTTTGGTGATTTTCCCAATAATCACGCCGAGAGATATTGTCGATAATGCAAAAGACAGGACCGGGATTAGCCCTTGCAAAGCAAGCGAGTTTTGATATGAGCCTGTTATAAAAAACATCGGTAAATGCCACAGCATCCAGATCAACCCAATGCCTGCACCGTAGCCGATTATTCCTTTTTCCTGCCAGCAATCCAGTAAATATCCTCGCCAACCAATTTCTTCCGCCAATGGGCCAAAAACCAAAGTAAAAATGGCGAAAAGGAAAAGTCCGCCAATATTTTTAGTATAAGCGCCAAGGACAGAAAAATCAGGTGGAACTGAAGTAAAAAGAAAACTCAGGTAAGCTGAAAACACCGTAACCAGCGGCACCAGAACCAGGGCGATGATTATTTTTTCCATTTTTGTATTGCCCAGGGTCACGATTCTTTTCAGGAACATACGGATATAGGTCCGATCAGCGGTGAGGAACACAAAGAATAACCCGAATACAGAAGGCGATGCTCCTGCAAGAATAAAAGTGATCCTGGTCAGTGGATCTTCAAAGTTCAAACCGCGCAATGCAGGAATTGCTAACACAACATACGTCCAAATCATCGTAGCCGCAACAAACCAATTTCCGCTTCTGATGTCTTTTTTAATAAAGCGCATATATCCTCAGGTCTTACCAGATTATGCATTGATAATATTCGGATTTATTTCATCGTCAAGGGTTTTTTGATATTCGATATAAATTCCAGTATTTCATTCATAAGGAAATTCACGAAAAACTTTAAATCAAAAAAGTTTCTTTGGGAAGATGGATTGGGCAGCAAACAACTTGATCGGTAAAGCAGGTATTTATTTAACAACCATAGGAATTCCCGCCACCATAAAGATCACGCGGTCGGCCGCCGCCGCGAGCTGTTGATTGGCGCGCCCCAACGCGTCGCGGTAATAGCGCCCCATTTCATAGGCCGGCACCACCCCCAAGCCAACCTCGTTGGAAACAATCACCCATTCCCCGGTATGCGCATGATAGGCTTCCAGAAGTTCATCGGTTTCCGTCTGCATGGCCTGCGTATAAGCCTGCTCATCCACCGGCTCGGGGAATTCCATCATCACGTTGCTGGCCAGCAAGGTCAGGCAATCCAACAGGATATTTCCCTTGAAATCCTGCTCCCGGATGGCAGCGCCGACATGGCGGGAGGCTTCCAGGGTAGCCCAACCCGCCGGCCGTTCCAATTGATGCACACGGATGCGTTCTGCCATCTCGGCATCTCCGGCGCTGGCGGTGGCGACGAACAGGACCGGCCCGCCTTTCTCCTCCATCATCTTTTGGGCACGGCTCGATTTTCCACTGCGCACCCCACCCAGGATCAGGGTCAATGATTTTCCCATTTCGCCTCCAAATGCAATCTTTGCAGCACTGCCGATAAAGCAGCGCAGGAAGTTTGAAAATCCTGCTCGCCGAATATTTCCATGGTGATTACGCCGCTAAATCCGCTCTCCACCAAAAACCCAATCACCCTTTCCAACTCGGCCGGCGGGATCGCGCTCAGGGATTGATGGTCGCGCTGTATGTGTCCGTGGATGTGGATCACCCGCGCGGCCGCGATGTGTTTTTCCAGATATGGTAATGGATCATGCCCGTCCACCCACAGGTGCCCCACGTCAATGCAACGGCTCACCGGCAAGCCTTCCAACACTTCGTCCCAAAAGTCCGGCGGGTAATGGTCGAGGTTCTCTACCGCTAGTAAAGCGGGCTTTTCTAGAAAAGCGGTCAATTCCGACAGCGCCTTATGGGTTCGCTCGCGCCAGGCCTGCCAGGCGGGCGAGAGATACTCCTGCTGCACGGAACGGCCGTCCAGATGCAGAGTGTACGTAAAGGGATTCAGCGCTTCGGTAGCCCGCATCACTTGCAGCGCCTTGCGCGTGGATCGCTCGCGGGAGAGGTCGTCATCCCCCAGGCGCAAATCCAGCGGCAGGTGCACGGTATAGGTCAGGTCGTTCCGCCGGGCAATATCCGCCAGTTGTGCGAGGGTATTCTCATCCGGCAGGTTGCCGCCGCCTTCCTCCACCTCGAACAGCACCAACTCCACGTCGTCCACCTTGCCGGCCAGGTACGCCGCATTCGGCAGGATATCCGCCGGAATAATATAGGAAGTGGTGCCGATGCGGAAAGGCGTCTTCTTCATAGCCCTTTCACGCAAAAACCGGTCAGAATAACAAGTTCGCTCATCTCAACCAGCAAGCCGTACACGTCGCCGGTCATGCCCCCCAGGCGCGCCTGCGCCAGGCGGAACACCAGCCAGGCCAACGCGTGCGCGGCAGCTACCACCGCCAGCGCCTGCCAGCCGATCAAAGCGGTCAGCGCTGCCATAGGCAGCGCTCCCCAGAGGAACGCGCTGTTCTGCAATCCAGCCGAGAACATACTGCCCAGTCCGCCCGGACGGGCATTGGGCTGTTTGCCGGCTGGCAGCAGCAGCCAGCGCGCGGTCGCGCTCGCCAGCGGCAGCACCAGCCAGGCCATTCCCTCCGGCAGGCTATAGAGTGCGATGATCTTAACCAGGATGGTCAGCGCCAACCCAACGCCGGCAAAAGTGCCGTGGCGCGGGTCTTTCATGATCTCCAGGCGCTTTTCCGGCGCGCCCGAATAAAGCAGCCCGTCAAAGCAATCCGCCAGCCCGTCCAGGTGCAGGCCGCCGGTCAGGGCGATCCAGACCGCCGCCGCCAGCGCAGCGGCCAGCAGCCGGGGAAAAATGATCGAGAAGCCGAATAACGCCAACGCGGCCAAAGCGCCGATCAGCGCGCCGATGTAAGGGAACCAGCCGGCTGATCCGCCCAAACCTTCAACTCGTATTTCTTTTTTAGAGCGGATCGGCAGGATGGTCAGAAAACCAAGCGCGGTAAGCAGCGCATCAATCATTGCGGCTGACCCCCGCTTCTTCAAAGGTGGCCATTTCGTCCAAAATGCGGGCGGCGCCCTCGATGATCGGGAAAGCCAGCACCGCTCCGCTGCCCTCCCCCAGGCGCATGCGCAGGTCCAGCAATGGCTCGAGCGCCAGTTTTTTGCATATTGCGGTGTGGCCGGCCTCCACCGAGAGGTGCGAGGCGATCAGGTAGGGTTTGACCTCCGGTCGCAAGCCGGCTGCGAGCAGGGCCGCCGCGCCTGAAATGAAACCGTCCACCACCACCGGGATGCGCCGGGCAGCCGAGGCGATGATCACACCGGTCAACCCGGCAATGTCCAACCCGCCTACCTTTGCCAGCACGTCCAGCGCATTTGAAGGGTCGGGTTGGTTGAGACGGATGGCTGCTTCGATCACCTGGATCTTGTTCTGCAATCCGGTGTCGTCCAGCCCTGTGCCGCGCCCGGTGACCTCTTTCACCGGCAAGCCGGTCAGCACTGCGGTGATGGCGGAAGCGGGCGTGGTGTTGCCGATGCCCATCTCGCCCAGCGCCACCAGGTCCAATCCCCGCGCCGCCTGTTCATCCAGCACCTGCATACCTACCATGATAGCTTGCTCCGCCTGCGCGTGGGTTAACGCCGGCCCTTTCAGCATGTTGGCACTGCCGGCCGCCACCTTGCGGTGCAGCACACCCGCCAAGCTGGAAACATCTTTTGCCACGCCGATGTCTACCACCACCACGCGCGCCTGATTTTGCCGGGCCAGCACGCTGACCGCCGCGCCGTTGCGGGCGATATTTTCCACCATTTGCGCGGTCACTTCCACCGGGTAGGCGCTGACGCCTTCCAGCGCCACGCCGTGGTCAGCCGCCATCACGATCACCACCTTGCGCGCGAAACGCGGACGCTCCCTGCCGGTCATGCCGGCCAGTTGCACGGAAAGGCTTTCCAGCCTGCCCAGCGAGCCCTGCGGTTTGGTCAGGTGATCCTGCCTATGGGCGGCTTTTTGTGCTGCGGCTTGGTCAAAATTTGGTATAGAAGGTAATCTCATTTTGGAATACTTTCTATTTAATAATCCACGCCCGGCTGCGACAGCAGCCCCTGGTCGTGAAAAGGATGTTTGATCTCGCGCATTTCGGTCACCAGGTCGGCGTATTGCACCAGTTCTTTCGGGGCATGCCGCCCGGTGATCACGATGTGCAATTTTTGCGGTTTATTTTCCTTGAGCCATTGAATCACCTCAGCCGTATCCAGCCATTTGAAGCGCAGCGGAAAAGTGAATTCGTCCAGCAGGATGATCTCGTAGCTGGCATCCAGGATTTTCTGTTTGGCGATCTCCCAGCCGTGCCGGGCGAGCGCTGTGCTTTGATCCATGTCTTTACTCTCCCAGGTAAAGCCGTCGCCCACCTGCAGCATTTCAATACCCATACGCGCGGCCGCCTGCTTTTCACCGGTCAGCCGGCCTTCATCCTTGATAAACTGGATGGCGGCCACCTTCATGTTTCTACCCCAGGCGCGCATGAGCATGCCCAGCGCAGCGGTGGTCTTGCCCTTGCCATTGCCGGTGTACACCATCACCAGCCCTTTTTGCTTGACTGCCCTTTTTTCGTTACTCATTTTTATCCAGTCCGTTTCTGGCGCTGACCGCCAAATGTTCCCAGGGATCTTTGTATAAACGGGTTTCTACGCGGAAGACCTTGCGCATGTGTTCCGGTGACAGAACCTCCTGCGGAACGCCCGAGCAAATCTTCTTTCCATGATGTATCAGGATCAAAGTGTCGCAATAGCGCGCGGCCACGCTCAAATCGTGAATGGCGATGATAGCCGTGATGCCGCGCTGCGCTACCAGTTCCCGCACCAAATCCATCACCTGAATTTGATAATGAATGTCCAGGTTGGCGCTGGGTTCATCCAAGAGCAGCACGCGCGGTTCCTGCGCCAAAGCGCGCGCCACCAATACCCGCTGGAATTCGCCGCCGGAGAGTTCTTCCACACTGCGATCAGTCAATTCCTTCAAATCCGTGAAACTGAGCGCCTGTTCGATCACTTCCTGGTCATTTTCCGTGAGCGGCAGCAGCCAGCCCCGATAAGGGGCACGCCCCAGCGAGACAACTTCCCTGACTGTCAAAGGCCAGGCAATTTTTTCCCGCTGCGGCACCCAACCAATCAATTGCGCCCGCCGGCGGGCCGGTATGGCCGTCAAAGGCTGCCCATCGAGCATTACTTTTCCGCGCAGCGGTCTGATCAATCCCGAGAAGGCTCGCAGCAGCGTGGTCTTGCCGGAGCCATTGGGCCCGATCAGCCCAATCACGCTGCCCTTGCGGATGGAAGCGTTGAAACCTTCCACAACCGCCTTATGTTTGTATCCGAGGGAAAGGTCCTGCGCCTGCAAGATCATCATGACCCCCGCTCCCCTCTCTTCATCAGGTAAATGAAGAACGGTCCGCCCAGCAAAGCCGTGAAGATACCCACCGGCATCTCTACCGGCGCCATGATGGTACGCGCCAGGTCGTCGGCCGCCAGCAGCAGCACCGCGCCCATCAGCATGGAAATCGGGATCACGTTCTTGTGGTTGGCGCCCACCAGCGAGCGTGCCAGGTGCGGTGCAATCAAGCCTACGAACCCCACCGTTCCGCTCACCGAAACCGCCGCGGCGGTAGCCAGGCTGGAGCCGATCACGATCAGCAGGCGGGCGCGGCGCAGGTTCAAGCCCAGCGATTGTGCAGTTTCTTCACCCGCAGCCAGCGCGTCCATCGAACGCGCCATCAGCCAGATCATCAGGATCGCCGGCGGCGCCAGAAAGGCAGCCTGCCTGAGTTGGCCCCAACTGGCATTGGCAAAACTGCCCAGCAGCCAGGCGTAAACGCCATGCAGCACCTGGTCGTTCATCAACAGTAAAAGGGAGTTAATCGCGGTCAGCATGGCGCTCATGGCCGAACCGGCCAGCAGCAGACCGGCAATCGAACCGAAATTGCTGAATTCCGAGATGGTGAATACGACTAAAACTGCCAGCATCGAGCCGATAAAGGCTCCAATCCCGATGGGAACGGAGGGTCGGGTAAAACGAAAAATGATGGCGAGCGTAGCTCCCAGGGCCGCCCCGCCGGACGCGCCTACCACGTACGGATCAGCCAGCGGGTTGCGGAATAATCCCTGAAAACCGGTGCCGGCGATCGCCAGCGCCGCGCCGCACAACGCCACCAGCAGAATGCGTGGCAGCCGGAAATCCCAAATGATGGAACGGTGGGCGGTTTTCAGAGCATGGTCGAACAACGCCGAGACGGTTTCCCTGACAGTCAGGCTTACCGCTCCCAATCCCAAACTGACGATGATGGCTGCCAGCAAGGCAATTGTCAGAATGCCGGCAACCACTCTGGTCTTCGCGGTTATGGCTGTCCTCCGAATTGATCCGGGTAGAGGTATTTAGCCATATCCTCGAGCGCGTCCACCACGCGCGGCCCGGTGCGCGAGACAATATTCCCGTCCACGATGTAGACACGCTGATTTTTTACCGCCGCGATATTACTCCAACCTTCACGCCCCGCGATGGCATCGCCGGTCAATTGATCGGCGTGATTGCTGGGCCCCAGGATCACCTGCGGGTCCCTGGCGATGATCTCCTCGGCGCTGATGGTGGGGTAATCTTCCTTCAAATCCCCAAAGATGTTCACGCCGCCGGCCATGCTGATCAGCTCGCCGATATAGGTCTGATTGCTGGTTGTCATGTAAGGATCGGCCCACACCTCATAAAATACGGTCTGCCGTTTATCCTGCGGAATGGTATCGACGATCTTGGACACCGCATCTATGCGCTGCTGCATATCCGCCGCCACGGCGTTTGCCTCGGCGGCGTGGTTGGTGACCTTACCGAGTGTTTGCAGGGAACTCATGATCTCTTCCACGGTGCGCGGTTCCATGATGAAAACGGGGATACCGGCCTTCGCCAGAGATTCCGCCAGGTCGGCCTGATAGATGCTGCCCCCGATCACCAGGTCCGGCTCCAGAGCCAGGATAGTCTCGATACTGATGGTGGAAGCGTCAAACCCGCCCACCGAAGGCAGCGCCGCGGCTTCTTCCGGATAATCACAGAAGTCCGTGCGCCCCACCAGCAAATCGCCCGCTCCGATGGCATACAGTGATTCAGTGATGGACGGCGCCAGGGATACAATGCGCGCGGGCGGCGCATTGATCACAACCTCGCGCCCGACCGAATCGGTAAACTTCAGCGCCGCAAACTCGCCGGGGACGGCGGCTGCCGCTTCCGCGGGTTCGGCGGCGGTCACCGCGGCTGGCGCGCAAGCGCTGAAAGCCATCAGCGCCACAATGAGGAAAAATATACTGGATTTAGACTTTCGGGAATGTTGCATGTTCCTACCTCTTTCTCTCGAAGAAATTTGGAACCAGCCTTGAGCGGGCGATCTGGCTTTCTGCAAATTGCAGATTACAGCTGCGGGACAGCGCCGGACTTGCACCGGCTTCGCCAAAGCATTTTTGGGTTGCTCTACCTGCCCATCCGGGGGATCAGGTACCCAATTCTGATTTCTATCCAGTTGTGACTTGATTATATGATGACTTGGTTAAGTGTCAATATTGGTCATTTATTTATGGATTAAATCTTCTGGCAACGTTAATATTCAATTAAATCGAACAAACGGCCAATCTGCCGGCTTTTTTCATACTATAATAGCGTGGGTATTTATTCGGGTTTAATTCAAGGAGACTTAAATGATCGTAACTACCAAAAAATTATTTGAAGCGGCATATGGAAAATATGCTTTAGGCGCTTATAACATCAATAACATGGAACAAACCATGGGGCTGTTCCAGGGCAACCTGGAAAGCCAGGCGCCATTTATCATCCAGATCAGCAAAGGCGCGCGCAGCTATACCAACAAAATCATGCTGGAAAACGTCATTCGCGGCGCGGACGAAGTTTTCCCGGAAGCCATCTTTGCCGTGCACCTGGATCATGGCGATGAGGAAGCCTGCTACGACTGCATTGCCAGCGGTTTCTACAGCTCGGTCATGATCGACGCCAGCCATCTGGAATATGAAAAGAACATTGAGGTAACCAAACGCGTCGTGGAAGCCGCGCATGCCAGGGGCATCGTGGTGGAAGCGGAACTCGGCCAGTTGGGCGGCGTGGAAGAACACGTCAGCGTTTCGGAAGAAAATGCCAAACTGACCAATCCTGACCAGGCCAAAGATTTCGTTGAACGCACTGGCTGCGATTCGCTGGCAGTTGCCATCGGCACCAGCCACGGCGCGTTCAAATTCTCCGGCTCGCAGTCGCTGCATTTCGATGTACTCTCGGAAATCCAGAAACGCCTGCCCGGATTCCCGCTGGTCATGCACGGTTCCAGCTCGGTCCCGCAGGAAGAGGTCGAGCGCATCAATGCCGCCGGCGGCAAGCTGCTGGGTGCCAAAGGCGTGGACGCAACTCAATTCAAGCAGGCCGCCAAACTGGGCGTGACCAAGATCAACATCGACACCGACGGCCGCCTGGTTTGGACGCGTGTACACCGCGAATACTTCCTCGAACACCCCGAAGGTTTCGATTTACGCGCGCCGGGCAAGATCTTCATGGCGGAATATGCCAAGTTCATCCACCAGAAGAATGACTTCCTGGGCAGCTCCGGGCAATTGGAAGAAGTTCGCAAGCTCGTTTCGTAGGTTCAACAGATCGTGAAAGAGAAAAGGGATCCGGTTGAAACAATTTTTCGGGTCCCTTTTTTTGCGGCAAATTCATAACGAATATAATATATAAAGGTTATGAAATAAGTTAATAAAACAAAAAGGTATATGAATGGAAAATATCAAAAATTACTTGATTGACATGGATGGCGTCCTCGTACAGGGCAAGAAAATGATCCCCGGCGCGGATGAATTCATCGAATCATTGAAAAAGAACAAGGCGAAATTTCTGGTTCTCACCAACAACTCGATCTATACGCAGATCGACCTGGCTCACCGGCTGCAAAATATTGGATTGAATATTGACGCCGATCATATTTTCACCTCGGCGATGGCAACCGCCGCCTTCATGAAAGCCCAGAAAGAAGCCGGCAATGCTTTTGTGATCGGCGAAAGCGGACTGAACGTAGCCATCCACAACGCCGGTTACATCATGACCGATGAGAATCCGGATTTCGTGGTGCTCGGCGAGACGTTTGATTACAACTTCCGCCAGGTCACCAAGGCGGTTAGATTGATCATGGAAGGCGCTTCGTTCATCGCTACCAACCCCGACCCCACCGGCCCCTCGGAAAGCGGCATCACGCCCGCCTGCGGCGCCATGGCTGCCCTGATCGAAAAAGCCAGCGGCCGTTCGCCCTTCTATTGCGGCAAACCAAGCCCGTTTATGATGCGCTCAGCCCTGAATTACCTGGGCGTGCATTCGGAGAATACCGTCATGATCGGCGACCGTATGGACACCGATATCGTAGCCGGCATTCAAAGCGGCATGGAAACCGTCCTGGTGCTCAGCGGCGTGACCTCCGTGAAACAGATCGAGGAATATCCCTACCGACCCGGCAGAGTGGTTAAATCCATTGCCGACTTGATTCTGCCTTAAATCCCCGTTTTTCTCCCCTTCCCCGTCCGCATGTATCCGCATGTGGATTTTCGTTTTAAAAATCCGGTTATCCTTCATTTATAATCAATACCGGATAACTATCTCATGAGTTTTACGATTGAATTTCAACCGGTCGGCGTTCGGCTGGTTAACGAGGAGCCGCTCACCCTCCTGGATGCCGCCCGGCGCGTGGGGCTGTCATTGCGCGCCGATTGCGGCGGGGCGGGAACCTGCGGAAAATGCCGCGTACAGGTCGCCGCCAGCGCGCACCCCATCCCGCCTGTCGAAAATGACCGCAGGCATCTCTCCGAGAAACAAATCGGCGAGGGTTTTCGGTTGGCCTGTTCCGCAGTGGCAGATGGCGATTGCAAAGTCCTGATTCCGGCGGAAACCATGCTTTCCGGCCAGGTGCTGCAAACCAGCGGAGAGGAAATCGATCTTCAGGTGGATTCCCCCATTCAGCAGCAGGCAGTCATGCTTCCACCGCCCACCCTGGAAGATTTACGATCGGACTTTGAACGCCTGAAAGACGCTTGTGGATTGGCGGACCTGACGGCGGATATGAAAACCCTGCGCAGGCTGCCCGAAGCGCTGCGCTCGTCTCAATGGCATATCAACCTCATCCACCACGGACATACGGTCATGCATTTCGCACCGGCGGCCTGCCGGCCACTGGCCGGGCTGGCCGTGGATGTGGGCAGCACCAAGCTGGCATGTTACCTGCTCGACCTGGAAACCGGCTGCCTGCTGGCAGCTAAAGGCGCGCCCAATCCGCAAATCGGGTACGGCGAGGATATTATGGCGCGCCTGGCTTACGCGCAGCAGGGTGCGCAGCAAAGCCAAAAGCTGCATAATCTGGTAATCGAGACCATTCAGAACACTGCCGTGGAAATGTGCCGCCAGGTCGGGATCGCAGATGATTCCATCGCGGATGCCTGCCTGGTTGGCAACACCGCCATGCACCATTTTTTTCTGGACCTGCCCGGCGCATCCCTGGCAGTCTCGCCTTTCGTGCCGGCGGTTTCCGCCGCGCAAAACGTCCCGGCTGAAGATATCGGACTAATCGGCATGCCCGGCATGCGCGTGTACGCTCCGCCGGTGATCGCCGGTTTTGTCGGCTCAGATCACCTGGCATTTCTATACGCCTGCGCTTTCGGCAGGGATGAACGCAAGCGCCTGGGGATCGACATCGGCACCAACACGGAGATCGCTCTGCAAAAAGGCAACCGTATCGTCAGCGTTTCCACGGCCTCCGGCCCGGCTTTTGAGGGCGCGCACATTCAATTCGGCATGCGTGCTGCGCCGGGCGCCATCGAACACGTGCGCATCCGCCCGGATGGCAGGCTCGAACTGGACGTCATCGGAGATCGGCAGCCCAACGGGATTTGCGGGTCGGGCATTCTGGACGCGCTGGGAGAGATGCGCGCTGCCGGTATGTTCAACCGCCGCGGACGCCTGGAAAAGACCCACCCTGCCGTTAAACTGGATGCGAACGGTATGGCGTTTTTCCCGCTCTCGGATGACCCCGTCGATGGGAGAACCATCACGTTATCGCAGCACGATATCGACCAGGTGCTGCTGGCTAAAGGCGCCATCCGCGCCGGCATTGAGGTGTTGATGGATTATCTAAAAATCCAGCCTGCGCAAATCGACGAGGTTGTGATCGCCGGCGCATTCGGCTCCTACATGCTGCCGGAACAGGCCATCCGCATCGGCATGCTGCCGGAAATCCCGCTGGAAAAGATCCGCGCGGTTGGCAACGCCGCCGGCGCCGGCGCGCGCAGCATGCTGGTTTCCGCGCATGCCCGAACGCAGGCGGAAGCGCTCACCCGCCGTATGGAATACCTGGAACTATCGCTTTATCCGGATTTTGATCTCTTCTACGCGCGCGGCATCCAGGCATAAAAAAACCATCCGGGGTTATCCGGATGGTTCGGTTTTTTTGGCAGTAAACCCGTCTACCAGTTGCGGATGCGCGGCCAGTATTTATCAAGCAGCGCCTGGTTATACTCCATGCCGCCGTCCAGGTTTCCGTGCATGAATACCGGCGGTTTTTGCACGCCCATATCGCGCATGGTGAAAACCACCTGCACCAGCATGGCATGGATGATGTAGGATCCCAAAACACCGGAAGCCGGTCCCATGGGCATTTCGAATCCGTCCATTTTCACCACACAGTCGCCGTAAACGCCCTGGTTGTCCAAAATCACATCCGCGTAATCCAGCAGGCGCTTTCCCGAAGAATGGCGGGAAGGCTGCGACAGGCTGAATTCAGCGCAAGTTTCCGCGATCACCTTGTGGCCGTGTTTCTGCGCTTCGCGCGCCATCTCAACCGGGGCGGCGTTGCGGCCGGAGTTGGAGATAACCAGGAATACATCGCCAGGCTGGGCATGGCTGTGCTGGTAGAGGATCTCGCCAATGCCTTCCAGCCTTTCCATGTAAGCGCTTTTCCAGGCGTTCACCGCGCCCGCCAGCGAAAGGTCCAGGATCTGGTTGATTCCGGCAATCGTACCGGCACGGAAAAAGATTTCCTCAGAAATGCAGGCTGAATGCCCGGCGCCGTACACGTGCAGCAAATGATCGTTGATCAGCGCCTCCGCCACAATGCGCGCGGCTTTCTCGATATTTTCGCCCTGGGTGGCGCGGATTTTCTTTTGGATCGCCTCGATCCCATCGAAATATTTGATGTAGCCTTTTTCTTCCATGTTATTTCTCCATTCCTGTTTTTATAAATCGGAATAAACGATCTTGCCGTTGACCATGGTCATGCGAACGTTGAAATCGTCGTCCAACAGGATCAGGTCTGCCTTGCGGCCGGTGGCAACCAGGCCCAATTGCCCTTCCATGTGCATCGCCCTGACCGGGTTGAAAGTAGCCATGCGAATGGCTTCCTGTACGGTGGCGCCTGCCAGCGTATGCGCGTTGCGCACGCAATGGTTCATCATCGCCGCGCTGCCGGCCAGCGTACCGTTTTCCAAGGTAGCCCGCCCGTCCTTGACGATAATGGTTTGTCCGATCGAACTGTAAACGCCATCGGGTAATCCGGCTCCCGGGATCGCATCGGTGATCAGCACCACCCGCTGGCTGCCCAGGTTGCGCAGCAACACGCGCATGGCGCCCTCATTGACGTGGATGCCGTCCGCGATCAATTCGCCGGTGATCTCGTCAGAAGACATCACCGCCCCCACCACGCCCGGCTTGCGATGGTCGAGCCCGGTTTGCGCGTTGAAAGTATGGGTTACATGTGTAAAATCGCCTTTCAATGCCTCGCGCGCGGTGTCGTAATCGGCGTTGGAATGGCCCAGGGCCACCGTGAGGCCCGCGCGGCGGAATTCGGCGGCCACTTCAAGCGCACCGGGTAATTCCGGCGCCATGGTCATCTGCTTGAGCCACTTGCCGCCGATGCGGATAAAATCGCGCGCCTCATCGATATTTGGTGTCCGCAGCCAGGCAGGGTTGAAAGCGCCTTTTCGTTCTGGATTCAGGTAAGGCCCTTCCAGATGAATACCCGCCAGGTTTGCGCCCGGCAATCCCTTTTCGGCAAAACCCACGTAAGCTTCCAGCATCTCGCATAGTTCCTTGTGCGAAGCCGCCGCCAGCGAACACAGGAAATCGGTCACACCGGTTTTGATCACCCATTGGGAATAGTTAACCAGATCCTCTTCCCATTTGCTGCCGATGCCGAAGCCGATACCGTAACCGCCATGCACGTGAATATCCACAAAACCATGCGATAGATTCAGGTGATCCGCCTGGATGGTTTTGGCGGCGTCAACGGGGGCTTTCGACCGGGGGCCGACGAACTGGATTTTCCCGGCATCATTCACCACCACGCAGCTATTCTTCAATACTGCGGTCGGGGTATAAATCATACCGGCATTGATTTGTACAAGGTTAGCCATTTATTTTTCTCCTTAATGAAGTCATGCAACATGACAGGAATTGTTGTAATGTAGTAATGTAACTACAATTATAATCTATCCTGGAAAAACAAACCCATCCTTCGCGATAAAAAAGCATTGGTTTGACGCTCGCCCATCGCGCAGCTATACTAATCAAAGGGATTTACTACGAATTGAGGAATACACAGGATATGGATAAAACGCATAAACTTGCCAAAGCCAAAGAATTAGCCGCGCAGCTTTTCGACCTCAAGTTGGTCGAACTGGACAAAATGGATGAAAGCGCCGCGCAAGAATGGCTGGCGCGCTTCAGCATGTTGACCCGTCAGGAATTCGAAGACGTGCGCCGCCAGGTAATTGAAGCCAAAATCAGTCAGCAATCGCAGATCGGCTGGCAGTCGCTGCCCCACGACCTGTCCGTGCTGGTCTTCTGCCTGGTCAGCATGTTCGGCTCATTGAAAACCGGGGCAATCTACGGCATCGCCGTGCTGGCAATGCTGGTCAGCCTGACGCAGGTTTATTACAACCAGTCGCTTTACAAAATCCTGGGTCATGCCAGCTGGTTGACCTATCCGGCTTACGCAGGATTGGGGTATGTCCTTTTCCAGCGCGGGCTGCCCTGGTGGCAAATTGCGCTCATCATTGCTTGCGCCTGGGGAGGCACGTTTGTGCTGCAGGCCATTCTTGCCATCCCCACGCAGATGTTCCTGCGCGCCCGGGCGCAGTCGAATAAAGTTGAGAAAGAAATGAGGAAAAAGTAACTCTGCTTATTTTTCTCACAAAACGCCGGTATGATGTATCCGGCAGCCAAGCAACTTAGTGAAGCTGGTTGCTTAAAAATGCTGAACCAATACTCACATCGAGGGTATTTTCTCCTGTTCCCGGTTTTGCCGGGCAAAATTAAAAAAAGCCGATGAGTTTTTCACCGGCTTTCAGTTTTATTTTTTCTTGTATATCCTTAAAAATGTGCTCGGGTCGCAGGGATCCAGCGCGTCCGTGTGCTGGTATTCATCGTAATCATCCGAATTGAGGAAGGTCAACCAGCTCCCCACCATTTTAACGTTGCTATTGACAATATAATCCGCCTCGGCGCGCCAGGCTTCGATGGAAGCCGCGTTGTAATATCCCTTTTTTTCCAGCTCATCACGCTCGCCGCCTAAATACTTGGAATACACCCCATTCAATAATTGCGGATGCACGTAATCGTCCGTCAGGTAGAGCAGCGGCGTGACCACGCTGCCGCCCGCCCAATAAACTGTGACGCCCGCCGGGATGCGCTCGTTCAACTGCGCGCCGGCTTTCTCGTAAGCGTTCAACACGTCCCCGCCGCAGGTGTTGCTGGTTTGCATATCCGCCAGCAGCGGGCTGGGCATCAGGATCAATGAAACGGCGATCAACACAACCAGGATGAAATTACCCGCCTGCAGCCCTTTCCGTTTGCCGAACCCGCGGAAAGCCAGCCAGCCCAGGCAGAGGAATACCACAGCGACCATCAGCCCAAAGGCTACCGCGATATATGGCAGCAAATCCTCGTAGGAAAAACCAAAGCGGTTGCTGAAAAGTTTCCAGAGTTCGGTGCTGCCCTCCAGGACCCTGCCGCCCTTGATACGCGGCACCGCCAGGCTCATCACCCGGCGCCCGACCGTTTCCAGGCTGCCCAGGAAAGCGCCCGGGATGAAAAACAGACCAATCAGCAATACCCAAAACAGCTTGATTTTGGGTTGGATGCCAGCCAAATTGCTCAAAACAATTGCCGTCATCACCACCGCGATCGGGATGAAAAATGCCAGATAGATCGGGAAGCAATATACGCAATAATTCTTGCCCAGCGAGGCCCAGGCATGCATCAGGAACATGATCGTAAACAGCACACCGAGCAAGAACACCGTTTGGTGTTCAACCTTCGATTTCCAGGCTTCCTTTAGCGGCAGGAGTATGAAGCACAGCAGCACACCGATCAGCGGCACGAAATAATAGCGCACAGCCGTGAAGAAGGAGGTGAAACGCGTCAGCAGTCCGATATCGGGTGACCAGACCTGTTCCACATTGCCGCTGCTGACCGCCTGATAATGGATCAATTTCAGGATGAATCCGGGCAGCCAGGACGCCCACAGGGAAATGATGCGCGGGTAATAGAGCAGGTGCACCAGCAGGAATGGCAGCCCCGCGCATAACAGAGCAACCCAGCCGGCTTTTTTCCCGAAAATAATCCAGGCGTACAGGACGGCGAAGGCCATCATAAAAACCATGTTTTGGCGCGTCAGGGTGGTCAGCGCGCAGAAGAACGCTCCCAATCCGATTTGAGCCAGGCTGCGCTTCTCGCCGATCAGGAAGAACAGCGACCAGGCCAGCAGGCAGGCCACGATCACCTGCGAAACCGCCTGTACGTATGTTTTGATCAACGCGGGGTTTAGCGCGAAGAACAACACGCCCGCCAGCGCCCACCACCTGCCCTTCAAGCGGCGCAGCAGCAGCCAAACCGCCGCCAGCATCAAGAGCGCCATGAAAATGGCAAAGTAGCGCCCGGTCTTCAGCCCGGGCCCGAAAACCGCCTGCGCCAGCCCAGGGATGTAATATGCCAGCGGCATGTTGTTGGTCCACGGACCGTAATCCTGGAAAGGACGGTAGATGCCTTTGACGTAATAATAGCCCTTGATCAAGAAAGAACCCTCGTCCACCCGCGAGGGCAGCTGGTGGGCGTAGATCACGGCTTGCGTCAGGAAAGCTGCCGCGATCACCGTCAGCAGTAGAATGTAAATAATCTTGTTTTCCCGAATTCGGCTTAAGAGATTTTTCATAAATCGACCTGGCTTTCTTATTCCTGCACGGAGGAAACGCTTGTTTCGGAAAAATCTCCCGAGGAAACGATCAATTGCGGTTTTTCGCCGTCGATCAACACCACTCGCGCTTCAAATTTGGACACATCCTCACCGACCACGTAGACCAAAGCGCCATCTGGAAATTGGATCTTCTTTTCATCCGTTTTGATGAAAACCTTGCCATTTGGGTCACCAACCGTTCGGAATACCAGCCGGCGGTAATCCTGAATGCCGAAATATGGGTCGTAATTTCTTTTGTAATATCCCTCTCCCCGGTTGAAGAGACGCGGGTAAATGCCGATGCCGACGAAAGCCTTTACATCTTCGCGGGTGCAAAACTCATAGATCTCGCTGCTTTGATCTTCCCAGCGGCTGCCATCCAGGGCTTTTTGGATAGTCGTGCATACTTCCTCTTGCGAGAGTTCGGGATAACTCACGGGAAGGAAATTCTCCCGAATGGAGATAAATGCGCCAATCAGCAGGAAGGTAATTCCGAACGCAAGCGCCGGTTTCCAGTTGAATGAACTGGTTGGGACGCCTGCCTGATATCCGGTCAAATCATCCTCGTTTCCGATCCCGTTCCAACCGATTATCCGTGAAGCCAGCCAGCGTCCGCCATCGACCATCCCAAACGCATAAAACGCCATGGATAACCAATCCACCGGCATGATAAAACGCCATCCGGACAATCGCACCAACGCCGAACTCGAACTGTAAATACAATAAAAGCCCAGTATCCAGATGAGCGTCGAATTGTTCTTGCGACCAACCGCAGCCATGCCGATGGAGATCATAATTAAATTGAACAGGACCACCAACGCATTCCGAATATTGGCTTGACTGTAAACATCCATCCAGAATGGGTTGCGAATTTGCAGGTAATCAAGCAATCCGATTCCATTGCCGGCCCGCACAGGAAAAATCAACACGGTGGAGATGAAATTCCGCATAAAATTGTCGAGACTCATGTACACCACGGTGCCCAGATTCTTGCTGATGATCTGGGAAATCACGCTGATGTTGCGATTCAGCATTTGCTCTTCGCTGGCTGCTTGCGGGATTTCCAGTTCCTCCTCGCTGGCGCTCAAGAAAAAGCGATAGAGGGAAGAAGATGCGGTGGGATTATCCAGCCAATATACTCCCGTGATGGAATGGTTTCTGATCAGAACCGGGCCGATGATCAAAGCCACTGCCAGGGTGAAAATCGCGCAGGCTTGCAGGATTTTCTTTAAATTCTTACGATAACGGATGATGAAAACCAAAATGATAAATGGCTCGAGCAGCATGGTTTGGATGCGCATCAGGTTCAGACAGCCTACCAATCCGCCGATAATAAAAGGCCTCAATCCGACTTTCGCGTCGTTTGATTTTAACCAGCGGATAACCGTCAACACCAGTACGCATACCACGAGCGTCGCCGGCAGGTCCGAGAGCAGCAGTTTGGAATTGGATACGTTGGCAAAGTTCGTCGCCTGGATGGAATTCATTTCCCGGAAGATTGCGAACAAACCCAACAGGATGCCCCCCAAACGGCTGTGCATTTCTCTGCCGATCAGGTAAAGCACAGCCGGCAGCAGCGCCAGCACCAGCGTCTGCGCCAGGATTACTTTCCCGTAATCCAACCCAACCAACGCATGCACCAGCGCCAGAAAGGTAACATAGAGGGGTTTGGAAATGACAATATCTTTTATCGAACCCTTCCACACCCATAGTGAATTCATATCGTACTGCGCCGCATCGGAGAATGGATAGACCGTATTGTTAGGCGGCATCTGCCTGGGAGCGAAATAGTTATTGCTCGGCAGGGGCAGGCTCAGCCATAATACCGCTGCCAAAACCCACAGTAAAACACAAACAATGAGATCAATGTTGGCTTTAGTTCTCTGACCATTCTTTTTAGGTAATCGCGCCCATGCATTGGTCAGGCAAAGGATTAAGCCAACCAAACCTGCCACGTACCAAATTTGTCCTTCCAACAAAGGCACTCCGAGGGAGATGATGGATACATATTCCGGCGCTTTACCCAACCCGGTTAGTTCGATCATCGACCAGATCAGGATCGACAACCCGGCAATAATCCAGAATGGTTTTTTGAAGAAAATGACTTTTTGGCTTTCCCCTTTCGTTTGGGTGTCGCCCAACCAATTCAACGCAATAAAAATAATGCACTCCATCCCAACCAGAAAAGCATAAACAAAAACCGGCAGCAGACGAACATAAGCACCGATATCGTCGAGAATATGCAAAAAGAACACAAAAAAAGGGATACTCCATGAGAATAACGCCAACAGGAAACTCAGCACAATTCCCTTGCGTGATAGATCGACTCTGGTTTTCTGATTTTCCAGCGCAGACTGCCAGTTCAGCCTGGTTTTAAGCGCCAGTCTCAACAATCCCGCCAAAGCCGCCAGGCCGAGAATTGGAACCAACAAGGCCAGCCGTTCAAATGAGTAACCCAGAAATTCAGCGTTGCTGGATGACTTTGGTATCAACAGCAGCCAGGCCGCGGATGCAAACCCTTCCATCGTAATGAGTATGAGAAATTTCAGAGTATCCGCAAGGAGGTTTCTTTGTTGTTTCTTGATCACTTTTTCCTCTTCCGATAATTCATAATGTTTCCGTTCAGTCATCCCAACCCGCAATTGATTCTAATGCAAAGCCGCCCCGTTTAATTTGCTGGCATCTCTTCAAAGGCGTAGTAATAACCCGAATGAGAGAATTTATATGCTTCCGTTTGCCGGTATTCCCCGGCAGTCAATTGGTATAGGTCGAACCGATGGCCGGCGTACTCCGCCCGGAATACCAGGCTGGGATCCGCGTCCACCTCGCCGCTGGGGATTAACGCATTCTCGCTGTATCCGGCAAAGTTCAGGGATTGCTGCCAGGAACGGATCACGCGCGATTCGCTGTCGCTGGGGATTTCCAGTGTGATGGCCGCGCGCTCTTCCGCTTCGGGGATGTAGGGTTCGATGACTGCCAGCAGGTTGTGGATGTGGGAATTCAATAATTGGCGCGAAGTCAGGATTCTTTGGTAAATCCGCACGTCGCCGAACAGGTAAAAGGCAATCAGCAATAATGAGAAAATCCCAATGTGAAGCGATCGCTTTCTCCCGACCAGGAGTATGCTGACCGCCGCTGCCGCCAGCGTCAGGGCAACGTAACCGCTCTTCAGGGTGCGCATCAGGCTGCCGTAAGGCGAATTCACCGAAGCGCCCAGCTCCGCTTTCAGGAAGATGAATTGCTCGAACAACACCGCATAGGAAAAGACCACCAATGCGCAGGATAACAGGATGATCGCTCCTTGATACAGAGCGGACCTTTTAGGCAGCGCTCGCTCCTTGAAATAAATAAAAGCGCTGATGAGGAACAGCGGGCCGAAATACATGATGTAGCGTCCCTGCAGCTTCACCGGATCGGGGTAGTTATAGGCCGCCCGCCAGGAATGACGCACGCAGGCCAGCAGGAAGAAGAAAACGATGATCGCCAGCGCGACTCACCAACGGTTTTCATCCTCGCGCCATTTCTTAATCTTGAATTGCCCGAGCGACGCCAGCATCAGCCCCAAATACGGCGCGGCGATTAAAACACTGTAGGATAAATAGAAAATCATCCACATAACCAGCCGGCGCCTGCCGAGCTGGGCCGGGTTGGGATGGTCCGCGATGGAGAATCCCATCATCATTTTCAACGCAGCCCCATCCGCCAGGCCCTGCGCGAACCAAATCCCCACCAGCGCCAGCATGGGCGCCAGCACGATCGCCAGATGAAGCACCTTCTTCCACGATAAAAACAGCGGAGGTTTTTCATCCCCAAACGGTTTCAGCCACCAGATCAGCAGCAGCGCCGGGATCAGCACCAGCGCGATGAAGCGCGTAGCGTACAGCAGCGCCAGCAGGATTCCGAATGCGGCGTCTTCCAGGTAATGCAACTTGCGCTCAACCGGCGAAAGGTTGGTGAAAGCCAGCAGGAACGCCCACATGAACAGCGGGTAAAAAGTATTCTCGCTGATCAGCACGCGCGGGATGACCACCTGGATCGGGCTGCACAGCAGCACAATTACCGCCAGCAGAGACGCGCGCCGGTTGAGAAATTTGCGCAGGATCAGGTAAGCCGGGATAATCGCGCTGGTCACATAAATCGCATTCAGCCAGCGTGCGGCGGCGTAGCGCGCAAACGGCGAAAAGAAGTAAAAAGCCGGCAGGAGGGAAATGGAGTAAAAAGGCGGGTAATCGGTGTTTTCGGCGAAGGAAAAGCTGCCTTTATACAGGTTAAGTGCAATTTCCCAATAGCGCACCTCGTCGTTGAAATGCATCGGGCCGTACACGTTCGCATCCACCAGATACACAGTCCCCAGCACGCCCAGAACGAAAATCAACAGCAAAGCGGCCAGAGCGCCCCGCCTGGTTTCCAGGAATTCTTGTGATTGTTCCCAAATCTTTCCCATCTTCAGAATGCTTTCTCGCCCTCTGTTATTGATTGTCCGCAATCCATCAGTTGCTTTTTTCTGCGTCCGTGTCCGGCAGGAATGGCAAAACCAACAGCAGCGTTCCCACCAGGTAGATGCTGTACTGGTAGCGGATGGCCGGCGCGTAGCTGACTAAAAACAGGATGGCAGATTGCAGCAAGCTGGGGAAGATCACCAGCAGGGCTTTGTAATCCCTGTGGCGCAATAGCAATGCCGCCACGCAAATAACAGCCAGGTACAGGTACAGCGCCGGCCGCAGGTAAATCACCAGGAAATCGTCGCGGAACCCGAAAGCGCGCAGCATGTCCACGTAAGGCTGGACCAGCGCCGGGATCCTTGAATCGTCTTTCAAACCCACTTCATTGGGGATGATCCAACTGACCTCGCCCGGCACCCAGGAGTTGAAACCATGGATCGATTTCATATAACACTGGTTGTTGTGATACCGCCACACCAGTTCGCCCGAACAGAAAGTGTGCTCCACGTCCACCCAGGGGTCGCGCAGGAACAGGTCGAGCGCCAGCTTGCGGTTTTCGGCGCTGCTGTCCAGGAACGCTTGCCGTTCAAAATCCTTGTCGTACGAAATTGTGCCAACGTAACAGCAGAAATAATCCCATTCGTCCACCGGCAGGAAAGAATCTAAGTAAGCCCTTTCCTCCGGCTCAAGCGGAGTGCCGGCGTTCAAATGGGCGGCGATGTGATGCAGCAGGATCAGGTTGGATTGCCCGCTTTTGGTGCGGTCGACGTTCAGCCAGGTATAAAGCGGTCCCTTGACCGCCAGGAATACCAGCAGGCATAGCAGCAAGCTGCCGGCAGCTTGCTTCCAGTACTTTCGATAAATGACCGGCAGCGCGATCAATAACGCGAAAGCCACCGGGATGCCATTCTGCCGCAAGATCGCGATCAAAAAACCCGATAAACCCAGCCAAACCCAACCCCAGCCCTTCAGGGATTCTCCCCGGCTGAGGAAAATTTTCAAGACCAAAATCGTCAACCATAACATGGCCATCGCGTAAGGAATATCGCGCCATAACGCGATGATGAGCTGGTTGTTTACCGGTGACAGCGCAAACAAAAAACTGACGATCCAAAGCGGCCAGCGCGGCACGCCCGAATCTTCCAGCGTCTTCAATCCCCATGCGGTCAGGAGGGAAAGCAGCAGGATTTGCAGGATCACCACCAGCGCCGGTGAATACCAAATTTTCATCAATACCGCCAACCCGAAAGCATACAGGGCGGATTGCCAGTCGGAATACACTCCCGACAGGTTCTGAATCCATAAAGCCATCGAGTCGTTGCTCATCACCCCCGGCCAGAAAACCAGCAGTGTAAATCCCCAAACCGCGGTCATCGGCAGCATATAAAGCAGCCAGGCATATTTGCCAGCTTGTTTTTTCTGCCGGCGCTGCGGATGCCAGGTGCCCAGGATCACCAGCAGCGAAAAGATGACAAAACCACAGCTCACGCAGAATGCGATGATAAAGGGGAGTTTGTAGATCAGCGGGATATCGAGCGGGGTTTCGATCAGGACATTCGGCACTTTGGGCTGGTTGAGGTTGTATTCTTTTTCCACGCCATTCCAGGACACGAAAACCGGTTGATCGTAGCGGGTCATGCGGAAAGCGATTTCAGGCTGCGCCCCCGCCTTGCCCTGCCAGGTGATGGTGACTTCTTGGTTGGGGGCGAAGAGAATGTTTTTCGCCACCCGTTCCCACTCTCCCTCAAAATGCATGTTCTCGTAATAAACCGTCCCCTGCCCGGTTTCCACCCAAAGCAGGCGCACGCTTTCCTGATCTTGCGGCACATCCCCGATCGGGATGCGGACTTTCATTTGCGTGTCCGGCAGCAGGTAGTAAATCGGTTGGATGCGCGTGTTCGCCAGCACCACCAGGCTCATCAGCACGGTGAAAACCAACGCCGTGATGCGCATGCCGCGCGGCAGCGCTGCGAAGCGGCGCGCCAGCAGGCATTTGCGCAGCCATGCCACCAGCAGCGTGACGGCAATTGAGATGAGAATGGCGTACAGCAGGTAACGCTTGCTGAAAAAATGGCGCTGCAAGACGCCCAGGTAAACCGAAGCGCCGGCGCTCAGTCCAACCAACAGGCTGGTCAGGATCAGTTTCGGCGATGCGGACAATTCACGAAAAAACAGGGTTGCGCGTTTCATATTCCCCCATTTTACCGCATGCGATTTATCCGGCAGCCTGCACGTCCGGTTTCCTTGCTTTTTCTATTTTCCGCCCCTATAATGGTTTTCATACAGCATCAGGTTTTGAATCTATGTTTAAATACATTAATCGGTGAAAAGATGAATACCTGTGAAAATATTGCCTACACGTGCCTTCGCAAGCCCTGTGAACTTGGGCAGGGCGGGCGGATTGCGTATAAATGGATCCACAACGACCTGAGCGACAGCCAATACACCTATGAAATGATCGACCAGGCCTCCAATCGTTTCGCGCAGGTATTAAAATCCCTCGGCATTAAAAAAGGCGAACGGGTCAGCGTTTACCTGCCCAAATCCCCTGAATTGATCGAGTGCTTTTTCGGTATCCTGAAAAATGAAGCAGTGTCTTGCATCCTCTTTTCAACCTTCGGCGAAAGCGCTCTGTATGACCGCCTGTCCGATAGTCAAACGCGCTTTGTGGTCACCCGGCTGAGTCTGTTGAAACGCATCCGCAAAGCCCTGGAAGAAGGTCCCACCAACCTGCAGGCAATCCTGGTCACCGACCTCGAAGAGCATCAGGATGATTTTGTCCTCAGTTTACCCGCGTTATTATCAACGGCTTCAGGGTCATTCGATTTTCCCGCGCAGGTGGATGCGGAAACGCCGGCTTTCATCCAATATACTTCCGGCTCCACCGGCAAGCCCAAGGGCGCGCTGCACGTTCACTCAGCTTCAACTTCCATGGTCGCTTCGTTCAAAGAAGTCTTTCACCTCGAGGAAAGTGACCGCTACTGGTGCACGGCCGACCCGGCCTGGATCACCGGCCTGGTTTACGGCGTCATCGCGCCGCTCGTCACCCTCACCGATCAGGTTCAATTCGGCGGCAATTTCAACGCTGAAAGCTGGCTGGGCATCCTGCAGCAGGAACAGGTGAATGTCTGGTACACCGCCCCCACCGCCCTGCGCATGTTGATGCAGGAAGAGGAAGCCTTGTTCAGGCAATACGATTATTCGCTCCTCAAACGCATGTACAGCGTGGGCGAGCCGCTCAACCCGGAAGTGTACCATTGGGGCAAGAAGGTATTCGGCGTGGATATTTACGACAACTGGTTCCAGTCTGAAACCGGCAGCATCATGATCACCAACCAGCCCGGCCTGGCCGTCAAACCCGGCTCGATGGGCAAGCCCCTCAGCTATATCGAAGCCTGTATTCTGGATGAGCAAATGCAGCCCGCGCCGGTGCGCCAACAGGGATTTCTCTGTTTGAAAAAGGGCTGGCCGTCTATGTTCCGCACATACATTAACAAAGAAGATCTTTACCGCGAAAAATTCAACGGCGATTTCTACATCTCCGGCGACCTGGCTTACCGGGATGAGGACGGGTATTTCTGGTACGTCAGCCGCTCCGATGACGTGATCAACACCGCCGGCCACCTGGTCGGTCCATTTGAGGTCGAAAGCGCTCTGCTGGAAATCGAAGAGGTTGTGGATGTGGCGGTAATCGGCGTTCCCGACCCAATCCTGCACGAAAAGATCATCGCCTTCCTTTGCTTGAAAAAGGGCTGCGAGTGGTCGCGCGCGTTGGAATTGAAATGCCGGGTGAACATCTCTAATAAAGTTTCTACCACCGCCACGCCGCAGGAATACCACCTTGTGGATCGCATTCCCAAGAACAAGAGCGGCAAGATCTTGCGCCGCGTATTGAAAGCCTGGTATGAAGGCAAAGACCCCGGCGACCTGTCCACCATGGAGGAAGCATGAATTTGTACGATCAATTAAATGAAGTATTTCGCGAAGTGTTCGCGGATGACAGCATCCAGTTGACCCCCGAAACCACCGCGGATGATATCGAGGGTTGGGATTCGCTGTCCCACGTGAACCTGATGATTGCCGTGGAACTCAAATTCGGCATCGAATTCACCCAAAAAGAGATCCGCTCATTCGACAACGTCGGCCAGATGGCGGCCTGCGTTCAAGCCAAGCTCACAAAATAACAATTTTCTTTATCAGGGTTTGATTGCGTCTTCCGCCGAGGAATAGGTCACGCTCGGCTGCCCCAGCACCAGCACGTCGGTGATCTGGTATTCGTCGATGAAGTCCTGCAGGGATTTCTCGCGGTCTTCCTCGAAGCGCAGGTCGATGATGTAGGTATCATGAAAATGCGCGGCCAGGTAAAGCTGGATGGTGCGTGAATAGGAAGATGTGATCATCAACAGGTTGCGCTGCGAATCGTTGTTGAAATGGTACTGGATCAGGACTTTCTGAACTCCGTAAAAACCGCGGTAATGGTTCGCGTATTTATCGCTCTGGTTGTATGCGCCGCTCAGGTATTTATCCCGTCCGCCATACTTGGTTTCGATGCCGTCCACAAAGGTTTGATAATCCAGCTTTCCCACGCTGGTGTATTCCAGGATATCCGGCGGCACCGGGTAGAGCGACTTGCGCGCCAGCGAGCCGTAAAATTCCAGCCCCTCCACCTGCCGGATGTACTTAGGCTGGAGCATGGGGCTGATGTCGGGGTATTGCTCCTTGAACATCGCGTAGAGCTGCCGGTATGCTTCCAGGGAAGCGCGGATGTTCCAGTGCTGGTCCGTTCTAAAGAATTTCTCCCGGTAATCCTGAAAATCAGACAGGCTGAAATTCACAAAGGGCAAATCCGCGGGCTTGTTTTCCAGGAAATATGCCAACGAGCGCCCGCTGTCTGACTGCGGGAAATATGCCGCCATCGGGTGAAAAGCGGAATAAGGCAGCGTTTCGATGTTGAACACGTAAAAATGGATGTCCGGATGCTTTTCCAGCAATTCTTCGTAATTGGCGATCCGCGCATCCACGGCGGCCTTTTCAACCTCCGTGAAATTGACCACCTCCTGCATCAGGCAGCTTCCATCCCGGGCAACAAACAACCCGCTGTCGAAGGAAGCCGGCAAGGCTTGATCCGGCAGCGCCAGGTACGCGCTGCGGATGGTAAGCCGCTCAAAGACCTTGGACAATTCCACCAGCGGGATGCGCGCAAGCATTTGTTCGGCTGCCGCTTTATTGACCCGGCGTTGGAAGGAGGTATCCAGGAATTGGTTAAAGAATATTTCGCCGGCTTCGGGATAAAGCCCCTGATAGATACGTTTCAAGGCTGTCTTGAAATCACGCGCCGAAACCTGCGGAAAAACGGTCAACTCGCGGTCTTCCAGGATGGAATCCAGCGTCCATTGCCCGTTGCGCGACAGCCAATAGACTGCCGGGCTGATCAGCAGGATGCCAATCACCAGCAGAAAAACAATCGTCTGGATATTTTTATGAAATTTCATCGTCCTGTCCTGTTAGAACTCCGAGTACAAGAAAGCCTGGTAGCTGCCGGATACGGTGATGGCGGTGCACAGGATGAACAGCGCGATCAAACCCGCGTCTGTTAATATGGAAAGAAATTGGTTTTCTTTCAGGCGCTCGTACACGGCTTTCAGCAGCGGCGTGCTGGCGATCAACCCCAGCATGAACAGCGGCAGATACATCAGGATGTTGAGCGTGCGCAGTGTGACCAGCGGCGAAGGTGCATTCAAGCCGAACAGCGCCTTGAAGAATGGCCCCCAAGATGCCACCGCTTCGATCTTGAAGAACACCCAGCCGAACAGGATGAGCGCCAGGGCATACAGGTTTTGCGCGATTGCCGGCAGTTTTTTCAGCCATTTGCCCAGAAAAGTTGCTTCCAGCACGCTGATCACGCCGAAATACAATCCCCACAGGATGAAATTGCCGCTGATGCCGTGCCAGAACCCGGTCACCAGGAAGACGATCAACAGGTTGGATTGCTGGCGGAAGTGTCTCTCCTTGCGCCGCGCGATTTCCAGCGGCATGAAAATGTAAGTGCGGAAGAAGTTCATCAGCGACATGTGCCAGCGCCGCCAGAAATCGGCGATGCTGCGGCTGAGGTAAGGATAATTGAAGTTCTCCGGCAGCTTGAAACCCAGTATGCTTCCCAACCCGATAGCCATGTCGGAGTAGCCGGAGAAATCCAGGTAGATTTGGATCGCGAAAGCCAGCAGCCCATACCATGCCAGCCCGGCGGACAGCTCGTGAAATTCGACCTCGAACACCCGCCTGACCACGACTGCCAGGTTGTCCGCGATAATCACCTTTTTAGCCAGCCCCATGATGAAGCGGCGCGCGCCTTCTGCGATCTCATTTGCGTCGCTGTGCGGATGTTGCAGCGCCTCCTGGATGTCCGCATAGCGCGTGATGGGACCCTGCAGCAGCTTGGGGAAGAACGCCATGTAATTGGCCACCCGCAGCAGGCTGTGCTCGGCTTTGATCTCGTCGCGGTTAACGTCCACGATGTATGCAATGGCTGAAAAGGTGAAGAAAGAGATCCCCAGCGGAAAAGAAAGCTTGGGGCAGGCCGCCCGCAGGCTCTGCAGCCAGGCGCCATCCCATTGGGAAGTGGTGATCACCTTCAGGAAAACCAACGGGAGCAGGTTCAGGGCAATTGCGCCGGCCGCGATCAGCGTGCCGTGCGGTTGGCTGGCTTGTTTGTGTTTTTCGATCCAAAGCGCCGCGCCCCAGTTGACCAGGATCATCGCCATCAACAGCAGAACAAAAACCGGTTCGCCCCAGGCGTAAAAAACCAGCGAACCGATCAGCAGCAGGAGATTGCGATACAAGCTGGAACGGTTAATAAAATACAGGACCAAGAAGACCGGAAGGAAGATATAAATGAAAGCTAATGAAGGAAAAAGCATCGATCACGATCCCATTATGGAGTTGGGTTTATTCTAATCTACGCCTCTGCCTCCCGCAAGCGGGTGAGTCGGCACTGCCGGATACGTGGCGCAAGCCAATCCTTCGCAACCGCTGTTATTGCCGGCGCGTTCCTGCCCGCAGAGTATGGTAAAAATGAATATAGACCTGTCCGCGTGAACTTTTCTCCCGCCGCAGGGCTGCCTGAGGAATAATAGAGATGCTTTCGAAAAACGCCGTTGCGTATGCCTGGAAACAAATCTTTTACCGCCTGGGGATCGAAGCCGAAAATGGCCATTTCGTCATCGATGGTCAAAAAATCCGCTATGGTTATGGCGGGGATCAGACCGACCCGGGCTCGGGGTTTTCCATCCTCGTTGAGAAATGCGCCGATGACGCCCTGGATGAGCTGGCCTCAGGGCGAATCAGCGAGCTTGCGCGGCTGCCAAAATCGCATTTCCTGCCCGATGGCGGGGCGGACTTTCCCGTCAAAGAATTGCCGGTATTGTTCTGGGGCAATCGCAGCTGCGAGAAATTCGCCGAAATCCGCGGGAAGCAATTGATCATCCATGCCGATATCCTGGCCGCGGTTTTTTTCATGCTCTCCCGCTACGAGGAAGTGAATGCCGCCGCGCGCGACAAGCACGGCCGCTATCCCTACCGGGCCAGCGTTTGCAGCCGCTTTGACCTGATCGATCTGCCCATCGTGGATTACTATGCCCTGCTGTTCAAAGCCTGGCTTGAAAAACTCACCGGCAGCCGGGTCACGCCCCCCCACAAATTCCGCTTCCATTTCTCGCACGACGTGGACTATCTGTTCCTCTCCCATCCGTTCCATAAATGGCTGGACGTGGTCGCCCGCGACCTGTTGAAAGGCCGCGTGGATTTTCTGAAAGAAGACCTGCCGGCTTTATTGACTCCCTACACCGAGGATCGTTATTATAAGGATTTGCAACGGCTGGTGGAGATCGCGCAGGAAAACGGCAATCAGGATATTTTCTACCTGCTCACTTCCAAACCGTTTTTCTCCCGCGACGGTTATTCGCTGCATGCTCAGCGCAGCCGTTTTGCGCTGGAACTCCTGAAAAACAGCGGCATGCGCATCGGCCTGCACACCAGCTATGCTTCCTTCGACCGGCCGGAACTCTTTGCGCTTGAAAAAGAGCGCCTGGAAAAAGCCGCCGGCGTCCGCGTTACCGACGCGCGCGCGCATTTCCTGCGCATCCGCACCCCCCACACCTGGACCCACATGCAGGCCGCCGGGTTGCGCTGCGATGAATCCTACAGCTTTTCCGAACACGAGGGTTTCCGCTGCGGCACCTGTTACGAATACCCGGTATTCGACCTGCTGCAGGATCGCGAGCTGGATTTTTACGAGCGCCCGCTGATCGTGATGGACGCCTCCCTGCGAAGCTACCGCAAGCTGTCCGCCGCTGAAGGCCGCCGCCGCATCCTGGAATTGGCCCGCGTCTGCCAATCCGTCAACGGCACCTTTACCCTGCTGTGGCACAATGCCTGCCTGAACCGCGAGTGGCGCGAGTGGGGAGCGTTCCTACCGGAATTGGTCAAGACACTCACGGAAATGGAGAAAATCTAAAACCTTTAATCAGGATTTATTCCCAAAGTGGACGCAGGCAATAATTATCCCCAATCTGGAATACTTTCATCGTGAAATTAAATCGATCGATATCAGTGGCAATAGCGAGGTCTTGACGCGGAAATACATCATCATGTACGCTCGAATAAAAACTACCGCTTCTTGATCCAACCACCCTTCTTATCAAATCATGATGATCAATAGTCTCTCCTCGAATCAATGCCTCGACATAATCCGCGCAAGCCTTGTCTTCATCTCCCCAACCGCCATCCAGAACGCCTGTTTCAACTAAAGTTAAAGAATCAGGAGATTCTCGTTCAATCCAGCGGGCAGTTGCCCATCCGCAGCATAGGGATGTTGCCAGAATAATCCTGGCATTGGTAGACCTCAGAATTCCCTGAGTCCCGGCTGTTGTTCGTTGAATGATCGTACGATTTTCCAGATCTGCTTTCTCAATGATTGACGGTGAATTACCAAAATTGACTCCCTCAATTGGAATGCCATTAACCTCGCCTATTGTTAAAGCCTGTGGGAAATTTTTTGCCAATTGAAACAGGTTCTCCACGCTTCCAGCCAGGATGATATCCTTTGCGCCTCTCGAAAATGCGATGGCTGCTGTAGTGAATGCGCGCAGAACATCGATCACAACAACCATATCCGTTTCATGCCCGCAGTGCTCAAGGTCTACTCTATTGATTTTCATTTGGATGACCTAATCTTTTCGTTTTTTGCAATATTTGAGGATTTATTGATTTTAGATGATATAGTTGTTGATGGCAAAGGTAATCCAAAAGGCAAGTCCACAGGGATAAATGTGAAAGTCAAACTGCAATATAAAGAATTTTGTCTCATTTTGCTATCTTCATTAGCGCTATGTTTGTTTTCATCGTGTAAGTCTTCCGAAGAACCGCTTCATTACGGCGGTCAAATCTATGCCGAAGAACTGCTCCTGCAAGGCCTGGATGTCTGGTCACCTTATGACTTAAAAATCGAACACGTGCTCTTTACCAACCCGGATGACCTCGTTCAAGCCTTCCGATCGGGTGTGGTGGATGTCGCTTTGTTCTCGGATCTCCAGGCGGCGCGTGTGTTCGCGGAGATGGGCGATCAAGCCCTGATTATCGCCATTTCCGAGCGCGGCGACCGCATGAGCACATTGGTGCGCGCGGATTCAGGCATCCAAAGCTGGGCCGACCTGCAAGGCAAAAAGGTCGCCCTGCGCAGCGGCAGCGGCGTCGAGCTCGCCATGAAGCGCTATTTCGCTCTCCACCCGCAATTGGATTGGGACGCAGTGGAATGGATCAACCTGGCGGCCGAGGATATGCCGGCGGCGCTGACTTCCGGCACGGTGGATGCCATCTGCGCCCTGGAGCCCGTCCCGGCCATGGCGCAAGCCGCGGGAGGCATGCGCGTGCTGCTCAGCTACGGCGATTGCTGCCCCTCGCCGATGGTGCTGGTCACCACGCGCGATTTCGCGGCGCGCAATCCTGAAAAACTATCCGCCTTCCTGCGCGGTCAGCGTGATAAACTCGCCCTGATCCGCAGCGACCCCGCGAAAACTGCCCGCATCGCTGCGCATGCCGCCAAAACCTATGATCTGGAGATTCCCGCATCCGCTTTTCACATTGTCTTCATGCGCGTGGACTACACCCTGGAGATCGACGATGCCGCCCTTGCCGATCTGCGCGAAACCGCCTCAGAATTGCTGGCGCTGGGTCAAATCGATAGACTTCCCGAGTTCTCCTTTGACGCTACTTTTCTGAGCGCCGCCGGGGACTGATCTGCCGGGCTTTAACCGGATTTATCAGATTTTTATTAGATTGAAATGCGCTGTCTTGCAGCTATGGACAAAGCATGATAAAATCCATGCCGTTGGTAAAATCTTTATCGTTTTCGTCGGAAAGTGGGCTCACCCCACTTTTCTGCTTATAATAGAAAAGATGAATTTGGAGTAACACTGGCATGAAAAACGAATTTGTGCTGGCATTCAACGAAGTTCTGGAAGAAAAAGGACTGCCTAAAGAAACCATTCTGGAAGCCTTGGGGCATGCCCTCGTTTCCGCATACCGTAAATCGCTGAACGTTTCCAGCGCCCAGGAAGTGAAAGCCGTTATCGACCTGGATAAGGGCGAATTCGGCATCCTGGCGGAGAAGGAAGTCGTTGAATCCGTAGAAAATGACTTGACCGAAGTCGAATTGGAAGTGGCCCGCAAGTACGACCCGAACGCCAATCTGGGCGATCTGGTCATGGTGGACAGCACTCCCGAGGATTTCGGCCGCGTGGCTGCCCAAAACGCCCGCCAGGTTATCCAGGAAAAAATTCGCCAGGCGGAATATGCCGCCCAAATTCAATATTACGAAAAGCAGTTGGGCGAGATCATCAGCGGCATCGTGCAGGCCACCAATTCGCAGGGCATGACCATCGGCCTCGAGTTGAACGCCGAAGGCACCATGCCCCGCAAAGAAATGATCCCCTTCGAACGCTTCCGCATTCACGATCGCGTGCGCGCGCTGGTTGCCGAGATCAAAGAAACCGGGCGCGGCCCGCAAATCATTCTCTCGCGCACCCACCGCGATTTCCTGCGCCGCTTGCTGGAAAACGAAGTACCCGAAATTTTCCACGGCGTGGTTGAAATCCGCTCCATTTCGCGTGAACCCGGCCACCGCGCCAAAGTCGCCGTGTCCACTTCCCAGCAGGGCATCGACCCTGTCGGCGCCTGCGTGGGTCAGCGCGGCGTGCGCATCCAGGCCATCGTGCGCGAATTGCACGATGAAAAAATCGACGTGATCGAGTGGAACTCCGATCCGACCGTTTTCATTGCCAAAGCCATCAGCCCCGCGCGCGTCAATGGCGTTTACCTCAAGGAAAGCATCGACGGTTCACGCAACGCGCTGGTGGTCGTCCCCGAAGATCAGCTCAGCCTGGCCATCGGCCGCGACGGGCAGAACGCCCGCCTGGCCGCCAAATTGACCGGCTGGCGCATCGATATCAAGAGCCTGCCTGAATCGATTTCTGATTGGCTGTTCGCCCTGCAAAACAAGGACGAATATAAAGAGCTGGCCAAAGAAGAAAAAGAAGCCATTGCTCAGGCCGAGGATATTATGGCTCGCAAAGCCGACGGCCGCGTGATCAATCCCGAGGAATATGATTTCCTGTCGAAATTGAACGATCGCCTGGAGCGCTTCGCCTCCCGCAAGCATCAGGCTGAATTTGAAAAACAGGCTCAGGCTCGCAACGCCGTCCTGGCCACCATTCCGCCCGCTGCATTTGAGATGGATCTCTCCGGGATTGGTCTGCCCCTCAATATCGCGGACGCTCTCAACGAAGCGGGATTCGATACAGCCGGTAAATTGATCCTGGCCAGTAAAATGAATTCGGATGCTTTAAAAGCAATTGAGGGCGTGGATCAGAAAGTGCTTGACCGCATCGCGGAATTCAATGACGTGCTGCCTGAACTGATCCCTGAAGAAGTCGAAGAAGCCCCGCTTGAAGAAGCGGTTGCGGAACCGGTTGAATCCGCGTTAGCGGATGGCGCCGCGGCAGCGCAGCCAGAGGGCGAAACAATGCCTGAAGTCGAAGCAGCCGCACAATCTGAACCCGCTGCCGATGGGCAGCCTGCCGGAGATGTGTCGTTCGACCAATTGTTCGCCATCAAACCCGAGGCTTTTGAAGCAGCCGGGGAGGCCAGCGAGGATGAGGAAGAAGAAGTGACGGACGAAAACGGTAAGCCCACCGGCAAGAAAACAAAGAAGAAGAAAATCAATAAATTCCGTGAGCTGGAGTACGATCCCGAACGCGATTTGGTGGTTTCCAAGAAAAAACACAAACGCGGGGACGCCGGCTGGAATGAATGGGAAGAATAAATAAAAATAGAACAAGGCGGTGAATAAACAAAAGTCTCGCGTGAAGCATATCCCGCAGCGAACTTGCATCGGCTGCCGGGAAACGCTTCCCAAAAGGGAGCTGATGCGCATTGTACGGACTTCGCAAGGAGTCCGTTACGATCCGACCGGAAAAGAAGACGGCAGAGGAGCGTATCTGCACGACAAAAAATCCTGTTGGGAGCAAGCACTTAAAGGTAGTCTGGCGCACGCATTGAAAACAGAATTATCTCAATCAGACAAAGAGCATCTGAACCAAGTCATGAGTGAACTGGATGAGGGTGAAGATTGAGATAAACTGACCATCGTTTGACCGAAAAGGCCATGCCACAATAAAACAAGCGTTCCAGTCGCTCGCCGCACTACCCAAAATGACCAAAGCTTCAACGGGATCTCACCGCAGGGGCAATCTGAATTGGAGGCAACTATGAGCGATAAGAACACAAAAACCATCGAATTACCCAGCGTAACGACTGTTCGCGATTTAGCCAAAAAAGTCAACAGCAGCCCCATTCAAGTCATTAAAGTCTTAATGGCGAATGGTGTTATGGCCAATATTAACCAGCAAATCGATTTTGACACCGCCGCGGTGGTAGCAGCCGAATTGGGTTTCGAGGCTGCCATGGAAGTGATCGAAGTCAAGGAAGAGCAGGTTGGCGAGGTCCCGCTCTGGCGCCGGATGATTGAACAGGAAGACCCGAGCCAGCTGGTCAATCGCGCGCCGGTTGTCACCATTCTTGGACATGTCGATCACGGCAAAACCACCTTGCTGGACGCCATCCGCCACACCAACGTTGCCGGCGGCGAGTCCGGCGGCATCACGCAGCACATCGGTGCGTACCAGGTGGAGCATAAAAAGAAAAGGATCACCTTCCTGGATACGCCCGGCCACGCGGCTTTCACCGCCATGCGCGCGCGCGGCGCCCAGGGCGCCGATATTGTCATCCTGGTGGTGGCGGCCAACGACGGCGTGATGCCGCAAACCCGCGAAGCCATTGCCCACGCGCGCGCTGCGCGCGTGCCGATCATCGTCGCGTTGAACAAGATCGACCTGCCCGACGCCAACCCCGATTTCACCAAGCAGCAGCTTGCCGATGCCGGTTTGGTATCGGATGAATGGGACGGCGATACGATCATTGTGCCCGTTTCGGCCAAGAAAAACACTGGCATCGAAGACCTGCTGGAAGCCATCCAAATCGTGGCGGATAACATCAGCATCCTGGCCAATCCCAACGGCACGGTGATGGGAACAGTGATCGAAGCCTCGGTCGACAAGAACCGCGGCGTGATCGCCACCCTGCTGGTTCAAAACGGCACCTTGCGCTCCGGCGACGCCATTGCGGTCGGCATGGCTTACGGCAAAATCCGCGCCATGTTCGATTACAAGGGCAAACCCATTGAAAGCGCCGAACCCTCCACTCCGGTGCAGGTATTAGGCCTCAACGATGTGCCGGACGCGGGTGATATCTTCCAGGTTTGCGCCTCCGAACGCGAAGCGCGCGCCATAGTGAACGATCGCAAAATGAAAGCCGATGCCGCCAAAACTACCAAAACCATGACGACTCTGGAGGATCTGTTCTCCAAAGTCCAATCAGGCGAAATGGGCGAGCTGCGCCTGATCCTCAAGGCGGATGTACAGGGATCGCTGGACCCCATCATCAAGGCCCTCAACGACATCGATCAAAGCGAAATCAAGATCAATGTCCTTTACAAGGAAGCCGGCAATGTGACCGAGAATGACGTCCTGCTGGCAACCGCTTCCAGCGCCATCATCCTGGGTTTCAACGTCCACGCCGACGCCTCTTCCAAGAATCTTGCAGAGAAGGAAGGCGTATCCATCCGGACTTATGATATTATTTACCGTTTGGTTGAGGATGTCGAGAAGGCCCTTAAAGGGATGCTGGCTCCCGAGAAAAAAGAAACGGTTATCGGTAAAGCCGATGTGCTGCAAACCTTCAAGATTTCTAAAGTTGGCACGATTGCCGGCTGCCGCGTCACTTCCGGAGAAATCCGCCGCAATGCCAGCGTCAGGGTCATGCGCAACGGCACCGAGCTCTTTACCGGTGAATTGGCATCACTCAAACATGAGAAGGATAATGAGAAAGAAGTACGGGAAGGCTTCGAATGCGGATTGCGCGTTCGAGGATTCAATGATTTTGAAATCGGAGATACGGTTATTGCATTCATCGTCGAGGAAGTTCAACGTTAGCTCCCGATTGGAGGCAATTTAAATGCCATCAAGTTTACGGTTAAAGAAAATTGCGGATCGTATTAAACAAGAGATATCGGAAATGCTGGTCACCGGCCAGATCAGCGATCCGCGCATTGCTTCGGTTTTCATCACCGATGTCACGGTGGACCGCGAGCTGTACTTTGCCAACATCTACGTTTCTTCACTGGAAGGCTTGGAAGAATCGGCAAGCATCCTCCAGGGACTGGAGCATGCCAGCGGTTTCCTGCGCAGCGCCTTGGCAGATCGCATCGAACTGCGTACTTTCCCCAAATTGAGATTCTTTTGGGATGAAACTCCCGAACGCGCGGAAAAGATCGAGCGCATGCTCGATAATTTGAAAGAAGAATCGGACAAAAACGGGTAGTACAGATTTGATCAGCAAAGACTTACGTGCTGCCAGCCGCGAAATCCGTTCCCTGCTGCATACAGCCCAAAAACCCTTAATCGTTGCCCACATCCGCCCGGACGGCGATGCCATCGCCTCCACGCTCGGGTTGGGTTTATGCCTGGCTGACGCGGGCAAGCAGTGCCAGATGGTGCTGCCGGATGGTATTCCGGCAAGGTTCAAATTCCTGGAAGGCAGCCGGAATATCCGCAACCGGATGGAACCCGGGTACGACCTGGTGATCGCTCTGGATTGTTCCGATCAAAAACGGTTGGGGGAGGATCTTTCCGGGATTCCGGTGGACATCAACATCGACCATCACATCACCAACGAACATTTTGCGAAATTCAATCTGGTGCTGCCGGAAGAACCCGCCACCGCCGCCATCCTGACCCGCTATCTGCCGGAGTGGGGTTTTCCGTTGACGCCTGCGGTCGCCAATGCCCTGCTGACCGGCATCGTCACCGATACCATCGGTTTCCGCACCTCGAACGTGTCGCCTGATTCTCTGCGCCAAACCGCCGCGCTGATCGAAGCCGGCGCCAACCTCAGCGACGTTTACGAAAATGCACTGACTTATCAATCCTACGCTGCCAGCCTGTTGTGGGGGCTGGCGTTGAGCCGTTTGCAAAAAGAAGGAAAGCTGGCCTGGACCTCCATTACAATGGAAGACCGCAAGAAAGCCGGGTACAGCGGGAGGGATGACGCAGATCTGACCAATCAATTGTCTGCTATCGAAAATCTGAATATTGTTATATTATTTAATGAACAAAATGATTGTAAAATTAAAGTGAGCTGGCGCTCCCATTCGGGGATTGATGTTTCTAAGATTGCCCAACGTTTCGGAGGCGGAGGGCACCCACCCGCGGCAGGCGCTGAAATTAAAGGTAATCTTAACGAGGTTGAAGATATGGTTTTAACGGTTACAAAAAAATATTTAAAAGCACAAAAATCAAAGGGAGAAAATTAGCATGGAAAATCGTTTCAACCCATCGCGAAATTCAGCTTCCGGCGTACTGGTCATCGACAAGCCCATTGGCATGACCTCGCACCAGGTCGTGCAAGTCATTCGCAACGGTACCCGGATCAAAAGAGCCGGCCATACCGGCACGCTGGACCCCAGGGCATCCGGCGTTTTGGTGGTGCTGATCGGCCCGGCGGTTCGCTTGAGCGAATATGTCTCTGCCGAGGATAAGCGCTATCAGGCCACCATCAAGTTAGGCGAACGCACCGACACCTACGACGGCGACGGCACTATCACTCGCACCGCCGAGGTCAATGTGACAGCCGACCAGTTTGAAGACGCCTTAAAAGGTTTTATTGGCGAAATCGAACAAGTTCCCCCGCCCTACTCTGCCATCCACGTCAACGGCCGCCGGGCTTACGACATGGCCCGCCAGGGGGAAGAAGTGGAACTGGAACCGCGTATCATCACGGTTCACAGCCTGGAATTGATCGAATGGAACCCGCCTGAGGCTGTTGTGGATATTCACTGCTCCTCCGGCACGTATGTCCGTTCGCTGGCGCATGACCTGGGTGAAAAGCTGGGCTGCGGCGCCAACCTGACCGGGCTGCGCCGTACCAAGAGCGGTCGTTTCACCCTCAAAGACGCCATTCCGCTGCGCAGGCTGGTAGAATCATTTGACAACAACAGTTGGTATCAATTCCTGATCCCGGCTGCGGAAGCTCTGGGCGATTGGCCTGCCATTACGCTCACAAATGAAGAAGTGGACGCGGTCCGCCACGGCCACCGCGTCGCCCGCGAGAGTTCAGCCGGCCAGACCGTGCGCGCCATCACCGAACAAGGCGAATTGGTTGCGTTAATGGAATTCGATGCGGAAACCAGCGAGTACCAACCGAAAAAGGTCTTTTTTGCGTAATAAACAATGTCTACAGAATCGGATCGCGAGCCTCAATACAATCTCAACGGACCCTGGCTCACCATCGGCTCTTTCGATGGTGTTCACCTCGGTCACCAGGCCGTTATCCGATTATTGACCGGGGAGAGTCACAGCCGGCAAAGCGCTTCGATTGTTGTGACCTTTTTTCCCCATCCGGTAAAAGTCTTGCGGGGCAACCATCAACCCTATTATCTGTCCTCGCCGGAAGAAAAAAACCAAATTCTGAAATCATTGGGTGTGGATACCATATTGACGCTTCATTTCGACCACACCCTTGCTTCGCAAAGCGCAGAATCTTTCATTCAAACCTTGCACCAGCAGTTGAATTTTTCAACCTTGCTGATCGGTCACGATTTCCGCCTGGGAGCTAACCGCAGCGGCGATATCCACACCCTGACCGAGTTGGGTAAAAAGCTCGGGTATCGGGTTCAAGCGATTGAACCTTTCCAGTTATCATCTAAAATCATTTCATCTTCATTAATTCGGGAATTATTAAAAAACGGCGGCTTGTCGGAAGCTAATGCACTGCTGGGCCGCCCATATTCCGTTCAGGGTCGCATCATCCATGGCGACGGGCGCGGCAAGCACATCGGATTGCCCACCGCCAACCTGGACATCTGGCAGGAAAAACTGATGCCGGCCGTCGGCGTTTATGCCGCCATTGCCGAATTGGATGGCCATCGCTGGATGAGCGTGGTCAACATCGGCAACCGCCCGACCTTCTACGAAAAACCTTTTGAACAAACTGTCGAAGCGCACCTGTTGGATTTCAATCAGGAAATCTACAATCGCGAAATGCGCCTGCGTTTCATCCACCGCATCCGCCCGGAAATAAAATTCGACAGCGCCGACCATTTAATGGTACAAATCAACCAGGATATTCAACTTGCGCGCGAGGTGCTTTCCGATGAGCTTAACCACACAAATTTACCTGCTTGACCCCAAGAAACTGAGTCCCGAAACCATCGCAGTAACTTTCGCGAAGACTTCGCGATCCCCCCAATCTTTCAACGAAATAGCCAACGAATTATCCGACGAAAAATCGGCTGATTTCAGCGAGAAGTGGATCGTCGGCTACGGCCATTCGTCCGTCGCGGAACATGCCGTGCTGCACATCGCGGTGGAAAATGTCTCCCGCCTGGCAGTGGAGTGCCTGGAATCCAACCGGCTGGCTTCGTATACGGAAAAATCCTCCCGTTACCAGATTTGGGGCTTGGACCATTTTTACACACCTTCTGAATTCAGCGCCGCCCCCCTGGCCGATCTATACGATCGCACCTGCCGTCGCTTGTTCGTCAACTATGAGAAAGCTCTGGACACCGTAAAAGCTTACCTTGAGCAAACCTGCTCTAAAAATGAGAATGAATCCGATGCGGCTTTTCGGATGCGTATCCGCACGCGCTGCGCCGACGTCTGCCGCTATTACCTGCCGGCTTGTTCGCTGGCCAACCTGGGCATGACCATCAACGCGCGCGCGCTCGAACACGCCATCTGCAAAATGCTCTCTCATCCGCTCGAGGAAGTCCAACACATCGGCCGGCAGATCAAGCAAGTTTCGCAGGAAAATGTGCCCACGCTGGTCAAATATGCCGACCGCAATGAGTGCGATCTCCGCATCGCGCAGGATTTCGTTGCCGGGGCGAAGAAGCTGGGTTTGGCATCCGCCGATCAAGGCACGGACTGGTTGAGCGTGGTAAGTTCAGATGCCGCGGGCGAAGAACGCGTCTTGGCCGCTCTGCTGGTTCGTTTCGGAGAGTGTTCATTTAAACAGGCTTTCGCATCCGTCAGCCAAATGCCGCCGGCGGAAAAACGCGCGCTGGCCGCTGCTTTCCTGGGCCGCCTGGGCGATCACGACCTTCCCCTGCGCGAGCTGGAATACGCCGGACTCACCATCGATTTGATCCTCGATCAGGGCGCGTACTTCGAGTTGAAACGCCACCGCATGATGACCCAAACACCCCAGCGCTTCACCGCCAACCTGGGTTACGCCGTCCCACGCCTGATCACCGAAGCCGGTTTGCTGGATGATTTCGTCAGCGATATGGAAGAAGTCAAACAGGTTTACGAAACGCTGGCCAAAGCCAACCCCGAAGCCGCGGCTTATATCCTTCCCAACGCATTCAACCGGCGCGTTTTGCTGGAGATGAACCTGCGCAGTGCCCGCCATTTTATCCGCCTGCGCAGCGCGCCCAACGCCCATTTTGCCATCCGCCGCGTGGCGCAGCGCCTGGCTGATGAAGCGCAGGCGCGTTTCCCGTTGTTCAGCGATTACCTCGCCCCCGAACCGGGGGAAACCTGGCAATCCGTCAGCTCGGAATATTTCACAAGGAATTTCTGATCCATGAAATTTTTAAATTTATTCTGGAATAAGGAGCAAAAGCGCCTGCGCATGCTCTTGCGGGTGATGCTCTATCTCCTGTTGGTTTTCACGTTCTTTTTCGGATACGCTTCCTTAATGGTGCGGTTCGGTCTGTTTTTCCTGGCCCAAAACCGGGTCGCTTCCGGCCTGGTCCAAATCGGGCTGGCGGGAGTGGCGGTATTCCTGGCAGGCTGGCTGCTCGATCGCCGCAAATTTGCCGGTTTCGGTTTTCACATCAACCGGCTCTGGTGGCGCCGACTCGGTCAGGGAATCCTGTTGGGCGCCTTGTTGATGGCGGCGATTTTCCTGCTGGAATGGGCGCTGGGTTGGGTGCAGGTGACCGGTTTCATGGGAACCAATACCATGCTTTCCTCGTTTCCCACCGCGGCTTATTTTTGGAGCCAGTTCTTTCAATCTTTGTTCTTTTATTTCTGCGCCGCGGCTGCGGAGGAACTGTTCTTCCGCGCTTATCCATTAATCAATCTCAGCGAGGGATTTTACAACCAAAAGATCCCGCGAAATCTAGCCCTCTGGCTGGCAGCCATTCTGACATCGCTTGTTTTCGGCCTGGCGCATTTGGGCAATCCGCATGCCAGTTGGATCGCGGCCGGCAATATTTTCTTCGCCGGGATGATGTTATCCCTGGGGCTGATCTATGAAGGCGAAATGGCGCTTCCGATCGGCTTGCATTTTTCCTGGAATTTTTTCCAGGGCGTGATCTTCGGTTTCCCCATCAGCGGTACGCTCGCCCCTGCCAACCTGATCCGCATTCAGCAATCCGGTCCGCAGTTGTTCACCGGCGGCAATTTCGGCCCGGAAGCCGGATTGATCGGCCTGGCCGCCACGCTGCTCGGCTCGCTGTTTTTGATCTGGTATTATTCCCGCAAGCATTCAAAAGGATCCCCGGACCTCAATTGATCGCTTTTTCCCTTGCTATAATAAAATCAGGCACAGGGAGAAGCGTATGACCCGATTTAAATATATCCTCAAACGCAGCGGGGCAAAGGTCCCGTTCACACCCCAGCGCATCACCAACGCTATCTACCGGGCGGCGGTTTCGGTGGGCGGCCGCAACCGCGAGATAGCCGAGCAGTTGACCGAGCAGGTTATCCAATACCTCGAGCAAAACCTGCCGCCGAAGCACATCCCCAGCGTTGAAGAAGTTCAGGACGCGGTTGAAAAAACTCTCATCGAAAACGGCCATGCCCGGGTTGCCAAAGCTTACATCCTCTACCGCGATGAACGCGCGCGCATGCGCCGCCAACGCGAACAGGAAACCATCCGACCCTCCGATAACATCCCCTGGTCGAAGATTTGGCAGGTGCTGGATTGGGCAGCAAACCATGACCTGCATACCGTGCAAAGGTACAACCAACGCCTGGCAAAGGGTGAGTTGCAGCAGATCACTTCCGAATCGGAGATTTTTTACGAGGAGGACATCAAACTGGCAGCCCAGGCCATTTGCCGGCGGCGCGGCGAGGTCAAGATCGTGCTGATTTCCGGCCCTTCCTCCTCCGGCAAGACCACCACGACCATCAAGGTCGGCCAGATGCTCAAGCAGCAAGGCATCAGTCTGGTGGCGCTCAATGTGGACCACTATTTCCACGACCTGGAGAAACATCCCAGGGATGAATTCGGCGATTTTGACTTTGAAACCCCTCAGGCGCTTGACCTGGAGATGATCAACGATCACCTTGAAAAATTGATCCACGGGAAGGAAGTGCTGATCCCGTTCTACGATTTCCGCACCGGCAGGCGCAACGATAATCACACGCCTATGCGCATCGGCCCCGACGATATCATCCTGATCGACAGCCTGCATGGGCTTTACCCGGCCATGACCGAAAAGATCAATCCGGAGAACAAATTCAAGCTCTACCTGGAACCGCTGCTGCAAATGAAGGACGAACAGGGCAACTACATCCGCTGGACGGATATCCGCCTCATGCGCCGCATGCTGCGCGATCACGCCTACCGTGCTTATGATCCGGAGAAAACCCTCACCCACTGGCATTACGTGCGCACCAGCGAGATGCGCAACATCATCCCCAACCACGCCCATGCCGATTTCATCGTCAACAGCGCCATGCCCTACGAGTTATCGATTTACAAGTCCAAATTGCGCCAATATTTTACCGATTGGGTGGCAAAATTCAACCATGATCCGCTGCGCGAAGACGCGTATGCGCGCGCGGTCCGCATAAACGCGCTGTTCAACGAAATCACTGCCCTGGATGATGATTCCTTCGTTCCCGGCGATTCGGTCATTCGTGAATTCATCGGCGGCAGTTCATTGAATTATCATTAGCCCGCGAGCCTGCCGCATGCCCTACGCCGTTGTGACCTATTTCGACCCGCCCACCGAGCGCGCTGTCCGCGCGATTTGGGATGATCTGGCTGCGCGGGGCATCTCCCGCGATGTCCCCGCCGCCCAAATCCGCCCGCATATCACGCTGGCGGTGTACGACGACCTGGATTGTCTGCCCTGTGAGGAACATCTGGCCGTCTTCCAGCCCGCGCTGCAAAAGTTAAAAATCCGTGTGGATCACGTGGGGGTATTTTTCAATCCCCGCGCTGTCCTGTTCCTCGCGCCCTCCGTGACCATGCCGCTCCTGGAATTTCACGCCCAGGTGCACACCAACCTGGAAATCCCTTCGGGCAAATCCTGGAAAATCTACCGCCCCGGACACTGGGTGCCCCATTGCACGCTGGCCATCGACCTGGAAACCGGTAAGCTGGAAAAAGCCATGACTCTCTGCGCGCAATTGAAATTTCCAATGATTCTGCGGGCGGATTCACTCGGTGCAGTTGAATTTGTGCCGGCCGACGATCTTTTCCAGCACGATTTAAAGAATAGTTGAGCGCTTATTTGCGGCGCTTGCCCCGCAAGCAAACCACCAGCAAAGCCAGCGGCCACAGCCATGCCAGGCTGCCGGGTCCGTCTGAACCCGTCCGCGCAGATTGGCGGCTGACGCGCAGCAAACGGTATCCCGCGGTTGCCTGACGGAAGTGCCCTTCTGCAGCCGATTGGGGATGGAAGCCCAGCAGCCAGGGAATCACAAAACCGCCCTCACGCAGCACCTCGCGCAGCAAGCCGGCGCGCTCTTCTGCGTCCTCAACGATTTCCGCACTGCCGGTATACCAGCCGTCCGGCAGCCATACTTCGACCTGCGGGTTGGCAACCACCTCCATAGCGGCTTCCTGGTTTTCTTTAAGCAGGCTGGTGCAATAAATAAGATCGTCCCGCCGGCAATAGTGCATGGGGATTAAGCGGGCGCCGGCGCTGCCTTTCAAACCAAGCACCAGGCTGTGCCCGGTTACCTCCGGCCACAAATTGATCAATTTCCCCAGCCCCAATTTCCACAGCAAAACCACGCCGCGTTCATAGGCTTTCCATCCTTCGGGAATATATTTCCGATATTTTTCAAGACCTGCTTTCATTTTTCCTCCTGAAATCAGCATTTCAAAGCCCTGATTGCCATCTGTTCATTTGTGCGTATTCAATTGCAATTCGAGCATCCTGGCGGCGAATTGCTTGACGCGCGGGTGCATCACGTAATACTGCCGGCCGTCTGCCGCATTCTGGGGCTGCGGCTGCAGTTCCCCATCGCGCAGCTTGCGGATGCCCGCCAGCATCAATTCGACCATTACCACCTCCAGTCGTTCACGGATTATATTGAAATCTTCTCCCGGCTGAGGGTTTATAGTCTTTCTTAACAGGATCGGCCCGCTGTCCACGCCCGTGTCCATCAAGTGCAGCGTGGCGCCGAAACCCACCGTCGCCGCTTTGCCCTCGGCCGCCGTCCATTCCACCACATCCATGCCGCGGTATTGCGGCAGGATGCCGGTGTGGCAGTTCAGCACGCCGATCTTTGGAATTTTCAGGATATTCCCGCGCAGCAAGCCGCCCCCGGTGAATACCACCGCGTCGGGCGCGGTTTCCCGCAGCAGCGCTTCGCAGCGCGGCTCGTTTAAATCTCCCACCACCCGGTAGGCTATCTCTTTCTGCCGGGCAAATTCTTTCAACGAATTGAAGGATAACTGGCGTTCTTGCGCCAGCTTCCCCAGGTTGTCGTGATTACTCGCTGAGAAGCGCCGGTCGCCCAGCAGATATTTCTGCCGGATCTTGCCAATCAGCCGCGCTCCATCGCGGGCAAATTCACTCTTAAAACGCTGCCAATTCAGATGGTTGCGCACCACAATTGCGCTCACTTCCACATCCTCCATCCGCGCCAGCGCGTCCAGCGTCAATCGCGCGTACAGGCTGTTGTGAATGGGGGCCAGCAGGGCAACTTTCAACATACCAGCAGCTCCCGCGCGCTGATTTCCTGTTCCGCCAGGGCGGTCAGGAACCTTACCGTGCAATGATCCGTGCGCAGTTTCCCCGCCTCGCGCAAATACCATTCGTTCATTTTCAGGGCTGTGTTTAGAAATCTCAAATCCTTCCGGCGGCGCGCGGTGCGGCTGAAGAGGATGCTGATGTCGCAGCGTTCCATCCACTGCTGCTCGGCTGAGATTTCGCGCGCGAACTTGCGCAGCGCTTTTTCGCGCTTCACCTCCACCTGCCGCATCAGTTTCTCCAGCAGCTCGTCCGTTTCCCGCCGGCTGCCTGTATCGGCATTTTCGTCCATCCAGTCCAAAAATTGCCCGCAGCCCGGTTCAAGGCCATTCTTCCCGAAACAATTCCCCTCTGCCAGCCAGTTGTATCCCTGCCAGTCATGACGGTTCTGGGGCTGCTCCGAGATGGTCCTGTTGGCGGTCTGCCCGATCCAGTTTAATTGCATTAATCGGTTTTCCAGTTCGGTGATTTCCCTGTCCAGGCTGGCGTCAACCGCGCCCGGCCGGTTGAGCCGGGCGTAGCGCTCCATCACGTACGCGCGAATTTCATCTTCTTTCACGCTCCTGTCCAACCGCGCGGCCAGCCGCTCCAGTGCCTCACCCAGCAGGTTTTTAAACATTTGTCGGATCGTCCTCCCTGATCGCGGCCTTCAGGCTGCATCCATCCAGCCCCACCAGGCCTTCCCCGCTGAGATACACTTCCTCCAGGCTGAGTTCGCCGGAAGGCAGGGCAATCACGCCGTACTTGAAAACTTTTACCGGTTTCCAGAAATCCTTTTTGAAACCGAAAATCTTTTGCCAGTGAAAGGCGTCCGCGCTGACCAGCACGGCGCTTTCGTTGCTGTGGATGGCCGGCCCTTTTTCCACGGTGGTGAAAGCCACGTGCAGCCCTTCGCGCGTGGTGCCGCCGTACCAGGCCGAACAATCGATCTCCTGGCCGATTTCCAGCTTGCCATTCCGGCGGGTCATGCGGCAGGCATGGTTGGTTTCCAGGTTGCTGTCGGTCAGCCAGTTGACGCTATCCGCAGTGAAAAACAGGTTCACCGCCCGCCAGGTTTGGCTGCCATCGCCGAAACGTTCCATCGTTCTGAAGTGATCGCGCGTGCGCAGCAAATAACATTCCCCCTCGAAATCACCCACCGTCACCCAAAAGGTGGCCGGATTGAAAGGATCGGGGTAAATGCCGTGCACATGGCGGATGCCGGGCAATTCGGCGGCTGCTTCCCAGCTCTTCAAGTCGGGCGCCACCCGCCAGATGCACACCGCGCGGCGTTCCGGATTCATGAAATATTCGCCGAAATAGATGTTGCCCGCGCCGTCTTCGCTGATCGCGCGGTGCAGCACGCAATCCCCCTGGATTTCAAATAACCGCGTGACTGTACCGCCCTCGATCGCGTATGCCCAACCGCCGCGAATGCCTAACAATTTTCCATGCTGATTGGCGTACAGGTTGCATTTGTCCGCCCGCATGGCGCGCGCGCTTGGACGGGAAAAGCCGAACAGGTCGCGCGGGTAGCAGCGCGGAAACTCCGCCGTTGCCTGCCAGGTGCCGGCTTTCCGCTGCAGGATGGTGCGTCTGGAGGTGGCCCACAAGTCGCCGTTGTCGCAGCGTTGGTGGATGATGGTGATGCGGGGGTATTTTTCAATTATTTCGAAGCGGTAACTCACGATTTTAATCCGATTCCTGTCAAGGTTATTGGTCCGTTTCAATTCTATCAGTACAAATCTCCCTTATTTTACTTTTCTTTATTTCCGGTATACTTGCCAATATACATAAATAAAAATCAGCTATGGCGGAAGAGACCTTCGCGTACATCCCCGCCAGCCGGGGGTTTTATGACCTGCCTCTCGGGAGGTTCCTGCCTCTGCTGCCCAGGGAAGTGATCAGCGCCTGGGCCGGCGCGCACACCCAACCCGGCAGCCTGATTTTGGACCCGCTCGGCGCCCATCCGCTGCTTTCCATCGAAGCCGCGCAAGCCGGCATGCGCGTGCTGGTGGCGCGCAACAATCCCATCTTATGGCTGATGCTGGAGTGCATGGCGCGCGCGCCTGCGCGCGGACAGCTCCAAAAACCGCTCTCCAAATTGATGATCTCGCGGCGCGGCGGCCAAACCCTCGAAGACCAGTTGCGCGCGGTGTATGCCACGCCCTGCGCCGGCTGCGGCCAGATGATTCAGCCGCAGGGTTTTATCTGGGAGCAGGCCGGCAGCCAGCCGGTTGGGCGCGTATACCAGTGCCCGTTTTGCGGCGATGAGGGTGAAAGGGAGGTCACGGAAAGCGACCTGCAAAACCTGAACAGCCTCGGCGGCCTGGGCCTGCACCGGGCACGCGCGTTGCAGCGCGTGCTGCAGGGCGGGGACTATGAACAAGCTTCCATTGAAGCCGCCCTGGATTGCTATCTGCCGCGCGCCTTGTACGGTTGCATGACGCTGGCCAACCGCCTGGAGCAGCTCGAGCTGGAGCATGACGAGCGCCTGCTGCTGCAAGCCATGATTCTGCTGGTGTTCGATGACGCCAATTCCCTGTGGCATTGGCCGGCCCGCGAACAATCCGTCTTTCAGTTGAACGTCCCTTCCCGGTTTCTTGAAAAAAACCTGTGGCTTTCGCTCGAAAAAGCGCCGGAACGATTTATGCAATTCCGCCAAAGTATCCCGATCAGCTATTGGCCGAACTTGCCGCCCTCCTCCGGCGGGATCTGCTTCTATCAAAGGCGGCTGGCTGAAAAAGAGGACCTGTTCCAAAATGAGCAGCCTGCAGTGGTTGTCTCAGTCTTTCCCCGTCCCAACCAGGCATTTTGGACATTGAGCGCCCTGTGGTCCGGCTGGTTGTGGGGCCGCAAGGGCGTGATCCCCATGCGCAGTGCGCTGGGCCGCCGCCGCTACGACTGGCGCTGGTTCGCCCAGGCTCTGGAAGCGGCTTTCAAAGACCTCGCACGCCTCATCCCCCCGGCTACGCCCATGTTCGGCCTGCTCTCGCAAGCTGCGCCCAATCATCTGTTGGGGCTGCTGGTGGGAGCCAACGCCTCCGGTTTTCAACTGCGCGGTCTGACGGCCAGCCAGTCCGAGGAAATCATCCAGTGCACCTGGCAAAGCGGCACCGCTTCCAGCGGCGGCTCGGGGCCGCTCCCCTTCCGCGCCGCCATCCAGGGTTTTCTGGAGGCGCGCGGTGAACCGGCCAAATTCCAGCCCATCCTGAACGACTGCCTGGCGCAGCTCGCCCGGCAGGGAAAACTCCCCGCCGACATCAGCGCTTTGGAAGAAACCTATTTCAGCCAGCTCCAGCAGCAAGTCAGTGAATTGCTGCACGATCCGTACTTTGTGCAATCTTTCCAGAGCGGTCCTTCCGGCGGCAGCGCTTATTGGCTGGTGGACAGCCGCGCCGCCCAGCCGCCTTTATCGGAACGCCTCGAAGCCGCCCTGCTGCAATTTTTGCAGGAAAAAGCCCCCCTTGCTCTCGCCGATCTGGAAAGCGCGTTGTTCAACCGGCTTTCCGGTCAGCACACGCCCGAAAGCGAAGCCCTGCGTGCCTGCCTGGAATGTTATGCCGAGGAAGCACCGCATGCTCCCGGCCTGTATCGCCTGAAGAGCAGCGAGGAACCCAACGCACGCGCCCGTGACGTGGACGAGCTGGCCGCCATATTGATGACCACCGGGGAGAAGTTCGGCTTGCGCGTCCGGCGCGAGGCGGCATCAGTGATCTGGGAAAATGAACAGGGAGAACCGCAATACGCCTATCACCTGATATCCGGCACGGCGCTCTCGCCTTTCGTGCTCGATCCTGCCCAGCCGGAAAACGCCACAAAAGTGCTGGTGCTGCCGGGCGGCCGCGCACGCTGGCTGCTCTACCGCCTGCGACAGGACCCGCGCCTGGAAGCCGCGTTCGAATCCCGCTGGTTCATCCTCAAATACCGTCACCTGCGCTGGCTGGCGGCCCGCGAATGGGTCACGCTGGATTTATGGGCTGAATTGCTGGACGACGACCCGCTGCAATGGGACGCCTCCCCCCAGATGCAGATGCTGTAAAAAATTCCTTCAGGGTGCATTTTCCTCATCATCTTTAACGGCAGCGATCGCACAGCCCCCTTGTGAGCGAAGGATCTCGGCCGGCATACAATTCCGCCCAATCTCCAGCATCTCCCTCCCCCTTTTTCGTTTTTAATATAGAAAGGGGCGGGGAGGGGTGACCGGATTGCATCCTCTCGTTACCTGTATCATTGTCATCCCGAGCGGGTATCTATACCCGCCAAACTACAATTGCCCTCTCATTGTCATCCTGAGCAAAGCGAAGGATCTCGGCCAACATAAACATTCCGCCGGCTACCTTCCACTAATTAATAGAACAACGGCAGACCCGGTCATGCTCAGTCTGCGATTGATTCATTTTTATGGATTATTCGGCTTCTTCAGGTAATCCAGAATGTCAAAGAAATCCTCATAATGGAATGAGGGAATTCCGTTCTCCTGACAGTAATCCCAAAGCGCATCGCGGGCAAAAACAAAATCGGCTGCCTGCGTCGCCTCAAAGTCGGTGCGCCCATCCCCAACCAGGTAAACCTGCTGGCCGGCATCCTTGAATTTTTGGGCAATACTCAGTTTGTGCACGCCGGCTTTCGGTGAAACGGGGTTGAAATACGGAAATTCGAATCGATATCCCTGGTCTTCAAAAAAGATGTGGTTGGCCATCACCTGGATATCGGTGACCCCCGCTTTGGCGATCATGTAACGGATGGCCCATTCCAATCCATCGCTGACGATGATCAACTCGTTTCCCGCTTCTCGGCATTGGTTGTAAAACTGGCCGAATCCCGGCACCAATTCAACGCTATCCAGGGCTTTTTCCATTTCTTCGCGCGAAGCGTTGATGTATTGAAACGTCGTCTGGATCTCTTCCCGCGTGCCGATCTTGCCGGCTGTCCACATTTCCGTATACTTCATGCCGCAGGAAGCAAATTGGCCGTAAAGGAAGTCGCACAAACAGGTACGCGAAATGGTCCCATCGAAATCACACAGAATTGTCTTGGAGGGGCTATTGGTCATAGCCGTCAAGTATATCAAATATTATTTTCGCTTCAAACTCTTGGCCCAACGTTCTACGGCTTCTTCGTTGACAGTGTTCTTCTCCCAATCCGGGTTATTCTTAATATCTTCCGTCATGGACTTGATCACTTTTTCCGGGTATTTATCCAGCCAAATCGTCCAGGCTGGTTTAATAAAACGCGGTTTTGCAACGCTGAGATAAACTGCGGCTGCGATCAAGATTCCGAACGCAGCATAATAATAGTAGATCAATTCCGGCCGGGTAGTTTTTACCTCTTCGTAGAAGGTGTACAGGATAAATACCAACCCCATGGGAATGTACCCGTAAATTCCCCCGCGGCTGGCAAAATACAACTTACGCAGGTAGCCCATGCGAATAACGATGCCGAGCATAACAAAGAATATCCCCAACATTCGGATGATCCATAATTCATTCATTTCGATTCCTTTAGCATTTGGATAATTGTATCTTTAATATTCAATGCGGTTTGGATAGAAAAGGGGCTGACGAAATTCTCATACGTTCCGGGCAAACCAGGAGCCGACTCGGGGAAATAGCCTTTGCAATCATTGGCATACCCGATCAGCATGATCTTTTTAGGGCGAGTGCGCTCCTTGATATCCAGGAAAGTTTTTGAGAAAGGTTCACCCGGTACGCCTACCAGCGACAAAGGCCCAATGCGCAGTTGCTGCAACCTGGCTGGTAAACTTTTCACACCTTCAAATTGCTTGATTTGCTGCAACAGGATTTCAGCACCTTCTGTTTTTGTCACGATCTTGCGCATTTCAGCCGCAGGCGCGTTGGCTTTTTGTTTCTCGGTTAATTCGACCCGCAAGCTTTGGATCAGTTCGTTGGCTTCCTGGATAGTCGGAAACTCTTTTAAAGGCAAATCCACATCCGCCCATCGGTCGTCAATCGCGTCCACCTCGATCGGTTCGGCTGTGTTCATCGCTTGCAGCACTGCCCCGGCCACAATCCGGCCGATGCGCTCGACTTCGTCGAAAGATGCGCTCCGGCGGGTGAAACGCGTGCTGACGTCGCCCGCCGAGCCGTTGGCAAATTGAAAAACCGTTTCCGGATAAACCCCGCTCAGACATCTGCGCACTGCGCCCGGATAATCGGCGCTGATGAAGAGATTGTCCGATCCCATCACGGTCGGGTGGCAGCCGTAATTGTAAAGAACAGCGATTGGTTTTCCATTGAGGTCGTCCACCCGTAAAACGGTTACCTGTTGGTCCGATAATCCATACAGCGCATCGTTGCGATTTAGGCCCGCCCCGCCGCCATCGGCGTAACCCAGCGATAAGGTTACCGGCTGCAGCAGCCCGCCCACTGCGCGGCTGGCTCCCGCCAGTTTCCGCAGGGTGATTTCCTGCAAATTCTCATCCGGGCTTTCCTGCAGGATCACGTCATCCAGGTTGAAACCTTGCGGACCTGAGTGGGTATGCGAACAGGTTAGCATAATACGGGCTTCGGCAACGCCGGTTTCCCGGCTGATAGCAGCCCGAACCTTTTGCGAAAATTGCGCCTGGATCGCCAGCAAGTCCATGGTCACGATCAGGGCGGAAGAATCGCGCACTTGTATCTGGAGCACCTGGGCTTTCAGGGGGTCATGAATTCCCCGGCTGACCTCCGTGCGCGCGCCGTACCCGGCCATTTTTCCCCCGATTGGGGGAGTGATATCAATCTCAACCGAGGCAGCATGAACCATCGTCATTATCTCCTAATTCAATTCCGGCAAACGAATACTGATACGCCCTTAGTTTACTTGACCCAATCCGGGAAGGTCTTTTCGATATTCGGCCAGAACTCATTCTCCGAATCGTTGGGCATCATGCGGCAGGTGATCTTGATCCCTTTTTCGTGGATTTTCTTCAATGCTTTCACGCCGCTTTCTGTCAAGAAAACCGTGTTGGATAACTTCATCGAACCGCGCACAAAAGCCTGATTTCCCAGATTGAGCACCGGAATGCTTAATCCCCGCTCAACCAATTCGCACCCGTCTTCCGGGAATTTCGCAATGATAAAAATGTTTTCTTTTTCAGATTCTGGGCTTTGGCAATATTTCACGCAATCAGCCACTGAAAGAACCGAGACTTTCGCGCCAATGGGTGTGACGGCTTTTAACAGGGTAACCTGCATGGGGTCCTGCGCGACTTTGTCATTGGTCACAATGAGGTGATCAATTTTCAAATGAGAATTCCATGATACCAAAATTTGCCCATGGATCAGGCGATTATCCATACGAACATGCGATACTGTCATGATAAATCTCCTTCCTTACGATAATTTTATAACGTTTTCCCTTTGCGGATGCTGTCGGGGAGCAGTTTTATACCCTCCTGACCCGCCTGATACGCTTGTTGCAGCAGGTCGGCCAGGCTTACCCCTTCCCGGCTCATGACGATTTCAACCAGCATGGGTAAATTGACTCCGGTGACCACTTCAATGGGATGGCTGCTTTCCATAAAGAGGCGCGAACTGGAATTGAAAGGCGTGGCTCCATATAAATCAACCATAATCAATACGCCATCGCCGTCATCCAGTGCATCGGCGGCTTCCCGGATGCGGTCAATCAAATCTTCCGGTGCTTCTGTTTCTTTTAAACCCAACGCCAGCACTTTTTCCTGCGGGCCGGTGATCATCTGCATGGCATCCAGCATCCCTTCAGCCAGCGCTCCGTGCGATACAACCAATATACTGATCAATGCTCCTCCAAATATTGCCAACTAATCTTAAACGAAACGCGGTTGGGGGAATTGTCCGAATTTGTCCATCAGCCGCTGGTTGTGTTCATCGGAACCATCGATGTTGGAACTCAACAACACAGGCGGTTCGACGCCCGCATCCAGCATGTATTGAATGGCTTCCACCATTACAGCGTTCATAATCACCGCTCCGGTGATGGTCGACATCGCGCCCGATTTCACCGGACTGTTTTCATAGGGGATAGAAGTGTCGCCCGCCGGGGTATGCGTGTCGATCACCACGTCGCCCAATTCGTACAGCATTTTTCCTGATGAATGGCGTGATTTGATGGATTTGGAATGGGCCATGGATGAAAGCACGATCACTTTCACGCCGGCGCTTTTAGCCGTCATGGCAATCTCGATCGGTTCGGGGTTGCGGCCTGAATTGGAGATCACGAAAATTGTCTCCCCTTTCTTAAAGTTGATACCCTCCACCAACACCGGCCCGAAACCTTCCACCTTTTCTGCCCGCCCATTCATGGGATCCGGTAAATGCACCACCGGGTACAAACCCCCGGCGCGTGAGTGGACTTCCATTGCCAATAACTGCGAGTGGCCGCTTCCGAATGTATAAACCCAATTATTGCTGATAAGTGAATCCGCGACCAGCCTGGCGGCTTTGCGAATGTTATCCGCTTCCGATACCTCAATATCCGCAACCAGTTTGAGGACCAGGTCAAAATATTTTTCCTGCATTTTCTACCTCTTAAGTTCGCTCAATAAAAGCAGGGTAAAAATTTCTTTTACCCTGCTTTTAATTCAATTCAACAAACCACAGTTTAGCCGAAGATACCGAAGGCGCCGCCGAGGAAACCAATCACAACCAGCAGCATGATTACCTTGACCGGGCTCCAGCCTTTCTTCTTCAACAGCCAATAAGCCAGGAAGATGACCAGAGCGGGCAGCATGTACGGTAAAACGGCATCCAATTGCGCCTGAACGCTCACGGTTTGGGTGGCTGTCTCGCCGCCGACCGTGATGTTCTGGCTGTAAGCCAGCGGGGTGACCAGGTGTACGATCGAGGGCGCAAAGCCGCCGATCACAACCAGGCCGACGATGGTCGCGAACTCGGTGATACGACCGATCGCGCCGCCGCCAATCGAAGCCATCAGGTTGGATCCCTGTTTGTAAGCCCAGGTGATCTGCCACCAACGCAATGCCATGTAAGGGAAGAATACCAGGATCATGGCCAGGATGGGGCCAAGCGAATTGCCGGCCAGAGCCATGCTGGAGCAAATGCTGAAGATGATGCTGTTGTACAGAGCCCAAACCAGTGTGTCGCCGACGCCAGCCAAAGGTCCCATCAAACCGACCTTCAAACCTTCGGTGGTATCGAACGAGGCCCCTGCTTCTTCCAACGCGATATGAGCGCCCATGATCAATGGGGTACCCAGAATGGGGTTGGTGTTGTAGAAGTTGAGGTTGGTGATGAACGCTTCCTTGAATTCTTCAGGATCCGGGCGGGTTTTCTTGAAAATGGGAAGCATGGAATAGCAATAGCCTACCGACTGCATGCGTTCGTAGTTCCAACCGCATTGCGAGAAGAAAACATAACGCCAGAAAGCCTTTTTGATATCAGCCATTGTGACTTTTGTTGCTTTGGTAGCCATCTTATGCCTCCTTCTTTTCGTATTTGAGATATTGGTAGATTGCAGCCAATGCTACCCCGCACAGAGCGATACCCACCAACGGCATCTTCAGGTAAGCAAACAGGACAAAGCCGACCAGCAGGAACGCAGGGTATTTCTCAACCGGCAGGATTTTCAGCAGCATGGCGAAACCGATTGCAGGCAGGATGCCGCCGGCAGCGGTGATACCCTTGTTGATCCAGGGGAAGGCATCGAAGAAAGCGCTGACACTCTTCACGACCGGCTCACCCAAAGCAATCGCCAGGAACACCGGGATTGCGCGGGAGAAGCCCCAAATCATATGGCTCGTCCAAACCATCATGCGCTCGAAGCCTTTGACATCACCGGCTTCAGCGTAGCGATCGGCCCTGTGGACAAAGACGAAGTTCAGGAACCGGTTGAGGATATCAACCTGGGTCATGAGCAGGGCTGCGGGGATGGCCAGGGCAATACCAACGTCAAAATTGCCGCCTTTACCGAAATAAGTACCAAGAATTGCGCCCAACATATAGTCCGGTACAGTGGCACCGCCATAGGTGTAGACGCCCAATGACATCAATTCCAGGGTGCCGCCGATCAACATGCCGGTTTTCACGTCGCCGACAATCAAGCCGGTCAAGAAACCGGCGATCAAGGGGCGGTTTCCCAGGACAAACATGGGGGCCAACATATCGAAGACCAGGATGTAGGCCAGTAATGCTAATACTAGTGCAGTAAGTACTGGTGACATTATTTACTCCTTTTTATGATTTTTTTTGATAAATTTGCAGAACTGATTTTTTTTCGATATGCACCTCCTGAGATCTTTTTTTTAATAAAAATAGAAAATTGGTAAATTCGCTAAAGGTTCATCTATCCAATCTCTAAATTGAGCTGTTTCATATATGATTACACCATATTTGTAATAATGTAATGTTGTTACTACAATTATAACATAATCGAGTGCAGCGCAAAGCAGTAACGTTTTTATTAAATATTGATGACCTTTGGTGAAAGTTCTAAAACCAGGGTAACCGCTCTCACCCACCCATAATGATCGCCCACATCTTTATTATATAAAGATTCATTCAAAAAATCATACGAAATCTTGCCGGTTTTTTCGGATGACGCTCCCGAGAAGATTTACAATCTTTTTACAGGCATAATAAATAAATGAAAGAATTCGCAAATAAAATAAACATAGGTTAATGATTCCATTGTATTAAAGAAAGGAATATTAATATCCGATAAATATACGCCTTCCTCATTGAAATATTGGTATCCAGTCTGGAAGCTATAATATCGCCAAAAACAGGAAATGAGTGAAAAAAAATGGCACTTCAGATTCAAAATCCTCGTATTCTGATCATCGAAGACGACACTGCAGTGGCTCGCAGCCTGCATGATGGGCTGATTCGTGAGGGTTACACTGTCCAAATTTGCGATTCCGGTGGCAAGGGTATCGAAGCTGTCCAAAAAACACAGCCGCATTTAATCATCCTGGATATCCGCCTCCCGGACGGTTCCGGCTTCGATTTTTGCCGCCAGATCCGCCAATCCGGCCTGCACCAGCCGATTCTGATCCTAACCGTGCGGGACGAAGCCATCGATAAAGTATTGGGATTGGAAATCGGCGCGGACGACTATATGACAAAACCTTATAATCCCAACGAACTGAATGCCCGCATCCGCGCTTTGCTGCGGCGCGCGTATGGAGAATTCTCCTCCACCGAATCCAAACTGTTATTCATCGGTGACTTGACCATTGATATCCTGCGCGCCACCGTCGCGCGCGGCGATACTATCATCAACCTGACTCCCACCGAGTATCGGCTGTTTGTGCATATGGCCAAACACCCCGGGCAGGTGCTCAGTCGTTCGCAGCTGGTCAGTAGCATCCGCGGGTACGAAACCGAAGAGGTCAACGATAGCCAAACCATCACTGTGTACATCCGCCGCCTGCGTGAAAAACTGGAAAGCGATCCGGCGCATCCAAAGTTGATTCTCACGGTGCCCGGCATCGGTTATCGCTTGTCAGCCAATCCCGAATCCTATTAATAGACTGTAATTAATCGTTCAGGGGGGCGCAATATCGATCGGCTAAACTTACGGTCGATATTTTTCATTTGACCGATGACCTACCTCTCAGCAGCTTGTAGTGAATTTAATTCCGCCTTTGTTTGGGAATCATTTTTATCAATGTTATGCCTCTCTGTGTGGGGAAAAACCAGGAAAGAAATACTATATTGAAAGGACAACCAAAATAACTATTAAATAATGGAACCAAAATTTCAGATACAAAAAACAAACGCTCTGCCGCCCGATTTTTGGGTTTGGCTTGGGCAAAATTGTCAATGAAAATGCAACCTATACAGGAGAATAAATGAAAAAAATCATGCTGATTGCTTTGGCGCTGTCTGCATTACTGGCATCCGCCTTCACCGGTTCGTTTAACCAAATTCCTGTCAATTCGATCGATACGCTTTCTGCCGATACCGCCGCCACGCCTCAAGCTGGCGCACCCGCCGCAGATCCCAAAGAAGGCACAGAGCGTCCGATTTCCGATCAGGAAAGATTTATCCTCGGTGTCTTTAAACTGGAGGGAACAGACCTGGCAATTACTGCCGACCAGGCTGCCAGTCTGATCCCTTTATGGACTTCGATGAAAGCATACAGCCAGGTATTCCAACCAAAGCCTGACGGCACACCCGCTGCCACTCCGGATGTTTCGGCTACCCCGGAAGAACCTGTCGATCATTCGGAAGAAATCGCTGCGCTATTCGATCAGATCCAAGCTGTACTGACCGCCGAACAGGCCGCAGCCATTTCCGCGCTCGAGCTTGACCAGGCGGGGATGAAATCGTTCATGGATGAACAAGGCATTGAAATGCCGGAGGGAATGGGGCCCGGTCGAAACCAGCCCGAAGGTACGCCTTCCGCCGATCAAATGCCAGCGCCTCAGGGCACTCCGGCCGCGGACGCTCAGCAGCCAGGCGCCAATCCCCAATCCGGCCAGCCGGGCCAGGGCGGGCAGCCTGAGGGAAAGAACGAAAGCATGCGGGTCGCTTCGCAGAACCTGATCGATGCATTGATCGCATTGCTGGAATCCAAAGCCGCCTGATCTTGGAATGCGTCTCAAAAAGGGTGCTGCTGGCGACTGCGGCACCCTATTTTTTATGAAAGGACTGTAATATCCCTTGCAGTCGTTTGAAATCTTATCTGGCTACACTTATGAACGGGTTCAAAGAAATCAACCGGATCAGGACTTTCTTGAAAATGTGAATTCTCGCCAAATAAATCAAAAGGGATTTTCGATGGGTGACTTGAAAAAGTCAGTTTCGTCCGGTTGCAGCCATCACAAAAAATCGCTTGCGCGTCTACCGGCAAATGCAGCGGCTGAATTGCACCGGTGCATTCGGGTATATCCAGACCGTTCCATCCAGCGCTCAATGCGCTGCCCGCCATCACCAGTTTAATTAATCATCCGGATAGTGCCCGATTCGCAAAGCGTAGCCAATGCCGTAGGTGATTGAATTAAAATACAAATGAAGGAATAAAATGAAAACTATCCGGCAATTCAAATCATTGCGCGCCCAACTGCCGATCTCTTTCGCTGCGATTGCGCTATTAACCACCACCCTGATCGGTGCGGTGCTGCTGGCAATTATCTGGAATTATTATGGTGGTCTTGAAAAGCAATATTTGGAATCCAACGTCCGCGGCACTGCCAACAGCCTGAGCCGAATCGCGGAAAATTCGGGAATTCAGGCGGGAGATTCGCTCAGCGATTTTACCGATGTCATTCAGAACCAATCCAGGGTGGCGGCTTTTCTGGTGCAATGCCGGGTTCGCGTGCTAGACACGAACAACATGGTGATATACGATACCGGATCTCCATCGCAAAGCTGGAATATCACTGTTCCCAAACCCAAGGAAAAAAGCCAACAACCGCCGCCTTTATCGGAGGAAAATGTAACGGAGCAGCCCGCCTTTTCAATTGAACCCTCTGAAAACAAGCCTCCACAGCAGGGGGAAAACCCGCCGGCTTACTCTTTCCAGGCCAATCCGATTATGTTTGGGTACCTGTTGATGCAAGAATCCACCGATGAATTCAGTGACCGCTCCTCTTTAGTCGTAACAGCGCCATTTCATGATGCGGATAAGAATACTCTGGGATTTGTGGAACTCTCGGAAAGCCCGGAATATGGCCGCCAGATTATTGAAAATGTCATCCGCGGATGGGCAATTGCCAGCCTGGTGGGCGTGGCGGTTTCCACCCTGCTTGGATTGCTGGTCAGCCGCGGTCTGATCAAACCATTGGTTGATCTGGAACATGTCGCCTCGGAAATGAGGGATGGAAATTATGAAATCCGGTCGCCTATTTTCAAACCAAGCGAACTGGCTTCATTGTCGGAAACCTTCAATCAGATGGCGGCTCACATTGAACAGAACATCGAGACATTGCGCAGGTTTGTGTCGGATGCCGCTCATGAAATCCGTACGCCGCTGACTTCTCTTCGAGCCGACCTGAACCTGGCGCTGGCGGAAAAAAACCTCAACGAAAGCCGCCCTTTGGTGGAACGATCTTTGGAACAAATTGAACGGCTCGATCGTCTTTCGCACGATCTGTTGGACCTCTCGCGGCTGGAAGCAAAAAATGAGAAGGTCGATTATCAAAAATTGAATCTCAACCAACTTTTATCGGAAATCTGTGAAACTCATGCTTCTGCCGCGGAACAAGCGGGAATCGATTTCGAGATCCAGCTTCCCCAAAAAACACTATTTATCGATGGAGATCCTGAACAATTGAAACGCGCGGTCAGCAACTTGCTGAGCAACGCGGTCAAATTTTCGCAGACTGAGGGCAAAGTCGTCCTGAGTATGCATTCTGAGCCGCATGCCGTAACCATTCAGGTGCAGGATAACGGGATCGGTATCCCAAGCGAAGAACGCGATCATTTATTCAACCGCTTCCACCGCGGCCAGAACACGCAAAAGTATCCGGGATCAGGTTTGGGTTTAGCGATCGCCCGCGCCATCGTCGAGAAGCACGGCGGCGAGATCGGCCTGCTTCCTCGAAAGGGTTGGACAATATTTTATATCCGTCTTCCGTTGAGTAATCTGGAACAGGAATAAGGTGATAACAGACCGGCAGCTTGCCCGACAATCTGTCGGTTCAAAATCAATGGGGTATTTTTGGAAAGTTGTTCCCTTCGTAACCCTGTTAGCCTTCGCGCGTCAATCGTAAACCGGTTTCAAGGAAGTGTTGGTTCATTGATAAGAGGTCGCTGAAATCAACGGATTCTTCGGAATGGATCTGAAAGAATTTCATGCGCCGCATCTCATCAAAAACTTGTTGGTTGCCTGACATCGCTTTCAACAACTGCCCCAGGTCATCCAGGAAAATTTTAAAATCAGCGGCGGTATTTTCGCCCTCGACTCCTGGTTGAATCGTCCTGCCCTCCTTAATTTTTCGGCCGAGCAATTGCACAGCGGAAACGCAATCATTGACCACTGCCGTGATGATTTGCACAATAAACCGGTTGCGCCGGTCGGTTGAAAATGGCCGGTTCTTTTTCTCTTCCATTTCCAATAGAGGATTATGGCAGCGGGTAACAGTGATGACAAACCCATTGCACAAAATGATACCCAACGGGATGGTGGCATAATGTGCGTCTACCCCTGCACGGTAATACGGCATCCGCAGCAAAATCAGGGTCGAACCGGCTTGCTGCTCGATGTGCGGTTTTTCATTCAAATCCAGGGGAGCAGTGATGAATTTTTGGGGAATTCCCAACCCATAGGTTTTTTCGAATTCCTCCGGTGTGGGATTCACAACGTGCACCCAGGCGCCTTCTACCACGCCGGGAATAACCGTCAGGTTGTTTTCTGTGGTCTTTAATATTTTGAACATTTTGCTTACCTCCAATTCTCTTTTAATCTGAGCCCTGGGAAGCAAAAACCCCCGGCCGTATCCTGTGAAGATTGCCGAGGGTTGCAGACCACCGAATCCCGGAGGCGCTTTAAATCATTGCGCCTCCCGAATGGGCAATATCAACAGGACACAGAACCGGGCTGCTTTTAGGGTCAGGGTCCAAATCGATTGCGTTTTCTTCGTTCATCTTATTCATTTCCTGTAGTGAGAGTGTACACCTTTATCAATCAGTGCGTCAAGTTGGCTGTGGTCTCATCATTCGCTTAAGGTATCGCCGATAGAACAAAGAGAGCAAAAGTGATCACAACAATCAACACGGTCAACGCCATAGCAAAATAATTCTGAAATTTGGTGTTGGAATATGCGCCCATGATTTCCTTGTTATTTGCTAATTTTAAAAGCAGTATTAATAGAATCGGAAGCAGGATGGCATTCACCGATTGCGACAACCACATAATCTGGAACAATGGTAGTCCGGGGATCATGACAAATAACGAGCTGACCAGGATCAAGCCAATGAACAATCCGTAAAATACCGGGGCATCTTCACGGCGCTGGTCCAGCCCCCGCTCCCAACCAAAAGCCTCGGTGATCGCATACACCGTAGATAAAGGGAGCACGGTGGAAGCCAGGATGGAAGCGCCCAATAAACCAATGGCAAACAGGATGGTCGCCCATTCACCCGCCAATGGCGCCAGTGCCAGAGCGGCTTGCCCGGCTTCTTCAACCCGCACGCCGGAAGAATAGAGCGTCGCAGCCGTGCAGATGATAATGAACGCCGAGATCAGGTTTCCCCATACCGAACCGAACATCACGTCCGCTCGAGTGAGGGGATAATCTTCAACTGTTACGCCCTTGTCCACAACCGAAGCTTGCATATAAAAAATTCCCCAGGGGGTGATGGTAGTACCAATGGTAGCCAGCATGGCCAGCAGATATTGCCGGTTAAATGTAAAACTGGGTTCAAAAGTATTTTTCAGAATATCTTTAATATCCGGTTTGATCATGATAGCCGTGATCACATAACTCAGGGCAGCCAGGCAAAGTACCAGCAATACTTTTTCCATATATTTATAATTGCCTTTCAAGGCCATAAAGATCAGCAAAATTGAGATGATCGGGATGAAGATATAACGGTTAATACCGATCAACTCCCCGCCGGCTGCAATTCCTGCAAATTGGGCAATCGTAGTACCCAGGTTTGCTATCAACAGGCAAATCATGGCGAAAAATGTGATCTTGACTCCATATCTTTCACGGATCAAGTCAGCGGTTCCTTTGCCGGTCACCGCCCCCATCCTGGCAGCCATTTCCTGGATGATCACTTCGCCGAATGTGATCACCAGAATCAACCATAGAAAACGGTATCCATAAAAAGATCCGGCCATGGAATAGGTGGCGATACCAGGCGCATCGTTATCCGCCGAGGCTGTAATCAGACCAGGACCCAGCACTGCTAAAAATAACCAGATTCTCTGGAACAAATTCTTCTTTTTGATGTTGCTCATTGCAATAACCTCATATTGTTTTAGAAGAAACGCGGTAATCGTTTTTTATATGCAGTTGGCAATACGGAATCAATTGCATCGTCCAAAGTCACGATTCCAAGCATTGTCCTTGTCCCTTCTTTTAGTACTGGGATTGAGAGGAGATTATATTTGGCAATCAGGTAAGCCACCTCATCCTGAGGGGTCATTGGTTCGACATAAACCGGATCGTGATCCATCAGGGTATCGACTAATTCCTGCGGCGATGCCATCACCAGGTCGCGCAGGTAGATGACGCCCATCAGGTTTTCTTTCTTATCCAGGACGTAAATGTAATACATGTCCTCGACTTCCTGCGCATCTTCGGAAGAACGTAAAAATTCAATAGCCTCGCCAACTTTCAGCCCGTTGAGGATCCAGCCGTAATCAGTGGTCATGATACCGCCAGCCGATTCCGGCGGGTAATGCAGCAGTTTCCGGACGTCATCCGCTTCGTCGCTCTCCATTAAACCCAGCAATTCAGCGCTGGTTTCCTTGGGCAGATCCGCCAGCAAGTCAGCCGCCTCGTCGGGATCCATTTCTTCCAGGATGTCCGCCGCGCGTTCCGATTCAAGGCTGGAAAGTACTTCGATCTGGGTCTTGGAGGGGCTTTCTTCCAGGGCGTCCGCCACCACTTCGTTATCCATCTCCTCGATCAATTTCTGGGTGGTAACCCGGTCGAGGTCATTCAAAATCATGGCAATGTCCGCCGGCGGTAATTTGCTGATTTTTTCCTGCGATTTATTCAATCGCAGCGGATCCTTGGCTTGGACATAAGCCACGTCCTTCCAGGCAATCACGCCTTTATTGAGCGGTCTGTTCACCACGCGTGATACGCGCATGGCTGTTTTTTCCAATCCCAGGCGGCGTAATAAGCCCAGGTTGCTGATGTCCACCCCGGTGACCACATAGTTATCTTTGGAAAAAGCGATCTGGATATCGTTCACCCGCACCACCCGTTTGCCTTCCACATCGACAATCTGGTGATCGAGGATCTGGTGCCGCAGGTACAATTCATTCCCGACTGGTTCGTAAATCGCAATGTCCTCAGCTGGTACTTTCAAGGTAATACTGGGGAAGAGACTGCTGATTTGACTGGCCTTGATCAAGATTGTAGACCCGTCTTCCTTTTGCACGCTGATGGCCGTAATCAACGGGAAGACTCTATCATCATGACCAATAACGATGTCTTTACACTTGCCGATCGAATTCCCCCAGATATCCCAAACTTTTTGATCGATAACCGTGCTGATGTAGATCATGCCTACCTCCTTCAGTCTCTGATTTTTTAAATACGAAACCCTCAGTGTGAATTAACAAACACGCACTGAGGGTTACAGACCGTTAGGAATAGTCAGTTAACGGCAATAACCTCCGAAGATTGCATGTTTGCTAACCCACAAAGTATTACTTTGAGGGTCAGGATCTAAATCAAGGTTGTTTTCTTCCTTCATTAATGTAACCATTTTTCAAAATGAGTTTACTATACTGAATTCAATCTTGTCAATCTTTTTAGTGAGTATTGCCGTAGAATTCCCTATTTTGGATCACCCAGGCAAGTAATTTTTCCCAGCATTGCCACGCTTTGTTTGATGGTCGGATTACCATAATATTCCACGCTGCCCACACCGGCGATGGTTGCATCCAGCTCTTTCTTCACCCACAACTGGGCGCTGCCAACACCGCTTAAAACTACCTTGGCGGTTTCCGATTCCAGCTTATAGCCGCTGAAATTGCCCGCGCCGGCTAAAGTCACAGATTGGTCTTTGACCTTTCCTTCAACCTGCACTTTGCCTGCCCCGGGGATCTCGGTTTTCAGGCTGTCGGCTTTCAGTTCTGTTACCTTTAAATTGGAAGCGCCGATCAATTTCAACTCCAGCGCATCGGTTTTAATCTCGCCCACTTCGATATCCGCCGCTCCGGTCACTTCCAGTTCCCGCAGGTCTTTCAAAGTGATCTTGATGAGGATATCATTGGAAATAAAATCAAAGCCCGCGCTGATCTTTTCCACCCAATCACGGCCGATATCGATCACCAGCCTGCCATCCGATACATTGGTGGAAATACGGCTCACACCGATTTTGTCGCCTTCAATCACAACCGATTGTTCCTTGCCCTGGTTAATGAACATCTTGCCAACACCGCGCATGGCAATGCGATTGAATTCACCCAATTCCCGCCGTTCCGACACTTGTTCAGCCATTTTTTCTAATCTCCTCGTTTTTAACAGACTATATCTTTAATACGAAACGGCTATCGTTTAGTTTCTCAGATATTAAAAAAGGCTGCATCTCACGATGCAGCCCGTTTTCGAATATTTTTTTTATAGTGATCCGCCAACAGTGCTGAAGATCGAGCGCATCCCGGCGGCAGTCAGTCCCAGCAAACCCAGGATAACGCCGGATACCAGTGCCGCGACGATCATCATGGTCACCCAACCGATGATCACCGCGCCAATCGTCTGCGGCCAATCCAGATCCAGCGCTTCTTTAGCGGCGAAGAACCAGGCTGCCAATCCGGCAATTGCTGCTAAAAAGGTGATCGGGCCGGTGATGCAGGTCAATCCCGGCGCCGCCAGAGCAATGATCCCCAAAAAACCCACTGCGTTCCAGACGGAAGCTAATCCAATCGTGCGAATCAGTTCGTCATAGGTGACATCCGCATTGAAAAAAGATCTACCCGCCCAATTCATCACGAAAGCCCCTAGGGCAAATGAAGCGACCGTTACCACCGTTCCACTCAACGCACCGACAATCCAGCGCGCGCCGATGGCATGAACCGATCCGGCACTCGAGCCCAGGTTCGATAGCAATGCGGCTGCCGCCACAATCAGCCAGGCGTTCGGCGTGAATGAGGTGTCTTCCTCGACCTCTTTATAAACTCCGGTTTTAAATGTAAATGCTCCGATAATCTTGTCGATCATTTCTTTACTCCTTGTCTGATAATCGTCTATGGTAGGATAACACTTCTCTCTTTATTATGATACAAAATCAATATAATCATAAGTGAAATCTAAAACTTTAACCGCCGGTTAAGCGTATATGATTTCATATGACCAAGAAAAAAGGAGTTCAACATGCGTAAATTGATCGCAGTTATCTTTTCCATTTGCCTGGTGATCCCACTTTTATTTGCCAGCCAGATCGCAATTGGAACCGCCAGTTGGATTTTGGACGAACAGTTTTATATCCACGCGTTGGACGACGAAAAAGTCTACCAGGCTGTGTTATCCGATAATATGCTGGATGGTATCCTGCGCAGCCAGTTAGCCTTGCCGGCGGAAACGGACACCAGCGGTTTGCGGACAATTGTGCAAGGCATTCTCGGCGAAGAATATTTAAAAGAACAAACCTCTGCGATAGTCTCGGACTTCTTCGATTATCTCCACGGTCAAACCGATCAATTCAAACCGGTCATCGATCTGCAGCCGGTTAAATCCGCGTTGACCTCGGAAAAACAATCGGAATTCCTGACTGCTTTGGTGGCAGTTATGCCTGTCTGCCAGGCCGGACAAACTCCCGGTTTTGGTGGAGCGGATCAAGGCGCGTGCAAACCGCAGGGAATCGACGACGCAACCTTGATTGAAAATTACCTTGAACCGGCCATGCCGGCTGCGCTGGCGCAGATACCCGATCAGCTATCTCTTGAAGGAAACTGGCAGAACCTGGTAAACCGTAATCCCTGGGGACGTTTTCTTCCCGGCATGGCGCTGCCCGCCAGCCTGATCCTTGCTGTGCTCTTCCTCGCTTTCCTTGCAGTGTGCTTCTGGTACATCACGGCTTTGATCGCCGACGGGAGTTGGCGTGCGCGGTTGCAATGGCTGGGATGGACGTTGATCCTTCCCTCCGGGCTGGTTTTCTTGTTGGGAATCCTGTTGCAAGGCAATACACCGCAATATTGGTTGAATTATGGCTTACAGTACACCAACCTGCAAATTCAAACCGGCTTGACCGGCGCGCAAGCCATTCTGGAAGCGCTCAGCACCAGTGCCTTGCCGCGCGTTTCAGCTTCCTTCTTGATGGTCGGCGGCATCTGCGGCGGGTTAGCTTTGGGCCTGATCCTGTGGGGTTTGATGACGCCTCGAAAAACTGATTAATAATAAAACGAGAGGATAATCAACCAGGTATCGATTATCCTCTCTATCCAATAAGTCAGGTATTATTTTTTTGATCTCAAATTCCAATTGGTGGATTTATACATATTCAAGCCCGCATCCACTATCACCCCATCCTCTGTTTCCACACCATGATTTTTCAAAAATTCAACATCAACCTCCACTCCCCAACCCGCCCCTTGCGGGAGGCTGAAATACCCATCCACAACTTCGGGATAAGGGGATCCGGCATTCTTTACAAACGAATCTGAAAAATCATTGAAATGCTCCAAAATTTTCCCATTACGTAATGTTGCCATCAGGTGAACATTTGCAGTCGTTGCAATAATTCCGCCGACGTTGTGCGGAGCAACAGTCATGGAGAGAGCTTCGGCAGTGGAAGCGATTTTTTTAACTTCCAAAAGTCCGCCACATTGTGAAATATCCGGTTGCACAATATTCAACAATCTCTCTCGGAAAATCTCATTGAATGCTACCGCATGGTACAGTCTTTCTCCGGCAGCGATTGGAACGATCGTATGCGCAATGACATATTTCAGTGCTTGTACGTCCAACGGACGGCATGGCTCTTCAACGAAACCTGGTTTTAGTCTCTCAATATCTCTGCAAATTTCAACAGCTTGATGTGGTGAAAATCGACCATGCATTTCAATCATGATCTGGGCAGTGTTTCCCGCTGCCTGGCTTACTGCTTCAATCAACTCCATCGCTCTGGCATATTCATCCCGAGTCAGTTCAAGGTTGCCATTGCCAAATGGATCGAATTTCAATCCTTTATATCCCTTTTCTACAACTTTTTTTGCTGCCTGGTAGAATGCTTCAGGAGTTCTCTCAACTTTATACCAACCATTCGCGTAAGCCGGAATTTTATCCCTAACCGCGCCGCCGATCAATTGATATACCGGTAATCCAGCTTTCTTACCGATACAATCCCAACATGCCATCTCGATCAGGGAGAAACCAGTCATGGCGACTTGTCCCGGAGCCCCAAAATCCAAAAGTGTAATTTTATTGTATAGGTCCTCGATGTTGTACACATCATGTCCAATGATGTGACGTTTGATATCCCTCAGATACTCGCGGACTGTGTGAGTTTTTCCAACAATATGAGCTTCTCCAAACCCACTAATCCCCTCGTCTGTATCGACCAGGAGATAGGTTAAATTTCTCCAGCCAGTGCCCATCGTAAAACACTGGTATTTTGTGATCTTCATTTTTTTATGCTCCCAGGTTAACGGAGTATTTGGGTCGCCCTTCAATCAGCGTAGTCACAACATTTTGCGCTGTCTTTTTTTGCAGCTCATTCATTGCGCCTTCAGAATTCCAGCCAATGTGTGGCGTGAGGCAAACGCGGGGATGCTGTAAAAATGGGGAATTTACAAAATCCTCCGTGCCAATTACATCCAAACCGCAGAAATTTACCTTACCGGAGTTCAGGGCATCCATCAGAGCAGCTTCATCAATCACAGCGCCGCGCGAGGTATTAACGATCACTACGCCATCTTTCATTAATTCCAACTGGGGTTTTGAGATCATGTTTCGGGTTGAGTCGTTCAACGGAACGTGAATGGAAATGACATCCGCCAACTTAATTGTGGATTCAAACGGTAAAAATTTCACAAAAGGGTAATCATTCACAAATTTGAAATACGGATCGTAAACAACAATTTGTTGAAATAATCTCTTCGTTTTTTCAGCAACATCCCTGGCAATATTTCCAAAACCGAGTAAACCCAGTGTTGTCTCACTGATCCTCTTTATCGGCCGGATTGCATCCATGGAGAATTGACCATTTAGAACCAAATCGCGCGACAACGAGATTTTTCGCATGGCGTTCAGTATGTGTGCAATGGCAGTATCGGCAACTTCATCAATACAATAATCCGGTACATTTGCCACAAATATATTTTTTTGAGTAGCGGCAGATATATCGATCGTGTCAACCCCAATCGCATATCTGGCAATTACTTTGCAGCAATCCATCGCCTGAATGACATCTTTAGTTACCATAGCGAATTGAACAATCAGAGCGTCTGCATCCTTAATATAAGGGATCAATTGTTCAGGTGTTTTTGCTCCACCTTGTATTATTTTTGTACAATCAACTATCTCAACACTATCCCCAAGTTTTTTAAACTCAATAAGCTCATTATCCAGATTTGGATAATAATAATCAGAAATAACAATTTTGTATTTTTTCATCCGATCAACCCTGCTCTTTTTACAATTCTCAAAATGCCCTTAATGCTTAGTTCATCAATTTCCCTGATATCGGAAATTGTCCCCAGTTTTGCCTTTGGGAATTGTCTCTCCAAGATGTGCATATACAACCGGCATCGTTCCGGAGTGCCCACCAGATAAAAATTGGAAGGCATTGTTTGAATCAAAAAATCCAATTGTCCAATTGCCAGCATATCCTCAGCAGCGATCAAAGCTTCAAAAAACAAATGCCTTTCATACCATTTGTTATGCAGCAAAACATCCAAAAATCGCGGGTACATTAATGACCGAACCAAACCCGCTTTTTTTATCCAATCAATTGCATCTTCAACGATAGCCGAATCGAAAAAATCATCTTTTACTTCCGATTCACCTTGATCATTTGCAACCGATTTACCAACAAATGTATGGTTGATCACTGCGTCATAAATTTGACCACTCATTGTAGTCAGACTGCCTTGAATCAGTTCTGCGGCATCTATCGGAATGAATTTTGTATGAGAAGATAATATAAGAACGATAGCTGGCAAAGAGAATTCGGGATGCTCCAATAAACCCATAACTTGCGTTTCTTCTCCGCGCATGAAATCAAGTTCCCCGACAACTTTCGTTGCACTTCTGCCAGCAGTATTCATCCGATTTTTTATCCCGCGGATAAAATAAACCGGAATGTTCCCGTCAATGATGTTTAAATCCGTGACAGACTTTATATTACCGGCCAATTCATCAATACCACAGGGAGCTTCGAGATGTGGAATCTCCGCTAAACCAATTTCGGAAGTGATCATCCCTGAAGAAAAGACTGCTTGAATATCTGTTAGTTGCAGTTGTGCTTGATCGATCGCCGATTGGATAATCTCACGAATACCTTCCTGCAATGTTTTCTTGCTTCCAGTAGTGGCCGTATCCTTAACGCCAACCATCTTGGTCGCTTTGCCAAAGATTGTACCTTTTGCATCGACGACGTAGGCTCTTGAGTTGGTTGTTCCGCAATCGATAGTCACAAAATACATCACAATACTCCTAACTCGGATAATGCATTCCGGATCTGTTTTTTCTCTTCTTCAGTTGCAGGAATAAAGGGGGAGCGTGGATATGCCTTAATAATCCCTTTAATTTCTGCAATCGCATATACTGCCAATTGGGTTGACCGTGCAAGATACATGATGTCACGAATTTTGTTAATTCTGAATTGGCTTTTTAAGCCAGCTTCTTGTTCACCATCCATCGATTGCTGCCACATTTCATGGCAAAGTTCCGGGAACACATTGCCAATCCCGGGTATATAAGAGAGGCATCCTAAGGCATGCGCTGAAATCCACAATGCTTCAGTTCCTAGGGGAACATCAAAATTTTCATCCATCAATTCTCTCGCGTAAACAGCGTATTGCAGGATGTCAAAAGTGGCATCCTTGATACCCGCCAACCCCACCTCTTTAAGTTTGCGCATCACATTCATACTAGTCTTGTAGCCCTGAAATTGCGGATTGTGATACACATATACAGGGTATCCTTTTAAAGCTTCAATGATACTTTCATAATATTTTATTAAGTCGAGATCATTGTACGTATAATAGTAAGGACCTACCGCGGAAACCGCATCACATCCAATCTCTTCGGCATGTTTGCTCAATCGTATGGTATCTTTTGTTGTTGCAGTACCTGTGTGAACGATGACCTTGGTTTTGGGTGAGGCATATTTTTTGACAATTTCGGCTACATGTTCGCGTTCTTCAAAAGTCATCAATGGCCCGCTGCCATATGAACCACAAATAAAAAGACCATCCACTCTTGGTGAAAGATATTCAACAAGTTTAATTAGATTATTCTCATCCAGTTTACCATCCTGGCTAAACGGGGTGATCATTGGGGGAACTACGCCCTTTAATTTTTCCATTATTCAATCTCTCCAGATTAACTTTCCGCAACCATGTTCACCGGGGCAGCTTCTGCGCCCTCCCATCGTATCGGGAAAGCATAAATCGCCCGAACAGGAGTTTTGATTGTGGCCAGTTTTTTTAAATTCACATCTTCATAAAGTAACAACGTTCTAGGATTCTTTCCTTCCAGGGAGTCGAGGAATGTGCGATGGACAGGAAATTTATTCTTTGGTCCTTCGATAGAACTTTCCACACTGATAACATCGATGGCAACTGCTTTTAATTTTGGAAAGTTCATACGCAAATAGCATGCGGCATCCAAGGAGAAAGCCGGAAAATCATCCACGTAATCTAACGGGGCGCTCTCGCGAATATCTGCGTAGCCCGTATAGACGCATAGAATGTCGCAATTATCGATTGCACTCTCATGGTATAAAAGATCAGTCTGGTTAATAAACTCACCCTTTGCTTTTTTTAATGAAAGCAGCAATGGATTGGTGTAATAAAAATCCTCAATCGGCAGATCGGTAATATCACGGCCATTCCTTGAAAAATGCTTTGGAGCATCAACATGGGTACCGTTGTGCATATGATGGTAGATCGAGCTTGCGTTGCAAGGATCTCCCTTATCGAAACTTAGATTAATGTCAGGTTTTTCAGACGGATTGGTCGGCCATTTTGGAATGGAAGTACCTAGAACGTAACTGATCTCGATCAACATTTCAATCCTCCTGACGGATTAATTTCGCGTAAAATTATCTTATTGGGTTTAAAAACCCAAACCCGGGATGGCCTCCCCTACCCCGAAAAAGCGGGGAGGCCACCCCCCACCTAACCAGACTATAATTTACCGGCTAGGAATAGGGAAAACTACCTGGTTCATTACAGGCCATGAATCAAATTCACCGCTCGGTAAATTCGCCCAACGGTCCATTGATTCTACATTTTCAGCCGTGATTAGAGTTACGGGCAATGTGTAATCTTTTTCATATTCCTGTCCGTAAAGTTCGGCCAAAATGACATTTACCGCAATAGCTGCATGTAAAACCGGGTTGTGTTCGGCAATCGCATCAATGTATCCATCGCGGATACCGGCTAAACCGGTGGGGTCACCATCAATGGAGCACAATACAATATGGCCTTCTTCACCAGCCGGGACAAGTTTGTTCTTCACGCGCAGACCTTCCAAGATACCCTGCATCATAAAATCGGAATGGGAATACAGTACATTGATGGCATCGTTGCGCTCAAAGGCATCCTGAATTCCATCGAACGCCACGTCACTGGACCAACCTGTATCAACCGTTTGAACAATTTCGGCGTAATCCAAGGGTTCGATTATGTTATGGAAGCCTTCCATACGCTGCTGCGCACCAGACTGCTGCAGGCCGCCTGCAATTTCCAGGATAACAGCCGGCTTTTCCGCCGAGAAATTTGCAGCGATGTATTCACCGCAAGCTTCACCCAGCATCACCTGATCGATATGAATGTAGGAATTCACTTCTGCACCGGTAACTGCCATATCCACTGCGAAAACAGGGTAACCCTCATCCATGGCTGTTTGAACTGCAGGTGCAATTGCAGCGCTGTCACTGGGATGAACTAGGATTGCATCCGGGGTCAATTGCTTCAAATCATCCATCATGGAGAGTTCTTTGTTCATGTCATAATCGGATACGTATGAAACAAATTCGCCGCCGGCACGTTCCCATAAACTCTTGGTGTAACCAAGGTTAGCGGACATCCAACCACTACTGGTTTCATTCAGCACATAACCTAGTAAATATGGATCGCCATTCTCATCCACAGCCTTGCCAGCTAGAGGATTATCGGTATCTACAACCGCGGGTTCTTCAGCCACGGGTTCTTCTGCCGCTGGGGCTTCGGCAGCCGGTTCTTCGGCTGTGGGCGCTTCTTCTGCTGCAGCTCCGCTTGAGCAAGCCGCGAAGCTTAACATGAAAGCTACAATCATGGTAATTGACAGTAATTTCTTCATTATCTTTACGCTCCTTATTTTTTTTATCTGTTATTCAGTCATTAATATCTTTTTATTTCGCATCGTGCATAGGCATTCTCCTTTCCTGCAACAAAACCGATAATGTTTTTCTTCAACGATTATTGCTTTAGCCGCAATTCTTTTCTGCGGCGGATAACGTCGGAAGCAATCGCAGTAAAAATTACAGTTCCCTTGATTGCTGTCTGAATGTAGGGAGATACAGCTAAAAGATTTAATCCATTATTGATCATGACAATGATGAAAGTCCCTGCTACTGCACCTAACACACCACCCTCACCGCCAGCCATGCTCACTCCACCAATGACTGCGCTGGCGATTGCGTCCAATTCACTGCCATCGCCGATTGTAACTTGCGCACACATGATACGAGATGTAATAATCAATGCCGCCACCGCGCTTAGAAAACCGGAAATGGCATAAATCAGTATTCTATTCTGAGTTACATTAATACCAGCTATCCAGGCAGCTTTTGGATTGCCTCCCATCGCATATAATTCACGCCCAAAACGCGAATATTTCAATAACAGGAAACCGATTAAGGTGAAGAATATCAAAATCCAGACCGCCACCGGGATACCGATAAAAGAACCTTGACCAAAAACCGAATGGATTTCCGGTAATCCAAAAATGGTTGTCCCTCCCAGTAGATAATGCGCAGAGCCTTGGGTTATCTTGAGCATGGCCATTGTCGTAATGAAAGCCGGCATTTTGAGTACTGAGATGGAGAATCCATTGATCATTCCTACTAGAGTGCCAATTACCAGCATGATCAGAACGCACAGAATCCAGGGAACCCCTAATTTAGTCATGCAAATTGCACCCACCGCGCTGCTTAAGGCAGCCACTCCACCAACCGAAAGATCGATTCCGCGGTCAATGATCACCAACGTCATCCCGATCGCCAGAATTCCGATGGTTGTGGTTTGCAGCATGATATTTACAATGTTGGATGGCTTGATACTCTTCCCTTTGGTCAGGAATGCCAAAGCGATGACAATGACAATGAAAATGATTACTACACCATTTTTTGAAAGGTTACTAAAAAATGAAATGAATTTCGAGTCGCGGAACTTCATAATCAGTCTTTCTCCTTGAGTTATTTAATCGCCAACGCAAAAGCATCTTCCCAAACACTGCTTGCAGGTTTAATCTCTCCAACAATTTTTCCTTTGTTAAAGACGAGCATCCGATCGGCAACTGAATGAACTTCTTCAAATTCGCTGGAAATTACGATCACACTCACGCCTTGATGGGTCAAATCACGGATCAACGAATAGATTTTTCCTATTGCGCCTACATCAACACCACGGGTGGGTTCATCGAGAATTAAAACGCGTGTTTTCTTACTGATCCAACGCGCCATGACCACTTTCTGTTGGTTGCCGCCACTTAACGAACTGATAGCAATTTCCGGATTACGCGGTTTAAGGTCAATAATATCCATGATGCGGTAGATGACCTCATCGCGGATCCGATTATTGACAAAACCGGTCATGTAAATTTGCTTAAGGGTTGAAAGAACAATATTATCTCCCACAGTCATTCCCGGTATGATGCCTTCCTCTTTTCGATCTTTAGGAACATAACCGAGTCCTTGCTTAACGGCATCTTGAGGTGTCAGGCTTTCATAAGGATGTCCTTCCAGGGAAATTTCTCCCGTGTAATCTTGCTCAATCCCAAAGAGTATCTTTCCAATGTCCGATATTCCCGATCCGGAAACGCCGGTGATCCCGAGGATCTCTCCCTTATTGAGGCTAAATGAAACTTTCTCTAAACGTCGTTCCAGGCTCAGATTCTTGACCTCGAGTATCAAACCTGTATTGCTATCGACATCCCTTTGACCCGTATTGCGAATTTTTTCTTTCTTTCGCTCGGATGGTTTGCCAACAATCGCTTCTACCAAACTATCCTTGTCCAGCTCGTTCCCCATTTTGGTGAAAATCTTTTGTCCATCACGCAGGACAGTCACACGATCGGATAATGTCATGATTTCATCTAGTTTATGTGAGATAAAAACAACCGCAACACCCTGAGATTTGATTTTGATTATCTTCTCGTAAAGAATCTCCTGTTCTCTGAACGACAAAGCCGAGGTTGGTTCATCCAGGATTAAAACAACCGGATCGTAAGAGAGGGCTTTTGAGAACTCGACCAATTGCTGCTGCGCCAAAGAAAGCTTGCCCATCATGGATTTTGGATCAATATCCAAACTCAAGCGCTGCAGGAATTGCTTGCATAAATCATGGCTGGCTTTCCAATTGATTGCGCCATTGGCTTTAGTAACAAACCGCTGCATTAGCAGATTCTCAGTGACTGTAAGATTCGGAAAATTCGAAAGCTCCTGCCATACCATCGAGATGCGGTTTTCTTGAGCCTCCCTGGGAGAGTCGAAAGATACGGGACTTCCATTCAGATAAATCTCACCATCATCCGGTTGAATTGCTCCCATTAAAATGCGGACAAGCGTCGATTTTCCTGCTCCATTATGACCGACAATGGAATGGATTTCATTTCTCAGATCGAAAGTCACTTGATTTAGAGCAAAAATTCCGCCAAATTTTTTACTGATATTCTGCAGTACAACAACTGGTTCATTCACAGCTTCCAATTGATCATCTCTCCTTGGACTCTTAATATGCTTTCCTATGGAATATACATACCGCCATTTACATGAATCGTTTGACCGGTTATAAAACCCGCATCCTTCGAAGCGAGAAATACAATCACTCTTGAAATATCATCAGCCTCAGCCAACCGGCCCATGGGAATCTGGAGGATAAATTTTTGGATTTCATTTTCATCCAGCCAATTTTCAACCATAGCAGTTCTGGCAGTTCCTGGTGAAACTTCATTAACTCGAATCCCGAAAGGCGCACAGAATTTTGCCAGATTCTTGGTCATGCAAGTTAATGCAGCCTTAGAACTGGAATAAGCAGGATTACTTTTAATTCCACCGGTAAAACCCGCCATTGAGCTAATATTTATTATTGTCGGTTGATTTCCAGCTTTTAGAAATGGAAGTAATCTAATCGTCAGGAAAAAGGGGCCTTTTACATTAACGGCATAGGTACGATCCCATTCTTCAATTGTTATTTGATCCAAAGGCGTGCCGGAGCAGATTCCCGCACAATTCACAAGAACATCCAAATGTCCATATTTTCGTACGGCATCCTCGGCCAAATTAAAAGATGGTACATCAAGCAAATCGAGGGGAAGAATTTCAACAATTTTCCCCTCTCTTTGTGAAAATTGCTCTAATTTTTGCAGCCCTAAAACATCTCGATCACAGGCAATTACTGTTGCGCCAGTTTTAATAAAACGGCATGCGGTATCAAAGCCGATTCCGCTTCCAGCACCAGTAATAAAAATAACCCTGCTTTCAACCATGGTTGAGCCTAATAAGTACCCATATACGGCTGACCGGTATGGGCTGTAATACCGCCATCGATTGGCAAGTTTACACCTGTAATAAAATCACACTTGCGCGAGGCAAGGAAAACAACTGCATTGGCGACTTCCACTGCTTCGGCAATGTAATGCACTGGGTATGCTGCTTTGAATTTCTCCTCAGCACCTTTTATCGAAGTGAATGTATGCTCCACAATCTCACTGCGAGTAATACCAGGGCAAACCGCATTCACGCGTATGCCATCCATTGCATAATCCAACGCCATGCAGCGGGTCATGTTGGTAATTGCGCCTTTGGCAGTGTTGTAAGCAACCATCTCGGTATCACCAAGCAATCCGGATACGGACGACATATTAATAATGGTTCCATATTTCTTTTCCAGCATTTGCGGCAAGAAGTAGTAACAAACCAAGTAAGCACCGCGCAGATCAACATTCATGATCCGATCCCATTCCTGGGGTGGCGTTTCATGCAATTTTCCCGCCAGGTGAATACCCGCATTATTAAATAACACTTCGCAATTGCCCAATTTCTCTTTTACAAATGCAGCAAATTCCTTTACTTCTTGTTCAATGCTGACGTCGCACGGGAAAAAATATGCCTGGCCGGGATAACCGGCAGCATTAATTTCCTTTTCAACTTGCTTTCCTTGGTCGCTGCGTCGTCCGCAAAAAGCGACTTTGGCACCTTCTTCGGCAAACCGAATCACGGTTGCTTTCCCAATACCTGATGTACCACCTGTTATTACGCTTATTTTGTTCAACAGCTCCATAATTTACCTCTTGAGAAAAGATTTAGTTATCCATGGTATAGGCTGCATTCATCAGCCCGCCATCCACATTTAATGTAGTTCCTGTGATGTAATCCGATAAAGGTGAAACCAGAAACAAGGCAGCATTAGCTACATCCTCAGTACTCCCTATTCGCCGCATCGGAATACGGGAAAGGACTTTTTGGTAAGTCTCACCTATCTTTAGAACCGACTCGGATAACGGTGTTCGTACATAACCGGGACATATGATATTGACGTTGATTCTTTGACTGGCCCACTCAACGGCCAGAGATTTTGCTAACTGAACCAAACCGCCCTTTGATGCGCAATAAGCTGCTGAAAGTGGAATTCCGAAAAATGAACCAACTGATCCGATCACAAGGAATTTGGCATTTTGTTCCGCTTCCGGTCGTTGGAGATATTTCCATGATGCTCGAGCTAAACTGAAAGCAGAGCGAAGGTTGGTATCAATGATTGTATCCCAATCGGTTGGCTGCATATCCTGCAGTAAACCTTTTATGGTCATACCTGCACAATGAACGATTATGTCCAGCTTGCCTAACTTTTTATATGCGGAATTTACACAGGAATCGATTTCTTTTTCGTTTAATATATCTGCTGGAAAATAAATCGCATTTCCCCCATTTTGATTAATTATTTCGGTTAATTGACTCAATTTTTCAACATTACGCGCAGTCACTGCTACATCGGCGCCGGAATTGGCCAGCTTCTTGGCAATCTCGTTCCCGATTCCGCTGCTGGCTCCTGTAACCAAACAGGCTTTCCCAGAAAGGTCAATAACCATAATACCTCTTTACCTAAACATTAAATTTCATTCATGTTTTGGTTTTAAGTTTCTTCTGTGACTTCAAAAACATTCACTTTATCCAAAAGCTATTGTATTGAAAATAGGTGAAAAAGTCAAGAAAATTTTTTTATTTTCAGGGATTTTAAGGTAAAATTGGCTCTATATGGTCATTATTTAAAAAAATTTTTTTCTTTTTACGTGTGATATTATGAACATGGGTAATTTATTTTTTAAAAGCCATTAAATAGGGATAATGAATGAATAATCAACTTGCACAACCTTCGCAGCCAACATTGCAGAAAATAAAAGACGAATACGGCAATATGACCAGCTCTCAAAAAAAGATCGGTGCATACATTCTAAAAGAACCTTCGAGCGTAATTAAGAGTTCCATTACTGAGCTTTGTAATAAAACAGGAGTTAAAAGCGAAGCCTCGATCGTTAGATTCTATAGACTCTTGGGCTTTTCGGGCTATAAGGAATTTAAAATTCGCATGGCCCAGGAACTGGCAGGAAGAACTTTCTACCATTCTTACGAAGATATTAATGTTGATGACGAACCTTCAGTAGTAAAAAACAAAATATTCAACGGCGCCATCTCAACATTGATAGCCAATTCACAAATTGATAACATCAATGTATACGAAGCTGCCCGTGATATGATCAATCAATCAAACCGTATCATCTTCCTGGGTTACGCAGCTTCAGCGGCTCTTTGTTATTACGCATATTTCAGGTTTTTACAACTGGGCCTGGATTGTCATTTCTTCATGGATTCACATATCAATGCAGCTCTATTGTCAAATCCTAACCCAAAAGATTTACTTTTCTGCGTTTCTCATTCCGGCGAAACGCGCGACTTGATTGATCTGATCGAGGAAATGCCTCAAAATGATGTGTCCATTTTGTTGATCACCAGTAAAGAAAATTCCACGCTGGCAAAAATGGCTGATATTGTTCTGGTCACCAAATCAGATGAAACCAGCATCGCTACGGACGCCATGAATTCCCGCGTAGCTCAAATATGTGCGATCGATTCCCTGTTTTCAATTGTCAGTCTCGGCCGCGGTGAGGATGCGCTTTCTCGATTGATGGCCATTCGAAAGACCTTTCTCAATTATAAGAAACAGTAATTCGAGCGTTGCTTCTCGGGCCTGATCCTGTGGGGTTTGATGACGCCCACCAGGAAGCCATTGGCATAAATCGCAATTTATACGTCGTGAAAGCCTGAGAGTTACATTCTCAGGCTTTTTAATTTTCAAAAATATTGCTTATCTCCAGTCAATCACCACGCAGCGGTATTGCTCGCGGTCATACTGCAGACCGTGGTAGGCCTGCTCGGCTTCTTCGGGCTTGATCACATGGCTGATGATCTTCATTGCATCGATACGCTTGCTGACCATCAGGTCGAAAGCCACCTGGTAATTGCGTTCGAAGTTCAGCTTAATGCCGGCGGTTTTCTTCAATGGAACCATGTTCGCCAGGCTGCCCTTCACATTGAGCATTTTCATGTGGATCGGGTTGAACACGTCTGTCAAATTGCCTTCGTACGCTTCGCGCGGTGAGCCCAGCAGGATGACTTCGCCGTAAGGCATGGTTACTTGGATGGCTTTGGCAATCACGCTGGAATGACCCACCGCGTCCACGCCGATATCCACTCCCGCCCCGTCCGTCATGCGTATCACCGCCTCGACCTGTTCTTCCGACGAACAGGCTATCACCTCGCTGACGCCCAGCGACTTCGCCAGTTCGCAGCGGCTCTTGACAGGGTCGAGCGCGATCACGCGCGCGCCGTTGATCTCGTAAAGCAGCGCCGCCAGCAAGCCCACCATGCCCAGCCCGAATACCGCCACCCGGTCGCCGATCTTCACATTGCTGGCATTCGGCCCGGTGATGGCGATGGCGATCATGCACACAAAGCTGGCCTCCACCGCGTCCAATCCCTGCGGGACTTTGAAGAGGTTATCCCACTGGCTCTGGCCGGCAGCCGAAAAGCGCTGCACGGAACTGTGGCTGCCCAGGTAATACACCAGGTCGCCGATTTCGAAATTAGCCAATGCGGAACCTTTTTTAATGATGCGCCCGATCGATCCGTAGCCCGGGCGCACCGGAAATTTGACTCCCGGTTTGAGCGCAAACACGCGCGAAAGTTCCGTTCCCGCGCTGATGATGGAGGATTCATTCTGAATAATTACTTCGGATGGCAGTAAATTCTCGGTGTCAACTTCCTCGGTTTTTACCTCTACCTTCCCTTTTTCCACGATCTCCAAGTATTTACTGAGCATTAAATATTTCCTCTCCCGCAATCCTTTATGCAGATTCTAGAATCTCGATCAGCAATCCCGCCGCCCGTTCGGTCAGCGTTTTACAATCCGGCTGCCCTGCTTTACCCACCCAATTATCCTTGAGCGCTTGGCAGGTGGTCCAACCGAATTCCTTTTGGAATTTCTCGCGAAACGCGGCTGCCAACGCCAGGCAGCCATCGTCGTTGGTCTGGCCATTCGCGCGGCCGTACAGCGCCCCTATCAGCAGGATACCGCCGGTCAACGCGCCGCAGGTCTCCAGGTGCGTGCCGCCCACCCCGCCCGCGAAAGGTGTGGAAAGGCGCAGCGCCAGCGGATTGACTTGTTTTAAATAGCGTTCCCCAAGAGCTAACAGAATCGCTTCGGAACAGTGGTAGCCGTTTTCCATATAGTGATAGGCATTGCGGCGAAGGATTTGTGATTGGCTTTTTTCCATGATTCTCCCTTAAAAAAATAAAGCGCAGTTTCCTGCGCTTATTGTAATCTTTTCTTTATTCTTGTTTATCCTGCGTCTCAATGGCGTGCCCGCCTTTGAGCGAACGGATCAGGTCCATGCGCTTGAGCGCACGCTTGCGGTCGATTTCGACCATGCCGGCTTTGTTATCGGCTAGTTTGAGCAGCGCCTGGATCCACGCGCCGCTCTGCACCACCTCGTGCGCCACACGCCACCGTTCCACGAACACCGGCAACTCCTCGGAGTTGGTGATGCGCTCGTGCTTGACCTTCTTGGTCACGCCGTAGGCTTCCACGGTAATCTCGTATTCTTCCATCTGTGGTTTCACCGGGCAAATCTGCATGCAGGCGCCGCATTTGATGCAATAGTAATCCGCCAGCACCAGCGCGCCCTGCTCGTCAATGTGCAGCGCGCGCGTCGGGCAGATGTCGGCGCAAGCCAGGCAGCCTTCCACGCACAATTCGCGCCGCAGCGTTACGCTGCCTTTCCAGGGCTGCTGTACGCGGAAAGCACCGCTGCTGGCGATCTCGCATTGGCGGCAGCGGATGCAGTGTTCGTCATCCACCTTCAGCGTCTTTTCCTTTTCATCATAGCTGATCACACCGGTCGGGCAGTTGTCGATCACGAAATCTTTTCGCGACCAGTCGAACTTTTCTTTATCGAACTCTGTCGATTGGGTCAAACGCGGAAAAGCGCCATATTTAATCACCGGATTTTCCGGTTCGCCATTGACGGTCATCTCGATGGCGTTCAACGGGCACATTTCCACGCACTCGCCGCAGAAAATACATTTATCCGGGTCAACCTCGATCGATTGTTTGTGAAGCATGCGGCCGTTCTCCAGGACCGCGTCCACGTGCGTGATGGCTTGCTGCGGGCAAACGGTCGGGCAGATCTGGCAGCCTGCGCAGCGCTCCAGATCCCAGCGCAGGAAGTAATGGCGCGTGACCATGGCGCGTTCCAGGACGATCTCGCTGGGGCTGGTTCGAATTTGAGTTAATCCTCTTTTGCTCATGCTCGGCTCCTAATCCCTGCGTAATTCCTGCACCTGGCACTGCCGATGGTCGAACACGCGCACGATCAACGGGACGTTTCCCGGGGCGGCATGTGTGGCGCAGCCGAAGCAGGGATCATATGCCCGGAAAGCCATTTCGATCTTGTTCATGACGGCGTCATCCACAGGTTTGCCGGGCTGCACCAGCGCCTGCGCGGCTTTCTTGATGGACATGTCGATGGCTGCATAGTTATTGGTCGTGCCCACCACCAGATTGACCTGCTTGATCAGCCCGTTTTCGTCAGTCGCGTAATGATGCGTCAGCGTTCCGCGCGGGGCTTCTACGATGGCAATGCCTTCGGTGGGTGTTTCGGTCGGGATGGTACGTACCTCTTTGGATGTGATCTCCGGGTCGGTAGCCAGCTCCAGCGAACGTTCCGCTGCGTAGAGCAACTCGATCAATCGCGCCCAGTGCGTTGCCAGTGTAGCATGCACCGGTTTTCCGCCCAGAGTCTTGAAAAACCGTTCATATTCTTTTTGCGCCAGGGGCGTGGCCATGCCGTCGGCGGCGTTCAGGCGGGAAAGTGGAGAAGCGCGGTAAACGCCGCTGTCCATGCCGTCCACCAACCCTTTCCAGCCCACCGCTTTCAGGTAGGGGAATTTCAAATAAGTCCAGGGTTCCACGTGTTCGGCGATCACGTCCAGGTATTGCTCGGGGCCGTACTTGACCAATTCTTTTCCTGTGGGGTCAACCACGCGCACCTTGCCGTCGTAAAAATTGACGCAATTGTTCTCGTCCACCAGGCCCATGTAATAGGTTTGGTGAGTGAAGGTATCGCTCAGAATCATGTCCAGGTATGCCTTGTTCTTCAGGACCAGATCCTCGAATAATTTCAGGCTGAATTTGGCGGTTTCAATCGAATTGCGCGCAATCTGTTCGATACGCTTGCGTTCGTCTTCCGTGATGGGTTTGCTCATCCCGCCCACCAGCGCGCCGACCGAATGGATGTAGCGCCCGCCGATGATCTTGGCAATTTCGTGGTTCTCGCTCAGCAAGCCCATCACGCGCGCCCCGGCATCGCGCCCGACCTTGCGCACCACACCCAGGATATTGCGCTCGCCTTTGGGGGCGTCCGGCCCGACCACAAAATCAGGCCCGCCCAGCACGTAAAAATGGGTGGCGTGGTCGGCCACGAAGAATGCGGAGTAAAGCAATTCGCGCAATTTCTTGCCGGCCGGCGGCGGTTCCACATGATAGACCGCGTCGCCTGCTTTAGCCGCCGCTATATGATGGGCGATCGGGCAAACACCGCAGATGCGCTGCGTGATGCGTGGCATTTCTTCCACCGGACGGCCTTCGCAGAATTTTTCGAATCCGCGCAACTCCGGAATGATCATATACGCATTTTCCAGCCCGCCGGATTCATTCAAAAACAAGTCGATGCGGCCATGCCCTTCCAGGCGGGTGATCGGGTCAATGCTGATCTTTTGATTGACAGGTTGTTTCGCCGGCATGTTCATGCTCCTTTTTTCCCGTATTTCAGGTCCGAAAGGATGGATGCGGCCAATCCAAAGCGGTAACCCAATCCGACCGGATCGACAATGCCTTCCAGTATCTTTTCCAGGACCTTGGGATCGTCCGTATCCACCAGCGAAGCTACCGCGCTGACCAGTTTGGAGCCCTGGTCAACCACGCCTTCCGGCGGGCCGTAGCATCCGCGGCAGGGCATGTTGCCGTTAAGGCAAGGCAGCCCGCAGCCCGCGCGTGTAACCGGCCCCAGGCACACCACGCCTTGGGTCAGGAAACACATCTCGGGGTCCAACTGCACCTGATGGGGCCGCTTGAATTCCTTGATGCGCATCCCGCTTGCACCTTTCTTGCGCGTGCAAACGTCGCAATTGGTCTTTTCCGCCGCGCCGATCACAGAGCCTTTGGCAGGCAGTTTTCCCGCCAGGATGGTTTGGAACACATTCCAGACCTGGTCCACCACCGGCGGGCAGCCAGGCAGGAAGTAGTCCACTTCCACCGTCTGCGCCAGCGTTCTGACGCGTTCGTATAACTTGGGAATCTCGATTTCGCCTTCCGGCATCTTATTCTTCATCTGCGGCCGCGTTCCGCGTGATTCATCCAGGGTCGGCGCTGTGTCGAAAACGCGTTGCAGCATTGTCTCCACGTCAAAAAGGTTGGCCAAACCCGGGATACCGCCCAAATGCGAACAGGAACCGAATGCCACCAGCAGCTTGGATTTCGCCCGCAGCATTTTGGCAACGTGCTCATTCTCGCTGTTGCGGATGGCGCCGTTATAGAAGCAAATATCGATTTCCTTATCCTTCATGGCGGCCACATCGTCATACTTGAAATCCATGGCGGCTGGCCAGAAGACGATATCCACCAGGTCACCCACGTCAATCAGGCGCATACCCAGTTCGGTGATGGTGATTTCGCAGCCGCCGCAGCTGGCTGCCCAGTAGAATGCCAGTTTCGGTTTACCTGCCATTATGCCGCCTCCCGCTGTAAACCAGCCAGCATCCCATCGATCTCATGCCGGATTCGTCCGCGATCCTGCGTGCCTAGCTGTACGAAACGCACGCGTCCATCCGCCAGGTCCATCTGGCCCAGCATGCTGTCCAACAGGCTGATCTTGCAGGCGCTGACGTACGTTCCCCGTTGGTAGTGGCACTCTCCCGGAGCGCAGCCGCATACCAGCACGCCGTCAATCCCCGAGCGCAATGCGATCAATGCCATTTGCGGATCGATGCGTCCTGAGCAGGGGATATGTATGACGCGCACGTTTTCAGGGTAGCTTTCCAGGATCGTCAGGTCATCATCCGCCCGTAAACTCCAATCGCAGATAAAAACCACCAAAGAGGGAGCGTCTTTATGTTTTTTAATTTTGATCTGGTTGACAAGCTCGGGGTTGGAAACGCCCGGCCGCGCGATGGCGCCCATCGGGCAGGCGGCCACGCACATGCCGCAGCCCATGCATTTATCTTTGTCCACTTCCGAGAAGCGATCCATCACACCGTTCACTTCCTTTTCAATCAGGTGGGGCGCTTCATACGGGCAGGTCATCACGCAAATGCCGCAGCCCGAGCATAGCGTCTCATCCACTGAGACCGTCTCGAGCGGCGAGGTATAGCCGGCTTCCACCGCCAGGCTTTTCACCGCGCCGATCACGCCCGAGATGTGGATCTCCTGCGGGCAAGCCGGATAACATAGGTCGCAAGTTGAACACAACCAGGTGGTGGGGCTTTTAAAAGCTTCCTCGCGCATGTCCATCATAACCATGCGCAGCAGCCGGCGCGGGTTGTATTCCGGTTCCAATTTCTGCTGGATCATGCACTTGCTGACGCACGTTCCGCACGAAAAGCACATCTCCAGGTGTTCACCGCCTGGAATGGCGCGCACCTGATCGGCAAAGGTCATCGGATGCTCAGCTTCCATGCGGCTCCTCCATATCGGACATTGCTTGTCTCATTTCATCTGAATAATCCGAAGCTTCAGTAACAAGCGGGACTTCATACATACGCCGGGCGCGTTTTTCCATTTCCGGCCGCAGCATCTCGTTTTCCTCGTGCAGTTTCTCCGGGCCGATTGCGTTGAGTGTTTCTTGCATCTCGTTGATCACGCGTGAATATTTATCGCCTTCAGCCGCCGAGATCCACTCCACGCGGAACCGGCCGGGGGACATACCCATCTTTTCGAATGCCTTCATTAATCGATCAGCACGCGTGGCGCCTACGCGCTGCCCGGTGATGTAGTGGCAATCTTGCGGATGGCAGCCGGAATAAAGCACGGCTCCCGCTCCCAGGCGGAAAGCTTCGTAAATGAAATCACTGTCCATGCGTGCCGAACACATCACGCGGATGCCGCGCTCGTTGGCGGAATAATCGAAATGGCTCGTGCCGGCCAGGTCGGCGCCGCCGTAGGAACACCACTGGCAGCGGAAGGCAAAGATTTTTTCCTCCGGCTTTTCGGCCAGCAGGGCGCGGATCTGCGCCAGGATTTGCGCGTCGGTGAAGTGCATCTGGGTAATGGCGTTATGCGGGCATTCCGCCACGCAGCCGCCGCAGCCGTGGCATTTGGCCGTGGTCACCTGTGCAGCTTTGCCAGTTTCTACTGTTATCGCTCCGTAAGGGCAAGCCTTGGCGCACAGGCCGCATTGCTTGCCCTGTGCGCTGATGCAGCGATCCTCCCAGACCTGCGCAATGATCGGTTCGATCTGCCATTCTTCCGAATGCAGGATGCGCCCCGCGCGCGAAGCGCAGGCCAATCCTGACGAAACGGATGCCGGGATATCTTTCTGCCCCTGGCAGGCGCCCGCCAGGAAAATACCGTCAGTGGGGCTGTCAACCGGGCGCAGCTTGGGATGGTATTCCATGAACCAGCCGCCCGGGCTTTGCGAGATATTCAACACCGAGCTGACCGTGTCCACGTCCGGCTGGGGCACCGCTGCCTGGTTGAGCATGACCATGTCATACTCTTTTTCAATCACTCTGCCCAACGCGACATCTTCGGAATGTACAAACAGGTTGCCGGTGTTGTCGTCCTGTGTGATCAGGCTGGGGCGTCCCTGAATGAAATGAATACCCATACCGCGCGCTCGCTCGTAGAATTCTTCATAGCCTTTGGAAGGTGTGCGAATGTCTATATAGTAAATGGATATTTCCATTTCAGGATTAGCTTGCTTGAGCAGCACAGCATTCTTGATCGCATACATGCAGCAGAAATTGGAGCACCACGGATTGAAGCGCTTGTCGCGCGAACCAACGCAGTTGATGATCGCCAGGCGCTGGGGGTTCTTGCCATCTCCCGGCCGGATCAGGTTGCCGACCGTAGGACCGGCTGAGTTGTTCAAACGTTCCATTTCCATGGCGGTGATCACGTTCGGGAAGCGCCCGTAGCCATATTCCGGAATGACGCTCGGGTCGAAGTGGTTGAAACCGGTAGCCACCACAATCGATCCGATATCCTCCCAGACAACCTTGTCTTCCTGGCTGAAATCGATCGCGTCCAGTGGGCCGCAAGCTTCCACGCACTTATAGCAATGGATGCACGCTTCCTCATCGATGGTGTACTTTAACGGCACTGACTGGCTCATGGCCACGTAAGCCGCCTTGCGCGGAGCCAGGTTCATTTCGAAATAATTGGGGACTTCGATCGGGCAGACTTTGGCGCATTCGCCGCAGCCGTTGCAGCGATCTACATCTACCAGGCGCGCTTTTTCGCGCAATTGCACCTTGAAATTCCCGACGTAACCTTCTACGCGTTCGACATTAGTATATGTTCTGACATCAATTTTGGGGTGACGCGCCGCGTCAACCATTTTTGGTGCGAGAATTCATATACTACAGTCCATGGTGGGGAAGGTCTTGTTCAACTGCGCCATGACCCCGCCAATGGTCGGTTCTTTCTCCACTAAGATGGTATCGATACCCTGATCCGCCAAATCCAGCGCCGCGCTGATGCCCGCCACGCCGCCGCCAACAACCATGGCGCGCTTGGTAACCGGAACAGTAATAAATTCCAGGGGAGCCAAAAAATGCGCTTTGGCCACCGCGGCTGCAGTCAGTTCTTTGGCTTTTCTAAGAGCGCCTTCTTTATCATGCCCATGCGCCCAGGTGCATTGTTCACGGATATTGGCCATTTCCATCAGGAAGGGATTCAATCCGGCTTCCGACACAGCGCCGCGGAAGGTGGTCTCATGCATGCGCACCGAACAGGCCGACACAACTACACGGTTCAGGTTGTACTTCTTAATGTCTTCTTTGATGAGAGACTGGCCGCTGTCGGCGCAGGCGTACAGCGTATCGGTGGCGCGTACCACCCCCGGCAAGTGAGAGGCCCATTCGGCCACCTCAGCCGGAGGGATCACGCCCGCGATGTTGCTGCCGCAGTGGCAAATATATACACCGATGCGCAGTTCCTCTTTGTTGGGGCTATCTTCCATGCTGCTCCTTTGGTTTCATAAATGAAAAACACTACACTAACAAGTAGTCTCTTTTAATGGAATTTTTGGCAGTACTTCATTCTTGATCGATTTAAGAGCTTCACGGCGGGCTTTCTGGGCTTCCTGTTCCGGCGTGGTCAGCTTCAAAGCTTCCTTTGGACACCAAAGTACACATTGCGGTCCATCCTCTTGATCCTCGCACTGGTCGCAGATTTCCGCCAGTCGGGATTCCGGATTAATGGAGATCGCCCCGAAGTCGCAGGCTTCCACGCACCAGGCGCAAGCGTCGCATTTCTGCGCATTGATGTGGATGATGCCGGTTGCCGGGTCCTGGCTGAGCGCATCTTGCGGGCAGGCGGTCACACAAGGGGCGTTATCGCAGGTGCGGCAAGCCATCGCCGTGATCAGCACCTCGTCCACTCGCACCGTACGAATGCGGCTTCTGTAGGTGTTGTACTCGCCGGTCTTGGTATAAGAACACACGTATTCGCAAATCTGGCAGCCGATGCAAAGGTCGGGATCGCATTCAATATTTTTGAATTTCGAAGTAGTCGTAGTCATTTTCTTCTCCGTTGGTTACACGCCGATCTGTTCAGCCACGTCGGGCATACCAAGTTCTATTAATTTGGATTTGGGAATCAGTCCTTCCTTGGTCCAGCCTTTGGCTTCGTAATAAGTATCTTTCATATATTCCAGTTCTTCTTCGCTGGTAAAATGACCGGCGGAAGGGCCTTTGGTCATGGGATCGTGCATCCAGCGGTACGGCAGGGTGTCGTCCGAGCGTTTCCAGCCTTCGCGGATGTTGAATGCTTTTTTAATGGTATGAGCCCGTTCGCCGATGGGATCGATATCCTCATATTTCAAATCCCAGCCGGTGGTGGCATTGATCAGTTTTACAATGGTTGGCCAGGCTCCCGCCCGGTCAGCCTTGCCGGTAAAGCAGCGCCGGATAAATTTGCATAGCGGCAGCGTATCATAAACCGCTGCATATTCTTCGGTATCCTTCGCCAGCATGCCGCGCTTCTCATCCACAGAGAAGCGGTCCACCTCGCCCTGAATATCCGGGTCGTAGGCTGCCGTGCGGTTATGGCAAGGGCCGCGCGTTCCGACCGCTGAACCAAGCGAGAAAGTCTTCAATCCGCGTGCTTCGTAGCCGGCCGGTTCCAGTCCTTTGGAATGCATAGCCCATTTATAGGTCTCGCTGCTGCGTTGTTCATCAATCGTTAAGCTGGCAATACGTGTGCCTTCGCCAAGCAGCTTGCCAATTCCCTCGCGATCGCGGATCATCTCGGCCGTGGCCACAGCCGCTTCGCTGTTGCCGAAGGTCAATTCGAACCCTTCAGGGAATTTCTCGCATTTAAAATCTTCTTTTTTAAAGATGCCTTTTTCAAAGGTCTCCATCGCCCATGAAATGGTGATACCCATCGACATGGCATCCATCCCGCTGCTGTCAGCGATGTGGATCAGTTTAATAGCAGTATTGATATCGTCGATACCCAGGTTGGAACTGTTGGCAAACAAGCATTCGTATTCGATGCCGGTCATGGCGCCTGTCCAGGGACCTGCCTTGACCATAGACATTTGTTCGCAGGCGATTGGGCATTGCGCGCAGGCGATGGTCTTGACTTTATTATGCTCATGCAGGAATTCACCGCTGATTGTTTCGACACCCTCGAAGACACCTTCCTGATAATTGCGCGTTGGCAGTAGCCCGAGTTTGTTTAAATTGAGTACGTTTGTGGATGTGCCCAGGATGCGATATTTGGAAGTGTGTGGGCCTTGTGCTTCTTTAGTGATATTGAAAGATAACTCGTTTAGCGTCTTGGGATCCGCTACCTGAATACCGTGCGTGCCGCGTACAGAAACCGCTTTCAGTTTTTTCGACCCCCACACCGAGCCGTGACCGGTGCGGCCGGCCTGGCGGCCATCGTTGGTAACGTTGGCATACCGCACCATTTTCTCGCCAGCCGGACCGATGGTGGCCGAGCGTACCTGGTCATCAGCCAATGCCTCGCGGATGGCTTCCTCGGTTTCGAAAGTACCCAAACCCAGCAGCTTGGTTGCATCGCGGAATTCCACCCGCTGATCATCAATAAAAACGTTCACCCAGGATTCACTCGCGCCATGGATAACCACTGCGTCCCAACCGGCGCGCTTCAGCGCAATGCTGAACCAGGAACCGGATAAACTGTCACCGATAAAACCGGTCATGGGGGATTTCGACGCCAGTCCATATTTACCGCCCACTGGAACCGGTGTGCCGGCGAAAACACCATTGGCAATGCAAACCGGGTTATCCGGTGAATAAGCGTCGCAGCCCGGTTTGATATTCTCCCAGCACAAACGCGACGCCATCGAGACGCCTCCGATCCACAGTTTATACCAATCCTCTGTTTTTTCCTCCACCCAGGTTTTCCGCTCAGTCAGATCGATGTGTAAAACTTTTCCACTATAACCGAACATGCCGCTCTCCTTGGTAAAAAGATAAAAAAAGCCGGTTCATCCTCCGGCCAATAATGACAATAAGATCAGTTTATCGCCGTCCGCGGGCTGAAATTGAAGATCAGATTCATGCAGAATTTTTTTTCCATTCAGGCTGAAGACGTTGGTTGCAACTAAGTTCTTGCCATCTTTTGTGATAATATCGCCAATCAAAGCCGGGTATTGCTTTCCGAGAGCAATGATTACCTCGCGGATAGTATCCCCGGGATTAAGCGTCAGGGAACAACCCGGTTGTCCGGTTAGCACACGTGAAACTCCGGTAAACTCAATATTTACGTTCATAGCAACCAAATCATTTTAATCAAATCAAAAAAATTTGTGCAGTGATGTTTGTCAATTTACGCCGCGGTAATATACCGATTCGAATTTATATTGATCAAAACCAACATCGCAGAAATGAATAAAGATCATTTGTGTAATTCAGAGATATTTTATCATATTCAATTTCGCGGACCGAACAGCAGCGTACCGATACGAACCAGGTTGGCTCCTTCCTCGATTGCCGCTTTATAGCTATGGCTCATGCCCATAGAGAGGAACCGGATGGCATCGTCTTTCAACCGGTATTGTTCATAAATTCGCGCGGTTGTTTGAAAGTATGGACGTGATAATTCCGGGTCCCCCGTCAACGGCCCCATCGTCATGAAACCGCTTAGCTTCAGGTGTGGGAATTCGCGCAATGCCTCTGCCAGTGCGTCGACATCCTCCGGCAGCACGCCATCTTTGTTCTCCTCGCGCCCGCTGTTGATCTCGATCAACACCGGCATTATTTTATTGAGCCGGGCGCATTGTTTCTCCAGCTCGCGTGCCAGCCGCGCAGAATCCAGCGTCTCGAGCACATCGAACAGTTCCACGGCCGCCCCCGCCTTGTTGCGTTGTAAGTGTCCGATCATGTGCCAATCTGCGCGGAAAGGCAGTCCCGGCAGCATGGCCTGGGCTTCCTGCACGTAATTATGGCCGAAGCAACGAATTCCCGCGTCAAAGGCAGCTTGCACTTCCTCATTTGAACGCGTCTTGGCCGCTGCCAATAGGGTGACGTTTTCGGGAATTTGTTTTAACAGCTTCTCTGCGTTGCGCTTGATCAGATCGAGAGTATCCATACCAAGAATATTGTATCCCGAGTTTTTTAAATAGAACAAACCTGATAAAAATTGCGGTGGAATTAATCAATTTCATATGAACGAAATTCCCTGCGATGCTATACTGATTATGGATTCAATAAAACCTGTTTTCTAAGCGAGGTGGAAAAATGTTCAAGAAGATCTTGGTAGCATTTGATGGATCCGAACACGCGCGACGCGCGGCTCAAATCGCCGGGGATATGGCACGCTTGAATAAGGACACGGAATTGTGGCTGGTGTGCGCCATGGATATCCTGCCGGCGGAACTCGGTAAACCCTTTATTGATGAGTTGATCACTGAAAGGACGCACATCGGCACCGAGATGCTCCAGCAGGCGAAAGAGATCATCGGGGAGAAAGTCGTCATTCACGAAGAGATGCTCTTCGGGCCTCCGGCTGAAAGCATCATGAACGTCGCCAATGGCAATAACTGCGACCTGATCATCATGGGTACGCGCGGCGTGGGCGGCCTGAAAGGATTGTTGATGGGCAGTCAAATCCAGAAGGTTATCAGCCTTTCAGATATACCCGTGTTGGCGGTTAAATAACATAAACTCCCGGCAGCATCAATCACTGTCGGGAGATTTTTTAAAATTTCCAGTTAATCAAGGATCTTGGGGAGACGGTGAAAACCATCCTTCAAAGCGGGATACAGGCTGCGGTATTCACCATAAAGTTCTTCATATAAAGAGGCATTTTCACCTGGTTTAACGCCTTCCATTCGATGGATAGTATTCCGGCAGGCTTCCTCCACCGTAGAAAAGACACCCGCGCCGGTTGCAGCCAGCAGCGCCGCTCCAAAAGCCGCACCTTCCTCGGAATCGACGGTGTAAATCTGCGTGTTCAAAACGTCCGCGATGATCTGCAGCCAGGTCGGGTTTCTCGCCCCGCCGCCGGTAATGCGCACATGGTCGATCCCGCTCAAGCCGGCGCCTTTCATCAGTTCAAAGCTGTCCCGTAAGCCGAAGGCTACTCCTTCCAGGACGGCGCGTGTGAAATCCCCAAAGGTATTTCGCACGGTGATGCCCACAAAACCACCGCGCGCCAGCGGGTCCGGGTAAGGCGTGCGCTCCCCGGTCAGGTAGGGCATGAATAACAATCCCTGGCTGCCGGCGGGAGATTGCGCGGCTGCGGATACGATTTCATCGTAACTTATCTTTTCTTTAAAAAAGGTATCCCGGAACCAGCGCAGGCTGCCCGCGGCTGAAAGCATCACGCCCATTAAATGCCATTTTCCGGGAACTGCGTGGCAGAAAGCGTGCAGCCTGCCTTCCGGTTCAATGAAGGGGTGGTCGGCTGTGGCGAACACCACACCGGAAGTGCCCAGGCTGATGGAAACGATGCCCTCCTCCACCGCGCCCGTCCCCACTGCCGCCGCGGATTGATCGCCGCCCCCCGCGAAAACCGGAATCCCCTCGCTCAGCCCGGTTGCCGCCGCGGCAGCCTGGGTAAGGCGGCCGGTCGCGGCTGTGCCTTCAAAAGTGGGTGGGAACCATTCCCGCTGCATTCCCAGTTTTTGAATCAGCTCGCTCGACCAATCCCGCCTGGCTAGGTCAAACAACACAGTTCCCGAACCGTCCGCCCGGTCAATGGCGTATTCACCGGTCAGTTTCAGGCGCACGTAATCCTTGGGCAGCAAAACATGGGCAATTTTTCGATAGATTTCTGGCTCCTCATCGCGCACCCACAGGATTTTGGGTGCGGTAAAGCCGGTTAGGGCGTCGTTTCCGGTGAGTTGAATGAATTCTTTCTTGCCGATCACCTCGCGAATAAAGTCGCATTGCCGTTGGGTGCGCTGATCATTCCACAGGATTGCCGGCCGCAGCACTTGCCCATCCTGATCCAAGATCACCAGCCCATGCATCTGCCCGGTCAGCCCGATCCCTTTTACGTCCCGCGGCGCGATACCGCCCGCTTTCACTGCCTGGCGGATGCTCTCAACAGTCGCGTTCCACCAGAGCTGCGGATCCTGCTCGCTCCACAAGGGGAAAGGTGTTTCAAAGCTGTATTCCGAAGATGCAATCGCAATGATCTTACCTTCCCGGTCGATCAGGATTGCTTTTGTCGCTGTGGTGGAAGAATCGATGCCGATAAAATATGGACTGGCTGTTTCCATTTACAACATCTCCCGGCAGATTGCTGCCATTTCATCGTTCTTAAGAAAATCGCCTAATGCCTCTTCATCCATCGAAGCAAAAGAGCCTTTCTCCATTCTCCAAATTTCCCGGTGTTCGATCGTCTCACCCGGTCTTAATTCCCGATACGATCCCAGCGTCTCTAATTCCAGGAATTGGCCGTTGCAATAACTCTGCGCTTCTGCTCCCAAATCGAGAGCGCAATCGGCCGCATCTTTCCTTGAATATTTAACAAAAAGGTATTGGCCGATAAAATAGGCGATCCATTGCTGCAGGTTGCTCGCCCCCACTTTCAAAGCCGCATCGTTTTTTGGCAGCGTGCGGATAAACGCGAGCTCTTTTCCAACCTTGAGGCGGCTTTCGCTCAAATCGGTGTACGGCCACAGAACCAACGAGCGGTTGGGCAGAAGCGGGTTCTGCATGTCCGCCGCCTGCAGTGGCAGCACGGCGGTGCCGCCCAGCTTCAATTGCGTGATTGCCCAGGGGGCGATTTTTCTGCTAGAACTCCCCTCGTTTCGAACGAGGTGATCCACTTGGATAACGTTCAGATAATTTGTCGTCTGAATGCGGATTGATTTTCGCAAACCCGAACCCGGCTCAATTTCCCCGATCACATTCACGCCGTTTCCAGCCCACTCAAACTCCACCGCGCGATTATCCGGCTCGTAAGTGATGGCCGGTTCCTCGGGCGCCACCCACAGGCGGTGGCCGCCATAGAATCTATATTCCCCCATGGTTGGATGCGCTAAAGCCGTATCCGGTAATTCAGCAAATATATTCCCGGAATTCTGATAACTTAACGACAGGATTCGGGGGCCGATGGGTTCGGCAATCAGTAATTCTAAATCACCGAACCCAACCTCCTGACAATCGATACCTAAAAACTTTTTCATCGCAATGATATTGGCAAACCATCAAATCAGCGAATACCCCATAGCAATTCATTGGTCAATTGATCCAATTTCTCATATTTCATGCCAAAATCGCTCAATGCCTTCCGGTCAAAAGCGTAGTCCTTCAACGCTTTCATTTTCTCGGGTGTGTATTTGCCGTCGGTATTTTTTAATTCGGGCAATTCCTGATTGATTTCTTTCAGCAAGCCCTGAATTTCCGCATCGGTATTGAATTTTTGCACTTTTTCTTTCAAGATCAAGTACGAGCGCATGCAGCCGCGCGCAAAATCTTTGACCCCTTCATAGTTCTCCGTGCGATAGGCATGCGCGTCAAAATGCCGGCTTCCTTTATACCCGTTATCTTCCAGCAATTTCACCAGGAAGAATGAGTTCTTCAGGCTTACCGCCCCAAAACGAAAGTCCTGATCATAGCGGCCAAACGCCTGATCGTTCAGGTCGATGTGGAACAGTTTACCCGCGTCCAAAGCCTGCGCAACGGCATGTACAAAATTCAACCCGGCCATGGATTCATGCGCGAACTCAGGATTCACGCCCACCATTTCAGGATGATCCAGCGTTTCAATGAAAGCCAGCATATGTCCCGTGGTGGGGAAGTAGAGATCGCCGCGCGGTTCATTCGGCTTGGCTTCCAGCGCGAAGACCATGTCGTAGCCTTGCGCCTTGACGTACTCGCTCAGGAAATTGAGCGCTTCGCGCGTCCTTTCGATGGCGGTGATGGGGTTCTTCGAAGCCTCCACTTCCACGCCTTCGCGCCCGCCCCAGAACACGTACACTTTCGCGCCCATTTCCGCGCCCAGGTCAATGGCCTGCATGGTCTTTTGCAGCGCGAATTTTCGAATGGCGGCGATGTTGGACGTGAATGCGCCATCACGGAAGATGGGGCTGGCGAATAAGTTGGTAGTGGCCATCGGTACTTTCAGGCCGGTATCCGCCAGGGCTTTCTTGAATGCTTTTTTAATCGCTTCCGCCTCGGCCGGTGTTGCTTCCATTGGGATCAGGTCATTATCGTGAAAATTCACGCCGTAAGCGCCGACTTCCCCCAAAAGATAAACCAGGTCTGCCGGGCTTTTCTTTTCCCGAAAGTCATCACCGAAAGGATCCTTGCCGGTATTGCCGACCGTCCATAATCCAAAAGTAAATCGATCTTCCGGTTTTGGTTGATAGATATTTTCCATTGAAATCTCCTTATACCGTAATTAATAAAAATATTTTCTTTAAATTTGCCAAAGATTTTCCAGCACCAGCCCGATCACGCCCATCACGCTGGATTCCTGTCCCAGGTATGAATTAGTAATTTCCAAATCCTCCTGGCATAGTTTCAGCGCATTTTCTTTAACAACTTTCGCGACTGTCGGTTGAATGAAATCTTTGGCATAGTTCAAGGCGCCCCCCAGGATCACCATTTTTGGGCAGAAGATGTTGACCAGGTGAGAAACCACCAACCCAAGTTTGCATCCCACTTCTTTTAGAGCGTCGATCGCTATCGGGTCGTTCTCCTGAGCGGCATTTACTACTGCGTCGTAGTTGATGGCGTTTTTTCCTCCCTCCGTTATCTTGATAATGGTATGATCCGGGCCTTTCTCCGTGATCAGGTTTTTTACATTTTCAATTACCGCGCGCGGGCCGATGATGGTTTCATAGCAGCCGCGTTTGCCGCAGCTGCAAAGAGCGCCTTTGGGATCGTAGGTCATGTGCCCGACTTCCGAGGCATAGCCCTTGTTTCCGCGCAGCAATTTGCCGTCCACGATGATGCCGGAACCCAACCCGTAGCCGGCCGCGATATAGATGATATCCTGGATGCCGCGGGCGGCGCCGAAATAATATTCTCCCAACGCAGCGGCATTTCCGTCATTTTCCACATAAACCGGGTAATGAAACTGCTGGTTCCAGATCAATCGCAGGGGGACATTTTCCCATTTCAGGTTGGGCGCCAGTTTTACGATTCCGTTTTGAGCGTCCACCAGCGCGGGGATGGCAATGCCAATACCCAGGCATCTGCCGCATTCTTTTTTTCCGAATTCAATCGCCTCAGCCGCCAAATCAAACGCTTGCTGTTGGATCGCCACCTGCCCGTCTTCCGGATTGGTCTGCAGGCGTTTCCGCCAAATGACCTCCGCCGAGAAATCCGTCACCAGGCATAACAGGAAATCAACGCCGATTTCAATCCCCACCACGTATCCGCCTTTGGGATTGATTTCCAACTGCAATCCCGGGCGGCCGATTTTGTCCGTTTGAAACGAGGTTTCTCTGACCCAATTTCCATCAATCAGTTCGTCAATGATGGATGATACCGTCGAACGATTCAAGCCGGTTACAGCCGACAGGTTAGCCCGCGAGAGCGGTGCTTCCTTTCGCAGCACATCGAGAATGATGTTGTTATTCAGCTTCCGGACTAACTTTTGGTCGGCGGTATCTCTCATGATGCTTGATTAACCTCGTCTTATCGATTTTTCTTTAAGTATACGTCGGCGTAAACAGCCACCACCAAAACAATTCCTTTCAGAACATATTGCCAGGCCGCCGGTACGTTCATCATCTGCAAACCGCTCGTTAGGCTGGCAATAATCAGCGAACCGATGATCGCCCCGAAAATGGTCCCGATGCCTCCCAGGGTGGATGTACCACCCAGCACCGTGCTGGCAATGGCATCCAATTCATAGCCCTGGCCGGCGGCGATGGTTCCGTAACCGACGTATGAGGCCAGCACCACCCCGGAGATACCCGACATCAAGCCCATCAACACAAAAATATTGAAAACGTTCTTGCTGATATTCACGCCGGACAACCGTGCGGCCTCGCGATTTCCGCCGATTGCGTATGCATAGCGCCCGACTGGTGTATTCGTGGAGACGTAGGACATGATCACCGCGGTGATGGCCAGCAGCATGACGGGGATCTGGACGCCATTGTAATTATTGACAATCGCGACATAGATCACGATCAAGGCTGCCAGTGCTATCAGGCGGAGAACCTCGATCAGCATCGGCAGCGGCTTGAATCCATATTTGATCTTGTTGCGCCGCCCCTGCAAAGTCGAGAAGACCATGAACAGGATAACTACACCCGCAAAGACCCAACCGATATTGGGTGATAAATAGCCCTGCGCGATCACCGAGAACAAAGGTTGATTTGCCGGAATGGTCTTGCCTTCGGTGATGATCATGATGCCGCCGTTCAAAGCCCATTGCCCGCCGAGGGTTACGATGAAGGCCGGGATATGCAGGTAGGAAATCAGGTACCCTTGCAGCACTTCGAAAATTGTCCCTACTGCGATGCCGATCAGCACGGAAAATACGGTGGTCAGCAATTCCCGGTTGGGAATATAGTGGAACCAGATATTCGCCTGAAATTGCGCCACCACCACCGAAACGAAGCCCGCCAGCTTGCCAACGGACAAGTCGATGTTTCCGGTGACCATCACCAGCACCATGCCGATAGCCAGAAATGAGGTGATGACCATCTGGCGGAAGAGGTTCGATATATTTTGCGCGCCAATGTAGCGGCCTTCAGTCAGGAATGAAAACAGTATCCAGATCACAATCATCGCCAAAATAATGGCGTAAGTCTGAATATTCTTTCTCACCTGCTGTTTCAAATAAGTAATTGTTTCACTCATCGATTATTCTCCTGTTAATCCGGCAGGCATTTAATACCCCGTCGCCATCGCCATGATTTTTTCCTGATCAAAATCTTTAGGTTCCAATATTCCCCTGGATTTTCCCGCGGACATCACCATAATGCGGTCGCTCATGCCGATCACTTCTTCCAATTCGCTGGATATCATGATGATAGCAATGCCATTTTCCGCCAGGTCATTCATCAGTTTATAAATTTCATACTTTGCGCCAACGTCGATTCCACGGGTGGGATCATCCATGATCAATACTCTGGGTTCCGACATCAGCCATTTTGCGATAACCACCTTCTGCTGATTGCCGCCGGAAAGCGTTTGACAGGCGACAAACAGGTTGGGAGCTTTGATCTCCAGCTTTTCCGCGAATTCACTCGTTTTTTTGATTTCCGCGTTGAAATCAATCTTGAACCACTTGGAAAATTTATCCAGGTTCGCCAGTGAAATGTTTTTCTGAATATCCTGGATCAGTACCAGGCCGTATTTCTTGCGGTCCTCCGGTACCAGGCTGATCCCTAGTCTCATCGAATGGTTGGCGCTGTCGATCTTCACTTCCTGGTCATCCAGATAAATTTTCCCGCTGGTGATCCGTCCATACTCCCCGAAGAGCGTGGAAACCAGTTCCGTGCGCCCTGAACCCATCAAACCGGCAATCCCCAGGATCTCGCCTTCCCGTAGATTGAAGCTGGCGCCTTTTATCACCTCGCGGCTGTTATCGTCCGGATCAACCGCGCGTAGATCTTCCACCCGTAAAATTTCTTTACCGGGTTTTCGATTTCCCTTTGGAAAACGCTCTTTGATTTTGCGGCCAACCATGTGGCTGATCAACGCATCTTCCGTCAGTTTATCGATCGGCTGCGTGGTGATCACCCGCCCGTCCCGCAGCACTGTGACTGTATCGGTGATCCTGAAAAGCTCGGATAATTTATGAGTAATATAAATGCAGGTCACGCCGTGTGATTTCAGTGTTTTCAGGATTTCCATCAGATGGACAATCTCTTCCTCAGAGAGCGCGCTGGTGGGTTCATCCAGAATCAGGATTTTGGCATTTTCAGACAGGGCCTTGGCAATTTCGGTCATTTGCATTTTGCCCACGCCCAAATTTTTAACCAGGGCATTGGCATCGATATCCAGATGGTATTTATCCAAAATTTTTTGGGTATCGGAGTATAGCTTGTTCCAATTGATCCCGGTTTTTGTCCTTGGTTCCCGCCCCAGAAAAACATTCTCCCCCACGGTCATATTGGGAACCAGCGTCAATTCCTGATAGACAATGGCAATGCCTTCTTCGCTGGCCTGCCGGATGGAGCGGTCTTCAAGCTTCAACTCATGGTCATCGTAAAAAATCTGTCCTTCATACGATCCCCACGGGTGAACGCCTTTCAGAATCATCATCAGGGTTGATTTTCCGGCGCCATTCTCTCCGCAAATACCATGGATTTCTCCGCGCTTGATCTTGATCGAGACGTCATCCAGCGCCACCACTCCCGGAAAACGCTTGGTCACATTTCGAATATCGAGGATAAAATCATTTGACATAGCATCTCTCATTTTTTTAATGAAAAGGGGCTTCACTCAGATTGGTAAATACCTTTGAAGCCCCTTTTCAGGTAACTTGCTAGTTTAAGACTTATGGCTTGGGCGGCCGTTGATCTTCAGGAATGTCGCGATAGACATCATCGTAAGACTGGAAACCGCTCTTGACGACGACATCATACACATTGTCCTTGGTCACTTGCACGACCGGCAGGAAGTTGCAGGGTACTTCGCCTTCCAGGGCATCGTTCAGGGTCAGCTCTGCCAGAGTGTACATTTCCAAATCGAGTTTCTCACCCTTGGCCAGTTTATCAGCCAGTTCGACAGCCATGGGGCTCAACAGGCGGATATCCTTGAAGACGGTCACGGTCTGCTCGCCTTTGACGATGCTGTTGCAGCCATCGGCGGTGGCATCCTGCCCGGAGATCGGGACTTTGCCGGCCAGACCCTGGGCTTTCATCGCCTGCAGCGCGCCTAACGCGGTGCCGTCATTGGAAGCAACCACGCCATCCACATCGTTGCCGACTGCAGCCAGCATGTTTTCCATCAAGGTAACAGCTTTAGCAGCATCCCAGTTGTCCACCCATTGGTCGGCTACGATTTCAATTTTGCCGGCTTCTACCAAAGGATCCAGGACCTGATCCTGCCCTTGGCGCACCAGGATAGCGTTGTTATCGGTTGGGCTGCCACCCATCTTGATGATGCGGGCGGGACCCTTGCCAGCTACATCCCAGTTCTCGATATCCAATGCCTTCATCACGCCATCGGCTTCGTTGTAGCCAACGGCTACGTTGTCGAAGGAAATATAGGCTGCGATTTCGGGTGATTTGATCAGGCGGTCATACGCAATCACTTTTACGCCGGCTTTCGCGGCGGCTGCGACTGCGGTAGCTGCGGCATCTCCATCCTCGGCGATAACGATGATCACTTTTGCTCCCTGGGTGACCATGTTATCGATCTGGTCGTTCTGCAGCTTCACATCATGGTTGGCTTCTGCTGAGACAACTTCATACCCCAAATCTTCCAGCAAACCGCGCATCAGGACTTCCTCATTTTTCCAACGTTCAGTCGCAAAATCCGAGAAAGACAAACCGATGATGGTTTTCTCCGCAGCAGCCGGTTCAGCAGCGGCCGGTTCTTCAGCGGCTGGTGCTTCCGCTTCAGCGGGAGCTGCGGCCGGTGCGCAAGCGCTGAAAACCATCACAGCCGCGATCAATAAACCAACAAACATCCAACTTTTTGAGCGAATCATATTTTTTCTCCCTAATCTATTTTTTTAAAACAATTGGTGAATATGGTTTGATTTTTCGATAAGCACCTCCCGCAAAAAATCTGATAAAAGTCGATGATCGCAGATTCTGATCCCACCACAAATACTTTGTTTGTTGTTCCACCATACTAATTAAGCATATCATAGCAACCTGCATGCAATTTGTCAACATTTTTTAATATTGCTTTCTCACCTGCACATTTGTTACTAAAGCGTTTATGATTGGGAAAACGTTCAGCGGAGCGGTTATGGAACTACACACCCAGCAGGAATTGATCCGGCTTGCCATGCGGGAAGCACAGCAAGCCGCCGGAGAAGGCAACTACCCTTTCGGCGCGGTGGCGGCCGGTGCGGATGGTAAAGTCGTCGCCAGCGCGCATAACACCCAGAACACCACCCATGACCCCACTGCCCATGCCGAGGTTAATCTGATCCGCCTCCTGGCCAGACAATTCACCGAATCTGAGCTCGCCGATTTGTATCTGGCGAGCAACGCGGAATCCTGTTCAATGTGCATGTCGGCGGCCATCAAGGCTGGCTTCAGGCACTTCATCTTCGGCGCGCCCAGTGAGCCGCACATGGAGCCCTTTCTGACCGTTTCCGACGTGTTGAAATTCTGCCGCACGAAAATGGATGTAACGTTTGGGGTAGTGGAAGAAGAATGCCGCCGGCAAATCGCCGAAACGCGGAAATCTCAGGGGAAACTGGCGCAGTAAAAGAAGAGTGCTCGCGATTGCGAGCACTCTTCTTATTCCTTTATGCGCGCCGGATGGCCACGTTGGCCTGGTCGCGGAAGCTGTACGCGCCGGTATGCCCCAGTACGCGCGAAATATATTCTTCCTGTACATCCAGCAGCGTATGTTGATCTTCAATGAAAATCTTGCCGATGGCGCTGCCGGGAATGTTGGCGCAGGAGGCAATCGTCCCTACCACCTCGCCGGGCCGCACGCCGTGCACCCGGCCGCGTTCCAGGCTCAGGCGAACCATGCCCTCTTCAACGGAGGTGATGCTGCTGCGGCTGCTGCGGATTGCAGTCGGTTTGCGCGCGCTCTTGCCCTTTCCGGCCGGCCGCTCGGAGCGGTCACGCGGACCGCGCTCGCGGCTGCGCTTGACCAGCACGGGCTCGCCGATTTTCTCCACCGGGCGCTGATTCTCGCCCGAGCGCGCCATCTTTAATGCAGCCGCCGCCACTTTCAGCGGATCCTGCCCCTGCGCGACCAGCTCGTTGACAATCTCCAGTTCGCGTTTGCTGCGGTCGCGCTCCAGCCAGGTGGTCAGCTTGTGCACCAGGCGTTCTTCGCGGTGTGCGTACACCTGCGCTTCCGTAGGCAGTTGGGCCTGGTCGATTTTATGCTTGGTGAATCCCTCGATGCGGTTCAATACGTAGCGTTCGCGCGGTGTGACGAGCGTGATCGCCACGCCGTCCTTGCCCGCCCGGCCGGTGCGGCCGATGCGGTGCACGTAGGCTTCGGGATCGTTGGGCAGGTCGTAGTTGATCACGTGCGAGATATCTTCGATATCCAACCCGCGCGCGGCCACATCGGTTGCCACCAGCACCTTGAGCTGCCCGCTGCGGAAGCGGTTCATCACGTGCATGCGCGCTTCCTGCGCCAGGTCGCCGTTGAGCGCTTCGGCGGTAACGCCGCGCTGCACCAGTTCGTTGGCCAATCGCGCGGACCCGGCGCGCGTGCGCGTGAAGATCAGCGTGGCGCCCATTTCTTCGACCTCGATCAGGCGTGTCAGGGCTGCCAGTTTGTCCTCTTCATTAACCAGGTAATATCGCTGCTCGGTGGTCGCCACGGTCATCTGTTTGTGCTCGATGGTAACCGATTGCGGATCGCGCATGTATTTGTCCGCCAGGCCGCGCACTGTACGGGAAATCGTGGCCGAAAACAACGTGGTCTGGCGCTCAACCGGAGTCTGGCTCAGGATGTTCTCAATGTCCTCGATAAAGCCCATGCTCAGCATTTCGTCGGCTTCATCCAGCACCAGCGTGCGCACGCCGTCCAGCTCCAGGATGCCCTGGCGCATCAGGTCCTGCAGGCGGCCGGGGGTGCCGACGATGATGTCCATACCGCGCTTGAGGCGCGCTTTGGATGTGGCGTACTGCTGCCCGCCATACACCGCCATGACTTCCACCTGCAAATGCCGTCCATAACGCGCGATCGCTTCCGCCACCTGGATGGCCAGTTCGCGCGTGGGGGTCAGCACCAGCGCCTGCACCTTGCGCGGCTTGCAGCCGCGCTCCAGGTTCTGCAGCATGGGCAGCGCAAAGGCGGCCGTCTTGCCCGACCCGGTTTCAGATTGGGCAATCACGTCGCGCCCCTCCAGCATGAGGGGGATCACTTGTGCTTGTACCTTGGTGGGATTTACGTACTCAAGTTCCGCCACCACCTGGACCAACTCGGGGTCCAGGCTCAATTGGTTGAATTCAGTTGTCATCAAACTCTCCTGATCGTTTTGACAACTCCCGAAGCTTCACAACCAATGCGCTCTGTTCGCAGAACCCGGCAGGAACCTCGCGGCGCCTGCTTTTGCGGTCACGCAACCCGTGACATTAAAAATGCTCGTCCAGACATTGACGAGCAATTCTATGGAATTTTCAAAACAAATCAATTTTTTAATTTATTGGCCGTCTCCGACCAACCGGCGAAGTATACCACAACTCTGAAAATGGCAAACCCGTTCTTTCAACCGGATTTAATCCGCTTGAATGGATTTCTCCTTCTTCAGCAAGATGGAAAAGCCCAAAAAGCGCCGCCCGATCGCCAGTGCGATCACCGTGAAGATCAGCGAGGAAGCTCCATATAACCGCGGGTCGGCCGCCCCCAGCAGCGTGCTGCCGATCACCGGTCCCAGGATCAGCGAGATGTTTTCCACCGCTGAATTCAACCCGATCATCTCGCCCAGCCGCCGGGGGTCGACCTTAAGGCTCATGATGCCGTTCATCAGGTCGATGCTGATGGTGGTGGCGAAACTGACCAGGATGTACACCAGGGCATACTGCCAGAACTTATTCAGGAACATCAAGCAGCCGAAACCTGCCAGGAATATCCACAATCCCGCCATCAAGGCGCGTTCGTCGCGCAGCCGCACCAGCACCAGCGGGAACACGAACAGCCTGACCAGCAGGTTGACGCAGCCGATGAGCGTCAGCATCAGCCCGATTTGGACATTGTCCATGTTGAAGCGGATCAGCATGAACAGCGACACGGTCATCGAGAAAATAAAATGCGCCAGCGACATGAACTGGCTCTGCGCCAGCAGCGCGCGCGGCGTGTATTCCTTAAGCAATCCAAATGAGAATACCGGCTTGCGCTGGCCTTCGCCCTGCCGCGTGCCTTTGTGGATGTTGCTTTCTTTCAAGGTGGACTGGGTGATCAGCAAAGCCGCCATGGAAAGCCCCGCGCAGCACAGCCCCAGCGCGGTCAGGCCGAAACCCACCAGCAGCGCCCCGATGGCCGGGCCGAGCAGGTTGCCCAGGATCCAGGCCAGCCCGATCTTGCTCATCTCCGCGCTGCGTTCCTCCGGCGGAACCCAATCACCCACCACCGTGAGCGAGATCAGGATGCCGCGCGCGAAAATACCGTCGATCAGGCGGGCGAGGATCAGCACGTAGATATTGGGGGCAAACGCCAGCAGCAGATATCCCGCCATGGAGCCCAACCGGCAGATGAACAGGGTCGGCTTGCGTCCGTACTTATCGGACAGGCTGCCCCAGATGATGCTGCTGAAAAACGCGATGCAGGCGTTGGCCGAGAGCACCCAGCCGGTCTGCGAAAGCGTGGCGCCGTATTCAAGGATGAACTGCGGCAGGAAGGGGCTGAGGATGGAAATGCCGATTACATCCATGAAGGTGCACAGCCATACCAGCGTAAGCGGGGACCGCAGAAACTTTTTTAGATTTGAATTAGCTACCATTAAACGTTCTTCCCTGGTTGATAATAGACACTTGTAGCATAATCTACAATAGCTAAGAATATACATGATCCTGCCCAATTCGGCAATCATCAGTATGCGGAAATCGCAGGATAATGGACAAAACGAGGTTTTTGTATGGTTGAAAATGAAGACCGTCGCGTCCGCAGGACGCGCAAACTCATCCAGGACGCGCTCTTCTCACTGATGCAGGAATATCCCTATGCGAAGATCCGCATCAGCCAGATCACGGCGCGGGCGGACATCTCCCGCTCCACTTTCTACCTGCACTACCAAACCAAAGAAGAACTGCTGCTCAGCGTGGTGGACGAGATCATCGACCAGTATTTCAAAGCCATCGATCAGGCCGACGGCAGCGCGAAGGTCAGCCCGGCATTTTTGCTTTTTCAAAACTGGAAAGCCAATCTTGAAAAGATGAAATTGATTGTAGACGCGGGCATGGAATACCGCATCTTTCAGCGCCTGCGCGTTTTCAACCGGCAGCGCGCTTATCACCCGCAATCGCGCAACAACCTGCTGGACGATTACATCCGCACCCTGTTGGATGGCGCGGCCTTTGCCCTGCTCATCCGCTGGACGCAGGATGATGCCCGCATTCCAGTGAACCAGATGGAGCAGCTTTTCTATAGCTTGAACGTGGACGCGCTGTTCGACATTCTCGGGGAGAAAATGCCCGACTTTGGAAAACCCTGATCGCAGAAAATGCCCGGCAGCTAATCCGTCGCGGCTGATTGCTGCCGCGTCCGGCAAGTCCAGCTTGCCAGTGCCAGGAGGATCATTCCCAGCCCGGCTGCAAACCAGCCCCAGGCGTACGCCTGCGGTACGAAGCCGGCGGTCATGCTCTGGAAAATGGTGCTGTCGCGCAGCACGAAGTGATTCTGCGGCAGGTCGCTGGACAGGATCAGGCTGGCGTAATCGCGGATGAAGGTCAGGAAGATCACCAGCGCCCCGCCGTAAATGCCTGCCCATTCCAGCTTGTTGAAACAGATCAGCCTGCCCTGCCGGTCAAAATACAAAATCAGGGCAGCCATGAGGATCATGGCCAGCGAACAGAGCACCGGCGCCAGTACCGGGCTAATCCATGTGGTCGGAATTAGGAAGAGAATATCCCAGTCCATCAAAGTTGCCGGCCAATCCAGGTAAACCTTCAAAAAGGCGTAATAGAAAATATCCCACACCGCGAAGGTGAGCAGAAAATAAGCCAGCCGGTCGTAATACTTCCTGCCTGCGGCTGCCCCCACCCCGGCCAGCATCACCAATGTGGCCGCCTCGCGCGCAACCTCGACCGTGTAGATCTTTTCGGAAAGCATCTTCAGGGGAAAGCGGAAACCATCCGGATAAACCAGCGTACGCAGGTAAACCACCACCACCGCTTCCAGCAGCCCCATAGCGATCGCAAAAACTACCAGCGCGCCGATTTTTACCATGTATTCATTTTTCTTTTTCATTATCAGGTTTGTCACTCTCTCGATTATAGTCATTTCATCACCGCACCATTTTCATGGGGAGAAAGCATCAATTCCTATCAACCTACAGCAATCGTAGCAGAAAAAACGGACTCAATTTATTTTAAAAATAAAGAGGATACCCAAACGATTGGTTATCCTCTTTTCTTGGCAATTCCTGAACTAGCGCCTGCCGCCGCGGCCCATGGACGCGCCGCCCATCGGGTTTTGGTACTGGCGCGCGCCGGAAAAATCGCAGCTTCCGTCGCAGGCGGTCAGTCCACTCCCGCGGCTGCCGGCCATGTTTCCGCGGCCGTTCGCGCCGTACTGCACGCTCTTCAGCCATGCGGCCTGCTCGGCGGTCAGGGCGCCGTCGGCCACGGCCAGGTCGATGGCTTTCGCGCGCACGCTCGCCAACAGATCGTTGACTTCGCCGGCGGCCACGCCGTTGGCCAGGGCGATGGCGCTCAGGGTGCTGCCGTCTTCGTACTGCGCCATCAGGCTATCGAGGCTGACGCCCAATTCGTCCGCCAGGGCGGCCAGCATGTATTCGTCGAGATCCGCATTGATGGGTACGCCCGTGCCCCGGCCCTGTGCTCCACTCGTGTCGGTTTGCGCGAAGGCGGTTCCGCTGACAGCCAGCAGCATAACGGCGGCGATAGCGGTTGAAATTACAATTTTGTGGTTTTTCATTTTTCACATCCTTTGTTAACGAGTTGAATGTCCCCAGTTTCTCATACGAATATGAAGGAAATGTGAAGAAATCTTGAATAAACAGCTAAATTCCGGGACGGAGAAACGGTGTGCGGAGACTTATAGGCTGCGCAGGCGCACGTAAAAGTCGTAGCGGTCGCCGCGCCACACCGAGAGCAGGTACTCGATCGGACGGTTGTTGATGTCGTAAGTGACGCGTGTGATCTCAAAGATCGGGCTGCTCTCTGTAATGGAAAGCAGTTCGGCTTCCTCGCTGGTGGCGGTGCGGGTGCGGATGGTCTGCTCGGCGTCGCGCGGCTGCAGGTTGTAATGCGCACTCCAAATGCCGTAAAAGGATTGGGTCAGGTCCATCTTGATCAGGTCGGGCATCAAGCTTGTGGGCATGAAGGCGCGCTGCAGGCTGATGGGTTCGCCGTTGGCCAGCCGCCGGCGGTATACTTCCCACACTTTTTCGTTTTCGTCCAGTTTCAAACTGGTGCGAATGTGGCTGCGCGGGGAGACCTGGTTGATCCCCAGGATTTCCGTGCCCGGTTCCCAACCGCGGCTTTTCAGGTCCTCGGTAGTGGAGCACAGGTAGGAAAGGTCGAGTTCCACGCGCCGCCGGCGTACGAATGCCCCCCGCCCTTTCTCGCGGTAGATCAACCCTTCGCGCTCCAGCAAATCCAGGGCGTGGCGGATGGTGCCGCGGTTCACGGAGAACAATTCGCACAGTTCTGCCTCGGAAGGCAGCTGAATCTCCTCTTGACTTTCCTTTTCCTCGATGTCGTCGATGGATTCGCGCAGCACCTGGATAATCTGGTAGTAATAAGGAATAGGCAAATCCTTATTAATGCGGCGCGGGTTGAAGAAGCTCTCACTCATATTTTTACCTGATTTAAAAATTTTACTATAGCCTCTAACCGGTAAATTCTGCTAATTCTTGACGCGCACCTTGCGCTATGGTATATTATCCTGTATACCTGTATGTACAGGTTAGGATTTTATCATGGAATCCCGCTTTATTCATTTTTTGTTACCCTTCCGGGTCGATCATTCGCGCCCGGAATTCTTCTGCAAGGCTTTCTCCTGAATCTTTTCACGGGAAAAGCGGAATACCGATTTCATTGGAGGCTGTCATAATGGCAAGTAAGGGCAAGAAAGATATCGTTGAACGAACCTCGGCCTTGATCGAGGAACAGGCGCTGACCAAGGAGCAATTGCTGACCTACCTGCGCCAGGTGATGGAAATCCGCGCATTCGAGAACAACATCAGCACGCTGCTGGGCAAGGACCTGCTGAAGGGCGCTTCGCACCTCTATGCCGGTTCGGAAGCCGTGGCGGTGGGCGCCATCGCCGCCATCCGGGAAGGCGACCTGGTCACCAGCACGCACCGCGGCCACGGCCATGCGCACGCACACGGCGACACCGCCGCCAAAACTCCCGCCGCCAAACAGGAGCACTACAACAAGATGATGGCCGAAGTGCTGGGCAAATCCGGCGGTTACTGCAAAGGCAAGGGCGGCTCCATGCACATCGCCGATGTGGATCACGGCAACCTGGGCGCCACCGGCATCGTGGGCGGCAATATCCCCGTGGCCGTTGGGGCGGCCCTGGTGCAGAAGCTCAAGCACACCGACAAGGTTGTGCTGTGCTTCTTCGGCGACGGCGCTTCCAACACCGGCAACTTCCACGAATCCCTCAATATGGCTTCCCTCTGGGATCTGCCGGTGGTCTTCGTGGTTGAGAATAACCTGTACGCCATGTCCGTACCATGGGCCAAGGCCAGTAAGCTGCCCAACGTGGCCGATCGCGCCTGCGCCTATGGCATCCCCGGCGAGGTGGTGGACGGAATGGACGTGCTGGCAGTGCGCGGCGGCGTGGAAAAAGCCGTGGCGCGCGCCCGCGCCGGCCAGGGCCCCAGCATCGTGGAGGCCAAGACCTACCGTTATTTCGGCCATTCCCATTCCGACCCGCGCGCTTATCGCACGCGCGAAGAGGAGCAGGCCTATAAAGACCGCGATCCAATCATCGTGTTAAGCGAGGAAATGAAAGCTGTCGGCCTGTTGAGCGAGGATGAATTCGAAGCCATGAACCAGCAGGTCAAGGGCAAGCTGAAGGATGCCATGGCCTATAGCGAAGCTTCCCCCGCTCCGGATCCCTCCGAAGTATCCACGGACGTATTCGCCCCCTCCATTTTCACCGTCAAGGACGTGGAAGCCGAAGCCGAGCTGCGCGCCAAAGTCAAAGCCGACGGCGGTATGCGCCAGATTTCCTACGCTGAAGCCATCCAGGAAGCGCTGCGCGAAGAAATGACACGCGACGCGGACGTCTTCATCATGGGCGAAGACGTGGGGCTGTATGGCGGCGCTTACGGCGCCACGCGCAACCTGTTCCAGGAATTCGGCGAATGGCGCGTGATCGACACGCCCATCTCTGAAGCCACCATCGGCGGCGCCGCGGTCGGCGCGGCCATGGCGGGCATGCGCCCGGTGGCCGAGATCATGTACGTCGATTTCACGCCCCTGTGCATGGACCAGATCGCCAACCAGGGCGCCAAGAACCGCTACATGTTCGGCGGCAAGACCAGCGTGCCCATGGTGGTGCGCACGGAAGGCGGCGCGGGCCGCGCCATCGCCGCGCATCACTCGCAAAGCCTGGAATCCCTGTGGACGCATTTCCCCGGCATTTACGTGGTCATGCCCTCCACCCCCTATGACGTCAAAGGCTTGTTGAAAGCCGCCATCCGCGACAACAACCCGGTCATGTTCATCGAGCACAAGATGCTTTATAAGAACAAAGGCCCCGTGCCGGAAACCGAATACCTGATCCCCCTGGGCGTGGCCGACGTGAAACGCAGCGGCAAAGACCTGACCATGGTGACCTATTCGCGCCAGGTGCTGAACTGCCTGGCGGCTGCCGAAGAATTAGCCAGGGAAGGCATCGATGCGGAAGTGATCGACCTGCGCAGCCTGGTGCCGCTGGATAGCGAAACAATCGTCAACTCGGTCAAAAAGACCGGCCGCTTCGTGGGCGTCACGGAAGCCTACGAAAATACCAGCTTCATCAACGAAGTCATGGCAGTGGTCAACGAAAAAGCCTTCGACTGGCTGGACGCGCCCATGCAGCGCGTGGCAGCCGCCAACGTGCCCGTCCCGCGCGCGGAAGTGCTGGAAGACATGGCCATCCCCAACGTGAAGCGCATCATGGCCGCCTGCAGAAAGGTGATGAGCTAGATGGCAGAGGAATTATTCATCCCCAAACTCGGCCAGACCGTCGAGCAGGTCACCCTGATCAACTGGCTGGTCAAGGATGGTGATAAGGTCAAACAGGGCCAGGAAGTACTGGAGGTCGAAACCGACAAGGCCGTCTTCAACGTCGAAGCGGTGGACAACGGCTTCATCCACATGGGTCCTTTCAAAGCCGGCGACGTGCTGCCGGTGCTGGCCGTGGTAGCCGTCATCGGCGGCAAGGACGAGGTTTTCCAGGCCGCCGCTCCTGCTGCTGCGTCCGCTGCCTCTGCGCCTGAAACCGTGGAGGCGGCTCCGGCTGTCTCCGGCGAATCTGCACCCAAGAGCAAAGCAGCCGCTGCCGGCAAGGTCTTTGCCTCGCCGCGCGCGAAAAAAGCGGCCGCAGATAATAACCTTGACCTCAGCCAAATCACCCCCACCGGCGAAGGCGGACTGCGCGTGACGGAGAAGGACGTGCTGGCTTACCTGGCGCAATCCGCTGCCGTCAAGATCAGCCCGGTCGCCAAACGCATGGCCGAAGAAGCCGGGCTCGACCTGCGCAAGCTGCAGGGCAGTGGGCAGCGCGGCGAGATCACCAAAGCCGACGTGGAAGCCGGGCTGTTGAACCGCTCCGCCGCGCCCGCGGCCGCCGCAGTCCCCGTGCAACCGGCTCCCGCCAGCCTGCCGCCCATGCAGGTGAGCGGCACCCAGCCGCTGATCGGCGCGCGCAAGGTGATCGCCCAGCGCATGGGCGCCAGCGTGCAGACCACCGCGCGCGTGGCTTTGCTGATGGACGTGGACGCCACCGCTTTCGTGGCCCTGCGCGAGAAGCTGAAAGCGCAGTACGAAGCCAAATGGGGCTTTGCGCCCGGCTACAACGAACTGCTCGCCAAAGCCGCCGCCATCGCCCTGCGGCGCTTCCCTTACATGAACGCGCGCCTGAACGGCGAGGTGATCGAGCACCTGGCGGAAGTCAACATCGGCATCGCCATGGACGCCGAGCAGGGCCTGATTGTGCCGGTTATCCGCAACGTGGACCAGAAAGACCTGTTCACGGTCGGCAGGGAATTCCGCGAGCGCGTGGAAGCCGTGCGCAGCCGTAAGATCAATCCTGATCATCTTTCGGGCGGCACCTTCACCATTACCAACCTGGGCATGTACGACGTGGACGGCTTCACGCCGGTCATCAACCTGCCGGAGGCTGCCATCCTGGGCGTGGGGCGCATCGCGCCCAAACCGGTGGTGCTGAACGACCAGATCGTCATCCGCAAGATGATGACCCTCTCGCTGGTCTTCGACCACCGCCTCACCGACGGCGCTCCCGCCGCGCGCTTCGAGCAGTATCTCAAAGAACTGATTGAATCGCCCAACGAGGTTACGCTGACGAAATAGAGACTGTGCGATCAGCCCGGTAACGCCAGGTCTCGCAAATACAACCTGGGGATGTGTTCGCGAGGAACGAAGTGACGAAGCGATCTCAGGGCGTGGGATTGCTTCGCCTTGCTTTCGCAAGGCTCACAAATACAACTTGGGGATGTATTCGCGAGGAACGAAGTGACGAAGCGATCTCAGGGCGTGGGATTGCTTCGCCTTGCTTTCGCAAGGCTCACAAATACAACCTGGGGATGTGTTCGCGAGGAACGAAGTGACGAAGCGATCTCAGGGCGTGGGATTGCTTCGCCTTGCTTTCGCAAGGTTCGCAAATACAACTTGGGGATGTATTCGCGAGGTGAAAAGCCCTACGGTTCGCTGAGGACAAGCGACGAAGCGATCTTCGGAGTCCACTGCAAGAGCAGTAGACGGAGATACCCCGTCGTCTTTCGGCTGGATGCCTCAGACGACGGTGTACGGAGCAATCAGTTGAGGAAGAAGATCGCACGCTTAAGTTGTTACTCCCCAATCAATTCATTCCTCCCGCATTCATTTAATTAAAACAATCTGTTAATTTCACCTTTTCCCCTGCAACTGAATGCCTTTCTTTGGGTTCTATAGACAAAGAAAACCACGCAAAAGCGATTGTCTATCCATTCGTATCGCTTTTCAAACAAAGGATTATCGATGACTACCCAAAAGAAATCCACGTATGTGATAGAAGAAAAATCCCGGGAATTACCCCCCATCGCCATCATTGGATTGGCCGGCATTTTCCCGGAAGCTGAAAATCTGGACCAATATTGGGAAAACATTCTGCACGAGGTTAATTGCATCCGCGAGGTACCGCCTTCGCGCTGGAATATCGCAGACTATTACAGCCCCGACCCCTCCGCGCCCGACAAATCCTACAGCAAACATGGCGGTTTTATCCCCGATATTCCCTTCGATCCGATGGAATTCGGTCTGCCGCCTAACATTCTGGAAGTCACGGATGTGTCGCAATTACTCTCCCTCATGGTAGCCAAAGACGCTCTCAAGGATGCGGGCTATACCGCGGAAGGCGAGAGTATTCTCGATCGCACCGGCGTGATCCTGGGCATGGTGGGCATGGGTTCCAAACTGGTTCACCCCCTGCTCAACCGCTTGCAATACCCTGTATGGGAAAAGGTGCTCAGAGCCAGCGCCATCCCTGAGGAAGAAATTCCCGCCATCATCGAAAAGATGAAACTGGCCTATGTCGCCTGGAATGAAAATGCCTTCCCCGGTACCATCGGCAACGTGGTGGCTGGGCGCATTGCCAACCGCCTGGACCTGGGCGGCACCAACTGCGTGGTGGATGCCGCCTGCGGCAGCTCATTGGCCGCGGTCAGCATGGCGGTCAGCGAATTGGTCATGGGTCGCGCAGACATGATGATCACCGGCGGCGTGGATACCGATAATTCGATCTTAACATATTTGTGCTTCAGCAAAACCCCGGCTTTCTCCAAAGGCGACCGGTTGCGCGCTTTCAGCGCGGATTCGGACGGCATGCTGGCTGGCGAAGGCATCGGTATGCTGGTGCTCAAGCGCCTGGCGGATGCCGAACGCGATGGCAATCGCATCTACGCGGTCATCCGTGGCATCGGTACCTCCAGCGACGGGCACTTCAAGAGTATTTACGCCCCCAGGCCGGCTGGTCAGGCCAAAGCTGTGCGTCGCGCGTATCAAAACGCCGGATATGATGCGGCTTCCGTGACACTGGTCGAAGCCCACGGTACCGGCACCATCGCCGGCGACCCGGCCGAATTCGAGGGCCTTAATGCCGTCTTTTCTGAAAACAATCCCCGGCGGCAGTATATTGCTCTGGGCAGCGTGAAATCGCAGATCGGCCATACCAAGGCCACCGCCGGCGCAGCCAGTCTGATCAAAACCACCCTGGCCTTGCACAACAAAATATTGCCAGCCACCATCAACGTCAGCCAGCCCAACGAAGGCATGCATATTGAGAATACGCCCTTTTACCTGAATACGGAAACCCGGCCCTGGTTCCGCAAGGCGCAGGATCATCCCCGCCGGGCAGGTGTAAGCTCATTTGGTTTCGGCGGCACCAATTTTCACATCACCCTGGAGGAATATTCAGCGGAGCAGAACAACGCATACCGCACCCGCCGGGTGCCTTATACCATCCTGCTCTCGGCGCCTGCAGCCGCTGAATTGACGAGAACTTGCCAGGAAACGCTTACCCGGCTGGAAGGCCCAAACGCCATTGCCGCTTTGAATGAGCTGGATCAAACCGCCGCTTCAGCACTGATCCCGCAGCCGCACGCCCGCCTGGGTTTCATCGCCGATTCAGCGGCAGACGCCCGCGAAAAGCTGCAGGAGAGCATCAAGCTTTTATCCGCCAATCAGGGACAGGCAAGCTGGTCGCATCCCAGGGGTATCTTTTACCGCGAAAGCGGCCTGGATCCCAGGGGCAAAACCGTCGCGCTCTTCCCCGGGCAGGGATCGCAATACCTCAATATGGGTAAAGAACTCGCCCTCAATTTCCCGACTGTGCGGCAAACTTTCGAGCTGGCAGACGAGATCAACGCTTCACAGGGCTCTGCTCCCCTCACGGACGCAGTTTACCCGCTGCCGGTTTTCTCGGATGAAGAACGCAAGCGCCAGTCGGATTTTCTGACCAAAACCGAAAATGCCCAGCCGGCCATCGGCGCTTTCAGCGCGGCGCTCTACAAGCTGCTGCAGGCTGCCGGCTTTGCTGCGGATTTCTTTGCTGGTCATAGTTTCGGCGAATTGACCGCCTTATGGGCGGCAGGTGTCTATGACGAAGCCGCCTTCCTGAAGTTAGCCAAAGCGCGCGGGGATGCCATGAGCTTGCCGGCTTCCTCCGGTAAAGACACCGGCAGCATGGTGGCTGTTAAAGGTGAGGTGGAAAAAGTTCAGGAACTGCTCAAGGATAATCCCGAGATAACCATCGCCAATTTCAACTCTCCCACTCAGGTGGTGCTGGCCGGGGCAAGCGAAGCCGTGAAAGCCATCCAGCCCAAATTAGAGCAGTCCGGCCTGTCGGTTTACCCGTTGCAGGTTTCAGCGGCTTTTCACACTGCTTTTGTGGGGCACGCCCAGGCGCCTTTCAAAGCAGCCATCCAAAAGGAGAAATTCTCCGCGCCCAAAGGCATGGTCTATTCCAATACCAACGCTCAAGCTTACGCGGCGAATCCCCAGCAAATTCGCGCCATCCTGGCCGACCACATTCTCAACCCGGTCAGGTTCAAGGAAGAGATCGAAAATATTTATCGGGACGGCGGAACTATCTTTATCGAGATCGGCCCTAAAAATGTGCTGACCAACCTGGTCAAGGACATTCTGAAAGACCAACCTTACGAAGCCATCACGCTGAACGCCAACACCAAGGGCGACAGCGACGCGCAATTCCGCCAGGCGGTGCTGCAGATGCGCGTGTTGGGTTTTGCGCTGGGAAATGTGGATCCATTCCGCCAATACACAGTCCCGCAGCAAAAACAACCCAGCAAGGTGAGCGTGACCTTGAACGGCGGTCTCTATATAACAGAAAAAACGCGCACGGATTTTGAAAAGGCGCTGCAGGCCAGGCCGCAGCGCAGTTCAACCGTACCGGCTGCGAATCCTCAGCCCGCAGCAGCTCAACCTCCGATTCTAAATCCGTCTTTAGGAAATAAGGTTAGTTCTATGAACATCGATCATCAACAGATTGCGTCCTTGATGCAGCAATTCCAGGAACATCAAAAAGAGCTGATCAAGACTCATGAGTTATTTCTGCAAAATGAACAAACTTCCAGGAAGATCATCCAGGAAATCGCCGACGCGGAGCTTTCCATGCTGGCCAAACTCAACGGCAGCCCGCACCCGCCTTACGTGGATCAGGCTTTATCTACCGTTGCCAAACGCGCGGAACTGGTCAGCGAGCAGCAGAACCAGGCTTCCCTCGCGCATCTGGAATATATCAAATCGCAAACTGCTTTCACGCAGCAATTAGGCACCCTGATCAGCACGCTGCTCGGCACCAACGGCCATCATAATCAACAAGCGCTGCCTTCAGCGGATGATGCAATTGCGCAAACCGTGCAGGAAACCGTTGCGGCAGCTGTCGAACCCGCCCCATCCGTCGCCGCCCAACCGCTGCAAGCCATTGCTGCGGTGCCGGCGCCGCTGCAACCTTCTGCAAGTGTCGATAGCGGGCATTTGACAACCGCTTTCCTGCAGATCGTCAGCGAGAAAACCGGCTATCCCGAGGACATGCTCGAGCTTTCCATGGACATGGAAGCCGACCTGGGTATCGATTCCATCAAACGCGTGGAGATCCTGGGAGCCGTGCAGGAGCAGTTCCCCGATCTCCCGACCATCAGCGCCGAACAGCTTGCCACCCTGCGCACCCTGCAGCAGATCGTTGCCGCCTACGGCAGCGCACCTTCCGCAACTGCCCCTGCTCAGACTTCCGCTCCGGCGGCGGCATCTGGAGAACCCGTCGGCACCGTAGTCGCCGCTTATCCTCAGGAAGAATTGACCAGTGCATTTCTGTCTATCGTCAGCGAAAAAACCGGTTACCCCGCGGACATGCTCGAGCTGGGCATGGATATGGAAGCCGACCTCGGCATCGATTCCATCAAACGCGTGGAAATCCTGGGCGCCATGCAGGAGCAGTTTCCTGCCCTGCCCCAGATCAGTGCGGAGCAGTTATCCAGCTTGCGCACGCTGGATCAGATCATTAATGCTTTCCAAAGCGCGCCTGCTTCTGCGGCAGCCCCCGCGGCGGCTGCTGAAGTGCTTCCTGTGGTTAAAACCGACCCAGCCGAGAGCGGTGCGCCAAACGCACCTTCGTCCAATCCCTCAGAACTGCAGGCTGCTTTTTTGAAAATCGTCAGCGAAAAGACTGGCTATCCGGCGGACATGCTCGAACTGGGCATGGACATGGAAGCTGACCTGGGTATTGACTCCATCAAGCGCGTGGAGATCCTGGGCGCTGTGCAGGAGCAATTTCCCCAGCTTCCCGCCATCGCCGCCGAGGAACTGGTCAACCTGCGCACCCTGGCGCAAATCATCGACCATTTCAACAACCCGCAGCCTGCCAATGCGGTTGCCGAAGAGACTGCCGCCGTTGAAGCAGCTTCAGTGAATCAAACGCCGGCTTCGCAGCCTCCTATCGGACGTTTCCCCGCGCGGCTGGAACCAATTCCCCAACCGGATTACCTGGATTTCGAGCTTCCCAAAGGCAGCCTGGTGCTGATCACCGACGACGGCAGCCAGCGCGCCAGCTTGTTGGCGGAGGCTTATCTCGCCGCCGGCCAGAAAGTGGGCTTGCTGCAATTCGATACGCTCAAATCCACCGGAAAGAGGAAAATTCCGGAAGGCGCGCAGCGCTACCTGATCAACACCTCCGACGAAGATGCTATCCGCGCTCAAATGGAAGCCATCTTCGCGGAAAATGCCAACCTGGCAGCTTTCATCCATCTGAACTCCGAAACAAAGGGCGAAAGCAAAGGTTTGCTCGCCATCTCCGCGCAGGAGACCGCCAACCTGAAAGCGGTTTTCTTGATCGCCCGCCACCTGAAAAAACCGCTGGCAGCCGCCGGCAATAGCTGCCGTCCGGCTTTTCTCACCGTCACCCGCATGGATGGGAATTTCGGGCTGAATGGCAATACCGCTGCCGATCCGCTGCCGGGTGGGTATGCCGGATTGGCGAAAACCCTGCGCCAGGAATGGCAGGGCGTCTTCTGCCGCGCGCTCGATCTCCATCCGGATATCGACGCGCCTGCCACCGTGCAGATCATCCAGTCCGAATTGCACGACCCGGATATGCGCCTGGCGGAAGTGGGTTACACCCCGCAGGGACGCTTTACCTTGGCAATTTAAAGTCAGAATAACAGAGAACGAAGCATGACTACCACCCATCAAACACCACTCATCGCGCCGGGTTCCGTGCTGCTGGTCAGCGGCGGGGCCAAAGGCATCACCGCGCAATGCGTCCTGAAAATCGCGGAACACACGCCCTGCAGCTTCATCCTGGCCGGGCGCTCAGCCCTGCTCAATCCCGAACCGAACTGGGCTGCGGGAAAAAGCAATACTGAATTGCAAGCCAGCGCGCTGGATGATTTTAAAAAACAGGGGAAGAAAGCAACCCCAAAAGAACTGCAGCAAGCGGTTAACCAGGTGCTCTCCAGCCGCGAGATCACGGCCACGTTGGGGAAAATTAATCAAACAGGCGCCAAAGCTGTTTATATCAGCGCCGATGTCACCGACGCGGACGGCCTGAAAACCGCCGTGGAAAGTGCCGTCAACCAGCTCGGACCGGTCACCGGCATCATTCACGGAGCCGGCAACCTGGCGGATAAGTCGATTGAGAACAAGAGCAGCCGGGATTTCGACCTGGTGGTCAATACCAAGATCATCGGCCTGCAAAATATCCTGCAGGCAGTCCAACCGCAAGCGTTGAAATTTATCGTCTTGTTTTCTTCAGTTGCCGGCTTTTTCGGCAACAGCGGGCAGGCCGATTATGCCATCGCCAACGAGGTGCTCAATAAATCGGCTTATATCCTGCAAAAATCGCTGCCGGATTGCCGTGTGGCCGCCATCAATTGGGGGCCTTGGGATTCCGGCATGGTCTCCGACGACCTGAAAAAAGTCTTCGAACAGCGCGGCATTCGCCTGATCGATAGCCAAAATGGCATTTCGGCGCTGCTCGACGAACTCACCCGTCCGGATAGCCTGCCCCAGGTCGTCATCGGCAGCCCTATCCTGGCCGAACTGAAAGCGGCGCTGCCGGCCGGCTCAACCCTCACCCTGCGCCGCCGTTTGGCTCTGCGCGATAATCCTTTTCTGAACGACCATCGCATCGGTCCGCAGGCCGTGCTGCCGGCCACCTGCGCTTCCGCCTGGCTGGCGGATGCCTGCCAGGCGCTGCACCCCGGCCTGTCTTTCAGCCACATGGAGGATTTTAAAATTTTAAAAGGCATCACTTTCGATGAAAGTATCAATGAAGGTGTCAATGAATATATCCTGGAACTGAAACCGGCTGCTGCGCCGGATGAAAACAAGCAGGTTTACGACGCATTGATAACCAGCCAAAATGAGGGGAGCCGCAAGATTTTCCATTATAGCGGCCAGGTGACCTTGAGTAAGCAGATTCCATCCGCACCGCGCCCGGCTTCGCTGGCCGCTCTGAACAAGCATGATTTGCAGCCAAAGGACGCAAAAGAGTTTTACGCCAATGGCACCCTTTTTCACGGTCCTTCTTTCCAGGGCATTCAGCAAGTGCTGCTGCTGGATGAAAAGCAGGTCGTGATCAAAGTCATGCTGCCGCCGCTTAGCCCGCAGGTGCAGGGTCAGTTCCCCGCGCGGGTCACCAATCCCTTTATCAATGACGCCATTGTGCAAAGCCTGCTGATCTGGACACAGACTTACTACGACGCTCCCTGCCTGCCTTCGCGCCTGCATCAATGGGAGCATTATCGTCTGATTCCCTTTGGCTTGCCGGTCTGGGCTTTTCTGGAAGTCACCCATCATAACCAGCATGCCGTGGTGGGCAACATTTCCGTCCAGGATGAGAACGGCTCCGAGTATTTCCGCTTCACCGGTCTGGAGGGTACAGTCAGTCAGCACCTTAAGCGTTTTATCGGAAAGAAAGCCTGACCGCCTGCGCTTCCCGGCGTTCGGCAAGGATGAATCATGCAAATTCAGGATGGCCAAACGGTCAATCGTTACACAATTATCGGCATGAGCGTGCGTTCCCCGCACATTCCGAATCTGGCTGCTTACCGGCGCTGGCTGCTGACCGGCCAGTTGCAGGCGAGTGGTGAGGATAATCTGCCGATAGATGCTCAGTTGCGTCAGGTAGTGGAAGACGCCCTGCGCGACGCCGGTTTAAAAATCCAACAGGCCGGGAACCTGCCGCTTGTGCTGCATGCCCCCCCGGCCGCTCTTTCATCTGCGCGTTCGGATGCATTCACTATTCAGCCGACAGTCGCAGCCTCGTTTGAGGATGCCGTCTACCAAACCATGCATTTTCTGCAAGAATCCAGCGAAGGTCTGGCAGCTTTGTGCAGTGGGTTTGCCGAGCCGGATTCCGGCGCGCCGGCAGGTGATCCAAACGGTTTGGTTTGCCTGTTGCTGGCGCGCGGCACCCTGCCAGGTCCGGCTTATACCACATTGGAATGCAACCGGATCAGCGGACCTGCCGATTTACAACCTGCGGCGGCATCCCTCCTGGATGTGGTTAATGCCGCCCTGAGCTTGAACAGCCGCACGCATCTGGCGGAGACAGCCGATCATCATGATCCCGCGCGCCTGCGTCCCTGGTTTTCGCTGCCTTTCAGCCCCTCTCGCGAAGTGAAAATTCCGCTCAATCAGGGGAAAGATTCGAATGCGATCATCCTTGATAAAGCTGATAACGCTCCCCGGCATTCCGGCAATCCCTTTCACGATTTCGGCTTGTACCTGCTGCCGGTGAATTTGGACGACCCGCAGCAAGCAGCCATGCGCATTGAGACAGTCAAAAATGAAATACAAGCTTGCGGTGATCTGCATGACTATATCGGTGAAACGTTGCTGCGCTATGAAAATCGCATGGACTGCACGCTCACCCTGGCAGTGTTGGGTTCCTCCCGCGCGGAATTGATCTCCGAGCTGGAGCGCGCCCGGGCCGGGCTGCCGCAAGCTATCGCTGACGGCAGGGAGTGGCAGACGCCCTTGGGCAGTTATTTCACCCCAAAACCTTTTGGAGCGAACACGAAAGCCGCTTTTGTATACCCGGGTGCTTTCGGCACTTACGTCGGTATGGGACGCGAGATCTTCTACCTCTTCCCGCAGCTTTATGATGCCTTGCAAGCCATCAGCGACGATCCCGCTTCCACCATCAACGCCAATGTGATCTTTCCCCCACCCGGAACACCCCAGTCATTGGAAGAGCTGCAGCAGGAGTTGGACGACAACCCCACCGAGATGATTTCTAGCGGGGTATGTCTCTCGTATCTGTTCACGGTCATCCTGCGGGATATCTTTCAGATCCAACCAGCGGCAGCCTTCGGTTACAGTCTGGGAGAGAACAGTATGATGTTCGGTGTAGGCGTGTGGAGCCAGGCTGGCGCCATGCGCACTTCGCTGGAAGCCTCGCCCATCTTCCACGAACGCGTCTCCGGCGCGCAGAACGCCATCCGTGAATTCTGGCGCCTCCCGCCGGTCAAGGGGTATGAGAAATCAGCATCCCTTTGGGCAAACTACGCGCTGATGGCGCCGCCTGAAAAGGTCAGGGAAGCCCTCCAATCCGAACCGCAGGTCTACCTGACCCACATCAACACCCCCCGCCAGGTGGTGATCGGCGGCGAAAAAGAAGCCTGCAGGCGCGTGGCGCAGGCATTGGGCTGCATGCACCTGGAAGCGCCCTACCGGCATGCCATCCACTGCGAGCCGATCGTTTCCGAGTTCGCCGCCTTCCAGCGCCTGCACGACTGGCCGGTGGAAACCGAGCCGGATATCCCGGTCTACAGTGCCGCGCGTTATGCTCCGCTGGCGTACGATTCCAAATCTATCGCGGAGAGCTTCGCCCAAATGCTGACCCATACCATTGATTTCCCGCGGTTGGTGGAATTGGCTTACGCGCAGGGCGCGCGGGTTTTCATCGAATTGGGCGCCGGCAGCAATTGCACCAAATGGATCGAGGCCATTCTGAAAGGCAGGCAGTTCGCGGCGATGACCATCAATCAAAACGGCGTGGATGACCACACCGCCATCCTGCGTCTTCTGGCGCGCCTGATCAGCCAGCAGATGAAACCCAGCCTGCAGGCATTGAGAGGTTGTTGAAATGAAAATCCAGTCCAATCCCGCAAGCACAAGCGCCGCCATCGAAGATCCGCTTCAAAAGATATTGGTCATTTTGAACGAGAGCATGGCGCGTTCCACCCGCATCCAGCGCGCTTTTCTGGACCAGCAGGCGCAAAATCTGCAGACCATCGCCGCCAGCCTGGGGCTGGCCGATCTGGACAATCGGTCCGCAAGGTCTGCGCGCTTCGATTCGGAACCTTCGGCGCTCTTTACCCGTCTGCAACTGGAAGCATTCGGCAGCGGTTCGATCGCCGCATGTTTCGGGCCGGATTTCGCCGTATTGGACACACGCAAATCACCGCGCATTCCCAACGGCGACCTGCTGATGATCGACCGCGTGCTTTCCATCAGCGGGGAACGCGGCAGGCTGCAGCCGCCGGCGGCTATCACCAGTGAGTTCGATGTAACCGCGGATGCCTGGTTCCTCCATGAAAATCCTTATCCGGGCGTGCCCCTGGGAGTTCTGATGGAGATCGCCCTGCAGCCCTGCGGCATCCTCTCGGCTTATTTGGGCAGTTCCCTCATCCTGCCTGCAGATGTGAATACCTTCCGCAACCTGGACGGCGCTATCCATTTTCTTGCCTGTCCGTCCCTGGCCGGGAAAACCGTAACCCAGCGCGCCCGCCTGTTGAGTTCCGTATTCAGCAGCGGTATGCTGATCCAGAAATATGCCTTCGAGCTTAGCTTGGGCAGCCATGTCTTCCTGACCGGCGAATCCTCCTTTGGCTACTTCCGGGAATCCGCCATGCAGCGGCAAACCGGTCTTGAGGATGCGCCTGAAAGCCCAATGTCTGCTGGTCACAAGGAATTTATTCCTTTGGAAATTCCGCGCGTGCCAGCCATCTCCCCTTCCCCGCGTCATTTGGCCCTGCTGGACAACCTTGCTTTTCAGACCGATGGCGGTAAATACGGGCAAGGGTTGATCAGCGGCAGCCGCCAATTAGACGGTTCGGAATGGTTTTACCGCAATCACTTCTATCAGGATCCGGTCATGCCGGGTTCGCTGGGCATGGAAGCCATCACGCAAGCCCTGTGGGCTTTTTTGCAGGTTCAACACCCCCAGGCGGCTGTTTCCAGCGGGCAGCTCGATTTCTCCAACCCTGCCGCCCTGCAATGGAAATACCGCGGGCAGGTGATCCCTTCCAATCGCGAGCTGCAATTCGAAGTTCATCTAAAAAACTGCGCGCTCTCCGGGAACACCCCTCAGGTATTGGCAGACGCGGCTTTCCGGGTGGACGGGCGCAAAATTTACGCCATTGAAAATATTTCATTGACCTTGAATGAAAGGTGATTACGATGCAAATGTTCGATCATAACGGTACTCAAAATATAAGCTTCCCTCTCGGTTGGGAGGGCAAGCCGGAGGAAGTTGCTTTCTCAGCCCCTGATCTGCGCCGCAAGCTGCTGCAGTTCGCCCAGCCGCTCTACGCGGTACTGGTAAATGGCCGGGTTGGGTTGGCAGATTCCGGGAATATCCAGCCGCTTAACGGAAAACTTTCCAACCTGGCTGGCTGGCTGCCGCCGCTTTCTTTTGAAAATTTCGGAGACCGGGGTTTTTGTGAAACCTATCAAGTGAAAGCTGCCTGCTACGCCGGCGGCATGGCCAACGCCATTGCCTCCGAGGAAATGGTCATCACGCTGGGAAGATCCGGCTTGATGGGCTCCTTCGGCAGCGGCGGCCTCTCCCTGGAGCGCTTGCAGCGCGCCATTGATACAATCCAGTCCGCCCTGCCGCAGGGTCCTTACCTTTTCAATCTGCTGCATAACCCCTTCGACCCCGATATGGAGATGAAGACGGTTGAACTGTTTTTATCGAGCGGCATTCACGCGGTCGAAGCAGCCGCCTACGTCAGCCTGACGCCCGCCGTGGTGCTGTTCCGCGCCGCGGGGTTGTCCAAAGATCCCTCCGGCCGGATTAAGATCGCTAATCACATCGTCGCTAAGATTTCCCGTAAAGAGATCGCTTTGTTGTTCCTGCGCCCTGCGCCGGATAAGATCCTCAATGAGTTGGCTGCTGCCGGCCGCATCAGCGCCGAGCAGGCTGATCTGGCGCGGCAAGTGCCCATGGCGGATGATGTGGCGGTAGAGGGCGATTCCGGCGGGCACACCGACAAGCAGCCGCTGGTCTCGTTGCTGCCCAGCATCATTGCCCTGCGCGATCAGATCCAGCACGAACAAGGGTATGCCCTTCCGGTGCGCGTTGGGGCGGGCGGCGGCATCAGCACGCCCGATTCCGCTCTGGGTGCCTATATGATGGGCGCGGCTTTCCTGGTGACCGGCTCGGTCAACCAGGCCTGCTTGGAATCCGGCGCCTGCGAACACACCCGCAGCCTGCTGGCGCAGGCCGATATGGCGGATGTGAGCATGGCGCCCTCGGCAGACATGTTCGAGATGGGCGCGCGCGTGCAGGTGTTGAAGAAAGGTACTTTCTTCCCCATGCGCGCGCAGAAACTTTATGACTTATACACAACCTGCAGCGCTATCGATGAAATCCCGCCTGAAACGCGCAAAGAACTGGAGGAAAAGGTTTTCCGCCGCAGCATGGAAGACATCTGGCAGGAAACCGTGGCTTTTTTCAACCAGCGCAATCCCCAGCAGATTCAAAGCGCGGAAGCCAACCCGAAAAAGAAGATGGCGTTGATCTTCCGCTGGTACCTGGGCCTGGCTTCGCGCTGGTCGCGCGACGGGGTGGAAGACCGCCGCCTGGATTACCAGATCTGGTGCGGACCTTCAATAGGCGCCTTCAACGAATGGACGCGCGGCACGTATCTGGAGGATTACCGCCAGCGGCATGTGGCGGACGTTGCCTGGCAGATTCTAACTGGCTGCGCCTACCGCAGCCGTGTGCAGAGCCTGAAACTGCAGGGTGTCTCCCTTCCGGCGGAAGTGGAGAGTTATTACCCGCAGCCCACGCAGTCCGCGGAGTAAGCTATGAAAATTTGCTTCGCGTCCCTGACGGAAAATGCAGTAACCTGGCAGTCCCCTGCGCTTGTCTTGGATCTGCGTCCTGAACAGGTTCACGTCTGGAAAGCCAATCTGGATGAATTCAAAGATTCTTGTGATTGCCTTTCGAAGGATGAAGAACTGCGTGCCGCTCGTTTGAAATCCCCTGTGAAAAGCGCCCGTTTCCGCGCAGCGCGCGCTGTGTTGCGGGTGCTGCTGGCCGCTTATACCCACCAATCCCCGCAGGATATCCGCTTTATATACGGCGCCAGGGGCAAGCCCTGTTTGCAGCCCGAGCCTGGAGCGCCAGTGCTGGAATTCAACCTGAGCCACTGCGGCAATCTGCTGCTGGCAGCCTTCAGCGCGCAGGCGCCGGTCGGGATTGACCTGGAACTGATACAGCCCATGGAACAGCGCGCAAGCATCATCCGCCAATATTTCACCGCAAATGACTGGGATGCTTACCGCGCCATGCCCGCGGAGCAGCAAAACCGCGCCTTTCTGCGCGCCTGGACCAGCCGGGAAGCCGTTGGCAAAGCCGATGGAGCCGGTTTCGCGTTCGGATCGGAGATGGATTTCTTCACGATGCAAGTCTGCGATCCGTCAGCCGCTGAATACCACAGGTTTGTTGGTCTGGACGATTTTTGGCTGCTGTCTTTTTCTCCGCAGAGCGGTTCGATTGCCGCGCTGGCCGTGAAATCGGCTGCTCAACCTCAGGTAAGCTTCTTTGAAATAGCCTCCAGCGATAACCTGATAGGTTTTTCAAGGTCTCAGGGATTAAAAATGCAAACCATACACCCCTTTTCGGGTTATATGAAAGAAAGAACTCCCGCCATAAGTTGGAAATAGGATATGGATAAAGAACCAAGCAGCAACCTGAATCTGGAAGAAATGCGCCGCATAGCGGTAAACGCCGGCGGAGAGCAGCGCATCCAGGCGCAGCATGACAAAGGCAAATATACCGCCCGCGAGCGCATCGAAAAGCTCCTGGATGAGGGTACTTTCCGCGAAGTGGATATGTTCCGCACGCATCGCGCAACCCGCTTTGGCCTGGACCAATCCCACCCCTATACCGATGGCGTGGTCACCGGCTGGGGCAAGATCGATGGCCGCCTGGTTTACATCTATGCGCAGGATTTTACCGTGATGGGCGGTTCGCTGGGCGAAAGCCACGGATTGAAGATCGCCAAGCTTATGGACCTGGCGTACGAGAACGGCGCGCCCCTGATCGGCCTGAACGATTCCGGCGGCGCGCGCATCCAGGAAGGCGTCGATTCGCTGGCCGCCTGCGGGGAGATCTTCCTGCGCAATACGCGCCTGTCCGGCATCGTCCCGCAGATCACCGCCATCCTCGGCCCCTGCGCCGGCGCGGCAGTTTATTCCCCCGCCCTGACCGATTTCGTCCTGATCGTGAAACAGACCGCCAATATGTTCATCACCGGCCCGGAAGTGGTCAAAGCTGTCACGCACGAAGAAGTGGATTTTGAAACCCTGGGCGGCGCAGCTGTGCACGTCAACCGCAGCGGTGTGGCGCATTTTAGCGCGGAAAATGAAGACGCCATTTTCAATAACATCCGCTGGCTGTTATCGTTCCTGCCTTCCAACAACCTGGCTTCTTCGCCTTACGTGGTTCCTTCCGATGATCCCGCGCGCCCCAACCAGGCGCTCAGCGAGATCGTCCCGCAGGACCCGCAAAAGCCCTATGATATCCGCGAAGTGATCCAGGAAATCGTCGACAGCGGTGAGTTCCTAGAAGTGCAGGAAAGCTACGCCCAGAATATCGTCATCGGCTTCGCGCGCATGAACGGGAATCCGGTCGGCATCGTCGCCAACCAGCCGCTGGTGCTGGCGGGCGTGCTGGATATTAACTCCTCGGATAAAGCCGCGCGCTTCATCCGTTTTTGCGACGCTTTTCACATCCCGCTGCTGACTTTCGTGGATACGCCCGGTTTTCTGCCGGGTGTGGACCAGGAGCACAACGGCGTCATCCGCCACGGAGCCAAAATGATCTATGCCTACGCCGAGGCCAGCGTGCCGAAGGTCTCAGTGATCTTGCGCAAAGCCTATGGCGGCGCGTACATCGTGATGAGCTCCAAACATCTGGGCGGCGACCTGAATTACGCCTGGCCCGCCGCTGAAGTGGCAGTGATGGGTCCGGAGGGCGCGGTGAATATTATCTACCGCAAGGAACTATCCGCCGCGGAAGATCCGGCGGCATTGCGCGCCGAGCTGACCGGCCGTTACCGCAGTGAAATGGCCAATCCTTATATTGCGGCAGCCAACGGTTACCTGGACGATGTCATCCTGCCGGCTGAAACCCGCGCGCGCCTGATTGACGCGCTGGATTCGCTCAAGGATAAGCGCCAGAAAACGCCCGCGCGTAAACATGGAAATATACCATTGTAGAAAATAGAAAGGACAAACCATGAAAATCCTGATTGCCAATCGTGGGGAGATCGCGGTCCGCATCATTCGGGCTTGCCGTGACCTGGGGTTCGCCAGCGTCGCCGTTTATTCCGCCGGCGACCGCGAAGCCATGCACACGCGCTACGCCGATGAAGCGGTTTATGTCGGGCCCACGCCCGCCGCCCAATCTTATCTCAATATCGACGCAATCCTTTCGGCAGCCCGCAAGGTCAAAGCTGACGCTATTCACCCCGGTTATGGTTTTTTGTCAGAAAATCCGGTCTTCGCCGAACGGGTGGAAAAAGCCGGCATGGTTTTTATCGGCCCTGAACCACGCAGCATCGCCCTGACCGGCGACAAGCGCGCCGCCCGCCAGGTCGCGCAGCAGGCCGGTGTGCCGGTGCTGCCCGGCAGCGATCTCAATCTTGCCGACATGCCTGCCGCGCAGGCGCTCGCTGCCCAAATCGGCTATCCGCTGCTGGTTAAAGCTGTTTCCGGCGGCGGCGGCCGCGGTATCCGTCTGGTGCACAATGAGGATGAACTCAACAAAATGGCCGCCTCAGCCAGCCAGGAAGCCAAGCTGGCTTTCGGCGACGACCAGGTGTATATCGAAAAGTTCGTGCGTCCCGCTCGCCACATCGAGGTGCAGGTGTTGGGCGACGGCAAGGGCAATGTGCTGGTAATCGGTGAGCGCGAATGTTCCATCCAGCGCCGCCATCAAAAATTGATCGAGGAATCTCCTGCTCCGGGTCTGGATGCCGAGAGCCGTGCGAATTTATTCGATTACGCCCGCAAGGTGGCTCTGGCGCTGAACTATCGCAGTCTGGGCACCATCGAATTCCTTATGGATAGTCAGCACAATTTTTATTTCATCGAGGTCAACCCGCGTATCCAGGTGGAACACCCCATCACCGAGATGGTCACCGGTATTGACCTGGTCAACGCGCAGTTGCTGCTGGCGGCCAGCGGCTGCCTGACACTGCGCCAGGAACAGATCAGGATGCATGGCACCGCCATCGAGGCGCGTGTGATCGCCGAGGATCCCGATCAATCTTTCATGCCCACCTCCGGATTGATCACTTACTTGAGCGAACCCGCCGGCTCCGGCATCCGCGTGGATTCCGCTCTCTATCAGGGCATGGCAGTCACGACCGACTATGACTCGCTCATCGCCAAGCTGATCGTGTGGGGTGAAGACCGCTCCACTGCCATCCGCCGCATGCTGGGCGCGCTGGATGATTTTCAGATCGCCGGCGTGATCACCGACCTGGGTTACCTGCGTGAAGTACTGAGCAGTGAAACCTTTCTGGCAGCGGAAGTGGACACCATGTTCCTGGAATCCTTCCAACCGCAAGAACCGGAAAATTTGGAGGAATTGGAAAAAGAGTCCGCCCTGGCAGCCGCGCTTTTCGTTCATAAAATGCTGAAACGCAGTGCCCGGCAGCTCACGGAAAACAGCAACCAATGGCGCATGGTCGGCTGGCGCGAACAAATGACCGGTAATTTCTAAATCCTATGGACAAATATCGCGTTACCATTGGCGGGCACGAATACCGGATCGAGATCGACGGCGAGCGCGTCTGGATTGATGGGCAGCCGGCGTATATCGGCATTCACTTCTTGAATGAGAATGGGCTGTTCATGGTGGAAAAAGATTCCGGCAAGCGGGAATACCACCTCAAGCCTCAGGATGACGGCAGCTACCGCGTTACTACGCGCGGCCTTCAAGTGGAAGCGCAGATCGAACCGGAAAAAGGCGCAGCCCGCAAACGCGCCGGCAAGGAAGGCAAGAAAGATGCCGGCAGGATCGAAGCGCCCATCCCCGGCGTGGTGATGGAAGTGCGAGTAGCCGCGGGCGACAGCGTGGAGCACAACCAGGTGCTGGTGGTGCTGGAATCCATGAAAATGCTGATGGAATTCCGCGCGCCCTTCGCTGGAATCGTGGAAAAAGTCTCCATTTCCAAAGGCCAAAAGCTGGAAAAAGGGGATGAGATGGTGCACATTCAGAAATGCGATTAGATTGGTTTTTGCCCTCTGTCAAGAATGGAAATCATACAGAACAGGATCGAAACAGAATTCATGAGCACACTGCTGAAGATCGCATCCAATGCCAGATTGAAAGACAGATTAATTTGAATATCTTCCGGCTGCAATGCGGACGAAAAAGTATAGGTTTGAAATACGCGAGAAGCTCCTGGTAATGGCAGGAGCTTCTCGCTAAAAAATTGTTCAGATTCAGCCCTCGAAGAAAAAGTCCTCGTATAGCTTATTGCTTATACTCTCGTTGACCATCGCCAGGCTGTCGCAGCGCGGCTGCAAGCCGGCGACGGCAGGATCATACAGGCGTTTGAGGGTAGCCGCGTCCGGCACGCCGGAATAGGTGTCGCGCCAGGTGGACACCGCCGCGCGGCGTTCTTTGCCTTTGGCGGCGCGTTTCGGCAGGATCACATCCAGGATGCTCTCCCCGGGGGTGCCGTTATGGCTGCCGTGGTGGCTGATCTTGAGGAAATCCACCTCGCGCAATTGATTCTGATCCTTCATGATCTTCCAACTCTTGATTTCCGCGTCCCCGGTGAACAGCAGCCGCCAGCCGCGCCATTCGATGCAGCACACCACGCTGGTGTTGTTCTGGGCTTTGTCGATGGCCAGCAGGCTTTCCGCGCACTGCCGGCGCGCCTCGATCAGGTTGTAAAAAGCGCTGGCGTCCACCCCCGCCGGCGGGCAGCATTCCTGCCAGGCGGATTCTCCTGCGCCGGCGCCCTCCTCGGCCACACCCAACGCCGGGGATTGGTAATTGCCGTAATATACCGAAGTATCCTCCTCCGGCGCCCAGATCTCGAATTTGGTTTCCTTGAACGGATGCTTGCGGCCCAGCTTCACCCCGCGGTAAACGTAATAAGTATGCCTGGCCAGTTTCCGCAGGTAGTCCACGTTCTCCTGCGAACTTCTGGGGTTGTTGATATCCAGCAGCGTTTGCATATAAGCCAATTGCTGCGCGCCGCTTGCTTCCACGTAAGCGGAAGAGTGGATATAGCTGCTGATGGCGGCGTAATCCCGCTCGAAATTCAATTCGGCCTTCTCTGCTTTCGGATGGGTATTGCGGTAATCCTCCGCCGCTGAGGCTGTCAGCCAGGCATATTGGGTGTTCAGCAAATCTCTTAATTGGGTCTCGCTTTGGGTATAAACATACCGCTCCGCGTAGGGCAAGCCCTGGATGTGGTCCATGTGCTCGTGCGTCATGATGTAGAGGTCCAGCGGCCTGCCGGCCAATTCCTCAACAATATCGGCAACAACCGGCTTGAAAACCGCATCCGCTCCGCCTTCTTTGTTTAAGGCGTTGCCGACGTCGATCAGGATGTGCCTTTCGGTTACCTTCCCTTTTTTATCCCTGTCCGGAATGGTCAGCAGGATGCCGTCGCCGAAACGGACGTTGTATATGCGGACTCGCAGCGCATCCATCATTCCACCTCCGCGATGTGCAGGTAATTAAAGGTATTCTGCAGTTTCATCACGTCCTTCACAACCTCACCGCGGATCACCGACGGCAGGGGTTTGCCGTCCGGGCCCAGCGCCTGCGCCCCGAAACGCAGCGCGCCTTGCTCCATTAATTCCCGGATGAAAATATCCCGGTCCAGCTCTTGCGCGTCGTATTCTTTTTTCCGGTTTTCATGGATCTCGCGTGTGAAGTAAATTTCCCGCCTGGCATCCGCCAGTTTTTCCGGCGGCCTGGCGTTGGTAAGTAAAGTCAGCAGCCGGCCGCTTTCCCAGTCGAAAACCGCCGTGCTGCCCACCGTGACCTTGCGCCTCGTCGGCAGGTTCGGATAGGACGGGTTGGCTTCCTCCTGTTCCCAGGATACTTTAAAAATACATTCGCGCGCGCTTCGGTCCCCCTCATATTGCTTGGTGACGTCCAACCGCGGGTGCACCTGGAAGGGGATTCTTGCTGGGATTCCCAGCAAGCCGCGGTGGGCGTTGGCGTATTCGTAGGCGACCCAGTCGCTCGCGTGAAGTTCGGCTGTTTTGACTTTTCCCAACGAATGGCGTCTCGGTTTGACGATCGGTGCGAGGTCTCCAATATTGGTGATGATGGATCGTTTCTGGAATTCTTCGCGGATCCAGCCGCGCATTTTGGGGTCATTGGGATAAGCGATCTTGTCCGCGGCGATCATGGCGCGCCCGTAATCAGCGAAAGATACGCAGCCTACCGGCAGGTAATCCAGCGCGCGGAAGGTCATGCGTACGAAGCGGTTGATGGCTTTCTGCAACGCGAAGCCGGAGGCCGAATAGCGCGGTTTTTTTCTTTTCTGGTATTGCGGTTGTTCTTTCAATTCATCGGTGAGCTGCTCGTGAATGTTCACCATCAGCTTGTACAACGCGCCGCTCAACACTTCGCTCAGCTCGTGCGGCTCCGCCCGCCGTACACCGTTTACCTTGTCTGCAGGATTCAGGTTCTTTTGATTCACCAGGTTGCGCAGTCCATCCCGGTGGCCGCAGGCCTGCCCGAATTCCTCGGCAATGGTCGAGATCGCGCTGACGTCCTTTATGGAGCCATTTTGCCTATCCAAAACCTGGGAGGTCAATTCGCGGCTGGTGAAAGCCACCAGCATGGCGATGATGTCAGCCAGGGCTTCGTGGATGGCCAGCGATTGCGGGGAAGCCGCGTCCATCAGGTGCGGCGCGATGCCGTCGATGATGGCGTGCCCGGTTTCGTGCGCCACGATATCGCGCGACAGGCACGCAAAGATGATCTTGTCCGGCCTTTTTTCCGAGGGAAAATAGAAGAACTGCAAGCTGTGCGAATCCCGCTGGTAGTAGGCGTTGGCCATCTCCCCCGCGCGCGGGATGACCAGCAATTGGGACGCGTTGAACGCCCAGGTCAGCGGGCGCCCCAGGCAATTCTCCCCATATCTGACTTTATTCTCATTCATCGGCTTTTCATCGGATTTTGCCGACTTGCCGCTCAAATCGCGTGGGTCCTTCTTTTTATAAAACAGATCCAGCGTTTTCAACACAGTGGCGAAGACGCTGGCCTGCATGAAGGCCGGTGTGTAGATTTCTTTCCCGGAAAAGTCGCGGATCTTGCGCTTGCGGTCATCCTCGAACCATCCCACGATCTTCCCCTTATTGAAATGCGCGCCCTTGGACAGCTCGCCGTTGACCGGGTCGAAATCCAGGATCGCCACCGTATCGGTGAGCGGGCCATCTAAAAAGAAGTCCCGCCTGGCTTTGTAACCTTCGATGATTCTCTTGTGGTTTTTTAAAACCGGATCCTGGACCAGGATCGGAAGTAGTGCTTCTTTCATTGCATCACCTCCTGAAAAAAGCCAATCCTTGCGGTTGCATAGCGGCAACCGGGAGAAAATGATGAGTGAGTTGCGAGAATAAACGGCTTGAAATTTGCCGGATTGCCATTTCCCTCCCAAATCATTGTACTGCGGCAGGATCGCAGTTTCAATCTTTGTCTGGACAACACCTGTAATTATTTTCGGAATGCCCAAAAGTCAGTTTCTGACTTTTGGATTAATTTCAAATCAGGTATACTGAAAACAAGAATACACGCTCTGCCGGTTTTGGTTCCGGTGGAGGACATCTGGATGCAGCCCCCAGGCTGTCCTGCTAACAACCTTGGAGGTATTTATGAAAAACCGTACGTTTATCCTTTCGATCCTGTTTATCGTTGCCGCGCTGGCCGGCTGGTACATCTACGTTGCCCGCCAGGCCGCAGAAGCGCGTTCCGTGCAGGAAGTAAGCGTCGATTGGTGGGGGTCCGCCCACGCCGACGCCTCCGCGGAATCTTTCACGCACTGGAACGAGGACGAACCCCCGCTCGTGCCGGTCAATTGCGCCAAATGCCACAGCGGAGACGGTTTCCTCGATTTTCTCGGCCAGGATGGCAGCGCCGGGCTGGCCGTGGACGCGCCCGCGGCGGTCAATTCAGTAATTTCATGCGAAGTTTGCCACAATGAAAAAGCGGACATGCTGCAGGTCGCGTCTTTCCCCTCCGGAGCCCAAATTTCCATGGGCAATCCCGACGCGCTGTGCGGCTCCTGCCATAGCGGAACAGGCGCGGGCGCCGACGTGAAGGCCGCCGCCGGGGATTATGGCGATGATGAGCTGATCGCGGAGGGCGCTTTTGCCGCCCCGCATTACGCCTTCGCGGCCGCCACGCAAATGGGCGCGGAGGCTGAGAGCGGTTTTCAATATGAAGGCAAGTCCTATACCGGGCGCTTCCTGCATGCCAACGGCGTGCAGACCTGCACCCAGTGCCACGATCCGCATTCGCTCCACATCCGCCAGAATTATGGCGACGATGACAACCTGTGCGCTGCCTGCCATTCCAACGTGACCGGCTACTCCGATTACCGCGACGTCACCGTTTCGAAAGTGGATTATGACGGCAATGGTCAGGTCAAAGGAATTTATTACGAGATCGAAGGCATGCGCGGCGTGCTTTACCGCGCCATGCAGCAGTATGCGTCCAGCCGGCTTTCCCAGCCGCTCCTGTGGGCGGATCAGTATCCATACTGGTTCAACGACAGCAACGCCAACGGCAAGGTGGACGAGGGCGAAGCTGTATTCGCCAACCAGTTCAAATCCATCACGCCGCGCCTGATGCGCGCCGCTTTCAACTTCCAGTTCAGCGCCAAGGATGAAGCCGGGTATCTCCACAACGGCGATTACATGCTGCAGCTGCTTTACGACAGCATTGAAGACCTGGCGCAGGTCGTCGAGTTGGACACGAGCGGGCTGGTGCGCCCTGATTAGCGCGAGGAGGCGAACATGAATCAGTCTGCCAAACGCCTGCTGGCTCTGGCGGTTTATATTCTGTTGGTATTCCTGCCGGTGATCGTGTTTTTCCTGTTCCCCATGCCGGCCGGGCGCAGTTTTTGGCGCGATTTTTCCGTCATTTTGGGATTCGTTGGGCTTTCACTGGCCGGTCTGCAATTCCTGCCGACCGCCCGCATCCGCTTCCTGTCCGAGGTATTCGAGATGGACGGCATCTACCGCGCCCATCACTTACTCTCCGTCCTGTCGGTTTTGCTGGTATTCCTGCATCCGGTTATCCTGGTGATCAATAATCCCAACACCTTGCTGCTGCTCAATCCGCTCACGGCGCCCTGGCGCGCGCAAGCCGGTATGATCGGCCTGGCAGCCCTGCTCCTGATTGCCGTCACCTCCGTGCTGCGCAAGGACCTGCGCCTGGATTACAACGCCTGGCACGGTCTGCACGACCTGCTGGCCATGATCATTGCCGTGTTCGCGCTCATCCACCTTCTCAAAGTGGACTATTACATGTCGGCTCCCGCCATGCGCATCGCCTGGCTGCTCACAGTGCTCATCTGGGTCGGCGCGACCGTCTACGTGCGCGTGTTGAAACCGCTGGATATACAGCGCCATCCGTACATTGTCAAGCAGCTCGTCACCGAACTGCCGGATACCTGGACGCTGGTGCTCGCGCCGCAAGGCCACGCGGGCATGCGCTTCGCAGCCGGGCAGGTGGCCTGGCTCAACGTCAACAGCTCGCCCTTCACCCTGCACCGCAATCCTTTCTCGTTTTCCGGCAGCGCCCATCGCGAGGGCGAACTGCGCTTCTCCATCAAGGATGCCGGTGATTTCACCGCCGCGATCGGCAAACTGCAAGGCGGCGAGACGGTCTACGTGGATGGGCCGTATGGCAATTTTTCGCTGGCCGACCCGCGCATGCAAAAAGGCCTGGTGCTGCTGGCCGGCGGCATCGGCATCGCGCCCATGTTGAGCATCCTCCATACGCTGGCCGATGAAAAAGACCGGCGCCCGATCCACCTGTTCTATGGCAATCCGGACGACACAAAAATTGCTTATTTCAAAGAACTGGATAATCTGCAGAAAAAGCTCAACCTGAAAATCACCCACGTTCTGGAAACGCCAGCTGAACATCTCAAGAGCGAGACCGGCTTCATCACCCGTTCGCTCTTGGAACGCGAGCTGCCTGCCAACCGCGCGGAGCTGTTCTATTTCATTTGCGGTCCGCTGGTGATGATCGATGCCATGGAAGCCATCCTGCGCGCCATGCAAGTGCCGGCCAGGCAGGTCGTTTCCGAAAAATATGAGATGGCTTAATTGAGATAATCGCAGCAACTATGGCCATCACGGATTTCATCGGCATGCTGGGTTATATGGGGCTGACCGGCGCTTTCATTCTGTGCGCCGCTCTGATCGTCTTATGCGTTTTCCTGCACTTCCGCCGTCCGCAGGGTCTGGAGGCTTTGGCAGCTTGGCTTGCCTATGCGCAGACGATGCTGCTGGGGCTGGCGGTGCTCGCGCTCGGCGCGCTGCTTCAGTTGGGCGCTTACCAGTACCAGGTGGTTTTCAACGCGGTTGAGAACGCCATGACTCCCCTGGAACGCCTGGGCGGGCTTTGGTCGGCGCAGGCCAGCTCCCTGTTGTTCTTCTCGTTCCTGCTTTCCGCGGCTGCTTCCTTGTCCATCCGCTTGGCTCGCGGTTCCGGCGCGGCGCTCGTTAAAACCATTCTGCTGGTGCTGCAGACAACCCTGCTGTTTTTCATCCTGCCGGACGTGTTTTTCGCCAATCCCTTCCTGAAGAGCTGGGTACTGCCCGCCGGCGAAGTCAGCTATGCCGTTTTTCCGCCGGAAAATGCCGCCTTGCTGCTGCCCAAAGACGGGCAGGGCATGAACCCCAGCCTGCGCCACATTGCCATGCTGCTGCATCCGCCCACGCTCTATTTGGGATTGATCGGGTTCTTCATCCCCTACGCGTTCCTGCTGGCTTCCCTGATCAAGGGCGGCGATCCCGCCGCCTGGCTGCGCCGCCTGTATCCGGTCGTGCTGGTCTCCTGGGTCATGCTGACCGCCGGCATGTTCCTTGGTTCCTGGTGGGCCTACACCATCCTGGGTTGGGGCGGCTATTGGGGCTGGGACGCGGTGGAAATCTCCGGCCTGGTGCCCTGGCTGCTCTCTTTCGGCCTGATCCATTCCATACGCATGCAGCTGCGCGGCCATGCTTTTCAGCGCTGGACCAACGCCTTCACGCTCGCCATCGTGATCCTGACCCTGTTCGGCATCCTGATAACGCGCTCCGGCATCCTGGAATCGGTGCACGCCTACAGCAGCGGCGCCATGGGGCCGGTGTTGACCGTGCTGATCCTGTTGCACTTGTGCGCGTCCCTCTTCCTGCTGGCTTTCCGCCGCGGCGATTCTTCGCAATCCGCTGCGCCCAAACCCGCCAACTGGGAAGAGCGCATCCTCAAGGGCTTCAACGCCTGTCTGGCCGCTTTGGTACTGGTCAGCCTGTTCGGTCAAACCCTGCCGCTCACCTCGCAGCTCTTCGGCGGGGCGTCCGCCAGTTTCAGCATCGCCGATTATGAGCGCTGGACAGCCCTGCCGTTTCTGCTGCTGATCCTGCTGACCGCGCTCTGCCCGCTGGCCGGCCTGCTGGACAACCATCCGCAGCGCGCCGGGAGAGTTATCGCCTGGTTGGCGCTGCTCACTGTGCCGGTTCCGATATTTCTGCTGTTGCGCTACCCGCTCGGCCTGCCGGCCGCCGCCGGTTTTTGGGCCGCGTCTTTTTTCCTGGCCAGTTGGCTGCGAAACTTTGCGCGCGAATGCCTGCTGCCGGTTTTTTCCAAAAAACCCTTCCCCCTGCCGCGCCTGGGCGTGAACCTGATCCACCTCGGTCTGGCCGTCCTGGCATTGGGCATTCTGGGGGTGGAAACCCTCAGCGGCACTTACGAAGGGCAGTTAGCCGCCGGCAGCCCCATCCGTGTGAACGGTTTTGAATTTAGCGCCGGAGAATTCGCCAGCAGCCTCGACGCCAGCGGCAACGTGGTGTTCGAAGTGCCGGTCGGTATCACCCATGGGGACACTGTGCGCGAGGTGCGCCCCGCCGTGATCCATTTCACCAAGCTGGGCACGCTGTATGCCCGCCCCGGCCTGGCCGCCGGCTGGCTGCAGGACGCGCAGGTCATCCTGGAACAAACGCCGCGCTCGGCTGATGAGACCTATCCCGTGCGCATCGCTTTCTACCCCTTGATCAACTGGATTTGGGCCGGCGGCGTGCTGATGCTCCTGGGCGGTCTGATGGGTTTCTTCAGGCGCAAACCGCGCTGACATTCCTGGCCGATATCCCGCCTCTGCAAACACAAAACCCGGATTCTTAACTCCGGGTTTTTATTGTATTTTTATGATATTATTCTATATTATTAGATACGCAGCATGTACAATCACGTGAATGGCCAGGTATTATCAAGAGGATCATTATGGACAATTTCAACTCCAGTTTATACAACTCTCCCGTGCACAAGATCGCCATCATCGGCGCGGGCAAGGTCGGCACGACTTTCGCCTACGCCTTGATCCTGAACGGTCTGGCGGGCGAAATCGTGTTGATCGACGTCGACAAAGAGCGCACCGAGGGCGAGGTGATGGACCTCAGCCATGCCGTGCCGCTTTCCAGCCCGGTGCGTATCTGGCATGGCGATTACGCCGACTGCGCCGGGGCTAATATCATCGTGATCACCGCCGGCGCTTCGCAGCGCCCGGGCGAGACGCGCCTGGACCTGCTCAAGCGCAACACCGCCATCTTCCGCCAGATCCTGCCGCAGGTGCTGGAATACAACCGCAGCGCCATCCTGCTGATCGCCACCAACCCGGTGGACGTGCTCAGTTACGCCAGTTGGAAGCTGAGCGGGCTGGACGCGGCGCGCGTGATCGGCTCCGGCACGGTGCTGGATACCGCGCGCTTCCGCTCGCTGATCAGCACGCGCTTCAACCTGGACGCGCGCAACGTGCACGCCTTTATCATTGGCGAGCACGGCGATTCGGAGGTGGCCGTGTGGAGCTCTGCCAACATCGCCGGCGTTCCCATGCAGGATTACTGCCGCCAGATCGGCAACGAAATCTGCGGCGACGACCGCCGGCGCATCACCGACGAGGTGCGCAATGCCGCCTACGAGATCATCAAACGCAAAGGCGCCACCTATTACGCGGTTGGCATGGGCCTGGCGCGCATCGTCGAGAGCATCCTGCGCGATCAGAACAGCGTGCTTTCCATCTCTAGCCTGGTGCCGGGGCTCTACGGTATTGAGGACGTATATCTCAGCCTGCCGACCGTGCTCGGCCAGAATGGCGTCGAGCGCGTTCTGGAACTCAACCTGGACGAAAGCGAAATGGCCGACTTGCTGCATTCCGCCGCGCTCATGCGCCAGGTCATCGACCAGCTCGAGATTCAGCCGTTGTAAACACCCCTAACCCCCGGTCTTGTTTGGTGGGTAGGGAGGGGTGATAACAGTGCGACCGCTTGTTGCCCCTTCATTGTCATCCTGAGCGTCCGGTAGGGCGGGTATAGATACCCGCCAAACTTCGGTTGCCCTCTCATTGTCATCCTGAGCCGTTTTTGGCGAAGGATCTCGGCCGGAATGACAAAAAACGGGCGATCCCTGAGTTCCATCGAAGGGTCGCCCGTTTTACCGTTTATTATAGGGCGGGTTTCTATACCCGCCAAACTACAATTGCCCAATCGTTGTCATCCTGAGCAAAGCGAAGGATCTCGGCCGGCATTCAATTCCGCTCGATTTCCAGTGTCTCCCTCCCCATTTTCGTTTTTAAAAATGGGGAGGGCGGGGAGGGGTGACGTCCTCTAGCAGGTAGGTTGCATTGAGCGGAGATACTCTACAGCAGCGGTTTCCAGCCGCATGTTGCAAAGCACAGCGAAACCCAACAAAAAGCGGGCGACCCCTGAGCCAAGTCGAAGGGTCGCCCGTTCTATGTTTAGAACGTGTAGGGCGGGATTCTAATCCCGCCAAATACTTATTAATCCTTCAGTTTCCCCTCATCCAGCATCTTGATGATCCGCTGGAGATAAGTCTTGTCGCGGCCGGGCAGCTCCGGCTCAGTCTTCGAGGCTTCTTCAAAGAAGAACCTGCGCCCGCGGCCTTTCTTCTGGCCTTCGGCGGTGTGCATGTCCAGGGCGTAATCCGGGATAACCGGCAGCCCCTCGCCGTTCTCGACGGTGTGGATGATCCAGTTGATCATCTCGTCGCTGGAACGGTCCTTCTGGCAGCCGCACAGGTACCGCACGGCGTGGATGGCATAGAGCTTGCGCTCGCCCACGGAATGGTCGCAGGCGCTGGTCATCTCGAACAGGCTCTGGATCAGCACGGGCGCCATTGAGTCGCCGAAGCCGATATCTTCGACCGAGATGACTTTCAGGCGGTACCACAGGTACTCTTCCAGCGCGGGGCTGGTGGTGATCATCTCATACGCCAGCAGGGCGGCGTTTTCGGCGTGCCCGCGGCGGATTTCCTTCTGCAAGGCGGAAATGACATGGTCGGCGGAAAAGCCGTGAACCGTCTTCACGTCCACCCAGGGATCGCGATCTAAATGACTCATATTATGCTCCTTCGATTTGGTTTAAATAATCGTGAATGATGCCGGCGTAAATCGCCATGGTGACCGGCAGGCTGGAAAGCAGCACCCATTCGTCGGGTGCGTGCGGGTTGCCGCCGGTGGCGCCGAAACCGCACAGGGTAGGGATGCCCGCGCCGATCAGCATGTAGCCTTCATTGCCCGGTCCCGCTCCCGCCACCGGCCAGCGTGCACCGGTGAAGGTCTCGGTGTAATCCTGCGCGATGCGCGCCAGGGGATGGTCCAGCGGGATGGCCGCGCCGGGGATATCCACCTTGCGCATTACCTCGGTTTTCAGCCCGGGGCGTTCGGCTTCCACTTCCTTGATGATGGCGTCCACGCGCTGCAGCACTTCCTCTTTATCCTGGCCGGGCAGCAGGCGCATATCGATGATCGCGCTGGCGCTTTCGGGCACGATGCTCTCGTACACGCCGCCCTGGAAGATGGTGCCTGGGGTGATGGTGAAACCCAGTTTTTCAAAACCGGGCACCGGCTGAACGTCGATTTTCAACTTTTCCAGGCGCAGCAGGATGTCCGCCAGGGCGGTCACCGCGTTCAGGCCCTGCGTCTTTTGATGCCAGGCGTCGATGCCGGCGTGAATCGATTCACCCCTGGTGCGGATCTCCAGCCGCAGCAGCCCGCGGTGGCCGATGCACACGAAGTCGCTGGTGTAGGTGTAGATGGCTCCGGCGGCGCGCAGTTCCTGCGTGTCCAGCAGGTAGCGCACGCCCAGTGTGCTGCAGGCGCCGGCTTCCTCGTCGGAAACGCCCGCCACCGTCACGCAGAAGCGCTGCGTATCCAGTAAATCCAGCTCACGCAACAGCAGCAGCGTGTACAGCCCCACAGCGATGCCGGCCTTGTTGTCGGCCGCGCCGCGCCCGATCAGGCGCCCGTTATCCACGTGCGCCTCGAAGGGCGGGAAGCTCCACGAGGCCGGGTCGCCCTCTGCCACCGTGTCGATGTGGCCGATCAGGGCGAAACCGATTTTGCCGCTGCCGTAGCGCGCCAGCACGTTGGGCCGCTGGGGGTCTTTGGCCACGAATTTGCTCTCGAATCCCAGTTTCAGGGCTTCGTCGTGGATGCGCTCGGCCGCGTTCTTTTCCGGGTCGCGCTTATTGACCGAGGGGATGCGCACCATATCCCCCAGGAATTTCTCGGCCTGGGGGGCGTATGCCTGCGCCCTGCGCAGCAGCTCTTTTGAATCGATCTTCGACATGCTCAGCGCAGCCCGTCCTCGATCATCTGCACGTAGCGCGCGTGGTCCAGCTCCAGGATGATCTCGGCGTTGGCGGGCTTGCCACCCAGGCCGAACCAGTCCACCGCGGTCAGCCCGCGCGTGCTTGCGCCATGCAGCTCGACTTCCATAAAATGCTCCTCTTTGCGGGTGATGATGGAGGGGTCGATGGCGCAGGCCACCGCCAGCCCGTCCGCCGAGAACAGCAGGTCCTGGTGGAATTTTTCCCGCAGGAAGCCCAGCGTTTTCTGGTAAATGTCGTGGAAGAATTTGGATTTGGCCGTGCCCATGTTGAAGAAATGCGCCACCTGCTCCCCGTTGAACGGGTACAGCATGGTGGTTTCCCATGAGAGCACGCGCACCTTCGGCCAGCGCTCGAACACCACGCGCGCCGCTTCCGCGTCGGCGTAGATGTTGAATTCGGCCGTGACATTGGTGTTGCCGCGCGCGTAGATGGCGCCGCCCATAATGGTCAGGTCAGCGAATTTGTGGGGCAAATCAGGGTCAAGCGTCAACGCCGCGGCCAGGTTGGTGAGCGGGCCGATGGCGATCAGGCTGATCTCGCCCGGGTATTGATTGGCCAGGTCGACCAGCGCCAGCGCGGCATGTTTCTTTTCGGGCTGGCGTTTGGAAGCCGGGATGCCGGCGTCGCCCAGTCCGTCCACGCCGTGGATGCTGGCGGCGTTGAAGACCGGGGCCACCAGCGGCTGCGGGCAGCCGCGGTAAACCGGCACGTCCTGCCCTACCAGGTCGAGGATTTTCAAGACATTGGCGGTGGTCTTGTCTACGTCCACGTTGCCGTTCACCGTGGTGAAGGCTTCGATCTTGACGTCCTTTTGCCCGAAGGCCAACAGGATCGCCAGGGCGTCGTCCACGCCCGCGTCGGTATCGATAATGATCCTTTTCATAAAAGAATCCTTTATTCTTTAATTTTGCGCATCAGCTCGTCGTGCTTGGCTTCCAGCTCGCGGCGCACCTTCAGGTAGTCCAGGGTCTGGTATTGGCTGTTGCGGTAGAGCCAGCGCCCGTTGACCATCACGTCGCGCACGTGGTAGCCGCTTACGGCGTACACCAGCGCGGCGTAGAAGTCCTGCCCGCCGAAAGGCGCCCAGCCGATCTCGTTCAGGTCCAGCGCGATCAGGTCGGCTTTCTTGCCGGCTTCCAGCGAGCCGATCTCTTTTTCCTTGCCGATGGCGCGCGCGCCGCCCATGGTGGCCATGTCCAGGATGTAGCGCGTGGGGATGGCGGCTGCGTCCAGTTTGAGCAGCGCCATGACCTTGCCGGTCAGCGCCATCTCCTTGAACATGTCGTAGCTGTTGTTGTTGGTAACGTTATCGGTGCCCAGCGCCACGTTCACGCCCGCCTCGCGGATCTTGTCGAGCGGGGCGATGCCGGCGGCGTTGCGCATGCCTGAAGAGGGCGCGAAACAGACCGTGAAGGGTTTGTTTGCCACGATGGGCAGGTCTTCCACCGGGATGCCGATGCTGTGCGCGGCGATGATCGGGAATTCCAGGAAGCCCATCTTCTCCAACTGCGGGATGGCGGTGGTGCCGTAATGCTCGCGGCAGTAGTCGTTCTCCTCCTGCCCGGTGGCGAAATGGGTGTGGAAGCCGGTGTGGTATTTCTGCGCCAGTTCCTTTTCGAGCGCCATGGCGGCTTCGCTGTTATCCACGAAGAACGCGTGCGGGCCGAGCCAGCCGGTCAGCAGCGGGTCGCCCTGCAGGCTTTCGAGGAAGGCGGAAGCGGCGGCCACTTCGCGTTTGCGCGCCTCTTCCTTGCCCAGCTCCACGATGCCGTAAGCCAGCACGGCGCGCAGGCCGCTCTGGCGCACCTCGGGGTAGATGCGGTCCATCCAGAAATACTGGTCGACGAAGGTGGTGGTGCCGGTGCGGATCATCTCCGCGCAGGAAAGCGCCACGCCCGGGCTGATCAGGTCGGGGTCGATCTTCAATTCCAGCACGCGGATGGTGTTGAACCAGCCATCCAGGGTGAAGAGCGTGTGCCCTTCCACGTGCCCGCGGAAGAGCGTCATGGGGGTATGCGTGTGGGCGTTCACCAGGCCGGGCATCACCAGGCGCGGCCCCAAAGCCACCGTCTGGTCGAACTTGCGCCGGCTATCGAGGTCCTTCTGGTAGCCGATCTCGATGATACGCTCGTTTTCAATAACTAAATAGCCTTCTTTGTAAATGTGATCGGAAGCGTCCAGGCACAGGACAACGTCGCTGGTAATTAATGTAGTGCTCATGCTTGCTCTTTCATCAGTTTGATTAATTCATCGCGGTAGGGCATGGAGGGCAGCGCGCCCTTGCGGGTGGTGGCCAGCGCGCCGGCGGCTGCGCCCCAGCGCACGGCTTCGGCTAGCGGCTTGCCTTCGGAGATGGCTACCGCCAAACCCGCGTTGAAGGCGTCGCCGGCGGCAACGGTGTCGATGGGGGTGACTTTATACGGAGGAACGAAACCGCTCTCGCTCTTGTTTTCGTAATACACGCCCTTGGCGCCCAACTTGATGATGGCCGTGCCCACGCCCTTTTCCAGGAACAGCTTGGCGGCGCGCGCGGCGTCCTCGGCGTTGGCGGGCTTGAAACCGGTCAGGATTTCCGTCTCGGTCTCGTTGGGGGTGATGAAGTCCATCAGCTTGAAGGCTTCCGCCGGCAGGGGGATGGCGGGAGCGGGGTCAAACACCACTTTCACGCCCTGCTCGTGCGCGGCCTGTGCCGTCTTCAGGCAGGCGTCCAGCGGCACTTCCAGTTGCAGCATCAGCACCTTGGCGTCGCTCATCAGCGCTTTGGCGCGCGCCACGTCGCTGTCGTCCAGGGCAAAGTTCGCGCCGGAGATGATGATGATGGAATTGTCGGCGTTCTTGTCCACGCAGATCACGGCGATGCCGGTGCCGTGTTCGTTATCTTGCAGGATCTGGCTGATATCCACCTTCTGCTCGGCGATGATCTTCAAAACCTGGTCGCCGAAGATGTCCGTCCCCACGCGCCCGACGAACTTGACGTCGGCGCCCAGGCGCGAAGCCGCCGCGCCCTGGTTGTTGCCCTTGCCGCCGGGGGCTGTGATGTAGGAGCTGCCTTGTAAAGTTTCGCCCAGTTGGGGCAGTTTGGGGACGTAAGCGGTGAGGTCCATGTTGATACTACCGAATACCACGATACTCATGAGCATTCCTCCGATAAGAAATTTGACTTAAAAATACAGATTACGCAAATTATACTTGCCTTGTTTTGCCTCTGCTATAATTGTATGACAATCTATTTAATACATATCGGAGGGTTTTTATGGAATGGCACATTAAATGCGACGCAAAGGACATCCACCGCTACGTGTTCTGCCCGGGCGACCAGGCGCGCGCTAAAAAAATCGCCGAGCACTTCGACAATCACCGCCTGGTGACGGAAGGGCGCGGCTACGTGGTGTTTTCCGGTGAATACAAGGGCGTACCCATGACCGTGATCGGCACAGGCATGGGTGGGCCGGTGGTAGCCATCGGGCTGGAGGAGCTGGCGCACATGGGTGCGGACACCTTTATCCGCGTGGGCTCCTGCGGCGTGTTCCAGGATTTCCAGCAAGTAGGCGACGTGATCATCGGCTCGGGCACCGTGCGCGAGGGCGGCACCTCGCTGGCCTACCTGCCCCTCACCTACCCGGCCGTGCCGACCTTCTCCGTGCTGCGCGCGCTGGTGGAAGCCAGCGAAGAGCTGGGCATCCCCGCCACGGTGGGCGTGGGTGTGGCCGGCGACGCTTTCTACGCCCCGCGCGCCGATAACGCCCGCGGCGAGCTGCTCAAGAAAGCCGGCGTTGTCTCGGTGGAGATGGAAAGCGACACGCTCTTCATCGCCGGGCAATACCGCGGCTGGCGCACCGGCGCCATCTATGCCTCCGACGGCACCAACAAGGCCACCAAGCCCGAGGACAAGGAAGCCGACTTCCGCCGCGGCGAGCAGAACGCGATCAAGATCGCGTTGCAGGCCATGTGGAAGATCGCGCAGGGAGATTAGGTTTTTGGGAATAGAGGGAACCAGTGATAATCTAGTTCCCTTTATCATAAATTCGTCAATAAAAATATTTGCTAAAAATACCGAGACAAATTTTTTTAATTTCCTGATGTTAATTCAAATATCTGATTATTGATGAGTAAATAGTGGTTATGAAATATTAAGCGTTAATAAAACAAATACCCGAATTGTTTTGAAGATAGCTGTTTTCCTTTTCAGTATTGGTAATTATCTATTCTATTAAGGTCAAAAAAACTTCTTTAATAACAACTAAATCAGAACCACCCGTAAAATGGGTGGTTTGAACATAGGCTATAAGCCTGGAATACAGGCCAGCGTCTCAAGACGCTGGCTTTCACTTCGTTCAAGCCACTTCGCTTATATGCCTTTTTATTTTCATCTTTTCTGCCTTTTCAACTTCTCATTTCCACTCTTTTCTATATCCTTCCCATCTGAACCTACTTTTCCCTTTTTCTCAATCTCTTTTCCCGCCCCTTCCTTTTCCATATTTCTTGCCCTGCAGTAAACTATTCGTTGTATTTGCCATCAAATCACCTCTCCTGCTATGTTAGTGGCTTGGACCTCCACTATTCTAGCCGTTAGGTGATTTGTGGTTTAACCTCTTGTCTTCCACCCGCATAGCGTGTGGTTTTTTGTCTCCCTCGCTTCGCTCGCTCGACTGACTAAAGTCAGAATAAAATTCTGTATTTATATTTATCCTGCAATTCTAGTTCAATGGTGAAATCGTTTAGGAATACGAATTAATTTATTAATATATTCAACATCAATACCTAAATCAGCTAAGATATTTGCTTCTAGAATTAATCTCATTTCTTCATTCAATAATTGCAATGAAATTGCATCCTTTGGGATATATCTCTTTTCCTCTGGATCAAAATGCGCGAAGTGATTTCTGATCAGCACGATATTACGAATAATATCCTCTCGGTACCCTGATTCCTTTTGTATTTTTAGATTTAGATCTTTTGGCAAATTGCGGATTAACTCAGTAATTCTTTTGCGTAAAGAATACTCATTCATATATTCCATGGAGTTTGATAATTTTTCTTTAAAGCTTCTATCTAACTCACAAGGAATCGCCTCGATTAATCGAGGTAAAACTTCTCTTCTAAAGTCATCATTGGAAACATATTTTCCAGGTAATCTTCTCCTATGATATGCTTCCAAACCTTCAACTAAATTTCTAAACTCATTATCTATGACTGTACTAGGATTGATAATTGAAGAAAGATACAGATCATACACAGAATCATAAGTTTTAACTAATTCAAAATACTTGTTAATTACTTGAGAAATCTTTTCTTCGATGAATTGGAATGGAATTAATCCATAATAATTTGCTGAAGAATCCTCAGAATCCTCAAATTCTCTGAAACGGAGGAGGATATCAACACAATTATATTTTTTTCTCTTATGGTGAATTACTCCATCCATTTCTGAAATTAGTGCTGGTTGTAATGTGGCAAAACTAAGAAAACTAGAAAATTTTATTGATATTTCTAAGAATTCATCAAATAATCTCGGTTTTTCCGTTGAAATCTCAAGAGCTGAACTGTATTGAAATCCAGTAATTTCGTTTTTATATACTTGGCTTAATTTATTTATTTTTATTCTGAGGTTGAAATTAGAAATCCTACCCAAATCAATTGGTTCTAATCGAAGACCCAATGATGCTTTTTTTGTAGATAATATTGTGTTCATATCATCATCAAAAAAATGATTCATCACCCACTTATTTAAATGACGAAATGAAACATTAACAACGTTGAATCTAATATCGTTTAATTTATTAAATGTAATTCCAGAAAAGCAAGCATAAACTTTATATTTTGAGGAATTTCTTGAAAAAGAAATCAATACAGAATCTTTAAGAGTTATTTCGTTATGATTTATTGACTTTCCATTAATGAAATCAAGAGGTACACCAAATGATTGACGTAAAATATTTGAATCTAGTAGGTGACCATTTAACTCTAAGCATAATCCGTTGATATCATCAATAAAAAGTTTTCCACTTATTCTTTTTCTATAATTATTTGGTAACCACCAACTACCTACTATTGGTAAGGAATTCTGCATATTCCACCCGTTTATCAAGAAAATACCCAATTATTATACAGATTTTCCAATGAGAGTAAAGAATGCTTTTATTATATGATCCTCTACTTTATAACTCTGATTTGGAATTGAAAAAAAGATGAATAGAGGTTACAAAATATATAAATTGACACCGATTATTATTTGACAGTAAAAAAGATATTTGAGAGTCTTCTATAGACGAATTAAATTATGAGCTTATATCTTACCTGTACGACTAAGCTTCATTCCTAACATTCTTATTCAAAAATAAATCAATTGTCTCGATTGGCCGACGTCCCATATTACGATAGCCAAGATGAGGACGTTCGGTGTTGTAATGCACCAACCACTGATC